>NZ_JBCNLG010000006.1:0-271530 GCF_039595595.1 Roseateles sp. | reverse complement strand
ATGCCCTGCATCCTCAGCCCCGAGATCGCCACGCGCTCGTCGGGACTCAAATGCCGATACGTCTCTCGTCTTTCCATCGCGACACCTTACCTGGGTAGGGGTGTTGCACTTCAGAATTGAGACCGCCTCGTGCCGTGCATGCAGAGATGGACGCGATCTTGGCCATGGCGCGTACTGCGACACAAGGGCTTGTTGGAGCGACGCTGTACACGACAACCTTTCCCTGCCACAGCTGTGCCCGTCACATCGTGGCAGCCGGCATTGAACGCGTCGTCTACATCGAGCCCTATGACAAGAGTCTGGCCCAGGAGCTGCACCGGGACGCTATTACGTTCGAATCCATGCCCGAGCGTGACTCTGACCTTGGAACGGCGGAACCGACGACAGCGGATCAGCGTGTACGCTTTGAGCATTTCGAAGGGCTGGCGCCAAGGCTCTTTCCCGTTGTTTTCAGGTCAAGTGGTCGAAAGGACGTGCGGTCGGGAGCGTTCATTCCACTTCGAGACAGCGCTCCAGGAAAGGTCCTTCCCGAGTACATGGACAACTACACCGAATTCGAGACTGCGGCATCCACGCACTTTCAGAAGGCGTATCGCCATGCGTGCAACGGACGTGCACCTCAGGTCGTCCAGCCACGAGGGGAGGCAACATGATCTTGAAGTTCGATCTCTCGCGGTTGTCTTCGCCGTCGCGGCGAAGCCATGAAGGATCCAGCAATGCCTCGGCCCGTGTCATCGCGCTTTTCACGGAGCGGTGCGCCGAGGCAGTCCCCGGGCGACGAGAGCCCTTGGATCCGGGCTCTCCCGAGTACCACGCCCTTGTTCGGCGCATTCACGAGAGGGCGAAGAAGCTCTCCTGGTAGCCATGCCAATGGATACGCCCTGATCCCGATCAGATGCCATCCCGGCATCTCCCGTTCGATCACGCGCTGGCGGCCGCTCAATGCGGCTTGCGCCGCTGCCGTTGCTCGAAGTCGTCGCCGTGATAGACGTTGCCGTCCCAGGTGCCCGAGCGGCGCTTCGCGCGGGCGATGGCGTCGAGCGCCGCGTCATGCGCCGCGCGGCGCCGGTCCCGGGAATTGAAGCGGCCCTTCAGGCCGAAGCCGCCGGACAGGGAGCCCGTCCGCTTGAACCACGATCGCCACGCCATCCGATGCCGTAGCGGCAGGGCCATGTCGATCGCGAGGCAGACGCAGACCAACAGACCGAGAGCGGCGATGACTTTGGCGAACATACGTCGGCGCTGTGAATCACGCCATGCTGGCGTGCAAGCCGCCGACTATACGCGAGCCCCAATGGGCTCAGTCGCGGTGATGACCATGTCCATGGCCACGGTCTCCGCGGTCGCCACGATCACCGCGGTCCCAGCCGCCACGGTCGCCGCCACGGTCGCCGCCGCGATCCCAGCCGCGATGGTCGTCGCGGCGCTCTTCCCAGCGCCGGCCGTCCCAGCCGCGGCGGTCCTCATGCCAGTCGCGGCGGCCGTCCCAGCGGCCATCCCAGTGGTCGCGGCGCGGCGGATCCCAGCGCGGAGGCGGCGGCGGCGCATACACCGGCATCGGGTGCACGTGCGGGCGGCCGTAGTACACCGGCGCATAGGTCCGCGAGTACCAGTCCTCGCGGACGAAGTACACCGGCCGGCCGCAGGCACGGTAGTAGCCGCAGTGACGGGCCCAGTAGCGGTAATGGTCGGGCGGCACGCGCAAATAGAGCGGCGGCGCCGGGTCATAGACCCGCTCGATGACCATCGGCTGCGCATAGATGACGTCCGGGCGGGTGTTGCCGACGTCGATCCGGCCATAGAAGCCCGGCTGGCCGACGCTGATGGACACGCCCACGTCGCCAGCGAAGGCCGCTGGCGCGGTCAGCGCGCCGGCCGTCAGCGCCAGTGCGCCCAGGATGCGGTGGATCAGATGCTTCATCGAGTGCCTCTCTTCGGTGCCGGTGGTCCGGTTCGCCATCCGACCTCCCTGCTGGAGGTCATGGGCGGCGCGTCCGGAAACAGCCTGCCTAGGGAAAGTATGGACAGTTAACGCGCGCTTGACGGATCCGGTGCACAGCGCAGCGGTAAGCAGTTGTTGGCCGCGTTCCTAGAATCCCGCGTCCCCGCCGACCTGCGGGGCGTGGAGCAATGATTTGAAGCAATGGATCCTGACTTCCCTGGCGCTGGCGACCCTGGCGACGGGGCTGGGCGCCGGCGAGCCCTCGCTGGCGCAGACGACGGCGGCCGCCCCCGTCGCGGTGGCCAACCGGCCGCTGACCCTGGAACAGCTGTTCCGCGCCGAGTCCTACCGCGGCGAGTCCGCCAAGGACCTGAAGTTCAGCGCGAGCGGCCGTTACGTCGCTTACCTCTGGAACCCGTTCGGCGAACCCGGCAGCGACCTCTACGTCCACGACACCCAGACGGGCCGGACGGTCCGCGTGACGTCGCCGGCGCTGATGGCCGTGGTGGAGACGCCGGAGAACCTGGAGCGCTACGCCCGCAAGCTCAAGCAGAAACGTGATGAGCTGGCCGAGCGCCAGGCCCGCGAGGAGGCGCAGGCCGCCTACCTGCGCGGCGAGCCCGTGGATCTGGATCAATGGGAGCGCCAGGCGATCGCCGATCTGAAGGTCGAGCTGGCCGAGCGCAAGGCGCGCGAGGACGCCCGCAAGGCGGCCGAGAAGGCGGCCTGGGGCGAGGCGCCGTCGGCCGCGCCGGCGCGGGCTTCGGGCGCGTCCGCGGCGGAGGCGAAGAAGCCGGCCAAGGATCCCAAGGACATGGCGCTCTGGGAGCTTCGCGACGAGCTGAAGAAGAAGCGCGAGCGCGAGAAGCTCAAGCCCGAGGACCTCTACCCCGGCGTGTCGCAATTCGTGTGGGCGTCCAAGGGCGATGAACTGGTGCTGGCCTATCGCGGCCAACTGCTGCGCTGGAAGGCGGGCGCGGACCGCGCCGAGCCGCTGCTGTCGACCGGCCGCACGCTCAAGCCGGTCGCCTACGCGCCGGACGACCAGTCGCTGATCGTGCAGGACGAGACCCGCGTGCTGCGCGTGCGCCTGGCCACGGCCGGCATCGAGGTGATCAACCGCGAGCTGTTCAACCCGGACGACGAGGACCGCAAGTTCCGCATCGCCCAGACGGTGATGAGCGAGGACGGCCGCTGGATGGCGCTGGTGGCCAACGCGCCGCTGGTGAACGCGGATGGCAAGCCGCTGCCCAAGCCGGGCCGGCAGGTCGAGATCATGAATTACGGCGACCGTTTCGCGACGGCGAAGAAGGTCGACCGCGAGGTCTCCGACGACAAGCGCGGCTTGCCCGCGATGGCGATCTACATCCGCAAGGTGCCGGCGGCCGGCGCCTCGCCGGAGCGCCAGCCCGAGCCGGTGTTCACGCATCCGGGCGGTGACGCGTGGTTCGAGATTTCGCCGGTGGTGTGGGCGCGCGACGGCAGCCGCTACGCCTTCACCACCTTCGAGCGCGAGAAGGACCTGCTGCGCGTCTACCTCGGCAAGCCCGGCGACGCGAAGCCGGAGATGGTGCTGGAGCGCCGCGCGCCCATCCACCACGAGCTGGTCAACGTGATGACGCCGTCGTTCACGCCGGACTCGAAGCAACTGGTGCTGATCCTGGCCGACAACGGCTGGCGCCAGCCCTATGCGATGAGCCTGGCGGCGGGCGCCGACCGTTCGGTGACGCCGCTGGTGAAGGGCGAGTTCGAGGCCTTCCAGGTGCTGGGCTTCACGCCGGATGCGAAGACGATGTTCGTCGTGGCCAACAAGGACGACCTGGCCGCGATGAATGTCTGGCGCGTCGAACTCAAGGACGGCCGCATGACGGCGCTGGGCCGATCGCCGGACTACCACCGCAACGCGGCGGTGGCGCGCAACGGCCAATGGGCCGCGGCGGTGGCGGGCAACTGGGCCGAACGCCCAGAGCTGAAGCTGTTGAAGGGACAGGCCGCCGCATCGGGCGCCGAGCCCGGCAAGCTGCTGACGCAGAGCCACGACCCGGCCTGGGCCAAGGTCGACGTGCTGCGGCCGGAGCGCTTCAGCTTCCGCAACCGCCACGGCGACATGATCCCGGCCTATGTGTTCAAGCCGCTGGGCTGGGCGCCGAGCGACAAGCGCGCGGCGGTCGTCTACACCTACGGCGGGCCGCTGAATGACCGCCATTCGGTCGAGACCGACAGCTTCCAGCCGACCGGCTATGTCTTCGCGATGTACATGGCGGCCAAGCATGGCTACGTCACGGTGACGGTGGATCCGCGCGGGCATTCCAACTACGGCGAGAAGTTCGCTGATGCCAACTGGGAGCAGCCGGGCGCGCCGCAGACCGAGGACCTGGAGGACCTGGTCGCCTACATGAAGGCCAACCTGGGTGTCGACGGCCAGCGCATCGGCCTGAATGGCTGGAGCTTCGGCGGCTTCCAGACCCAGTACACGATGTATACGAAGCCCGACCTGTTCGCGGCCGGCATCGCGGGCGCGGGTCCGACCGAATGGGAGAACTACAACAGCTGGTACAGCGGCCGGACCATCGGCAAGGTGGACCGGACCAAGCCGGTGCTGCGCAAGTATTCGCTGCTGCCGCTGGCCAGGCAGCTGAAGAAGCCGCTGCTGCTGGTGCACGGCATGCAGGACCCGAACGTGCTTTACCAGGACACGGTCAACGTGTACCGCGCGCTGCTGGAATCGGGCAAGGAAGGGCTGGTCGAGCTGTTCCTGGATCCCGATGGCGAGCACGCCCTCGGCGGCGCGGTGAAGCCCGCGGGCTGGCACCGCAAGTACGAGGCGTTCTGGCTGCGCAACCTCGGACCGGCGCAGCAGAAATAAGACATCCCCCCAGAAAAGGCCCGCGGTTGAAAAGCCCGCGGGCCTTTTTCTTTTCCGGCTCCATCACGTTCTCTCGACGTTGAATTGACGTCGTCCAATATCCGCAACACCCGTTGACGGAATATTAATATTGCATCAACGATATCTTGACGATTTTGCATCAATTCATTTCAGGCTTCCCCCATCGAGGGGTATTGGCAACGCCCTTGTCGCCGGAAAGAATCAATCGCAATGAATCAACAGGGTGGTCGGGGATATTCGATGCGAAGGCTGTGCGCGCGTATTTCGAGGCTGGCAAGGACAGGGTTTCTGCTGCTTGGCATGCTGCTGATGCTGGCGGCATCGAATTGCGCATCGGCCTCTGACGACGAACCGGTCCGGCTCTGGAAAATCACGCCGCATCCCGGGACCACCGTCTTCATTCTCGGCATCTCGCATTTCGGCAGCCGCTTGGAACAGGACGACTATTTCCAGAAAGTGGTCCTTCCCGCGTTCGACAAGTCGGACGTGCTTCATATCGAGGGGGGCGAGCGGACCTTCGTCAATGACATGCCGGAGTGTCCAACCCCTTTGACCGGGAAGGATGCCGAGGCGGTCGATCAGGCGCGCGACGTTCTTCGCCGCGGCGCGGTGCCGTACTTCAGGACCGTGCTTGCCGATCTCCCCAACGGGCCGCCCAGCGAGGAAATCCTTCAGAGCAACGCCGCCCTGCACGTGCGGGACATATCCGAATTCGGTCTCCTGCTGATGCTGCGGCTGCAATATCAAGTGCTGGAGGGCGGGTTGCCGCAGGCGCAGGCGGACGTCCTTCCGACGCCGGTCGTCAAAACCCTGATGCAGCGCCGGACGAATATCGATATTCGTTCGGTGGATGAGCATGATGATTTATGGGCCGCCTATTGCGGCAGCAATGCGCGGGCCGAAATCCTGAAGTGGCATATCCAGAACTTCGATCCCGAACGTCCGCTCAAACAGGCGACGGTGGCCGACGCGGCGAGTCAGGTCGAAAACCTCGCGCGCCGGGTTTTCGTGGACAGGCATATCGATCCGAATCCATTCCTGGACATGTTCGTCTGTCCAAGAAACGAGCGCTGGCTGCCACGCCTGCTCGAACTCGACGACGGGAAGACGCATTTCGAAGCCCTGGGGGCCGCGCATCTCTTCCCTTACGAGGGCATCACCCGCCGCTGTGACGGGCTGCTCGAGGATCTGCGGCGCAGGGGGGTGGCGGTCACGCCCGTGCCCTGAGTCGCCGATGTCGTGCCTGTCACGACTCCCGGCCGGTCACGCCGGCCATTTCAAGCAAACCAAGGTGAGGAAGAAACAATGGAAGTTCTTGATCGTGCCCTGTTCCGCCACGTCTCCGGCGCGGGAAGCACGGAACCCGTGCAGAAGCCGATCTCCAGCACCATCAAGGATGGCGTGCAGGTGGACAAGTTCGACCTCGGCAACGGGGGCATCGCGATCGTGACCTGCACCGGGGTCACCGTGTCCCTCAGCCTGGGTCTCCAGGGCAGGAAGCTGATCGACCTGAACGGCGGTTTCGGCACCACCGTCACCTCCTGCAAGATCACCACCATCGACAAGGATGGAAAGATCATCGATCAGAAGAACGCGGACGCCAGCGACGTCGACAAGGGCGACGTGCAGATCGCCGAGAACGGCACCGTGGCCGACGGCAGCGACGGCAGCAGTGGCGACACGGGCAGCAGCGGCGGTGCCGGCGATACCAGCGAGCCTGGCGACACCGGCGGCGGCGACACCGGTGGCGGCGACGCTGGCGGCGGTGATGCGGGCGGTGGCGGTGGCGGCGGCGGTGGCGGCGACAAGCCGATCTACGAAGAAGAGCAGGACTGATGCCCCGCTGAGCAAGGGCGCCCGCGGGCGCCCTTGCTCTTGCGCCTTCCACCGGGCCGGCTCTTCGCGGCCGGCCGTCCAGCCCGGACCCCGACGTGAACTCATTTTTCAGACGTGAGGTGCTGCCTGCCGGCGACCTGCAGCCCGGCGGCATCCTGCTCGTGCGGCCGCCGTCGCACACCGCGTTCGCGGCACTGGCCGGCGTGCTGCTGGCACTGCTCGTGGCGGCGATGACGCTGATCAAGTACACGCGTCACGTGGAGTTGCAGGGCGTGCTGGAACCCGAGTCCGGTGTCGCAAAGATCTACGCGCCGCAGAACGGCGTGCTGGCCGAGGTGCTGGCGCCGGTCGGCACCGAGGTGCGCCGCGGCGACGTGCTGCTGGTCTTCAGCACCGAGCACCTGGGCCGCGACGGCGGCGCCGTGGAGGACCGGCTCGACCGGTCGGCCGCGGCGAAGGTGGCGTCGCTGGAAGCGGAGCTCGCCGCGACGCGTCAGTCGCATCGCGACGAGCTCGACAACGCCGCCAAGAGCCTGAACGAGCAGCGCGGACTGGCTCAGATCCAGCGCGACCAGCTCGAGGGCCTGGCGCAGCGCATCCAGAGCGCGCAGACGGAGGTCGATCGCTACCACGGCCTGCAGGCGCAGGGCTATGCGTCGGCGCAGATGCTCGACAACAAGCGCGCGGAGCTGCTCGATCAGCGGGTGCGGCTGCAGTCGGCGCAGCACGACCTGCAGTCCACCCTCGCCGAGATCGGCCGCCTGCAGCGCGACATCGCCGCGATGCCCGCGCGGCAGCAGGTCACGCTGGCGCAGCTGGAGCGGGCGCTGGAAGCCGCGCAGAGCGAACTCCGCCAGCAGCAGGGCTCGCATCGCTGGTCGATCGCGGCGCCCTTCGATGGCGTCGTGTCCTCGCTGGAGCTGTCGCCGGGACAGACCGTGGGCCCGTCGACACCGGCCGCGACGCTCACGCCGCGCGGCCAGCCGCTGGTGGCCAAGCTCTACGCGCCCAGCCGCACCATCGGCTTCCTCAATGGGGGCGAGGCCGTCCACATGAAGGTAGACGCCTTCCCCTTCCAGAAGTTCGGCCTGCTGGACGGGCAGGTGACGCATGTGTCCCGCACGCCGGTGGCGGCGAGCGAGCTGTCGCCCGCCTCCCACCTCGCGGTGCTGATGCCCGAGGCCCAGCAGGCGCCGGAACCTTCCTACGCGGTCACCGCGCAATTGGCGGCGCAGGCCATCCCGGCCTATGGCCGCGCCGCGCCGCTGCGGCCCGGCATGCAGGTCAGCGCCACCGTCGCGCTGGACGAGCGCCGGCTGTACGAGTGGATCTTCGAGCCGCTGCGCGAGAACGGACATTTCGGGATCTGACATGGACATGACCTTGCTCGGTTTCGGCGCCGGCCCGCGGCTGCCGGTGGTGCTTCAGGCGGAAGCCTCGGAGTGCGGGCTGGCCTGCATGGCGATGGTGTTGTCCGCCCACGGCCATCACGTCAGCCTGGCGGAACTGCGGATGCGCTTCCCGGCCTCGCTCAAGGGCACGACGCTGGAGACGCTCGCCTGCATCGCCGAGGCGACCGGCATGGTGCCGCGCGCGCTGCGGCTCGAGCTGCACGAGCTGGCGGCGCTGCAGACGCCCGCCGTGCTGCACTGGGACCTGCAGCACTTCGTCGTGCTGCGCGAGGTCCGCGGCGAGGTGCTGCACCTGCACGATCCGGCCGCCGGCGCCGTGACGCTCACCGCCGCGCAGGCCTCGCCGCACTTCACCGGCGTGGCGATGGAGCTCAGTCCCGGCCTGGAATTCGGCCGCAAGCCGCCGGCGCCGCCCGTCGCGCTGGCCCAGCTGGTGGGGAAGATGCGCGGCGTGGCGCGGTCCCTGTTCCAGCTGTTCCTGCTGGCCCTGGTGCTGGAGGCCTTCGCGCTGCTCACGCCGGTGCTCACGCAGTGGATCACCGACGAGGCCATCCTCGCCGGCGACGCCAGCCTGCTGAACGTGCTGGCGCTGTCGGCGCTGACGGTCGGGTTGATCTCGGTGGCGATCGGGGCGATGCGGTCGTGGATGGGTCTGTACGTCACCACCTCGTTCACCGCGCAGTGGATGGGGCAGGTCATGACGCGATTGCTCCGGCTGCCGGTGGCCTTCTTCGAGCGCCGGCACCTGGGCGATGTCGTGTCGCGCTTCGGCGCGGTGACGCCGCTGGCGGAGACCGTGACCCGCACCGCCGTGGAGCTGGCCCTGGACCTGGTGATGGTGTGCGGCAGCCTGGCCATGATGCTGCTGTACTCGCCGTCGCTGGCGCTGGTGCCGGTGGGCACGGCGCTGCTGTACGTCCTGGTGCGATGGAGCCGCTATGCCTCGATGCGGCTGTGGTCCGCCAGCTATTACGCGAAGCAGGCCAAGGAGCAGTCGCACTTCTTCGAGACCGTCCGCGGCGTGCGCACCATCAAGCTCTTCAATCGCGAGAACGAGCGCCGCAGCGCCTGGATGCGGCTGTGGATGGCGGCGACCAACGCGCACGTGAAGATGCTGCGGCTCAATCTCTGGTTCGGATCGGGCTGGTCCGCGCTGCAGACGGCGGAGCGGGTCGGCCTGCTGTGGCTGGGCGCGAGCCTGGTCCTGAGCCACCGCATGTCACTGGGCATGCTGCTGGCCTTCATCTCGTTCGCCGAGCAGTTCACCTCGCGCGCCAATCTGCTGATCGATCGCGTGGCCGAATGGAAGCTCACGGCGGTGCAGACGGAGCGGCTGGCGGACATCGTGCTGGCGACTCCGGAGGAGACGCGGCCGTTCGCGTCCGAGCCGCCGGCGGACACCTCGGTCGCGCTGGACCGGGTGACCTTCCGGTATGGCACCGACGAGGCGCCGGTGCTGTCCCAGGCCTCGCTGCGCGTGGCGCCCGGCGAATGCGTGGCGCTGACCGGGGTCTCGGGTGCCGGCAAGACCACCTGTCTCAAGCTGATGCTGGGCATGCTCAAGCCCGCGAGCGGCGCGGTCCTCGTGGGCGGGAGGCCGCTGGACCGGCTGTCGGTCCAGGGCTATCGCGAGCTCGTGGCGACCGTGCTGCAGGACGACCACCTGTTCGCGGGCACCCTGCTGGACAACATCTGCTTCCACGACGCGAAGCCGGACGTCGAGTTCGCCATGGCCTGCGCCCGCGTGGCCCGCATCGACGACGAGGTCCGCGCGATGCCGATGGGCTATCACACGCTGGTCGGCGACATGGGCACGGCGCTGTCCGGCGGCCAGAAGCAGCGCATCCTGCTGGCGCGCGCGCTGTACAAGCGTCCGCGGATCCTGTTCCTGGACGAGGCCACGAGCCACCTGGACCTGGAGAACGAGGGCGCCATCGCCGAGGCCCTCGCGGGCCTGGACATCACGCGGATCATGATCGCGCACCGGCCGCAGACGATCGCCATCGCGGACCGGGTCCTGCGGCTGGAGGGCGGGCGTTTCGTGCCGGTGCGGCGCGGTGAAGCCGCCGCGACGGACGGCGCGCCGCACCTCGCGGAGGTGGCCTGAGCGGCGCGCCTGGCCGACAGGGCCCTGCCGCGGCCTGGCGCGGTCAGGGTGCCGCGACCACCGTCTTCACGCGCTCGCCCGGCTTGGGCGGCGTCTCGCCGCCGTAGCGGCCGTTGAGCAGCTTCAACTGCCCCTCGTTGAGCACCGAGCCCTTCGCCATCTCGGCGAAGCCGCCCGCCGGATACGGCCGCAGCGCGATCTTCCACGGCCGGGCCTGCCGGCGGTCGTCGGCGGTCAGCGCGCGGAAGCTCTCCTCCGCCTGCGTCAGCCCGCCGCGCCGCGTCTGCAGCGCCTGGCCGTCCTTCGCGGCGTAGACCAGCGCGTAGACCGCGCCCTTCGAGCTGGTCACCAGCGTCAGCTCGGCGTTGCCGCGCTGGCCCTGCGCATTGCGCCGCACGCCGGCGAAGTGGGTTGCCTTCAGTCCGTTGATCGTCTTCGCGTCGGTGCGGCCCTGCTCGGCGCCCAGGTTGCGCAGGATCTCGTCGTGCGCGTTGCCCGCCTTGGCCGGCACCGGCTGCAGGATCAGCGCCGCGTCGCGTTGCGGGCTCATGACCGTCACCGCGTCATTGCCGTTCTGGATCGCCCAGCCGGGCGGCGCCGTCAGCGCGAAGTCCAGGCCCGGATGCAGGAACTGCTGTCCCCGCACCAGCCCCTGCGCCGGGCTGTCGCCGAAGCCCATGCCGTCGATCGCCTGCAGGAACGCCGCGCGGTTCTCGTCGACCGGCTGGCCGCCGGTGAGCTGCGCCGCCTCGTCGCGGATGCGCTGCAGGCGCTGCTCGTTGCTCGGGTGCGAGGCCAGCCAGTCGTTGCCGCCCGGCGCCGGGCGGCCCTGCGCGCGCGCCTGGTCGGCGGCGAACTGCTCCTGGTCCTTCAGCACCTGGATCACGTCGACCATGTGCTTCGGGTCGTAGCGGTTGCGCGCCAGGTATTGCGCGCCGAGCTGGTCCGCCTGCAGTTCCTGCTCGCGGCTGTACGACGCGATGTAGCCCGCCGCCGCGTTCTGCGAGACCTGGCCCGCGATTTCCGTCGCGCCGCTGACGCCGCGCGATTCCAGCACCGCGCCCAGCACCGTCGCCGCCAGCACGCCCAGACCGGCGGTCTGCTGCCGTGTCGCGCGCTGCGCGCCATGCCGCGCGGTCACGTGGCCGATCTCGTGGCCCATCACGCCGGCCAGGTCGGCCTCGCTCTCCATGTAGGCGAGGATGCCGCGCGTGACGTAGACATAGCCGCCCGGCAGCGCGAAGGCGTTCACCTCCGGGCTGTCCAGCACCGTGAAATGCCAGTCCAGCTCGGCCCGGTGCGACTGCGCCGCCAGCTTGTTCCCCAGCGCCGTGACATAGGCCTGCAGCTTCGGATCGTCGACGACGGCGTACTCCTTGAGCACGTCCTGATGCGCCTGGCGGCCGGCCTCGACCTCTTGCTGCAGGCTCATCGCGCTGCGCTCGGTGCGGCCGGTGACCGGATTGACGACGTTGGTGCCGCAGCCGGCGACCGTCATCAGCGTGGCGGCGGCCAGCGCCGCCATCGGGAACTTGCGTTTCATCGGAGGACGTGAGCGTTCAGAGGAGGGCCTGGCCGGCCTGCTGGCGCAGCGTCCACAGCGTCAGCACGCCTTCCGGCACCTCGCGGCTGAGCGCGTCGCGCCAGTGCAGGTCGGTCAGCTTCTCCTGGTCCTCGGCGCTGAGCTGGCTCTCGTCGCCGCCCAGCAGCGCGATCGGCGCCAGCGCCGCCGCGGTCTTCACATGCTCGAACAGGGGGGACCACGCCTCGCCGTCCTGGTCCACGCCGATCATGAAGCCGGTGCACCAGTCCTCGGCGTCGACCAGCTGCTGCTCGCCGTCCTCGGCGACGCTGAAGATCGGCTCCCATTCGTCCTGCTTGGACGTCCACTGCACCGACAGGCTGTGCACATGGCGCAGCAGCAGCAGCGCGATCTTCTTGCGCTGCTTGCCGCTGGCGAACGGATCGCCGCCGCCCCACACGGGGCTCATCCAGTCGGCGCCGGGCTTGTCGCTCAGCGGGACCGGGCTGAGCAGCTGCGCGCTGAGGTAGCCGTCGATCGCCTCGATGTTCATCGCGGCGTCGTTGTCCAGCTCGGACAGGAAGTCGTCCAGGTCCGACAGCTCATCGTCGGTCAGCGGGGAGTATTGCGCCTTGTCGGGCTGGTACTGCGGGAAGTCCATGTCGGGTCCTGAGGGAGAGGGGCGGGGGGGCGGGACGCGGCGGAAAGCGCCTCAGCCGTGCCGGCCGTGCCGGCTCTTGGGCTTGCGGGTGTCCATCTCGGACAGCTGGGTCTTGAGCAGCGCCATCAGCACGCGGGCGTTGGCCTCGGTCATCACGAGCAGCGTGCTGGGCTCGATGCCCTCGACGGGCTCGCGTTCCTTGACGAGGGCGTCCACCTTGAAGGTCATCAGGCCGCTGGTGCTCGAATTCGAGGCGGCCTTGAACTTCTGGACTTCGATGTGATGCGTCTTCATGGGGCGTCATTCTCGGCGATGACGCAGGCGCTGGATACCGGTCACCACCGCCACGGCGGCCGCGCCCGCCAGGATGCCGACGATCGCGTCGCCCAGCACCTGCGCCAGCGTCGCGGCCAAGCCGCTCACGCCCAGCGACTGCACCGCGTGCTCGATGGCGTGATGCAGGACGGGCGCGCCATGCGTCAGGATGCCGCCGCCCACCAGGAACATCGCCGCCGTGCCGGCCACCGACAGCGCCTTCATCAGCCACGGCGCCAGCCACAGCAGGCCGCGGCCCAGCGACTGCTGCCACGCGGCCGCCTTGCGGCTGAGCCACAGGCCGGCATCGTCCAGCTTCACGATGCCGGCGACCAGGCCGTACACGCCGATCGTCATCAGCACCGCGATGCCCGACAGCACCAGCAGCCGCGTCGTGAAGGGCGCGTCCGCGACGGTGCCCAGCGTGATCGCGATGATCTCGGCGGAGAGGATGAAGTCGGTCCGGATCGCGCCCTTGACCTTGTCGCGCTCCAGCGCCGCCAGATCCACCGAGGGATCCTTCAGCGCCTCGGACAGCGCGGCGTCATGGGCCTCGTCCTCGGGGCCGTGCAGCCACTTGTGGGCGAGCTTCTCGACGCCCTCGAAACACAGATAGGCGCCGCCCACCATCAGCAGCGGCGTGACCAGCCACGGCGCCCAGGCGCTGATCGCCAGCGCGGCCGGCACCAGGATCGCCTTGTTGACCATCGAGCCCTTGAACACGCCCCACACGACCGGCAGTTCGCGGTCGGCGCTGACACCGGTGACCTGCTGCGCGTTCAGCGCCAGGTCGTCGCCGAGCACGCCGGTCGTCTTCTTGGCGGCCAGCTTGGAGAGCAGGGCCACGTCGTCCAGGACGGTGGTGATGTCGTCGAGCAGTGCGAGCAGGCTGGAGGCCATGGCGAGAGAGTCCGTTCCCTGAAGGTGATGATTTGTGCGAAGCCCGCCTTTGTACCTGAAGCCGACCCTCCTCTCCGGCAGGGATTGGCGCCCGGTGGCACACTTTCGCCTCATGAAACGCCGCACCGCCTCCTTCCTGCTCGCCGCCGCGCTCGCCGCGGTGTCCGTGACCTCCGCCCACGCCGCCGACGCCGCGCCCGGCGCCGGCCCGTACGACGAGCAGGCCGATGCCCGCGCCGACATCAACAACGCCGTCGCCCGCGCCGCCAAGGAAGGCAAGCAGGTGCTGGTGGTCTACGGCGCCAACTGGTGCAAGGACTGCCTGGCGCTGAACCGCGGTTTCGGCCAGGGCCATCTGGGCAGCGCCGTCGACAAGCGCTTCGTGACGGTGAAGGTCAATGTCGGCCGCTTCGACAAGAACGTCGACGTCGCCAACCAGATGGGCGTCACGCTGAAGAAGGGCATCCCGACCGTCGCCGTGCTGGGCGCCGACGGCCAGGTGCTGGGCACCACCAAGGGCGGTGAACTCGCGGATGCGCGCAGCATGGGCGAGGACGCCGTGATGCAGGTGCTGGCCTCGCTCGGCAAGAGCTGATCCCGCACTCAGGGGTCAAGTCTTGCGCTCGTCGCCGAAAGGCGGTGCGGGTGCTTGTCTTTTGTGCGGCCATCGCCTAATTACTGGCATGGCCCGACCGCTCCGCATCGAATTCCCTGGCGCCGTCTATCACGTCGCGACGCGCGGCGACGCGTCGGTGTTCGCCGACGACGAGGACCGCCAGGTGATGCTGGCGCTGATCCAGCAAGCCGCGGAGCGCTTCGACGCGCAGGTGCTGGCCTACGGCCTGGGCCGCGAGCACTACGAGCTGCTGCTGTTCACGCGGCAGGCCAACCTCTCCCGCCTGATGCGCCATTTGAATGGCGTCTACACGCAGGCGCACAACCGGCGTCACGGGCAGATCGGCCACGTGTTCCAGGGCCGCTTCAAGGCGGTGCTGGTGGACCGCGAGCATTTGCTGCTGGACGCCTGCCGCTACGTCGACCTGATCGGGCGGCGCTCCGGCTTGGCGCCGTCGCCGGCGGCGTGGCGCTGGAGCAGTCTGCAGGCGCATGCCGGACTGGTGCCGGCGCCGTCCTGGCTGGAGGTCGAAGGGCTGTGGACGAATGTCCTGGGCCGGATGCCGCAGAACGCGGCGGATCGCCGCAAGGCGCAGCAGCGCTATCAGGCGATCGTGGAATCGGAACCCGACCTCGACATCTGGGGCCAGCTCCGCCAGCAGATCTTCCTGGGCGATGCGGCCTTCGTGCAGCGCACCGTGCGCCAGAGCGAGCGGCCCGCGCGCTCGCCGCGTCCGCGGCGCTGGGGGGACTGGCTCAAGTCCAGCGGCAGCCGCGAGGAGGCGCTCTATCGCGCCCACACCGAGGGCGGTCAATCGATGACCGAACTCGCGCGTGAATTGGGCTTGTCGGTGTCGCGGGTGAGCCGGCTCATCGCCGGTCACGAGCGCCAGCGCTAGCGCTCAGGCTGCTCAGTGCAGCGCCCGGGCCGGCGCCGCGGGGCAGGGAGCCAGCGCGAGATCCTGCTCGGCGGCGTCATTCCAGGCGGCGGCGGTCAGTTCGCGGGCGGCGCCCAGTTGATGGCACAGCTCGGCCACGCCCAGTCCGTCGGCCTCGCCCTCGGGCAGCGGCAGCGCGGACACTTCGCTCGGAAGATCGGCCAGCGCGCCCAGCAACTGGAACAGCAGTTCCAGATCGGGCGCCGCGTCGGGCGTCTGCTGCTGGCGCGCCAGCCCCAGGCTGCGGCACAGATAGAAGCAGGCGTCGGCGGCCTGATCGCACATCGCGTGCGAGAGCGCCAGCTGCTCCAGCGCCTCGGCCCGGGCCGCCTGGGCGGCCGGGTCGTCCGAGCGATCCGCCAGCGCGTCCAGCGTGGCGGACGACGGCGGCACGGCGATCAGGTCGTCGTCCTGGGTCGGCAGCGGAGCAGCGGTCTTGGTGTGCGCCATAGGGGTTCAGCTGGAGAACAGCGGGTCGGCCAATCAACGGGACGGATGCTAGGCATCGTTGGGCAAATGCGCCTCCCACGGGTTGGGGGGAACATCGGCCGGTTCGGTGATCCAGGTGCCGTCTTCGTTGAACATGTCACGATTCGTGACACGAATGTGCCGGAGCTTAAGGGGTTTCCAGCCTGTTTGGGTGAATCACTTCACCTTCTTGGGGCGGGTCCAGCCGGAAATCACGGTTTGTCGGCCTCGCGCCACAGCCAATTGGCCGGGCGGGACGTCCTTGGTGATGGTCGAACCGCCGCCGATGGTGGCGCCGTCGCCCAGCGTCACCGGCGCGACCAGCACGCAGTTCGAGCCCACGTGCACGTCGGCGCCGATGGTCGTGCGGAACTTGTTGGCGCCGTCGTAGTTGGCGGTGATGCTGCCGGCGCCGTAGTTGACGCGCTCGCCGACGGTGGCGTCGCCGAGGTAGGCCAGGTGGTTGGCCTTGGCGCCCTTGGCCAGCGTCGAGTTCTTCACCTCGACGAAGTTGCCGATGTGGACGTCCGCGCCCAGCTGAGCGCCCGGGCGCAGCCGCGCGAACGGGCCGACCAGCGCGCCCTCGCCGACGCTGGCGCCGGCGCTTTCGCCATCGATGTGGGTGAACTCGTGGATGCGCGCGTGGGCGCCGATGGTGGCGTTGCGGATCACGCAGTTGGCGCCGATGCGGACGCCGTCGCCCAGCGTCACCTCGCCTTCGAAGACGCAGTTGACGTCGATCTCGACGTCCTTGCCGCAGTGCAGCGTGCCGCGGAGGTCGAAGCGCGACGGATCGGCCAGACGCACGCCGGCGGTCATCAGCGCCTCGGCCTGCACGAGCTGGAAGCGGCGCTCCAGCTGCGCGAGCTGCGACGGGCTGTTCACGCCCAGCACTTCGGTTTCGTCGGCCGTCTTCACGCCGGTGACGGCGACGCCCTCGGCGACTGCCATCGCCACGATGTCGGTCAGGTAGTACTCGCCCTGGGCGTTGTTGTTGTCGAGCTGGCCGACCCAGCGCTTCAGCGCCTCGGTGGGGGCGGCCATGATGCCGGTGTAGCACTCGCGGATGCGGCGCTGCTCGTCGCTGGCGTCCTTGTGTTCGACGATGGCCTTGACCTGATCGCCGTCGCGAACGATGCGGCCGTAGCCGGTCGGATCGGCGTACTCGATGGTCAGCAGCACGAGGCGCTCGCCGCCGCAGGCCTCGACCAGCGCGCGGGTCGTGGCGGTGCTGATGAGCGGGGTGTCGCCGCTGAGGATCAGCGTGGTGCCGCCAGCCGTGAGCGCGGGCACGGTCTGCTGGATCGCGTGGCCGGTGCCGAGCTGCGGCTCCTGGCGCACGAAGCGAACGCCGTCGCCGGCGACGGCGGCTTCGACCTGTTCGGCGCCATGGCCGGTGATGACGATGCGGGCATCGGCGTGCAGCGCGGCGGTGTTGCCCAGCACATGCCGCAGCAGCGCGCGGCCGGCCAGCTTGTGCAGCACCTTGGGCAGGCTGGACTTCATGCGGGTGCCTTTGCCCGCGGCCATGACGACGATGTTCAGCGACATAAGAAGAATCGCGGTTCCCTGTGGAGAAACCGCGATTATGGGCGCCGCTCGTGACGCGCCGGGGGGCGGCGCGGTGACTGGTTGTCGCTGCTTGTGGGCGCCTGCAGGCGCGTGCAGGCGCTCGCGAGCGCCGCCGCGCTACTTCGACGGCGTCAGCGAGATGCTGACGCGATGCGGCTCGGGGCGGGTCTGCGGGAAGTCCGCCATCGAGGCCTCGAAGAGCGCGCCGAAGAGCTCCTTGCCGCCCTCGGTCAGGCCGTCGTTGGAGGCGCGCGCCTCGTAGAGCGGCTCGTTGGACTTGCGGTCGCGCAGCAGCATGGCGACCTCGCGGTCATAGCGGCGCTCCATCATCGGGTCCATCGGGTAGGCATAGCCCCAGCGGCTGTAGTAGGGGCGCCAGGCGGGCCCGTAGCGCCAGCCCCAGTAGCTGCCGTTCCAGCGCCACCACAGCGGGTCGTCCCAGGGGGCGGGGCCGGAGCGGCTGACGCGCGCGCCCAGGGAGACGACGATGTCGGCCTGCTTGGGATCGCTGGCCTCGCTGAAGCCGGCCTTGGCCAGGGCGCCGCGGGCGGCGTCCTCGAGGGCGGCCTGGCTGGCTTCGTTGCGCTGCTGGGAGGGCAGGCGCTCGAAGGTGTAGCTGCCGGGCTGCCGGCCGGCGGGCCAGCTGCCGAAGGTCTGCGCGTCGGCGGAGACGGTGTTCAGGGCGGCGCAGGCGGTCAGCGACATCGCGGCCGCCGCGCCCAGGCTCAGCAGGGCCAGTCGACGATTCAGGGTGAACATGGGGTCCTCCAGGTCGGGAGCCGCTGGGTGGCGCCGCCCGGAGCGGAAGTCGCGCCCGGGGACGCCATTGCACGGCGTGACAGTGCAACGATTGTGGCCCCGGCGGGTTGACCCGCGTGTGGAAGCACCGTGACGGCGCGGTCAACGCGGGGTATCTCTTCGTATGGAAGCGCGAAGGCGGGCACAAGGCGGCTTGCTTCCGCCGCTGCCGGCAAGAACTCCCTCGCCCCCCGCGAGGGGGGAGAGGGCAGGGGAGAGGGGGGTGCTTCGAAGGGCAGCAGCGCTGTGGCACGAGCCCCCTCTCCCCTCCCTCTCCCCGCTGGGGCGAGGGGAAAAGACCGCCGCGGCGCGGCGTAGCGTGGCGTAGCGTGGCGTGGCGTGGCGGTCAGTCGTCCGCTGCCGAGTACGCCTCGCCCGCGTCGTCCAGCGGCGCTGGCGCCTGCCCCGGGCGCACCAGCTTGACGACGCCGGTCGCTGGCGCGGTCGTGCCGCACTGCTCGTCCTCGTCGAACGCGATATCCCCGTTCGCCACCGGCGCCCCGGTGGCCTTGATCGTCTGGAACGGGAACAGCTCCCGATCCATCATGTGCGAGGTCACGATGTTCCCCATCGCGGTGAACATGTTGTCGACGCGTCCCGGGAAGCGGCGGTCCCAGTCCTGCAGCATCGCCTTCACCGTCGCGCGCTGCAGATTGGGCTGGCTGCCGCACAGGTTGCACGGAATGATCGGGAACTCGCGATGCTCGGCCCAGCGCTCCAGATCGGATTCCTTCACGTACGCCAGCGGCCGGATCACGACGTTCTTCCCGTCGTCGCTGACCAGCTTGGGCGGCATGCCCTTCATCCGGCTGCCGAAGAACATGTTCAGCATCAGCGTGGTGACGATGTCGTCGCGGTGGTGTCCGAGCGCGATCTTGGTCGCACCGAGCTCTCCCGCCACGCGGTACAGGATGCCGCGGCGCAGCCGCGAGCACAGCGAGCAGGTCGTCTTGCCCTCCGGCACCAGGCGCTTGACGATGGAGTAGGTGTCCTGCTCCTCGATGTGGAAGTCCACGCCGCGCGACTTCAGATAGGCGGGCAGCACGTCCTCCGGGAAGCCGGGCTGCTTCTGGTCGAGGTTGACGGCGACGAGGTCGAACTTGATCGGCGCGCGGTCGCGCAGGTTGATCAGGATGTCCAGCAGCGAGTAGCTGTCCTTGCCGCCGGACACGCAGACCATGACCTTGTCGCCGTCCTCGATCATGTTGAAGTCGGCGATCGCCTGGCCCACCTGGCGGTGCAGGCGCTTGCTGAGCTTGTTCATCTCATGCGCATGCTTCTTGGCCGCGGTGGCCGCGGCGTCCGCGCCGGCCAGGTCGAGGCCTTCAAGGGTGGTGGTCGAGTCGGTCATGTTCAGTCCTCAATGTATTCATCAAGCGGGGCCCGCGGAACCGGCTCTGCCGGGCCGCCAGGCCCGCCCCCTTGAGGGGGCGCGCGTCAGCGCGTAGGGGGTGGGCCTACCAGGTGCCGCATTCGGCGGAGATCGCGACCTGGCAGTCGGGGAAGATTTCGAGCTTGGTCACCTTGATGCGCACGCCCACCACGCCGGCCAGCTTCATCAGCCGGACGCAGAGCTTGCCCAGCAGGGCCTCGAGCAGATCGGTGTGTTCGGCGGTGCACTCGTCGATGATGATGGTGCGCACGCGGCGGTAGTCCAGCACGTGGCCGATGTCGGCATCGCGCGAGACGATGGTCTGGGCGCCGAGGTTCACTTCGGCATCGACCTGGATCGGTTGCGGGCCTTCGCGCTCGAAGTCGAGCACGCCGAGGTTGGCGCCGAAGCGCAGCCCGTTGATGTGGATGACCTGGCGGTTGTTGCGGCGCAGCGCGGGTGGCGGCTGCGACTCGCGCAGCGGGCGCAGGAAGGCCTCGATCTGCTTGGCGGCGACGACGCCGTCGCCCAGCGCGGTCTGCACGCAGGGATGCTGCCGGCCGCTGGCGTCGCCGGCCACGAACAGGCCCAGCACGCCGAAGCGCGGCTCGTCGCGGAAGGGCTGCGACGGCGCCGTGACGCCGGCCCGCTGCAGCGCGTCGGCGACCTTGAGCCAGGCGGAGGCCTCGGGCTCGTAGCCGAGCAGCACGGCGACGTGGTCGAAGCGTTCCTCGCCATAGGCCTTGGAGTTCACGTTCACGCCTGCCGCGTCGGCGGCGATGGCGGTCGGCAGCGCCTGCGCGGGCCGGCGCCGCAGGCCGGGGGCGCCGTCGAGCTGCTGGACCAGATGCGTCTGGGCGCGCCATTCGGAGCGCGACCAGAGCGTCACGGCGTGACCGCGGCCGGCGAGGTGGAGCGCGTTCTCGATCGCGTTGTCGCCGCCGCCGAGCAGCAGCACCTTGCCGGGCGGCAACTGGTCGCGCCGGGCGGTGAGTTCGATCGCGTCCAGCACGCGGCCGTGGCGGTTCTGGTCCGGATAGAGCGGGGAAGGGTGGCGCGGCGTGAGGCCGGTGGCCAGCAGCAGCGCGCGGGCGCGCAGCGGGCGCAGGCCGGACGCGTCGCGCGCCTGCGGGGCGCCGGCGGTGTCGGGCGCGTTGACCGCGAAGGCGGGGCCACCGTCGAAGTAGAGCGTCCAGCCCTGTTCCGCTTGCCAGTCCAGGTGGTGGACGGTCTGGCCGGTCAGCGTGTGCACGCCGGGTTGCGCGGCGACGTGGGCCGCGTAGCGCTCGCCCAGATCGGCGAGCGACTCGCCGGGCGCGCCGAGCAGCCAGTCCTGCCGGTATTCGAGCGGGCGCAGGCTGTCGCACAGGCGCGGGGCGCGCTCGATGAGCGCGACGCTCAAGCCCAGTTGGGTCAGCCAGCTGGCGGCGCTGCAGCCGGCCGGACCGCCGCCGATGATGGCGGCATCGACGAGCGCGGGCAGGCTGGCGGGCAGTCGGTCGGGCGAGGTCTGGGACATGGGCGGGCGCGGCGGCAGGCGGCCTGAGCGGCCGGAGCAAACGGCGGATTATCCCGGATGGGCGCCTGGATCGCGTATCCAGGGCCTTGGCGCGGTCCTTGACCGGCGCGCCAGGGTGACGGGCGTCACGGCCCGGCGCCGCTCAGAAGCACTCGTCCAGCAGCAGATGGAACTCGAGTTTGCGCGCGTCTGGCGCGTCCAGGCCGTAGGCGGTGAAGAGCACCTGCTGGAGCTCCGGACCGAACTCGTCCAGGTTGTTGGAGAGGATCGCGAGGTCATGATGGCGATCCGCGACGCCGGCGCGGCCCAGGTCGATGATGCCGGTCACCTCGCCGTGCTCGTTCATCAGGATGTTGTCGAGCGAGAAATCGCCGTGGCAGAGCACCGGGTCCTCAGCGAGCGGGAGCAGGCCGGTGAGCGCCGACCAGACCTGCTGCGCGGTCCAGCCCTGCCGGGCGTCGTCGAAATCGCTGGGGTCGATCAGGCCGGCCTCGAGCCGCTGGCGGGCGAGGGCGAGCTGCAGGCGGTGATTCGCGTTGAACGGACAGGCGTCGATGGGCAGCTCGTGGAGTTGGCGCAGGCAGCGTCCGAGCGCGGCGACGATGGCCGGCGCGCGGTCCGGGTCGTCCTGGAGCCACTCGTAGGCGGTGCGGCCGGGCTGGGCATGCGTGAGCAGCCAGGCCGAGCCGCCGCGCCATTCGAAGTGCTCGACGGCCGGGACCGGCCAGCGGCCGGCGAGCCAGTTGAGCCGGGCGAACTCGTCGGCGATGGCCGTGGAGGTCTCACCATCGCCCTGCTTGAGGTAGAGGTCGGGCGAGCCGGGCCGATGCAGGCGATACACCTGCGCGCCGGCGGCGCCGACGAGGTTCCGATGCCACTCGCGGCCGGCGAGCCGGGGTTCGAGCGAAGGCGGGAGCGTGGGGGCGGCCGAGGGGACCTCGCGCAGGTCGTCGTCCCGATCGTCGTGAGGGTCGTGATCGATGTGGCTCATGCGGTGCGTGGCGAGGGAGAGGCGCCGTGGTTCGGCGCGTGGCATTCGAAGTGCAGCATGTCCAGCCATTGGCCGTTGAGCTCGAAGCTGCGCGTGGATCGGCCGAACTGGCTGAAGCCGTTGCGTTCGAGGACCTTGATCGAGCCGGCGTTCCCGGCATTGGCCTTGGCCTCGACGCGCAGCAGGCCGAGCTCGCGGAAGGCGATGTCGAGCATGAGCTTCACGGCGGTGGTCGCGTAGCCCTTGCCGTTCTCGGCCTGGGCGATGCGGTAGCCCAGTTCGCACGAGTGGTAGTGCTGGCGCTTGACCTGGATCAGGTTGATGCGTCCCACGAGCCGGCCGGCGGGATCGCGCAGCAGGAACTGGTGGCCGGTGTCGGCGGCGGCCTCGCGCTGCGCGGCGGCGATCGACGCTTCGATGCCGCCGGCCTCGTAGAACGCGGCGGGGCGCGCGTTGATGCGCGACTCGAAGAAGGCGCGGTTGTCGAGCTCGAAGCGGCGCAGGTCCTCGAGATCGCGATCGGAGACGGGATGCAGGCTCAGCATGGCGGTCGAGCATAGCGGCGGCGCCCGCCCATGGCGGAGGTCAGCGCTTGCGGGTGAATCAGCGCCCCAACCGTTTCCTCAATCCTGGACTCGGACCTGACTGGGCGATGCCGCGTCTCACCGGGCGTGCATGCGCAGGAAGCGGTCGTGCGGATCACTGCCGAGATCCCAGGGCACGACGCCAAAACGCTCTTCGAGCAGCATTTCGAGCAGCCGGCACGTCAGCCAGTACTCGGGGATGCCGTCGTCCTTGTCGTCGAGATAGAGGATCTTTTCGCGCTCGTCGTCGGGCACGTCGTCGTCCTCTTCGTCATAGAAGAAGTTAGCAGACAGCCACGGGGTTTCGAAGGCCAGAGGCGTGCCGCTCTCGCTGAGTGGCGGAAGCGACGGGACGCCGGTCGTCTGCAGGCGCCGGCGCACGACGCGGCCCTGTTCGACGACGGCGTAGCCGTAGCTGCCGCCGCTGTCATAGCGGCAGAACGCGACGAAGAGATCCGGGGACCCCAATGCGCGGTGAAGCGCGCTCGCATCGGCGTCGGCTTGCTCAAGCAGCGGCCATGAGAGGTCGTTATTGGTGATGACGCAGGCGTCACCGGAGAACTGGACCAATACGTCGTTGTGCCTGCGCGGATCGAAAGGCCAAGGATTGGTGCGGTCCAGCTCCTCGGCGCGTTCGCCCGTGAGGCGCTCGACCAGCGCGATCGGATCCTCCGTGGCGCTTGATCGCCTCAGAATCAGTCCGCCTTGCGTGTATCCCATGTCGTTCCTTTCCTGAATGCGTGTCAGCGTCTCAAGCGCCTCCACACCCGCCATCCCAGCAGGGCCGCGAGTATCGCCCCATAGACCGCCGGCTCGGCGAAGTTGTTCTTCCCGGCGCGCATCCAGATGAAGTGCATCAGCCCGATGACGGCGATCGCGTAGACGAGCTTGTGCAGCAGCTGCCAGCGCGGCGCGCCGAGCGCCTTGATCGCGCGGTTGAACGAGGTGGCCGCCAACGGCAGCAGCAGCAGCCAGGCGGTGAAGCCCATCAGGATGAAGGGGCGCTTGGCGATGTCGCGGAGGATGCCCGGCAGGTCCAGGCTCTTGTCGAGCCATCCATAGGCGAGCAGGTGCAGGCTGGCGTAGAAAAAGGTGAACAGCCCCAGCATGCGCCGGAAGCGCGCCAGCGCCGGCTGGTTGGTCCAGGTGCGCAGCGGCGTGACGGCCAGCGTGATCCACAGGAATCGCAGCGCCCAATCGCCCAGGCCGCGGATCAGCGTCTCCGCCGGATTCGCGCCGAGCCGGTCGGCGAATGCGCCGAAGACATACCAGCTCAGCGGCAGCAGGCAGAGCACGAACAGCACGGCCTTCGCCGCAGGATGCAGCAGCGGATGGCGCCTGGCGGGAGCGCGCCGCGCGGGCGCGGCCGGCGCGGCAGTCGTGGATGGCGAGGACGGCGTGGCGCTCATCGGGGAATGCACGTCGCGATCAGTAGTTCTTCTTCAGGTCCATGCCGGCGTACAGCTGACCGACCTGCGCTTCGTAGCCGTTGAACATCAGCGTCTGGCGGCGCTTGGCGAAGAGCCCGTCCTCGCCGATGCGGCGCTCGGTGGCCTGGCTCCAGCGCGGGTGGTCGACCTGCGGGTTGACGTTGGAATAGAAGCCGTACTCCTGCTGCGCGGCCTTGGTCCAGCTGCTGACGGGCTGCTTCTCGACGAAGCGGATCTTGACGATGGACTTGGCCGACTTGAAGCCGTACTTCCAGGGCACCACCAGGCGCAGCGGTGCGCCATTCTGGTTGGGCAGCACCTCGCCGTACAGGCCGAAGGCCATCAGCGTGAGCGGATGCATGGCCTCGTCGATGCGCAGGCCTTCGACATAGGGCCAGTCCAGCACGCCCGAGCGCACGCCGGGCATCTGCGCCTTGTCGGCGAGCGTCGTGAACTCGACGTACTTGGCCTTGCCGGTGGGCTCGGCCTTCTTCAGCAGCTCCGCCAGCGAGTAGCCCACCCACGGGATCACCATGGACCAGCCTTCGACGCAGCGCAGGCGGTAGATGCGCTCCTCCATCGGCGCGACCTTGAGCAGGTCGTCCAGTCCGAAGCGGCCGGGCTTGGCGCATTCGCCCTCGATGACGACGGACCAGGGCCGCGGCTTGAGCGTGTGGGCGTTCTCGGCGGGGTCGGACTTGTCGGTGCCGAACTCGTAGAAGTTGTTGTACGAAGTGACGTCCTTGTAGGCCGTCAGTTTTTCCATCACGTTGGCGCCGGCCACCGAGCTCTTGCCGCCGGGGAGCTTGGCGAGCTTGCCGGGCCCGGCGGTCTGGGCCTGGACGGCGCCGCTCAGACCCAGGCCGGTGAGACCGAGCGCGCCAGCCGTCTTCAGCCAGTCGCGGCGGGCGTCGTAGACGGCGCGCGAGGTGATCTCGGAGGACGGGATGCGCTGACCGTCGCGGGGCTTGTGGAAATGCATGGCGGACCTCTGAGGGAGCGAGGTGCGAACGTTACGCCTTCGCGAAGGGGATTGGATGAGGGTGCGCTTAAGCCGCCGACGCGGCGGGACAGCGCGTGCGCAAGGTGATGGGTACGCCCAAACGGGTACGCCCCAACCCCGCTTCGCGTACGACAGAATGGACGGTTACTCGGGGAATACAACAGCAGCGGTGGAGTGCTGCAGGAATTCGTATGGCTCGGAGGTACGCTGATCGCCGTGCTCACGAACTCGACGACGGCTGAGCCGCGGGTGTATTACGCATACTCCGATCACCTGAATGCGGCGCGGGTGATCGTGAATGCGGTAGGGGACGTGCGTTGGCGCTGGATTTCGGAGCCCTTCGGCACAACTGCGGCTGAGACGATTCCGAACTCGCTCGAGAATCTGGTCGTCAATTTGCGCTTCCCAGGGCAGTATTTCGACAAGGAGTCGGGACTGAGCTACAACTACTTCCGGGACTACGATGGAACGACTGGTCGGTATGTCCAAAGTGACCCAATTGGGCTAAATGGGGGTATTAACACGTACGCCTATGTTGATTCCAACCCGCTTGCTTTCGCTGACCCTACAGGCACTACCAAGGTAATTCTTGTAAAGGAAACAGACCCCGTGTATCCAGCTGCCGTTGCACATTGGGATGACCCAAATTTGTGCATCGTCATATCACATGGGTCGCCCAACAGCGTAAACCAGATGAAGGCCGACCAGCTCGCGGCGACTCTTGTGTCTAAAGGCTGCAAGAAGTCGCAGCCGATAATTTTGGATGCCTGTCGCGCAGGACAGGGTGAATATTCCATAGCAGAACAATTGGCAAAACGACACTGGAATGCGTCGGTTAGAGCGCCAACTGAGCGAATCTGGAATGTAGGAAGTTGGGAAAATCCGGTCCCATATGGGTCGCTATCCGAAGATTTGAAATCAAAACTAAACCATATTCCTGATATGACCAATCGGGGCACATGGCGAACCTTCGATAAAAAAGGTCCGGCTCCTGTGCCCACCCCCGTCGACACCTCCCATCTCCTCGCACCATGAAATTCTTGTCTTTGATTTCACTTTGTATAGCGTTAGGGGCTCTGTTCGGTTGCTCAAAGGCCGATAAAAATGGTGCTGCGTTTACGTACGCCACCGGCGTCCGAGTGGTTGAAGTGTCTGAGTGCCATGAAGGCATTGCAAATCGTCATCTTGAGGTCAAAAAGACTGGCGCAACACTTTTGATAACCGGAACTATGCCGATGCCATGCCGAGGCCCTTTGGCGGCGCCGTACTTAACTGAAACGAATGAGCATCGGGCAACTCTTGTTTTGCATGAAGAGAAAAGCAATTCGCTGTTCAATTCCGGTTGCGACTGTTGGAGGAATGTGTCCATCAGCATTGAAGGTCGCTTACAAACGGGCGACACGCTGTATGTTTCCAATGACGGAGAAGTCGAAGGGCACTTCCTAGTTCAGTAGCTCCTTAACTAGGAGCGCCGCAGCTACGACAAGCTGCACGGGGCTACGTCCCTAGCAGTGGGCGATATGTGCAGAGGGAACCAATGGGAATGATTGGAGGAGTCAACACGTATGCCTATGTCTCCTCGAACCCGCTGCTGTACATCGATCCGAACGGTCTTTGGGCCTGGGGTGATCCCCTGCTACAAGGGGTGGTCGACTTTTCGGCGGGCTTTGGCGACGTTCTCTTATTCGGCCAAGGGCAAAGACTACGAAACCTGGCTGGCGTCGATGGCAGTATCAATAAGAGCGTCGGATAGATCGAAGTTGCAGGAGCAATTGAGGCCATACGATCGACGTGATCGATCCCCAAATCGGAGATTCCAGCGTTTCATCGACGATGACTCCGATTTCGGCCGTACAGATTGGCCAGAAAACATCTTGTTTCCTGGATCCGGAACCGTCCATGTTGCAGATCTTGAAGTTGTATCGTTGGCCAACGAGTGCGCACTTGTCCGTGCGCAGGCGTTTCTTTCATTTGGCCGATTCGACGGGTTCGAGTTTGATTTTGTGCATACAAAGGGCGAGGAATTTAAACGATGGCCAATTGCTTCGAGTTTTAATGAGTTGGACAGCATTGAAGTTGGCTGGTCATCTAAGTCGGTCAAGCTCTTTTTGCCTTTTGGTCCCACTCCTTCGTTGCGAAAATTCACTGATTGACGAAAGTTGCCCGGCGAAAACCCAGACTCGAGCGGCCTTGGCCGGCCGCCCACACTGCCAGGTTATCGAGGGAGCACTTGTTCGAAATGAACGCTGATCCAGACATTGTGCTTCTGCGAAACCTCACCGCCAGTGCGCCGTTGAGTCCGCATTTTTTCTGTTTGGATTTGAGCACTGGGATTTGGGAGGGTGTGACTGACCCGCAGCCAAAGACTCACGTGTCTGGCTACGGCTCGACATTGATCACGTCTTCGGATGGGCGCTGGGTTAAGAAGTTGCTTGCTGTCTATTTGCGCAATGATGCATGGATGATTTTTGACAGCGAGCAGGAAGTGGCATTGGCAGGGAGTGTCGCAAAATGGGAGCTGGAAAACTTTGGACGAGCAGTTCTAACGCTGCAACGCTCAGCTGCAAATGAGACCATTACCTACTTTCGACCTTGGTTTCGACTCTTGTTTGAAAGTGGATGGACGCTTAATGACATTGACATTGCGCACCTCATCGGTCAATGCATTGGCGGCAAAGAGGTTCTGCCTAGATTGGAGCGGGCATTGGCAGTAGCAAACTCTGAGCGTCTCCTGGAATAGAATGCTCACGCTAGAAATGAATTCTTGGCGCCGGCCGCTGGGCGCTCTTTTCATCGCTGCGGCCCTTGCGTTATGGGCTTGCCCGGCGCTGGATTTTTTCGCGGAGCCGCAGGTCGCTCCAAATGATCAATTTCAAATGCTGGCATTTCCGAGATGCCCCTGTGGTGGCTCCAAATGCCTTTCGAGAGCAGTGAATGTCTCCTTGGCTGAATGGAATAGCGGCATTTTGACCGTCGTCCAATCCAACGCCGATCTGATTTTTCCTCGCGATTCCTTCACGCTCGTTCCGCCCGCCGATGCGAAGGAAATGATTGCTCAGTGGCGCGCAACACTTGAGCACCAGGGATACGATGGAGGGGAATTCCGCGCAACAAGGCGCGAAGGAGATTGGCAACTTGAGTTGGTCATGCGAGATGGCACACACTCGCGCAGTAATCTATTCGAATATGTATTGAAGGCTGACGGAAACGTGCTTCCCGAGAGGTCGATCGAATATTCTTGGGTTGACCTCTTGTTCAGAGGCGTGATCGCCGCAGGATTGATGCTCGTCGGCGCATTTCTGCTGTGGCGGCGAGTAAAGCCTGAAAAATAGTTCGGTGAAGGACGAGCTTCTTCGTAATCGCGCGGTATCGGGCATAACGGGGCAACCGTCGCGACCATGCAAAAAAAAGCGGCGCCAAGCTTTTGCTTGGCGCCGCTTTTTTGAAACTCTGTGGCGTTACAACGTCCCGTACGAGTGCAATCCCGACAGGAACATATTCACTCCGAGGAACGCGAACGTCGTCACCAGCAGCCCGATCAGCGCCCACCACGCCGACACCACCCCGCGCAGCCCCTTCATCAGCCGCATGTGCAGCCAGGCCGCGTAGTTCAGCCACACGATCAGCGCCCAGGTTTCCTTCGGGTCCCAGCTCCAGTACCCGCCCCAGGCCTCCGCGGCCCAGAACGCGCCCAGGATGGTCGCGATCGTGAAGAACGCGAAACCCAGCGCGATCGCCTTGTAGCTCAGGTCATCCAGCGTCGTCAGTGACGGCAGCCGAGCCGTCAGCGGGCCCCGCAAGGCCACGCTCGCCGCCAGGAACACCGCCACGCCGGCCATCTTCCCCGCCCAGCCGTCCAGCCCGGCCTGCAGCTCCGGCGACAGCCCCGCGCCGAAACGGAACGCCAGCAGCACTGCCACCAGCCCCACCGGCACACCGATCAGACCGATCACCAGCGACCGCGGCGATGCCGTCTTCAGCAGCGTCGCCAGCGCCACCATCGCCGCCATCGCGAAACTGCCGTAGCCAATGAAGTTCGCCGGCACGTGGATCTTCATCCACCAGCTCTGCAGCGCCGGCACCAGCGGCTGGATCTCGTGCGCGTCCCGCGCCATCGTGTACCAGAGCAGGAAGCCCACCGCCGCGCTCACCACCAGCATCACGTACGCGCCCAGCGCCCGGGTCGCGAAACGCTGCTCGTAGTACAGATACATCAGCGTCGTCAGCCACGTGAACAGCACGAACACCTCGTAGAGGTTGCTCACCGGGATGTGACCGATGTCCGGCGCGATCTGGTGGCTCTCGAACCAACGCACCATCGTGCCGGTCAGCGCCATCCCCACCGCCCCCCACGCCAGCCGCGAACCGATCGCCTCCGCCTCGCTGTGCCCCGCCTCCTTCTGGAAGAAGCCCAGCCAGTAGAACAGCGTGCTCATCCACACCAGCACGCTCATCCACAGGATCGCGCTCTGGCTCGACAGCAGGTACTTCAGCAGGAAGACCTTCTCCCCCGCCGCCAAGTCGGCGCCGAAGTCGTCCGTCTGGCGCAGATAGAGCTGGATCGCCAGCAGGCTCGCCGCCCCGACGATCAGGCACAGCGGCCGCAGCGGCCGCCAGAACCAGCCCAGCGCAATCAGCGCCGGCGCCGCGCCCGCCAGAATGCCCTTCTCATACACGTCCATCGACGCGTGGTACCGGCTGAACGCGAAGCCCGCGCCCAGCAGCACCAGCGCCGCGAAGATCCAGTCGAACGCGCTGCGCCCTTGGAAGTAGCCCCGCTTGCCGATCACCAGCGAGCGCGCCAGCGGCGCCTCGGCGCCCGGCGGCGAAGAAAGGGCGGACGCGTCCGCGGTGGAGGATGTGCTGGTCATGTCAGGCCTCCTCATGCAGCAGCCGCTGCTTGAGCGCTTCAAATTCGACGGGCAGGTCCGGCGTGTCCCGGTTGCTGGACAGCGCCATGCGCACCCGCGTCTGCTCGGCACGCCCGGGCGCGCCTTCCAGCCACAGCCACAGCCGCCGCTCCTTGACGTAGAGCATCGCAAACACGCCGACGATCAGCAACACGGCGCCCAGATAGACCAGCGTCTGCCCAGGGGCGCGCGTCACCTGGAACACGCTCGCCTGCACCTGCTTGAAATCGTCCAGTTGCGCCACGATCGGCGCCGGATAGAACATCGCGTCCGACAACGACAGCACCGCCTGCGTCATGAACGCCTGCGCCGCCTCGCCCGGCTCCGGTCTGGGCCGGCCCAGCTGTTCCTCGGCCTGCTTGTGCAGCTCGAACAGGCTGCCGTTGAGGATGCGCAGCAGCACCTCCGACACGCGCGCGCGTTCGGCCTCCGGCACCTCGCGCTCGATGAACTGCGACAGCGCCGGCAACCCGCCCACCGCCGCGCCCTGCGCGGGCGCGCCCGCCTTCAGGCCCTCGGCGCCGGCGAACAGCGTCAGCGTCCGCAGCGCCGTCGCCTCGAGCTGCGCCTGCATGCCCGGCTTGTCCTGCGGACTCGCCGCCAGCGCGTAATGCTTGGCCGCCATCAGCCGCTGCGCCGGATCGGCCAGCACGCGCCGCAGCGCCAGCCAGCCCTCGATGCTGTCCTTGCTGTCCACCGGCACCCGCAGGTAGCGGAAGTTGTCCGCCAGCGTGTCACGCACCCCCAGCAGGAATACCCGGTGGCCATCGAGCTCCAGCGGCAGCATGTAGTTGTTGTACTCGCGCGCCTGGCCACTGGCGTCGCGCAGCTTGTAGCTGAACGAGGGCCCGACGTTGCGCAGCGTCTTCCTGTCGCTGGTGTTCGCGCCCGAACCCAGGTGCTGCTCCAGCCGCCCGACCAGGTCGACCTTGCGCACGTCGGTGCCCTTGCCATCCTTGCCGTCATTGGCGAAGTTCTCGACGTTGATCACCCGCAGGCCGGTGAACTCCAGCCCATAGGACTCGCCATCGGCGGTCAGCGTCGCGCTGGCGCCGACACGACCCTCCATCGGCGTGTCATGCGCCGCCTGCAGCGAACGCAGGTTCAGCTTCAGCAGCGAACCGCCATCCTCGAAGCTGCTCTGGTACAGCGTCACGCCGCGATAGGTGACCGGCTCGTTGACCTTGACCGTCGCCTGGGTGGACGTGCCGTCGCGCCGGTCGTGCAGCACGATGTCGCTGGCGAACAGCTTGGGCATGCCGGTCGCGTAGTACTCGACGATGAACTTCTTCAGCTCGACATCGAAGGGCAGGTCCTGCACCACCACGCCGCTGGGCATGGACAGCAGCGCCGTCGACGAGCGGCTGCCCTCGGGCACGAACAGGTTGCCGCGGAAGCTGGGGTTGGACGTGCCCAGCCGGTTGTCCGCCGTCATCTGGTTCAGGTCCGCGCCCTGGTAGATCTGCTTGCCCTGCGCCCACATGATCGCGCGCACGATCAGGTTGCCGTCCAGCAAGCCGCCCAGGCAGATCAGCACGATCGCCGAGTGCGCCGCCAGGTAGCCGATCTTGTGCGCCGCGCCCTTGCGCGCGCCGATCATCACGCCGCCGGTGCGCACCTGCGCGCGCGCCTTCCAGCCCTCGGCCGCCAGCCAGGCGTTGACCTGCGCCAGCGCCGCCTCGGGATTCATGTGCAGGTAGCCCAGCGCCTTGTGCCGGAAGGCCTGGATCGACTGCTCCCGCATCGTCTCCCGGTAGGTCTTCAGGTCGCGCAGGATCTTGGGCGTGTGCCGCGCGATGCACAGGCTGGTCGACACCACCAGGAAGCCCAGCATCAGCAGGAACCACCAGGCGCTGTAGACCGTGTAGAGATCGAGCTTGCCGAACAGCTCCGACCAGAACGGCCCGAACTGGTTGACGTAGTTCGTCATCGGCTGCTGCTGCTGCACCACCGTGCCGATCACGGAGGCGATGCAGATCACCGTCAGCAGCGCGATCGCGAAGCGCATCGACGCCAGCAGCTCGAGCGCGTCGTCAAGCGCGGCGCGGGCCACCGCAGGGGCCGCGGGCCGGAGGGGACGATCGGGGGACTTCTCGGTCATGGGCGGCATTCTCGTCGCCCGGCGCGGCGGACCGGGCGAGGGCCGTCAACCGTCGACTGGGGTCAGCGCAGCCCCGCGATGTAGTCCGAGACGGCCTTGATCTCGCGATCGCTCATCTTGGCGGCGATCGCCAGCATCTGCGGGCTGTTCGGACGGCCGCCGGCGCGGAACGCGGTCAGCTGGGCCTCGGTGTAGTCGCTGTGCTGGCCGCCCAGGCGCGGGTACTGCGCGGGGATGCCGGCGCCATTCGGGCTGTGACAGCCGGCGCAGGCCGGCACCTGCTTGTCCGCGATGCCGCCGCGATAGATCTTCTCGCCCAGCGTGATCAGCTCCTTGTTCTTCGCGAAGCCGGGCTTGGCGCCCTTGCTCGCGTAGAACGCGGCCACGTTGCGGATGTCGTCGTCCGACAGCGGCGCGGCCATGCCCGACATCACCGGGTTCTTGCGCTTGCCCGACTTGAACTCGTGCAGCTGCTTGGCCAGATAGTCGGCGTGCTGGCCGGCGATGATGGGGTTGGCGGGACTGCCGCGGGAGCCGTCGGCGGTGTGGCAGGCGGCGCAGACCTGGGAGCTGATGGCCTGACCCTTGGTCAGATCCGGCTTGGCGGCTGCTTGCGGTTCGGCGGCGATGGCGGCGCCGGACATCAGAACCATACTCGACAACAAGAAAGCGGCAGTCTTCATGAATGTTGAGGGTCGGGTGAGCGCAAGCGCGGGATCTTACAATGGCACCTCTTTTGAGCCCCGCAGCGCGATGACCGATTCCAACAAGAAACCCGCTTCGGCGGCCCCAGGGAAACCCGCAGGCCGTGGCACGGGTCGCCCGGGAGCGCCAAAGAAGAAGCAAGGGCCCGGGAAGACCGGCATGCGCGCGAAGGCGAGCGCCAAGGCCAAGGCCGACGCCAAGGCCCGCGAGCAAGGCCTGGCCCCGGCCGCCAAGCCCGTCAGCAGCGAACCGATGACGCCCGGCAAGCGCGCCTTGGCCTGGACCCACACCGCCCGCTTCCTGACCACCGCGAGCCAGCTGCGCCACCTGCCGGTCAACGGCGTGCTGCCCGCCGAGGCGCGCGCCGCGCGCGAAGCCGCCGAGGCCGCCGGTGAATTCGACGGCGGGCCCTTCGATGACGCCGGCGCGCCCGAGGGCGATGCCGGCGCCGCGATCGCGGGCGAAGGCGAGGCCCTGGCGCAAGACCTGACGCCACGCCAGTTGCCGGAGATCGCCTTCGTCGGCCGCTCCAACGCCGGCAAGTCCACCGCCGTGAACACGCTGGCGCAGCAGAAGCGGCTGGCCTTCGCGTCCAAGACGCCGGGCCGCACGCAGCACATCAACCTGTTCGCCGTCGGCCCCCGCGACGCGCCGGACGCGCTGTTCGCCGACCTGCCCGGCTACGGCTACGCGGCCGTCGCGCGCGATGCCAAGCTGCGCTGGCAGCGCGTCATGGCCGACTACCTCAGCGAGCGCGAATCGCTGTCCGGGGTCGTGCTGATGGTGGACTCGCGCCTGGGCCTGACCGACCTCGACAAGCAACTGCTGGAGTTCGTCTCCGACCGCGTGACGGCCGGCGAGGTCAGCCTGCTGGTCGTGCTGACCAAGGCCGACAAGCTCAACCGCAAGGAAGGCAGCGCGATCGTGGCCCAGGTGCAGAAGGAACTGGCCGTGCTCGCGACCGAGGATTCGGACATCGCGATCACGCTGTTCTCGGCGCTGAGCAAGCAGGGGCTCGAGGACGTCGCCGAAGTGATCTACGACTGGGCGCACCGCCCGCCGCGCGAGCCGTACGACGAGGATGATGAAGGCCTCGGCGAGGCCGGCGCCGGTGAGCCGCAGAGCAGCGCCGAAGGCGGCGCGGAAGACGAAGACGCCGCCGGCCACTGACCGGCGCGCTTCAGGTCACGGCCGGCCGATGAACACGTAGAAGGCGGTGCCGCCGCGCGGCGCGTAGCCGACGCCCACGTACAGCGGCCCCAGCCCAGTGTCCGAGCCCAGGAACAGGCTGCTCGCATAGCGCATGTCCTTGAGGCTGATGTCGTGGCGCGAGAGCCAGGTGTTGCCCGCCTCCAGCGTGCCGCCGACGAAGAATCCCCGCGAGAACAGCGGCGAGTCGTTCAGCCGCCGGTAATAGGTCGCCCGCGTGAACAGCAGCGAGTTGCCGCTGAGCTGGTTCGGCTTGTAGCCCGAGAGCTGATGGAAACCGCCCAGCGTGTCGCCGCCCAGGCCGGTCTCGTCCGGCTGCTGCGAGGCCACGCCGCGCGCGTACAGGCTGAAGGTGTGGCCGCCGAAGCTGCGCACCACGTTCCCATCCATCTTCAGGCGCAGGAAGCGGCCGCTGTTGAGGTTGCGGTTGTCCTGCCGGCCGCCTTCCGCGTCGACGTTGAACCGGTAGCCGTGCTGCGGGAAGTTGGCGTAGTCCAGTTGGTCGACCACCGTGCGGAAGCGGAAGCCGCGCTCATAACTGGTCCAGCGCAGCTTGCCCATTTCGGGCGTGATGGCGGTGATCAGGTCGGGCCGCGCGTGGCGGATCTGGCTGATCACGCCCAGCCGCACCTCGCCGAGCCGGCCCCAGGGCTGCCCGACGTCCAGCCCGATCGACGCGTCGCGCCGCACCAGCCGCGCCTGGCCGAGGTTGGCATCGTCCGGATCGTTGTTCCCGTAGACGATCTGCTTGCGCTGGTTGGCCTCGGCCCAGACGCTGGCGAACCAGTCGTCCGAAATCCCCAGCTTGATCCCCAGCGGGTGATAGAGCTCGGTGTACAGCCGCGGCGTCTCGCCGATCGTGACCTGGTTGCGCCACTCGGTGCCCTTGTCGGTCAGCCAATGGCGGTTGTGGCTCACGCGCAGGTTGAAGAAGCTGTCGCCGCCCGAGTCGGTCGACAGATCCATGCCGACCCGGAAGTAGTTCGGCCCCCAGGGCTTGTCCTCCATGTTGAAGACCAGCGTCTCGCCCTCGGCGCGCTGCTCGACGTGATAGTCGACGCGGTTGTAGTCGCCGCTGGAGGACAGGAAGCGCATGTCGCGCTCGGCGCTCTCGTTGTTGAAGGCCTGGCCGGGCTTGGATTCCAGCTGGCTGCGGAAGCGCTCCGGGTTGGTGTTGTCGGAACCCTCCAGCTTCACCGCCGCCAGCACCACCGCCGGCGGCTTCAGGCCGGTGCGCGCGATCTGCCAGTCGGCGTAGCTGCGGTCATCGACGGCATAGGCGCGCAGCTGCGGCAGCGCGCGCTCGGCGGCCTCCTCGCCGGCGCGGATGAAGGCCTGCACCTTGTCGAAGTCGCCCGAACTCAGCGCGCCCAGTTGCGGCGTGATCAGCAGGTCCTCGCCGGCGCTCATGCTGGCGATCGAGCGCTGCACGTTCTGCTCGGTGAGGATGTTGATCATCTGCGCCGTCAGCCCGATCAGCGAGTTCAGCGTCTCGCGCCCGCCCACCGGCGTGCCGACGTTGATCGCGATCAGCCGCGTCGCGCCCATCTCGCGCGCGACGTCCACCGGCAGGTTGTTCACGAGGCCGCCGTCGCCGAGGATGCGGTCCTCCCACTCGACCGGCGCGAACACCCCCGGCACGCTCATGCTGGAGCGCAGTGCCAGCGCGAGGTCGCCCTCCGCGAGGATGCGCTCATGGCCGTTCTCCATGTCGGTGGCGACGGCGCGGAACGGCGTCGGCAGCCGGTCGAACTGCCGCACGTTGCGCACCGGCAGCGTGAGGCGGCGCAGCAGCGCCTCCAGGCCGCGGCTGGACAGCGTGCCGGTGGGCACGCGGACTTCGCCGTCGCGCAGGCCGAATTCGATCGTCGCGGAGAACTCGAAGTCCTCCTCCTTGCGGCGCTGGGACAGATCCTGCCGATCGACGCGGCTGGCGAACAGCCGGTCCCAGGCGATCTTCGTCAGCTCCCGGTCCAGGTCGTCGGCGGTCATGCCGCTGGCATAGAGCCCGCCGATGATCGCGCCCATCGAGGTGCCGGTGATGATGTCCACGGGGATGTGCTCGCGCTCGAGCACCTTCAGCACGCCGACGTGCGCCAGCCCGCGCGCGCCGCCGCCGGACAGCACCAGGCCGAGGCGGGGCCGCTGCGCCTGGTCGGCCGCGGGCGTTGGCGCCTGCTGACCGGCGGGGGGATTGGGCGGCACCGTCTGCCCCGACCCTGCTGGCGAGGCCCATGCGGAAGAGGCCATCAAGGCGGCCGTGGCGGTGATTGCGGCGATCAGCATCAGGCCGCGAAGGCCGCGCAGGCCAGTGGAAAGGCCAGCGGACGGACCCATGGAAAGGCCGGAGAAACGGGGAAGGGCGCGGAGATCTCGGGACACGGCGGGCATCGGGCAGGGGACGGCCCCGCGGCGAAGGCGCGAGGCGGGCGCATTGTGACCTGAACCGGCCGACCGGTTCCGCGCCGGCGCCTGCCGGTCAGTGGCCCGGCGCGCGGTCCAGGTCCTGCATCAGCGTGCCGATCGCGCGCTGCAGCAGCGGCTCGTGCTCGAGCTGGGTGATCAGCCCATTGGCGACCAGCTGTTCCAGCGCGCCGCGCGTCAATGAGTGGCGCTCGTCGGACACCTGCCCGATGAACAGGAACATCTGCCGGCTGTCGCTGATCCAGGCCACCTGCGCGGTGATCCATTCGCTCTGCAGGAACAGGTGGTACCAGCCGCCGATGTGCACCCCGGCGATCCAGTCCTGCAGCGCGGCGCGCGCATGCGGCGAGTGCTCTTCGCTGTAGAGCGCCACCGGCACCGTCGGCAGCTGACCGCGGTCGACCCGCTCGAAGGCCCATCGCGACGGGAGTTGCGACTCGCGCTCGTCCAGCAGCTGCTGCAGCAGTTCCTCCGGCGTCTGCGCCGGGCGGCGCGGCGCGGGCGCGGCGGGCGCGGCCTGCTCGACCGCCGGCAGCCCGCGCAGCACGCGGCCGTGCTGGCGCATCAGTTCGTCGAGGAAGGTCTGGCGCTGCATCTGCGGCAGCGCGATCGCATCCATCCCTCGCTCCAGCGCGCGGATCAGGTCCGGAAGCTGGCCGCGCAAGCGCTGGCGCGCCGCCTCGTCGGGCTGCGGCGAGACGCTGCTCAGCAGCGCGTCGACCAGTTCGATGTAGGTCTGCGCCTCGACCGCGTCGCGGCCGTGCTGCACCATCGCCTGCGCGATGACCTCGACCCAGGGGCCGAGCAGGAAGCGGCGCATCAGCTTGCCGGCATGGGCGTCGTCGAGCTGGTGCTGCAGCTGGTCGCGCAGCATGCGCTGCCACTCCTGGCGGCGCTGCTCGCGGTCCAGCCGCTCCAGCGCCAGCGCGCTGCGCTGGCCGCGGGCCTCGGCCTGCGCGCGGATGTGCGCGTCGACCTCGCTCAGCGCCTGCTGGAACTGCAGCGCCGACGGATGGGCGCTGTCCAGCAGCGGCTGGATGACGCGCTCCAGGAACTGCAGGAAGGCCTTGAGCTCGCTGTCGTCCGCGCGCTGGAAGCCGGCGCCATGGGCCGCGATGCGGTTCAACAACTGCCAGGTCGGATGATCCTGGCGGCGCAGCAGCGTGGCGTCCGCGCGGGACAGCCGCACGATCGCCACCTGCAGCCGGCCCATCAGCACCTTCAGCGGCGGCTGCAGGCTGTCGTCGGCCAGGATCTGGTCATACAGGCGCGAGAGCAGGTCGGTGCCCGGCGCGCCGACGCCCGGTCCCAGTCTGGGCGCCGGACCGGGCGGGGGCGCCGCGCCGTTGGCCGGCCGCGCGACGGCCGGCGCCAGCTCGGCGTTGCGCGTGTTCATCAGGTCCAGCTTCATCGCGACCTGATCGAGCGTCGCGTTCTGCGTGTTCGGCGCCTCGGTGACGCTCTTGAACTGGCGCAGGCGCAGGTCGGATTCCTTCAGCGCGGCGCCGTGGCTCGTCAGCATGCCGGTGAGATGCGCCTGGCGCAGTCCCTGGCACAGCCGCGCGTAAATCGGCTGCAGCTTGGTCGCGAGCGGATGCGCCGCCAGGCGCATCAGCGCGTAGCGGCCGTCGGCGTCGAGGTCCACGCCCTCGATCGCGCGCGCCAGCGCCTGTGCGAACAGCGCGGCGCGCAGCGGGTTGTCGTTCTTCAGCGGCCGGGCGATGCCGCGCAGCGCGGCGAAGAAGTTGCCCAGCTGGTGCAGCTCGGCCCTGGACTGGTCCTCGATCGCCGACATCACATGCGCCAGCGCTACATCCTTCAGCGCCTGCCCTTCGTCGACCAGGCTCAACGCGAGGTCGTCGAACGGGTTGCTGCGCGCCTGGGTCTTCTGCCGGTCCTTCTGCAGCGGATCGCCGCCCTCGCGCGCCAGCGTGAGCAGCCGGGTCAGCGAGGCCTCGAAGTCGGACGCGAAATGCGCACGCCGCTTGGACCAGCCGGCGAGCAGCTGATGGTGCTCGAGCCGGCTCTTGAGCTCGTCCTGCAGGCCGTTGTAGACCGCGTGGGCAAGCCCTGGCACGTGCGCGAGGGTCTCGTCGACGAGCGTCTGGAGGGAGGGCGAAGATGCTTGGGCCATCTTTTGTGACAAGTTGTCAGCGCATTATGGTCGCCCCTGATTCATGTGACATCCCCCAGGACCGTGGGGCCGTGCGAGTGAGGGAAAGCCCGATGGGGACCCGCCGCCGTGGCCGGCGGTGACGATCGATTCTGTGCGAATCGCGATACGCGGGAGAGCAAGCCAGGCGCCCGAAGCGTATCCAACCGAAACAGGAATGGGCGGAAACATCATCGCCGGGCCAAAGAAAAAAGGGGTCGCCGAAGCGACCCCTCTCGAGAGCGGTGACGGGCGGCGCCAGAGGGCCGACCGCCGGGCTCAGGCGGACATCACATGTCCATGCCCATGCCGCCCATGCCGCCGGGCATGGCCGGGGCCGCGGACTCGTCCTTCGGCGCTTCGGCGACCATGCACTCGGTCGTCAGCATCAGCGAGGCCACGGACGCGGCGTTCTGCAGCGCGGTGCGGGTCACCTTGGTCGGGTCCAGGATGCCCATCTCGATCATGTCGCCGTACGTGCCGTTGGCGGCGTTGTAGCCGTGGTTGCCCTTGCCGGCCAGCACGTTGTTGACGACGACCGAGCTTTCCTCGCCGGCGTTGTAGACGATCTCGCGCAGCGGGGCTTCGATGGCCTTCAGGATCAGCTTGATGCCGGCGTCCTGGTCGGCGTTGTCGCCCTTGATCTCGCCAGCGGCCTGACGGGCGCGCAGCAGCGCGACACCGCCGCCGGCCACGATGCCTTCCTCGACGGCGGCGCGGGTGGCGTGCAGCGCGTCTTCGACACGGGCCTTCTTCTCCTTCATCTCGACTTCGGTGGCGGCACCGACCTTGATGACGGCCACGCCGCCAGCCAGCTTGGCCACGCGCTCCTGCAGCTTCTCGCGGTCGTAGTCGCTGGTGGCTTCCTCGATCTGGGCGCGGATCTGCTTGACGCGCGACTCGATGTCGCTGCCGGCGCCGTTGCCGTCGATGATGGTGGTGTTTTCCTTGCCCACTTCGACGCGCTTGGCCTGGCCCAGGTCAGCCAGCGTGACCTTCTCGAGCGACAGGCCCACTTCCTCGGCGATCACCTTGCCGCCGGTCAGGATGGCGATGTCTTCCAGCATGGCCTTGCGGCGGTCGCCGAAGCCCGGCGCCTTCACGGCCACGACCTTCAGGATGCCGCGGATGGTGTTGACCACCAGGGTCGCCAGCGCTTCGCCGTCGACTTCTTCCGCGATGATCAGCAGCGGACGGCCGGCCTTGGCGACGGCTTCCAGCGTCGGCAGCAGGTCACGGATGTTGGAGATCTTCTTGTCGTAGAGCAGGACGAAGGGGTTGTCCAGGATCGCCGACTGCTTCTCCGGGTTGTTGATGAAGTACGGCGACAGGTAGCCGCGGTCGAACTGCATGCCTTCGACGACGTCCAGCTCGTTGTTCAGCGACTTGCCGTCCTCGACGGTGATGACGCCTTCCTTGCCGACCTTGTCCATCGCCTCGGCGATGATCTGGCCGATCGAGTCGTCGGAGTTGGCCGAGATCGTGCCGACCTGGGCGATTTCCTTGGAGGTCGTGGTGGCCTTGGAGGCCTTCTTCAGCTGCTCGACCAGGGCGGTGACGGCCTTGTCGATGCCGCGCTTGAGGTCCATCGGGTTCATGCCGGCGGCCACGTACTTCATGCCTTCGCGCACGATGGCCTGGGCCAGCACGGTGGCGGTGGTGGTGCCGTCACCGGCGTTGTCCGAGGTCTTGGAAGCGACTTCCTTGACCATCTGGGCGCCCATGTTCTGCAGCTTGTCCTTGAGCTCGATCTCCTTGGCGACCGAGACACCGTCCTTGGTGACGGTGGGGGCGCCGAACGAGCGCTCCAGCACCACGTTGCGGCCCTTGGGGCCCAGCGTGACCTTGACCGCGTTGGCCAGGATGTTCACGCCTTCGACCATGCGGGCACGGGCCTCGCCGCCGAAGACCACGTCTTTTGCTGCCATGAGAAATTCTCCGAATCTGATCTATGAATGGACTGCCACGCCACTGCTCGGGTCGTTGCCGAGGAAAGCGTAGCGAGCGGTGGGCTGGCTAGGAGGGGGGAGCGGAGGGACCGGAGCGACCTTGAGGTCGTGAGGATCCCGAGCACCGCCCGACGACGCCAGCGCGCCGCGCAGTAGCTTTACTTGGCGACGACGGCGAAGAGGTCTTCCTCGCGCATGACGAGCAGTTCTTCGCCGTCGACCTTGACGGTCTGGCCGCTGTACTTGCCGAACAGCACGCGGTCGCCGACGGCGACGTTCAGGGCGATGAACTCACCCTTGTCGTTGCGCTTGCCCGGACCGACGGCCAGCACCTCGCCCTGGTCGGGCTTCTCGGCGGCGTTGTCGGGGATGACGATGCCGGAGGCCGTCTTGGTTTCGTTTTCCAGGCGCTTAACGATCACGCGATCGTGCAGAGGACGCAGTTTCATCAGATCTCCTTGACTGTGCAGACTTGATTCCTGGACCCGCCGGGCGCTGTTCGCCCCGGCCAGCCCATCACAAGAAGTAAGCCCCGGGTCTCGCGGCTCGGGGCTTGTTAGCACTCGACGATCGCGAGTGCTAGCAGCAAGGATTATATGGACCGGTCTTGACGTTTCAAGGGCGGCGCGTGGAACCCCATCCGATGACGTGGTCCAGCGACCAGCGGCCCGGGCCCCGGCCCAGCAGCAGCAGCATGGGCGCGGCCCAGCTGAGGTGAGTGGGCCAGGCCGCCGGGTAGACGAAGGTCTGGATGACCGCCGTCATCGCCAGCACGCCCAGCGCCGCCGCCCGCGTGCACAGGCCCAGCACCAGCAGGATGGGCAGCAGGTGCTCGGCCCCGGTGGCGAGGTAGGCGGCGATCTCGGGCGGGATCAGCGGCAGGGCGTAATCCTCGCGGAACAGCAGGAAGGTGGTGTCGGTCAGCGTGAAGAGACCCTCCACCTTGGTCCGGCCGGACAGCCAGAACACGCCCGCGATGCTGAAGCGGCAGGCGAGGGCGATCAGGTCGAAGGAGATCCAACGCTCGAGCCGAGCGCGCAGCGCCTCGAGCAGCGCGCCCGGCGAGCGGGACGGGGAGGCCGGCGCGGCGGCCCGGACGGTGGAGGAGGTCGTGTTCATGGTGAGGTCTCGGTGAGGGTGGCGAAGGCGCCGTGCTGAAGCAACCGGCCCAGCGAGGCGCCGGGGTCGAAGCAGGGGAACCGGGCGTGGACGCCGTCGAGCGCCGCGCCCAGTGGCTGGCCGGCGGCGCAAGCGTCGAGCAGCGCGGCGTCTGAGGCGCCGATCTCGAGCGCGAGGACCGCGCCTTCGGGGCGGCAGAGCAATGCGCCCTGGCCATTCCAGTGCGGTGGATTGGGATCGGCGGCGCCGCTGCGGGCGGCTTGCCACAAGCTGAATGCAGGCCAATCGGCGCACCACTGCCAGCGCGCCGCGGGATGAGGCGCCAACTGCGCTGGGGCCAGCCGATCCGCGTCGATTCGCATCAGCGCCGTCAGGCCCATCACCGGCGCGTCCGCGGCGACATGGCTTTCGCTCCAGAGCCTGTCCAGACGGGCGACGGCGCTCAGCCAGGGCAGATCGCCCCCTGCCAGCGCTCGGTCGAGGAAGGCGGGAAAGCGTTCGCCGTAGTGCTGGAGCTCGCCACCAGCCGGAGGATCGGCGCGGACGAAGTCGAGCGCGGCTGCTTCCATCCAAGCGCCGCCTGTCAATCGATGCACTGCCGGATACAGCGATCTCAGCGCATCGACGCAGCCTTTGAGCGCGGTGTTGCGATAGACGGCCAAGCCTGCGGGCGGTCTGGCGGTGCCATCGGCCGGCGCCCACAGATCGCGCCAAAAGCTTTCCTGGAACTCGTCGAGCGTCATGCGGGCACCTCCTGCGCGCGGGCCACCGCATCGAGCACGGCTTGGGCCCGCCCGCGCTCGGCGATCAGCTCGGCGAAGGGCGGCAGGTCGCTGTCGCGCTCAAGCAGCGTCGGCTTCGGGCCGATGCGCGCGGTCAGGCGCTCCAGCAGCGTCCACACCCGTGGGGCGACCGGCGCGTCATGGCTGTCGATCAGCAGGCCGCTGGCCGGATCGGCATCCGCGCGATGGCCGGCGATGTGGACCTCCATCACGGCCGCGCCGTCGATGGCGTCGATCCACGCCGTGGCGTCGAGGCCGATGTTGGCTGCGGAGACGACGACGTTGTTGACGTCCACGAGCAGGCCACAGCCTGTGCGGCGGACCAGCTCGTGAAGGAATTCGACCTCGTCCCAGTCATGCGCCAGGCGCAGGTAGTGGGACGGGTTCTCGATGGCCACGCGCCGGCGCAGTGCGTCCTGCAGGCGGCCGATGTTGGCGGCGACGCGGTGCAGTGCCTCGGTCGATCGCGGCAGCGGCAGCAGGTCGGGCGCATAGGCGCCGCCGAAGCGGCTCCAGGCCAGGTGCTCCGAGATCAGCGCCGGCTGCAGCCGGTCCGCGAGCGCGGCGAAGCGCCGCAGGTGGCCCGCGTCGATCGGCCCGGGCCCGCCCAGCGACGCCGAAACGCCATGCAGCGACAGCGGATGCACCGCGCGCACGGCCTCGAGCAGCGCCAGGCGCGGGCCGCCCGCGACGAGGTAGTTCTCGGGATGGACTTCAAACCAGAGACCCGCGTGGCACGCGGCGAGCGCGTCCTCCGCGAAGTCCGGCTTGAAGCCCAGGCCCGCGCCCAGCGCGTGTGTCATGGCGCGGGTCCGATCAGGACTTCACCGGCGACAGCGAGCCCATGCCCTTGGGCGTCTTGATCGCAGTGCAGGTGCCGGCCGGCACGTACTTCCACGCGTTGGCCTGGTAGTCGGCCTTCGCGGTGCCGGCGCAGGTCGTGCCGGGGCCGGCGGCGCAGTCGTTCTTGCCGGCCATCGCGACGCCGTAGCAGCGCTCCTTGTCACTGGCGGCGGGCTTGGCGTCCTGTGCCATCGCGGAGGCGGACAGGGCGGTCAGGGTGACGAGGGCCATGCTCAGAGCGGTGGTCTTCATGTGGAACTCCTTGTGCGGTTGAACGAATTGAATGAATGGCGTTGTGCCGGGGATGCCTCAGGCGGTTCCTGCAGCGATCCGCAAGCTAGTTCGTGGCGAACGCGCGCCGGGTTACAGCGGCAGGTGAAAACGCCTCAACTATTTTTTTGAGGCCCGCTGTAACCTTCCGTCCCCATGACGCGAATAGATTCCGTGATCGCGACCGAGCATGAGCTGCACGACCTGTTCGTTGCCGGGCTGGATGGGGATGCGGCGGCTTACCACCGCTTCCTGCAGCGCCTGGGCGGATTGCTGCGCGGGTACTTCCGCCGCCGGCTGCAGCAACTGCCGGACGAGGTCGAGGACCTGGTGCAGGAGACGTTGATGGCGGTGCACACGCAGCGCCAGAGCTACCGCCGCGGCGAGCCGCTGACGGCCTGGGTGCACGCGGTGGCGCGCTACAAGCTCGTGGACCTGTGGCGGCGGCGCGAGCGTCACGACGCGCTGAACGATCCGCTGGACGACGACCTGGCGGTCTTCGCGAGCGCGGATCACGAGGCCGGCGAGGCGCGGCGGGATCTGGGCCAGATGCTGGAGCAACTGCCGACGCATCAGCGGCTCCCGATCCTGCATACGAAGCTGGAAGGGCTGTCGGTGCAGGAGACGGCGCGGCTGACGGGCATGAGCGAGTCGGCGGTGAAGGTGGGCGTGCACCGCGGGCTCAAGGCGCTGGCGCGGCTATGGAAGGACATGACATGAAGACGGACGAGCTGATCGGGCTGCTGGCGCGCGACGCCGGCCCGGTGCCGGCGCGCGCCGGGGAGCGGCGCTTCGCGATCGCGCTGATGGTCGGCGTGGCGCTCGCGCTCGCTTGGGTGCAGGCCGCCTACGGCATCCGGGCGGATCTGGCCGCGGTGATGGGGACGGCCGCGTTCTGGCAGAAGGTGGCGATGCCGTTGTCGGTCGCGGGGACGGGGCTGATCGTGGTGTTCCGGCTCGGGCATCCGGGCGTGCGCATGGGCGGCTGGTGGCTGGGCGTGTGGCTGCCGGTGTCGCTGCTGTGGATCTGGGCGGCGGCGGTGCTGTGGATGGCGGAGCCCGCGGCGCGCGCGCCGCTGGTGCTGGGCACGACCTGGCGCACCTGCGTGTTCAACGTCACGGCGACGGCGCTGCCGATCGGCGTGGCACTGCTATGGGCGCTGCGGGGCCTGGCGCCGACGCGGCCCGCGTTGACGGGCGCGGCGGCTGGCTGGCTCGCGGGCGCGGTGGGGGCGTGCGTCTATTCGCTGCACTGCCCGGAGATGGCTGCGCCCTTCGTCGCGATCTGGTACGTGCTGGGCATGGGGCTGTCGGCGGCGCTGGGGGCGGTCGCCGGGCGGCGGTGGTTGAGATGGTGATCAGGCCCTTACTCTCCGTCCGCCGCCCGCCTTTCGTCTGAGCGAGCGGCATCTCTTTCTGATCGTCGAGCCACTCGTCGTTCACACAGCCTTCCGACGATTTCCGAGAGGACGAGGCCGACGAGGGTCGCGACGACGGGGCGGCCGGTGATGAGATGGCCGACCAATCCCGACAGCACGATCACGAGGACCCGGATAGTTGAGCAGTCAATTTGCATAGAAGAGATTCCGGCGCTATCGCGGAATGGCGGCGACCAACGGTGGACCGCCGCCGGGTTGGTCGAGACGACGATCAGATGGAGCTCATCCGGCGAGGCGGATTCGCCCTATCCATCGAGTTCTCATAGTTCGCGGCAGACACGTTCATGGAACTTCCCGCGTAAGGGCCGAAACCCGCTCCGGCAGCCCAGCCGGCCGCTGTCTGGGCTGCCGTGCTGCCGTTCATCATGGCGACAGAAGCGCCGGCCAGACATCCAGCCATCCCGCCCAGCAGGCCATATCCTTCTGCCGCCGTGCTGGAGCCGGCCGACGCGCCGACAGCACAACCCTCCGCGGCTTTCTTCAGCAGTTGCCCCCTGCCGCCATGCACGCGATCCATCTCTTCCAGGGTCAGTTCTTGCATCGACATGAAAAGTCTCTCTTTCAAGATCAACACGGCCTGGTGTGCGACGCGCCCAGTCCGACTGCGCGATACCCGACGGGTATGCAGCCAGTCTGCGCAGCGCTCAGGTTGTCGCCAGCAAGGGCGAAGCGGGATGGACTTTCCGGCGCGCGTCGTGCAACCCGGCTCGCCGTACCGAGCCGGAATGGCACCAGTGGATGGCACCTGCGCATCGATCAATCCGGGTGAAGGATCCCGGATCCCGAATCGGAGTCAGGACGACCGTTCGATGAACTGAGCAACGCTTGCTAGTTCCCGCTCATGCGTGCATTCACGGCGGCAGGGAGAAATCGAAGGAATCGCCAGCCGTCGTCGCGACGGCCCCACAGCCGCTCAGTCGATATAGGACAAGGGCAACGCCGTCGTGAACTTCAGCTCTTCCATCGCGAAGCTCGAGCTGACGTCCGACAGCTGCGTCCCCGCGATGAGCCGCTTGTAGACCTGGTCGTACGCGGCGATGTCGGGCACCACCACGCGCAGCAGGTAATCCACGTCGCCGCTCATCCGGTAGAACTCGACCACCTCGGGAATCGCTTCGACCGCCGCCCGGAACTGCTCGAACCAGCCCTGCGAATGCATGCTGGTCCGCACCGACACGAACACCGTCACCCCGACGTTCACCTTCCGCGGATCCACCAGCATCACGTTGCGCGTGATGACCCCGGCCTCCTTCAGGCGCTGCACCCGGCGCCAGCAGGGGGTCGTCGACAACCCGACTTCCGCGGCCAGGTCGCTGACCTGGATCGAGGCATCCTGCTGCAAGGCCTGCAGGATCTTGCGGTCGATGGAATCCAGTTTCGCCATTGCCTCGGTCCTTGGAATTGAATTGCCGAAATCGGCTATGCAAAGGCGGATTTTGCATGCGGATTCCACGGGTGGCTTCCGACAATCCCCGGCCATGGAAATCTATCTCGACGCCAACGCCACCACCCCTGTCCTGCCGCAGGCCCGCGACGCCGCGCTGTCCGTGATGGCCGAGGCCTTCGGGAATCCGAGCAGCATCCATGGCAGCGGTCTCAAGGCCCGCGCCCGGCTCGACGAAGTGCGCGCCACCGCCCGCCGCGTGCTCGGCGCCCCTTCGGGCCGGCTGCTCTTCACCAGCGGCGCGACCGAGGGCATCCAGACCGCCGTCCTGTCCGCGCTGACCGCGCTGCGCCAGCGCCGCGAGGCGGGTGAAGCCATCCCGCCGCGCCTGCTGTATGGCGCCACCGAGCACAAGGCCGTGCCAGAAGCGCTGAAGCACTGGAATGCGTTGCTGGGCCTGGACCTGGAGATCGTGCCGATCCCCGTTGGCCTGGACGGCCGCCATGAGCTCGGCTGGCTGCGCGCGCAGGCGGGCGCGGCGGGGCTGGTCTGCACGATGGCCGCCAACAACGAGACCGGCGTGATCAGCGACCTGGACGGCATCGCCGACGCGCTGCGCGGTACCGGCGCGCTGTGGCTGGTCGACGGCGTGCAGGCCCTGGGCAAGCTGCCGCTGCTGCTCGGCGAACGCGCGATCGATTACGCGCCGTTCTCCGGCCACAAGCTCTATGCGCCCAAGGGCATCGGCATGCTCTACGTGCGCGACGGCGCGCCGTTCACGCCGCTGCTGGCCGGCGGCGGCCAGGAAGGCGCGCTGCGCTCCGGCACCGAGAACATGGCCGGCATCGCGGCACTGGGCGCCGTGCTGGACGCGCTCGAACAAGGCGGCACCTTCGCCTCGCTCGGCGAATTGCTGGATCGCCGCCAGCGCCTGGCCGATGCGCTCACCGAGGCCTTCCCCGGCGTCGTCTTCAACGCGCCGTTCGACATCAGCCTGCCCACGACGCTCAATGTCTCCGTGCCGGGCCTGAGCGCGAAGCTGCTGCTCGACCTGTTCGACGCCGCCGGGCTGCGCGTCAGCGGCGGCTCGGCCTGTGGCGCGTCCAAGGCGCAGCCCAGCTACGTGCTGCAGGCGATGGGCCTGCCGGCGGCGCGCGCCGCCTCGGCGGTGCGGCTGTCCTTCGGCGCCGCGGATGCCGACGCCACCATCGACGAAGCCTGCCGCCGCCTGCGCGCCTGTGGCGCGTCGCTGCGCGCGACCTGCCAGATGCCCGCTTCCGACGAGACACCGCAGGCGCCGGAACTGGTGACGCGCTTCGCCGTCGATGGCGCCTGCTGCTATGTCGTGGCCGATGCCGCCAGCCGCCGCTGCGTGGTGATCGATCCGCTGCCCGAGCTCACAGGCACGCTGGCGCAGTGGATGAGATGTCGCGGGCTGACGCTCGCGGCGATCCTGGATACGCACAGCCATGGCGATCACGCCTCGTCGGCCCAGGCGCTGCGCGATGCGGTGGTGGGGCTGCTCGATGCCGCGGCATCGGCGGATCGCGTCGACGGGCTCGGCTGGCCGAAGGAGCTCGAGTCCATCGAACTCGGCGCGCACCGGCTGGCGCGGCTCGCGCTGCCGGGCCACACCGAGGATTCGACGGCCTACCTGCTGCACACCGGCGATGCGCTGATCGCCGCCTTCGTCGGCGATACGGTGATGCCCGGCGCGCTGGGCCGCAGCGATTTCGCGCAGAGCGCGCCGAGCGCCTATGGGGCGTCGCTGAAGACGCTCGAGCGCCATGTCGGCGCGCAGGGTCTGCTGCTGCCGGGCCACGACTACGACGACCGCTTCGCGACGACCTTGGCCGTGGAGTGCGGCGCGCAGCCGCTGCTGGAAGGGGTGCTGAAGGGACGGCTCAGCGCCGAGGCCTTCGCGATGGAGAAGGCCGAGCTGGAGCGCGACCTCGCGCCAACCGAGTACCAGACCATGGCTTGCGGTGCGCGCGTGGATTGCGCGCGGGCGGTGGAGCGCGTCGAACTCGACGTCGCCGGCCTGCAGGCGCTGCTGTGCGATGGCGTCGGGCCCAAGCCGGTGCTGGTGGACGTCCGCGAGGCCTACGAGGCGAGATTGAGTCCGACCGAGGAATTGGCGCCGGAATCGGTGCCGCTGTCGACGCTGGTCAATGCGCTGCCGCGCTGGCGCGACCTGCCGGCCGACACGCCGGTGGTGTTCTTCTGCCGCAGCGGCAACCGCAGCGCGCAGGCGGCTCGGGCGCTTCGCCGCCTCGGCCACGGGCAGGCGTGGAGCCTGGCCGGGGGACTGGCGCTGTGGCCCGAGACGAAGGCCGCGACGTCCTTCGACGCCATCGCGATCTGAACGCTCAGCGCACCTGTCGTGGGGGCCGGCGGGCCGCCGCGGGCGAGGTCTTCGGCTCGTTGTTCACCGCGTCCGGCCCCTGCCCGCGAGGAAAGTCGAACGCGATTCGCATCACGATGTCCTGCGGGTAGTTGCCGAACTTGCGTCCGAACAGGTTGAGGCCACCGCGATTGCGGGCGTCCTCCTTGACGCCCAGCCTGACCTTGATGTGGTTGGTCTGCGGCAGGTCCAGGTCGGCGATCTTCACCGGGCCCAGCGCGACGCCGTCGATCATCGAGCCCTGTTCGCCGACGCTCCACTGCTTGAGCAAGCCATGCGTCGTGCGGTCCACCTGCCACCAGCTCGGCATCAGCAGCGAGGGCTTCCCGCCATAGTCGCCGGGGCTGGTCCAGGTGCCGATCTCCTTGTCGTTGATCCACAGCGTGATGTCCGACGGCCAGTCCTCGTTGAACTGCGGCGCCTCCGAGCACAGCTCCATCGACAGCTCCAGCTGGCTGGGCACCGCGCCGTAGGGCAGGTTGTTCGGGAAGGCGTAGTCCACGTAGCCCGAGCCGCCGAACCACAGCAGCTGCGCATAGACGTGCTCCGGCTCGAAGAAGGAGCGCGAGTCGTCCAGCATGCCGATGATCTTGGTCTCGCTGACCAGGCCGCAGGTGGGCTTGGCCTCGACATGGCGGTAGCTGCCGATCGGCATGCTGATCGAGATGACGTCGGGCCGTGACTCGATCGCCGCGCCGGGCAGCCGCAGGCGCACCTCGTCATAGCGCTTGGAGCACAGCTTCTGCTGGCCGCGCGTGCCGGGCTCCACCTCCACCGACACCAGTCCCACCGCCTGCAGCTGGTTGATGTTGAAGCTGACGGTGGAATGCGGCAGGTTCATCGCCGATGCCAGCTCCGACACGTTCAGCACCTGATGCGTCAGCAGACCCAGCAGGGCCTGCCGCGTGTCCGAGGCCAGCGCCTTTGCCACCGCGAGTGCCGCATCGCCTTCCACCACCAGGATCCGGCTGCCCGAGACCTCCACCATCGCGCGTTCCCCCGAAAAGATTCGTGAGTTTATGCGCCGCGTTCCCTGGCTTCGGCCTCGGGCTTTTGGCAGATCGGGTAAGAACCGATCATTACTAACAATCAGATTCGCGATAATGATGGAATGAATCCCGTTCCCCACGACGCGCGAACCGAACGCGCCGACCGTCCCGGCCGCGTTCACCGCCGCCGCAATCCGCTGACCGGCGGCCATGTGCTGGTGTCTCCGCATCGCACGCAGCGCCCGTGGCAGGGCGCGCAGGAGGCGTTGGACGACACGCTGCTGCCGGCCCATGATCCGGATTGCTATCTCTGCGCCGGGAACACTCGCGCGAACGGCCAGCGCAACCCGGACTACACCGGCACCTTCGTCTTCACCAACGACTTCGCGGCGCTGCAGCCGGCGCAGGGCGACGAGGAGCGCATCGCCGTGCCGGATGCCGGCGCTGCCGACCTGATGCAGTCGCTGCCGGTGGCGGGCGAATGCCGCGTGCTGTGCTTCTCGCCGGACCATGGGCGCACGCTGCCGGAGCTCACGCCGGCCGAGTTGCGCGCCGTCGTGACGGCGTGGATGGACCAGTCCGCCGACATGGGCGCGCGCCATCGCTGGGTGCAGGTGTTCGAAAACAAGGGGGCGGCGATGGGCTGCTCCAACCCGCACCCGCATGGCCAGGTCTGGGGCCTGGACCAGTTGCCCGACGAGGCCCTGCTGGCCGACGCCCATCAGCGCGACTACCTCGCCCGTCATGGCGAGCCGCTGCTGATGCGCTATGTCCGCGATGAGCTGGCGGCGAAGGAGCGCATCGTCGTCGAGACCGCGCACTGGCTCGCCGTCGTGCCGTACTGGGCCGCCTGGCCCTTCGAGACGCTGCTGCTGCCCAAGGCGCACACACTGCGCCTGGACGCGATGACGCCGGCGCAGGCCGATGACCTGGCCGAGGCCGTGCGCCGTCTGACCACGCGCTACGACAACCTGTTCCAGTGCTCGTTCCCGTATTCGATGGGCTGGCATGGCGCGCCGCATGGCGCCGGCCGTCCGGACGACGCGGCCCATGCCCACTGGCAACTGCACGCGCATTTCTATCCGCCGTTGCTGCGCTCGGCGACGGTGCGCAAGTTCATGGTGGGTTTCGAGATGCTCGGCGAGCCGCAGCGCGATCTCACGCCCGAGACGGCCGCGCAGCGGCTGCGCGAGGTCAGCGACACGGTGCATTACCGGCAGGCGCGCCGCGCTGCCGCGCAGGAGGGCGCATGAGCCAGACGCCATCGACCCCGCCGCGCGATCGCGCGGTGGACGGATTCCAGCGCGCTTTCGGCCGCGCCGCGGAACGTTTGAGCCGCGCGCCTGCGCGCGTCAATCTGATCGGCGAACACACCGATTACAACGAGGGCTTCGCGATGCCCTGCGCGATCGACCGCGAGACGGTCGTTGCCGCGGCGCCGCGTGAGGACGATGTGATCGAGGTGCTGGCCTGCGACCTGCCGGGCGGGCAGGGCCAGGCGGGTGCGTCCGGGGGCGCCTTCGGCCGCTTCCGCGTCGGCGAGGCCGCCGACGTGAGCGCGAGTCCGCAATGGTTGCGCTACGTGCAGGGCATGGTCGCCGTGCTGCGGGAGCAGGGGCATGCCGTCGGCGGCGCGACGCTCGCGATCGCGGGCAATGTGCCGCAGGGCGCCGGATTGAGTTCGTCGGCCTCGCTGGAGATGGCGATCGGGCAGGCGCTGTCGGCGCTCAACGGCTGGACGCTGACGCCGACCGCGATGGCGCTGGCCGGCCAGCGCGCGGAGAACGTCTACGCCGGCTGCCGCTGCGGGGTGCTGGATCAGCTGTCGTCCTCGCTGGGCGTCAAGGATCATGCGCTGCTGATGGACTGCCGTTCGCTGGACGTGCGGCCGATCGCGATGCCGGCGGACCTGGCGGTGCTGGTCGTTGATTCCAAGATCCAGCGCGGGCTGGTCGACAGCGAATACAACCTGCGGCGTCAGCAATGCGAGGCGGCCGCGCGCGGGCTTGGCGTGAAGGCGCTGCGCGATGTCGACGAAGCGCTGTGGTCGCGGCTGGGTGGCACGCTGGACCTGGTGGTGCGCCGGCGTGCGCGCCACATCATTTCGGACAGCCGCCGCTGCGCCGGTCTGGCCGGCGCGCTGGGCCACGGGGATCTCGCCGCGATCGGTCATCTGATGCGCGAGTCGCACTGGTCGATGCGGGATGACTTCGAAATCACCGTGCCCGCCATCGATGCGCTGGCCGCGCTGATGCAGGAGGTGATCGGCGAGCACGGCGGCGCGCGCATGACCGGTGGCGGTTTCGGCGGCTGCGTGATTGCGCTCGCGCCGCGGGCGATGGTCGGCGAGATCCGCGCCGCGGTCGAACGCGGCTATCGCTCGCCCGACGGCCGAGCCGCCGAACTGCACGTCTGCGCCGCCTCCGACGGCGCCGGTCAGCTCGCCTGACACACCCTCCCGCCGACAACCAACCACCCGCCACGAACTCCCTCGCCCCCCGCGAGGGGGGAGAGGGCAGGGGAGAGGGGGTTCGTCGAGTGGCAGCAGCGCTGTGCCAGTGCAGCTCTCCATTGACCGTGTCCCCTACTGCCTCTATGCTCGTCGCCTGAAAGCGATTTCAAATGCGCTGATTCGACAAGCACAAAAGGCATTCCCATGACGGAGACAACTTCGGCTGGCGCGTCCGCGCCGCTGCGATGGACGCTGTCCGCGAAGGGCGCGAGCCTGGCCGATTCGACTCGCCTCGCGGCGCAGCCCGAGCTCGCGCTGCAGCCGGTGGACCGATTGATGGCCGATGCCGCGGTGGCGGGCATGGCCAAGGTGGTGGTGAACAGCGCCAGGCGCTTCCAGCGGATCGAGGGCTTCGGCGGCGCGTTCACCGAAGCGGCCGCGACCACCTGGCAGAAGCTCCCTCCCGCCGAGGCCAACGCGCTGCTGCACGCGTACTTCGACGCCAACGCCGGCCATGGCTACACCTTCAACCGCGTGCACATGAACAGCTGCGACTTCTCGCTGGGCAACTACGCGCATGCGGAGGTCCCCGGCGACGAAGCGCTCGAGCACTTCAACATCGATCGCGACCGCCGCGCGCTGCTGCCGATGATCCAGGCGGCGATGAAGGTCGCGCCCGGCCCGATGAAGCTGCTCGTCTCGCCGTGGAGTCCACCCGCCTGGATGAAGTCCAACGGCGAGATGAACAACGGCGGCAAGCTGCTGCCGCGGTACGCGAAGGCGTGGGCGCAGTGCTTCGTGCGCTTCATCCAGGCCTACGAGGCCGAAGGCGTGCCCATCTGGGGCGTGTCGGTGCAGAACGAGCCGGACGCCGTGCAGCGCTGGGATTCCTGCGTCTACTCCGCGGAGGAGGAGCGCGACTTCGTCCGCGACCACCTCGGCCCCGCGCTGCACGCGGCGGGCCTGGAGCGCATCCGCATCGTCATCTGGGACCACAACCGAGACCAGATGGTGCAGCGCGCGGATGTCGTGTACTCCGATCCCGAGGCCTCGAAGTACGTGTGGGGCTGCGGCTTCCACTGGTACGTCGAGGACCACTTCGACCACGTCGGCCTGCTGCACGACGCCTATCCCGACAAGCAGTTGCTGTTCACCGAAGGCTGCCAGGAGGGCGGCCCGCACATCGGCTCGTGGCTCACCGGCGAACGCTACGCACGCAGCATCATCAACGACCTCAACCGCTGGACGGTGGGCTGGATCGACTGGAACCTGCTGCTCGACGAGACCGGCGGCCCCAACCATGTCGGCAACCTGTGCAGCGCGCCGATGCTCGCGGACCGCGAGCACAACCGGCTGATGCCGCAGAGCTCGTATGACTACCTCGGCCACTTCAGCCGCTTCATCAAGCCGGGCGCGCGGCGGGTGCTGTGCTCGGCGAGCAGCCAGGACCTGGAGTGCACCGCGGCGGTGAACGAGGACGGCAGTGTCGTCACCGTCGTGATGAACCGCAGCGATCGGGCGCATCGCTTCACGCTGCGTCTCGATGGCGTGGCGGGCGTGGTGTCGCTGCCGCCGCGGAGCATCGCCACCTACGTGCTGCCGCGCTGAGACCCGGATGGCCGAGTCCAGGGCGAAGCGCCCAAAGGCCCTTGCGCACGGAGCATCCGCGGCCTTGAGCCGCCGCGCCGCGCTCGCGGCGTTGACCGCGCCGGCGTGGTCCGGAACGCTGATCGTGCCGGCGCTGGCGCAGACGCGCGAGGTGCTGACCATCGCGGCATTTCCGCTGATGGACGAGATCGCCAAGGCGGCGATCCCGGCCTGGCAGGCGATGCATCCTGACGTGGAGCTGCGCATCCTGATGCGGCAGTACAGCGACCACCACACGGCGATGACGACCGCGCTGTCGACGGCGGTCGGGCTGCCGGACGTGATGGCGCTGGAGTCGAGCTTCGTCGGACGCTTCGCGCAGGGCGGCGGGCTGGAGGACCTGCGCCAGGCGCCCTTCGGCGTCGAGGCCTTCCGGCCGCGGCTGGTGCCTTACGCCTATGACCAGGCGATCGCGCGCGATGGCGCGGTGGTCGCGGTGCCGGCCGACATCGGGCCCGGCACGATGCTGTATCGCAAGGACGTCCTGGAGCGCGCGGGCGTCGCGCCGGAGGCGCTCACGCGCAGTTGGGACAGCTACGTCGCCGCGGGTGAGCGCATCAAGGCCGCGACGGGCGCCTACCTGATCGCCAGCGTGCAGGAGATCAAGGACATCCTGATCGCCGACGGGCTGCGGCCCGGCGAGGGCATCTACTTCGATGGCGACTCGCAGGTGCTGGTGAATTCACCGCGCTTCGAGCGCGCATTCGAAGTCGCGCTGCGCGCGCGGCAGAAGGGCCTCGATGCGAAGGTCCCGGCGTGGTCGAACGACTGGGGCGCCGGCTTCAAGCAGGGGCGGCTGGCGACGGAGCTGTCGGGTGCCTGGCTGGTCGGGCAGCTCAACGCGTTCATCGCACCGGAGACCAAGGGCTTGTGGCGCGCGTCGTCGCTGCCCGGCGGCGCCCATGTGCCGTATGGCGGGACCTTCTATGCGATCGCGCGAAAGTCCGCGCCGTCGCGCAAGGCGCTCGCGTGGCGCTTCATCCAGTTGATGACGCTGGATCCGAAGCGGCAGCTGCAGGCCTTCAAGAGCTATGACGCCTTCCCCGCCTTGCGGGAGGTGCACGAGGACCCGTTCTTCAGCGAGCCGGTGGACTTTCTCGGTGGACAGCGGGCGCGGCTGCTCTGGCGCGAGGACGCGCTGAAGATCACGGCCTTGCCGGTCCACAAGCAGAACAAGTTCGCCGAGGAGGTCGTGCAGACGGAACTCGACAAGGTGCTGCGCGGGCAGAAGACCATCAAGGCGGCGCTCGCCGATGCCGAGCAACTGTTGCAACGCCGCGCGAAGCGGTAAGGGATGGCGATGGGGATGGGAGTGGGGGATGAGGGAAAGGACGTCATGAAGCAACGACTGACACGGCACTGGGCCGCCGTGCCGCTGGTGGCGGCGCTCGCGATCGATGGTGGCGCCGCGATGGCGCAGACGGCGACGGGGAAGGGCGGGGCGGCGTCCGGGCCGATCGGCGTGCCGGCGGGCTACTCGCTGGTGTGGTCGGAGGAGTTCGACAAGGCCGGGCTGCCGGACGAGTCTCGCTGGTCCTACGACACCGGCATGAACAGGCAGGGCTGGCACAACCGCGAGAAGCAGTACTACGCGGGCCCGCGCGCGGAGAACGCGGTGGTGAAGGACGGCCGGCTGGTCATCACGGCGAGGAAGGAGGCGCTGACCTCGCAGCCGGATTGGGGCGGCCAGCAGTACACGTCGACGCGGCTGATCACGAGGGGCAAGGCCGAATGGACCTATGGCTACTTCGAGATTCGCGCGAAGCTGCCTTGCGGCCAGGGAACGTGGCCGGCGATCTGGATGCTCGGCAGCCAGGGCGACTGGCCGGCGGCGGGCGAGCTGGACATCCTCGAGCACATGGGGCGCAAGCCGGACTGGGTGTTCAGCACGGTGCACACCAGCTCGGGGCACGGGGGGCACGGAGTGGGCGAGGGCCGCAAGCTCGCGACGGCGTGCGACGAGTTCCACGACTACCAGATGCTGTGGACGCCCAGGGAGATCCGTTTCGGCATCGATGGCCAGGTGCATGCGGCCTATCCCAACCTCGGACGCGGAACGGCGCAATGGCCGTTCGACAAGCCGCAGTTCCTGATCCTCAATCTCGCCATTGGCGGGGACCTCGGCGGAGAAATCGATGATGGGATCTTCCCGATCGGGTACGAGATCGAGTACGTGAGGGTCTATCAGGCGGAGCGGTGATCGGAGAAGGCCGGAGAATGTCTCGCGCGGTCGCGCGGAATCATGGCCGCCCGGCGCTCCTCGAGCGCCTCATCCGTGCGGTCGGCGCCGCTCCGATTTCCAGTCTGGTCGTTCGAGCCCGGCGCTCGCGAAACAATGGGGCATGTCGCCCCCGAAGTTTTGCGAAGGTTGATCCCCTGGATGTCGAAGTCTGAAGTCTCCAAGGGCGCGACCGCGCTGGGCCTGATCGCCATCCTGTTCTGGAGCACCTCCGTCGGCGTCAACCGCAGCACGATCGAGTTCCTCGGCCGGACCGGCGCGCCCGCGGTGTTGTTCACCGCCGCGGCGCTGCTGCTGCTCCCGGCGCGCGCCTCCTTGCGCGAACTGCCCCGCCGCTACCTGTGGATCGGCGCCACGCTGTTCGTCGCCTACGAGCTCTGCTTCGTCCTCGCGCTCGGGCTGGCGCGCACGCGGCACGAGGCGATCGAGGTCGGCATGGTGAACTACCTGTGGCCCAGCCTCACGGTGCTGTGCTCCGCCGCCGCGGGCCGCAAGCGGCTCAACGCGCTGATGCTCGGCGGCCTGGCGCTCGCGCTCGCCGGTGTGGTGACCGCGTCCTCGCCGCCGGAAGGGCTGTCGCTGAGCCGCTTCTTCCACAACGCCGCGGCGAATCCGCTGTCCTATGGCCTGGCCTTCGCCGGCGCGATCGTGTGGGCGCTCTACAGCACCTGCACCAAGTTCATGGCCCAGGGCAGGAACGGGCTCTGGTTCTTCATGGCCCTGAGCGCGGTGGCGTTCTGGATCTGCCACGCCTTCAACAGCGACCGGCCACCGATGAACTGGTCAGCGCATGTCGTGATCCAGGTGGCGCTGGCAAGCGCGGCGGTGACGCTGGCCTACACGCTGTGGAACATCGGCGTGCTGCGCGGCAACATCCATCTGCTCGGGCTGGCGGCCAACGCGACGCCGCTCTTGTCGGCGCTGTTCGCATCCGTGCTGCTGAGCGCGCCACTGCCCGGCGTGTTCTGGATCGGCGCCGCGATGGTCGCGGCAGGATCACTGATGGCGGCGATCGGGTCGCGGACGTAGCCGTGGCGGTTGCCCCGCCGAACTGCAAGGCGCGCAGGTCGTTTTCGCCGTCGCTGTCCCACTCCTGGTAGACCTTTCAGCTCGCGCCGGTGGCCTTTCGCCCCCGGCCGGTCTCAAAAGGTTTCCTATGGCCGCCATAAGCGCAATCGACTGGACCGGCGGCGCGCGGATGAAGAGACTTCCCTCCAGCCCGCAAGACCTGCCCCCGTCCCTCGCCGCGACCGGCGATCTCGCGCTCTGCCATCGGAGAGTGGCGAGGCCGTCCCGCCTGATCCATCCTCGCCCTCCGTTTCCCCGCCTTCCGGATCGCCACCAGAGACCCCGTCACAGAGAAAGAGACCTCATGAGCAGTGAAAGCAAGTGCCCGTTCTCGGGCAAGAAGAGCATCCCCGCCCCGGCCGCCGGCAGCCGTTCCAATCGCGACTGGTGGCCCAACCAGCTGAACCTGCGCATCCTGCACCAGCACACGCCGGACTCCAGCCCGATGCCCGCCGGCTTCAACTACGCCGAGGAGTTCAAGAAGCTCGACCTCGCGGCGGTGAAGCGCGACCTGACGGCGCTGATGACCGACTCCCAGCCCTGGTGGCCGGCCGATTGGGGCCACTACGGCGGCCTGTTCATCCGCATGGCCTGGCACAGCGCCGGCACCTACCGCAGCGCGGACGGCCGCGGCGGCGCCAGCGCCGGCAACCAGCGCTTCGCGCCGCTGAACAGCTGGCCCGACAACGGCAACCTGGACAAGGCCCGCCGCCTGCTGTGGCCGATCAAACGCAAGTACGGCAACCGCCTGTCGTGGGCCGACCTGATGATCCTGGCCGGCAATGTCGCGATGGAATCGATGGGCTTCAAGACCTTCGGCTTCGCCGGCGGACGCGAGGACATCTGGGCGCCGGAGGAAGACGTGTACTGGGGCGCCGAGACCGAATGGCTGGCCACCAGCGACAAGCCGAACAGCCGCTACTCCGGCGAGCGCCAGATGGAGACGCCGCTGGCCGCCGTGCAGATGGGCCTGATCTACGTGAACCCGGAAGGTCCGGACGGCAACCCCGATCCCGTGGCCTCGGGCCGCGACGTGCGTGACACCTTCGGCCGCATGGGCATGAACGACGAGGAGACCGTCGCGCTGGTCGCCGGCGGCCACACCTTCGGCAAGGCGCACGGCGCCGGCGATCCGAAGCTGGTCGGCCCGGAACCGGAGGCCGCGCCGCTCGAGGCGATGGGCCTGGGCTGGCTCAACCAGTTCGAGTCCGGCAAGGGCGTGCACACCACCACCAGCGGCATCGAGGGCGCATGGAAGCCCAATCCGACGACCTGGGACAACGGCTACTTCGACATGCTGTTCGGCTACGAGTGGGAACTCACCCGGAGCCCGGCAGGCGCGCACCAGTGGGTGGCCAAGGACGTCAAGCCCGAGCACATGATCCCGGACGCGCACGATCCGTCGCGCAAGCATGCGCCGATGATGACGACGGCCGACCTGTCGCTGCGCATGGACCCGATCTATGAGCCGATCTCGCGCCGCTTCCATCAGGATCCGGCCGCCTTCGCCGATGCCTACGCCCGTGCCTGGTTCAAGCTGACGCACCGCGACATGGGCCCGAAGTCGCGCTACCTCGGTCCCGAGGTGCCGGCCGAAGACCTGCTCTGGCAGGACCCGCTGCCGGCTGTCGATCACGCGCTGATCGACGCCAGCGACATCGCGGCGCTGAAGGCGCAGATCCTGGCCTTCGGCCTGACGGTGAGCGAGCTGGTGTCGACCGCGTGGGCCAGCGCCTCGACCTTCCGCGGTTCCGACAAGCGCGGCGGCGCCAATGGCGCGCGCATCCGCCTGGCGCCGCAAAAGGATTGGGAAGCGAACCAGCCGGAACAGCTCGCCAAAGTGCTGTCCGCGCTGGAGACGGTGCAGCGCGACTTCAATGCCGCCGCGGCCGGCGGCAAGCAGGTCTCGCTGGCCGACCTGATCGTGCTGGGCGGCGCCGCGGCCATCGAGCAGGCGGCCAGGGCCGCGGGCCATCAGGTGACGGTGCCCTTCACGCCGGGCCGCGTCGATGCGTCGCAGGCGCAGACCGACGTCGAAGGCTTCGCGGTGCTGGAGCCGATCGCCGATGGCTTCCGCAACTACCAGAAGAAGCGCTACAGCGTGCCCGCCGAGGCGCTGCTGATCGACAAGGCCCAGTTGCTGACGCTGAGCGCGCCCGAGATGACCGTGCTGGTCGGCGGCCTGCGCAGCCTGGGCGCGACGCAGGACCGGCATGGCGTCTTCACCGCGCGGCCCGGCGTGCTGAGCACGGACTTCTTCTCGACGCTGCTGGACATGAACCTGGCGTGGACGCCGACGTCGGAGGCGGCTGAGCTCTACGTCGGCCGCGACCGCGCGACCGGGGAGCCGAAGTGGACCGCGACGCGCGTCGACCTGGTGTTCGGCTCGAACTCGCAACTGCGCGCGCTGGCGGAGGTCTATGCGAGCGATGACTCGCAGCAGCGCTTCGTCCAGGAGTTCATTGCCGCCTGGACCAAGGTGATGAACCTGGATCGCTTCGAACTGAAGTGAGCCCGAAACGCCGCCGGGGCGGGAGGCGTCCGTTTCCGGACACCGCCCGCCCCGGCGTGCAGCGTTCATCGGCCCGAGGCGGCGCCGCTTGGCGCGGCGGCCGGGCCGTGCCCCAGGATCAGGGCTTGTCGACGGTCACGGTGACGAAGTTCTTCGCCGGGTCGGCGCTGACGGCCACCTGCACGCCGCCGTAGGGCAGTTGCACCACCGTGTTGCAGGCATAGGCGCCGCCGCCCGAGCTCAGGCAGGCGTTGGGGGCGCGATAGCGCATGCCGTCGTACGGCGCGTTGTAGGTGATCTTGTCCGTGTGGTTGTCGTTCGTGAAGCTGCGGCTCACCAGGCCGGTGACCGGATCGGCGGCCGTGATCGTGTTGGCGTCGGCCACGATGGCGCTCAGGCCGGTGTTGTTCACGCTGAACTGCCAGTAGCCGGCGACGCGGCCCACGTCCGGCAGCGCCAGCTTGTCCCTGGCGGCCATCACGGTGACCGAGCCGTCATCGTTCTGCGCGACCAGGAAGTTGCGGCCCGATGCGTTGCGGAAGGCGAAGACGCGGGCGTGATCGCCTTGCGGGTCGTCGGCGTAGTCGAAGCCGCCATTGGCGTTGGCGACCAGGCGGCCCTTGGTCTGCGCGTCCTCGACGCAAGCGCCGTAGCCATTGCAGTTGTGCGACAGACCGTTCTTGCCATCGGCGGCGAAGACGGTGTCGCCGAAGCCGGCGTAGCCGCTGACGGCGTAGTTCACGAAGTCATAGGTGCCCGCGAGCGCGGCGACCTCGAGCTTCTGCTCCGGGAAGGCGACGCCGACCAGGCCGTTCAAGCCGGTGCCGGAGCTGAAGATGACGATGCCCGAGCGCGCGACCAGCGCGCGGGTGCCGGCGGGGTCGCCGATCTTGTAGTCGCAGGCGGCGTTCTTGGTCAGCGCGAAGGTGCCGTCGGTGCCGCTGACGGTCATCGCGGTGGTGTCGACCTTCATCAGCGAGTACTTGGCGCTGGTGAGGTCCAGCACGCGCAGGGTGCCGGTCTTGAAGCCCGGGCAGTCGCCGGGAGCTGCGGCCAGCACGGTGCCCAGCACGGCGCCGGTGGTCTCGCTGCCGGCTTTGCTGCTGGAGGCGACGGCGCCGGTCAGGTCCGACAGGGCCACGTTCGCGCCCTTGAGCAGGGTGCCGAGCTTGTCGAGCACGCCGTCGTAGCCGGCGCCGCTGCCCGCGGTCAGCGAGCCGCTGACGACGTCGGTGACGGCGCTGGTGTTCAGGCCGGCGCTGGTGAGCGATTGCAGCAGCGCGGTCTGCGCGGCGGCGACATCGCTGGCGGAGATGGCGGTGTTGGCCCCGAAGCCGGAGACGAAGGTCTTGGGATCGCCGCCGGCGAGGCGGGCGATCAGCAGCTCGGTCAGCGGCGTGATGTTGGCGGTGGTGGGAGCGAAGCCGGTGCCGGCGGCGACGGAGTGGAGCTCGGTCTTGCCGTCGCTGCTGGTGGCGGTCAGCACGCAGGGCAGGGCGCCGTTGACGATGGTGGCGGAGAAGGTGCCGGAGGCCGACGCGGTGACGGTGGCGGTGCCGGCGGCGCAGGCCAGCTTGACGGACGCGCTGGCCAGGGCGGCGCCGGTGGCGGCGGTGCCGGTGACGACGAGGGACTGCTGGGCCGGGTCGGGCGTGGGCGGCGAGGCGTCGCCACCACCGCCGCCGCAGGCCACGAGCAGGGCGGGCAGGAGGGCGGCGGAGGCCAGGGCCGCGGTCGCGGTCGATCGGTTCTGCTTCTTCATCGGGGTAGCTCTTTCGCTAGGTTTGTGCTTTCCGGGGCCGCCGACCGGGCGGTCCGCGGCGCGAGAAATTGTCTGCCCTGTAAAGCATGCGCCCAGTGGTGCGGATAGCGAAAGGAGCCCGTCGATCAGGAATTTGTGAAGTCCGGCTCAGAAGAAGCGGTTGGGATGTGGTGAAGACGGTACTCGCCCTGGACGCTACAGCCAGCCGGCCCTTCTGAACCGCCAGAACAGCACCCCGCAGGTGGCGGCGATGACGCCGAGCGCCGCCGGATAGCCCCAGCGCCACTTGAGTTCCGGCATGACCTCGAAGTTCATGCCCCAGATCCCCGCGAAGGCGGTGGCCGCCGCGAAGATCCCGGCCCAGGCCGCCAGCCGCTTGGTGATCTCGGAATCCTCGATCGCCGCCATCGACAGATGGACCTGGATGGCGGTGGTGGCCGAATCGCGCAGCGTGTCGAGCGCCGACTGCATGCGTTCCAGATGGTCGTAGACATCGCGGAAGTACTCGCGCGTGTCCTCGCAGATCGGCGGCACGCGGCCGCGCACCAGCTTGCCCACGGCATCCAGCAGCGGCGAGACCGCATGCTTGACGGTCGTGACGCGCTGCTTGAGCGCATACACCCGGCGGATGTTCTCGCGCGTCACGCCGGGCTCGAAGATCTGCCCTTCGATCGCATCGAGCTCGGCCTCCAGCGCCTCGATCACCGGGAAGTAGCGATCCACGACGGCGTCCATGATCGCGTACATCACGAAGCCGGGGCCGCGCCTGAGCATGTGCGGCTCCTTCTCCGCGCGGGCGCGCACGCCCAGCAGGTTCTGGGCGACGCGATTGCGGATCGACAGCACGAAGTTGCGGCCGGCGAAGATCGACACCTCGCCGGTGCAGAGCTCATCGGTGGGCGTGAACTGCACGGTCTGCATGACGGCGAACAGCGTGTCGCCGTACTCCTCGACCTTGGGCCGCTGCTGCCCGTGCAGCGCGTCCTCGACGGCGAGCTCGTGGAGGTCGAACTCCTCCTTCATCGCCAAGACTTCCTCGGGCGCGGCATCGCGCAGCGCGACCCAGACGAAGCAGTCGGGCAGCTTCAGGTAGTCACTGATCTCTTCCGGCCTGATGTCGGCAAGCCGGCGGCCGTCGCGGTACGCGACGCAGTTGATGAGCATGGTCTCTCGTTCTTGTGAGCGGCGTGATCCGCCGAGCGTAGCCCGGACCGGATCAAGACGGCATCAAGACAAACCGCGAGGGCGATGCACCGTCGGCCGCCTCCGGTGGAGGCGGTGGATCGTCCTCGTCCGGCTCGCGGTCGAGCAGGTCCAGGAAGGCCGTGTAGACGTGGATGCGGTCGCCCGCCAGGCCTGGCGCCTCGCGCAGCAGGCCCAGGTCCGTGAGCATCGCGGCGGCGCGGCCGACCGCGCGCGCGTCCAGGCCGGTGAGCGCGATGAGGTCGGCGTCTCGCGCGACCGGGCGCTGGCACAGCGCGCGGTGGACTTGCACGAGCGCATCGTCGACCCGCAGCGTCGAGCGGATCCGCGCGTCATCGATGACCCGCAAGGCCGTCAGGGCCTCGGCGGTGCCCACCGCCTGCGACGCGGTATCCGCCACCGCCGTCGCGAAGAAGCGCAGCCACGCTTCCCAGTCGCCGTGCTCGCGCACCTCCTGCAGCAGCCGGTAGTAGGTCTGCCGATGCCGCTTGAAGTGCAGCGACAGGTAGAGCAGCGGCGCCCGCAGCACGCGTTCGTGGACGAGGATCAGCGGAATCAGCAACCGGCCGAGGCGGCCGTTGCCATCCAGGTAGGGATGGATGCTCTCGAACTGCAGGTGCGCCAGTGCCGCCTTGATCAAGGTGGCGGTCGGCGCCGGCTGGTCGTTCAGGAATTTCTCGAGATCGGACAGGCAGTCGCGCAGCCGGTTCGGCGGCGGCGGCACGAACTGCGCCGCCCGGGGGGACCGCCCGCCAATCCAGTTCTGCGTGCGGCGGATCTCGCCCGGCGCCTTGCCGGCGCCGCGGCCTTGGCTCATCAGCAGCGCATGCATGTCGTTCATCAGGCGCGTGCACAGCGGCATGCCGGCCTTCAGACCGGCGAGCCCCCGATCGAGCGCCGCGACGTAGCAGGAGACCTCGCGCACGTCATGCAGCGGCACGTCCGGCGCGCCGTTGGCCTCGTAGAGCAGGAGGTCGGACAGCGACGACTGCGTGCCCTCGATGCGCGAGGACATCACCGCTTCCTTGCGCACGTAGCCGTAGAGCAGCACCGGCGTCTCCGGCATGCGCGAAGCCATGCCGTCGAGCCGGCCGATCGCCAGGTGCGCGGCGCTGAGCCGCTCCTGCAGATCCGCGTCGAAGCTCAGCGCCGGCACGGGCGGCAGCGGCCTGGGCACGAAGGCGCGGCAAGGCTCGCCGCCGGCGATCGATGGTTCGTGGTGTCCGGTGAGTCCGCGTTGCATGGGGCCTCCTCGATGAGAAGCCCGCGATGCTCCGCGCCGCGGCGCCGAAGACAATGACCGATATGCGCTAAGCCGCAGTCCGCGGCAGTGCCCGCGCGCCGGCTGCCACGACGTCGGCGACCTCGCCGATCATCTGGCGCAGCCAGCGCTGGGCGGGATCGGTCTCGGCACGGATGTGCCAGACCTGGCTGATGTCGATGCCGCGCAGCGCGAACGGCGGCAGGCGGCAGGCGAGCTGGCCGGCGAAGCCGGTCGCGGGCACGAAGCTGTCCGGCAGCACCGTGATCAGGTCGGACTGCTGCACCGCCATCGCGCCGGTGAAGAAGCTGTTGACCGTCATCGATACCGTGCGCTTGCGGCCCAGCTGCGCGAGCGCGTCGTCGACGAAGCCGTGCGCGCGGCCGCCGAAGCTCACACGCAGGTGCTGCGCGGCGCAGTAGGCGTCCAGCGTCAGCGCGCCGGGCTGGGCCAGCGGATGGTCCGCGCGCATCACGCAGACATAGCGGCTCGCGTACAGCGCCTCGCGGCGGAAGGCGGCGCTGTCGTCCTCGACCTGCAACTGCTCCGTCAGGTCGGGGAAGAAGCCGATCGCCAGGTCCGCCCAGCCCTGCTCCAGCAGCTCGCGCGGATCGCGCGTGGTGAGCGGCACCACGCGCAGCCCGACATGGATGCCCTCGTCCAGGAAGCGCCGCGCCAGTTGCGGCACGACCAGCGCCGCGGTCGCGTCCGCCATCGCCAGCGTGAAGCTGACCGTGTTGCCGGCCGCGCGCGGATCGAAGACCTGCGGCTCCAGCGCCTGCTGCAGGCTGGACAGCGCGCGCCGCACCACCGGCCACAGCGACTGGGCGTGCGGCGTCGGCTCGACGCCGGTGGAGGTCGGAATGAAGAGCTCCTCGTGCGTCGCCTCGCGCAGCCGGCGCAGCGCGTTGCTGACCGCGGGCTGCGTGATGGAGAGCCGGTGGGCGGCGCGGGTGACATGGCGCTCTTCCATCACCACGTCAAAGACGCGCAGCAGGTTCAGGTCGAGCGTCCGGAAGTTGACGGGGCGGGGCGGGCTCATCGGGCGGATGCTAATTCCGTCACGAGGCATTTCCGCCAGTGATGACCCGATTCGGAAGCGCAATTGGCGTCCTCTACGTGAAAACCGCAATATCTCGACCACGGCGCCAGGACCTTCGTCCGGTGCCTCCAGAAAGAAGGGAAACGCCATGATCACCACCACGCTGAATGTCCAAGTGATGGCTGCCGACGCAGCCCGGGCCCGCACCGCGAGCGCGGCCGGCGAGCGTCTGGTGGGCCTGGCGCTGCGCGCCGGCCGGGCCGTCGTCGGCGCCGTGCACACCGTCGCCGAACTCCGCCCCCGCGAAGCCGTCCTGCGCGCCGCCCAGGAGCAGTCGGCCGAGCGTCCGGACCTGGCCTTTTCGCTGCGCCGCGTGGCACGCAACGGCTGGATGATGTACTGATCGGTTTCTTCGGGACGCCTGACCAGCGTCCGCTCCTGCAAGGAAAGGCCGGGCCGCGAGGTCCGGCCTTTTTCTTTGTGGCGCGGCCGCCGCGCGGCAGTCGTCGCGCGACATCCTCGCCCCGTCGCAAAGCGGCTCCGCCAGTCGGGGTCCGTCAAGTCGAGCGCAGGTCAGGCCGCGGCCACCTGATTTTTGGCCGGGTCGCCCGCATCCGCATCGCAACATCGTCGCCTTGTTGTCCGAAGAGCGAGGTGAGCAATGGATGCAGTGATTCAAAGCGGATGGGCGAGGCCTCAGGCCACGGGGCGCGTCCCCTTCGGCGGACACGAGCCGGCGTGGCTTCGCGCGGCGGAACCCGACGCGCCCTATCTCCCGGACGACCTCGCGCCGGTCGACTGGTCCGAGGCCTCGCTGCGCCTGCAGGCATGGCTGGACGTCTCCCTGTCCGACCGGCCGCCCGCGCGGTACGACCGGTCTCTCGCCGAGCGCTATGTGCCCAATGCGTCCTCGCTGTTGCCGAAGGCCTTGGCCGACCAGCTGTTCCAGGCCAGCCGCTGGTACGAGACGCTGCCGCGAGGCGCCTTCGCGCGGGCCGTCGAGGAGGCGTTCGTGCTCGACCTGGCCTGGTCGTCGTCGAGGCTGGAGGGCAACTCGCTCTCTCGAAAGCAGAGCCAGGCGATCTTCAGCCTGGGCAGGCTGATCGAGGATCCGCGCTCGGCCCACGACGACGACGTGCGGATGCTCATCAACCACAAGAACGCCGTCGAGTATCTGGTCCATGCGGCACCGAATCAGCGCTTCAGCGTGGAGTTCGTCTTCGCGGTCCACGACCTGCTGATGGACGGTCTGATGTCCGATCGCCTCGACCAAGGCCGGATCCGGTCGCACGAGGTCGAGGTCGTTGGCGCGGCGTTCGAACCGGAGCAGCGGCGCGATGCGCTCCGGGACCAGCTCGATCTGGTGCTCGCCAAGGCCGCCGCCATCCGCAACCCGGTCGAAGCCGCCTTCTTCCTGTGGGTTCACCTCGCGTATCTGCAGGCGTTCGCCGATGGCAACAAGCGCACGAGCCGCGTGGTCGCCAACCTGCCGCTCCTTCTGCGCAACTGTGCGCCGCTCTCGTTCGAGGGCATCGATGAGGTCGACTACGGGCGAGCCATGCTGGGCGTGTACGAGCGCCAGGATGTCTCGATGGCCATCGACCTGTTCGTGCACACCTACCGGAGGTCGATGCGCAAGTACGTCGCCCTGCTTGCGACGCGGCCGCGCATCGATGCCCGCGTCGCCCGCTTCCGGGATGAGCTGCTGCGCGTGATCCGCGCGGTGGTCGTGGAGCGGCGTTCAGCCGCGGCCGCCATTGCGTTCGAGTGCCTGGAGCCGTCGGACGCGGGAGAGTTCGGCGAGCTTCTGGCGGAACGGCTCCGGACCTTGGCGCCTCGTCACGCCTTGCGATTCGACATCGATGAGCCGCTGATCGACAGCTGGATCGCCGCGGGCCGGCCGCATTGACCAGCGACGACGAAGCACCCCTGACTCAACGAGGTGAGCGATGAACCTGCTCTTCGACATGCCGCTGACGGCGGCGATGGAGGTCGCCGAGCCAGAAGCGGCCTATGACTCGTCCCTGCCAGGCGCGCCGGCGTGGTCCGGGCGCTCGCTCCAGATGTTCGACTTCATGGAGATCCCGGTCGACTTTCGTACCCGCGTGCCCTATCGCCGCGAGTTCCTCGACGCCTACCAGCCCAACGTCGATTCGTTGCTGCCGCCGTCACTGGCCAGTTCGCTTCATTCGGAGGCGCGATGGGACAAGGGGCGGTGCCAATTCCACGGGGCGCTCAGCCTGATGACGGATTTCGTCGAGGACTTCTGCTGGTCCTCGTCGAAGCTCGAGGGCTGCACGCTGTCCCGCGCGGAGTCGAACGCGCTGTTGAGCCTCAGCCCTGACCTCCAGAACGGCGTGGCGGCACGGAGCGAGCATGCGCGCATGGTGCTCAATCACCATCACGCCTTGGAGGTGCTGGCATCTCGACCGGACGAGCGCTTGGATCTGAAGTTGATTCTGGACGTGCAGGAGGCGCTGATGAATGGCCTGCTGCCCGCAGCGCAACGCGGGAAGGTCCGTGGCGTCGGCATCTACATCCAAGGCACGGCCTACAAGCCGACCGAGGACTTCTCGCTGTTGCAGGAGATGCTCGAGCAGATCGCCGTCAAGGCGTCAGCGATCCGCAATCCGGTCGAAGCCTCGTTCTTCCTCTGGCTGCACCTCGCTTACCTGCAGGCCTTCCGTGATGGCAACAAACGGACTGGACGGCTGTGCGCCAACAAGCCGCTGCTGCGAGGCCACTGCGCGCCGCTCAGCTTCAGCGACGTCGACCCGCAGGACCACGTGGTCGCGTTGCTTGGCGTGTATGAGCGCAACGATGTGTCCGTCGCGGTCGATCTGTTCGAGTGGATGTACCGGCGGTCGATGAAGAAATATCCGTGGCTGCTGTGGGAAGCCGGTGATTTCAGGCCAACGTCGCGTTAACGGTCACCCCGCACAATGCGCGCATGTTTTCCGTTTCCCTTCTCGACGCCGCCAGCTTTGCCGGGCGGCATGCACTGACGGTCTACGGCGTGCTGCTGCTCGTGGTCATCGTCACCGCCTGGATCGGTTCGCGCGCGCTGCTGCCCGACCGCGGCGGCGCGCCCGCCAGGCCAGAGCCGCTGTCCCCCGCCGCGTTGCTGCTGCGCTTCACGGCCGGCTTCGCCTTCCTCGCCGGCGGCGCGATGCTGTTCGCCGAGATCGCCGAGGCGCTGCACACCGAGCAGACCCTTGGCCAGCTCGACGAGGCCTTCATCGTGGCGATGATCGACCGTGTCCCCGATGCCGCGTTGCACGGCTTCTTCCTGCTGACGACGGTCGGCAACCGCGACACGCTGATCGGCCTGGGGGTGACGGTGGCGCTGCTGTTGCTGGTGCTGCGGCGCCATGGACTGGCGCTGGGCTGGTCGCTGGCGATGCTCGGCAACGCCGCGCTGAACCCGCTGCTGAAGCAGGTCTTCGAGCGCGCCCGTCCGGTGCATCCGACGCACTGGCTCACCGAGGACGGCTTCAGTTTTCCGAGCGGCCACAGCTCCGGCACCGTCATCGCGATGGGCATGCTGGCCTATCTGGCGGTCCGGCTGTTGCCCAGACGCTGGCATGTGCCGGCCTGGATCCTGGCCGCGGCGCTCGCGTTCTCGGTGGGCGCAAGCCGTGTGTTCCTGCGCGTGCACTTCCCGAGCGACGTGCTCGCCGGATTCGCGTCGGGCTCGGCCTGGCTGACCGTGTCCATCGTCAGCATCGAGCTCGCACGCTGGGCTCGCCGGCGGCGCGCCGCGGTTCAGAGCAGCGGCGTCGAACTCACGCGCTGAAAGAGCCCAGCCGTCTCGTCCACGTCCCAGCGTTCGGCGGACGCGGCCCGGCCGGGGCCGGTCCGGATCACGTTGACCGAATTGGGAATCCCGCCGCGCACGCGGGTGCTCAGCGCCGTGCCCGCCTGGATTGCCCAGACGGGCCGCGGCAGATCCGCCCGGCGCTCGTGCAGCGGCAGCACATAGGGCAGATGGATGTGGCCGCCGACCACCGCATCGGCGCCGGCCTCCGACCAGCGCTTCACGGCCTCCGAGTGGCCGCGCAGCAGGTTGATGACGTCGGAGCTTCGCGTCACCGCCACCGGTTGATGGACGGCGATCAGGCGCACCTGGCCGGGCCGCGCCCGCGCGAGCCGCTGTGCCGTGCGCTCGATCTGCGCGGGTGACACCTCGCCATGCTTGTGGCGGTAGCGGCGCGTCGTGTTGAGCGCGATCAGCAGCAGATCGTCGGTTTCGAACTCGCTGTCCTGCGCGGGGCCGAAGACGCGTTCGTAGCGCTGATAGGGATGCAGGAAACGCGTGTGCAGCGCATAGAGCGGGATGTCGTGATTCCCGGGAATGGTCAGGCGAACGGGCGTCCGCAGGTTGTCGAGGAAGGCCTTTGCGCGCGAGAACTCGATGGCGCGGGCGCGCTGGGTGATGTCGCCGGTGACCAGCACCAGGTCTGGCCGCAGGTCGGCGCACAGCCGCTCGAGCGCGGCCAGGGCCATCGGGCGCTCGGTGCCGAAGTGCGGATCGGAGACCTGCAGCACCACCGTCATCCGCCGGCCTCCGATTCCGCCGCCGCGAGGCTGGCCTGAGCCTGACGCCGCTCTTCCGGGAGCCCATCGGGGCGGATCAGCATCAGCGGATGCGGTGCGACCTCGAAGCGCAGCGGGAGCGTCATCCACAGCACTTCGCCGTCGGTGGCGACTTTCACGCGGCGGGTGCCGAAGCGGTGCGGGCGGACGGTGAGCCGCTGGAAGGCGAAGTTGACGATCTGGTCGGCGTCGCGGAGCCGTCCGAGCGCGCCGCGCATGAGCAGCTTCAGCAGGCCCCATCGGCCGACGGGCTTGAGCATCACGCCGGCGAGCGAGCCGCCGTCGATGGCGCGCGCCTCAGGCAGGCCGACCTGTTCCATCTGGAGCGCGTTGTTGCCGACGAAGACCGTCGGCGTGCGGACGTTGCGGGGCTGGCCGTGGAGTTCGATCGTGAGGCTGAGGCTGCGATGGCCGCGCAGGATGGTGGCGAGCACGGCGCCGGCGGCGACGAGGCGGCTGCGGCCGAACTGCTGCTTCCAGACCTCGCGGTCCTCGAGGGATTGCGAATAGAGGCCCAGGCTCGCGTTGACGATGAAGACGCGCTCGTTGAGCAGGCCGACCTGCACGGGTGAGGCGGTTTCGGTGAGCAGCACGCGCAGCGCGGCGTCGAGGTCGGCGGGGATGCCGTGGGTGCGTGCGAAGTAGTTGAAGGTGCCGCGCGGCAGCACGCCGAAGGCGCAGCCGCTGCCGAGCACGGCCTGCGCGACGCAATTGATCGTGCCGTCCCCGCCCGCGGCGACGACGACGCCCCCCGCATCGCGAGCGCGGCGCACGGCCTCGCTGGCGATGGCCGGGAGCTGGTCGGGGGATTCGACGGGCAGGAGTTCGCAGGCGCGTCCAGCGGCGCGGCAGGCGGCCTCGACGGCCGGGCCGACTTCATCCCGGTCCCCTCGGCCCGAGGCGCGGTTGAACACGACGAAGAACGGTGGGGAGGGGGTGGGGAGGGACTCGGACATGGGCAAGATCTGCTACCGCAGCTAGGCGAACTTGAGATTGGACGATAACCGCCCTGGCAAGCTGAGCGCCCGGCGTCGCGGCTTCAGATCGCCGTTCGGCACGACGGCCCCATCATCGGCCTGTCGGCATGGCTGCCTCCTCCAAGCCGATCACCAGCCTGCGCCCCAGCAGATGCACGGCCTCTGCGATGCGCGGCAACTTGGACGCGTGATGTGGGTCAAGAAGCCGACGCACTTCCTTCTCGTCCACCCCGAGGCGGCGCGCCAACTGCACCTTCGACACACTTGCCGACTGCATCGCGGCATGGAGCGCTGCCTTGGCGACCGTCTCCGGGGGCGGTGACACCATGTGCTCACGTCGCCGCGCACGGGTCGCGGGCGGGAATGCAATGCCGTCGGACATATACAGGGCGAAGACCTCATCCATCGCGTCGGCCGCCTCGTTCAATGCGTCTTCCAGGTCCTCGCCCTGGGTGATCAGCTCCGGAAGATCGCGACAGGTGACGACAAAGCCTCCCTCCGATGCCGGCTGCAGATGCACCGCGTACTCAAATCGTTCCATGGCTTTCTCCTTCACAAGTCAGTGACTCGAATACCGAGTTGCGAGCACATGGCGTGCAGGGTGCCCGTCTTCAGTTCATCTTTCGGGTTTCGGACCACAGTCCTGGCCGCCCCGAAATAGAGCAGCTGATGACTGCCCTTGCCGCGCTTTGTGTCCAAGAGCACGGTCAGATCACGAGCCCGTCCCAGTGCCTTGATGCGCCTGATGAATTCGCTGCCAGTCGTGATGCGAACTCTCGGACGATTATGTCCGATACATCAATGACAGCAACGTGTAGAGGTCAGCGCGACGCCACCTTCATCTGGTGGTAGATCCACTGGTGAGTGGCACCAGAAGCGCGAAGGCATCAGGTGATGCCCTCGCTGGTCACGAACGCCGCGCAATGTCTCGGTCCCGCATGGCGGCGGCTCGCGGCCACGCTCTGGCCGGTCTGGCTCGGCATGGCGGCGGCGACCGTCTGGGGACCGGATCTCAGCGCGATCACGCCTATCGACGCGCGGCTCGCATTGGGCGCGATCCTCGTCGTTTACGGACTTTGGGGGCTCTGGAAGCCCGTTGTCCCGCAGGTCTCGCACGGCGCGTGGTGGATCGGTCTTGCCGCCGGACTCGCGACCGGCTTCGTCACCGCCTCGACGGCGGTCTTCGTGCTGCCGCTCGTGCCCTACCTGCAGGCATTGCGCCTGGACAAGGACACGATGATCCAGGCGCTCGGTCTGTCCTTCACCGTCGCGACGCTCGCGCTGGCCGCGCGGCTGCACGCGTTTGAAGGCGGCATGCTGCTGTCGATGCCGCCGCTCGTGGCGCTGGCTGCGGCGATCGTCGGACTCGCACTCGGCGCCGCGGTGCGGGCGCGCATCAGCGCGGCGACTTTCCAGCGGGCGCTGTTTCTCGTGTTCATCGCGCTCGGCACGGCCAATCTGTGGCGGGCGCTGTGATCAAGGCGTGCACCAGATTCACCATGCGGGTCCGGCTCAACTCAATCGGAACGCCGACGCGAGTTCATTCATCCGCTCCGCCTGATCGTTGAGCGAGGCCGCCGACGCGGCGAGCGCGAGGGTGCCGTGGAGGCGCGGATTTCGAACGCGCATCCCGTCCCTTAAACTCGCCCGCGCCCACGACAACGCTATCCCGCCATGAAGAGCACCAAGACCGCCCGCCCGTCATCCAAGGTGACGCTGGGCATGGTCGCCGAAGCGAGCGGGGTTTCGCCGAGCACCGTCTCGCGCATCCTCAACGGCACCGCCGTCGTCAGCCAGGAAAAGAAGGACGCCGTTGACCGAGCCATCGCCGAGCTCGGCTTCGTTCCCAACCCGATCGCGCGCGTGCTCGCCGGCGGGCGCTCGCAGAGCGTGGGCGTCGTCACCCAGTCCATCGACAGCCCCTATTACGGCGTCGCGCTGCGGGGCGTCGAGGAGGTCCTCGACGCCGCCGGCTTCATCCCGCTGTTCGCCAGCGGGCATTGGAACGCGAAGGAAGAACAGCGCTGCATCGACACGCTGCGCGCGCGCCGCGTCGATGGGCTCATCGTGCTCACCGGCCGGCTCAGCGACGAGGCGCTGCGCAAGCTCGCGAAGGAGCTGCCGGTCGTCGTCACCGGAAGGACGCTGAAGGCGCAGGGGCTGTACTCGCTGAACTTCAACGACTTCGAGGGCGCGCGCCTGGCCACCCATCACCTGCTCGCGCAAGGGCATCGCAAGATCGCGTTCATCGCCGGAGACCCGGTCCACCCCGATGCGCAGGAGCGGCTGCGCGGGTATCGCGCGGCGCTCGAGGCGGCAGGCGTGAAGTACAAGCCGGCGCTGGTGCTGCCCGGGATGTTCCATGAAGAGAGCGGGTTGATGGCGGTCGAGCGGCTCATCGACAGCCGCGAGCCGTTCACGGCGATCTTCGCGGCCAACGACCAGATGGCGTTCGGCGCGTCGCTGGCGCTCTATCGGCGCGGACTGCGCGTGCCCGAGGATGTGTCGATCGTCGGGTTCGATGACCTGGCGGGCGCGGCGCATTGCATTCCGCCGCTCACCACCATCCATCAGGCGGGGCTCGAGCTCGGGCGATGCGCCGCGCAGGCGCTGCTGGATCTGCTCGCGGACAAGACACCGACGGCGCAGCTTCCAGAGCCACGGCTGATCGCGCGCTCGTCCACACGGGCGATTTGAGCTTCGCGGCGCTGCCGTACTTCCAAGACCCCTCTCCCCCGCCCTCTCCCCGCAAAGCGGGGCGAGGGAGTTGCATGCTGGGCACTCTGCCTACTCGTAGAGCGAGGGAGTCATTCGACGCTCAATGCTGCGAAGTCAACTCCCTCGCCCCGCGTGCGGGGAGAGGGCAGGGGAGAGGGGCGTCGACTCACAGCGCGCAGCGCTGCTGGATTGAAGGCCAGCGGCCTTCCTAGCGATAACCCTGGTACGTTCCTCTGTTGACACCGATATCATGAAAGCGCTTTCATAACAACGATCGACGGAGACGGACAGCATGCGGCAGTGGCCCCGATGGATGTCGGCGGTGGCGTTGGCCCTCGGCGCGAGCCTGGCGGGGTCGGGCGTTGCCTTCGCCGGAACCACGCTCACCGTCGCTGCGTTCCCCGCCATCGACGAGATCGTCCGCTCCGCGCTCCCCGCGTGGCACGCGCTGCATCCCGACGTCGAGGTGAAGATCGTCAGCCGTGAGCTCAACGACCACCACACCGCGATGACCACGGCCCTCTCCACCGCCAAGGGCCTGCCCGACGTGATGGCGCTGGAGATCGGCTATCTCGGCCGTTTCGCCCAGGGCACCGGCCTCGAGGACCTGTCCCAGCCCCCTTACAACCTCAGCCGCGAGCGCGGCCGCTTCACCGCCTACGCCTTCGACCAGGCGACGACGCCCTCCGGCGCCGTCCTCGCGGTGCCGACGGACATCGGCCCCGGCACGCTGCTCTACCGCGCCGACCTGCTCGCCAAAGCCGGCCTGAAGGAGACCGATCTCACCGCCAGCTGGGACGGCTACGTCGCCGCCGGCGCGAAGCTCAAGGCCGCGACCGGCGCCTATCTTCTGGCTCATGCCCGCGACATGAAGGACATCCTCATCCGCACCGGCCTGCAGCCCGGCGAGGGCCTCTACTTCGACAAGGACTCCCGCCCGCTGGTGACCTCACCGCGCTTCGTCCGCGCCTTCGAGCTCGCGCGCGCCGTGCGCCGCCAGCAGCTCGACGCCAAGGTCACAGCCTGGTCCTCCGACTGGACCGAGGGCTTCAAGCGCGGCGGCATCGCGACGCAGATGTCGGGCGCCTGGCTCGCGGGCCACCTCAACACCTGGCTCGCCCCCGGCACGCGCGGCAAGTGGCGCGCGGCGCAGCTCCCCGAAGGCGCCTTCGCCGCCTACGGCGGCACCTTCTTCGCCATGGCCCGCCACGGCGACGCCGCCCGCAAGCCGCTGGCCTACGAGTTCATCCGCTTCATGACGACCAACCGCGCGCAGCAGCTTGCCGCGTTCAAGGCGCAGGACGCCTTCCCCGCGCTGATCGACGCCCAGACCGATCCCTTCTACGACCAGCCGCTGCCCTTCCTCGGCGGCCAGGCCGCGCGCCGCGACTGGCGCGCCGCTGCCGCCCACATCCGCGCCTTCCCGGTGCACAAGCAGGATGCCTTCGCCCGCGAGGTCATCGACACCGAACTCGACAAGGTGCTCGACCGCGACAAGGACATCGCCGCCGCGCTCGCCGACGCGCAGCGGCTGCTCCAGCAACGCGCCCGCCGCTGATCCGGAATCCGACGATGACTTTCCGCCTCCCTCCCGCCTTGCGCCTGTCGCCGCGCCACGCGCCCTACGCGCTGCTCGCGCCCTTCCTGCTGCTGTTCGCCGTCTTCGGCCTGTTCCCGCTGCTGTTCTCGCTCTACCTGGCCTTCCACAGCTGGGAACCGACCAGCGGCCTGGGCGCGATGCACTGGGTCGGGCTGGACAACTTCGCCTTCGCGCTGCAGGACGAGTGGTTCTGGAAGTCGCTGCGCAACACCGGCTGGCTCGCGATCGCCTCGGGCGTGCCGCAGCACCTGGTCGCGATCCCGCTCGCCACCTTCCTGCACCTGGCCTTCAGGCGCTGGCGCAATCCGATGGTCGGGGCCTACTTCCTGCCCTACATCACGTCCTCCGTCGCCATCGCGATCCTGTTCAGTTCGCTGTTCTCCACCGACTACGGCCTGATCAACCTCGCCCTGGCCACGCTGCGCGAGATCCCGCTGCTGGGCCACCTGGTGCCGCAGGCCGCGGTCGACTGGCTCAACGATCCCGACGCGCTCAAGCCCGCCATCTCGATGATCGTGTTCTGGCGCTACGTCGGCTTCAACGTCGTGCTCTACCTGGCCGCGCTGCAGACCATTCCGCCCGACCTCTACGAGGCCGCGACCATGGACGGCGCCAGCCGCCTGCAGCAGTTCTTCCACATCACGCTGCCCAGCCTGCGCCCGATGATCTTCTTCGGCGTGACGCTCAGCGTCATCGGCGGCCTGCAGCTGTTCGAGGAACCCTTCATCCTCACCGGCGGCAAGGGCGGCTCCGACCAGGCCGGCATGAGCGCCGCGGTCTACCTCTACCGCAACGCCTTCGACTTCAACGACTTCGGCGCCGCCAGCGCGATGTCCTGGCTGCTGTTCTTCATCGTGGCCGCGCTGACGTGGCTGACGAACCGCGCCTTCCGCCGCAAGGGCGACTGAGGCCGAGCCCGACCATGAGCACCACGATGCCCGCCCCCTTCGACGCCGCCGCGCCGCGCGCCGCCCAGCCGCCCCGCATGACCGCCTGGGCCGCCTACCTGCTGGTGGGCGCCGGCGCGCTGATCATGCTGGCGCCGTTCTATTTCATGTTCGTCTTCGCGACGCACTCCCGCACCGAGATCTTCAGCCTGCCGCCGCCGCTCTGGTTCGGCGACGACTTCCTGAACAACGTCGACATCCTCACCAAGCGCCTGCCTTTCTGGCGCAACCTCGGCCTGAGCCTGTACGTCGGCGTGTGCAACACCGCGCTGACGCTGCTGTTCTGCTCGATGGGCGGCTACGCCTTCGCGATGTACGAGTTCCGCTTCAAGAAGGCGCTCTTCGGCCTGGTGATGGGCACCATGCTGCTGCCCAGCTTCATGAACATGATCCCCAGCTTCATGATCATGGACCTGCTGGGCTGGATCGATCAGCCGCGCGCGCTCTACATCCCTGGCGCGGCCAGCGCGTTCGGCATCTTCCTGATGCGCCAGTTCATCACCTCGGCCGTGCCGCGCGAACTCGTCGAGGCGGCGCGCATGGACGGCTGCGGCGAGCTCGGCATCTACGCCCGCATCGTGCTGCCGCTGCTCAAGCCGGCGCTGGGGACGCTCGGCCTGATCACCTTCATCTCGTCCTGGAACAACTTCATCGGGCCGCTGGTCGTCATGCGCTCGCCCGAGATGTACACGCTGCCGCTGGCGCTGCGGTCGCTGCAGAGCCCCGTCGACACCGAATGGGGCGCGCTGATGGCGGGGTCCGCCATCGCGACGCTGCCGCTGATCGTGCTCTTCGTCCTGTGCTCACGGCAGCTCATCTCGGGCCTGACCGTCGGCGCGGTGAAGTGACGCGCCACGCCTCGCACCTCATCGCACGCGCCTTCAGCCTCTCGCCTTCCGCCCTCCAACAACCATAAGCACGCCTGCTCCGATGTCATCCTCTCCTTTGCCGACCGCCTCCGCCAAGCGCTTCCCCGACGACTTCGTCTGGGGCGTCGCCACCAGCGCCTTCCAGATCGAGGGCGCCCACGACGCCGACGGCAAGGGCCCGTCGATCTGGGACAGCTTCTGCCGCCAGCCCGGCGTGATCGCCGACGGCAGCAGCGGCGACGTCGCCTGCGACCACTACGCGCGCTGGGAGCAGGACCTGGACATGATCCGCGACCTGGGCGTGCAGGCCTATCGCTTCTCGGTGTCCTGGCCGCGCGTGCGCCCGACCGGCGACGGCGACTGGAACGAAGCTGGCCTGGCCTTCTACGAGCGGCTCGTCGACGGCCTGCTCGCGCGCGGCCTCAAGCCCTACCTGACGCTGAACCACTGGGACCTGCCGCAGGCGCTGCAGGACACCGGCGGCTGGGGCAACCGCGCCACCGTCGAGCGCTTCGTCGAGTACGCCGTGGGCATCGCGAAGCGGCTGGGCCACAAGGTGGTCTCGATCGCCACGCACAACGAGCCCTGGGTGGTCGCGCAGCTCGGACACGAGACCGGCGTCTTCGCACCCGGCCTCAAGGATCGCCGCCTGGCCGCGCAGGTCTCGCACCACCTGCTGCTCAGCCACGGCCTGGCCGTGACCGCGATGCGCGAGCTGCAGCTCAAGGCCTCGCTGGGCATCGTGCTGAACATGGCCCCGATGTATCCCGCCACCGACTCCGATGCGGACCGCGCCAAGGCCCGGCTCGAGGACGGCAAGCTGCGCCGCTGGTACATGGACCCGCTGTTCAACGGCCACTATCCCCAGGACGTGATCGAGCACCTGGGCGATGACGCGCCGTACGTCGAGGCCGGCGACATGGACCGCATCCGCGTGCCCATCGACTTCGTCGGCATCAACTACTACTCGCGCGGCATGGCCAGCGCGGACAACAGCTTCGATCCGAAGGCCAGCGGCCTGGAGCTCACCGACATGGGCTGGGAGGTCTACCCCCAGGGCCTCACCGACCTGCTGGTCTCGGTGCATCGCGACTACCCGGCGGCCAAGCGCCTGTACGTGACCGAGAACGGCGGGGCCTTCCGCGATCCGGTGGGCGCCGACGGCCGCGTGCATGACGCCGACCGCACCCGCTACCTGGACACGCACATCGCCGCCGTCGGCGACGCGATCGCGCAGGGCGTGCCCATGGGCGGTTACATGGTGTGGAGCCTGATGGACAACTTCGAATGGGCGTCCGGCTACGAGAAGCGCTTCGGCATCGTGCACGTCGATTACGCGACGCTGCGCCGCACGCCCAAGGACAGCGCGCTCGCGTACCGCGACTTCGTGCTGCAACGGCGCGCCGCGCGCCAGGGCTGAACGGGAGCACCGTCATGGGACAAGTCACGCTGCGCGGCATCCGCAAGCGCTACGGCGATCACGAGGTGATCCAGGGTCTCGACCTGGACGTGCGGGACGGCGAGTTCATGGTCTTCGTCGGGCCGTCGGGCTGCGGCAAGAGCACGACGCTGCGCATGATCGCGGGCCTGGAGGAGATCAGCGGCGGCGACCTGCTGATCGACGGCCGGCGCGCCAACGACCTGCGTCCCGCCGACCGTGGCGCGGCCATGGTGTTCCAGAGTTATGCGCTCTACCCGCACATGACGGTGGCCGAGAACATGGGCTTCGCGCTGAAGATGGCCGGCGTCGGCCGCGCCGAGCGCGACGAGCAGGTGCGCCGCGCCGCCGAGGTGCTGCGCATCTCCGACCTGCTGCAGCGCACGCCCAGGCAGTTGTCCGGCGGCCAGCGCCAGCGCGTGGCCATCGGCCGCGCCATCGTGCGCAAGCCCAAGGTCTTCCTGTTCGACGAGCCGCTGTCCAACCTGGATGCCGCGCTGCGCGTGGACATGCGCATCGAGCTCACGCGGCTGCATCAGCAACTGGGCACGACCATGATCTACGTCACCCACGACCAGGTCGAGGCGATGACGATGGGCGACCGCATCGCGGTCTTCAACCAGGGACGCATCGAGCAGCTCGGCGCGCCGATGGACCTCTACCGTCATCCGGCCAACGAGTTCGTCGCCGGCTTTCTCGGCGCGCCCAAGATCAACCTCATCGACCGGCCCGACGCCAACACGCCGGGCGCCGCGCGCCAGCTGTGGGACGCGCTCGGCGGCGCCGCGCGGCCGGCGGCCAGGCGCCTGGGCCTGCGGCCCGAGCATCTGCGTCTGGCCGCAGCGGATGAGCCCGGCGCCGTGTCCGCCATCGTGGCCCTGGCCGAGCACCTGGGCGATGTCTCGATCCTGCACCTCAAGGTGGACGGCCTGCCCGGCCTGATCACCGCGAAGCTCCCCGCCGGGGCGGCCTCGCTGCACGACGGAGACGCGGTGCGCCTGCTGGCCGACGCCAGTCACGCGCTGGCCTTCGACGCCGACGCGCGCGCGCTCGAGTCGCGCGGCGCCGCGGCCCACGCGGCCGCCAACACCGCCGCCAACACCGCCGCCAACACCGCCGCTTGAAGGCGGCTCCCGTTTCCGCAGTACCCCGCGCCGCTGTGGCGCGGATCCCTCGCTAGGGAAAGTCAGTAGAGGACCCGGAGCCGAAGCGGATAAATTCTGAAAGCGCTTTCAGAATCGTCCGGCAAAGCGACCGGCGCCAGCTTGCCCTGCATCGTTCGGGCCCGCCATCGAGGGGGGTCATGGCCAAGACTGAGAGAGAACAAGGAGACAAATGAAGCACGTCCACCCCACCCGACAGCGGCCCGGCCGCGGTCCGCAGCGCCAGCCGGTGGCCGCCGCCTGCGCCTGGCTGTTCTTCGCCGCCGCCGCGCACGCGCAGCAGGCGCCCGCCGCGCCCGAAGCGCCCGCCTCCGACGCGCAGCGCAAGGCCGACGCGCAGATCGACACGGTCGTCGTGACCGGCATCCGCCAATCGCTGGACACCTCGCTGAACCTCAAACGCCAGCAGCGCGGCGTGGTCGACGGCATCGTCGCCGAGGACATCGGCAAGTTCCCCGACACCAACCTGGCCGAATCGATGCAGCGCATCTCGGGCGTGTCGATCGACCGCTCGATGGGTGAAGGCTCCAAGGTCACGGTGCGCGGCGTCGGCCCCGACTTCAACCTGGTGCTGCTGAATGGCCGCCAGATGCCGGCCTCGACGATCGCCGACACGGGGCCGTCCAACTCGCGTGCCTTCGACTTCGCCAACCTGGCCTCGGAGTCGATCTCCGCGCTGGAGGTCTTCAAGACCAGCCGCGCCAGCACGCCCACCGGCGGCATCGGCGCGACCATCAACATCAAGACCGCGCGTCCGCTCGACACGAAGAAGACCGTGGCCAGCATCGGCGTGAAGGCGGTGCATGACGCCGGCAACTCGCGGCTGCCGGACAACCTCAAGGGCGACAGCGTGACGCCGGAAGTCTCCGGCATCTACAGCTCGACCTTCGCGGACGGCAAGTTCGGCATCGCGGTCAGCGGCAGCTTCCAGAAGCGGGACCTGGGCTACAACAGCGCCGGCGTGCCCAATGGCTGGCTGCCGTTCAAGGGCGACGAGGGCGGCTGGGGCTCGATCCCGCAGGCCGGCCAGCCCGGCTCGGAGCGCATCACGAACCGCCCGGGCCCGACCGACGTCTACTCGGTGCCGCAGAACCTGAACTACAACATGAACGGCGTGAGCCGGGAGCGCACGAACGGCCAGTTGACGCTGCAGTTCGCACCGATCAAGTCGCTGGTGGCGACGGTGGACTACACCGCATCGCAGAACAAGATCCACACCCGCCGCAACGACGTCTCGGCCTGGTTCAACTTCGGCCCGTCCACCAGCGCCTGGACCCAGGGACCGGTCTCCGCGCCGCTGAGCTACAGCGAAATCATCGACGCCACCAAGAACCCCGCCGACATCGCCATGGGCGGCGCCGACTTCGCGGTGAAGAACAAGAACCAGTCGCTGGGCTTCAACCTCGACTGGAAGGCCAATGACAAGCTGCGCTTCGAGTTCGACGCGCACCACTCGACGGCGACCTCGGGCGCGGACAGCCCCTGGGGCACGAACAACGTCATCGGCACGGCCAGCTACACGCGCGGCACCACCACGGTGGACTTCAGCCAGAAGCTGCCGATCCTGATGATCGATGGCCAGGCCGATCCGGCGCTGCAGAAGGTCACGGGATCGTCCTTCCGCAACAGCTACATGAAGTCGCAGGTGGACCAGCAGCAGCTGCGCGGCAACTGGAAGATCAGCGACGAGTCCAAGCTGGACTTCGGCCTGGGCCTGTCCAAGGTGCGCAACCGCTCGGCCTATTCCAATGTCCAGCTCGACACCTGGGGCGGCGCAACCAGCGAGGCCGACTATCCCGACAACGTCTGGCAGCAGCAGAACCTGCACAACTTCTTCGGCAACATCTCGGGCGGCGGCGATCCGCGCCTGTTCAGCAAGTTCTACACCTTCGATTTCGCCACGGTGCGCGACCTAGCGGCGGCCGCCGCGGCGGCGGCCAAGGCCAAGGATCCGAACAGCCCGCTGTCGGCCGACAAGTACCTGGCGTCCAACGTCTTCGACACCGACCGCCGCACCAGCGAGAAGTCCACCAGCGCCTACGCCGAGTACACCCGCGAGTGGGAGCTGGGGGTGCCGATGAGCGCCACGATCGGCATGCGCTACGAGAAGACCAAGGTCACCTCGAGCGCGCTGGTGCCGATCGCCACGGGCATCAGCTGGGGCTCCAACAACGAACTGACGGTGAAGAAGGGCACGCCCGGCTTCACGACGCTGGACGGCAGCTACAAGTACTGGCTGCCCAGCATCGACTGGGACGCGGACCTGACCGACAAGCTCAAGCTGCGCGCCAGCTATGGCACCTCGCTGGGCCGGCCGGGCTGGGACGCGATCCAGGGCGGCCAGACGCTCAACGACCTGGCGCGCATCAACGGCGGCACCGGCGCGCAGGGCAACCCGGCGCTCAAGCCGTTGAAGTCCAAGAACATCGACTTCTCGCTGGAGTACTACTACGCGCCGTCGAGCTATGTGGCGGCGGGCTATTTCCGCAAGAACATCTCGAACTACATCGGGTCGACGCTGGTGAACATGACCCCGTTCAACCTGCACACCCCGATCGGCGGCAAGTACTACCAGGCGGCGCAGACGACCGGCGCGTGCAATGGCGACATCACCTGCATCCGCGACTACATCCTCAACAACTTCAACGGCCAGCCGGGCGTGACGAAGACGGGGACCGCGAACGGCCATGCGACGGGTGACATCGTCGGCCAGCCGGACGATCCGATCGCCAACTTCCAGATCACGGTGCCGGCCAACACGCGCTCCAACAGCCTGAGCGGCTTCGAGCTGAACGTGCAGCACGCGTTCGGGCGCAGCGGCTTCGGCGTGGCGGCGAACTACACCAAGGTCAAGTCCGGGCTCAAGTACGACAACATGAGCTTCGACCAGCAGTACGCGCTGGTGGGGCTGAGCGACTCGGCCAACCTGGTGGGCTTCTTCGAGAACAGCACCTTCAGCGTGCGCGTGGCCTACAACTGGCGGGACAAGTTCCTGGCGGCCGTGAACGACGGCAACACTCTGGGCCGCTCGGCGCCGATCTACACGGAGCCCTACTCGCAGGTGGACGTGAGCCTGGGCTACAACTTCAGCGAGCGGCTGAGCTTCCAGGCGGAGGTGATCAACCTGGGCGACTCGGTGCTGCGCCAGCATGGCCGCACCTCCGAGGAGGTGTTCTCGGTGACGCAGACCGGACGCCGCTACATGCTGGGCCTGCGCTACAAGTTCTGAGCTCGCCGGAAGGTCTCCTGGCGTTTCCCGGCGCGCGGCGTCCTCACCGATCCGCGCGCCGGGCCATTTCTGGCGACCCGGCCTCCAGACTTCTCCTCTTCCGCGGCGCGTCGCGCTCGACCACGATTGGCCCCATGACCACAGTCCTCCTGAACGGCCGCGACCATGGCGCGATGCGCGTCGTGACCCGCCGTGGCAGCGCCTACGGCGACGGCGCGATGAGCGCGCCGCTGTTTCCCGCGGAGTTCCGCAACGCGCAGGCGCATTACCCGATCGTCTTCCGCGACGATGGCGGCGGCCTGCATCCGGTGGCGCTCTTCGGCCTGGCCGAGGGGCGCAACCTGTTTCTCGCGCAGTCCGGACCGGACACGGTCTGGGATGCGCACTACCTGCCGTGGTCGGTGGAGCGCCAGCCCTTCATGATCGGGCGCGGCGGCGGCCCCGGCGGCAACGACGAGTTGCAGCTGCACGTGGACCTCGCGCATCCGCGTGTGCGCCTGGCCGAGGACGGCGACACCGCGCTCTTCGACGGCCACGGCCGTCCCACGGCGTACGTGGAGCGCGCCGCCTCGCTGCTGCGCGCGATCCATGACGGCATGCTGGCGCTGCCGGCATTCATGGACGCGCTGATGACGCATCGGCTGCTCGAGTCCTTCGTGCTGGACATCGAGTCCGACGACGGCGCGGTCACGCGCATCGCGGGCTTCCACGCGATCCATGAAGAGCGCCTGGCCGCGCTCGACGGCGAGGCACTGGCCGCGCTCCAGCGCGCCGGCCACCTCGAGCCCGTCTATATGGCGGTGGCGTCGATGTCGCAGCTGCGCGGCCTCATCGAGCGGCATCGCCGCCAAGGCGCGTGAAGCCGATCCGCGAGATCGCGGCCGCGGCAGGCCGTCTGCCCGAGGGCCTGCTCGAGGCGGCGGAGCCTGTCGTGCTGCGCGGCCTGGTCGCGCATTGGCCAATGGTCGAGGCGGCGCGGCGATCCGATCGCGCGGCGGTCGACTACCTGCGCCAGTGCTGGCGCGGCGAAGCGGTGGCGATCATGACCGGTCCGCCGGAGATCGACGGACGCTTCTTCTACAACGACGAGTTCACCGGCTACAACTTCGGCCGCCAGGACGCGCCGCTGCCGGCAGTGCTGGAGGCGCTGCTGGAGTTGCGCGGCGATCCGCGGCCGCCCTGCTTCTATGTCGGATCGACCTCGGTCGACACCTGCCTGCCCGGCTTTCGCGCGCACAACGACCTGGACGTCGGCCATCCCGATCCGCTGGTGAGCGTGTGGCTGGGCAATCGCAGCCGCATCGCCCCGCACTACGACCTGCCCGACAACATCGCCTGCGTGGTCGCGGGGCGGCGCCGCTTCACGCTGTTCCCGCCGGAGCAACTGCCCAATCTCTACGTGGGCCCGCTCGACTTCACGCCGGCCGGTCAACCGGTGAGCCTGGTCGACCTGAAGCGGCCCGACTTCGCGCGCTACCCGCGCTTCGCCGAGGCGCTCGCGCAGGGCCAGGACGCGGTCCTCGAGCCTGGCGACGCGCTCTACCTCCCGAGCATGTGGTGGCACCACGTCGAGGCGCTGGAGGGCTTCAACGCGCTGATCAACTACTGGTGGCGGCAGTCGCCCGACCACATGGACTCGCCGGTGGCGGCGCTGATGCTGGCGCTGCTGACGATGCGCGACCTGCCGCCGCCGCAGCGGCGGGCGTGGGAGGGCATCTTCAGCCATTACGTCTTCCACGCCGATGCCGACACCGCGGCCCATGTCCCCGAGCACGCGCGCCATGCCTTGGCGCCGCTGACCGACGAAGGCGCGCGTCATCTGCGCGCGCACCTGATCCAACGCCTGCAACGCTGAGGAGCTCCCGATGAGCCAGGACCCGATGAGTCGCCGCCCGGTGCGGCGCGTGGTGATCGCCGGCGGCGGCACCGCCGGCTGGATGGTGGCAGCCTGCCTGTCCAAGACCCTGGGGCGCGGGCTGGACCTGACGCTGGTCGAGTCCGATGAGATCGGCATCGTCGGCGTGGGCGAGGCGACCATCCCGACGCTGCTGACCTTCAATCACCTGCTCGGCATTCCGGAGCAGGAATTCATGTCGGCGACGCAGGCGACGTTCAAGCTGGGCATCCAGTTCGAAGGCTGGCGCGATGTCGGCGAGGACTACATCCACTCGTTCGGCACGACCGGGACCGATCACTGGACCGCGGGCTTCCAGCACTTCTGGCGCAAGGGCCGTGAGCGCGGGCTGGCGGCCGATTACGGCGACTACTGCCTGGAGCTGCGCGCGGCGCAGGAACAGCGCTTCGCGCACCTGCCGCGGGCGGGGATGAACTACGCGTTCCACATCGACGCGACGCTGTATGGCCGCTATCTGCGCCGCTTCAGCGAGGGGCATGGGGTGAAGCGCGTCGAGGGCAGGATCGCCGAGGTGCTGCGCCACGCACCCGATGGGGACCTGCGCGCGCTGCGGCTGCAGGATGGCTCGGAGATCGAAGGCGATCTCTTCATCGACTGCACGGGCATGCGCTCGTTGCTGCTGGGCCAGACGCTGGGCGTGGGCTATCAGGACTGGTCGCACTGGCTGCCGTGCGACAGCGCGATCGCGGTGCAGACGGCGTCGGTGCGCGACGCGGTGCCGTATACGCGCTCGATCGCGCATCCCTGGGGCTGGCAGTGGCAGATCCCGCTGCAGCACCGTGTCGGCAACGGCGTGGTGTTCAGCAGCCGCTACACCGACGACGCGACCGCGCAGGCCGCGCTGATGGGCAACATCGAGGGCGAGGTGCTGACCGCGCCGCGGGTGATCCGGTTCAAGCCGGGGCAGCGGGACGCCGTGTGGAAGCGCAACGTGGTGGGTGTGGGACTGTCGAGCGGGTTCCTGGAGCCGCTGGAATCGACCAGCATCCACCTGATCCAGCGCAGCGCGATCCGGCTGATGCAGATGTTCCCGAAGGACGGGATCCGGCAGTCCGACATCGACGAGTACAACGCGCAGATGGCCGATGAGGTCGAGCACATCCGCGATTTCATCGTGCTGCATTACCACGTCACGAAGCGGACCGACGCGCCGATGTGGCGCGACATGCGGGAGATGGCGCTGCCGGCGTCGCTGCGGCATCGCATCGCGCTGTTCCGCGAGACGGGACGCGTGTTCCGCGCGCCCAATGAGCTGTTCACGGAGAACTCGTGGATCCAGGTGATGCTGGGGCAGGGGCTCATGCCGGAGCAGCATCATCCGATCGCGGATCTGATGGACGACCGTGAACTGGGCGGCTTCCTTGGGGAAATGCGCGAGCGCATCGAGCACACGGTGCGGCAGCTGCCGGCGCATCAGCAGTACGTGAGGCGCTATGCGCCGGCTGCTGGCCCTCACCCCGCCCCTCTCCCGCAAGCGGGCGAGGGCGTTCCAGCGAGCGCCTGAGGACCGGGCTCAGAGGAGCGCCGCGATCGCCTGTCCCATCTCGGTCGTGCTGGCCTCTCCGCCGAGGTCCCGCGTCCGCGGCCCCGACGCCAGCGTCTTCTCGATCGCCGCCAGGATCGCGTCATGCGCCGCCTGTTCGCCGAGGAACTGCAGCATCAGCGCCCCGGACCAGATCATCGCCACCGGATTGGCGATGTTCTTGCCGTAGATGTCCGGCGCCGAGCCGTGCACCGGCTCGAACAGCGATGGGAACGAGCGCTCCGGATTCAGATTCGCCGACGGCGCGAGCCCGATCGTGCCCGTCGTCGCCGGCCCCAGATCCGACAGGATGTCCCCGAACAGGTTGGACGCCACCACCACGTCGAAGCGCCCCGGCTGCAGCACGAATCGCGCCGACAGGATGTCGATGTGCTGCTTGTCCACCGTCACCGACGGATACCCGGCGCTCACCGCGTCCGCCCGCCCATCCCACCACGGCATCGAGATCGCGATGCCGTTGCTCTTCGTCGCCACCGTCAGATGCTTGCGCGCGCGGCCTTGCGCCAGCTCGAACGCGTACTTCAGCACCCGGTCCGCGCCGAAGCGCGAATACACCGACTCCTGGATCACGATCTCCCGATCGGTCCCCGCATACATCACGCCGCCGAGGTTGGTGTATTCCCCTTCGGTGTTCTCGCGCACCACCAGGTAGTCGATCTCCCCCGGCTTGCGATTCGCCAGCGGACAGGGCACGCCCTCGAAGAGCCGCACCGGCCGCAGGTTGATGTACTGGTCGAATTCGCGCCGGAACTTCAGCAGCGAGCCCCACAGCGACACATGGTCCGGCACCGTGGCCGGCCAGCCGACCGCGCCGAAGAAGATCGCGTCCTGCCCTTGCAACTGCGCCTTCCAGTCGTCCGGCATCATCTGCCCGGTCCGCTGGTAGTAGTCGCAGCTGGCCCATTCGATGGGCGTGAACTCGAACCGGATGCCGAAGCGCTTGGCGACGGCTTCCAGCGCGCGCAGGCCCTCGGGCATCACTTCCTTGCCGATGCCATCGCCGGGAATGACGGCGATCTTGTACGTCTTGCTCATGGTCATGCTTTCAACGGGAGATCAGTAGGGCGAGCCCGCCGGCGCCGGCTGCGGCGGCGCCAGGTCGAAGTCCGCGGCCAGTCTACGCGTCGCCTGCGCGAGCAGCGTCAGGTCGATGCCGACGGCGACGAAGCGCGCCCCGAGTGCGAGGTAATGGCGCGCGAGCGCCGCGTCGCCGGTCAGTGTGCCGGCCGCCTTGCCGCTGGCGACGATGGTGCGGATCGCCCCATCGATCGCGGCCTGCACCTCGGGATGCCCGGGCTGACCGCGATGGCCCAGCGAGGCCGCCAGGTCTGCCGGCCCGATGAACACGCCGTCGACGCCCTCCACCGCGCAGATCGCCTCCAGGTGCCGCAGCGCGGTCGCGGTCTCCGCCTGCACCAGCACGCAGGCGTCGCCATCGGCCTCGTCGAGGTAGTGGCGACGCAGCCCCCAGCGCGAGGCGCGCGCCACCGCAGCGCCGACACCGCGGACGCCGTGCGGCGGATAGCGCGTCGCCGCGACCACCGCCGCGGCCTGCTCCGGCGTGTCGATCATCGGCACCAGCAGCGTCTGCACGCCGATGTCGAGCAGCTTCTTGATGCCGTCCTTGTCCGCGTTGACGGCCCGCACCACCGGATGCGAGGGATAGGGCGCCACGGCCTGCAACTGCTGCAGCGTGCTGGTCAGGTCGTTGGGCGCGTGCTCGCCGTCGATCAGCAGCCACTGGAAGCCGGCCGTCGCGCACACCTCCGCGCTGTAGGCCTGCGCCATCGAGAGCCACAGTCCGACCTGCGGCCGGCCCGCCTTCAAGGCGCGCTTGAACGGATTGGAGAAGTCCAGGGTCGCGGGCGCGCTCATGCGAGGCCTCCCTGGCAGACGTACTTGATGTGCAGGTAGTCGTCGAGCCCGTGCGTCGAGCCCTCACGCCCGTAGCCCGACTCCTTGACGCCGCCGAAGGGCGCGGACTCGGCCGCGATGGCGCCTTCGTTGAGGCCGACGATGCCGCTCTCCAGCGCGTCGGCGACGCGCCAGGCGCGGGCGATGTCGCGGGTGTAGAAGTAGGCGGCCAGGCCGAAGGGCGTGTCGTTCGCCGCGGCGACGACCTCGTCCTCCGACTCGAACCGGAACACGGGCACCACCGGGCCGAAGGTCTCTTCATGCCAGAGCTGCATCGCGGTGCTTGCTCCCGTCAGCACGGTCGGCGCGAAGTAGTGGGGCCCGGCGGCGACCTCGTTGCGCACGCGCTTCCCGCCGGTGACGACCCGGGCGCCGCGCGCCACGGCGTCATCGACATGGCGCTCGATCTTCTCGACCGCGCGGGCGTTGATCATCGGCCCGATCTGCGAGTCGGCCCGGCTGGCCGGCCCCACCTTGAGCGCGCCCACCCGTGCCGCGAGCTTCTCGACGAACAGGTCGTGGATGCCCGCCTGCGCGAACACGCGGTTGGGGCACACGCAGGTCTGGCCGCCGTTGCGGAACTTGGCCGCCATCAGGCCTTCGACCGCCGCGTCGACATCGGCATCGTCGAAGACGATGAATGGCGCGTTGCCGCCGAGTTCGAGCGAGAGCTTCTTCAGCGTCGCGGCCGACTCGCGCGCCAGGTGCTTGCCCACCGGCGTCGATCCAGTGAACGTGATCTTGCGCACACGCGCATCGGTGAGCCACGCGTCGACGACCTCGGGTGTGCGCTCGCGCGACGCGCAGACGATGTTGAGCACGCCCGGCGGCAGGCCGGCCTCGACCGCGAGCTCGACCAGCGCGAGCGAGGTGAGCGGCGTGTCCTCGGCCGGCTTGGCGACGACGGTGCATCCCGCGGCCAGCGCAGGCGCGATCTTGCGGGCGATCATCGCGGCCGGGAAGTTCCACGGCGTGATCGCGGCGACCACGCCCACCGGCTCGCGCAGCGCCAGCATCCGCCGGCCTTGCACCGGCGCCGGGATGAGCTCCCCCTGGACGCGGGTCGCCTCCTCGGCGAACCATTCGACATAGCTGGCCGCGTAGGCGACCTCGGCGCGCCCCTCGGCCAGCGGCTTGCCCTGCTCCTGCGAGATCAGCGCGCCCAGCCGGTCCTGGTCGCGCAGGATCAGGTCGTTCCAGCGCTTGAGCATCGCGGCGCGCTGCTTGGCCGGCACCGCGCGCCAGCCGGGGAAGGCCGCGTGCGCGGCGTCGGCGGCGGCCCGCGCGTCCTCGGCGCGGCTGTCGGGGACTTCGGCGATGCGCGCCTCGTCGGCCGGGTCGACGACCGGGAAGCGGTCGCCGCAGGCCGCGTCGCGCCAGCGGCCGGCGATGTGGTTCCTCGTTTGCATGGGATGGTTCCGATCAGCTGACGATGCCCAGGTGCCAGGGCACGAACTCGTGGTCGCCCAGGCCGAGCAGCTCGCTCTTGGTCGGCTCGCCGGACGCGGCGCGCAGGATGTGCTCGAAGATGCGTTGACCCATCTGCTCGATGCTCAACGCGCCGTCGATGACCAGGCCGCAGTTGATGTCCATGTCCTCCTCCAGGCGCGTGAACATCGGCGTGTTGCTGGCGAGCTTGATCGTCGGCGCCGGCTTGGAGCCGAACATCGAGCCGCGCCCGGTGGTGAAGCAGATCAGGTTGGCGCCGCTGGCGATCTGGCCGGTCGTGGCGACCGGGTCGTAGCCCGGCGAGTCCATGAACACGAAGCCTGCCTGGTCGATGGGCTCGGCGTACTCGTAGACCTGCTGCAGCGGCGTGGTGCCGCCCTTCATCGCGGAGCCCAGCGATTTCTCGAAGATGTTGGCCAGCCCGCCCGCCTGGTTGCCGGGGCCGACCACGCCGTTGAACTGTCCGTTGTGGCCGCGGGTGTATTCCGCCCACCAGGCCAGGCGGTCCAGCAGCTTCTGGCCGACCTCCGGGCTGACGGCGCGGCGGGTGAGCATGTATTCGACGCCATGGATCTCCGGCGTCTCCGACAGGATCGCGGTACCGCCATGGCGCACCAGGATGTCCATCGCCGCGCCCAGTGCCGGATTCGCGCCGATGCCGGAGAAGCCGTCCGAGCCGCCGCATTCGAGGCCGATCTTCAGGTGCGCCGCGCTGACCGGCTGGCGGGCGATGTCGTTGGCCGCCGGGAGCATCTCCTCGACCGCGCGGATGCCCGCCTCGATCGTGGCGCGGGTGCCGCCGGTGTCCTGCATCACCAGCGTGCGCAGGTTGTGGCCGGGGACCAGGTGCTGCGAGGCGACCAGGTCCGCGACCTGGTTGCGCTCGCAGCCCAGGCCGACGATCAGCACGCCCGCGAGATTGGGATGCCGGGCATAGCCCGCGATCGTGCGGCGCAGCAGTTCGAAGTGGGGACTGGGCGAGGACATGCCGCAGCCGCTGGTCTGCGCGAAGGCGACGACGCCATCGACGTTGGGATACGGCGCGAGCCGCTCCGGCGTGAAGTGCGCGGCGATGCGGTTGATCGCCGTCGACGAGCAGTTGACCGACGCGACGATGCCGATGAAGTTGCGCGTCGCCACGCGCCCATCCGCGCGCACGATGCCCTGGAAGGTCGCGCGCTCGGCCTCGGGCACGTAGTCGATGGGCCTGACGTCCGCGCCGAAGGCCGGATCGCGGTGGAACTCGACCAGTGCGATGTTGTGCGCGTGCACGTAGTCGCCGGCCTCGATGTCGCGCGCCGCGACGCCGATCACCGCGTTGTACTTGCGGATGGTCTCGCCAGCGGCGATGCGGCGCGCCGCGATCTTGTGGCCGGCGGGCACCTGCGCCTTCAGGCGCAGCCCGAATTCCGGCAGCTCCTGTCCCAGCGTCAGCACCTGCCGCGCGATCAGCACGTTGTCGTCGCGATGCAGGCGCAGCAGCGGCGAGGCGGTCGTGGCAGCGGCGATGGAAGCGGTCATCGTGGGGGTCTCGCGTTCAGCCCTTGGCCAGCAGCTCGCGCAGCTTCAGGCGTTCGATCAGCTGCGTGTCCTTGCGGTAGGTGGCCTGGACGTACTTCTCGTAGTCGGGCTGGTCCAGGTACATCACCGGCGAATCGATGCGGTCGCAGGTGGCGATGAAGTCGGGATCGGCGGCCGCCTTGCGGAACGCGTCGCGCAGCCTGGCCACGATCGCCGGGTCCATGCCCTTGGGCGCGCCGATGCCGTTGGGCGCGTCGACGACCAGGTCGTAGCCGCTCTCCTTGAGCGTGGGCACGCCGGGGAAGTCCTTGGTCCGCGTCTCGCCCCAGGTCGCCAGCAGCCGCAGCTTGCCGGACTTCACATGCGGCGCCCATGAGCTGGAATCCGCCACCGCGTCCACCTGGCCGCCCAGCAGGTCCTGCAGCGCCGGCGCGCCGCCCTTGTAGGGGATGTGATTGAGCTGGATGCCGGCGAGCAGGTTGAACTCCTCCATGCCGACGTGCGTCGCGCCGCCGATGCCGGCGCTGCCGTAGGTGATCAGGCCGGGCTTGGCCTTGGCGGCGGCGACGAATTCGGCCAGCGTCTTCCACGGCGACTCGGCGCGCACGGCCAGGCCGAAGGTCTGGCCGTTGACGCGCGCCAGGTAGGTCAGGTCCTTGAGCGGGTCCAGCTGCACGGTGCGCAGCTGCGCGAAGCGGGTCACCGAGATCGGGATCTGCCCGATCGTGTAGCCGTCGGGCTTGGCCTGCGACAGCACCTTGGTGCCGAGCATGCCGGACGCGCCGGCGCGGTTCTCGATGATCACCGTCTGGCCCAGCGCCTTGGAGGCGGCCAGGCACAGCGCGCGCATCGTCACGTCGGCGGTGCCGCCGGCCGGCCAGGGGCAGATGAAGGTGATGGCGCGCTCGCCGGGATAGGCCGCGCTGGCGCGCGCCAGGCGCGGCAGGGCGGCGGCGCTGAGGCTGGCGGCGCCGGCGAGCAGGACGCGGCGGCGGTCCGTGCGGAGGGTCATGGCTTGTCTCCTGGTGATCTTTGCGCCGCATTGTGGGCACCCGATCCATGCGCCTCAAATGAAGAACTGGACAGCCTTCATGTCCTGAACGGCATGAAGCCTAAGATGCGCCTCCATGAGCCAGATCGACCGCGTCCTCCGTTCCAACCTGAAGCTGCGCCACTTGCAGATGCTGGTCGCGCTGGACCAGTTCCGCCATTTGGGCCGGGCGTCGGAGTTCCTGTCGCAGACGCAGCCGGCGGTGTCGAAATCGCTGGCCGAGGTGGAGCGCATGTTCGGCCTGACGCTGTTCACGCGCTCGACGCGCGGCACCGAGCCGACCCCTTTTGGCGAGGCCGTGGTGCGCTTCGCGCGCTCGGTGCTGTCGGACTTCGCCCGCACGCGCGACGAGATCGACGCCGTGGCCAGCGGCGCGGCGGGCCGGGTCAGTGTCGGCGCCATGGTGGTGGCGACGCCGGGTGTGGTCGCCGGCGCGGTGGAGCGGCTCAAGCGGCAGTCCTCGCTGACGACGGTCCACCTCGAGGAGGGCGACCTCACCCGGCTGCTGCCCCGCCTGCGCACCGGCGAGCTGGACCTCATCGTGTCGCGGCTGGAGCCCGGCTACGCGGCGCCCGACCTGACGATGGAGCCGCTGTACGAGGAGCCGATGCGCATCGTCGTGCGGCCCGACCATGCGCTGGCCACCGCGCGCAAGCCACGCCAGGCGCCCTGGGCCGCCCTGTCGCGCATGCCCTGGGTGATGCCGCCGCCCTGGGCCTCGTCGCGGATCAAGCTGAACCAGCTGTTCTACGCGCAGCAGCTCGACCCGCCGAGCGACGTCATCGAGAGCGCGTCCTTCCTGGTCACGCTGACCTTCCTGCGCCAGCGCGGCGCGGCGGCCTTCGTGGCGGACAACGTCGCGCGCTATCTGGCGCGCGAGGGCCTGGCGGCCGTGCTGCCCATCGACATCCCGATCGAGCTGCCGCCCGTGGGGCTGATGACGCTGCGCCAGCGCCGTCCGACGCCGGCCGCGGAGCAGTTCATGGCGAACTGCCGCGCGGCCGCGGCGGCTCACCAGCCCAAGGCGGCGTCGCGGAAGCTGTCCAGGGCGAGCTCGTAGTTCATCTCGCCGAGCAGCCCGGTCAAGCGGACGCTGTCCGCGTTCCACAGGTCCACGACGTAACGCCACGCCGGCGCCAGCGAGCGCGGCTCGGCCTCGTCGGCGGGGATCTCCGCCTCGATCGAGGGCGGCGGCAGGTCCGAGGGCAGCATCAGCCGCGACGGCGCGGACGGCCGGTCCGCGTCCTCGTCGTAGAGCGAGGTGTCGGCGCCGGCGTCGATGCCGGGGTCGATGCGCCAGCGGCCGTCGGCCTGCACCGTGATGCGCGGCCGCAGCCACGGCTCGTGGGCACGCGGGTTGATCAGGTGGCAGCTGCGGCGGCGCGCGTCCACGACCAGCAGGCTGAGCACCGAGCCGCGGCCGTTGGCGCGTTCTTCGACATAGCCCGGATGCTCCGGCGGGCCGTCGACGTCGACGACGAAGTAGCGATCGTCGATCCACTCGCCGGAGCCGTTGATCGAGCAGCCGAAGGTCAGCTCCTGCGGATAGGGCAGCAGCCGGCCGTCGAGCCACAGCGCCGCCCCATAGGGGGCCTCGAAGACGCCGTCGTCGCGGGGGTATTCCGGCAGGCGGCCGTCTTCCCACCAGACCACGGCCCGGTGCAGGCGGCCCGGCGCGTCGGCGATGCGGAAGCCCGCGGTGCGCCATTCCGGCCAGGAGGTCCAGAGCCGCGCCTCGACGCGCTCGTCCAGCCCCATCGCGCGCAGGTCTCGTGTACTGGCGTGCTGCAACAGATGCTGTGCGAAGTGCCGCCACATCGCCGGGCCGAGCCGGCGGGCGATGTCGTCGGCGTCGCGCAGCCAGTCCAGCAACAGCGGCACCACCGGCGCCTGGCGTGACCAGAGCGCATGCGCGGCGACCGACTGGGCCCAGCGCCGCTCCAGCGCCTGCGAGGCCGCCGTCGGGCGGCTGGCCGGGGCGGCGGTCCCGTCCGGGGACGGGCCGCCGGAAGCGGAGGAGGGGGCCGGGGCGGGCGGCGGAAGACCCACCGGAACGGGCGGGATGGGGGCGGGGGGCAGGTGGTACAGCGGCATCAGGTCGGGCGCACCGGAAACGTCGGGGCCGGTGTCGACGGGCCTGGGGCAGATGAGATTCCCGGCGCGGCGGCGGACCGTCGCCGCCCTCGGGGACGCCCGCCGGCGCCACCGGGGCCGGGTCTTGCCCTCAGCCCCGTCAGGCCGGAAAAAGCTGCCGGCGTGTGTGGGACAGTCGGTGCCTCGAATGCCTCCGGCGACCGATTCCCATGACGATGACCCGATTCCGAATTCCGATGGCCCTGGGCGCGCTGAGCGCCGCCTTGCTGACCCTGCCAGCCGCGCCAGCGCGCGCCGGGGAACCCTCCGCGCCGGCGGCGGCGAGCGAAGCGGCGGCCGCGCCGACCCCGGAACTGGTCGACGCGCTGGCCGAGGCCGGCCGCGTCGACGAGGCCGCCGCCGCGCTCGCCCAGCTCGACGGCAGCCCGGCGGCGCAGCTCACGCGGCTGCGCGTCTGGCTGCGGACGCAGGACTTCCCGCGCGCGCTGCCCCTGCTGAAGGCGCTGGCCGCCAAGCCGGCGCTGGGCGCCGGCGAGCGCAGCGTCCTCTACGACGGCCTGCGCGCCCGCGACGACCTGGCCGCGATCGACCGCCGCACCCGCACCGCGATCGAGCGCGGCACGGCCGACGCCGTGGACCTGCTGGCGGCGGGTGAACTGGCGCTGGCGCTGCACCAGGACGAGCGCGCGAAGGCGCTGCTGGACCGCGCGCTCCAGGCGGCCTCCACCTCCCGTGAGAAGGGCGAGGCGCTGCGCGCGCTCGGCCAGTGGTCCTACCAGCAGCGCGACTTCGACACCTCCTTCAAGCGGCTGGAGGAAAGCCTCGCCTGGCGCCGCAGCGCGGAAACGCTGGGCGCGCTCGCGGAGACCTTCATCCGGCTGGCCCGCACGGCCGACGCGACCGCCGCCGCGCAGCAGGCGCTCGACTACAACCCGTACGACGAGCATGCGCACTATCTGCTGGGCAACGGCTACGCCCGCCGCAACTACACCGAGCTGCGCCGCGACGAAGGCGCGCGCTTCGACGAGGCCGAGCGCCTGGTCCGGCACGCGTCGGACGCCCTCGAGGCGGGCGATCCGGGCCTCGCGCGCGAGCTGTCGCGCCAGGCGCTCAAGGCCTGTCCGGACCATGGCCGTGCGCATGCGGTGCTGGCCAAGGCGCTGGAGTTCCAGCGCCTGGCCGTGGAGGTGCACCGCGAGGGCTACGAAGCCCGCTTCGCCGCGGCGCCGATGCCCGAGGTGCCTGGCATCGAGCGCTACGTGCTGAACTGGAACGACCTGTCGCCCCGCATCCGCAAGCGGGTCGCGCTGTCGGTGGCGCCGTGGAAGGCCTACATCCCGGTGCTGGCCGAGGGCAGCGCGACGCACTACATCAAGCCGATGTGGCAACGCCTGTCAGAGACGCCCCAGCTGGAGTCGCTGCGCGACGCGCGCATCGATACCGATTCACGGCTGTGGGACGACGTGCGCGGCGCTGGCGGCCACAACACGGTCACCGGTGTCGAGGACGTGGAGCGCCTGATCGCCGACCGCTACAACACCGTGCTCCATGAGCTGTCGCACCAGGTGCATGGCGTGCTCGGCCCCGACGACTGGCGCGAGATCGAGGCGCTGTACCGCGCCGCCAAGGCGCGCGACGCGAAGACCGGCAAAGCCTTCCTGTCGCGCTACGCCAGTGGCACGGTCTGGGAATACTTCGCCGAAGGCGTGAACGCGCAGGCCTCGCCGCGCCGCGACGCCTACGACACCCGTGAGATCGTCCGCGAACGGCTGGCCGAGCTCGATCCCGACCTGCAGCGCCTGGTGCTGAAGCTGCAGGCGCGCACCGATGCGAGCGCGAGCCTGCCCATCGCGATGAGCAACGAGGCCGGACGCCGGCTGGAGACCGGCGACGTCGACGGCGCGCTCGAGCAGCAGAAGAAGGCGCTGGCGCTGGCGCCGGACAACGAGGCGGCGCAGCTGACGATGCTGCGCATCCGCGCGATCCGCGGCGATCGCGCGCTGGTCGGGCCGCTGGCCGATGCGGCGCTCGCGGCGCACGGCGGCAGCGCCAACGTGCGCGTCGCGGTCGCCGAGGCCCGGCGCTGGCTGGGCGTGCCGCTGGCCGCGGTGGCCAAGGAGCTGCGCGCCGGCGGCGAGCGCATGAACGCGGAGGACTCGCTGCGCGTGAACCTCGCGGTGGGCGGCGTGCTGCGCGATCTGGGCGACGTCGACGGCGCGATCGCCGCGTACGACGCCGCGCTCGCGGCGCAGGGCGATAAGCCCGAGGCGCTGTGGGGCAAGGCGGCCGCGCTGGCGCTGGCCGGCCGCTGGGAGCCGGCGTTCGCGCTGTACGACCGTGTCGTGCGCGAGCGCTCCGGCCTGATCGAGCTGCGCATCGACCATGCGCAGGACCTGCTGATGGCGCGCCGGCTGGACGCCGCGCGCGACGCCCTGCGGGCGGCGGCGCTGCTGGATCCCGAGGATCCGTCGGTGCTCGCGCTGCAGGGCTGGCTGGCGCTGGAGGGCGGCGATGGGGCCGAGGCGTTGAAGGCGGCCGACCGCGCGCTGGCGATCGCGCCGTGGCTGGACCTGGCGGTGGCCGTGAAGGGCGCCGCGCTGCGCCGGCTGGACCGCGCGGCGCAGGCCGACGCGGCGTGGCAGCCGCTGCGCGACCGGATCGCCGCGGGCACGCCGCCGGAGTACGTCTACTTCAAGCCGCGCTCGGCCTGGATGGTGGCGCACGCTGTCGGGGCCCGCGAGCGCCAGGTCTTCGAGCGGCTCGGAATGGGCGCGCTGAACGGTGGCGGCCGGGGATATCCCATGCCTTGAGGATGGCCTGGCGTGACGCGCCCCTGCCCGGATGTCACGATGCCGGGAACGACAAGGGGAGAGTCATGCCATGGCCGACACTGCGCCGGACGAGCGCGATCCACTCGGCGCGCGCCGCGCTCGCGCGCGGACGTGGGACCGCAAGGACCCTCAAGCCGGGGCGCCGTCAGGTCCGCGGCAGCGGACCGCCGTCGTCACGGTGCACGGCGTCGCCGACCAGGCGCCGGGGGACACCGTCCGCACGCTGGCCTCGCTGCTGACGACGCGGCCACCGGACGGCGTGCGCTACAGCGAGGCGGCCTCCGACTGCCTGATGCTGCAGGTGCCGCCGCTGGAGGGCAGCGTGCCGGCGATGCCCGATCCCCACGAGACGCCGCCGCCGATGAAGGCGCTGCGGCAGTCGCTGCGTTCGGACTTCCTGCGGCCCGGCTGGCTGGACCGGGCGGCGCAGGGTGAGCGCCAGGGCGCGGTCCGGGCCCAGGTCGCCAGCTACGAGGCCTCGGTCACGACCTCGCCGGCAGCGGAGGCGCCGCCGCCCACGCGTACGCACGAGCGGCCCGACCTCGGGCTCGCCTTCACCGATTACCTGCTGTTCAAGGCCCAGCGCGGCGGCACGGCGGCGGAGCCCTACGAGTGCCGCCGCATCTGGCTCACGCGCACGGATGCCTCCGGCGCGCCCGGTGACAACGCGCGGCGCATTGATTTCCACGAGATGTACTGGGCCGACCTGTCGCGGCTGTCCAGTTCGCTGCCACCCATCCTCACCGAGCTGTTCACCATCCTGTTCCGGATGTCCAAGCTCGCGCGCGACACCATCGACCATGCGCGCAAGGGCGCCGAAGTGGCGAGGGCCTCGCCCGCCGTGAGGCAGGGCTGGCGCCGCCTGTCACGGCTGCAGACGGCGCTGGACTGGGGCTTCGCGCACCTGCTGGCCAATCTGTTCCTGCAGTCGGTGTTGACCGGCCTGTTCATCGTGCTGATGTCGGTGCTCAACGGCGGCGTGGGCGCGGGATCGGGCGAGGGCGGGTCGACGGCGAATTCCGCCAAGCTGGCGCTGGCCGTGGCCGGTCCGGTGCTGGCGGCCTGGTGGCTGGCCTACCGATGGGTCCGGTCGTGGCCGGCGCGGACGGTGCTGGTGCTGGAGGCGGCGCTCGTCGGCACGGTCCTGTACCTCGGCTACGCGACGCCGTGGGTGCTCGGCCTGGCGCTGCTGACCGCGCTCGCCGTCGCCTGCGACGCCGGGCTGCGCGTCGCCGATCGCCGCTTCGTGTCGACGCGCCAGATCGGGCTGGTCTTCCTGGCCATGAGCTACGGCATCATCGCCGCCGCCATGTGGGACGCGCCGCCGGTGTTCCCGCCAGCGCAGGATCCACCAGGCTTCGGACCGGCGCCGCCGACGCCGCCGGAGCACGATGTCTGGGTCTGGTGGACCCGGGCCGCGCTGCGGGCTTTCGAGGTGTCGCTGCTCGGCAGCTACCTCTGGTGGGGCGTGGCCGCCTTCATGCTGCTGTTCTGGATCGTCCGCGGCATGCGGCAGGCGCGCCTGGGGCCGCAGGCGCGCGCCAGCATCACCACCGCCCGGCTCGGACTCTGCGTGTCGCTGACCTCGTTCACCGCGGTCGGCATGGTGATCTGGGCGACCTCGCACCAGGTGCTGGAGAACGCCGCCGGCAAATGGGGCTACCGGCCCTGGCTGTTCGAGCTCCAGCAGGAGGTGGCGGCGGACTTCTGGGGCTTCCAGCTGCTGCTGGAGCCGCTGAGCGCGCGCGTGCTGCCGGCCGAGAGCTTCCTGACGCTGCGCTACGTGTACAGCACGGCGAGCTTCTGCGCCGTCGCGCTGCTGCTGTTCGCGCTGATCCTGTACATCCTGGCGATGCTGGTGCCCAGCGTGCTGGCGGAGCTGGAACGCGACATCGGCAGCCCCGGCGACCTGGGCCGCTGGCTGACGGACAGCTATGAGCGGCTCGAGGGCTTCGTGTCGCTGGTGGCGCTGGTCAGCGCGGCCGTGGGCATCGTCATCGGGCTGCTGCTGCTGATCGAGGCGACGCAGCTGTTCGCGCCGTTCTTCATCGCGGAGCTGAAGCTGCTGCTGATCATCGGCGGGCTGCAGTCGCAGGCGATGCTCGCGCCCTTCGTCACGGGCTCGGTCTCGGCGCTGGGCGCGCTGTCGCTGCTGGGGCGCACGCTGTCCAAGTACGCGCCATGGCTGCGCGCGCCGCTGGATGCGATGCTGGACATCGACAACTACCTGCGCGAGTTCCCGCGCGGCGCGATCCCGCGGGCCCGGATCTTCGCGCGCTATGTCGCGCTGCTCGAGCATCTGAAGGAGCAGGGCGCCACGCGCGTGGTCATCGTCGCGCACAGCCAGGGCACCGTCATCACGACGGACCTGCTGCGCTACCTGGCCTATCGCGCCCGCTGCGGCGACGGCAGCCGGGCGGCGGTGCTCGGGCAATGGCTGGATCAGGTGGAGGTGCACCTGTTGACCGCCGGCAGTCCGCTGCGCCAGCTCTACGCGGCACGCTTTCCCGAGCTCTATCGCTGGGTGCTGGAGGGCCCGAAGCTCGGCGACCTCGGCCTGGACCGCTGGACCAACGTGTTCACGGCGGGCGACTACGTGGGGCGCTGGATCTGGCATCCCGCGCCGGAAGGCATCCAGCGCACCGCGTCCTTCTACGACGCGGGCGCGGTCGCGCTGGACGATCCGCCGCGCAAGGACCTGTGCGTCGGCGGCGGGGCGCACACGCACTACTTCGATCCGGATCCCGGCAGCGACGAGGTGGCGCGCTGCATCGACGAGCTGATCAGGCCCTCAACCCCGCCGGCGCCACCACAGCCACGCCCCGGTGACGCCCATCGCGAACAGCGCCAGCCCCACCAGGCCCGTGATCACGCGATTGGCCAGCCCGAATAGCTCGCCCGCGTGCAGCGGATAGATCCACGCGGTGGAGCGGCCGGCCAGGTCCAGCTCGTTCCAGCGCTGCTGCGCGAGCACGTGTCCATCGACGGGGTGGGCCCAGATCGAGGACAGGCCATTGGGATGCGGCTCGCCGGCGACGCGGAAACGCAGCCGCACCGGCTTGGCGTCCGTGGTGCCGAGCTGCACGAAGCCCAGGCGCCCGTCGGGCCAGCGCGCGCGGGCCTGCGCCACGATGAGGTCGAGCGGCACGCGCTCGCCAGAGGCCTTGCCCGCCTGGGGCGGCTTGGGCGCGGTGTCGCCAGCCAGCGCGTTGACCCAGCCGCCGATCGGCCGCCAGGCCATCCAGGCGCCACTGGCGACGCCCACGGCGATCAGCAGCCCCAGCACCGCGCCGCCGAAACGGTGCAGATCGAAGAGGCTGCGCGTCGTGCCCTTGTCCAGCTTGAGTTTGAACGCGTGGCGCCACTGCGCGGCGTTCATCGGCCACCAGAGGATCAGACCGGTCACCAGCAGCGCCAGGTAGGCGAGCGCCGTGATCGCGAGCACCGCCTTGCCGGTGTCGCCGAGCAGCAGCGCGCTGTGCAGCTCGAAGACGGTGTTGGCCAGGCCCTCGGCCTCGCCGCGGCGGCCGAGTTCGCGCACGGTGACCGGGTCGAGGTAGATCGTGCCTTCCCAGGCCGCCCCGCGGATGATGGCGCGCAGCGATTCGCCCGCCTCGCGCGGCGGGCGGATCGTCAGCGTGGCCTTGGGGCCGAATTCCTCGGCGGCGCGGCGGCGCAGCGTCTCCAGCGGCTGGCGCAGGGTCTGCGCATCGACGGCCGCCAGGGAGGCTGGCGTTGGCGGCGGCGCGCGGAACAGCTCGGGATGCATCGCCTCGTCGAGCGGGCGCAGCACCGTCATCAGCGTGCCCAGCAGCGCCGCCGCGGCGAGCAGCATGCCGAGCGTCAGCCCGATCCAGCGATGCAGCCAGATCCAGAGGCGGCGGGCGGTCATCAGGGCCATGGGCGCTCCGTTGCCATCGATCAGAAGTCGACCTTGGCCGTCAGGCGCAGCGTGCGTGGCGCGCCGACGCCCAGCAGGCCATTGCCGGCGGTGCTCCAGTAGTCCTTGTTGGCCGCGTTGTCGAGGTTGGCCTGCACACTCACCGTCTTGCCCAGCAGCATGGTCTGGTAGCGCGCGCCGATGGACAGCGTCTCGTAGCCATCGATCCAGGCCTGGTTGCTGTTGTTCACCGCGCGCTTGCCAACGTGATAGACGCCCGCGTTCAGCGCCAGGCCGGGCACGGCGGGGACGCGGTACTCGCCGAACAGGCTGAGGGTGTTCTTCGGCGTGTTCTCCGGCGTCTTGCCCAGTTCAAGCGGGTTGGCCGAGCCGACCTTGGTGATCTCGGCGTCGAGCAGCAGGCCCGAGACCACCAGCGCGAAGTCGCGGCCGATCTCGCCGCTGGCGGAGAACTCCAGGCCGCGGTAGCGCGTCTCGCCGCCGACCTGGAACACGCGGTTGATCGTCGTGGCCAGCGCGCGGTCGGTCTGGAACACCGCGGTCTGCAGCAGCACCCGGCCCAGGCGCGCCTTCACGCCCAGCTCGTGCTGCTTGCTGACGGCAGGGGCCAGCACCTCGCCCGCGTTGAGCGCGTTCAGCGGCGCGGTGCCGGTTTCCTCCAGGCCGCGCAGAGCGCTGGCGTAGACGCTCAGGTCCTTGACCGGCTTCCACATCACCGAGACGTTGGGCGTGATCTTGTCGGCGCGATAGGTCGCGACCGGGGTGGCGGGGTTGGTCGCCTCGCTGCGGTAGAAGGTCTTGCGCAGGCCGGCCAGCACCTGCCACTGCGCGCCCAGCGACACGCGGTCGAAGACATAGAGGCCGCGGTCGTTGATCTGCGACGGATAGCCGGCCTGCTTGAGCGTCACGGCGGGCTGAGGCAGGTCGACGGGCGCGTACAGGTTCTGCGCGGCGCTGGCCGTGGCGCTGAGCCAGCCATCGGATGCGCGGCGGTTGTAGGTCGCGCCGACGGTCAGTTCATGGCCGATGCCGGCAGTGGCGAAACGGCCGATCGCCTCCACGCGGTGGTTGGTGTTGGTGTAGGCCTGGCCCTTGAGCACCGTCGTCGTCGCGGTGCCGGCGCCGGTGTCGTTGTTGTAGGCGCCGAAGGTCGTGTAGTTGCGGTCGCGCGAGGTCTTGGCGCGGCCGGTCTCGACGCTCAGCACCCAGTCGTCGCTGAGCGCGAAGTCGCCGCGCAGCAGCAGGTTGGTCGCCTCGGCGTCGTAGCGGGCCCAGTCGCCGGCGAGGTTGGTCTTGTTGTCCGGCACGCGCGGCAGCGTGATCGTGTCGTTGACGGCGGCCGGCAGCGAAATCGCGGCCTGCTCGCTGACGTTCTTGCGGTAATGCTCGACATCGACCTTCAGATTGGCCCACGAGGCCGCGCGCCAGTCGTAGGCCACCGAGACCAGCCCGCGATCGCCCTTGTAGCGGTCGATGCCGGTCTCCTCCTTGCTGGTGGCGGCGTTGAAGCGCAGGCCCATGCTGTCGTCGGGGCCGAAGCGGCGGCCGATGTCCACATGCGCCTTGAGGCCGCCATGGTCGTTGACGGTGGTCGTCAGCGAGGTCACCGGCGACGCGCCGGCGCGCTTGGTCACGAAGTTCACGATGCCCGAGGGCGGCACCATGCCGTAGTACATCGACGAGGCGCCCTTCAGCACCTCGACCTGCTCCTTGTTCTCGAGCGGGATGTCGATCAGGTTGACCACCGGCAGATTGCCGTTGAGGCGGTAGTTGCCGCGGTTCTCCACGATGATCCCGCGGATGGACAGGTTGTCGTAGGTCGAGCCGCTGACCTGCGAGCGGGTCACGCCGGCGGTGTTCTTGAGCGCGTCATAGAGGCCCTGCGCCGCCTGCGCGTCGAGCAGGTCGCGCGGCATCACGTTGTTGGTGAGCGGCACGTCCAGCGGGTCCTGGTCGCGGAAGGCGCCGACCTGCACGGTGGTCGGCGCGAAGGTCTTCACCCGCACGCCGCGGACGACCACCTCGTCCAGCAGTTGCTTCGTCGGCTCCGCAGCGGCCTGCGCGCGCGCGGCGAGCGGCGCGGTCAAGGCCAGGACGGACAGGGCGATCAGGGACAGGCGGGGCGTGGTGGCGCGGAAGGCGGTGGCGAACATGGGAGGGACCAGAACGGGGAGAACGGGGGAAGAACCGCAGAGCGGGGGAGGCCGGGCGACCGCGCTCAGTGCGCCAAACGCGATACGTTATCAAATGCGAATAGTTCGCAACTTTCCGGAGGGGAAATCCGTGCGCATCCCGCGCGTGGAGGGCGAGGAGCCACGCGAAAGCGGCCAAACCGTGGTGCGGGCGCCACCGGACGGGGGGAGTGGCTCGTTCGAGGGACGCGTCCGGTTCCTGCCTGCCGGCGGCAGGAGGGCGGCCTAGCATCCGTCGTCATTCCCCCCGACCCGTCATCCCTTCTCCTACCGAAGAGGCGCCCCATGAGCCAACCCACTCCAAGCCTGGCCGACAAGGCCGCCACGCTGCGCGCGCTGCACGAGCGTCCCGAGCCCTTCGTCATCGCGAACGCCTGGGACATCGCCTCGGCGCGGATGCTTGAGGCGGCGGGCTTTCCAGCGCTGGCGACGTCGAGCGCCGCCGCGGCCGAGGCCGCCGGCAAGCGCGATGGCCAACTGACTCGCGACGAGACGCTCGCCCACGTGCGCCTGCTGGCCGGCGCCACGCCGCTGCCGCTGAGCGCCGATCTGGGCAACGGCTTCGGTCACCGGCCTGAAGATTGCGCGCTGACGATCCGCCTCGCGGCGGAGGCGGGCGCCGCGGGCGGCTCGATCGAGGACTCATCGAGCGAAGGCGGGGCGGCCATCCTCGACTTCGACCTGGCCGTCGAGCGCGTCGCCGCCGCGGCCGAGGCGGCCCGCGCGCTGCCGTTCCCGTTCGTGCTGACGGCGCGCTCGGAGAACTTCCTGCACGGCATCCACGATCTCGACGACACCATCCGGCGGCTGCAGGCCTTCGAGCGCGCGGGCGCGGACGTGCTGTTCGCGCCGCTGCTGCCGGACCTCGATGCGGTGCGGCGGGTGTGCGCGTCGGTGTCCAGGCCGGTGAATTTCATGGCCGGCGTCCCGGGCCGCTCGTTCACGGTGCGCGAGCTCGGCCAGGCCGGCGTGCGGCGCGTGAGCTTGGCGATGTCGCTGTACCGGCACGCGATGAAGGCGGCGCGGCTCGCGGCGGAGGAAGTCCGCGATCAGGGGACCTTCGGTTACCTCGAGCGCTGAGGCGCGTCAGGACCGAGCAGGAAGTCGGTGACCTCGTCCGAGAACGCGTAGGGCTGGTCACCGACGAGCACGCCGTCCGCCTCCTGCGGATCGGGCGATGAGGCCGGGATGCCGTGCGCGGCCAGGGCCTGCGCGCAACCGAGCCAGTCGCCGTCGTCCACGGGCTCGTTGAGCGAGGCCCACGACAAGGTGCCCATCGCGTTGTCGCCGAAGCCGTGCCGCGCCCGCCAGTCGGCGCCGTGTTCGAGCAGGAAGCGGGTCAGGCGCGCATCGCCGCGGAACACGGCATGGTTCAGCGCCGAGGCGTCCCAATCGCCGCCGCGCACCTCCAGGGGCCAACCGAGACGGACCATCAGCATCACGGCGTCCCGCGCGCCGTCGGCGGCGAGTTCCGGCAGCAGTCGCCGCTGGGCGTCGTCGAGCTTGTCGATCAGACCGGGATGCGCCGCCAGGAGGGACCGGGCTTGGGCCTCGTCGCCTCGCGCGCAGGCGGCGATGAAGGCTTCGGCCGGCGTCAACGGCTTGCCGCCGCCGCCTGCCGCGCGCAGCAGTTCGGCGACCTCGGTCAAACCGAAGCGCAGCGCCAGCGCATGCGCGCTCAGGCCCGCTGGTGTCGACGCCCGGGGATCTGCGCCGGCATCGAGCAAGGCCGCGATGTGAGCCGGCGAGCGCCGGCGCCGGATGGCCCACAGCAGCGGCGAGCCCCAGTCCGAGGTCGGCGCGCCGAGCGGCCGCTCGTTCGCCTCGCCGCCATGCGCGAGGAGCAGGCGCAAGGTCTCGACGTCGTCGAGGTCGAGCACGCGATACATCGCATTCGATCCCGTGACGCGGGCGCCAGCCTCCAGCAGCAGCCGGGTGCAGGCCGGCCGGTCCAGCGAGTGATAGAGCGACTCGCCGTCATTGGGATCGGCGCCCGCATCGAGCAGGAGTTTCGTCAGCTCGGGATCGTGGTTCCGGCCCGCGGCGCCATACAGCGCCGACAGATGCTCGGTCTCGGATGGCGCCTCGAGCGAGGCGGGAGGCCAGCGGCTGCCGACGGATTGATTCGGGGAAGCGCCGGCCTCGAGCAGGAATCCCGCGCAGGCGCGCAGCCGCTCGCGATGGACCGGCTGCGTCATGAGGCTGGAATGCGTGATCGCGACGAGCGGCGCAAGCCGCAGCGGGCCGCCCGCGCGATGCACCCAGGCCGGGTCTTGCGCGGTGGTTCGCCGCAGCACGGACTCGTCACCGGCAGCGCAGGCCAGGTAGGGATCGTCTTCGATCAGATCGGGGTTCTCTTCGAGCAGCTGCAAGGCCGCGGCAGGCCTGGCGCGGTCCATGGTGCCGGTGATGTCGCCGGCGTAGACGAGGGACAGCCAGTGAAGCGCTGTCTGATTGGATGGTTGCGTCATCAGAGCTCCCTCTCAACTCACCGTCAGATTGCTCGCTGCCACCTTCAGCGCGGGCGCATGCGTCTTCTTGCGATAGAGCTGCGCGGGCCGGTGGCTGCCGCCGCTCGTGAACGCGCCGGGGATCTCCTCGATCACGTCGAGCTCCTCGATCCGCCGGCGAAAGCTCCGCTTGTCGAGCTCCGCGCCCAGCACCTGCTCGTAGGTCCGCTGCAGCTCGCCGAGCGAGAACTCGGCCGGCATCAGATGCACCGGCAGCGATGAATACAGCGTCTTGGAGCGCACCCGCTCGACCGCCGTGCGCAGGATCTGCGCGTGATCGAAGGGCAGCGAGCGCAGGCCGTCGACCGGTGCCCAGCGGAAGCGCTCGCCCGCGGCGTTCAACTGGCCCGGCACCACCGCGTAGTAGCTCACCGACAGCGACCATCCCCGCGAATCGCGATGCATGCCGGAGAAGGTCTTCAGTTGCTCCAGATAGGGCGACACGATGCCCGCCTTGTCGCGCAGGATGCGGACGGCCGCATCATCGGCGTCCTGGTCCTCGTCGACGTGAACCCAGCCGCCGGGCAGCGTCCAGGCGCCGAGCGCCGGCGCCTTGTCGCGCTGCGTCAGCCCCGCATGCAGCGCGCCGTCCAGCAGCGTGAGCAGCACGATATCGACGGTGACGATGGGGCGTTCGACATCCACGGCTTGGAATTCTCGTTAGTGCGCGAAGGCACGAATTATGGCGATCGGGTGGGCCGATCGTCAAACGCACAACGAAGAATAAGAGCATCTGAAGCAGAAACCTTCCGTTTCATCCGCACTCACTTCCTATCGCCTTCCCTTTCCTCACTTCGTGCAAAACGGCACTAAGTGAGTTATGCTGGCGCCACGACATCCCGAACGATACGAACGGAGTAGCTCATGGCCACGACCGCCCAACTGTTGATCGTCGATCCGCAGAACGACTTCTGCGACATCACCGGCGCTGCGCTGCCCGTCACCGGCGCCAAGGCGGACCTGCAGCGTCTGGCCGCGCTGGTGGACCAGGCGGCCGGCGCGATCGCGGACATCGTGGTGACGCTGGACTCGCATCCGGTCTACGCGATCGAGCGCCCGGCGTTCTGGCAACAGGACGGTGCGGCCGGTGCCGACGCGGTGGCGCAACCGGTGGCGCCGTTCACGCAGATCAAGGCGCAGGACGTCCGCGCCGGCCGCTTCTCACCGCGCGATCCGGCCCTGCGCGACCAGGTGCTGGCCTACCTCGACGCGCTCGAGGCCGGCCCGAAGAAGTACATCCTGATGGTCTGGCCCGCGCACTGCGTGGTCGGCACCTGGGGCCACAACATTCATGACGAGCTCGCCGCCGCGCTCGGCCGCTGGGAGGCCTCGCGGCTGCGCACCGTCGAGAAGGTGCTCAAGGGCCTGAACCCCATGACCGAGCAGTACAGCGCCGTGCGCGCCGAGGTGCCGGTCGCCGGCGACCCGCGCACGCAGACCCATCGCGCGCTGGTCGACCGCATCGTCGATTTCCCGGGCCTGACCTTCATCGCTGGGGAGGCCAGCAGCCACTGCGTCGCCGCGACGGCGGAAGACCTCTTCGCCGAGATGAGCCCGGAGCGTCTCGCCCGGGTCGTGCTGATCGAGGACGCGATGAGTCCGGTCGGCGGCTTCGAGGCCGGTGCCAAGGCCTTCATCGAGCGGGCGCGCGGCCTGGGCGTGAGGTCGATGACCGCGGCACAGGCGCTCGGCGCGCTGTCGGCCTGAGACGGAGCGACACGATGAACGACACGCCTGTCATCCGCTCGCTGCTCGAGACGGATCTCTACAAGTTCACCATGTGGCAGACGCTGCTGCATGCCTTCCCCGCGAATGACGCCGAGTACCGCTTCGTCTGCCGCAACACGCCCGCCTTTCCGCTGAGCGAGCTCTGCGAGGCGGTCAATCGCGAGCTCGACCATCTCTGCACGCTGGGCTTCAGCGACGCGGAGCTCGCCTACCTGGGCGGCCTGCGCTTCATGAAGCCGGACTTCATCGACTTCCTGCGCATCTTCCGGTTCCAGCGCCGCTTCATCGAGGCGCGGCCGGGCGAGGGCGCCGAGGCGGGGCAGCTCGTGATCGTCGCGAAGGGGCCGCAGGTCCACGTGATGGGCTTCGAGATCTTCGTGCTCGCCATCGTCAACGAGTTGTACTTCCGCCGGCTGTGCGGTGCCGATCGCACGGCGGTGCTGGCCGAAGGGCGCGCAGGCGTATCCGTTCGAGTTCTTCGACTTCGGCCTGCGCCGACGCTTTTCGGGCGATTGGCAGGACGAGGTGGTCGCGACCCTCAAGCGCGAGATCCCCGAGGTCTTCAAGGGCACGTCGAATGTGGCACTCGCGCGGCGCCATGGGCTGATCCCGATCGGCACGATGGCGCATGAGTACCTGCAGACCTATCAGGCCGTCGGCGTGCAGCTGCGCTTGTCGCAGCGGGCGGCGCTCGAAGGGTGGGTGCAGGAATATCGCGGCGACCTGGGGATCGCGCTGACCGACGTCATCGGCATGGACGCGTTCCTGGGCGACTTCGATCTCTATTTCGCCAAGCTGTTCGATGGCCTGCGGCATGACAGCGGAGATCCGGTGATCTGGGGCGAGAAGGCGCTGGCGCACTATGCGGCGCTGCGCATCGATCCGCGCGCGAAGCGGCTGGTGTTCAGCGACGGGCTGGATTGCGATGAAGCCTTCCGGCTGCATGGGCACTTCGCGGCGCGCGTGCCGGTGGGCTTCGGCATCGGCACGCATCTGAGCAATGACCTTGGGCTCAAGCCGCTGAACATCGTCATGAAGCTGGTCCGCTGCAATGGCCAGTCCGTGGCCAAGCTCTCGGACGCGCCCGGCAAGACGCTCTGCGACGACGAGACCTTCCTGAACTACTTGCGGCAGGTCTTTCATGTGAAGGCCCGCTGAGGAGCGAAGTCATGCTCAAGATCACCATCGCGCAAATCAATCCGACCATTGGCGACCTCGAGGGCAACCTGACGCTGCATCTCGATGCGGCGCGCCGCGCCCGTCATGACGGCGCCGACCTCGTCGTGTTCCCCGAACTCTCGCTGACCGGCTACTACCCCGCCGATCTGCTCGACGAGGAGGACTTCCGTCAGCGCCTCGATATCGCCATGGATCATCTGCTCGCTGCGACGCGTGAAGTCGGCGGCCTGCACTGGGTGGTCGGCGTGCCGACGCGCAATCCGGGCACCGGCAAGGCCTACCGCAACTCCCTGCTGGTGATCCGCGATGGCGAGGTGCTGCTCGACTATCACAAGCAGCTGCTGCCGACCTACAACGTCTTCGACGAGCGCCGTCACTTCGAGCCCGGCCCCGATGTCGCGCGCGTGCTGCGCATCGCCGGCGCGCAGGTGGGCTTCATGATCTGCGAGGACGGTTGGAACGACGACGGCAAGGACTACGCGATCAATCCCTTCCAGCGTCTGGCTGACGCGGCACCCGATCTGGTCGTGTCCATCAACGCCAGCCCCAGCCATGTCGGCAAGCGCGAGCTGCGTCATGCGGTGTTCCGCGCCGCGTGCTGGCGGCATCGGCTGCCACTGGTCTTCGTCAACCAGATCGGTGGTCACGACCAGCTTGTCTATGACGGCGCGTCCTTCGCCATCGAGCCGGAGCCAGGCGTCGTCTTCGAGGCGGCGCGCTTTGCCGAGGACCTCCTCACCCTGCGTTTCGAGACCGACCGCGGCACCTTCGCGATGCGCGACGGCGGTCCACTGCCGCCGACCCATGCAGGCCTGGACACCCTGGCGTTCTATCGCCGCCAGATCGTGCTGGGCCTGCGCGACTATGCGCGCCGCTGCGGCTTCGATCGCGTCGTCGTCGGCTGTTCCGGCGGTATCGACTCGGCGCTGACGCTCGCGCTGGCGGTCGAGGCGCTCGGCGCGGACCGCGTGATGGCGATCACCATGCCCTCCCGCTTCTCTTCCACGGGCAGCGTCGAGGACTCCAAGGCGCTATGCGCCAACCTCGGCATCCCGCTCGAGGTCTGCCCGATCGAGGACATCGTCCGCCAGGTCGCCGACACCATGGCGGCCAGCACGCTCGCGCTTCGCCCCACCGGCCTGGCCCTGGAGAACCTGCAGGCCCGCGTGCGGGGCACGCTGCTGATGACTGTCTCCAACGCCCGCGGCCCGCTGTTGCTGACCACTGGCAACAAGAGCGAAATCGCCGTCGGCTACTGCACGCTCTACGGTGACACCAACGGCGGACTGGGTCTGATCGGCGACCTCTACAAGACCGAGGTCTTCGCGCTGAGCCGGCACCTGAACGAGACGGCCGGCCGCGAGATCATCCCCGCCGCGATCCTCGACAAGCCGCCCAGCGCCGAGCTCGCGCCCGATCAGCGCGACACCGACAGCCTGCCGCCCTACGAGGTGCTGGACGAGGTGCTCAAGCTGTTGATCGAGGGCGAGCGGCTGGCGCCCGAGGAGCGAGACACCGCGCAGGCGGCGGTCGCGGCGCTGCGCGCGAGCGACGAAGGTCAGGCCCTGATCACGCGGATCAAGGGCATGATCGCCCGCAACGAATACAAGCGCCGCCAGGCGCCGCCGATCGTGCGGCTGCGCGCCCGGGCCTTCGGCAGCGGCCGGCAACTGCCGATCGCGGCGAAGCACGGCTGAACCTCTCGATCTGGAAGGACCTCGCATGACCCGCAAGACCGTCGCTGTCGTCGTCGGCCGTTGGCAACTGGTGCACCTTGGCCAGGAAGCGCTGTTCCAGGCCGCCTTCGGCCTGGCGGACGAAGTGATCGCGGTGCTGGGCTCGTCGCACCGGGCGCGCGATCCGCGCAATCCTTTCGTGCACGAGGAGCGCCGCCAGATGCTGCTCGCCAACCTGGCGCCGGCGCAGCGCGAGCGGCTGCACGTGCTGCCGGTGCGCGACTATTTCGACGACAAGCGCTGGAACGCCGCCGTGATGATGGGCGTGCAGGCGATCGCGGGCGAGGACGCCGACATCGTGCTGGTTGGACATCAGAAGGACCACACCAGCTACTACCTCCACAACTTCCCGCGCTGGCGTCAGCAACTGGTGGACCGCTTGGCCGACATCGATGCGACGGCGATGCGGCAGGTGTTCTTCGAGGCCGACGACCCCGATGCCGCGCTCACGGTGATGGCGCCCTATGTCAGCGCGCCGGTCCGGGCGTGGTTGCAGGCCTGGAGCCGGCTGCCGGAGTACGCGAAGCGCAAGGCCGAGCACGCCGCCGTCGCGGCCTACCGCAAGAAGTACACCGCGGTGGCCTACATGACGGGCGATGCGGTCGTCACCGTCGGCGATCACGTGCTGCTGGTGCGGCGCAAAGGGCCTTTCGGCGAAGACCTCTGGGCAGTGCCCGGCGGCCACCTCGACCGCGGCGAGAAGCTGGTGGCCTGCGCGATCCGCGAGTTGATCGAGGAGACGCGCTTTCCCTTGCTGCCGGCCTCGGTGCTGGCGGCGCTGCACGGCGTGGCGACCTTCGAGGATCCGCTGCGCAGCGCGCGCGGACGCCTGATCACGATGGCGCACCACTTCAAGTTCGGCGAGATGGGCACCCTGCCGGAGGTCGTCGGCTGCGATGACGTCAAGGAGGCGCGCTGGTTCCACCGCGATGAACTGGCGGCGATGGAATCGCGGATGTTCGAGGACCACTTCGTGATCCTCGACCACTTCCTCGGCCTGATCGAAGACTGAGACCGTCGCGGGCCTCAGAGGCCCAGGTCGCTCAGACCCGGATGGTCATCCGGCCGGCGCCCTTGCGGCCAATGGAACTTCCTATCCTCCGCCTTGATCGGCTGGTCGTTGATGCTCGCGTGACGATGCGTCATCAAGCCATTCGCATCGAACTCCCAGTTCTCATTGCCGTGGCTGCGATACCAGTTCCCGGCGTCGTCGTGCCATTCGTAGGCGAAGCGCACGGCGATCCGGTTGCCGTCGAAGGCCCAGAGCTCCTTGATGAGGCGGTAGTCCAGTTCGCGGCCCCATTTGCGTTCCAGCAAGGCCTGCGCCTGTGCCCGGCCTCGCGGGAATTCCGCCCGGTTGCGCCACTGGGTGTCGGGGCTGTACGCCAGCACGATGCGCGCCGGATCGCGGCTGTTCCAGGCGTCCTCGGCCAGGCGCACCTTCTGGATCGCGGTTTCGCGGGTGAATGGGGGCAGGGGCGGGCGGGTTTCCATGATCGTTGGCCTTTCATCGGTGAATGTAGACAGGTCTGTCTACGTGACCCATTCTGGCGAGTGTAGACAGGTCTGTCTACAATACCCCCATGAACTCAAGTGATGACATCGATCCGGGCGTGGACCTCAGCGAGCTGCCTGCCCGAGACCGCATCCTGCGTACCGCGCACGACCTGTTCTACGCGGAGGGCATCCGCGCCACCGGCATCGACCGCGTGATCGCCACGTCCGGTGTCACGAAGGTCACCTTCTATCGGCACTTCCCGAGCAAGAACGATCTGATCCTGGCCTACCTGGACCTGCGGCACGAACGCTGGATGCGTTGGTTCAATGGCGCGCTTTTGCGCCATGGCGGCGCGTCGAAGGGAGTCGCCGCCCTGGCGCCCACGATGGCGGAATGGTTCAACGGTCAGGCGCTGGGCGGCTTCCGCGGCTGCGCCTTCCTCAACGGTGTTGGCGAGATGGGTCCCGCGCTGCCCGAGGTCGTCGAGGTCACGCGGCGCCACAAGGACGAGATGACCGAGGCGATCGCCGGCCTGCTGCCCGCTGCTCGGCAGCGCCGAAAGCTCGCGGCCGCGCTCGCGCTCGCGGTCGATGGCGCGATCGTTCAAGCGCAATACGCCTCGGACATGGCGCCGGTGCTCAAGGGCCTGCAATTGATCGTCGACCGGCTCACCGACGACACCGGCCGCTGATCTCTGCGCGACGCGATTGGCGGTATTGGCATCGTCCGATCCCGGGGCGCGGCTCGCCCTTCGGCGGGAAAAGGGGCGGCCTGCCTCATTCCGCAGCACCGCAACGATTTCCCTCTGGGAACAAGCACTTGCGACATCCTTGCCCGGGCAGCCAACAGACTTGTCCACAGAGGCCGTGGACAGTCCGAGGGGCCAGTGCACAACCCGTGGGAACTGTGGGCAACTCTGATTCGGGAACACGGCTTGCCAAGCGGATCTCCGGATGGGTGTCAAGACCTGACGCCGACTCTCCGCGTGGTTTATCCAACTGCCCTGTTTTGAGGCATTGCAAGCTTTTCCCTTTGAAGACAACAGGTTGTAGAACCCCTGCATAGGCAGCCAACAGACTTGTCCACAGTCCGCGGGGATAGCCGTGAAGCGCTCGAAAACGGCATTCCATGGCTCTTCCAGCCCACTGCCTCATTTCGCAGCACTGCAATGTTTTCCGTGACGAATCAACGGCTTGCAGCATCCCTGCCCGTTGAGCCAACAGACTTGTCCACAGAAGCCGTGGACAGCATGGCCAGGGTGGGCGCGGGGAGGGTGAGGCGGGCTTCCAGGCCCCCTTCGGGCCGATTGCGCAGGGAGAGCGCTCCCCCCATCGCGGTGGCCAGCTGTTGGGCAATCGCCAGCCCGAGCCCGGTGCCACCCGTCTCGCGATTGCGGGAGGTCTCCAGCCGGTGGAAGGGCTTGAACACCGCCTGGAGCTGGTCCTCTGGAATGCCGGGCCCGCGGTCGAGCACCGCGATCGTCAGGCGCGGGGCCGGGTCTTGCGCGGCGCTGCGCGTGACTTCGATCTCCGCCGCTCCGCCGAAGGCCAGCGCGTTGTCCACCAGGTTCACGACGATGCGCCGCAGCGCCTGCGGCTGCGCGACGATGGGCGCGCCTGCCTCGCCGCTCAGCGTGACGGCCTCACCCGCATCCTCGTAGTCGCCGGCGATGCTGGCCAGCAGCGCATCGGCGTCAAGCCGGGTCGATGGCTCGGACGTGCCGTGCAGCGTGCGCGCATAGGTCACGCCCTCCCGGACCAGCGCGTGCATCGCGTCGAGGTCCTGGCGGAACTTGTCGCGCAGCGCCTCGTCCGCCATCAGGTCCGCGCGCAGGCGCATCCGCGTGATGGGCGTCTGCAGGTCATGCGAGATCGCGGCCAGGATCTCGACCCGCTCGGCCGTGTAGCCCGCGATCCGCTGCTGCATCGCATTGAACGCGCGGGCCGCGCGTGCCACTTCGGCCGGGCCGCCTTCGGGAATCAGGCGCGGGGTCAGGTCGGGACCGAGGTCATCCGCCGCCGCCGCGAGCGCGTTCAGCGGTCGCGTGACCAGCCGCACCACCGTCCAGGTGCACAGCGCCAGCACGATGAGCTGCGCGCCCAGCACCCACATCACCCACTCGGGCACCGGCATGTCGACGCGGCGCGCGTGGACGGTCACCGGCGCGCCGTCGCTCAGACGCACCAGCAACTGGTACTGCCGAGGCCCCACCTGCGCGGCGCGTTCGAGCCGGAAGGGCGCCATCGCCTGCGTCAGCGCGTCGACGAAGGCGGCGCTGAAATCGGACGGGTCCACCGGACCCGCCTGGGGATCGATCTCGTCAGCGAGCGCGAAACGGTAGTTGGGCCGCTCGAGCCGGTCCAGCCAGGCGGCGCGCTCGCCCGCGGGCAGCCGGTCGAGCACCGCGATGCCGGTGGCGATGTCGCGCTCGACGCCCGACATCATCAGCGCGCGCAGCGCCATCGACCGTTCCTGCCGGATCGCGACATAGGCCAGCGCCTGCGCGATCGCGATCCCCAGCACCATCAGCCAGAAGACCCGCGCGAAGAGCGTGCGGGGCGCTCTCATGCGCATGCCGCCGGCGCGCGCCGGACGTGGCCCAGGCGGTCGTGGAGAGGCAGGGCGAGGAAGTCATCGGTGTCGCGGCTCACGGGGGTCTCCGGATGAAGGGCGCGGCGCGTGGCGCCGCAGGCTGGTTTATAGGCGCGCGGCGAGCGCCTGTGGGCGGCTTTGTATTTCCGTGTATCCGCGGCGCGGGCGGGAGACACAACATTGCCTGCGACGGTGTGGGGACGAGGCGCGGCCGGTACATTGCGCGTCATCCCGTTCGAAGCGTTCCGCCACCGCCATGCAGACGACCGCACCCACCCTGGATCACGTCCTGATCGTCGACGACGACCGCGAGATCCGCGAGCTGCTCACCACCTACCTGACCCGCAACGGCCTGCGCGCGACCGCCGTGCCCACCGGCCGCCACATGCGCATCGCGCTGGAGACGGCGGGGCCCTTCGACCTGGTGATCCTCGACCTGATGCTGCCTGGCGAGGACGGCCTGTCGCTGTGCCGCGACCTGCGCGCGGGCAAGCACAAGGCGACGCCGGTGATCATGCTGACGGCGCGCGGCGACGAGGCCGACCGCATCCTGGGCCTGGAGATGGGCGCCGACGACTATCTGGCCAAGCCTTTCGCGGCGCGCGAGCTGCTGGCGCGGATCAAGTCGGTGCTGCGGCGCGCGCGGATGCTGCCGCCCAACATGCGATCGAGCGACGAGTCGCCGCGGCTGGCCTTCGGCGAATGGGTGCTGGACACCATCGAGCGCCACCTGGTCGACCAGGAGGGCACCGTCGTGCCGCTGAGCGGCGCCGAGTACCGGCTGCTGCGCGTGTTCCTCGACCATCCGCAGCGCGTGCTGAGCCGCGATCAGTTGCTCGGCCTCACGCAGGGGCGCGAGGCGGAGCTCTTCGAGCGCTCGATCGACCTGCTCGTGAGCCGGCTGCGGCAGCGGCTGCGCGACGGCGCGCGCGAGCCGCGCTACATCAAGACCGTCCGCAGCGAGGGCTACGTGCTCTCGATGGCCGTGGAAGGGCGCGATTGAGGGGCGGCGCAGCGCCGCCCCTGACGGCGTTCAACCTCACGAGGGCTGCTTCAGCAGCGCCTGGATCTGCGCCTCGGTCTGCTGGTAGGCGCCCTCGCCGAAGTGCGAGTAGACGACCTTGCCCTGCTTGTCGATCAGGTACAGCGCCGGCCAGAAGCGGTTGTTGTAGCTCTTCCAGGTCTTGAAGTCGTTGTCCTGCGCGACGGCGTGGCGGATGCCCAGCCGCGTGATCGCGTCCTTCAGGCCGGCGGTGGAGCGCTCCTCCTCGTACTCCGGCGAATGCACGCCGACGACGACCAGGCCCTGGTCCTTGTACTTCTCGTGCCAGGCCTTCACGTAAGGCAGCTGATTCAGGCAGTTGATGCAGGTGTAGGTCCAGAAGTCCACGAGCACCACCTTGCCCTTGAGGCCCTCCATCGTCAGCGGCGGGCTGTTGATCCAGGTGTCGATGCCGGTGAAGGCGGGCGCGGGCTTGCCGTCCATGCCCATTCCGCCGAGCAGCGAGGCCGCGGCCGCCGTGCCCGACATCGGCGGCAGTGACAGCAGCACGGTCGCGGCAGTGGCGGCGCCGGCGAGCACCAGCGGGAAGACGGAGCGGCGGAGGATCGATCGCATGGGGAAGTCCTTTCCAGTCAGGCAGCGCGGGGCTGCGATGGAGCGGATTCTTCAGATCGCGGCCTGGTCGCGATACGGGTTCCGTATGCCTGTGTATCCGGCGGGGAGCGGAAAGACGATTCGATGCTCGCCGATACAGCGCGGCCCGTCGAGCGCCGCCCATTCAAGGCGGCGCTGAACGCCGCGTTCAGCGCCGCGCTCAGCGCAGCAGCCGCAACGCCACGTCCGTCAGCTCGCGCTTGAAGCGCGCCGGATCGTCCGGCAGCGGCGACACCGCGCGCAGCACATGGCTGTAGGCGACCGTCTTGCTGATGCCGTGCATCAGCAGCGAGAACAGCAGCGCCGGATCGCAGCGATGCAGCTCACCTGCATCCATCGCGTCCTGGAACAGCGGCAGGCACACCGCGTTGAAGGGCCGCACCATCGCGTCCACCAGCACGTTGAGCCGCTCGCCTTCCTCGGTCGTGGCTGTCGAGAAGAAGATCCCGATGTCCGGATGCTCGAAGACCCGGTCGATGAACAGCAGCAGGCAGCGCTCGACGCGCTCGCGCGGCCCCAGCGACGCGTCCCCGCGCAGCGCAGCGGTCGCGCTCAGCATCGGATCGAGCAGCACCCGGATCTGCTCGACCACCGCCAGCCACAGCGCCTCCTTCGAGCCGAAGTGGTGCGCGATCAGCGCCGGATCGACATCCGCCTGCCGCGCGATGTCGCGCACGCTGGTGGCCTCGTAGCCGCGCAGCGCGAAGCTGCGCCGCGCCGTCCTCAGCAGGTGGTCCGCGCCCGGCGCACAGTCCGCGCTCGGCCGCCCGCGCCGCCGCGGCGCCCCGGCTGACTTCGGGGTCTTGCTCATGCCTTGCCCGCCTTTGTTATATTCATCACCCGTTGAATTATTTCAGGCTTTGACGCCGGATTGTCGGCGGACGTGAAAGGCGGTGCGGCATGCACAGGGATCTCGCAAGCGACCCAACCCGCGACGGTTGGCTGCGCACGGTGTCATGGCTCGGGAACGGCGGCGTGCCGGAGGGGCTGCTGGCTTCGCCCTCGCGGGCGGGCATCACGCGCGCCTCGCCGACCATCCACGTGCTGGACCGCCCCACGCCGCGCACGGCCGCCATCTCCTGGTCCGATCCCGGCGCCTGCCATTACGGCTACCAGATCTGGGACATGGTCCCCTCCAAGCGCGACGGCATCTGCGTGCTCAGCGGCTGCGCCATCCGCGCCGGGGACATGATCTACACCCCGCGCGTCGACGAGCCGTCGCCGATCAACGCGGGGGAGATGATCGCAGCGGCCTTCGTCGACGGGTGAGCGTCACAGCACCACGAACAGCCCCCAGACGGCGACCGGCGCGATCACGGTGACCGCCGCGCCGTAGAGCAGCAGCAGCCGGAAGAAGCGGTCGCGGTCCATGCCCTTGGCATTGGCCAGCACGAGCGCACCGTTGGTCGAGAACGGGCTCACGTCCACGATCGTCGATGACACCGCCATCGCGGCGATGAACCCGATCGCCATGGCGGCGTTGTCGCCGGTCAGGAAAGGCACTCCGAGCGGAATCAGCGAGCCCAGCACCGCCGTCGACGACGCGAAGGCCGACACCACCGCCCCCACGAAGCAAAGCAGCAGCGCCGCCATCAGCGGCGAGGTCAGGTCCGCGACGCTGTTGCCGACGTAGGCGATCGTCCCCATCTTCTCCATCACGCCCACATAGGTGCTCACGCCGACGATCAGCATGATCTCCGGCCACGACACCTGGCCCAGCGCGCTCTTCTGCAGGCGCGGCTGCAGAAGGCTCAGCGCCAGGCCGATGGTGATCGAGACGAAGCCGATGTCCAGCTTGTAGCCCAGCGTCAGCACCGCCAGCAGCAGCAGGCCCAGCGCGGTGATCACCTGATGGAAGTCGGTGCGCGCGAAGGTCTGCGTCTGCACCTGGCCCAGCATCGAGGACCGGTTCGCCGCGACGCGCTGCCCCTCGCCATAGGACGCCGCCTCGGCGTCGCCGAAGACCTGCGGGCCACCCTGCGCGCGCGCCACTGGAGGAATGGGCGCGATGTCGGGGTCCTCCGCGACGCGGCCCCGCCGCACCAGCGCCGGCCCGCCGAGCGCGATGAACAGGCCCAGCGCCACCGCGAAGTTCACTCCGAAGCTCGCGAGCATGGTCGTCATCTCGCTCAGCGGCAGGCCGGCCTTGGCGACGATCTTGTTGGTGATGCCGCCGTAGATGCTCATCGGCGAGAAGCCGCCCGCCTGCGCGCCGTGGATGACCATCAGGCCCATCATCAGCGGGTTGATGCCGTGCCGCGCGGCGAAGCCCAGGGCGATGGGCGCGATGATCGCGACGGCCGCCGGGCTGACCGCGCCGACCGAGGTCAGCAGCGCCGCGATCAGGAACATGATCCACGGGATCGCCGCGATGCGGCCGCGCACGCCGCGCACCGCGAGCCGCACCAGCCAGTCGATCGTGCCGTTGTTCTGCGCCAGCGCGAAGAGGTAGGTGATGCCCGCCAGCGTGAGGAAGAGGTCGGCGGGGAAGCCGGCCATGATGGCCTTCGCGTTCATCCCGGCCACCAGCGTGCCGACCAGGAAGGCGCCGACGAAGGCCAGTACGCCCATGTTGATCGGCAGCGCCGTGGCAACCACGAACATGGCTGCCAGCGGCAGGATCGACATCCAGTGAATCGTCATGCTTGTCTCCGGTTGGGGGCGCGCCGGCATGTCCGGCGCCAGCCGCCTTATCTCTTGTGGGCCGGACGGTATCGGTGGCGCGATGCCGCTTCAATCAAGCACTTCAAGAGACCGTTACGGACGCTGCAACGATCAAGGGTGAACCCGGGCGCTCAGCCCGCGCAGCGGGCGATCCAGGTCAGCACGCCGTCGAGCGTGCGGAACTCGTCGGCGGAGCGGGCCGGGATGGCGGGATGACGCTGCTGCCACAGCCGCGCGAGCGCCTGACCGCCTCCGATCTCGAGCACGCAGCATGGCCCGCGCGCGGCGAGCTGGTCCATCACCTCGTCCCAGCGCACGGTCGCCGCGATCTGGCGCGCCAGGCCCCATCGCGCCTCGTCGGCACGCCACACCCGGTTCGCGCCGCTGTCGAAAAGGGGCCGCGAGGGCGCCTTCAACGGCAAGGCGGACAGCGCGATGCCGAAAGCCTCGGCGGCCTCGCGCATGAGCGGCGTATGCGAGGCGACCGAGACCGCCAGCCGTGTGCAGCGCGCGCCTCGCGCGGCGGCGGCGGCTTCCAGCATGTCGAGGGCGTCGAGCGGTCCGCCGGCCACGACGGTGTCCTCGCCATTGCGGATGGCCACGCTCACGCGCGTGCCGTTCAGCAGGGCGTCCAGCGTTCTCGCATCGATGCCGGTGATGCCGCTGAGGCCGCCCGCTTCCCGCGCGCTCGCCGCGTCCATGAAGGCGGCGCGATCGCGCGCGAGGGAGATCGCCTCATCGGCGCTGAACACGTCCGCAGCGGCGCAGGCCGCCAGTTCGCCCACGCTGTAGCCGGCCACGGCGCCGGCTTCGATCGATGCGGCCCTCATCGCCAGCTGCAGCTGCGCCCACGCAGCGAGACCTGTCGCGGTGAGCAGCACCTGCGCGTGCGCATTGACGCGGCTCCAGGCGGAGTCGGACAGGGCCGCCCGCCAATCGTCCACGCCGAGGATCGAGCGCATCTGATGGAGCCGCTCGTCCTCGCGCAGCCAGGGCAGCATCAGCGGATGCTGGTTCCCTTGACCGCTGAAGACGATGGCGACGCTCACATCACCGCTCCCAGTGCGCCGATCCTGCGCATCCAGCAGACCGCGGCGAGCATGTCGGCCGAGCCGCCGGGCGACAGCCAGCGGGCTTCGAACGCGAGCGAGAGCCGCTCGGCGCGAGGGATCGCGTCCGGATGCGCCGCGCCGCCGAGTGCGAGGAACTCGCGCGCGGCGTCCTGCGCGAAGCGCAATCCATCGAGCCCGCCGCGATGCGCGAGGTTGCTGTCGTCGAGCACGGCCATCAGATGGAAGAAGACGTCGAGGCGCGCGTGCTCGGCCGGTAGACCACGCGTGAGCGCGGACTGCATCGCGGGCACGCCGATGTCGAAGACCGCCGGGAAGCCGAGCGCCGCTTCCTCCGACGCGCTGCGCAGGCCGAGCTTGCGGGCCGCGATCCCGCCCGGCAGCGAGGAGGGGCGCGATGCGCGCTGGCGGAGCGCTTCGCCCCAGCGATCGATCAAGGTGGAACGGATCGAGGCCGGCGTCGGCGGCCAACCGGCCGCCGCGACCGCGCCCGCCGCCGCGCACAGCAGGCCGAGCAGGAAGATCGCGCCGCGATGCGTGTTGACGCCGCCTGTGGCCGCGAGCATGCGAGCTTCCGCGCGCAGGCCGGCTTGCTCCAGATCGGGGAAGGGCGCGCCGTGCGCGCCCAGACCGGCGATCTCCACGAAGTAGGGCCGCAGCGCCGACATGCTGCGCAGGAAGGTCCGCGCGTCCATGTCGCGGTGACTGCCGTTGCTGGTCAGCGTGACCAGCCCGGGCTTGGGTGAGAGCGCGAGCTCATCGTGCAGCGCGAGCACCGCGGCGCGGCCGATGGACTCCGCGCTCAGGGCGAGCCCTGCGAGCACTGCGAGCGCGGGGGGCGCTGTCGAGGCACGCATCGGAGGTCAGGCCGCCGCCTTGATGGCGCGGACGATCTCGCCCAGCGAGCTGGCGAGCCGGCTGCCGCCGAGCGACTTCACGAGGATCGAGCGCGTGCCTCCCGCGCGCCAGGTGAGCCACTCGCGCCACGACACGGCGCTGTCGCCATCGAAGACGAGTTCGCCGTCCAGGCGCAGCCCGGCGATCTCGGCATGGGCGAGCAGCGCGGCCGTCGCGTCGGCCTGCTCCGCGCTGGTCACACCGGCCCAGAGGTCAATGTCGGAGTCAGCCCGCACGTGAGCCATGCCGGTCATGGCTTGCCACCCGTAACTGCCGTAGACGCGCGGCTGGACGCCGCCGGCCTGCGCCGCGCGGCAGAGCGCGTCCCAGGCCGGCCGCGCCGGTGAAGGCAGCAGCTTCGCGAGCGCGCGGACGGCCGGAAACTCGTCGAAGAACAGCACCTCGCGGCGCGCCAGGCTCACGCCGATGCGGCGCGATTCCCAGCGCAGCGGCGCGGACAGTCCCGCGGCGATCGATTCGGGATCGCTGCCGATATCGGAACCGGCACCGCAGCCGGCACCGCAGCGCTGCTGCGTCACCACCAGCGGCAGCCCGCGCGAGGACCACAGCGTCAGGCATTCGCGCTCGACGGGATCGCGCGCGTTCGCGCACAAGCGGTCCCATGCGGCCGGCGTCGGCCGGATCAATTGATGGCGGTGAAGTCGCGTCATGACGGCGTCTCCGGGAAGGTCCGGGAAGGTCCGGGAAGAGGATGGCCGCGATCAGGCGGCGTCGAGCACGCGCTGCATGACCGAGGCCGCGAGCCGCCGGCCGCCCCGCTGCGCGCCGTCGATCGCGCGGCGGTCCTCGACCGGCGCGTCGGCCAGCGCCTGCCGCAGCGCCTCGCGCAGATCGCCGCGCCAGAGCCGCCGCACGCCGCCCATCGCCACGTAGTTCTCGACGCCGGGCGCGAACACCGGGTTGGACTGGGAGAGCTCCTCCAGCATGGCCTCCGGCAGCTTGGTCACGCGCGACATCGCCGGGATGCGCATGACGCGGATCTCGGCCTCGGGCAGTGCGTCGCAGGCATCGGCAATCAAACCCGAGGTGATGAAGCCGCCCGACAGCGCCTGGTCGTAGATCAGCCCCAGCACGCGGTGTCCGCGGCGCCGCGCCAGGTCGATCGTCATCCCGAGATGCGCCATCGCGCGGTTGATGCCGAGCAGCTCATCGCGGCGGCGCAACTGCTGCCCTTGCGTGTCGATGAGCAGCAGGATGGTCCGGCCGGGATGACGGGCGATGGTGTCCAGCAGCACGCGCGCCTGCGCCAGCGCGAGCCGGACGCCGATCGGCGCATGATGCGTCGTGCCGACGAGGGTGAGCGGCTGGCCATCGAAGTCGGCCGTGCCGTGCAGGAAATCGCCGTCCAGCGTGAGCGTGTCGGCGGAACCGAGCAGCGTGGCGGCCAAGGTGTTCCAGTCCATGTCTTGCTCTCCCGAAGGTCAGCGCGCCAGCGCGCGCAGCGGCAGCACATCGGCCACGTCGAGGTCCGGCACCCGCGCCGCGTCCTCGACGCCGAGCCGCCGCCACAGGGCGGCTGCATCGTCGCCATCGACCGGCTCATCGAGCAGCGCCAGCCGCGCGGCGAGCAGCGCGTGCTCGGCTTCCAGCGATTCGGGCGTGACCGGCCGCGCGGCGGGCAAGGCCGTCATCGCATCGATCGCGGCGCGGCGGAAGGCGGCGACGTCGTCCTCGACCAGCGCGTCGCAATCGCCTGTCAGCCAGCGGTGCTTCCCGCCGGTCGTGCGCCAGACCAGCGCGCGATCGCGCGCGTCGAACTCCTCGACGCCATGGGAGGCCTCGATCACCTCGGGGCCGGACATCGCCAGGCGGCCGACGTCGCTCATCACGACCCGGTCGAGGCAGCGCGCCACGATGCCCATGCCGCCGAAGCACCCGTTGGCCGCGCCGATCAGGCCGATCACCGGAATGCCGGCGTCACGCGCATCGAGCACCGCGCGCATCACCTCGGAGACCGCGATGAGGCCGGCGTTGGCCTCGTGCAGGCGCACGCCGCCCGAATCGAGCAGCAGCAGCACCGCCGCCGGGCGATCGCGCCGCGCGCGGCGCAGCAGCCCGGTGAGCTTGGCGCCATGGACCTCGCCCACGCCGCCGCCCATGAAGGCGCCTTCCTGCGCGGCGACGAACACCGTCCGCCCGTCCAGCGTGGCGCGGCCGATGGCCACGCCGTCGTCGAAGGCGCACGGCACGCCGAGCTGCGCCAGATGCGGGCTCATCAGGCGCTCCTGCGGCGGCAGCCATTCGTGGAAGCTGCCCGGATCGAGCAGCAGCGCCAGGCGCTCACGCGCCGAGCATTCGGCATAGGACTGGGCGGTCATGGGCGCAGCTCCTGCACGGCCTGGTCGAGCCGCAGGCTGACGACGGCGGGCGTGGCGCCCATGTCGTTGATGGACACGCGCACGCCGGCCAGGCCGTGGCGGCGGTGGAAGTCGTCGAGCACGGCCTGCCAGATCGGCGCGAAGCCGCGCGCCGAGGTCTGGACGCGGACCGCGCAGTCGGCGCCGTCGCTGGGCTCGAGCATCACCTCGAGATTGCCTGAGCCGACCACGCCGACCACCACCGGCGCGAAGGACGGCACGGCGCGGGTGCCGGCGAAGCGGAAGTCGAGGGTCTCAAGACCGGGTGGCATGGGCGTCATGGCGTGTCGTGGTCGTGCTGTCGTGCGGGGTGAAGGCGGAAGCTCAGGGCGCGGGCTCGGCGCTCACCAGTTGCGGAAGCGTTTGGGCGGGCGGTAGAGGCCGCCGGAGGCGCGCACCAGGTCGCGCATGCCGCGCGCGGCCAGCAGGTTGCGCGTGGCCAGGCGCGGGTCGATGCCCAGGTCCCCGGGACGCCGGATCACGCCGCGGTCGCGCAGGTTTTCCACGGCGCGATGGTCCCGGCCCAGTCCGACCGCCGTGTAGCCGGCGACGCCGCGGATGGCCTGCTCGCGCTCCGCGTCGTCGCGGCACAGCAGCAGATTGGCGATGCCCTCCTCGGTGAGGACGTGGGTGACGTCGTCGCCGTAGATCATGATCGGCGGCAGGTCCATGCCGGCCTGGCGCTGCAGCTCCCAGGCGTCCAGCGTCTCGACAAAGGCGGGCTGCATGTGCTCGCGGAAGGTCTCCACCATCTGCACCACCAGCTTGCGGCCGCGCGGCGTGGCGGCGGCGCCGCGCTGATGGGCGCGCGCTTCCTGGCCGGCCTTCAGCCAGGCGGGGCTGGCATGGCGGCGGCCGCGCGCGTCGGCGCCCATGTTGGGCGCGCCGCCGAAGCCGGCGATCCGGCCCAGCGTCGCCGTCGAGCTGTTGCCCATCAGGTCCATCTGCAGCGTCGAGCCAATGAAGAGGTCGCAGGCGTAATGGCCCGCCGCCTGGCAGAACGCCCGGTTGCTGCGCAGGCTGCCGTCGGGCCCGGTGAAGAAGACGTCCGAGCGGGCGCGCAGGTAGTCCTCCATGCCGAGCTCGGAGCCGAACGAGTGCACCGACTCCACCCATCCGGCCTCGATCGCCGGGATCAACGCGGGATGCGGGTTCAGCGCCCAGTGGCGGCAGATCTTCCCCTTCAGGCCGAGCGATTCGCCATAGGTCGGCAGCAGCAGCTCGATCGCGGCGGTGTCGAAGCCGATGCCGTGATTCAGGCGCTGCACGCCGTACTCGGCGTAGATGCCCTTGATGGCCATCATCGCCATCAGCACCTGGATCTCGCTGATCTGCGCCGGGTCGCGGGTGAAGAGGGGCTCGATGAAATGCGGCGTCGGCGCCAGCACGACCATGTCGACCCAGTCCGCCGGCACGTCGACGCGGGGCAGGGCGCCGCCTTCGGGCAGCAGCTCGTTGACCTGCGCGATCACGATGCCGCCGGAGAACGCGGTGGCCTCGACGATGGCGGGCGTGTCCTCGGTGTTGGGGCCGGTGTAGAGGTTGCCGTGCGCGTCCGCGGCCTGCGCCGCGATCAGCGAGACCTTGGGCGTGAGGTCGACGAAGTAGCGGGCGAACAGCTCGAGGTAGGTGTGGATCGCGCCGATGCGCAGCCGGCCGGCCGAGAGCAGCTTGGCCAGCCGCGCGCCCTGCGGGCCGGAGAAGCTGAAGTCGAGCAGGCTGGCGATGCCGCGCTCGAAGACGTCCAGGTGCTCGGGCAGCGCGATGACCGACTGGACCAGGTGCAGGTCGTGGATGCGTGCCGGGTCGAGCTGGACCAGCGCCTTGGCCAGGAAGTCGGCCTGCTTCTGGTTGTTGCCTTCCAGGCAGACGCGGTCGCCGGGCCGCAGCACGGCGTGGAGCAGGTCGACGATGGCGCCGGTGTCGACGCGCTTGCCGGCCAGGCGCGCGCCGAGCGCGTCGCGCGCCGCGGCGAGCCGGGCGGCGCGGTCGCGGGCCTTGGTGTCCATGGGGATGTGGTCCATGGGCATGGACGGTACGGGCGCCGCGGCGACGGATCAATCAACCGCGCCGCCCGACGGTTACGGCCAGCGGAACGGTCCGGAGCGGTCCGGAGCGGTCCGGAGCGGGCGGGGGCGCTTCAGCTGCCGCTCAGGCGCAGCGTGCGGCTGGCGGCGAGCAGCGCCAGCAGGTTGGGATCGCGCTCGCGGGCGCGCAGGAAGCACAGCGCGATGGTCTGGCGCACGGCGTAGCGGTCCTGCAGCGGAATCAGGCGGACGCTGGGCGGGAGCACGGCGCGCACGCGGCCGGGCAGCAGCGTGCAGCCGATGCCGCCGCCCACCAGGTTCATCAGCGAGAAGATGTCGTTGGTCTTCATCACGATCTGCGGCTCGAAGCCGGCGATGCGGAAGGCGTCGAGGAAGCGGCTGTAGGTGACGAAGCCGTCCTGCAGGCTGACGAAGCGCTCTTCGGTGCAGTCCTGCAGGTCGATCGCCTCGCGGCGCGCGTAGGGCGAGCTGGCCGGGGCGGCGAAGTAGAGCGTGTCCTCGAAGAGGGCGTGGGTCTCGATGTCGGTGGCGCCATCGGGCAGGCCCATGACGGCCGCGTCGAGGGTGCCGTCGCGCAGGCGCTGGGTGAGGTCGGCGTTGGAGCCCAGGATCAACTCGGCCTGCACGTCGGGCTTGCGGGTCTTGAGCGCCATGATCATCGACGGCACGGTGCCGCTGGTCAGCGAGTACAGCGAGCCGATGCGGATGCGCTCGGCCGCGTAGCCGGCGAGGGCGCGGGTGGCGTTGATGCCCTCGTCCATGCGCTGCAGGATCTCGCGGCCGACGTCGGCGAGCGCGTGGGCGGCGTCGGTGGGCTGCAGGTTGCGGCCCTCGAGCCGGAACAGCGCGCAGCGCGTGCCGGCCTCCAGCGAATGCAGCGCGCGGTGCACGCTGACGGCGCTGGTGCCCAGCTTCTCCGCCGCGCGCGCGAGGCTGCCGCTCTCCAGGAAGGTGATCAGGATCTCGAGCTTGCGGAAGGTGATCTCTTCGCTGATGCGGGGGAGCATGGGCAGGCTGCGGCGCAGTGGGGGAAGGCGCTCATTGTGCGGCTGGCGAAGGCGGGGTGCAGATATTGCGGAGCCGGACCGGCGCTGCTCCCACATGCTGGCGCTCAAGAGTCTTCGCTGAACCGCGCCAGGCGACGCCGTCCAGTGGCGATTCCAAGGCAGCCGAGACGACATCGATCGAGGAGGGGCGGTGACGTCTTCCACCTGAAGCTGCATGTTTCGAGCGAGGCCAATCTCTCAATGAATTGAGGATCGCGCCTCGGCGAATGACGCAGTGCAATGCGCACCATGCAATGCGATCAATACATGGGCTCATTTCTCTGGGCCCCTCACGGCCCAACAAGTCCGCTGGGACCTTTGCCGGAGCAGGCGCTGATTGGCGTTCGCCCGAATGCGGACCGACGCCTGGCAGCCACCCTGCATCGCTGCGAAGTGCGCCAGGAGTGGTACCGAGACTACCTGGCCGAGACGCAGGAGGATCGTCTTGGCTTTGTAGGCAGCGTGCCACTGGGAGCGAGGCATGGATTCGCGGCCGGATCAATACGCGCCTTGTTGGGAGCGTCGGGGCGCTCGTTCCACGGACCACAACGGCGCGCAAGCCTGGTCGAGGCAGCCGTAGAACTGGCCGAGTCGGCGGGCATCCTCGTGATGGTCGGCCCCGTGGCGTCAGACGATCCGGAAGACGGGCCCGAGACGGACGCCGTCCATGGCATCACGCTGGCCGATGGTTGGGCGCCGGCGATCTTCATCAACGAAGCGCTCGCACCCGCCGCCCAGCTCCGCGTATTGGCTCGGCACCTCGCCCTGTTGTGGTTGGGGGCCTCCGCCGTCACGCGTCCCAACCGCGCATCTGCGGCTGGTGACGTGGTTGCCCGCTGGTGCGATGGCGTGGCTGACGAGGCAATCGACCTGCTGAGCGCACTGGTGACCGACCGGCAATTGGTGCTCGAGCGACCACCGGACGCCGACTTCTGCGCGCGAGTGGCCGCCCGGGCGAGCCGGCGATTCGCGTGGTCCTTGATCAATCACACGCTGGAAGGACAGACAACTTTCACCGAGGCCTTCCGCCTGCTGGGCATCAACTCCACCGACGCCTTCAACGCGATCGGTCGGTCACTGGACATCGAGATCTGACATGGCCTACCTGCTTGACGCAAACGTGCTCATCGAAGCAAAGAACCAACATTACGGCATGGACTTCTGTCCCGCCTTCTGGCGATGGCTGAGCGATAGCCACGCGGACGGGCAGGTGTTCAGCGTCGTCGAGGTGCGTGATGAACTAACCGATCCGGAGATATCGCCTTGGGTCGCGGTCCAGTCTCCAGGCTTCTTCTTGCCTACGGATCCCGAGGTTGTTGGCGCACGCCATTCGATCGAGCTATGGGCCCGTGACATGCAGTTCACCCGTGAGGCCGTGCGAGGATTCATGAAGTCTGCCGACAGCGCACTCATCGCCTTTGCCGTCGCGCACGGGCACGCCGTGGTGACGATGGAGCGTTCATCCGGGTCGAAGAGGAAGGTCAAGATCCCGGATGTTTGCAAGGATTTCAATGTCCGCTGCATCAAGCCTTACATCATGCTGCGTGAACTGCGGGCTCGCTTTGTCCTTGGTCCGTTGCATGAGCCCTACGAAGGTGCAACCTTGGCGCGAGTCGACCCCGATGTGCAAACTGCGGCAGACAGTCAGGAGTCATTGCTTTGCTGGATCCCAACAGGCACCGCCTGACCCGAACAGGCCTCCAGCGCATCATCCAGCCGCGCCTGCCAGTACGCGTTCGTGGATGACCGGCCGGCGGCCTTGGTCAGCGCCTGCAGCGGCTCGACGAGCCGTGGATCGGCGAGCGCCTCCGCGGCATCCAGCTCGTAGACATGGCAATCGGGCGTGAGCAGCTTGATCAGCGCTTCGACGATGCCGTCGTCTCCGCGCCGCGCGAGCCCGACCAGCGCTTCCCCGCGCACATCGAGATCGTCATCGCTCAGATTGCGGCGCAGCGCCGCGCGGATCTCCGGCGTGTCGTCGTCGCGCAGTGTGCCCAGGCCGAAGGTGGCCCAGTCCCGCACCTCGTTCGATGGATCGGAGGACAGCCGGATCAAGCCCTCGATCGCCTCTGGCTCTTCGTAGGAACCCAGCGCCACGGCGACCTGCCAGCGCATCTGGCTGTCCGCGCTCGTCGCGAGCCGCAGCAGCGCCTCCACGCTGGCCGCATGCGGCCGGTGCCCCAATCCGCTCACCGCCGCGCGCACGACATCGTGATGCGGGTCCGAAAGACCCCGCAGAAGCAGTTGCTGGGTCTCGGCCTCCGCGAACATGGTGCATTCGCCTTGCACCCGGCGCGTCAGCTGGCTGGCGATCGACAAGGCCACCGCCCGGCGACGTGCGCGCGGGCTCGCGCTCATCGCGGTGAGCGTCGCCAGCAGCGACGGCGAGCCTCTCAGCTGGAGCTCCTGGATGGCGCGCCAGCCCGCGTCGGCATGCCAGTGCCGCAGAGCCTGTCGCAGCAGGCGGTCAGTGCTGTGGGACTTCAGCCGGGAATGGGCAAGGCGTTTCATCGGAGCAGGCTCGAGGAGGACGCGAAGCCTCGACTCTACCCATCCCCTTCACGGTTTCGCACCCGCCACGCGTCACGCGCACCGCCCAGCACGTCAACGCGTCGCCGTGTCGTCCTCGCCCGTTGGCAGCCGAAGCGCGCCAGTGTTGTAGTCGTACTCGAACACCTCGCCGTGCCGCGCCCACGTCACCGCGGTCTGCAGCACCGCATCGGCTTCGGCGTCGTCCAGGTGCTCGCTGAGCAGGCGCAGCACCGGCTTGTCCGGCATCACGCCGCTGGGCTCCTGCTCCAGGCTGTGGCGGATGTGCGCGATCAGCGGCACGTGCGCCATCAGCTGCTGGCCGAAGAGGTCGCGCCGCAGGCCGTGCGAGCCCTCGACGTAGCGCCGGCCCAGCGGCGTCAACTGCAGGTCGCCGCTGTCGAGCTGCGCCAGCCCCAGCAGCGCCAGCGCGTGCGCGACCGGCAGCAGCTCCGAGTCCGGCAGGCCCGCCTCCTCGCACAGCTGCGGCAGGTCCGCCCGGCCGTCGAAAGGCGATTCGGCGAGCAGCTCCAGCAGCCCGTCCATCCGCGCCACATCCGCCGCCGGCAGGCGCTCGGCCAGCGGGGCCGGTGCCGTCGCCGCGTCCACCGCGCCAGCCGTGCGCGCCGGGCGCGCCGCGCCGGCTGTCATCAGCGCATAGACCTCGTCGATCAGCGCGCGCACGTCGGCGCTCTCCGGATCGCGCGGCCGCGGCAGCTGCACCGACAGCTGGCAGCGGATCCGCCCCGGGTCGCTCGCGAAGATCAGCACGCGGTCGGCCATCATCACGGCCTCCTCGATGTTGTGCGACACCACCAGCATCGCCCGCGTCGGCATGTGCCCGCCCTCCCACAGCTCCAGGATGTCCTCGCGCAGCCGCTCGCCGGTCAGCACGTCCAGCGCCGAGAAGGCCTCGTCCATCAGCAGCACGTCCGGATCGGTCACCAGCGCCCGCGCGATGCCCACCCGCTGGCGCATCCCGCCCGACAGCTCGCGCGGCAGCGCGCCTTCGAAGCCGCCCAGCCCGATCAGCGCGATCGCCGCCTCGGCCCTGGCCTCGCGCTCGGCCTTGGCGACGCCGCGCGCCTCCAGACCCAGCTCGACGTTCTGCTGCACCGTCAGCCACGGGAAGAGCGCGAACGACTGGAACACCATGCTCACGCCCCGCGCCGGCCCCGACAGCGGCTGGCCGCGATAGCGCACCTGGCCCGCGTCGGCCGGCACCAGCCCAGCCATGATCCGCAGCAGCGTGCTCTTGCCCGAGCCCGACTGCCCCAGCAGTGCCACGATCTCGCCCTCGCGCAGATGGAAGTCCACGTCCTCCAGCACGGGCCGCGGATGGCCGTCGGCGGAGCGGAAGCGCTTGCCCACGCCATGGAGTTCGATGATGGATGCGGTCATGCCGGTGTCCTCACAGGTGCATGCGGTCTTCGGCCAGCCGGTACAGGCGCCGCCAGACGAAATGGTTCAGGCTCATCACGAAGATGCACATCACGCCGATGCCCAGCGCGATCCGCGGGAAGTCGCCCTTGGCGGTCATCTCGGCGATGTAGCTGCCCAGGCCATGGGCCTGCAGCGTGGTGTCGCCCCAGGAGACGTACTCGGCCACGATGCTGGCGTTCCAGGAACCGCCGCTGGCGGTGATCGCGCCGGTGACGAAGCTGGGGAACACCGCCGGCAGCAGGTAGCGCCGCCACTTGAGCCAGCCGCTCAGTCCGAGGTTGCGCGCCGCGTGGCGCAGCTCGGCGGGAATGCTGGAGGCGCCCGCGATGACGTTGAACAGCAGGTACCACTGCGTGCCGAAGATCATCAGCGGCGACAGCCACACGTCCGGATTGAGCTTCCAACGCACGATCAGCACCACCACCACCGGGAACAGCAGGTTGGCCGGGAAGGCCGCCAGGAACTGCGCCACCGCCTGCAGCCGGCCGGACCAGCGCGGATTCATGCCGATCCAGATCCCCACCGGCACCCACACCAGCGCCGCCAGCGCGATCAGCACCATCACGCGGATCAGCGTCAGCATGCCCAGGCCGAAGACATGGCCGGCCTCGCCCCAGCCGACCTCGGTGTGGACGAAGCGGATCAGGTGGTAGAGCGCCACCATCACCGCCGCGGCGATCACCGCGTCCCAGGCGCGCTGCCAGGTGGCGCTGGCGATGCGCGGCCACGCGCGGATCGAGGTGCCGTCATGGTGGCGGCGGAACCAGATCAGGCTGCCCTCGAGCCGGTCCACGATCCAGGCCGCGACGCGCCGCGTCAGCGAGGTGCGGCGCAGCCAGTTCAGCATCCACGAGTTGGGCGCGGCGTCGGCGCCGCTGTCCTCGAAGCGGAACTTGTCCGCCCAGGCCACCAGCGGCCGGAACACCAGCTGGTCGTAGAGCAGGATGCCCACCAGCATCGCCACGATGGCCCAGCCGATGGCGCCGAGGTCGCGCGCCTCGATCGCCAGCGCGATGTAGGAACCCACGCCGGGCAGCTTGATGCTCTGGTCGGAGACCGCGATCGCCTCGGAAGCCACGACGAAGAACCAGCCGCCGGACATGGACATCATCATGTTCCACAGCAGTCCGGGCATCGCGAAGGGCAGCTCCAGGCGCCAGAAGCGCTGCCAGCCGGAGAGCTGGAACACGCGCGCGGCCTCGTCGAGCTCGGACGGCACGGTGCGCAGCGACTGGTAGAGGCTGAAGGCCATGTTCCAGGCCTGCGAGGTGAAGATCGCGAAGATGGCCGCGCATTCGACGCCCAGCAGGTTGCCGGGGAAGAGCGCGATGAAGCCGGTGACCGTGATCGACAGGAAGCCCAGGATGGGGATGGACTGCAGGATGTCGAGCATGGGCACCAGCACCTTCTCGGCCGCGCGGACCTTGGCGGCGAGCACCGCGAAGACCGCGCTGAAGAGCAGCGCCAGCACCATGGCGGCCAGCATGCGCAGGTTGGTGCGCAGCAGGTAGTAGGGCAGGTGCGAGGGGTCCAGCGACAGCGGCAGCGGATCGCCGAGCGCGAACGGGCGGGCCATCTGCGCGGCGCCATAGGCCAGCAGGACCAGCAGCGCGAGCACCAGCGGCAGCAGGGCCCAGTCCCAGCGGTTGGTGCCGGCCTCGACGGCCGGGCGCGGATAGTAGTGGCGGCGGTCCATGAGCGTCGCTTTCTCGTTCTGCAGTGCGCGCGGGATGACCTGCCTCGAAGGCCTCCCGCGCGGAGCTGCGCAGGATGCCCGCCCCGCCCTTCAGAAACCTGTCCGGGGTCTGGCCGCAGCCTGTCGCGGCGCTCCTTCAGGCCATGGAGGTGGGAGATCAACATGGCACGAGAGGCCGCTTCGTGCGAAACGCGCGCCTGCCCCTGTGGTCAGGGCGGAGGCCGCTCCTATCATGGCCGGCGAGCCCTCCGCCTTCCGTGTCTTCGCTTCCGAGGTTCCCGTGTCCGCCACGCCTTCCCCCGCTCCCCGCCGCAAGCTGCTCGTCCTGATGCCGACGGCGGAAATCCATTTGTCGCAGCTTCGCGCCCACCACGACGTGATCTACGCGCCGGACGCCGAGGCGCGCGCAAAGGCCGTCGCCGAGCAGGGCGCGGAGGTCGAGATCGTCCTGACGATCGGCGCGATCGGCCTGCGCGCCGACGAGATCGCCGCGATGCCCCGGCTGCGCGCGGCTGCCGCGCTCGGCGCCGGTTACGAGGCGATCGACGTGGCCGCGGCCAAGGCGCGCGGCATCACGCTGTGGAATGGCGCCGGCACCAATGACTCCTGCGTGGCCGATCACGCGATGGCCTTGCTGCTGGCCTCGGTGCGGGCGCTGCCGCAGCAGGAGCAGGCGCTGCGCGCCGGCATCTGGCGCGACGCGCTGCCGCTGCGACCCAGCGTCAACGGACGCCGGCTCGGGATCCTCGGCATGGGCACCATCGGGCTGCGCATTGCCCGCCGCGCGCTGGCCTTCGACATGGAGGTCGGCTATCACAACCGCCGCGAGCGCCATGACGCGCTGGGCTGCCCGTACTTCGCCACGCCGGTGGCGCTGGCCCAATGGGCCGATTTCATCGTGGTGGCCGCTCCCGGCGGCCCCGCGACGAAGCACCTAGTCAACGCCGAGGTGCTGAAGGCGCTCGGGCCGCAGGGGCATGTCGTCAACATCGCGCGCGGCAGCCTGGTCGACACGGCCGCCCTCGCAGCGGCGCTCGCGGCGGGCGAGTTGGGCGGCGCCGCGCTCGACGTCTACGAATCGGAACCGAAGCCGCCAGAGGCGCTGCTGGGTTTCCCCAACGTCATCCTCACGCCGCACATCGCCGGCTGGTCGCCGGAGTCGGTCCAGGCGACCATCGATCTGTTCCTGGAGAACGCCCGGCGCTGGGAAGCGGGTGAGCCGGTGCTCACGCCGCTGTGAGCGCGTCGAGCCGGCAATCAGCCCCTGGCGCTGCAGCTCCGCCAGCGCCGTGACCTGCGGTTCCAGCGAGCCTTCGGCCGGTCCATGCACATCGAGCATGCTGCGCAGATTCACCACATCGAGCACCTCCAGGCCGAGGTGGCGCAGGTTGTCGTGCACCTGCGCCCTGAGTTCCGCCGCCGACTGCGCCGGCAGCCAGGAAGCGTCGTCGCCGCGCCGGGCGCCGACCTTGGTCACGATCGTGAGACCGTCGCGGTAGGGATGCAGCGCCTCGCGAATGATCTGGTTGGTGATGTGCGGACCATAGAAATCGCTGGTGTCGATGTGGTCGACGCCCAGTTCGATCGCCTCGCGCAGCAGCGCGACAGCGGCGGCGCGGTCCTTGGGCGGCCCGAAGACACCGGGGCCGGCCAGTTGCTGTGCTCGCAGCGGGCTGCGATGCCGGCATCCGCTATGAGGAACGGCTGGAGCAGGACACGATCGCCCTCCCGATCGGCCCGCGGCGGCAGCGCGTGGCGACGGTGGCGTCCCCGGCCTATCTGGCGGCGCACGGCGAGCCGGCGCATCCTCGCGACCTGCTGGGCCACCGCTGTCTGCGGGGGCGTTTCCCGAGCGGGGCGATGCCCGCCTACGAGTTCGAGCGCGATGGCGAGATCATCAGCGTCGATCCCGCGGGTCCGCTGGTGGTGCGGCTGGGCGGCGGGCTGGACCTGGCCATCGACGTGGCGGTCGCGGGCGGCGGCGTGATCCAGACCTTCGAGGACTGGCTGCGCCCGCATCTGGACAGTGGCGCGCTGGTGCCGGTGCTCCAGGACTGGTGGACGTCCTTCAGCGGTCCGTTCCTCTACTACCCCGGTCGGCGCTACCTGCCGGCGCCGCTGCGCGCGTTCGTCGAGTTCGTGAAGAGCGCTGGGTTGGACGCCGCGGACGAAAAAAATCCGCTGCCCCGGTGAGGGGCAGCGGACCAAGACTTGAGAACTGAAAAAGACAGGTCCCCTCGAGCGGGGACCGCGGCTCCGCGAACGGAACTCCGGAGGCGCCGGCTCGCCAGGGTCTCAACCCAGCAGGCCCGTCGCCAATCCCAGACAGGACATGACGCCGATGCACACCACCCAGGCATCCGCGTTGTTCAACGAAGACCAGACCGTTTGCTTGAGCATTTGCATTGCCATCTCCTGTGGCAGCCGTGAATGGCTGCGATGGGTGGAAATGTACTGTATGCCCATCCAGTGTTCAACAGGGATCTGCCGGATTGTGCGGATTCGCATCGCCGGCCTTCGCGCCGCTCAGCGCCGGCGCTTGGCCTGGCACGCCGGATCCGAACATAGCCCGTACAGCGCCAGCGCGTGCTCGACCAGCTCGTAGCCGCGCTCCTCGGCGATCTCGCGCTGACGCTGCTCGATGCCGGCGTCGTAGAACTCCTCGACCCGCCCGCAGGCCAGGCAGACCATGTGGTCGTGATGCTGCGCCGAGTTGAGCTCGAACACCGCCTTGCCGGACTCGAAGTGCTGCCGCGCCAGCAGCCCCGCCTCGACGAACTGCATCAGCACCCGGTACACCGTCGCCAGGCCGATGTCGGCGCCCTCCTGCAGCAGCAGGCGGTAGACGTCCTCGGCGCTGAGGTGGCGCTGGTTCGATTGCTCGAAGATCTGTAGCACCTTGATGCGCGGCAGCGTCGCCTTCAGGCCGCTCGATTGCAGGCTCTCGATCTGGTGCTTGGGAGAGTCGGGCTTGTGCGATTCAGGCATTGCGGGGAAATGATCGTGCGGACTGGCGATCAGGCGGCCGCGGTTTCAGGAGATTTGGCCTCGTCCAGGCCGCCGGCAGCCACGCCCTTGGCGCTCTTGCGGGCACCCTGCGGCTTGCGCAGCCACAGGTACAGGCCGCTGCCCAGCACCACGATGGTCGCCACGTCCAGCAAGGCCCAGAGGATCTTCATCGGCATGCCGCCGTAGTCGCCGAAATGCAGCGGCTGCGACACCAGCAGCGCCGTCAAATACCACGGCAGCTCGGGCGCGGCCGTCAGCTGCGAGCTGCGGGCATCGATCAGCAGCGGCTGCAGCAACTTGGAGGTCAGCGGCGTCGAACCCTTCAGGAAGAAGGTGTTGTGGTGCGGGCTGGAGAACGCCGTCCCCGGGAAGGCGATGAACGACACCTTGCGCTTGTCGCCCGCATGCATCGCCGTGTCCAGCGAGGCCTGCAGCGGTGCGCGTTCCTCGGCCTTGAGCAGCGGCTGGTTCTTGTAGGGCGCCAGCAGCGCGCTGACCTTGTCGTACTGCCAGTACTGGACCAGCAGCTCGGCCCAGGTGTTGATCATCCCGGTCGCGCCGACGACGAAGCACCACACCAGCGTCACGATGCCGATCAGGTTGTGCAGGTCCAGCCATTTCACGCGCGTGGAGCGGTCCTTGCGCACGGCGCCGAAGTCGAGCTTGCGCATGAACGGCGCGTAGAGCACCACGCCGCTGACCAGCGCGATCAGCAGCAGCAGGCCCATGAAGCCGAGGAAGAGCTTGCCCGGCAGGCCCGCGAACATGTCCACGTGCAGCCGGAACATCAGGTCCATGAAGCCTTCGCCGATGCGGTACTCACGCACGACCAGGCCGGTGCGCGCGTCGACGGCGACGGACTTGTAGTCCGAGGTGGGCTCCGGCGTCGCGGCGAGCGTGAACCACCACAGGCGCGGATCGTCCTCGTTCTCGCCGGCGTACTGGATGATCAGCTGCGGATGCTGCGCCTTGGCCGCCTGAGCCATGGTGTCCAGCGAGACGCGCTGCCGGTCCATCGCGGCGGGCAGTTCGGGCGCCTCGATTTCATCGCCCAACAGGTGACCGATCTCGTGGTGGAAGATCAGCGGCAGGCCCGTCAGGCACAGCAGCAGCATGAAAAGGGTGCAGATCAGGCTGGTCCACTTGTGAAGCCAGGTCCAGATCCGGATGGCGCGCGAGCTCAGCATCGTCGGGTCCTCAGGAGTTCAGTCCGCCCGCTGGGGCCGCCAGGCAAACCAGGCGATCACCAGCACCGGCACGCCCAGCCCGACCCAGGACCAGGTGTCGCCCCAGTCGTCGGAGACCAGCGCCGTGAGCAGCCCGGACGTGCTCAGCACGCCCAGCGCGATCGGCCAGGTCCAGAGGCGGCGGGATTCGGGAGAAAGCATGGCGCGGCTTTCCTGCAAATAACAATTATTCGCATTCTAGAGCCAAGCCGAGGGAGGCGGCACCCGACCAGTCGCGCGCCGGGGCGAGGAAAGGAAGGCGCGGAAGGCGCGCGCGGCGCCGCGCCCGCAACTCCGCTCAGGCCGGCGAGCGGACGCCGGCGGGCTGGCTGACGCGCTCAGCGCGCGCCGCGTCCTGCCGGGCGAGGTACTGGTGGATGCTGGCCACGACCTGCGCGCCTTCGCCGATCGCGCCACCGACCCGCTTGACCGAGCCCGAGCGCACGTCGCCGACGGCGAACACGCCCGGGATGCTGGATTCGAGCAACTCCGGCTTGTACTCGGACAGTGGGCAGGCGCAGGCTCGCCCGGTGATGATGAAGCCAGCCTGGTCGAGTTCGAGCCCGCAATCGGCGATCAAGCCGGTTTCCGGCTCGGCGCCGATGAACATGAACAGATGCTGCAGCGAGAGCCGGTGCTCTTTGCCGTTGCGGCGGTCGCGCCAGGAGACGGCCTCCAGCGAGTCGCCGCCCTCCAGCCCGCACAGCTCCTGATGCGGCTGCAGTTCGATGTTGGCGGTGCCCTGGATGCGGTCGATCAGGTAGCGGGACATGGTGGCCGCCAGGCCTGGCCCGCGGATCAGCATGATCACCTTGGCCGCGTGGTTCGCGAGGAACACCGCCGCCTGGCCGGCCGAGTTGCCGCCGCCGACGATGACCACCGTCTGCCGGCTGCAGATGCGGGCCTCGATCGGCGAGGCCCAGTACCAGACGCCGCGGCCTTCGAAGCGGCTGAGCGCCTCGAGTTCCGGCCGTCTGTAGCGCGCGCCGGTGGCGATCACCGCGGTGCGGGCGCGCACGGTGCGGCCGTCCTCGAGCGACAGGCGCAACTCGTCGTCCACGCCGTGGCGCTCGCAGCTCATCGACGTGACCTTGGCCGGGATCAGCATGTCGGCGCCGAATTTCTGGGCCTGGACAAAGGCCCGCCCCGCCAGCGCCTGGCCGGAGATGCCGGTCGGGAAGCCGAGGTAGTTCTCGATCCGGGAACTCGCCCCGGCCTGTCCGCCGAACGAGCGGCAGTCCATCACCAGCACCGACAGCCCCTCCGACGCGGCGTACACCGCCGACGACAGGCCGGCCGGGCCGGCGCCGATGATGGCGACGTCATACAGCTCGGTGCGCTCGCGCATGTCGACGATGCCCATGCAGCGCGCGACCTCCTCGTCGCTCGGGTCGACCAGCACCTCGCCGCCGGGGCAGATGACCAGCATCTGCACGCCCTCGGTCATGTACTGCTCGGCCAGCGCCCGGGCGTCGTCGTTCTGGTCGGGTTCGAGCTGCTGGTGCGGATAGCCGTTGCGGCCGAGAAAGCTGCGCAGCCGCATCACCGGCGCGGCCTTCGCGCGGCCGATCAGCGTCGCGCCGCTGGCGCCGGCCTCGATCAGACCGACGCGGCGCAGGATGAAGGCGCGGGTCAGGCGCTCGCCCAGGTCCGCCTCGGCGATCAGCAGCGCGCGCAGCTGCGGCGGGCTGACGTCGACGGCTTCGACCTCGGTCTCGGCGATCGCGTCGATGAAGGAGGGCCGGCCGCTGAGCTGCCCGACCTCGCCCAGGAAGCCGCCGGGGCCATGGCGATGGATGGGCGTCACGTGGCCCAGGCTGTCGCGCTGTGAGACGGTGATCTCGCCGCTGAGGATCAGCAGCATGCCCATGCCGGCGTCGCCGGCGCGGACCACCCATTCGCCTTGGGAATACCGCCGGAAGCGGCCGAAACGCGCGACCCGCGCGATGTCGGCGACGCCGAGCGCGGGAAACATCTGGGCACCGCGGGTCTCCGCGATGTTGGGCTGCTGGACCTGGGCCATGGAACCTCCTGGCGCCCACCCTAACCGACGCGCGTGTCAGCGGCAAGCGCCACAAGGGAGAGTAGGATCGCGCGCCATGGACCTCCCCTCGCATCAACTGACGATGACGGTGCTGATGACGCCGGACATGGCCAATTTCTCCGGCAATGTCCACGGCGGCACCATCCTGAAGCTGCTCGACCAGGTCGCCTATGCCTGCGCGAGCCGCTATGCGGGGCGCTACACGGTGACGCTGTCGGTGGACCAGGTGATGTTCCGCCAGCCCATCCACGTCGGCGAGCTGGTCAGCTTCCTGGCTTCGGTGAACTACACCGGCACCTCGTCGATGGAGATCGGCATCAAGGTCGTGACCGAGAACATCCGCGACCAGGTCGTGCGGCACGCCAACAGCTGCTTCTTCACGATGGTGGCGGTGGGCGAGGACAGCCGTCCGGTGCCGGTGCCGCCGCTGACGCCGACGACCCCGGACGAGAAGCGCCGCTGGGAGGCGGCGCTCGAACGCAAGAAGCTGCGCCAGGAGCTGCAGCGCCGGCACGACGAGCTGCGCAGCTCGACGCTGCCCGGCTGATCAGCCCTGCAACTGCGCCGGATCCAGGTACTGCTGGCGGAAGGTCTCGAAGTCGACCGTGTCGGCCGCCTCGATCGCGGCCTGCGCCTCGAGCGACGCGCGCGCCGATTGCTCGAAACGCGTCATCAGGCCGTCGGGCAAGGGTTGCTCCAGCACATGGCGGCGTGCCGTCTCGGACTGCGCCGCGACGAAACCGAGGTGGGAGTTGTCGTGCCGCTCGCGCATCGCCGCGAGCACGCGGGCCGACGGCAGTTCATCCGGGCGGTCCCAGCGCTCGACGGCCTGCGCCAGCGCCTCGCGGTACAGCGAGCCGCCCAACGCCGCATCCACCTTGGCCGCGATCGGCGCGAACTCGCCCAGCAGCTCGCGGCCCCAGTCGCGCAGCAGCACTTCGCCGCCGCGGCGCTCCAGCTTCAGACCCGGCTCACGGCCGGCCGAAGCCGTGCGGTTCTGGTTGCGCGCCAGCGCGCCCAGTTCGTCCGGCGTGTCGTTGGGACTGTCGGTCAGCCAGCAGTGCAGCAGGAAGACGTCCAGGAAGCGCATCGTGCTGGCCGCGATGCCGACCGGCTCGAACGGATCCAGGTCCATGCAGCGGACCTCGATGTATTCGACGCCGCGCTCGCGCAGCGCATGCAGCGGCCGCTCGCCGGAGCGGATCGTGCGCTTGGGGCGGATCGTGCCGTAGAACTCGTTCTCGATCTGCAGCAACGTGGTCGAGAGCTGGTTGTACTCGCCGCCCGGGCTCATGATGCCGACCTTCTCATAGGCGGCGTACGGGCGCGTCAGCGCGTCCTGCAGCGAGGCGGCATAGCCGTCCAGGCTGTTGTAGCTGACCGAGAGCGAGGCTTGCGCATCGCTCTGATAGCCGAGCCGTCCCATGCGCAGCGAGGTGCCGAAAGGCATGTGCAGCGTGCCGTCGGTCAGGGTCTGCAGGCCGTGCTCGCGGCCGGCGACGAAGCTCGCGCACAGCGCCGGCGAGGCGCCGAACAGCGTCAGCAGCAGGAAGGAGTGGCGGCGGAAGTTGCGGATCAGCGCGAAGTGGTCCGCGTTGTTCAGCCCTGGCATCGACCAGTTGTAGTGGATGCCGGAGATCGTCTGCATGCGCCGGCCGTAGCGGTGGCTCAGGCCCATGCGGTAGACGCTCTTGGCGCGGCCGATGTTGGAGGCGCCATAGCGGCCGATGGGGATGGTCTCGTCGGCGGGCAGCAGGCAGGGCATGCTGGACGCCCACATCAATTCATCGCCCAGGCTGCGCACGACGGCCTGGTGGATTTCAGTGAGCTCGCGCTCGCAGGCCTCGGCGGACGCATGCACGCCGGTGATGAGTTCGAGCTGGGATTCGCTGAAGTCCGTGGTGACGGTCTCATGCGTCAGCGCCGAGCCCAGCGCCGTCGGATGCGGCGTGAGCGCCAGCGAGGCGCCGGTCGGCAGGGCGCGCAGGCTCTCCTTCTCGACCCCGCGGCGCATGCCCGCCAGACGGGCCGGATCCAGGGCCTCCAGTCGCTTCAGCCAATCGTTCAAAAGCCGCTCCTCGTTCACTGTGGGCGCGCAAGTTAACAGAACTCGGTGAAACCCGCTCGTCTGGGCGTTATGCGGATTGTGTTAGGCGCCGGCGGGTCCGGCGCAGCTGTTGATCCGAGCTGAAACCGGCCGCCAGCGCGGCCTGCGCGGGACGTACCCCTCGTGCGATTTCACGCCGGGCGAGTTCCAGGCGGATCGCGCGCAGGTAGTCCAGCGGCGTGGTGCCGCCGTGCTGCGCGAACAGCCGCGTGAGGTGCCGCGGCGTGACGTGCGCGGCTTCGGCCATGCGGGCCAGGGTCCAGTCGGCGCGCGGATCGGCGCAGACGGCGTCCTGCGCGCGGTGCAGCGCCGGATGCAGGTGATGGCGGTGCGCCAGCATCGGCGAGAGCTCGGGATCCTGCGGGCCGCGGCGCAGGTAGACCACCATCACCTGCGCGACCGAGGCGGCGATCGCCTCGCCGCAGTGCTCGGCGATCAGCGCGAGGACCAGATCGATGCCGGCCGTGATGCCGGCGCTGCTGGCGAGCGGGCCGTCGAGCACGAAGACGCGGTTCGCCTGCACATCGGCGCGCGGGGCGGCCGCCCGCAAGGCATCGAGCGACTCGTGGTGGGTCGTGCATTGGCGCCCGTCGAGCAGCCCGGCGCGCGCCGCCAGCAGCGCGCCGGCGCAGATGCTGAGCAGCCGGCCCTGGCCACCGGCCAGCAGCGCGCTTCCTTCGCGGTGCAGCCAGCGCTCGATGCGCAGGTCCTCCTCGCGCTCCGAGACGCCATCCGGTCTGTCATCGGGATGCGGATGGCGGCGCCCGCTGAGGATCAGCCAGTCGCGCTCGCCCAGCGACGGCAGCGGCTCGAGCGCCGTGAGCATCAGCCCGACCGAGCTCGGCGCCGACGCGCGGGCGCCGCAGAAGCGCAGCCGGAACGCCTCCGGCTCGCCGCGCCGGCGCAGCGCCTGGTTGGCCAGGCGCAGGGCTTCGGCGGCGCCGGCCAGGTCGAGCAGCAGCGTGTGCCGCTCGACCAGGATCCAGACGTCGAGGGGAAGGGCGTCGGAAATGGACATCGCCGCAGTATGCGCCGGAGCCGGCAGCGAAGCTCAGACAGCGCGGGCGAGCGCCTGCTCGACGGTCACGATGTCGGCGAAGCGGCCTTGCAGCGCCACCTCGGTGCGCAGCTTGATGTCGTCCACGCCGACGACCGCGCCGCTGGCGTGCGGGATCGGGAAGGTCAGCGTGGCCTCGGTCACGTAGTCGACGGTCCAGCCCTCGTCGCTGGCGTGGCGGGTGGTGGTCTCGCAGCATTGCTCGGTGCGGATGCCGGCGACGATCAGGCGCCGGATGCCCTGCTCGGTCAGCCAGACCGGCAGGCCGGTGCCGACCAGCGCGCTGTGGCGGCGCTTGAGGAACTCCGCCGCGATCGGCACTTGCGCCAGCTCGTCCATCGGACGGACGTGGCCGCTGACCAGCGAGAACGGGTTGTCGGCCGTGGCCGGCCCATCGGTGTGGAGGATGCGCACGATCGGCAGGCCGCGGGCGGCCGCGCCGTCGAGCAGCGCGTTGGTGCGCTCGAGGAAGGGCAGCCAGTCGGTGTCGTTCCAGTAGGGGCGGTGGCGGAACGACTCCTGCACGTCGATGAGCAGGACGGCGGTGGCGGGGGAGGCGTGAGAGGCAGCGTGAGGGACGGCGTGAGAGGCGGTGGTCATCGAGGACTCCATCGGGTGGTTGATGGGGTCCATCGTGCCGTCGGCGGCGCGGTCCGTCGCGCCGCCGACGGACCGGTCACGGTCAAATCAGGACATCGCCCCGGACCGTCACTCGTCGCGCGGCGCGCGCTGCGCCAGCGGCAGCCTGGCCTCGACGTCCAGCGCCTCCCAACCCTTGCGGCCGATGCGGCGCAGCGTGTCGATGTTGGCCTCGTAGATCGCGTCGGTGTCGGGCATGGTCTCGACGGCGCGCTCGATGCTCTCCTCGCGCAGCAGGTGCAGCGTGGGGTAGGGCGAGCGGTTGCTGAAGTTGTCGACGTCGCCGGCCTCGGTGCCCTCGAACTGGTAGTCCGGATGGAAGCTGGCGACCTGCAGCACGCCGTCCAGGTCCAGGTCCTCGACCAGCGCGTCCGCGGCGCCGAGGAAGTCGTTGAAGTCCAGGAAGTCGTTCAGTACCCAGGGATGGACCAGCAGCGTGGTCTCGGTCTCCTCCGGATCGGCGCGGTTGAGCGCCAGCAGCTCATGCGCCAGGTCCTTCAGCAGCTCCTCGGGCGTGCGGGCGGCGCTGACCACGGTGCGCAGGCGCTGGTTGACCTCGACGCTCTTGGCGAACGGGCACAGGTTCAGCCCGATCACCGCCCGCTGCAGCCAGCGCTGGGTGTCGTCGCGGACGGTCTTTTCCTGGTCGGGCTGAATCGGTGCGGTCATCGGGCGTGGTGCTGGAAGTCGTCGTGGTCGAGTCGCGGTTGTCGCGTCGGCGTGGTCGCAAGGGGTGTTCAGCCTCGCGCGGGCCGCGGCTGCTTGAACCAGGCGTCGACCAGCCGCACCCACATCGAGCCGCCCAGCGGGATCAGCTCGTCGTTGAAGTCGTAGCTCGGGTTGTGCAGCATGCAGGGCCCCAGACCGTGCCCGCCCTCGCGATGGCTGCCGTCGCCGTTGCCGATCAGGAAGTAGCAGCCCGGCACTTCCTGCAGGTAGTAGCTGAAGTCCTCGGCGCCCATCGTGGGCTCGAACTCCTGGACGTTGGGCGCGCCCAGCATCTCGGTCAGCACGCCGCGCACGAACTCGGTCTCGGCGGGGTGGTTGATGGTTGGCGGGTAGTTGCGGTGGAAGGAGAACTCGCACTGCACTTCGAAGGCGTCGCCGGTGGCGGCGGTGATCTGCTGCATGCGGCGCTCGATCAGGTCCAGCGTCTCCAGCGTGAAGGTGCGGACCGTGCCCTGAAGCTCGCAGCGCTCCGGGATCACGTTGGTGGCCTCGCCGGCATGGATCATCGTCACCGAGATCACGCCCGCGTCGATGGGCCGCTTGTTGCGGGTGATGATGGTCTGGAAGGCCTGCACCAGGTGCGCCGCGACGACCACCGGGTCGGTGCCCAGGTGCGGCATCGCGCCATGCGCGCCCTTGCCCTTGATCACGATCTTGAATTCGTTGCTCGAGGCGAAGACCGGTCCGGTCTTGAGCGCGAACTGGCCGGCCGCCATGCCGGGCCAGTTGTGGATGCCGAACATCGCCTCGACCGGGAACTGCCTGAACAGGCCGTCCTTGATCATCTCGCGGGCGCCGCCGCCGCCTTCCTCGGCCGGCTGGAACACGACATGGACGGTGCCGTCGAAGTCGCGGTGCGCGGCCAGGTGCTTGGCCGCCGCCAGCAGCATCGCGGTGTGGCCGTCATGGCCGCACGCATGCATCTTGCCGGGGTGCTTGCTGGCGTGGGGGAAGGTGTTGTGCTCGGTGATCGGGAGCGCGTCGATGTCGGCGCGCAGGCCCAGCGCGCGGCCGCTGGCGCCGCCGTCGCGGCCGTGGATGGTGCCCACCACGCCGGTCTTGCCCAGCCCGCGGTGGACCGGGATGCCCCATTCGCTCAGCGCCTGGGCGATCAGGTCCGAGGTGCGATCCTCGTGGAAGCAGAGTTCGGGATGGGCGTGCAGGTCGCGTCGCAGCTTGGCGATGGCAGGCGCGTCGGCCAGGATGGGTTCGATCAGCTTCATGGTGCGGGCACTCCGATGTCGTCGCGACAGCGCGTCGGGCTTGCCGCGAGGGCCGCGGCGCCGTCCGGTCGAGACAAGGAGGCGCCGCCAGAAAAGCCGCGGCGCCGCTCACGGCGGCGCCGCTGATGTCGGAGCAGTGTACCCGCGCGCCCAATGGTGGGGCAGCGGCGGGGGCGATCAGCGCTTGACGCGTCCGTCGCTGGTCAGCAGCGTCATCTCGACGAAGCTCGATCCCACGTGCCGGTTGGGCCGGAAATTCACGTTGAAGCCGCCGACGTTGAAGTTCTGCAGCGTGTCCAGCGCGGCGGCCAGGCCTTCGCGGGTCGGGCGGGTCATGCGGCGCAGGCCTTCGCTGATGACCTTGGCGCCGATGTAGCCCTCGATGGCGGTGTAGTTGAACTTCTGGCCGGCCTTGGTGGCGGCCTGCTGGTAGTCGTGGACCACGCCGACCTGCGTGCCGAACGGATAGGGCATGACCTGGCTGACGACCACGCCCATCGCGTCGGGGCCCAGTTCGTCCTGCAGCGCCTGGGTGCCGACGAAGGACACGTTGTAGAACACGCCGCCGTAGCCGGCCTTGCGGGCGGCGCGGATGAAGGCGGCGCAGCTCTTGTAGGCGCTGATCATGACGATCGCTTCCGGTGGCGCGCCGGTCTGCACCAGGTCCTTGACGGCCTTGGCGACGTCGACGCTGTTGCGCTCGACGGTGGACGTGGCCTGCGGCTGGAGCGACAGCGGCTTCATCGCGCGCAGCACGCCGTCCAGGCCGGCCTTGCCGTAGGCGTCGTTCTGGTGGAAGACCGAAATCCGCATCAGGCCGAGGTGGGTCAGCTGCTTCACGATCAGGGCGGTCTCGTCGTAATACGAGGCCCGCACGTGATAGACCCAGGGGCTGAAGGGGTCGCGCAGCGCCTCGGCGCCGGTGAAGGGGGCGACGAAGGGGATCTTGGCCTGGTTGACCAGCGGCAGCGCGGCCAGCGAGGTCGGGGTGCCGACATAGCCGAACAGCGCGAACACGTCGTCGGCGATCAGCTTCTCGGTGTTGGCCTTGCAGCGGTCGGGCTCGTAGCCGTCGTCCAGCGTGCGCAGTTCGATGGTGGTGCCGTTGATGCCGCCGGCGGCGTTCTGCGCGTCGAAGAAGAGCTTGGCGCCCGCCTGCATCTGCAGGCCCAACTGGGCGGCGGGGCCGGTCAGCGGCGCGGACTGGCCCAGCACCAGGCGCTTGCCTTGGGCGCGGACGGCAGCGGGGATCGGAAGGGTGGCGAGCGCGCCCAGGGCGCTGGCGGAGGCGAGGAGTTGGCGGCGATCCAAGAGAGGCTCCCAGAGGGTGCGATAGATGTTGTGGCGCGCCGGACGGCAGGCGCCAGGGGGCTCGACACGACCTATTCCGGCCCCCCAACGCGCGAGCTTAGCGTTTCGTGAGTCCAGCGTTGTCGGGATGCTCCGTAAGAAAACGCAAGGTGTGGCGCTTGTGCAATAGTTGACGCCCGTTGTCCCCCCTCTGAGAACCGACCGTGACCCCCCCGCCACAGGCCCTCGGCCATGATGATCCGGCCCTCGTCCGGACGCCTTCATCGCGCACCGATGCGCCCTCCCGGGTGGTGAAGGGCGCCTGTCCCCACGACTGCCCCGACACCTGCGCCCTGCGCATCACCGTCGAGGACGGCAAGGTGGTCAAGGTGCAGGGGCAGCCGGAGCATCCGAGCACCCACGGCGCGCTGTGCACGAAGGTGTCGCGCTATCCCGAGCGCACCTACCACGCCGAGCGCGTGCTGCATCCGCTCAAGCGCGTCAGCGCCAAGCACGAGCCGCCGCGCTTCGAGCGCATCGGCTGGGACCAGGCGATCGCGGAGATCGCCGGCCGGCTGCGCGCGATCGCGGCGCGCGATCCGCAGGCGATCCTGCCGTACAGCTACGCCGGCACCATGGGCCTGCTGCAGGGCGAGGCGATGGCGGGGCGCTTCTTCAACCGGCTGGGCGCGTCCTGCCTGGACCGCACCATCTGCGCCTCGGCCGGTGGCGCGGCACTGGCGGCGACCTACGGGCACAAGGTCGGCATGCATCTGCCGTTCTTCGCCGAGTCGAAACTGATCCTGATCTGGGGCAGCAACTCGATCGCCTCCAACCTGCATTTCTGGACCTTCGCGAACCAGGCCAAGCGCAGCGGCGCGAAGCTGATCTGCATCGACCCGCGCAAGACCGAGACCGCCGACAAGTGCCACCAGCACCTGGCGCTGCTGCCTGGCACCGACGGCGCGCTGGCGCTGGGCCTGATGCACGAACTGATCGCCCACGACTGGATCGATCACGATTACGTCGCCCGTCATGTCCAGGGCTGGGAGGAGTTGAAGGCGCGGGCGCTGGCCTGGACGCCGGAGCGCACGGCCGCCGAATGCGGTCTGACGCCCGAGGAGGTGCGCGGCCTGGCGCGCGACTACGCCACCGCGGCGCCGGCGGCGATCCGGCTGAACTACGGCATGCAACGCGTGCGCGGCGGCGGCAATGCGGTGCGGCTGATCGCGCTGCTGCCGTGCCTGACGGGCGCGTGGCGGCATCGGGCGGGCGGGATGCTGCTGTCGAGCTCGGGCTGGTTCGCGCCGTTCAAGAACCCGGCGCTGGAGCGCCCCGAGCTGCGCGGCGGCCGGCCTTCGCGGACCATCAACATGAGCACGATCGGCGATGACCTGCTGCGCGAGGCCTCGCCCGGATTCGGACCGAAAGTGGAGGCGCTGATCGTCTACAACAGCAATCCGGTCGCGGTGGCGCCGGAGTCGCCCAAGGTGGTGGCCGGCTTCCAGCGCGAGGACCTGCTGACGGTGGTGCTGGAGCACTTCATGACCGACACGGCCGACCTGGCCGACTACGTGCTGCCGGCGACGACGCAGCTGGAGCACCTGGACATCCACACCAGCTACGGCCACACCGACGTGCTGGTGAACGAGCCCGCGGTGGCACCGCTGGGTGAGGCGCGGCCCAACACGCGAATCTTCCGCGACCTGGCGGCGGCGATGGGGTTCGACGAACCGGCCTTCCAGGACGACGATGAGGCGCTGCTGCGGCAGGCCTTCCGCGACGACATCGACCTGAGGGCGCTGCGCGAGCGCGGCTGGTTCAAGCTGCCGCTGGCCGAGGCGCCGTTCGCCGAAGGCGGATTCCCGTCCCAGGATGGCAAGGCCGACGCGCGCGGCGCGGACTACGTGCCCAACTACGAGAGCCGCGCGAGCGCGCCGGCGCTGGCCGCGCGCTATCCGCTGGCGATGATCTCGCCGCCGGCGCGCAACCACCTCAACAGCACCTTCGTGAACGTGAAGAGTCTGCGCGACATCGAGGGCGAGCAGGTGCTGGAGATGAATGCCAGCGACGCGGCCTCGCGAGGGCTGACCGATGGCCAGGCGGTGCGCGTGTTCAACGATCGCGGCAGCTACGTGTGCCGGCTGGACGTGAGCGGCCGCGCGCGCGAGGGCGTCGTGCATGGGCTGGGCATCTGGTGGCGCAAGCTGGGCGCGGACGGGCGCAACGTCAACGAGGTCACGCATCAGCGGCTCACCGACATGGGCCGCGCGCCGTGCTTCTACGACTGCCTGGTCGAGGTGGCCGCAGCCTGAGCGGCCTGCGGCGAGCGGAGGCGCGATGACCGGACGGCGGGCGGCGTGGACGCGGTGGACATGGCTGGCGCTGCTGGCCGCGCCGCTGCTGATGCTCGGCGGGTGCGCGCAGCTGTCGTACTACGGGCAGTCGCTGTCGGGGCATTTGTCGCTGGTGCGCGCGGCCAAGCCGGTCGACGAGTGGCTCGCGCAGCCGGACCTCGATCCGGAGGTGCGGCGGCAACTGATGCTGTCGCAGTCGATCCGCGATTACGCCTCCTCGGCGTTGAAGCTGCCTGACAACGGCAGCTACCGCCGCTATGCCGATCTCAAGCGCGGCGCGGCGGTGTGGAACGTCGTGGCCACGCCGGAACTGAGCCTGCAGCTCACGACCTGGTGCTATCCGGTCATGGGCTGCGCGGGCTATCGCGGCTACTTCTCGCCGGATGCGGCGCGGGAGGAGGCGCAATCGCTGCGCAAGGAGGGGCTCGAGCCCTACGTGTACGGCGTGCCGGCCTACTCGTCGCTGGGATGGAGCAACTGGCTGGGCGGGGATCCGCTGCTCAACACCTTCATCCGGTATCCGGAAGGGCAGTTGGCGCGAATGATCTTCCACGAGCTCGCGCACCAGGTGGCTTACGCGAGCGATGACACGGCCTTCAACGAGAGCTTCGCCACGGCGGTCGAGCAGATCGGCGTGGCGCGCTGGATGAAGGACCGGCCGCAGGCGCTGCGGGAGGATGAGCTGTCGAGACAGCGGCAGGACCAGGTCCAGGCCTTGCTGAAGGCCACGCGCGAGCAGTTGCAGGAGGTCTTCCGCAGCACGGCCAGCGACGACGAGAAGCGTGCGGGCAAGGCCGCGGCGTTCGCGAAGCTGCGCGCCGACTATGCGGCGATGAAGCGCGACCAGTGGGGCGGCGACACGCGTTTCGACCGCTGGGTGGCGGGCCTGAACACGCCGGCGCTGGCGATCCAGGGCAGCTACACGGACCTGGTGCCGGACTTCGTGCGCCTGTTCGAGCGGCAGGGCGAGGACTGGGAGCGCTTCTATGCCGAGGTGAAGCGCCTGGCCGGGCTGCCGAAGGATGAGCGGCGAGCGCAGCTGACGCATAGATGACGGCTCTCCCCCCGCCCCAGAAGGCCTGGCTGACCCGCAAGCCGTAGCGCCTCGGTCAAGGCCTCCGGTGCCTGTGCCGAGAAGCAAAAAGGCCGTCCTGTTCGGGCGGCCTTCCGAAATCTCCGGTGCCGGCGCTGGCGCCGGCGCTTGACGGCTTACTTCAGCCCTTCCACCAGATCGATGTACGCCTGCATCGCGTCATCGCTGGACTTTCCCTCATGCGCCTTCCAGGCGTCCCACTTGGCGCGGTTGACGAAGTCCGTCATGCCGGGGCGGTCACCCTCGACATCGCCGGCCGTGGCCTGCTTGAACAGCGCGTACAGCTGCAACAGGGTCTGGTTGTCCGGCCGCTCGGGCAGGGTCTTGGAATCGGCGACGGCCGCGTCGAACTGGTCCTTGAGGCTCATGTGTGTCTCCCGTGGCGATGAGCAGGGCGTCCCGTTGGCGACAATCAGGACGGATCGCCGCGATGTTACCCACCCCATCCCCCGACCCGGACTGGGGCCGCCTCTCTAGATGACGCATCATCAGGGCTGCATCGCCGCGACAGCCGCCCCCGCCGACCAGGAGACCGCATTGCCCACATCCGCCGCGCCCGCACCGAAGCCCGTCCAGGCCGCCAGGACCGTCCGGTCCCCGCGGCCGGCCGCTGCTGGACTGCCCCGCGGCGCCGAGCCCATGTCCAAGGTCGACACCGCCTGGCTGCGACTGGACACCGAGGCCAACCGGATGGTCATCCACGGCGTGCTGTTCCTGAAGCCCGCCATCGCCCTCGACGACCTGCGCGCCCGCGTGGCCGAGCGGCTGCTGCGCTTCCCGCGTTTCCGGCAGCGCGTCGTCGAGTCCGGTGACAGCGCCTGGTGGGTCGAGGACACCGAGGTCGACATCGCCCGCCACGTCGTCCCCGAGACGCTCAAGCGCCGTCGCGGGCGGCCGCTCGAGGGCGCGCTGCAGGACCGGCTCGCCGAACTCGCCGCCGAGCCGCTCGATCCCTCGCGCCCGCTGTGGCAGCTCCATCTGATCGAGCATTACGACGGCAGCAGCGCGCTGATCGCCCGTGTCCATCACTGCATCGCGGACGGCATCGCGCTGATCGCGGTGCTGCTGTCGATCACCGATGGCGGGAGCGCGCCGCCGCTCGCGCCCAAGGAGACGAGCGGCAAAGAGAAGGGCCGCAAGACGGGCAGCCCGAAAGCCGGCAGATCCACGCCGCCGGCTGACGGCGTCGACGCCGCCGAGCCCGAATGGCTCGCCGATGCCATGGTCAAGCCGATCAACGCCTGGACGGTGCGCGAGATCCAGGAGCACTCGGTGCCGGGCGCCAAGGGTGCCAAGGGCGGCTCGCCGGCCGAGCGGCTCGGCCGGCAGGTGCTCCAGGACGCCGCCGCGCTGACCGAAGCGCCCGACGACGCCAAGACCCGCCTCAAGGGCAAGGCCGGCCGCGACAAGCGCGTCGCCTGGGCGGCACCGCTGTCGCTGGACGCGGTCAAGGCGGTGGGCAAGTCGATGAACGTGTCGGTCAACGACGTGCTGCTGAGCTGCGTCGCCGGCGCGATCGGCCTGTATCTGCGCGAGCAGGGCGATGAACTCCAGGACCAGGAGATCCGCGCGCTGGTCCCCGTCAATCTGCGTCCGCTGGAGACGGCCTGGCAACTGGGCAATCGCTTCGGCATGGTGCCGCTGCCGATGCCGGTGGGCATCGCCAACCCGGTCAAGCGGCTCTACGCGGTCCACGCGCGGACGCAGGCGGTGAAGAACAGCCTGCAGCCGGCGCTGTCGCTGGGCTTGATGGCGACCTCCGGCGCGGTCGAGAAGGCCGCGCAGCGCGCGATGCTCAAGACGCTGTCGCGCAAGGCAACCGCGCTGATGACCAACGTGCCGGGCCCCGCGCAGGCGCTGCAACTGTGCGGCGCGGCCGTCGAGCGCGTCATGTTCTGGGCCCCGCAGGCCGGCGACATGAGCCTGGGCATCAGCATCCTGACCTACGCCGGCCAAGTGCAGTTCGGGCTCATCGCCGATGCCGGCCTGTGCCCCGATCCGGAGCGCATCGTGGCCCACTTCGAGCCCGAGTTCCAGCAGCTGCTGACGCTGGCGCTGATGCTCCCGTGGGAGGCGAAGGACTGAGCGCCGGCACTGCGTCCGCGTCATCCGTCCAACCGTTGTTGTCCGCGCCATGGAAAACGCCGCCCGAAGGCGGCGTTCGTCGCTGCGGCGGGACGCCTTACCTGGCGGCCTTCTTCGCCGGCTGCGGACGGCCGGCGGCGGTGGGATAGGCATTCATCACGCGGACCGGATCGGCGCTGGCCAGGTACTCGGCGTACTGCGTCTGGCCGCAGGCCACTGCCTGGCCCGAGGTGGCCTCGCCGCGGTACTCGCCGCGGTTGTAGACGAAGCGGTACTCGTTGGCGTCGGCCGGCTGCTCGAACTTCACCGCGTGCTGGCTCGCGCATTCGGCGCGCAGCGCCTTGGCGTCCGCGTTCTCGGCGGTGGCGGCTTGCGCCAGCGGAGCGATCAGGGCCAGCACGGCGGCGGAGATCAGGATGCGCTTCATGGAGTCGGTCCCTCGATGTCGGTGAATGCGATATCCCTAATTTATAGGGTGTCGTTTTCCAGCGCCAACCGCGACCAGGGGGGCCGGCTTCGCACGAATCCAGGGTTTCTGCGGAGGCCCGCCAGTGGCCGCGATGCTACCGATGCCCCGCGCCGGGGTCAGGCCGTGCCCGCGCCGGCCGGCTGGTACTTGCCGGCGAGCTGGAACAGGTGATCCCGCGAGCCCGGCTCCAGATACGGCAGCAGCAGCCCCAGCACGTGGAAGGCGCCGCGCATCAGCGCCTCGCCGGCGCGTTCAGGCTCCAGCGCATTGCGCGGGTCGCGCACGTACTCGTAGCTCAGCCAGTAGCTGAGCAGCACCACCATCGCGTTGGCGGTCGGCACGGCCTCGCGCACCTGCATCGTCAGCGCGCCGCTGGCCTGCAGCCCGCCCAGCAGACCGGCCATCGCCTGGGTCTTCTGCTCCAGCACGTGCTGGAAGTGCGTCTCCAGCTTGCGGTTCTTGGACAGCAGGTCGTTGAGGTCGCGATACAGGAAGCGGTGCTGCCAGATCAGCTCGAACAGCATGTGGAAGAACAGCCAGGCGTCCTCCACGTTGCGCACGTTGTGCACCGCGGCCAGCAGCTCCGACAGGGCCTTGTCGTAGCGGTTGAAGAGCGCGTTGATGAGCTCGTCCTTGGCCGGGTAGTGGTAGTACAGGTTGCCGGGCGAGATACCGAGCTCCGCCGAAATCAGCGTGGTCGAGACGTTCGGCTCGCCGAAGCGATTGAAGAGGTCCAGCGTGACTTCGAGGATGCGTTCGGCGGTTCGGCGCGGCTTCTTGGTGGCCATGGGCCCGTGGGCGTGGTGGGGGCGAGTGGCCGCATTCTGTCATGACCCCAGGCGGGCGCGGGACAGGGGCGCTGCCTACAATCGCCGCCCATGCCCGCAAGCCCCCCACAACAGCCGGCCGCCACGCCTGCGCCGGCCGGCGGTCCGCCCGCCCTGCGATTCCACAACGTCAGCAAGACCTACCGCGCCGGACAGCTCCGCGCGCTGGATGGCGTCAGCTTCGACATCCAGCCCGGCGAATTCTTCGGCCTGCTCGGTCCCAACGGGGCCGGCAAGACCAGCCTGATCAGCATCCTGGCCGGCCTGTCGCGCGCCAGCGGCGGACAGGTGTCGGTGCTGGGCCATGACGTCGTCGACGATTACGCCAATGCCCGCAAGAAGCTCGGCATCGTGCCGCAGGAGCTGGTCTTCGACCCGTTCTTCAGCGTGCGCGAGACGCTGCGCATCCAGTCCGGCTACTTCGGTGTTCGCAACAACGACGACTGGATCGACGAGCTGCTGCTCAACCTCGGCCTGGCCGACAAGGCCCACAACAACATGCGCCAGCTCTCGGGCGGCATGAAGCGCCGCGTGCTGGTCGCGCAGGCGCTGGTGCATCGCCCGCCGGTCATCGTGCTGGACGAGCCCACCGCCGGCGTCGACGTCGAACTGCGCCAGACGCTGTGGCAGTTCATCGCGCGCCTGAACCGCGAGGGCCACACCGTGCTGCTGACCACGCATTACCTGGAAGAGGCCGAGGCGCTCTGCCACCGCATCGCGATGCTGAAGCAGGGAAAGATCGTGGCCCTCAACCGCACCTCGGAGCTGCTGGCCGGCACCGCGTCGACGATGCTGCAGTTCAAGACCGACTCGGCGCTGCCGCTGGCGCTGGCCGGGCGCGCGCGCAGCACCGGGCGCATCGTCCAGATCACCGCGCACGACGCGGCGGAGGTCGAGGGCATCCTCGCCACGCTGCGCGAGGCCGCCGTCCCGATCGAGGACCTGGAGATCGGCCGCGCCGACCTCGAGGACGTCTTCATCGACATCATGCAAGGGGGCCGCGCATGAGTGCCAGCCACTTCCCGATCCGCCTCGAAGGCGCGCGCACGCTGTTCTACAAGGAGGTGCTGCGCTTCTGGAAGGTCGCCTTCCAGACCGTCGGCGCGCCGGTGCTCACTGCCGTGCTGTACCTGCTGGTGTTCGGCCATGTGCTCGAGGACCACGTCAAGGTCTACGGCAGCGTCGGCTACACCAGCTTCCTGATCCCCGGCCTGGTGATGATGAGCGTGCTGCAGAACGCGTTCGCGAACAGCTCCTCGTCGCTGATCCAGAGCAAGATCACCGGCAACCTGGTGTTCCTGCTGGTGTCGCCGCTGTCGCACTGGGCCTGGTTCCTGGCCTATGTCGGCGCGTCCGTGATCCGCGGGCTGATGGTGGGTGCGGGCGTGTTCATCGCCACCGTGTGGTTCTCGCCGCCGGGCATGGCCAACCCGCTGTGGGTGCTGGCCTTCGCGGTGCTGGGCGCCGGACTGATGGGCTCGCTGGGGCTGATCGCCGGGCTGTGGGCGGAGAAGTTCGACCAGATGGCCGCCTTCCAGAACTTCATCGTGATGCCGATGACCTTCCTGTCGGGCGTCTTCTACTCGGTGCATTCGCTGCCCGCGTTCTGGCAGGGCGTGAGCCACCTGAACCCGTTCTTCTACATGATCGACGGCTTCCGCCATGGCTTCTTCGGTGTCAGCGACGCCTCGCCCTGGATCAGCCTGGGCGTGGTGGCGATCGCGCTGGCGATCGTCTCGGCCTTCGCGCTGGAACTGCTGCGCCGCGGCTACAAGATCCGTCACTGAAAGCGCCCGGGTAGAATCCCGCCCCATCATGGCCGATCCGACCCCCGCAGAAGTCCAGAGCTACATCGCCCAGGGTCTCGCTTGCAGCGAGCTCCAGGTCGAGGGCGACGGGCGCCATTTCTTCGCGACGATCGTGTCGGCCGAGTTCGAGGGCCTGAGCCGGATCAAGCGCCACCAGCGCGTGTACCAGGCGCTGGGCGATCGCATGCGCGAGCAGATCCACGCGCTGTCGATGAAGACGCTGACCCCCGCCGAGTTCGCGCAGCAAGGCAGCGCGCCTCACCATCACTGACAGCCACCCGGCCGTGAGGCGGGTGGCGGTGTGGCCCGTCCGGTGAACCCCGCTGCCGTCCCGCTGAACAGCCCGAAGCGCTTCGTCGCGAGGCGCGCGTTCACCGAGGACATCGCATGATCACCCTGGCACTTTCCAAGGGCCGCATCTTCGAAGAGACCCTGCCGCTGCTGGCGGCCGCGGGCATCTCCGTGCTGGAAGACCCGGACAGCTCCCGCAAGCTGATCCTCCCCACCAACCAGGCTCAGGTGCGCGTCGTGCTCGTGCGCGCGACCGACGTCCCGACCTATGTCGAGTACGGCGGCGCCGACCTCGGCGTGGCCGGCCGCGACGTGTTGATCGAGCATGGCGGCCAGGGCCTGTACCAGCCGCTGGACCTGCGCATCGCGCAGTGCCGCATGAGCGTCGCGGTGCGCGACGACTTCGACTACGAGAACGCCGTGCGCCAGGGCTCGCGGCTGCGCGTGGCGACGAAGTACACCTCGATCGCGCGCCAGCACTTCGCCGACAAGGGCGTGCACGTGGACCTCATCAAGCTCTATGGCTCGATGGAGCTGGCGCCGCTGACCGGGCTGGCCGAGGCCATCGTCGATCTGGTGTCCACCGGGAGCACGCTCAAGGCGAACCGGCTGGTCGAGGTCGAGCGGATCATGGACATCTCCTCGCGGCTGGTCGTCAACCAGGCGGCGCTCAAGCTCAAGCGCGAGGCCCTCAAGCCGCTGATCGACGCGATCGGCTCGGCCATCCCCGCCGCTTGAGCACAGATCCGGAGTTCGCCATGACGACCACCCTTCGCACCCTGAACACCACCGACGCGGACTTCGACGCGCAGTTCCAGCGCGTGCTGCACTGGTCCGCCGAGACCGACGCCGCGATCGAGACGCGCGTGGCCGAGATCCTGGCCGACGTGCGCGAGCGCGGCGACGTGGCGGTGCTCGAGTACACGGCCCGCTTCGATCAGCTGCAGGCCGCTTCGCTCGCGGCGCTGGAGCTGACCCGCGACGAACTGAAGGCCGCCTTCGATGGCCTGCCCGCGGCGCAGGCCCAGGCCCTGACCCAGGCCGCCGAGCGCGTGCGCCGCTATCACGAGCGCCAGAAGCAGGCCTGCGGCGAAAGCTGGAGCTACCGGGACGAGGACGGCACGCTGCTGGGCCAGAAGGTCACGCCGCTGGATCGCGTGGGCATCTACGTGCCGGGCGGCAAGGCCGCGTATCCGTCGAGCGTGCTGATGAACGCGATCCCGGCGCAGGTCGCCGGCGTGCCCGAGATCGTGATGGTCGTGCCCACCCCGCGCGGCGAGAAGAATCCGCTGGTGCTTGCCGCGGCCTATGTCGCCGGCGTGCACCGCGCCTTCACGATCGGGGGCGCGCAGGCGGTGGCGGCGCTGGCCTACGGCACGGCGACCGTGCCGCGCGTGGACAAGATCACCGGCCCGGGCAATGCCTACGTCGCCAGCGCGAAGAAGCATGTCTTCGGCCAGGTCGGCATCGACATGATCGCCGGGCCGAGCGAGATCCTCGTGCTCGCCGACGGCACGACGCCGCCGGACTGGGTCGCGATGGACCTGTTCAGCCAGGCCGAGCACGACGAGCTCGCGCAGAGCATCCTGCTGTGTCCCGACGCGGCCTACATCGCGCAGGTGCGCGACGCCATCGAGCGCCTGCTGCCGGGCATGCCGCGGCGTGACGTGATCCGGGCGTCGCTGGAAGGGCGGGGCGCGCTGATCCAGACGCGCTCGATGGAGGAGGCCTGTGAGATCAGCAACCGCATCGCGCCGGAACACCTCGAGGTCTCCAGCGCCGATCCGCACCGCTGGGAGCCGCTGCTGCGCCATGCCGGCGCGATCTTCCTGGGCGCCTACACCAGTGAATCGCTGGGCGACTACTGCGCCGGGCCGAACCATGTGCTGCCCACCTCGGGGACGGCGCGCTTCTCCTCGCCGCTGGGCGTCTACGACTTCCAGAAGCGCTCCAGCCTGATCGAGGTCAGCGAGGCCGGCGCGCAGCTGCTGGGGCCGATCGCCGCGACGCTCGCATACGGCGAGGGCCTGCAGGCGCATGCGCAGGCGGCGGAGTTCCGGCTCAAGCGCTGACCCGGCCGCACCGGGCGGCCGCGCGCCGCCCGGCTCGCGCAGATTTCACGCGGTGACTGGGGGCAAACCCTGGCTCGTGGATAAACCGCCACTTTCGCCGCTGTTTCGCTGCTCGCCCTTTTGCGCGCCGATCTAGCATCGCTGCTGCTTGCTCAAGACAAGGACGGCGAAGCATGAAGATTTCTGACCTGCGCGTCGGCGTACGCATTTCGTTGGGGTTCGCGGCGGTGCTGCTGGCGACCGTGCTGGTGGGCGTGGTCGCGATCACCCGCATCCAGGTGATCCAGGGCAACGTCGAGGAGATGGGCTCTGACTGGATTCCTTCCATCAACTCGATCAATGCCTTGCGCGGCCAGCTCAACGAGTTGCGCCGCGCCGAGATGTCCATGTGCCTCAAGGACGTGATCCTGGAGGTCGAACAGGAGCAGGACCGCATCAAGAACCTGCGCGAGAAGGTCCTGCCCGGGCTGGCCAAGGACTACGAGGCCATGATCTCCACGCCGGAGGAAGGCGCCCAGTGGAAGGTGGCCAAGGACAAGTACGCGGCCTTCCTCGCCATCCAGGACAAGCTGATCGCCGCGCGCAAGGCCGGCAATCGCGGCGAGTACCTCGCGACTGTTTCCGGCGAGTCCGGCGCCGCCTTCGCCGAGGTGGTCGGCGCGGTGCAGAAGCTGGTCGACATCAACACCGAAGGCGGTCAGCGGAGCGTCGAGGAATCGCGCCGTGCCTACAAGGCGGTCCTGACGACGATGATCGTGCTGATCGCGGCCGCGCTGACCGCTGGCATCGTCATCGCGATCTACCTGACGCGCAGCACCGTCAAGCCGCTGACCGACATGGTCGGCGCCGCCAGCCGCGTCGCCGAGGGCGACCTGACCGTCGAGATCGACACCTCCCGCCGCGATGAGCTGGGCCAGCTGGCGCAAGCCTTGTCGGCAATGCAGGGCGCGCTCAGCCGCTCGCTGTCGACAGTGCGCGCCAGCGCCGAGAGCATCGCCATGTCGAGCAGCGAAGTGGCCGCCGGCAGCAGCGACCTGTCGGCCCGCACCGAGCAGATGGCGTCGAGCCTGGAGCAGACTTCGGCCACGATGCAGGCGCTGACGGACACCGTCCGCATGAACGCCGATGCCACGCGCCAGGCCAGCCAGCTGGCGCTGAACGCCAGCCAGGTCGCGGATCGCGGTGGCGTGGTGGTGTCCGAGGTCGTCAGCACGATGGACCAGATCAACGCGTCCTCGCGCAAGATCGCCGACATCATCGGCACCATCGACGGCATCGCCTTCCAGACCAACATCCTGGCGCTGAACGCGGCCGTCGAGGCGGCCCGGGCCGGCGAGCAGGGCCGCGGCTTCGCGGTCGTCGCCGGCGAAGTCCGCTCGCTGGCGCAGCGCAGCGCCGAGGCCGCGCGCGAGATCAAGGCGCTGATCGGCTCCTCGGTCGAGCGGGTCGAGGCGGGCGCGCGCCTGGTCGGCGATGCCGGCGAGACCATGCGCGACATCGTCGGCGCGGTGCAACGGGTCACGGACATCATTCAAGAGATCTCGTCAGCCACGCAGGAACAGAGCACCAGCCTCATGGAGGTCGGTCAGGCCGTGCGCCGCCTGGACGAGGTCACGCAGCAGAATGCCGCGCTGGTCGAGGAGTCCTCGGCCGCGTCCGAATCGCTGCGCGAGCAGGCGGGGAGCCTGCAGCAGGTGGTCGGCCAGTTCCGCCTGCACGGCTGAAGCCCAGGAGCGCAGGAGCGCATCAGGGGCTTCACGGAACACGAAGTTCGTGCAACACGAACTTCGTGTTAGGCTGCGGCCCTCATGAAGAACGTCACCGTCACCATGGAAGACAGCGTCGCCGAGTGGGCGAGGCTGGAGGCGGCGCGGCGCAACACGAGCGTGTCACGCCTGGTCGGCGAGCTGCTCGCCGAGAAGATGCGCCACGACGACGCCTACGAGCGCGCGCTGCAGGACTGGCTGCACCGCGAGCGCACCTGGTCTTCCGACGGCCAGCCCTACCCGGGCCGGGAGCTGCTGTGAGCCCCTCGGCCGGCCCCCTCCCTGGCGTGTCCATCGAACTGACCTGCCCGGTGTTCGTCGACACCTCGGTGCTGATCCTGAGCGAGGACGGCGCCGAGCCCGCGCGACGCGCGCAGGCGATGCTCTGGCTGCGCGTGCTGTGGCAGCAGCGGCTGGGCCGCACCTCGAGCCAGGTGCTGAATGATTTCTACCGCGCGGTGACCACCCGCATCGCGCCGCCCATGCCCAACGGCGATGCCCGTGCCGAGGTCCGCCGCTACCAGCGCTGGGCGCCGTGGTCGACCGATCACGCGACGGTCGAGTCGGCATGGTCGCTCGAGAGCCGCTTCGCGCTGCCCTATGCCGACGCGCTGATCGTCGCCGCCGCCAAGGCGCAAGGCTGCGAGACGCTGCTGAGCCTGTCGCTGCCGCACGGGCAACTGTTCGACAGCGTCCTGATCGTCGATCCGCTGCGCGCGCTGCCGGCGGGCGTGTCGTCGTCCGATTCCCTTCCTTCCCTGTCCGTGACCCCATGAAAGCGTCCCTCGACCGAGCCCTGGGCGTGCTGCGCGACGACGTTCGCGCGATGCAGGCGTACCAGGTGCATGCCAGCGCCGGCCTGATCAAGCTGGACGCGATGGAGAACCCGTTCCGCCTGCCGGAGCCGCTTCAGCGCGCGCTGGGCGAGCGGCTGGGCGCCGTCGCGATCAACCGTTATCCGGGCGAACGCACCCAGCAGCTCGCGCAGGCGCTGGCCGATCATGCGAAGTTGCCGCAGGGCAAGGCGCTGATGCTGGGCAACGGCTCGGACGAACTGATCTCGCTGCTCGCGATGGCGGTTTGCAAGCCGGGACAGCGGGTCGCGGTGCTGGCGCCGGTGCCGGGCTTCGTCATGTACGAGCTGTCGTCGAAGTACCAGCACCTGGACTTCGTCGGGGTGCCGCTCACGGCGGACTTCGAGCTCGACGAGGCCGCGATGCTGGCCGCGATCGCCGAGCACCAGCCCGCGGTCGTCTATCTGGCCTATCCGAACAACCCGACCGCCAACCTCTGGGACGACGCCGTCATCGAGCGCATCGCGCAGGCCGCGCCGGGGCTGGTCGTGATGGACGAGGCCTATCAGCCCTTCGCCGCGCGCGACGCGATGGCGCTGATGGCGCGTCATCCGCAGGTGCTGATCATGCGCACGATGAGCAAGTTCGGGCTGGCCGGCGTGCGCATCGGCTACCTGATGGGCCATGCCGAGCTGATCCATCACATCGACAAGCTGCGCCCGCCCTACAACGTCAGCGTGCTGAACGCGGAGGCGGGGCTGTTCGCGCTCGAGCATGCCAGCGAGTACGAGCGCCAGGCCGCCACGCTGCGCGCCGAGCGCGAGAAGCTCCAGGCCGCGCTCGCGGCGATGCCCCTGGTGCGCGCGTTTCCGAGCGAAGGCAACATGATCCTGGTGCGCGTGCCCGACGCCAACCGGCTGCATGCCGGCCTGAAGGCGCGCGGCGTGCTGGTCAAGAACGTCTCCGGCATGCATCCGCTGCTGGCCGGCTGCCTGCGCCTGACCGTCGGCGCGCCGGATGAGAACGCGGCGATGCTGGCGGCGCTGGACGCCAGCCTCGCGCGGCCCGAAGCCTCCCCGTCCCTCTGATTTCGCTGGAATCCCCATGAGCTCCGAACGCATCGCCGAAGTCCGCCGCGACACCAAGGAAACGCAGATCCGCGTGCGCGTCAATCTGGACGGCACCGGCCAGGCCACGCTGAACACCGGCATCGGCTTCTTCGATCACATGCTGGACCAGATCGCCCGCCACGGGCTGATCGACCTGGACATCGAGGCCAAGGGCGACCTGCACATCGACGGCCACCACACCGTCGAGGACGTCGGCATCACGCTGGGCATGGCGGTGGCGCAGGCGATCGGCGACAAGAAGGGCATCACCCGCTACGGCCACAGCTACGTGCCGCTGGACGAGGCGCTGTCGCGCGTGGTGGTGGACTTTTCCGGCCGTCCGGGGCTGGCGATGGACGTCAAGTTCACCGCGGGCTCGGTGGGCGCCTTCGACACGCAGCTGACCTACGAGTTCTTCCAGGGCTTCGTGAATCACGCGCTGGTGTCGCTGCACGTGGACAACCTCAAGGGCCACAACGCGCATCACCAGTGCGAGACGATGTTCAAGGCCTTCGGCCGCGCGCTGCGCATGGCGATGACGCTGGATCCGCGCTCGGCCGGCGTGATCCCGTCGACGAAGGGGACGCTGTGAGCATCGTTCCCAGGACCGTCGCCGTGGTCGATTACGGCATGGGCAACCTGCGCTCGGTCTCGCAGGCGGTGATGGCCGCGGCGCAGGATCAGGGCGTGCGGGTGGTCATCACGGCCAGACCCGAGGAGGTCCTGAGCGCCGAGCGCATCGTGCTCCCCGGCCAGGGCGCGATGCGCGACTGCATGCGCGAGCTCCAGGACAGCGGCCTGAAGGAGGCGGTGCTGGACGCCGCGGCCAACAAGCCGCTGATGGGCGTGTGCGTCGGCATGCAGATGCTGCTGGACCACAGCGAGGAGCAGGACACGCCGGGCCTGGGCCTCATTCCGGGGCGCGTGAAGCGCTTCCGGCTGGAGGGGCGGCTGCAGCCCGACGGCAGCCGCTACAAGGTGCCGCAGATGGGTTGGAACCGGGTCCGCCAGCGCCAGGCCCACCCGGTCTGGGGCGAGGTGCCGGACCAGAGCTGGTTCTACTTCGTCCACAGTTTTTATGCCGAGACGTCGGACCCGCGCGACAGCGCCGGCCAGAGCGAGTACGGCCTGAGCTTTACCTGCGCGGTGGCGAGGGATAACATTTTTGCCACCCAATTCCACCCCGAGAAAAGTGCCGCGTCCGGGCTTGCCCTGTACCGCAATTTCCTGCACTGGAAGCCCTGACTCGCGGCTTTCAGGCCATTCCCGGGTTTCCGCATCTTCATTTCCCCACCCTCAGCCCCCTCGGCCATGCTGCTGATTCCCGCGATCGACCTGAAAGACGGCAAATGCGTCCGCCTCAAGCAAGGCGACATGAATGACTCCACGACATTCGGCGAAGACCCGGCCGAGATGGCCCGCCGATGGGTCGACGCCGGTGCCCGGCGTCTGCACCTGGTGGACCTGAACGGCGCCTTCGCCGGCAAGCCGGTCAACGAGGCCGCCATCAAGGCCATCCTGCGCGAGGTCGGCGACGACATCCCCGTGCAGCTGGGCGGCGGCATCCGCGACCTGGACACGATCGAGCGCTATCTGGACGATGGCCTGTCGTACGTGATCATCGGCACCGCGGCGGTGAAGAACCCCGGCTTCCTGAAGGACGCGGCGTCGGCCTTCGGCGGCCACATCATCGTGGGCCTGGACGCCAAGGATGGCAAGGTCGCCACCGACGGCTGGAGCAAGCTCACCGGCCATGAGGTCGTGGACCTGGCCAGGAAGTTCGAGGACTACGGCGTCGAAGGCGTGATCTACACCGACATCGGCCGCGACGGCATGCTGACCGGCATCAACATCGACGCGACGGTGACGCTGGCGCGGGCGCTGTCCATCCCCGTGATCGCCTCGGGCGGTCTGTCGAACCTGAAGGACATCGAGGCGCTGTGCGCGGTCGAGTCCGAAGGCGTCGGCGGCGTGATCTGCGGCCGTGCGATCTACACCGGCGACCTGGACTTCGCCGCCGCGCAGCAGCGCGCCGACGAGTTGAACGGGGGCTGAGCGGTGCTGGCCAAGCGGATCATCCCGTGCCTGGACGTGACCGGCGGTCGCGTCGTGAAGGGCGTCAACTTCGTCGAGCTGCGGGATGCCGGCGATCCGGTCGAGATCGCCGCCCGCTACAACGAGCAGGGCGCGGACGAGCTGACCTTCCTGGACATCACCGCGACCAGCGATGGCCGCGACCTGATCCTGCCGATCATCGAGCGGGTCGCGTCGCAGGTGTTCATTCCGCTGACGGTCGGCGGCGGCGTGCGCGCGGTCGCGGACGTGCGGCGGCTGCTGAACGCGGGCGCGGACAAGGTCAGCTTCAACTCGGCGGCGGTGGCGGATCCGGAACTGATCCGCGCGGCGTCGGAGAAATACGGCGCGCAGTGCATCGTGGTCGCCATCGATGCCAAGCGCCGCGTGAACGCCGATGGCAGCACCGGCTGGGACGTGTACACGCATGGCGGCCGCAAGAACACGGGCCTGGACGCGATCGAGTGGGCCACCAGGATGGCCGAGCTCGGCGCCGGCGAGATCCTGCTGACCAGCATGGACCGCGACGGCACCAGGAGCGGCTTCGACCTGGCGCTGACGCGCGCGGTGTCGGACGCGGTGAGCGTGCCGGTGATCGCCTCGGGCGGCGTGGGCTCGCTGCAGGACCTGGCCGATGGCATCACGAAGGGCGGTGCCGATGCCGTGCTCGCCGCGAGCATCTTCCATTACGGCGACCACACGGTGGGCGAGGCCAAGGCGCTGATGGCGTCGCAGGGCATTCCGGTCCGTCAATGAGCGGCCAGGAAGCGCGCGCCAAGGGGCGCGGCGGGCCCGGCGAGGTCCGCATCGTCGGCGGCATCTGGAAGCGCTCGAAGCTGCCGGTGCCGGTCAGCGACGGCCTGCGGCCGACGCCGGACCGCGTGCGCGAGACGGTCTTCAACTGGCTTGGCCAGGACCTGGCCGGCTGGCGGGTGCTGGACGCCTTCGCGGGCAGCGGGGCGCTCGGCTTCGAGGCCGCGTCGCGCGGCGCGGCGCGGGTGGTGCTGCTGGAGCGCGACGGCAAGCTCGCCGCCGCGCTGAGGGCGAATCAGAAGCGGCTCGACAAGGACGGCGCGGTCCCGATGACGATCGAGAGCGCCGATGCGCTGGCCTGGATGCGCCGGGCGGCGCCCGGGAGCTTCGATCTGGTGTTCCTGGATCCGCCGTTCGCGCAGAGCCTGTTCGTCGACGCGCTGGCGGCCGCGGCGCCGCTGCTCGGCGAGCATGGACTGATCTACCTGGAGTCGCCGGAACCGGTGGCGGCGCCCGAGGCGCTGGGCTTGTCCGTGTGGAAGGAAGGGCGGGCCGGGGCGGTGCACTACCGCCTGCTGCGGCGCGGCGGATAATCCGCGCCCATGACCTCGCAGACCCTGCTGACCGCCGTCTACCCCGGCACCTTCGACCCGATGACCCTCGGCCACGAGGATCTCGTGCGCCGCGCCAGCCGGCTGTTCGAGCGGCTGGTGCTGGCGGTCGCGGCGGGGCATCACAAGAAGACGATGTTCAGCGTCGACGAGCGGCTGGAGATGGCGCGCGAGCTGGTGTCACCGTATCCGAACGTCGAGGTGGTGGCCTTCAAGGGCCTGCTGCGCGACTTCGTGCTGGAGAACGACGGCAAGGTCGTGGTGCGCGGGCTGCGGGCGGTGTCCGATTTCGAGTATGAATTCCAGATGGCCGGCATGAACCGGCAGCTGATGCCGGACGTGGAGACGCTGTTCCTGACCCCGTCGGACCAGTACCAGTTCATTTCGTCGACTTTCGTGCGCGAGATCGCGACCTTGGGCGGCGAGGTCTCCAAGTTCGTCTCGCCGCGGGTGCGTGAGCGGCTGGAAGAGCGCATCGCCAAGAACCGCGTGGAGCAGTAAGCCATGGCCTTGATGATCACCGACGAATGCATCAACTGCGATGTGTGCGAGCCGGAGTGCCCGAACCAGGCGATCTCGATGGGCGAGGAGTTCTATCAGATCGACCCTGGCAAGTGCACCGAGTGCGTGGGTCATTTCGACGAGCCGCAATGCGCGATGTTGTGCCCGGTGGCCTGCATTCCGGTGAATCCGGCGCATGTCGAATCGCGCGAGACCTTGATGCAGAAGTATCTGCGGTTGACGCAGTCCACGGCTTGAGTCATTCGCCTCCTTGGATGGGCAATTGAAGCGCCGGCCGCCCCGGCGCACCATCATCGCTTTCTGATTCCGGCTGCTGAGCGTCGTGAGGCGCGCCGGGATCGTTTCAGCTATCGAGACATCTTTGCAGCGGGCCTGGTGGCCGTGTTGGAGAGACGTCTCGATCGCTGAGGATCAGAGCCCCCAGCGCTCGCCGTAAGCGGGCGGAGCCGGCCAGCGGTCTGCCTGTGGGACCTCATGCGGATGCATCTGCCGCCAACGCCGCGCCAGCATCCATCCGCCGTGGCTGACCACCAGCGCGCCCTTGGACCAACCCGAAGCGCGCTCCAGCAGTGCCGTCAGCGGCTCGCCTCCCTGCGGCGCGAAGCGGGCGAAGTCGGCGACCCACGCATCGATCTCCGTCTTTGGGATCCCGGCCCACGGCCGACCGTCCCAGGCGCCGAAATCGATCTCCGCGAGCGCCGCGTCAACGCGATGCCGCCAGCCCCAGCGCTTGAGCCAGCGTCCGACCTCGGCACAGCGCCGTAGCGGCGAGGTCCAGACCTCATGCGCCAGCCGGTGCCTCCTCGCATGCGATTGAATGCGCCGGGCGAGCCGCTTCGCACGGCGCCAGTTCACTGGCAGATCGCACCGTCCGCCGACGCACAGACCTGTCGCGCCTTCGGGTCGCGGGTGGCGCCACACGCTGATCGGGATGATGGGCGTGAGCGGCATGACTGGCTCGTTCAGCGTTCTCGGCCCGCTCGTCGCGCGCGCGGACATGGCGTCACTCCGCCGGGAAGAGCGGCGCCAGCGCCAGGAAGGCCAACAGCGCGCCGAGTTCCACGATCTGCTGCGTCGCGCCCAGCGTGTCACCGGTGTAGCCGTGCAGGCGGCGGTCGAGCATCGACTGCATGTAGAAGGTCAGCCCCGCCGACACCACCACCGCGCCCAGCATCAGTGGCGCGTTCTCCGGCATCAGCCACGCGCCCACGAGGCTCGCCACGATGACCAACCCCAGCGCGATGGTCAGGCCCGGGCCGCTGATCTGCGTCGCCAGCGGCTTGGCCTTGGCGTGCTCGGCGTCGCCGGCATAGGGCAGCGCATGCAGCAGCCACACCGGTGCCGCGCGCGACGCCACATGTGCCCACACCACCGCCAGCAGCGCCAGCGTCGGATCGGTTTCCACCAGCCCCAGCAGCACGGTCGCCTTCAGGCCCAGCACCAGGATCAGCCCCAGCGCCCCGTAGCTGCCGATGCGCGAGTCCTTCATGATCGCCAGCGCCTTCTCCCGCGACACCGCGCCGCCCAGCGCGTCGCAGCTGTCGGCCAGGCCGTCCTCGTGGAAGCCGCCGGTGAGCCAGACGCTCGCGGCCATCGCGAGTCCGACCGCCACCGTCGCCGGGAACACCAGCTGCGCCGCCCACAGCACCAGCGCCGAGAACCCGCCCACCACCAGCCCCACCAGCGGGAAGTAGCGCGCGCATTGCTGCAGCCAGGCCGGCTCGAAGCCGACCCAGCGCGGCACCGGCACGCGGGTGAAGAACTGCAGGGCGACGAAGAACAGGCGGAGTTGATGCATGACCGGGACCGACAAAGCGGCCGCGATCATACGGGCCGGGCTTCAGTGGGCGCGCTCGCGCTCCAGCAAGCCTTCGTACGCGATCGCGACGTTGGCGCAGAAGATGTCCAGCAGCTCGCGGCCCTCGTCGTCGAGCGGGTCCGACAGCACCATGTAGAGCAGGCTCTCGTTGCCCGAGTGCGTCCGGTAGTAGCCGATGAAGCGCCCGTCCTCGAAGCTGCTGCGGCGCGTGAGCAGCGCGCGGTCCAGTGCCTCGCGCACATCGCCGGGCAGGTCGGAGACTTGCGCCTCGGCCAGCAGGCCCTGGTATTCCGAGGTGGCCGCCAGCACGCGCAGCCGGCCTTCGGCGTGCGAGGCGGCGTACATGCGGCTCGCGCACAGGCCCTTGGCTTCGTAGCCCAGCATGTGCCCCACCTGCTCCAGCAGCGCCGACGCGAAATGGCGCAGGCTGCTCGAATCGTGCAACTGGGTGATTGCGTCGATCGAACGCCGCAGCGCCGCGCGCGATTGCGACAGGATGACGATGTCCCGGTACGAACGCAGCGCCGAGTAGAAGACGGTGATCAGCTTGCGCTTGGTCAGCTCCGTCTTCTCCTTGTAGTCGTTGATGTCGTAGGTCTTGATGACGTGTTCTTCGGGCGCCTGCCCGGGCTGCCCGGTGCGCAGCACGATGCGCACCTGCGTGTTGCGCAGCTCCTCGCGGATGAAGCGCGCCACGTCCAGTCCGGCGTGTTCCGACTCCATCACCACGTCCAGCAGGATCAGCGCGATGTCATGACGATCGCGCAGCAGGTCGCGGGCCTCGGACCCGTTGTAGGCGCTGAGGAACTGCAACCGGCGGCCCGCGAACTCGAAATCCGCCATCACCAGCTGCGTCACCTGATGCACCGCCGGATCGTCGTCCACGATCATCACCACCCACGGATCGAGCATGCGGGTGCGGGTGTCCTCCCCCGGTTCCGGCAGCTCGTCGGCGAACACCATGTCGGTCATCGGTTTCTCCCTCGCTGGCTCTCGGCCATGCGGACCATTATCAGCAGCGGCCATGGCAAGGGAATCCGGACATGCGCGGCTTGCCGCGCCGGAGAGGCGCCGGATGTGCGCTTCGCACGCGGGAAGGCCGTGCCGTCGCGCGGGCACGCCGCGGCGGCTGGCGGACGCTGTCCGTCAGCAGCTCGGCTCCAGCGGCACCGGGCCCGTCCGGTCGATGCCCTGGCGCGCGCGCTTGGCCTCGTACATGCGCATGTCGGCGCATTCCATCAGCGCCGTGGCGTCGCGCCAGTCCTCGGGGCAGCGGGAGGCGCCCATGCTGGCGCGCAGCTGCAGCACGCGCTCCATGTAGGGGAAGGGCCCTTCGATCGCCGAGTGGATGCGGTCCAGCGTCGATTCCAGCACCGCCGCCGATCCGGCGTGGGTCAGCAGGACGGCGAACTCGTCGCCGCCCAGCCGCGCGACGGTGTCGGACTCGCGCGTCGCGGACGCCAGGCGCCGGCTGAACTCGATCAGCGCGGCATCGCCGGCCGCATGGCCCAGCGTGTCGTTGATGCGCTTGAGGCCGTCCATGTCCAGCAGCACGACGGCGATGGGCGGATCGCCGCGCTCGACTTCGGCGGTGGCGTGGCGAAGACGATCCATGAACAGCGAGCGATTCGCCAGTCCCGTCATGTCGTCATGGGTGGCGCGATGGAAGAGGTCGTCCCGTCCGTAGCGGGTCGCCCAGTACATCGCGGCGCCCAGCACCTTGGACATCAGCGACAGCACGTCGACCTGACTGCTCCCGAAACAGTGCGTGCGCGATGAGAACGCCTTGAGCACGCCGACCGGCGTGCCCTGATGCACCAGCGGCAGCACGATCATCGAGCGCAGCCCGACACGGCGGCAGGCCTCGATGTCGACGCGGCCGTCGGACTCGACGTCCTCGCAGATCAGCGGGATGCCCTGGCGCAGGCAGGTGCCCGAGAGGCTGCCATCGCGCCGCACGCGCACGCCGAGCTGATGGGAGGCGGCGCCCGCGACGGCGCGATAGACCAGGTCCTCGCCCTCGGCGAGTTCGATGGCGGCGCCGTCCGCCTCGACCAGGTCCAGCGTGCCGTGGACCGACAGCGACATCACGCCCGCCAGGTCCAGCCCGAGCTGGGCGACCTGACTATGGATCTCGATGATCCGGAGTAGCGCTTCACGGCTTGGCATCGACTGCCCCGACCGGCCAGATCCACTCCCTGACCTGCGCCGGACTCCATCGCGCGCGCACTTGCGTGCGTCGATGCGCGGGACTGCCTGCCGGCGTGCAGTCAGTCTAGACCTGGCGCCCGCGCGATTCACCCCCTGTTTCCGGTGACGTGGGATTGGCGCCCGGCTCGGAGGCCCAGGGTTTCCCGCGTTGCAGGCATGTCTTTACGCAGTGGAGACCGGGCATGCGCAGAATCGCGCCCCATGTCAGAAAGCAAATCCACTTCGCCCGGACCGGCCACGCCGGCGGTTCCCGCCGGGGCGCAGCCGGGCACGCCCGCCGCGATGCAGGCGTTCACGCCCTATCAGAAGCTCGCCGCCGCGCTGATGGCGCTGCTGCAGTTCTCCGTGGTGCTGGACTTCATGATCATGTCGCCGCTGGGCGTGATGATCATGCCGGCACTGAAGATGAGCTCGAGCGAGTTCGGGACGGCCGTGTCGGCCTACGCGTTCAGCGCCGGCGTCGCGGGACTGCTGACGGCCGGTTTCGCCGACCGCTTCGACCGCAAGCGGCTGCTGCTGTTCTTCTTCGGCGGCTTCCTGCTGGGCACGCTGTGGTGCGGGCTGGCGACGAGCTTCGTCTCGCTGCTGGCGGCGCGCATCGTCACGGGGCTGTTCGGTGGCGTCATCGGCTCGATCATCATGGCGATCACCGCCGACCTGTTTCCGCCCGCGCAGCGCGGCCGGGTCATGGGCCTGTTGCAGGGCGGCTTCGCGGCCAGCCAGGTGCTGGGGCTGCCGTTCTCGATCTATCTGGCGCGCTACGACTGGCACGCGCCTTTCCTGGCGATCGTGCTGTTCGGGTTGATTGCGCTGGGCGTGATCGCGCTCAAGCTGCAGCCGGTGAACGCGCACCTCGGCGCGCCCGGCACCGGCCAGCACAGTGCCTCGCGCCACCTGCTGCAGACGGTGCGCATTCCGCGCCAGCAACTGGCCTTCGCGCTGACCGCGCTGCTGACGACCGGCGGCTTCATGCTGATGCCCTTCGCCAGCGCCTTCGTGGTGCACAACGTGGGCATTCCGCTGGACCAGTTGCCCATCATCTATCTGATCACCGGCATCTGCACGCTGGTGTTCTCGCCGCTGATCGGGCGCCTGGCCGACCGGCTCGGCGCGATGCCGGTGTTCTATGCGGGCTGCGTGATCACGATCGCGATGGTGGCCTTCTACACCCGGCTCGGCGTGTCGCCGCTGTGGGTGCTGATCCTGGTCAACGTAGTGATGTTCGTGGGCATCTTCTCGCGCATGATCCCGGCGCAGGCGACGCTGGCAGGCGTGCCGTCGCCGGAGCAGCGCGGCTCGTTCAATGCGATCAACTCGGCGCTGCAGCAGCTGGCCGGCGGGCTGGCCTCGCTGGTGGCGGGCCACATCGTGTTCATCGGCCCGGACGGCCATGTCAACGACTTCGACCACGTCGGCTACGTCGTGATCGCCTCGACGGCGGTGGCGGCGCTGCTGATGCGCCAACTGGTGCGCGGCGCGCCGGCGGCGGGCGCTACAGCTGCACCCGCGAACCCAGTTCGATGACGACGTTGTCGGGCAGCCGGAAGTAGTCGGCCGCGCTGCCGCCGTTGCGCGCCATGGTGGCGAACAGCTGGCGGCGCCAGCGCGCCATCTGCGAGGCCTGTCCCTTGGCGGCCGGCACCACGACCTCGCGGCTCAGGAAGTACGAGGCCAGGAAGGGATCGAACTGCAGGTCGTGGCGCGCGCAGCGGCCCAGCGCGGCGGGGATGTTGGGCTCGTCCTTGAAGCCGTAGCGGACCTCGACGCGCCAGAAGCCGGCGGGCAGCGGCTCGACGGTGAGCTGCTGGTCCTCGGGGACGTAGGGCACCTCGTCGAAGCGCACGGTCACCAGCACGTTGCGCGCGTGCAGCGTCTGGTAGTGCTTGAGGTTGTGCAGCAGCGCCGGCGGAACGACTTCCGGATCGCCGACCGGATAGACGGCGATGCGCTCGGGCCGGTTGCCGGAGATGTCGTGCTCCAGCGATTGGAGGAAGGGACGCAGGGGCAGGTCGTCGCCGGCGGCCTGGGCGTGCAGCAGCTCGCGGCCGCGGCGCCAGGTGGCCATCACGGCGAAGAGCACCAGCCCCATGGCCAGCGGGAACCAGCCGCCTTGCATCACCTTGAGCGAGCAGGACATCACCAGCACCGCGTCCACGAGCAGGAAGCCGGCGGTGGCGGCCCAGGCCAGCGGCGCGGGATAGCGCCAGGCGTGTCGCACCACGAAGTAGGTCAGCGCGGTGGTGATCAGCATGGTGATCGTGACCGCGATGCCGTAGGCGGAGGCCAGCGCGGAGGAGCTCTCGAAGCCCAGCACCGCGAGCAGCACGGCCACCAGCAGGGTCCAGTTGATGGCGGGCAGGTAGACCTGGCCCATCGCGTGGCTGGAGGTGTAGAGCACGCGCATGCGGGGCAGCAGGCCGAGCTGGATGGCTTCCTTGGTCAGCGAGAACGCGCCGGAGATCACCGCCTGGGACGCGATCACCGAGGCCAGCGTGGCCAGGATCACGACGGGCAACAGGGCCGCGGCGGGGAAGAGGCGGAAGAACGGGTTGTCCAGCGCGGCGGGATCGCGCATGAGCAGCGCGCCCTGGCCGGCATAGTTGAGCGCGAGCGTGGGCAGCACCAGCGCGGTCCAGGCCAGGCGGATCGGCCGCTTGCCGAAGTGGCCCATGTCGGCGTAGAGCGCCTCGGCGCCGGTCAGGGCCAGCACCAGCGCGCCGACGACCAGGAAGAGGGCGGGGCCGCGCTCGCGCAGGAACTCCAGGCCGCGCAGCGGGTTCAGCGCCTGCAGGATTTCCGGCGTCTGGGCGATCTGGTGGACGCCGGCCAGGCCGAGCACCGCGAACCAGACCAGCATCACCGGTCCGAACAGCACGCCCACGGCGGCGGAGCCATGGCGCTGGATCAGGAACAGGGCGGTGAGCACGACCAGCGAGATGGGCAGCACGAAGGGCTTGAAGGACGGCGTGACGATCTCCAGGCCTTCGACGGCGCCCATGACGGAGATGGCAGGGGTGATGACGCTGTCGCCGTAGAACAGGGCGGCGCCGCAGACGCCGACCAGCAGCAGCACGCGGCGGCGCTGGGGTGTCGAGCCGGCGGCGCGCACGGCCAGGGCGGTGAGGGCCATGATGCCGCCCTCGCCGCGGTTGTCGGCGCGCAGGATCAGCACGACGTACTTGAGGGTCACCACCAGCATCAGCGCCCAGAAGATGGCGGAGACGGCGCCGACGATGGTGTCGGGTTGCAGCGTCACCCCGTTGGCGGGGTTGAGCACCTCACGCATGGTGTAGAGGGGGCTGGTGCCGATGTCGCCGAAGACGACGCCGAGGGCGCCCAGCGTGAGGGCGGCCAAGCCTTGGCGCGGGCCGTGATGCGGGGTCTCCCCGGACGGCGGAACGGGGGAGGGCGCGTGCCCGGCGGCGGGGTTCACCATGAAGCGGGCGTCCGGATGGGGGACGCGGAAACGGAGGCGGCGTGACTATCGCACGCTCGGTGCGAGGCTGGAGAGCCTTTCGTTACCAAGTTGGCATGCCTGCCTCCCTAGAATTCAGGGTATCCACTGACGCAAATTCACACCATGCCCACCGAAATCCGGCGCCCGAGCGGCGCCGTTGCGCTGTCCGCCCTTTTGTCCTTCGCGGCGCTCGCGTCGCAACCGGCGCTGGCCGCCGGACCAACCATCGACACGATGGCGCGGATCAAGGACACGCACACGATCACGCTGGGGGTGCGGGAGGCTGCGAGGCCGTTCTCCTTCGTCAACGAGCAGAAGCAGGGGCAGGGTTACTCGGTGGACCTGTGCCTGGCGGCGGTGGACGAGATCAAGCGGGACTTGAAGCTGCCCGACGTCAAGGTGAACTACGTGGTGGTGACGGGCGCGGACCGCATTCCGAAGCTGCAGAAGGGTGAGATCGACCTGGAGTGCGGCTCCACGACCAACACCAAGGCGCGGCAGGAGCAGGTGGACTTCAGCTACACGATCTTCGTGGCGGGCATGCGGGTGTTGATCCCGAACGGCTCGAAGGTGGAGACGGTGAAGGACATGGACGGCATGACGATCGCGCTGAGCAAGGGCACGACGTCGGAGAAGCTGTTCAACCAGCTGAACAACTCGGGCGAAGCCAAGATGAAGCTGGTGCAGTACGCCAACAACAACGAAGCCTTCAAGGCGCTGCGCGAGGGCAAGGCGCGGGCGTTCGCGCAGGACGATGCGCTGCTGCTGGGACTGGCGTCGAAGGAGAAGGCGCTGGACCAACTGGGTCTGGGCCAGCTGGCGTTCTCGGTGGAGCCCTACGGGATCATGATGCGCAAGGGGGATGCGCGGCTGGCGTCGGCGGTGGACCGGGCGCTGAGCCATGTGTACTCGAGCGGCGAGATCGAGCAGCTCTACGCGAAGTGGTTCCAGACGGCGACGCTGGCGATTCCGATGAACCGCCTGACGCGCGACGGCTTCAAGCGTCCGAACAAGGAGCCGGGCGTGGCGATGCTGCTGGGGTACTCGATCTGATCGGATGCCTCGCGGAAATCGCGACGGAAAAGTGAAAGCGGGCCTGCGGGCCCGCTTTGCGTTTGGGGTGCCGCCGCCCGCTCACTGCGCGGTGCGCAGGCTACTTCGCTGATTTCGCCAGACGGGTCGCGAGCGTGTCCAGTTCACTGCTGTGCATCAAGTCGATGCACTTCATCGTGTTGAAGTCGGACTGGATGGATCCGCCATAGGTCCGCTTCGCGAAGCGGTCCGCCAGTTCTCGTAGCGGTTCATAAGCCTCGATCGGCAACTTTCCAAATTCCATGTAGGCGCTTGCGGCTGCATTTGCGTCTTCCTTGGCGTCCTGTGTCTTCGCCACTTTGGCGAGGCAGACGCTCATGGTCCAGTTCTTCAGCAGCGTCTTTTGTGAATAGGTTGCCACTGGGCCTTTCGCCTGGTCCGAATTGGTTCGAGCCTGTTGGGCCATCGCGCCGGAGCCGCAGAGCATGGCGGCAAGCAGAAGAGCTTTCATCGCAGAGTCCAGATTGAGGCCGTCTCCGGGATGAAGGGGCCGTTGTCGGGGTCGTGCATCAGATGGCAGACATCCGAGCATTTGGTGCCGTCCCAAAGGGTAACGTGACCCCGGGCATCAGCCCAACCGCTCCCCTTCACGACGATGATTCCCTTCCGGCCCTTGAAGTCCGATTCCTTTGGGGAACGGACCATCTTGTCAGCGCGCCCGAACGTGCGCTCCATATAGGCCATCATGTCCGCGACTCGATAAAGGTATTGATTCCCGTCGCCCCCGCTCACCATGGCGTACAGGCGGCTCTTTTGAATGGGGAAGCCGGTCTTGTTGAGCACATAACTCATCCGGATGGGGCACGCATTCCGGAAACCACCTTCGGGCAATTCGATGTTCTTCTGAACATTGCCGCCGATCTTCCTGCCCACTTCGAGCACCGGTAGACGAACGGCCATGAAGGCTGCCCAGGCGCTGTTGAACGATGGCCTTGCCATGGAAGTCACTCCTCAGCTGAGCAGCCGCGTAGGCACCTACGCGGCTTTGGTTGATGATTCAATTCCATTCTGCGGATTCCGCGAGCTACCCTTCGCGACCAAAAGTCATGGATTGATCGCGGAATCGGCGGGGTGGCCGTCGATCAGCAGGTGCTGCGCATGGGCGACGCCTCCGGCGAACATCGTGACCTCGGCGGCAGCCATGCCATAGGCGGGAACGAGGATCGTCAGGACAAGGATGCGAAACCAGCGGGTCACGGGACGGGATTCCATCGATCCGCTATAGGCCGATGCTCCAAAGGGCCGCTCACCACAGGCTGAGCGGTAGGTCAGCAATGCCGCCCCGGATCTTCTGGGAGGCGCTGCCCGGCCCGTCCGGCTCATCCGCGCTGTCCCGGATTCGCAAGCCTTCTTCGCCGAGCCTCGCCGCGCTTCGCGCCTCGGCGCGGTGTTCGCCCGGCCGCTCGCCATCATGGCCTCTCGCACGAGTTGGCGCCCATTGCAGTACGGGCAACACAGCGCCACTTCTCCGTTCAACCCAGGACGGCCGGAAGGCGGCGCCGCCACGGCGTGCCGCGCCTTCCGGCTGCATGAGGACACCCCTGATGCCGTCTCCCATCTCTTCCGCCTCCTCCTCGCCCTCGCGCCACGTCGAGCTGCCGGTCCCCGCGCACACCTCGCCCGCCGCGCTGGCGTCCACCTCGGCGCCTTCCGCCGCACAGGAATCGCCGATCTCCAGCCGCCGCTCCGCCGACACCACCGGGACGCCGCCCCGCGACGACACGGTGGCGTTGCCGCCGCGCTCCGCGGCGCCGCAATCGCCCGCGGTCGATGGCCAGGCCTCTGCGCAGGCCGGCGCGCCGGGCTCCCGGCTGACCGGACTCGTGGGCGGTGTGGCCGGCGCCTTGGGCACCGCGGGCACCGCGGCCCTTCAAGGCCTGTCGAGCACCCAGGACGCCGTCGTCTCCGCCGCGAAGGCCCTGTGGTCCCTCAGCGACCTCCGGACCATGCTGCAGCCGCATGCCGACGACCGGTCCTTCCTGGCGGTGCTGCGCAGCGCCGAGCCGGGACCCGACCAGGCCTTCACCTTCGCCCGCTGCCGCGAGCAACTGACCGCCCTGCGCGGCATGGTCCAGGGCGAGCCCGGCATCGAGCCGCGTTTCAAGAAGACCCTGATGAAGGACATCGAGGCCATCGAGCGCGCCATCGATCCGCTGGAGCATGGCACCTCCGCGTCGGGCCGCGCCGCCAAGGCGCTGCTGAACCTGGTCAATCTGTGGCCCGTGATCGTGCCCAGCCCCTTGCTGGCCAATCAGGCCAAGACCTTCGCCTACACCGTGGCCGCCGCGGCCAAGGCGGTCGTCGGCGTGGCGGGCACCACGCTGCGTCCCACCGCCGACGGACTGCCGTTCCCGCTGGGGGGCGGCGAACTCGGCCGCCAGTCCGACGAGGTCCACTTCTATCCGGCCCTGCTCAACGCGATCTTCCTGTCCGTCGAGATGTCCAAGCGCTACGGCTCCGAGTCGGTCCGTCACCACGCCGAGGCGGTCGACCACAGCAAGGTGGCGCACGCCGGCTTCGCCGCCGCCGCCGGCACCATCCTGATCGCCCCCTTCGTCTGGGGCAGCATCAGGAATGGCGCGGCCAAGGCCGTCGCGCTCGGCGCGAACGCGGTGGCGGCCGGCATGGACAAGGCGGGCTTCTCCGGCCAGGCCGGCTCGCTGCGCCGCCAGTTCACGCCCGGTCAGGTCGGCGAGGCCGTCCACGCCGAGCTGTCCCAGCTCTGGCAAGGGCTGGAGGACGGACGCAAGGCGCTGCAGCAGGCGCGCCGCGATTTCACCGATCCGGAGTCCGGCCACGAGCTGACGCGCACGCTCAACTCGCAGTGCACGCATCTGCTGGCCTCGATCGCGCAATGCACGAAGCGCCTGGACCAGGCCTTCCATCTCGGCGCGGCGCAGGAGCCCACCGCGGCCTCGATTCCGCGCGAGCCGCAGGCCCACCCCGACTTCGCGTCCAAGCTCGCGCTCACGCTCTTCGCCGCCGGCGTGACCGGCACCACCGTCTACCTGATCCAGCCCGACCCGATCGGCACGGTGGACCTCGCGGCCGACAGCGTGGTCGTCACCGCGGTCATGGCGCAGAGCGCCTGGAACCGGCAGACCACGCGCCAGGACGCGATGGAGCGCTTCAAGGGCATGGCCGCGACCAGCATGGTGATGGCCATCGCGCTCACCGCCGACAAGCTGTCCAAGCAGTTCACGCCCAAGGGCTTGATCGAGTCCAGCGCCTCAGCGCCCTACTACGCGAGCCTGGTCATGACCGCCATGGCGATGACGATGCCCGGCCCCGTCGCGCGCGGCGCGGAGCTGGCGATGAACTGGGGCGGCGGGCAGATCGCCTCTCTCGGCAGCCAGGTGGCCAACCTGTTCAAGGGGCCGGATGGGCAGACGCTGGCCACGATGACCCCTCGCACGCCCGAGGAGCTGCAGGCGCAGGTGGCCCGGATCGGCGCCTATGTGGGTGGCCTGAGCGAAGAGCACCAGGCGGCGTACGAGCAGCTCGCCGGCGCCCATCTCCATCAGGTCATCGAGCAGGCCGCCGCTCAGGCGGCAGGCGCGCCGCAGGCACGTGCCTCGGGCGTCTCGATCGAGGAGATCGTCCCGCAGCCTGCGTGACGGCCCGCCCGATCAAGCCCTGTCGCTGACCCCTGCCGCATCGAAGCTCGCCATCTCGCCGAGCACGCGGCAGGCCGATTCCAGCAGCGGCCAGGCCAGCGCCGCGCCCGAGCCCTCGCCCAGCCGCAGCCCCAGGTCCAGCAGCGGCTCGGCGTGCAGCCTGTCCAGCATCAGCCGGTGGCCCTGCTCGTTGGAGCGGTGCGCGAAGACGCAGCGTTCCAGCACCGCCGGCTGAAGCCGCGACGCCACCAGCACCGCCGCGCCCGTGATGAACCCGTCCACCACGATCACCCGGCGCTCGAGCGCCGCCTGCAGCACCGCGCCCACCATCATCGCGATCTCCAGCCCGCCCAGCGCGGCCAGCGCCGTCAGCGGATCGGTCGCGCGCGGATGCCGCTCCAGCGCGCGCGTCAGCACCTCCAGCTTGTGCCGCAGCTGCGCGTCGTCCAGCCCGGTGCCGCGCCCCACGCAGTCCTTCAGCGCAAGGCCGCCCAGCCGCGCCAGCAGCAGCGCCGCCGACGAGGTGTTGCCGATGCCCATCTCGCCCAGCAGCAGCGCATTGCCCGGCCGCTTCTGCAGCAGCGTCTTGCCCGCCGCCACCGCCGTCGCGCATTCGTCCATCGTCATCGCCGGGCCCTCCAGCATGTCGCGGCTGCCCATCGCGATCTTGGCGATCAGCAGCCCCGGCCGTGGCTCGAAGACGTGCCGCACACCCGCGTCCACGACGCTCAGCGTCAGGCCGTGCTGGCGCGCCAGCACCGACACCGCCGCGCCGCCAGCCAGGAAGTTCTCGACCATCTGCCAGGTCACGTCCGGCGGATACGCCGACACGCCGTGCGCGGCCAGTCCGTGATCGGCCGCGAACACCATCATCTGCGGCTCGGTGAGCCGCGGCTGCTCCGTGCCCAGGATCATCCCCAGGCGCAGCATCAGGCCCTCGAGCCGGCCCAGCGCGCCCAGCGGCTTGGTCTTGCGATCGATGCGATGCCGCAGCGCCGCCGCGAGCGCGTCGTCGTGCAGCGAGGGGATCTCGGGGATCAGGTCTTGGGTGGTCATGGTGGACGTCGTGGACTTCAGGAGGAGGGAGTCTGGGCAGCCGCGACTGGCGACAGCAGCCCCATCAGCGCGCCAGGCGCGAAATGGCGATCGATGTAGTCGGCCAGCTCATCGAAGACCTGGTCGAGCGGGCGCACCGGGCGCGCGAACAGCGCGGACAGCACCCGCTCGTCCTCGAACAGCCCGTGCAGGTAGTGGCCGAGCACCGGTCCGTGCTGCCAACCCAGCGGCTCGCCCAGGCCATCGAACAGCACCGGCCGCGCGGCAGGCAGTCCGGGATGCTGCGCCGTGCGGCCATGGTGGATCTCGTAGCCGCGCGCCGGCAGGCCGTTCAGCGCCGTCCACGGCGCGTCGAGCGCGGGCGCGAAGCGGCCTTCGGTCTCGCGCAGCAGCTTCTCGCGCTCGAACAGCGTGACCAGCGGCAGCAGCCCCAGGCCCGGCGCATTGCCGTCCAGGCCATGCGGATCGACCAGCGCCTCGCCCAGCATCTGCAGCCCGCCGCAGATGCCCAGCACCGGCCGGCCGGCGGCCGCATGCGCCGCGATCACCGTGTCCAGCCGCTGCGCGCGCAGCCAGGCCAGATCGGCGGCCACCGCCTTGGAGCCGGGCAGCACGATCCAGTCGGCGCCGTCGAGCTCGGCCGGCTCGCGCGCCCAGCTCAGCCGCACGCCGGGCAGATTGCGCAGCGGCTGGAATTCATCGAGGTTGGACAGCCTCGGATAGGCCACCACGGCCACGCGCACGATGCCGCCCGCACCCGCACCCGCACCCGGACCGATGCCGCCGAGGCCGCCGGTCGCGCGATCGTCGAAGACGCCGTCCTCCTCGGGCAGTCCATGGCCGCGCCACATCGGCAGCGTCGCGATCGTCGGCACGCCGGTCATCTGCGCCAGCATCTCCGGCCCGGGCGACAGCAGCGCCGCATCGCCGCGGAAGCGGTTCAGCACGAAGCCGCGGATCAGCGCGCGCTCGTCCGCCGGCAGCAGCTGGTGCGTGCCGAACAGATGCGCGAAGGCGCCGCCGCGATCGATGTCGGTGACCAGCAGGCAGGCGGCGCCCGCTTCGCGGGCGGTGCGCATGTTCACGTAGTCGCTGCTGTGCAGGTTGATCTCGGCCGGCGAGCCCGCGCCCTCGATGACCACGACATCGTTCTCGGACAAGAGCTCATGCAGCGCGCCGCGCGCCCGGCCCCAGAGCGCCTCGCTGCGCGCGCGCCAGGGCGCGCGGCTCAGCGCCTCGTCGACCTCGCCCAGCACCACCACCTGCGAGGCGGTGTCCTTCTCCGGCTTGAGCAGCACCGGATTCATGCGCACCTCCGGCCGTGCGCGAGCCGCCAAGGCCTGGAAGTACTGCGCCGAGCCGATCTCGCCCTGGCGGCCGCCCAGGCCCGGCACGACGCGCGCGTTGTTGCTCATGTTCTGCGCCTTGAACGGCGCGACGCGCAGCCCCTGGCGCGCATACCAGCGGCACAGCGCCGTCGTCAGGAAGCTCTTGCCGGCGCCGCTGGTCGTGCCCAGCACCATCACGGCCCGGCCGCGGGGGGCGCTGCTCATCGGGTGTCTCCTTGAGGATGCGTGGTGTCGAACGCACCATGCCGCGACGGCGCTGGCGGCACCAGCGGCATCGGCGTCCGGCCGCTGAAGCTGCGCATCGCCGCTTCCAGCGCGTCGACCGCCTCCGGCGCCTGCACCGACACGCGCACCAGGCCCGGAAGGCCGAAGGACGCGGCGTCGCGCAGCTTGATGCCGAGCGCGCGCAACCCGCGCAGCAGCGCATCGGGCTCCGCCTCCCACGGCGCGGGCAGCGCGGCGAGCCAGAAGTTGGCCGCGCCGCCGTCGATCTGGTCGAAGCCCATCGCCGCCATCCGCGCCCATTGCGCGGCGCGCCAGTCGCGCAGCAGCGGCAACGACGCCTCGAGTTCATCGCGCACCGACCGCGTGGTCCAGGCCTCGAGCAAGGCCTGGCCCTCGGCCGACAGCACCCAGCTCGGGGCGAGCTCCGCGACGCGATCGATCCAGAGCCCGTCGCGCGGTCCGATCAGGTAGGCGCCGCGCACGCCGGTCAGCCCGAGCGCCTTGTTGGGGCAGACCAGGCGCCAGGCGCCATCGGCGATGGCCTGCGGCAGCGCGCAGCCGCCGCCCAGGCGCAGCGCGCCATAGGCCTGGTCGACGGCCAGTTGCGAGCCGCTCTGCCCGAGCGCCACCGCCACCGCCGTCCACTCGGCGGCGCCGAAGCTCTCGCCGGTCGGGTTGTTGGGATCGCAGACCCAGACCAGCGACGGCAGCGTCAGCGCGTCGGCGAGCTGGAACGCGTCCTCGTAGCCCGACACCTGCAGCCCGAGCGCGTGCGCCGCCGCGGCGTAGTCGCCGAAGCCGGGCCGCGGCACGCACACGCGCGTCACGCCGGAGAGCATGGCGGCCAGGGTGAGCCGGCGGATCGCCTCCGAGCCGCCGGACGCCGGCAGCACGCGGTCGTGCTCGACGCCATGCCAGGCGCCCAGGCGCGCGCGCAGCGCCGCGTAGGCCGGGTCGGGATAGCGCAGCCGGTCGGCGCGCAGCACCGCGTCGAGCGCGGCGGGCGGCGGGCCGAGGGGATGGGCGTTGGTCGAGAAATCGTGGCGCACCGGCGGGCCCGCGTCGGTGCCGCCGTGCGTGAGGTGCATGAAGCGGCTCATCGCGCGCCTCCGAAGCTCAAGCCGCCCGCCAGCGCCGAGGCGAAGCCGCCGCGCAATGCCGCCGTGCCGAGCACCATCAGCAGCGCCAGCGTGCGCATCGCCGAGCTCGCGAGTCGCTGGGCGCGGTGGAGGTCGTCTCTGACGACCTCGCTGCCGGAGGGATTCAGGCGATACACGCCGGGTTTGCTGAGCGAGCGTCCGAGCCGCAACGCCATCGCGCCCATCGGCCAGCCGCCGTTGGGCGACGGCGTTCGCGCCGCTTCGCGCTGCAGCGGCGCGATCAGCGCCGGCCGCGCCGCGACCAGCGCCAGGCCCGTCAGCCGCGCGGGAATCCAGGAGAGCACGTCGTCCGCGCGCGCCGCCCATTTGCCGGCCCACTCCCAGCGGCCGCGATAGCCCCACATCGCGTCGGCGGTGTTGGCGAAGCGGTAGACCGCCGCGCCGGGCAGCCCGGCCACCATGAACCAGAACAGCGGCGCGATGACCGAATCGTTGAGGTTCTCGGCGAGCGTCTCGATGGCGGTCTCGCGGACCTGGGCCGGCGAGAGCGGCCGCGTGTCGCGGCTGACCAGGCGCGACAGCTGCGCGCGCCCCTCGTCGAGCGAGCGCGCGAGCGCGGTCTCCACCGCGCCGACCTCATCGCGCAGCATGCGCCACGCCAGCATCGGCTTGAGCGCCAGCCCGAGCAGCAAGGCCGCCGCCGCCAGCGGCCACGCGCCGAGCCAGGGCTCGACGCCGCGGATCACGGCGGACTCGACCGCCCAGGCGATCACGGCGGCGATCGCCGCGCCCAGCGTCCACGCGATCGCGCCGCCCAGCAGGGCGGCCCGCGCTGACAGCGCGCATAGCCGCTCGCCGAAGAGCGCCAGGAAGCGCCCCATCCACACGACCGGATGCACGCGCGCGGGCGGCTCGCCAAAGCATCGGTCGAGCAGCAGCGCCACCGGGATGGCGAGGGCGAACAGCCAGGGCATCGAAGTCATGAGGGCGTCGGGCGGTGGGGCAGGCGGAGAGGCAGGCGGCGCGGACAGCGGCGCGGCCGGAATCAGGCGCGCAGCTTAGCGGTCAATCCTCGATGCCGCGCTGCGCGGGCACGCCGGCCTTGAAGTGATGCTTGACCATGGTCATCTCGGTGACGGTGTCCGCCAGGTCGATCAGCTCCTGCGGCGCGCCGCGGCCGGTGAGGCACACGTGCACGTGGGATGGCCGCGTGCGCAGCGTTTCCAGCACCGGATCCAGCGGCAGCCAGCCGTAGCGCAGCGGATACATGATCTCGTCGAGCACGACGAGGAAGTGCTCGCCGCCCAGGATGGTCGCCCTCGCGCGCTCCCAGCCATCGCGCGCGAGCTGCGCCGAATGGTCCAGGTCCTTGCTCTTCCACGAGAAGCCGTCGCCCAGGCCCTCGATGGGCAGGCCGATCTGCTCGAACAGCCGATGCTCGCCGAAGCGCGCGCTGGGGACTTTCATGAACTGGTAGATGTGGACCTTCTTGCCGCGGCCATGCGCCCGCAGCGCCAGACCGAAGGCGGCGGTGCTCTTGCCCTTGCCGTTGCCGGTGTGCACGAGGACGAGCCCGCGGCGCTCGCCGCTGGGGATGACGCGCTCGCGGTCAACGGGCGGTTGTTCGATTTCCATATCGGTGTTCCGTAAGTAGAGACCTGTCGAAGGGTGACTTGGTGGTGGACTCGAGCGGGATCAGATCCGAGCGCGCAGACTGAGCCGGAAGGTGCGCGGCTCCATCGGATGGACCAGCCGCCCCTCGATGCCCGCGCCGCCATTGCATCCGGCGCCTTCGGCCCGCGTGCAGGCGGCGCCCCAATACTCGATGTCATTGGCCTTGGTGTCGAAGACGTTCAGCACATCCAGCCCCACCTGCCAGCGATCGCTGACCTGATACCCCAGTCGCCAGTTGGCGGTGAACACGGCGCGCGACTTCTGCGTCCCGGTCTCCTCCAGCGCATAGGCGCCCAGATAGCGCAGCTTGACGCCGCTGGTCCAGCGCCCGGCCGGCGCCCAGTTGGCCGACAACGACGCCGACAGCGGCACTGCGTTGGGCACGCTGCGGCCGCTGCCGAACGCGTTCTCCGTCGCCTCGGTGAATCGCGCGCGCGACCACGCGACGTCCGCGTCGATGAGCCAGTCCCTGCCCGCCTGCACGTCGTTGGACCACTCCAGCCCGACGCGCCGCGACGCCCCGCGCGCCTCGGTCACGCCTTCATCGCCGACGAACACCAGCTCCGACGCCAGGTTGGCCTGCCAGAGCGCCAGGCTGGTCGTCCAGTTCGCCGCCGGCTTGGTGCGCAGCCCCAGCTCCGAGGTCGTGGTGCGCGCCAGCAGCGGCAGCGGATCCGTCGCCGAGCCGTCGGCCGGACTGACCGTGGTCGTCGCGCCGCGCGCGTCGTTGGATCGGAAGGCCCGGGCCCAGTGCAGATAGACCTCGGTATCCGCCGCGACCCGCGCGATCAACCCCAGCTTCGGGCTGAACTGCGACTGGCGTGCCTTGCCGCCGTTGCCCATGTTGAATTCGCCGCCGGTGGGCGTGATCGTCGCGCGCATCGTGTCCCATCGCCCGCCGACGGTGCTGCGCAGCCAGTCGGTCCATCGGCTGCCGAGTTCGACGAAGACGCCCGCGCTGTCCTGGCTGACGCGGTCCTCGCGGACCGTGCGGGTGCGCACGCGGTCCACCGTGTCGTAGAGGCCCAGCGTGCCGATGCGGTCATGGCGCCACTGCAGGCCCCAACTGAGCTGCTGGCCGGCCGGCAGCCACGCTGCAGGCAGTTGATGCTTCAGCGAGCCGCCCCACAGCTTGCGGTGATCCGCCTGTTCATGCTGGTCGCCGTCCGGGCCGTTGATGAAGCCCGACGGCGCCGAGAACAGGTTGAGCCCGTAATCGATCAGCCAGGCATCGGCAGTCCATTGCCCCGTGCCCTGGTTGTAGGCGAAGCCGCCGCTCAGGCTATGGCGATGCGTTCGCCCGCCATCGTTGGGCGACAGCGTGCCATAGCGGCCGATCTCGCCGCTGTCGATGGCGCGCTGCGGCACATGCTCGCTGGCGCGCCAGCCGGCGCTGTAGCTCAGCAGGTCGACGTGCGCGCCGTTGCGCTCGTCGCCGCGCGTCAGCCGCAGCACCGCGTTGCGGCGATGCAGGTCCTCGGGCTGGTCCCAGGGGCCGTCGTAGCGGCTGCCTTCCACCGCGCCGAGCAGCGTCCAGCCGCCACCCGCCGCCGCGCTGCCCGCCGCCAGCGCGCGCTGGTAGCCGTAAGGACCGGCGGTCACCTGCGCGAAGGGGCGATCGATCTCGCTCATGTACCCGATGCGCGAGGCGCCCGTGGTCGCGAAGTCGCCGTCCTCGGCCGCGAACGCGCCCTTGCGATAGCGCAGGCTCTCCACCAGCTCCGGGATCAGGAAGTTCAGATCCATGTAGCCCTGGCCATGCGCGTGGCTGGCCATGTTGACCGGCATGCCCAGCACGAAGGTCGCGAAGTCGCTGCCGTGGTCGAGGTTGTAGCCGCGCAGGAAATACTGGTTGGCCTTGCCGTCGCCGCTGTGCTGCGTGACGGTCATGCCGGGCATCGCTTCGAGCAGTTCGGCCGGGCGCAGCAGTGGCCGCAGCGCGAGGCGCTCGACGCCGACCTCGCCCTCGGAGGCGCTGCCGGCCTCTCCGAGCTGGGCGCGGCTGCTGACGCGGACGGTGTCCAGCGTGCGCGGCTCCGCCGCGTCCTGGGCCTGCGCCGCGCCGGCGAGGCAGGCCATCGCGCCGGCGAGGGCGGTGATCGCGAGGGCGGGGTTGCTGTTCGAGTTCATGCGAGGCCCTGAGCGAGGCGCAGGTCGTTGTTGTCGTTGTGAATGCCGTGGCCGCCGCCCCCGTTCCGGGTGCCCGGCGCACGCCGCGATTGCCACATCGCGCCGCCGCACATCAGCAGCGCCATCGCGACCCACGCGAGCGCCTGTTCGAGCGAGCGCTGCGTGTTCATGCGCGGCGACGGCTTGGGCGCATCGGGCACGCGCTGCAGCGCCAGGCCGCGCACGGCCGGCACCGGCGGCGCGGCGGGCGTGGCGCGCGCGGGGGCCTTCGCCGCAGGACGCGCGGCCGCCGCCGGCGCGGCCGGCCGCACCGCGGGCACGAGCTGCGGCAGCTGATCCGCCGTCCAGCGCCGCACCGCGGCCAGTTCATTGCTGAGCGGCGCGGCCTGCGTCAGATCGCGGTACAGCGACGCGAGTTCCTGCCGCGTCTGCGCGTCCGGCTTCCAATAGCCCATGCGATCGGCCTGCACCAGCCGTTCCAGCGCCTGCGCATAGGCCTGCGGGTTCTGCTTGAGCCACTCGGGTACGCCCAGCCGGTGCCTGTCCTTGACCAGCACGTCGAAGAAGCTCTGCCAGTGGTCCGCGCGAACCGTGCCCGGCGCGATGTGCTGCCAGCCGAAGCTGTACTGCACCGCCTTGAGCACCTGCAGCGCGCCGGCCCATCCTTCGGCCTTCTGCGCCTGCAGCCAGCCGGGATGCAGGTAGCGGCTCTGCATCTCGAGGGCGATCGCCTGCGCGGCGGTCTCGGTGTGCTGCTCCGCGGCATCTTGCAGCTGGCTCACGTGCAGCGCGACGCCGCTGGTGTTGCCCGCCACCTTCGCCGCTGCCGCCAGCCCGCCGAGGTACTGGAACGGATCGTCGCTGCTGACCATCGCGTAGAGATGGCTGCTGCGCGACATCAGCGCCGCGTCGGTGTGGCGCAGGTGCGCGCCGAGCGCCTCGCGCGCCTGCGCCGGCGGCACGCTCAGCGGCTCGCCATCGACGTAGGGCTGGCTCATCGTCGACAGGAACAGCTGGCCGAGCCGCGGATCGGTCTGCCCGTCCTGGCTCTTGAGGCCGTTGTCCTGCACCGCGTCGGCGATGCCGGTGCCGTAGTCGCCGGCCGGATTCCCGAACACGCGCGCCTGCGCGAGGGCCTGCGCCTGCGCGGGCTTGAGACCGGCCTTGCGCAGTTCGGCCGCGATCTGTCGGTTGTTGCTGGCGATGGCGTTGTCGGGCTCGGCCTCGCCGGCCGCGGCGACGGCCTGGTCCAGCAGCTTCATCAGCGCGGGGAACTGGTCGCGGTAGGAGCCGGTGATCGAGAGCAGCACGTCCACGCGCGGCCGGCCGAGCTCGGCCGGGCTCAGCAGCTTGATCGACGCGGGGCGGCCGGTCGCGTCCCAGACCGGCACGGCGCCCAGCGCCACCAGCGCCTGGGCCTCCATCACGCCCTGATGCCGCAGCGTCTCGCCGGCCCACAGCGACAGCGCCAGCCGCTTGGGCGCGGTGCCGGCGCGGCGCTGTTCCTCGTACCAGCGCTTGAACAGCGCCTGCGCCGCCTCGAAGGCCTGCTTCGTCGGCAGCCGGTTGGGATCGAGGCCGGTGAGGTTGCGGCCCGTCGGCAGACTGTCCGGATTGCGCAGCAGGTCGCCGCCATAGGCCGCCGGAATGAAGCGCCCGTCGAGCGCGCGCAGCAGGCCGGGCATTTCGCCCTCGGTCGAGAGCCGCGCCGACATCTCCTGCGCTCGCAGCGCGAGCTGGTACAGCGCGGCCTGATCGATCGGCTTGCGCGCCGCGCGATTGGGAACGAAGGCTTCATTGCCGGACGCCGGCGTGGAGGGCCGCAGGTCCAGATGGCTGGCGGCCTCCGGATCCTTCAGCGCGAGGTCGAGCCAACGCGCGGGCCGCGCCTTGGCGACGCCCTCGTGGTCGATGAGGAAGGCCTCGTCGATGTCCTCGCCGAGCGCCTCGATCAAGGGCACGCGCAGCAGCTGCAGGATCGAGCCGCGGCGCTGGGCCTCGTCGGGCACCACGCCGAAGACCGCCAGCCCCTTGGGCTGCGAGCTCTGCGCCAGCCGGTCCAGGTAGGGATGCAGCAGCTCGAGATAGCCGCTGAAGTTGGCGGCGATCTGCTCGGCGGTCCAGCCCAGGTCGCGATGCAGGTTGTGCTCGACGAACTGCTGGATCATCTGCCGCTCCAGCCCCTGCCGCGTGGGACCCGGATCGACGGTCTCCCACTCGTGCATCAACTCATGCATGTGGGCCATCTTCGCGTTGAAGCCGGCCGGCGCGAAGCTGGGCGTGCGGTGGCTCACCATCAGCGCGCGGCCGCGCCGCTTGGCGGTGAGCGCCTCGCCGAGGTTGTCGACGATGTAGGGATAGATCACCGGCACGTCGCCCAGCGGCAGCCAGACCGGATCGAGCACATCGGGGCCGCGGATCTTGCCGGGCGCCCATTCCTGCGTGCCGTGCGTGCCGAAGTGGATCACCGCGTCGGCCTGCCGCGCCCACAGATAGGTCGCCAGGTAGTGATGCGACAGCGGCGTCCTGCTGCGATGCATGAACGGGTCCTGGCCGCTGCGCAGCGTCTCCTCGCGCGGCGGCTGCGGCAGCACCGTCAGCGCGCCGAGCTTCAGGCGCGGGATGACGAAGACCGGCTCGCCATGGAAGCGCACGACGTAGCGGCTGGCCGACGGCGCGCCCCAGCGCGCGGCGATGGGCTCGCGCACCGCCTTGGGCAGCGCGTCGAACCACGCGGTGTAGCGGGCCAGCGGCAGCGCCTCGGCCTGGCCCGCCTCCAGCAGCGCGAGCGGATCGGTGCCCGGGTAGTAGGCCGAGAGCAGCGGCTTCAGGCCGGAGATCCAGTCGGCCTCGGCCTGGGGCGTGACGGCGTAGCCGGCATCCTGCAGGCCGTGACTGACGCGCTCCAGACTACGCGGCACGTTGAGGAAGGACGCGCCGAAGTTGCTGCCGCCAGGCGGATAGTTGTAGACGAAGGCGACCAGGCGTTTGTCCGCGTTCGCCTTGGTCTGCAGCGCGACCCAGCGCGCGGCCTTGCCGGCGACGCTCGCGGCCTGGCGGTCGATGAGCTCGGGCTCGCCCTGCTTCGGATGCGCGACGACGACGACCGGATCGATCAGCCCCGCCGCTTCCGGCTGAGCGAAGTAGAACGGGATGTCGGACTGCGCGAGCCCGGTCTCGCTGGCTTCCCATGCGGCCGCGGCGTCCTGGCGATAGGGCTGCGTCTGCAGCACGGGCACGCCCCAGCGCTCGAAGGTGGGTTGCAGGCTCGCGCCCTGCGGCAGCAGGCTGTGGTTGACGATCACGCGGGCCTGGATCTGGCCGTCGCGCTCGAGCAGCTCGGACAGCGGCTTGTCGCTGAACTGGCCGCTGAAGGCCGCGTAGGCGAGCAGCCCTTGCTGGCGGAACATCGCGAGCCAGCGATCCAGCCACGCGGTGTTGCCCTGCACGAAGTGATAGCGGTGCAGCAGGATCGCGACCGGCTCGCCCTTCAGGCCCTGCGAGGCGGCCCAGGCGCGGAACTCGGCGGCATCGGCGAAGAGGCGCGGCGCGCCGGGGAAGTGGACGCCGCGCTGCGGCACCAGCTGCGGCGGACCGAGGTCCGGAACCGGCTTGCCATCGAGCATCGCGCGCGCCAGCGTGAACGCGGCGCGCGTGTTGGCGGGGCCGCCGGCTTGCAGATAACCGCGCAGGCTGCGCTCGGTCGAGGCGGGCTCGCCGGCCGGAATCCACAGCACGCGCGAAGCGGGCAGGGCGGCGCGCTGCAGCGCGGCATCGGCGATCTGATGCAGGCGCGCCTCCGCCGTCGCATGCGGCGCGTCGATCCAGACGAGGTCCGCGTCCTTCAGCGCACGCTCGAGCGCCGGATCCTTGTCCACGGGCGCGCCGCGCAGCGGGTACTCGATCTGGCGCACGTCGAAGCCGGCGGCACGGCCTTCTCGCTCGACCAGCGCGTGCTTGGCCGCGGGCGTGATGTCGACGCTGAGGAACAGCAGCCGTGACGCGGCGCCGGCGAGCAGCGGCACGCACAGCGCGGCCGCCGCGACGCCGCGCGCGAACAGGATCGCGGGCTTCATCGCTGCGGCGCGTCCTTGGCGTCGGCGGCGGAGCCGCCTTCGGGCACGTAGATGATGGAGCCGTCCTTCATCTTGTAGGCGACGCCGGCGCGCTCGCCCTGGCCCTCGGCGCTGCCGCCATTGCCGCGGTACTTGATCTCCTGGCCGTCCTTGCGCACGACGATCTCCATGCCCGGCTGGCCAGGGTTGCGGATGATGGTCTCGTCAGGCTGCGACTGCTGCTGCAACGCGACCGCGGTGAGCAGCGCCACCACCAGCACCAGGAACACATCCACCAGGTTGACGGCGGACAGCATCGGATCGTCGTCCTCCTCGGCGAGGATGGACAGCCGGCGGCCGGCGCTCATGCCCAGCCCTTCTCGGCCTTGACGGCCAGCAGCTCGGCCAGCAGCCAGCGGCGGCGGATCGAGTACACGACCAGCGCGATGGCCGCGGCCGCCAGTGCGAGCACGACGCCCGAGAACGCGGAGCTGAACACCGCCAGCGCCTGCTGGCCCTGGCCGGCGGCGACGCTCTGCAGCGCCGGCCCCAGCGGGACCATCGTGGCGATCAGACCCAGCAGCGGAGCGACGCGGCCCAGCAGGCGCGGGGCCTCCAGGCGGCGCACGATCTGCAGCTCGAGCGCCTCCAGGTTGCTGTCGTCGCCAACGGTCAGCAGGCGGAAGCCGGGGCGGCGGCGCTGCACGGCCTCCATCAAGGTGGCACCCGCCGTCCACAGCGCGTAGACGAAGCCCAGGGCGACGAGGATCAGCACGGGCCACAGCAGGGCCTGCGCGATATGGGAGAAGCCGGATTCGAGCAGCATGGTCGGGACTCAGTTCCTGGAAAGGGATTCGGAGGAGGACTCGCCGCCGAAGAACGCCGCGACGGCGGCAGGGTTCGACGGAAAGTAGTGATGGACGTAGCTCGCGCGCAGCGGGCCGCGCGCATAGAGCGCCTCGGCGGCGCGGCCGGCATTGGGATTGCGCGCGGTGGCGATCGGCGGGAGCGGCGTGTCCATCGTGGAGTAATGGAAGGTGTGGCCGCGCAGCTCACCCTCGGGCCAGGCGATGGCCTGCAGACCCAGGGCGGCGAGACGCTTCTGCAACGCGGCGCGGCCAGGCATCACGCCAGCCATCGGATGCGCCACGCCCTCGCCATCGCTCAACTCGTCAAGCAGCACCAGCATGCCGCCGCATTCGGCAAGCAAAGGCCTTCGCGCCTCCAGGTGAGCCTTCAGATCCGCGAAGAAACGCGGATGCGCGCGCAGCGCCTCAGCATGCAACTCGGGATAGCCGCCCGGCAGCCACAAGGCATCGCATTCAGGAAGATCCTCGCCAGCGATCGGACTGAACTCGCGCACGTCAGCGCCGAGTGCGCGCAGCAGATCCAGGTTGGCGGGGTAGATGAAGGAGAAGCACGCATCGCTCGCGACTGCGATGCGGCAGCCCTCCAGGCGACGATCGAGCGCGAGGCCGTCAACCGGGCCCCCCTTTTTTCCATCTCCCCCCTTTGCTTGCCTGCCGGCAAGCAAATTCGTTCCTTGAGTTCCAAAAAGGGGGACCCGGTCGCCAGCCTCCGAGACACCCAGCCCCGCGCCGAGATCCCAGGCGTCGGCCCAGGCGTCGAGCTGCGCATCGAGCTCAGGAAGCTCCAGGGCCTGCACCAGACCCAGGTGGCGCTCGGGCAGCGAGAGATCACCGTTGCGCTTGAGCGCGGCGATCAATGGCAGTTCCTTCGGCAGCCCTTCGGCGACCATGCGTGCATGCGCGTCGCTGCCGACACGGTTGGCGATGACACCCGCCACCACGATGTCATCGCGGAATCGGGCCAGCCCCGTCGCCAAGGCCGCAAAGGTCTGCGCCATCGCCGAGGCATCCAGCACCACCAGCACCGGCAGGTCGAAGGCCGCGGCCAGATCCGCACTGCTCGGCTTGCCATCGAAAAGACCCATCACGCCTTCGACCAGGATCAGGTCAGCGTCCCTCGAGGCGTCGTCGAGCAGTTGCCGGCAGTGCGCCTCGCCGCCCATGAACAGATCGAGCTGATAGACGGTGTGGCCGCTCGCGCGCGCCAGGACCATCGGATCGAGATAGTCCGGGCCCGTCTTGAACACGCGCACGCGCAGGCCGCGCCGCCGCGCGGAACGCGCGATCGCCGCGGTGACGCTGGTCTTGCCCTGGCCCGAAGCCGGCGCGCTGATGAGGAAGGCGGGACAACCCGTCATGACATCGTTCCTTCAGGCATTGAGCGCCACCCACCGCCCCTGCACCCGCAGGATCAGCAAGCGGTGGTGGAAGACGCGCTGCAGCGCGTCGTGCGTGGCGGGATCGTGGGGCGCGCCCTGGTGGACGATGCGGCCCTCGTCCATGACGACGAGCGTGTCGGCCTGCAGCGCGACATTGAGCTCATGCAGGACGCTGACGACCGCACCCCCGCTGGCGACGCGCTCGCGCACGAGCCGCGCCCAGTCGCTCTGATGCGGCGGATCGAGGTGGGCCAGCGGCTCGTCCATCAACAGCACGCCCGAGCGCACCGCCAGCGCCCGCGCCAGCAGCACCCGCTGGCGCTCGCCGCCGGAGAGGCTGCCGAGCGCGCGCTCGCGCCAGTCCCAGCTCTGGGTCTGGCGCATGGCGTGTTCGACGGCCGCGTGGTCGGCGGCGCTCGCCGGCGCGAGCCACGGTTGATGCGGCAGGCGGCCGAGCATGGCGACGTCGTAGGCGGTGAGGTCGTCGGACGCCGCTTCGTTCTGGCCCAGCCACGCGACGTGGCGCGCGCGCTCCTTGGCCGGCCACGCGCTCCAGGGCTTGCCGTCGAGCGTGAGCGCGCCGTCGAACGGCAGCAGCGCGGCCATGGCGCGCAGCAGCGTCGACTTGCCGGCACCGTTCGGGCCGACGATCGCGGTCCATGCGGCGGGAGCCGGCGCGAGGGTCAGCGGCCGCAGCACTTCGCGCGGGCCGAGCGAGAGCGAGCGCAGCTCGATGCGCAGCGCGGGCACGCGGCCGAGGTCCACGGGCGCGGCAGCACCGGTGGCGTCGCGCTCGGCGGGGAAGCGGGCGGCGCCGTTCATCGCGCGCCTCCGGCACCGCCGAAGTGGGCTTTGCGCCGGTGCATGAGCCACAGCAGGTAGCTGCCGCCGAGCAGCGCGGTGATGATGCCCACCGGCAGCTCCTGCGGGGCGATGACCCAGCGCGCGGCGATGTCGGCCGCGAGCAGCAGCGCGCCGCCGGTGAGCGGCGACAGCAGCAGCAGCGCGCCGTGCGTGGTCGGGCCCCAGCTGCGCACGAGGTGCGGCGCGACCAGGCCGACGAAGGCGATGAGCCCGCATTGCGCGACCGCCGCGCCGGTGGCCAGCGAGAGCGCCGCGATGAGCAGCAGGCGGATGAGCGTGAGCCGCTGGCCGAGCGAGCGCGCGGTGTCCTCGCCCAGCGTGAGCGCGTCCAGCGCGCGGCTGCTGCCCAGCGCGACGAGCAGGCACAGCGCGAACGAGGCGGCCATGACCTGCACCGCGCTCCAGCCGACGTAACCGGTGCTGCCGAGCATGAAGGCCTGCATGGCGCGCAGGATGTCGGGATTCATGAGCGTGAACAGCGCCGCGCCGGAGCCGAGCACGACACCGACGACGACGCCCGCGAGCAGCAGGCGCAGGCTCTGCGTGACGCCGCGCGCCAGGACCAGCGTGAGCAGCACCGCCCCGACGGCGCCGGCGAAGGCGGCGCCGGTCATGCCCACGCGCAGCGCGAGCGCGGCCGCGGCCGGCGAGACGCCCATGACGAAGAGCAGCGCGGCGACGCCGAGCGAGGCGCCCGCCGAGCAGCCGAGCAGGTAGGGATCGGCGAGCGGGTTGCGGAACAGGCCCTGCGCGATGGCGCCAGCCAGCGCGAGCAGCGCGCCCGCGAGCCAGGCGCCGATCGAGCGCGGCGCGCGGATGTCCCAGAGGATGAGGCGCATGGTGTCGCCGCCCTCGGTCCAGGGACTCCAGCCCATGCTGCCGATGGCCAGGCCCAGCGCGAGCAGCACCGCGCCCAGCGCGAGCAGCGCGGCGAGCTGCGTCAGCGTGCGGCCGCTCATGGCGTGCATCAACGCATGCCTCCGGGCGGGGCGTTGAAGGGCACCGTGGGCAGCGGCACCGGGCCGTTGGCGGCGTCACGCAGGCAGCGCGCCATCAGCGCGGCCGCCTCGGACATGCGCGGGCCCGGGCGCACAAGGACGTCGGACTCGGCCGGGATCCAGACGCACAGGCGCTGGTTCTTGACTGCGCGGATGGCCTGCCAGCCCGGGCGCTGCGGCAGGCCCGGCGCGTTGCGCTGGCCGACCATGATGACCTGCGGGTCGGCGCGGACGATGAATTCGGGGTTGAGCTTGGGGAAGGGGCCCAGCTCGGCCGGGATGATGTTCCTCGCGCCCAGCCGCGTGAGGATCTCGCCCATGAACGAGGCCGTGCCCGCGCCGTAGGGGCCGGCATCGACCTCGTAATAGACGCTCAGGCCGCGCGCGCCAGGCGGCAGCGTGGCGGCGCTCTGCGCGATGTGGCCGTCGATGCGGTTCCACAGGCGGCGCGCGTCGTCCTCCTTGCCCAGGATCTGGCCGACCTTGCCGAGCACGCGCTGGACGTCGGTCATGCTCCTGGGCTCGAGCGCGACGACCTTCAGTCCCAGGCCTTCCAGCCGGTCGATGACCCGCGCCGAGACACCCAGCAGGACGACGTCCGGCTTGAGCGCGACCAGCGCCTCGATGCTGGTGTCGTCCAGGCCGCCGAGCCGCGGCAACTTCTGCACCGAGGCCGGGAAGTTGGAGAAGCGGTCGACGCCGACGAGCTTGGCGCAGTCGCCGAGCTCGCAGATCGTCTCGGTGAGCGAGGGCAGCAGGCTGACGATGCGCTGCGGCACGACCGGCAGCGCGACGGCATGGCCGCGATCGTCCTTCAGCGTGATGGGAACGACAGGCGCGCTCGGCGCGGCGAGGAGCGGCGCGGCGGTGAGCGCGGCAGCGAGCGCCGCGCCCGCCATGCCCATGAGGCGCAGCGCGCGCGGGAGCAGGGTCATCGGATTCATTGGTCGCCCTCCAGGGGTTGCGGGCTGTGCGGGTTCTCCACGTCGATCACCGGCCGCGTCCACGGCTGGCCGGCCACCATCAGGGTCAGCTCGCCGCACTGGCGCGCGACGAGCTGGTTGAGCCGGCCCAGCTCGTCGACATAGGCGCGCACCTCGCGCCCCATCGGCATGACGCCCCAGCCGACCTCGTTGGAGACGAAGACCACCGGCGAGGCGAGCTGCGGCAGCAGGCGCTGCAGGCCGGCGCATTCGGCGCGCCAGTCGTCGAGCCGCGGCGCGCCGTCCATCGGCATCAGCCAGTTGGTGAGCCACAGGGTCAGGCAGTCCACCACGAGCAGGCGGCGCGGCGAGGACTGCGCGCGCAGCGCGTCGCACAGCCGCAGCGGCGCCTCGACGGTGTCGAAGCCGGCCGGGCGGTCGGCGCGGTGGCGGGCGATGCGCTCGCGCATCTCGTCGTCATGGGCCTGGGCCGTGGCGATCACGGTGACCTGGTGCCCTGGCGAGCGCGCCCAGCGCAGCGCGAGGCGCTCCGCATGGCGCGACTTGCCGCTGCGTTGGCCGCCGACGATCAGGTGATGAGCGGACATGCGGGTCTCCCTGGCGATGAAGGCGTGTGGGCGGTGCGGGCAGTGCGGGCGGTGTGGGCGATGCCGCGACCTTACAGCGACGGCGTGTAGCGCAGCGAGACAAACCAGGTCCGCGGCGCCTGCTGGTAGTAGTTCGCCGTCTGGTACGCGCGGTTGAAGGCGTTGTCGACGTTGAGCTGCAGGCGCCAGTCCTTCGCGAGCGCGCGCTGCGCGTCGAGGTTGAGCAGGCCGTAGCCGGCCAGGCGCGTCTTGTTGGCCGCGTCGTCGAAGCGCTGGTCCGAGCCAACGAGGTTCGCGCCCAGCGTCCAGGCGCTGAGCGCGGTTTCCGCGCGCAGCGTGCCGAAGCGCTTGGCGCGGCGCTGCAGGACCAGACCGGTGCGGGCGTCGGTGGGATCGAGGAAGTCGACCGTGGCGCTGAGCCGCACCGGACCGAGCTGCGCGCCGCCCTTGAGGCTGGTGCCCTTGAGCAGCGCCCGCGCGACGTTGGTGTAGCAGCCCAGCGTCGCGCGGCACGTGCCCGCGGCGCCGAAGGCGATCAGGTCGGTGACGCGGTTGTGGAAGGTGGTGAGCGCGAGGTCGAAGCCGCCCTGGCTCCAGGCCAGGCCGGCCTCGCGGTTGTGCGCGCGCTCGGGCCGCAGCGCCTCCACGCCCGGCTTGGCAGTGTCGGGGCCGTAGATGCTGCCGCGCTGGTAGAGCGTCGGCGCACGGAAGGCATTGCCCGCCGAGGCCGTGACGCGCCAGCCGCCGCCGAGCTTGTAGCCCGCCGCGAGGCTGCCGGTGTCGATGCCGCCGAACTCGCTGTCGTCGTCATGGCGGCCGTGCGCCTGCAGGCTGAAGGCGTCCAGCGTGGCGAGGTAGCTCAGGCCGATCGCGTTCTGGCTGCGCGTGTCCTTGCCGCCGGCGATCAGCTCGGCGTTGGCGAGGCGGTCCTCGCGGCGTTCCAGCACGCCATTGAGCTGGTGCTGGTCGTTGAACTTGTAGAAGCCCAGCAGCGAGGCGCTGCGGATGCGCGTCCTGGAGAGGTAGGGCGCGCTGGGCCGGGTCTCGTAGTTCTCCTCGGACTGGCCGACGGAGAGCTGCGAGGACAGCGCCTGCGACCAGGTCGACTTGAGGCTGAGCTTGGCGGCCAGCGTTTCGGTGATGCCGCGGTCGTCGGCGTTCTTGCCGGCGTCGTAGCCGACGTCGCTGCGGCTCTTCAAGCCAAGGAACTCCAGGCGCTGGCCTTCGGCCACGCGGCCGCCCAGGCGCAGGCTGCCGTTGTAGTTGCGCCAGCCGTCGCGGTCGGGGTTGTAGCTCTTGTTCTCGGTGCGCGTGTAGGCGTTGAAGCCGGTGCCGCGATCGACGGCGAGCGAGGCCGCGTAGTCGAACACCGCGCTGCCGCCGCTGAGGACGACATCCGCCTTGGCCTGGCCCAGGTTGCCGCCGCCCACGCCGAATTCCCAGCGCGCCGGGCCGCTGCCCTGACGGGTGAAGATCTGCACGACGCCGCCGATGGCGTCGGAGCCGTAGAGCGCGCTCGCCGGGCCCTTCAGGACCTCGACGCGCTCGATCAGCGACAGCGGCAGGTTCTCCCAGCGCGCGCCGCCGGTGGACTGGCCGTCGATGCGCACGCCGTCGATGAGGACCACCGTGTGGCGCGTCTCGGCGCCGCGCACGAAGACCGAGGTCGTGTTGCCCGGACCGCCATTGCTGGTCATCTGCAGGCCGGCGACGTTGCGCAGCAGCGCGGCGATGTTGCCCAGGCCCTGGCGCTCGATGGTGTCACGATCGATGACGGTGAGGTCGGCCGCGACATCGGATAGCTTCATCGGGCTGCGGGTGCCGGTGACGGTGACCTCGTCGAGACGGGTGGTGGAGGAGGGCGCCGATTGCGCCGACTGCGCCGAGACGGCCGAGGCGAAAGCGATCGGCGTGAGGACGAGCAGCGAGCGGGCAGCCAGGCGCGCGCGCGAGACGAACGGAAGCATGAGGAGCGGACCAACGACGGTTCAGGGCCCTGCTCACCCGCAGGACGCCTGAGGAAACGGCACCCGTAACGTCCCGATGCATCGGGATCGCTGGCAGGTACCACCTGTTGGCCGGTATCCGGGCTGGTGGCCGCTGCCTGCATCCTTCCCAGCGCTCGCGCGCCAGTGGACACGGGGACAGGCAGTGCCGGCGGCGAGCCGGGCATCCTGCGTCAGGATCGCGGTCGCGCGGCCGGCGGCCACTTACCGTTGCGGGGACAGCTCAGGTTGGCGAGCGCATCGGGGACGCGCCGGCTTCCTGATTCCCGTTTAACTGCACGGACGCAATGTCCGCGCGAGCACCAACGGCGCGCATTCTAGCGAGACCTGGCATCGCCGCCCCTGCGTGCCTTGCCTGTCTGAGGAGGCCTGGGCTCCTTGGTCATCTTGCGGGCCTTCGCGGTTGGCGTCGGCGGCAGCGAGGGCTCTGGCGGCTTCGGCACCTTGGGCTTCTTCTTCGGTGGCTGCTTCGGATCCTTGGGCTTGGGCTTCTTCGGATCGGCCGGCTTGGCGGGGCGCGTCGCCGGCCGCTGGGCCGCCAGCCGGCCGTCGATGCCGGCGGCGGGCGCGGGCGCCGCGGCGGCGAGCCGCTCACGCTCGCGCTGGCGCGCGGCCAGTTCACGGGTCTCCACGGCGACGCGCCGGCGGGCCTCGGCCGCGGCCTTCGGGTCGACCTCGTCCTTGGGCAGTTCGAGCGCGCGGCCCTGGCCGTCGGGGCAGGGCCCATCGCGCAAGTCCTGGCCCTGCGGGCCGCAGCGGTGATAGCTGCGTGGCGCGTCCTGCGCCGCCGGGCGCGCCGGGGGCCGCTGCGCCTGCGCCGCGCCGAACATGAAGACCAGGAACACAGTCGTCAGGATCGAGGCGGCGCGAAGCGGCATGTCAGTCTCCGGAAGAGGGGGGCGCCAACGAGGGCGCGTTCGAGGTCGCAGGCGAGCTTGGGCTCGCGGTCGAAGTCGAAGTCGAAGTCGAGGGTGTGGCGGGAGCAGCCTCGGCAGCAGGGGCGCCGGGCTTCGGAGGCAGGTGGGCCGGTCTGGGCGGCTTGGGCCGCGGCGGCTTCGCGTGCAGCTGCGCCACGGCCTTGGCCATGTCGCCGGCGGTCATCAGCTTGAAGGCCTCGAGGGACTTGCCGATGCAGTCCTCGACGGCCTGGCGTTCCGCCACCGGCGGCTTGCGCAGCACGTAGCCCGCCACCTCGCCCTTGTGGCCCGGATGGCCGATGCCCAGCCGCAGCCGCCAGAAGTTGCCGCTGCCCAGCTGGGCCTGCATGTCCTTCAGGCCGTTGTGGCCGGCATTACCGCCGCCTTGCTTGAGCTTGAGCTCGCCCGGCGCGATCTCGAGCTCGTCATGGATGGCCAGGATCTCCTCGGGCTCGATCTTGAAGAAGCGCGCCAGCGCCGCCACCGACTTGCCCGAGAGATTCATGTAGGTCATCGGCTGCAGCAGCCAGATCGGGCCGGACGCCCCCGGCGCGTCGTTCACCCGCGCCACCAGGCCGTGGTACTTCGTGTCCAGCTGCGGCGTGACCTTCAGACCGCGCGCCAGCGCGTCTATCCACCAGAACCCGGCGTTGTGGCGGGTGTCCTCGTATTCAGGGCCGGGATTGCCCAGGCCGACAAAGAGACGAATCATGAGGCGGAATTATCAGTGGCAGGCCCAAAAGCAGAAGGCCCCTCGAGGGGGCCTTCCTTGGAGGGAGTTCCATCGGGAACTCCCGCGCGGATCGCGGTCCTCGTCAGGTCCGCGTCAGGCAAGAATTTACTTCTTGCCCTTCTTCTTGCCGGCGTCCGGCGCCGGAGCGGCGGCGACGACGATCTCTTCCACCACCGGCGGCACCGGGGTCGCGACGACCGGGTTCGGCTTGCCGTGCGTGACGACCTTGATGTGGTCGGCCAGCTTCAGGTCGTTCACGTGGATCGAGTGGCCCATCGTCAGACCGCTCAGGTCGACTTCGATGAACTCGGGCAGCTGCTGCGCCAGGCAGGTGATTTCCAGCTGGGTCAGCACGTGGTTGACGGTGCCCTTGTCGGTCTTGACGGCCGGCGACTCGGCTTCGCCCACGAAGTGCAGCGGCACCTTCTTGGTGATGCGGGTCGTGGCGTCCACGCGCTGGAAGTCCACGTGCAGCACTTGCTGCTTGTACGGGTGCATCTGGAAGTCACGCAGCAGCACTTGCGTGGTCTTGCCGTCCACTTCCATGTCGAGGATGGAGCTGTGGAAAGCTTCCTTCTTCATGGCGTGGTACAGCGCGTTGTGGTCCAGCTCGACCAGGGCCGGCTCGCCGGCGCCGTAGACGATGCCCGGAACCTTGCCGGCGTGACGCAGGCGGCGGCTCGCTCCGGTCCCCTGCAGCTTGCGCTCGAAAGCGACGAATTTCATATCAATCTCCAAATGGACGCCGCGCCACCATTGACGCTGCGGTTGAAGGCCCCGCGACCAGGCGCCTTCGTGAAAAGGCCGCCGTCCTCGCGGACCGCGGCCTGAACGCTTGTGATCAGAAGTTGTTGTTCTGCTCCGAGAACAACGAGGTCACCGATTCGCCGTCCGAGATGCGGCGGATGGTCTCGGCGAACAGGAAGGCGACCGACAGCTGACGGATCTTGCCGCAGGCCTTGGCGGCCTCGGACAGCGGGATCGTGTTGCTGATGACGACCTCGTCCAGGAGCGAGCCGGCGATGCGCTCGATCGCCGGGCCCGACAGGATGGGGTGGGTGCAGTACGCGAAGACGCTCTTGGCGCCGCGGTCCTTCAGGACCTCCGCCGCCTTCACCAGCGTGCCGGCGGTGTCGATCATGTCGTCCATGATCACGCAGTTGCGGCCGTCGATCTCGCCGATGACGTGCATCACTTCGGAGACGTTGGCGGCCGGACGGCGCTTGTCGATGATCGCCAGGTCGCAGCCCAGCTGCTTGGCCAGCGCGCGGGCGCGCACCACGCCGCCGACGTCGGGGCTCACGACCACCAGGTCGCTGTAGTTGCGGGCCTTCAGGTCCGACAGCAGCACCGGCGAGGCGTAGATGTTGTCGACCGGGATGTCGAAGAAGCCCTGGATCTGGTCCGCGTGCAGGTCCATCGTCAGGACGCGCTCGACGCCGACGGTTTCCAGCAGGTTGGCCACGACCTTGGCCGAGATGGGCACGCGCGTCGAACGCGGACGGCGGTCCTGGCGCGCGTAGCCGAAGTAGGGGATCACGGCGGTGATGCGGCGCGCGCTGGCGCGCTTCAACGCATCGACCATGATGAGCAGCTCCATCAGGTTTTCGTTGGTCGGCGCGCAGGTGGGCTGGACCACGAAGACGTCGCGGGCGCGGACGTTCTGTTGGATCTCGACAGCCACCTCACCGTCGGAAAACCGACCGACCACGGCTTTGCCGAGCTCGAGGCCCAGATGCGTGGCGATTTCTTTGGAGAGGGACGGGTTTGCGTTACCCGTGAAGAGGACGGTATTGAGTAGCACAGCGGGCCATCCTTAGATTTATGGCCCGGTGGCCAACCCAGCGGGTCCCGGATTGAACTGACTGAGAATTTGGCAGGGGAGGAAGGACTCGAACCCTCGCATGTCGGAATCAAAATCCGATGCCTTAACCAACTTGGCGACTCCCCTACACAGGACATTGTTCGTGGAACAACACCCTACAACCTTCAATCTGCCGCCCAATCCCGCAGGGGATGAACCGTCAGACTGCGACACATCTTTCCGACCCAACCGTCCGGCAGTTCCGAGAACTCGCTTTCCGGTGTCGCCTTGAGATTGCTCTCCAGGCCGGTGACCTTGTCTATTTCCTGCGCCGCGATTTGCTTTGCATGTCGCTTCACGCTTTGTTTCGCGTTCGGCGAGGGCTGAACTATAGCAAAAACTGCACTGCCTGAACCCGTCATCCGAGAATTTTCGTAGCGGGTTTGCAACCATTCAAGCGCTGTCGATACTTCGCGGCTGGCAGCTTCGGCGGGCGGTTGCAGATCATTTCTGCCCCATCCTTCGTACAGCTGCTGCACGAGTATCTCCGGCGTTTGGTGATCGCCAGACATACTGTCTTCGCGTTCACCCGAGCTATTGGCTTCGTTGCGGGGAATTCTCGTTGCCGAGAGTTCTTCGCTGCGTTTGCCGTTCGCTGCAGGAAAGCCCGCTACTATAGCCACGCTTTTTGACCTTTGCAACAGGGGGCTCGAAAAAATTTCCTTGGTGCCGATGCTGACCGCCGGTTTGACGACCGCCAGCCGCAGCTCCGGCACCTCGATCGGGGTGAGGATCTCGCCGATGCCTTCGACAAAGGCGTTGCGCCCGCCGACGAAGAAGGGCACGTCCGCGCCCAGCTTGAGCGCGATCGGCAGCAGCCGTTCGCGCGGCCAGTGCAGGCCCCAGAGCCGGTTCAGCGCCAGCAGCGTGCTGGCCGCGTCCGACGAGCCCCCACCCATGCCCGCCCCCGAGGGCAGCCGCTTCTCGATGTGGATGTCCGCGCCGAAGCCGCAGCCGCTGGCCTGCTGCAGCGCCCTTGCGGCGCGCAGGCACAGGTCGTCCGGCGGCAGCGCGTCGCCGCGGTCGTGGCGCTGCAGCGCGCCGTCAGCGCGGCGCTCGAAGTGCAGCGTGTCGGCCCAGTCGATCAGCACGAACAGCGATTGCAGCAGGTGATAGCCGTCCGGCCGCTTCCCGACCACATGCAGGAACAGGTTGAGCTTGGCCGGCGCCGGCACGTCATAGAGCGCCTTCAGCGGCGCCGCGGGAACTTGAGAGGTCATGGACGTCGACATGGCGGGGGAGTATGCCGCCGGGTTCGCGGGAGTTTCGAGGGCGTCGCGCGTGCGATTGACAAACTGCGCGTGATTCCCTCGTGAAAACTGCTCGAAGAATTCCCCGCGATATTTTGTGGATATGACGGGTGGACGCCGAATGGATCAGGGCGCGGCGGCCGCGTCGAGTTTCAAGCGCAGCGTGGCCAGCGGCTCGGGTCCATTGGGATTGAGCCGCTGAGCGGAGATCAATTGATCCGCGAAGCGCCGCAGGTCGACCTGCCAGCCGAGTTGCTGGAAGCCTTGTTCCCCAGCGCTGCGCGAAGGCGCCTGCGGCCACGGCCGGCCGCGCAGCCAGTCGAACAGCGCCTGCACCGGCAGCGGCTCGCCGAGCAGCTCCTGCGTGAGGGCATCGATGTCGTCGTAGGCGCGGTCGCCGTCGGGCGTCTTCAGCCAGGCCGAGCCCGGCTGCCAGCTCACGCGCGCGACCAGGCTGCCCATCGGGCTGCTCATCTCGAGCTGGCCGCGGCGCGGATCGCCGAGCAGCTCGAAGCTGGCGTTGACGTTCTGTCCGCGCTGGCTGCCCGAGGGCGGGACGATCAGCCCGAACTTGCCGGTCAGCCGCGGCGCGTTGGCGAGCGCGGCGGCCTCGGATTCCGAGGCCTTGGGCACCGCGCTGCAGCCGCCCAGCGCCGCCGCCGCGAGGACCGCCGGGCCGGCGAGCGCGGCCAGCGCGCCGCCGTTGAACTGCCGCCGCCGCATCAGGGGCGGACCTGCAGGCGCTGCATCGCGGACTGGAGCGCCTCGTTGCGCGGATCGCGGCGGGCGGCGTCGGCGAAGAGTCTGCGCGCCTCGTCCTGCTTGCCGGCATTCCAGAGCACCTCGCCGAGGTGGGCGGCGATTTCCGCGTCGGGGCGCGAGCCGTAGGCCTGGCGCAGCAGGCGTTCGGCCTCGCCGAGGCGGCCCAGGCGGAACTCCACCCAGCCCATGCTGTCGACGATGAAGGGCTCGCCCGGCGCGAAGCTCAGCGCCTTGGAGATCAGGTCGCGCGCCTCCTGCAGGCGCTCGTTGCGATCGGCCAGCGAGTAGCCCAGCGCGTTGTATGCGTGGTAGTGCTGCGGCTTGAGCTGGATCACTTTCTGCAGCAGCGCTTCCATCTCCTGCGCGCGGCCCAGCTTCTCGGCCATCATCGATTGCTCGTAGAGCAGGTCGGCGTCCTCGGGCGTCTTCTCGATGGCCTGGCCGAGCAGGTCATAGGCGGCCTGCCACTGCTTGTTCTCGCGCAGCAGCTGGGACTCGGCGAGCACGCGGGCGCGGCGGTCCTGGTCGCGTTCGGAGGAGAGCTGCTGCAGCAGCTTGCGGCCTTCGTCGAGCTTGCCCTGGCGCGCCAGCAGCGAGGCGCGGCGGTAGGCGATGTCGAGGTTGCCTGGCGCGGCCTCGAGGCCGGCCAGGCGCTTCTCGGCGGTCTTGAAATCGCCGCGCATCTCCGCGGCCTGCGCGAGCAGCAACTGGCCCTGCAGCTTGGCTTCCTTGTCGGCGCGGTCCAGGCCGGCGGCGGCGATGGCGCGCTCGGCCAGCGTCGACGCGGCGGGCTTGTCGACCATCTTCAGGTAGCGCTGCAGCGCGTCCTCGGCGGCGTCGGGATGCTGCAGGTCCAGCTCCAGCGAGCCCAGCGCCAGCCAGTGACCGGGCTCGTCCGGAGACTCCTGCGTCAGCAGGCGGAACTCGCGCGCCGCATCGCCGGGCCGCTGGGCGCGGGCCAGCGCGCGCGCGTAGGCCAGGCGCAGCGACTGCTTGTCGGGATGGGCCTGCAGCTCGGCGGTGATCAGGGCCTCGGCCTCGGGGCGGCGCGGGAGCAGCTCCAGCGCCATCAGCAGCGGCTCCTCGCGATCCGGGAAGTCCTTGGCCGCGGCGCGGACGTGGACCAGCGCGGTCTCGAAGTTGTCCGCGTTCTTCGCGAACTGCGCCAGCACGAGCAGCGCGGCGAAGCGGGTCTCGGGCTTGGCGGCGGCTTCGCGCAGCATCGGCTCGAAGGCCTCCTGCACGCGCGCCGGCTCGGGGTTGCGCTGGAACAGGCCGGGCAGCGACGCGATCACCGAGCCGCGGCTGTCGGCCGGCGTCAGCGTCAGCAGCGAGCGCAGCACCGGCGGCACCTCGGCCGGGCGGTTCAGCAGCGCCAGCAACTGGACCAGCGTGCGATGCGCCTCCAGCGAGGTCGGCACCGCGTCGCGCCAAGCGCGCGCGGCGATCACGGCCTGGTCGCCGGCGCGGGCCTGCAGCGCGATCTGGACGACGCGGCGGAAGAGGTCCTCGTCGCTGCCGCGGCGGGCGGCGTCGAGCAGCACCTGGTAGGCGACGCCGGGCTGGCCGCCTTGCAGTTCGAGCTCGCCGACCAGCAGCTGATAGAACATCGGCGCGTCGAGGTCGGAGTTGACGACCGGCGCGGAGGCGGCTGCCTCCGGGGTTTCCGCGGCGGCGGGGGCGGACGGTGCGGCGGAGGGGGGCGCGGCCTCGTTCGGCGGGGCGGTGCGGGCGTGGGCGGCGCAGCTCAGGGCGAGGGCGGCGAAGAGCCACCGGGGGTGGCGCACGAGGGCGGGCATGGGGAGACTCCTGAACTGTCCTGGAAGGCCTGGCGGGCAAGCCGTGGACCATTCTAGGAGGGCGCGCGCGAGGCCGCGCCTATGATCCGGGGATGCCCGAGTTACCGGAAGTTGAAGTTACACGACGAAGTTTTGCCCCGGCCATCGCGGGGGCGCGCGTGCTCGATGTGCGGCTGGGAAAACCGCTGCGCTGGCCGCTCGGCGTGGCGGCGCAGCGGCTGATCGGACGGCGCGTGGGCGAGGCGCAGCGGCGCGGCAAATACCTGTGGCTGCCGCTGGAGCCGGCCGGCGAACAACCCGGCCATCCGGACGGGGAGGGCGGCGGGCTGCTGATGCACCTGGGCATGTCGGGCTCGCTGGCGTTCCGCGAGCAGCCGCCGGCGGCGGGGCCGCACGATCACTTCGACCTGGTCACGGACCGCGGCGTGCTGCGGCTGACCGATCCGCGCCGCTTCGGCGCGGTGGTGTGGTCGGACGGGCTGGACGTGGAGCCGGCGGCCAAGCTGCTGGCGCGCATCGGGCTGGAGCCCTTCGACATCGAGTTCCACGGCCCCTATCTGCATGAAGGCCTGCGCGGCCGGCGCGTCGCGGTGAAGCAGGCGATCCTGGCCGGCGATGTGGTGGTCGGGGCGGGCAACATCTATGCGTGCGAGGCGCTGTTCCTGGCGGGCGTCGATCCGCGGATGGCGGCGGGCAAGCTCAGCCGGCCGCGCGCGGCGAAGCTGGCGGCGGCGCTGCGGCAGGTGCTGGGTGAGGCGCTGGAAGCCGGCGGCAGCACGCTGCGCGACTTCAAGGACGCGCACGGCGTGGCGGGCAGCTTCCAGATGCAGGCGCGGGTGTACGGACGCGAGGGCGAGCCCTGCCGCCAGTGCGGCACGACGATCCGGCGCATCGTGCAGGGGCAGCGCTCGACCTTCTTCTGTCCGAGCTGCCAGAAGCGATGAGGCGATGGAGCGATGCCAGCCCGCGTGAACTTCGCTGGAACGAACGATGCCGATGACCGATGACGATCTGAGAGCCCGCGTGGACGCGGTGCGTGGCGATTTCGCGCCGCGGCTGCTGGCGTGGCAGCGCCGCGAGGGGCGGCACGACCTGCCGTGGCAGAACACGCGCGATCCGTATCGGGTGTGGCTGTCGGAAATCATGCTGCAGCAGACGCAGGTGACGACGGTGCTGGGCTACTACCGGCGTTTCCTGGAGCGATTTCCGAACGTGGCCGCGCTGGCCGCGGCGCCGAACGACGAGGTGATGGCCGCGTGGGCCGGGCTGGGTTACTACAGCCGCGCGCGCAATCTGCACAAGTGCGCGCAGGCGGTGGTCGAGCGCCATGGCGGCGCCTTCCCGCGCAGCGCGGCCGAGCTGGCGGAGCTGCCCGGCATCGGCCGCTCGACGGCGGCGGCGATCGCGTCGTTCTGCTTCGGCGAGCGGGTGGCGATCCTGGACGGCAACGTCAAGCGCGTGCTGGGGCGGCTGCTGGCCTTCGATGGCGATCTGGCCTCGGCGGCGCAGGAGAAGCGCCTGTGGCGCGAAGCGCAGGCGCTGCTGCCGGAGTCGCCGCAGGACATGCCGGCGTACACGCAGGGGATGATGGATCTGGGCGCGAGCCTGTGCGCGACGCGCAGTCCGCAATGCCTACTCTGCCCAGTGAGTTCGCTGTGCGCGGGGCTGGCGGAGGGCGAGCCGGCGCGCTATCCGATCAAGACGAAGAAGCTCAAGCGCGGGCAGCGGGAGAGCTGGTGGCTGTGGCTCGAGCACGAAGGGCGGGTGTGGCTGCAGCAGCGGCCGCCGCAGGGCGTGTGGGGCGGGCTGTGGACGCTGCCGCTGTTCGACGACGAGGCGGCGCTGACGGCGCAGAGCGCGGCGCTGGGCGTGGCGGCGCCGGAGACGCTGCCGCGGGTCAAGCATGTGCTGACGCATTTCGACTGGCTGCTGCATCCGCGGCGGGCGCTGCTGCCGCGCGAGACGCGGCCGGCGGGCGAGGGCGTGTGGGTGGCGCGGGAGCGCTTGTCGGAGTACGCGTTGCCGGCGCCGCTGAAGAAGCTGCTGGACTGAGCGGCGGAGAGTGTGCGGCGCGGGGCGGCCCCGCCTGCCTCAGGGGTTCCGCCGGTCTGTGGGCAGGGCGGCTCCGGTATGCTCGCGCGATCGCCGCGCAGCGGCCAAACACGACAGTCAGGGACATCATGTCGAACGCCTCGCCCAGGCCCTCCGCCGCGCTGAAGAGCGCGCTCGAATCCGCCTTCATCGCGCTGCTGGCCAGCGGCGCGTGCCTGTGGTTCCTGATCAGCGATTCGCAGATGGACGATGTGGATCCGGCGCGGGCGGCGATGTTCGGGATCGGGCTGTTCTGCGCGCTGGTGGCGCACTGGGTCTACATGGGGTTGGCGCTCAAGCGCGCGGGCCGCGGCGTGGTGCTGTGGATGATCGCGCTGGTCTGCCTGGTGCCGTTCTCGTCGGTGGTGCTGGGGATCCTGCTGTTCAACCAGGCGCAGGAGATGGAACTCCAGGCGCAGGAAAAAGGCGGCGCGAGTGCCGCTTGAGCCATTCCCTGGCGCTTCGAACTCCCTCGCCCCCGGAACTCCCTCTCCCCGCAAGCGGGGCGAGGGAGTTCCAGGCGCGAAGGAGTTAGCGCTCGAGGGAGTTCAAAGGGCGAGGGAGTTGGAACTCTAGGGAGTTCAAAAGGGCGCGAGTCAGCCCCTCAGCGCGCGTCCAGTTCCCGATGCCGCTTGAGCACCTGCCCGTGGAAGGCGAACTGCTTGGCCAGCGTCTCCACGAGGTACACCGAGCGGTGCTGCCCCCCCGTGCAGCCGATCGCCACCGTCAGATAGCTGCGCTGATCCTGCGCGAAGTTCGGCAGCCACTGCGCGATGAACGCGCCGATCTGGCTGAGCATCAACCGCACCTCCGGCTGGCCCTCCAGATAGGCCGCCACCGGCTCGTCGCGCCCGGTGAACGGACGCAGCTCGCGGTCGTAATACGGATTCGGCAGCACGCGCACGTCGAAGACGAAATCCGCGTCGCTCGGCACGCCGTGCTTGAACGCGAACGACTCGAATACCAGCGTCAGCGATGAGCCGCTGACCCGCACCAGATCCCTCAGCCATCCGCGCAGCTGCGCGGGCCGCAGCTGGCTGCTGTCGATCACCGTGGACTCCATCCGCAGCGAGGTCAGCAGCTCGCGCTCCAGTGCGATCGCCTCCTGCAGCGCGCGATGAAGGTCGCCGTCCTGCGGCTCATCCTGCCGCGCGCGCAGCGGATGGGGCCGGCGCGTCTCCGAGAACCGGCGCAGCAGCGTGTCGTCGTCGGCGTCGAGGAAGATCGAGCGCAGCGTGACGCCTTCCTGGCGCATCGTCTTGATGTGCTGCAGCAGCTGCGGCAACGAGCCCGCGCTGCGCACGTCGACCGCGATGGCCACGCGGCGCCAGCCGCGCTGGCGTTCCAGTTCGAGGAACTGCGGCAGCAGCTCCGGAGGCAGGTTGTCGACGCAGAAGAAGCCCGCGTCCTCCAGCGCATGCATCGCGATGGACTTGCCGCCGCCGGACATGCCGGTGACGAGCACGACCTCGCCGCGCGGCGAGCTGGCGGTGGGCGTGGCCTGCGGCGCGGGCACCGGGGCGGTGTTGGGCGCGCTCACGGCTTGACCTTCCTGCTGCTGCTGCTCGGGGCGCTGGGGGCGCCGGCGGGGCTCGCGGCCTGGGCCGGCGCGGTGCGGGCGGAGAGCTCGAGCATCTCCTGCGCATGCGCGAGGGAGGTCGACGACAGCCGTTCGCCGCCGAGCATGCGGGCGATCTCGGCGGTGCGGGCTTCGCCGGCGATGGGGCGGACGTCGGAGTTGGTCTTGCCGTCCTTGAGCGCCTTGGCGACGAGGAAGTGCTGATCGGCGCAGGCGGCGACCTGCGGCAGGTGGGTCACCGCGAGCACCTGCACGCGCTGGCCGAGTTGCTTCATCAAGCGGCCGACGGTCTCCGCGACGGCGCCGCCGACGCCCGCATCGATCTCATCGAAGATCAGCGTGCCGGCGCCGCTGTTCTGCTGGCTGGTGGTGACCGCGATGGCCAGCGCGATGCGCGAGAGCTCCCCGCCGGAGGCGACCTTGGCGAGCGGGCGCGGCGTGCTGCCGGCGTGGCCGGCGACGAGGAACTCGGCCGACTCCAGCCCGAAGCTCTGCGGCTCGTCCTGCGGCAGCAGTGCGATCTCGAAGCGGCCGCCGGCCATGCCGAGTTGCTGCATCGCCTGCGACACCGCATTCGACAGCGCCGGCGCCGCCTTGGCGCGCGCGGTGCTGACGCTCTTGGCTTCCTTCTGGAAGCGCTTGAGCGCGGCCGTCTGCCTGGCCTGCAGCGCGTCGAGGTCGGATGCGGCGTCGAGCTGCGCGAGTTCCGTCTTCCATTCCTCCAGCAGCGCCGGCAGTTCCGCCGGCTGGCGCCGATAGCGGCGCGCGAGTGTCACCCACGCGGACACGCGCTCGTCGAGCTGCTGCAGCCGGTCCGGATCGAGGTCGGCGGCGTTCAGATAGGAGCTGAGGCTGTGCGCCGCGTCCTGCAGTTGCGCCTGCGCGCCGAGCAGCGCGTTGACGGTGTCCTGCAGGCCGGCGTCGTACTCGAGCACGTCCTGCAGCGCGGACAGCGCCTCGTCGGTGAGCGATTCCGCGTTGATCTCGGCCTCGGCGATGCGCTCGAGCGCGCCGCGGGCCGCGTCCATCAGCGACTGCGCATGCGACAGGCGCTGGTGCTCGGCGTTGAGCTCGTCCCACTCGTCGCTGCCGGGGGCGAGCCGGCCGACCTCGCTGACCTGCCAGCTCAGGCGCTCGTGTTCGCGGGCCAGGTCGGCCTGCTTCGATTGCGCGGCGGCGAGGGCCTCGGTGGCCTGGCGCCAGTCGGCGAAGGCGGCGGCCATCGGCCTGGTGTCGATGCTGGCGTAGTTGTCGAGCAGCTCGCGCACGCTGGCGGGGCGGGTCAGGCCTTGCCAGGCGTGCTGGCCGTGGATGTCGAGCAGGTGTTCGGCGAGTTCGCGCAGCTGCGCCACGGTGGCGGTGCCGCCGTTGATCCAAGCGCGGCTCTTGCCCTGGGCGTCGATGACGCGGCGCAGGAGCAGGGTGTCGCTGGCGCCGTCGCTGGAGGCCTCGAAGCCGGCGTCCTCGAGCCAGGGGGCGAGGGCGCGGGGGCGGTCGAACTCGGCGGCGATCTCGGCGCGGGCGGCGCCTTCGCGCACGACGGCGGCGTCGCCGCGGGAGCCCAGGGCGAGCTGGAGGGCGTCGATGAGGATGGACTTGCCGGCGCCGGTTTCACCGGTGAGGGCGGAGAAGCCGGCGGAGAAGTCGAGCTCGAGGGCCGGGACGATGACGAAGTCTTTCAGGCTGAGGCGGCGAAGCATCAGGTGGTTCCTTCGTTCCAGCGGAGTTTGCGCCGGAGGGTGGCGTAGTAGCTCCAGCCGCGCGGGTGGAGGAAGGGGGCGCGGTGCTGGGAGCGGCGCACGGTGATGCAGTCGCCGTGCAGGAGGGAGGCCAGGGCTTGCATGTCGAAGTTCACCGAGGCGTCGCGGCCGGCGACGATGGTGAGGCGGACCTCGCCGGAGTCGGGCAGGACGATGGGGCGGTTGGACAGCGCGTGGGAGGCGATGGGCAGGAGGACCCAGCCGGCGATGCCGGGGTGGAGGATGGGTCCGCCGGCGGAGAGGGCGTAGGCGGTGGAGCCGGTGGGGGTGCCGACGATGACGCCGTCGGCGCGCATGTTGGCGACGAACTCGTCGCCGACGTCCACGCGCAGTTCGACCATGGCGGCGGTGGCGCCGCGGGAGACGACGACGTCGTTGAGGGCGACGCCGGAGAAGATCTGCTCGCCGTCGCGGATGACGGCGCCTTCGAGGAGGGAGCGGTGTTCGATCTCGAAGTCGCCGTTGAGGATGGGGGCGAGGGCGTCCTTGAACTGGTCGGCGGAGATGTCGGTGATGAAGCCCAGGCGCCCCTGGTTGATGCCGACGAGGGGGAGGCCGTAGCGGGCGACCTGGCGGCCGAAGCCGAGCATGGTGCCGTCGCCGCCGACGACGATGGCCAGGTCGCACTGGGTGCCGAGTTCGGCGTGGGTCAGGGCGGGGAGGCCGGTGATTCCGGTGGAGTCGGCGGTTTCCTTTTCAAGGGAAACATCCAATCCCTGGGAGGCGACAAAATCGGCAATCTCTTCCAGGATGGGGCGGATGCCCCGCGACTGGGGTTTTCCGACGATGGCCACGTGACGGAAGCGCTTGGACATAGCGGGGAATTACACCACAGGGGATGTGACCGGACCGGGGGTGCGAGGGGGTGGCGCTGCCAGCTTCACTAGAATGAAAAACATGCTCGACGACCGCGCTAAAACACTGCTGAAGGCTCTGGTGGAGCGGTATATCGCCGATGGTCAGCCGGTGGGCTCGAGGACGCTGTCGAAGGCGTCGGGGCTGGAGCTGAGTCCGGCGACGATCCGCAACGTGATGGCGGACCTGGAGGAGCTGGGTCTGATCGCGAGCCCGCACACGAGTGCGGGGCGGATCCCGACGGCGCGGGGGTATCGGCTGTTCGTGGACACCTTGCTGACGGCCAAGCCGGGGATGCCGCACGGCAGCTTCGAGAGCCAGTTGCTGCCTGACCAGCCGCAGCGGGTGATCGCGAACGCGGCGCAGCTGCTGAGCAGCCTGTCGAGTTTCGTGGGGGTGGTGACGTCGCCGCGGAAGTCGGCGGTGTTCCACCACATTGAATTCCTGAGACTGGGTGAGCGGCGGGTGCTGGTGATCATGGTGTCGCCGGACGGGGATGTGCAGAACCGTCTGGTGTTCACGGCGCAGGACCTGACGCAGGGGGACCTGACGGAGGCGAGCAACCGGCTGAACGCGCACTATGCGGGGCTGAGTCTGGATGTGGTGCGGGACCGGCTGAGGTCGGAGGTGGATCAGTTGCGCGGGGAGATCGCGAAGCTGATGAGCGCCGCGGTGGACGTGGGGCAGCAGGGGCTGCAGGAGCACGAGCCGATGGTGATTTCCGGCGAGCGGAATCTGCTGACGGTGCAGGACTTCAGCCACGACATGGGCAGCCTGAGGCGGATGTTCGATCTCTTCGAACAGAAGACGCAGCTGATGCGGCTGCTGGATGTCTCGAGCCGGGCGGACGGGGTGCGGATCTACATCGGCGGCGAGAGCCAGGTGGTGCCGGTGGAGGAGCTGTCGATCGTGTCGGCGCCGTACGAGGTGGATGGCGAGGTGGTGGGGACGCTCGGGGTGATCGGGCCGACGCGGATGGCGTACGACCGGATGATCGAGATCGTGGACATCACGTCGAGGATGGTGAGCAACGCGCTATCGCAGAAGTAGGCGGGCTGGGGAGCGCGAGAGCGTGCTTACAATCCGCCCCTTCGGCGCAACGCCGGAGACGCGAACCCGCCAGGGTTCGTATATGCGCATTACCCCCAGGGGGCCGTTAGCTCAGTTGGTTAGAGCAGAGGACTCATAATCCTTTGGTCACAGGTTCAAGTCCTGTACGGCCTACCATTCGGAACAATCAAAATATCGCAACAGTATGAAAAGAGCGGGGCGTGGCTTTCCGTTCCTGCTTCCACCGGTATGGCCAAAATTGACAAAATACAGTTCATTCATCGTTGAATGGAACGAAGATTGATAAACCCAGGTCGTGTCGCCAGGGTTGAATAGCGATGCAATAAATGGTCAACCAAACTCCCTCTTAAGCGCATGATGCTTTTGCTTCCGGTAGGAATGTTCTCCAATTGATAAGACCAAAAGCGTTTACAGCACACGGCGAGTACTGACTCATCCCTTCCAATCGGCCAAGGGCCAAGAACCTCTATTGCATCGGACACATACGGTGAACGTCTGCCCGAGTCGCTGGACGCAAGAAAGGTATCAACAAGATCGCTAGGTACCTCTGCCGCTAGAAGAAACCGATGACTTCGAGGCTTTCTTTGTGCGTGATCGCAATCCGCCCCCACTTCTACGAGCATGGGGCGAATGCGTTGAGTAGCAGCATCTTTTTTCAGTAGCAGATCTGCACGTTTGGGATCTTCTCTCTTCAAGCGCAATGGATCGTGCAGAACCTCTTTCCAGATGAACCGCTCCCACCCTTCTTCCAGCCCGATCTGTTGAAGCAATTCCTGGGTTGGAGTAATAATCAGTCCGCGCGATATGTGCTGCGGAGCCTGTTCAGGTAGTAACTCAATCTGAAATACTCGATTCAGTTTGGAAATTGTTGCGCTTGGTAGGTCTGCGCTTCCCGCCCTGATATAGCCCAGAAGAGTGCTCCTCACGGCTTCTTCTGCGGCGCTACTCGCTGGTCCTTCCTTTAGGTGATCCAGCACGAGGTCTAGCAAACCCTCGGTCAGGGCACTTAAAGGATTATCTCTTGCATTTTTTTGGCCTGTTGCTTCAATGGCGACGGTGGCCAAAAGTTGTGCAAAGGCGGTCGCTTGCTCGCTCGATGGCTTGTGACGCACTTCATTGAAAAGCTCGCGAAAAGTTGCAGAGGCAGCTTCGCTCAAGAGCGTTTCCCATGCGCTAGCAGCGCCTACTGCTCCCGATTGATCAACGATGTTTTTTATCGACTCACCAAGTAGATGAGTGAGAGCGGCTTGCTTTTCAATATGGGTATGAAGCCCTGTATTTACAGCTTCGGCTTCTCTTCCATTTGTCAAGGGAATCAGATCGCCCTTGGCCATATGGGTAACGAGTGATGGTAAAGGAATCCCCTTTTGCGTCAATTGCCTTTCTACCTCTGGCTTTAGCTCATCGACTCTTTGTGAGTAGCTCGTCCAGAATATCAGACAATACGGTCCGGAATTTTTGGAAATCGCGCGAGCTAGTGCGCTGGTGATAATTGAGGCGAGATTCTTTGCCTCGAGATCCGCCGCATCTTGTAGATTGATGTCGACGAATGCAAGTCGAAGATGTTCATATCCCTCCCGGGGCGGCGGCGGTATTAAATCTCCGAGGTCGTAGAGATGGGCGCTGCAAGCGATGCCTTGGGCAGCTAAACCGTTGACGATTGAGACTAATTCGAGCGCGTTGTTATCTATTGCAATCGCTCTCACGGGCGAGAATATCATTTAGTCCTCCCGAACCGAAATACTACGGCCGCTCCATCGTAAACTTCATTAAGATCCAGCTCGTCAGCGATTTCCGAGGCGCTAGTTATCTCAATAGCTCCGCCGCAAATCTCCATCGTCTGCTCCGCGAAGTAAAGGCCAAGCCCCATGCCACCGGGGCGCGTTGATATAAACGCTTGCGTAGCTTGATCTTGAGAAATAGAAAAGCCCGGCCCTGTATCCAGTACGGCTACGAGCCCACTTTCCGTTGCTGCGTTCCAGGCCGTTCTCAAAGCGACCGCTGCGGGGTGGTCCGGATCGTTATCTCGTCTCGCTCGGCACCAGAATAAGGCATTGTTGATGGCATTCGCCAAGGCACTGACAAGCAGATTACTCGGCGCTTTTACTTTGAAATCGGGATCATCGCCGGATAAGACAGGAGCGCTCCATGCAACGTTGTGGCCGGAAAAGCGCGCTTCGTAGAATCCGAGGGCGGCTCTTATCGCCTTACTGATCATGAGCTGACGGGCGGGCTCCTTTCGAAGAAGTGGCCCAATTTCCTTTAATAGTGCCTTGAGATGATTGAGCTGTGTCGCCGCCGTCTCCAGTGCTTTCGAGTCAATTGCTTTCGCTACGCCTTCCACGGCGCGCTCTACCTCATGAACTACGAGGGCAAGGTTTAGACCGGACGAGCCCGCTGCGACCATGACGTCCCGCATCTTCTCGAATTCGTTTTCGATGACCTTGATATCAGAGCCGAGTGATTCGGACAGGAATGTGTCCTTTGCAACTGCCCGCTTGACATTTTCGAGTGCTGTAGTCAGGCGTATTGGAGGCGCTTCTGGATCGGAGCCCTTTAAAGCGGATACCAGCTTTACTCGGTCCTCGGAGTGGAGTCTTTCAAAGTGATCGAACACACTCAATGTCGCCCTGCGGAAATTTCGAAAAATCTGATTTTCGTTGAAGCCCTCACGATTCGTCTTCTCGGTCAATCCGCGACTTTTCTCACTGCCGATTTCTATGCCAGCGACAATGGAGTTCGTCCCGAATTTTCCGGCGGGGCGATTTATTCGACGGACGTTTAGCCCCAACCAATCATCGTTTCGTTCGCCGTATGTAAATACGCGAACGCCATCTCGATAGATTCGGGCGCCGGTCTGATCATCCAGCCACATTGTTAATTGCTGCTGCGCTCCCGAGGCTCTGAGGATCTCTGAGCGGCGGAAATAACCATAGATAACTCCTCGAATTGGCCCAATGCCGGCCAGATCCGATGATTCCAGCGTCACTCTGTCTCGCTCACCTGGGCTTCGATACTCGCTGCTGTCTTCGGGCACCAAGAGAAGCGAAGCACCGTCGGAAGTTAGGTAGCGGATCTTGAGGTCTTTCCAATTGGGAGGACGAAACTCATAGACCCAACTGTAGCGACCATTCTCAGTTAGCTCAAATTGAAAGCGCCATGGGGCATTCTCGAGGAACTGGCTCAGTGACAGCGTGTCTGAAAGTTCCTGCTCGCGCCCGGGTATTTGGAGCTCGACGTGAAAATTGTCTGGTGTGGCAAATGGACTGGCGAGACTGGTAATAAGACGCTGCATTCGGCGAACATCGCCTCGTGACCAGTGTTCTCTATTCAGCGCCCCGATCTCAATACGAGTGCCAGTACTGCCTTCATTAAAGATCTTTCCGTGCTGCCGTGCGCTGATGGTGGCCGAGAGGTCCTGGACTAACGGCCCTTGGTTGATCAACTCGTCCAGATCCAGTTCTACTTCATACTCTAGTTCGCCAGCCGCCCGCGTAATCAATTGAAGGCGACGACCCAGTTTGAACGCAGCGAGGCGGCCGACCCCCTTTTCTCCAAGTGGAAGTCGACCATATTTCGGAGACCGGGCCGCGCGCGCACCACGCTTAGCGCTATGACCAATGAAGAGCCATCCTTGCTCTATGCCATTCCTACCCATGCCGTGCCCGTCGTCATGAATGACGATGCTTCCTTCGCCGGGGCGCGTGAGGTTTAGCGAAACCAGAACACTATTTGCGTCCGCGTCGTAGCTATTTTTTACAAGCTCGAATATGGCGAGCTTTTCGTCGCCAATCAGTTGGTCTCCTAGAAGGGCCAGTACATGGCTTGCAGCTTTTACCGGAAGTCTGTACTGTTGGTCGCTGTTGCTCATGGAATATCCCTCCGTTGGATCTCTTCTTTCGCCATGATTTATCCGTAAATTCGCTGGTGGGCGCTTCGAATCCTTGGTCGATGTTCCAATTCAGGTGCGGCTAGGAAACTCCCGAAAGGGGGTGGTGCCAGTTCGTATTTCGGAAGAGATTGTGGCGAGCGCTGTTTCAATGGCTTCCCTGCTTTGCGATCGAAATGCACATTCCCAGATCACTATGACGCGCCACCCATTATTCATAAGTTGGGATGTGACGAGAGTATCGCGTTCAACGTTCTTCTGTAGTTTGCTTGCCCAAAACTCTCTGCGCGTTGTCGGTATCCTCGAGAATTTACACTCGTGCTTGTGCCAAAAGCAGCCATGAACGAATAGAGCTACGCGTTGGCTTGAAAAAACCAGATCAGGTGTGCCGGGAAGAGACCGAGCATGTAGCCTGTATCTAAGTCCTTGTTCGTGCAGCCCGCGCCGAATGAGCATCTCGAGCTTCGAATCTTTACCCTGGATTCGGCTCATATTGAGCCGACGCTGTTCGGGCGTTAATACGTCGGCCATTTATGCACCTGCTCCGGCGTCTGCAATGATGGTCCGGAGGCAAAGACGCAAATCTTCTCCGGTCATGCCCGGTCGCAACGATATCGCTCCGAAACGGAACCGCTTGCGATACTCCGGATGGAAGAGCCGTCCGGGCACTGGTGTGGCCTTGAAATCAGTCTGTAGCCCCGTGGGCACATGCGGGGTCAGTAGATACGCAGCCGTCACGAGCCCCTCTGTCCGGCCACTCGCTGCCTCTTGCACAAGGGCGTCGCGGTATGTATGGATCGAACTGAGCGCGTCATTCAGCCCATCGTTGATGCGGTACTTCGCATCGAGCACGATCACTCGACGCTCAACTCCACCTAGCCCCATGCCTGCAAGGACGACATCAGGAACCATCGTTCTGCTGAAGCTTCCCTCGCGGTCATCCCCGACCCAATATTCACGATACTGCCGCTGGAAGCACAGTATGCGGTCTCCGCCGATAGGAACCGTGATGGCGCCTGCCGCGATCGTCACGCTGCCGCTAGTCTCGCTGAGAAACAGGTTACTCAGATCGACGTCCGTGGCACCGTACTCCTCGACCGCGGCGCGCAAGAGTCGGAGGAAGCACCACAGCTCGTAGAGTTCATATGTTCGGGCCAGCGGCATCTGCAGAAAGTCGCCGAACAATGCAGCGAGCCCCAGATTCATGTCTTGCCAGAGTCTGTAGAACCGTTGATAGACCGGAGCGTTACGGAAAAGCGAGGACATGCGCAGCTGTGCTGACCCTTCGCTAACCTCGCTCATGAATCCGGTTGAGGCCACATGACTAAGTTGCCGCGCGATACGACGAGCCTTTGCTGCCCAACTGCTAGCGGTGGAAGCCGTCTCAATATCGTCGGCTAACTTCGCGCCATTCAGCAGTTCTGCAGCGCCAGACAACCACGCCGCCCACGATTTCAGGCAAGCCTTGATCTGTTGGTGCTCGGGGATGTCCAAGCTATTCCTACGTTGCCGCAACGTGATGTGCGCCGGAAGGCGTCCCATTAAAACAGGTGGAAGACGCGATGGGCTCACCGTCTCGGTACGGATCACTCCAGACCGAAATGACCGAATGATCTCTGGGCCGGTTGCGCGCGTGGCGCGGTGTGCAGGCAGCTTCACATCCTCAGCGCCCAGATAGTGGCGGGGTGCACGAGCTATAGCCTCCACAGTGCCGATGATGGCTTCGGCGCGCGAGCGGAGAAATTCGAGGCGCGCCAACGGCGGAGGACGGTTTCCTGGTTGACGCGCAATACCTTTGCGAAAGGCGCTTAGCGAGAAGAGCGCAAACGTGTCTTCGAGCACTTCACGCACCATCGCGTCAAAGTCGTCTCGCGTAAGTTTGCGCAGGTCTGGATCGGTTGTAACTTCGAAGTGGCGCGTCCCAATGCTTGGCGAGCGGAGCTCCACTTCGACCAATCCGGCATGGAAGCCGGGGTTCCACCGCCAGCGCGCCACATGTGGATGTCTTGAACGCAGCGCTTCCACGGGCGCGTCGTCGATCAGGAGATCGGCGGAAAGCGCATCGGTACTGTCGCGCAGTTCGAACAGGTAGGACACACCTTCCCTGATAGCGCCTGCGGGCACCGCATCCGAGACAGGCCAGACCTGCCATTCGGGGCCACCGCCTTCTGCCAGGATGTAGAGCGCCGCCACGATTTACCGCATTGCTTGGAATGAGCCGAAGTCGTCGAGATCAGCCAGGAGCTTCCTCACAAATGCCTGAGCGCGGGGCAGGCCCTCGCACGCCTTGTCGAGTCGCGTCAACAGAGTGCGCTGTCGCTCCGCGCCACGCAGCTTCACGAGCACTTTCTGCACAAGCAACTGATCTGTGACCTCGGCCGTGGTGCTCTTGAGGTGTGTTGCATCGAAAGAGTGATAACGCACGAACTCTTCGATCAACCGATAGCCAAAGCCAAGTCCGTACTGTTGCATCAAGCCGTGTATCTCGATCAGCTTCGTCTCGGATGTGGCACGCGCCTCTTTCAGCTCCGGCTCACGGCCCACAAGCGAATCGAGGAAGCCTGGAACATCCACGGTAGACATCTCGATCAGGGACGCGCGATCGAGAACCTTGTCACTGACGGGATTCGTCGTCTCGTCGACGTTGATGGTGCCAATGATGAAGAGGTTCGTAGGCAGCGGCAGTTCCGCGCGGATGCTCGCACCTGTTGTGCCTTCGAGCGGAACACTGTTCGAATGCAGTTGCAGCCCGCCCCTGGTTTCCATGCAAGCGAGCACATCGGACAGGTAGTACTCGACACGCGCGAGATTCATTTCATCGAGGATGACGAAAACGGGCGACTCGCGGTGCGCTGTGGCGACGAGCACGGCCTCGAGGAACGTTGGTACGACGTAGCGATTTGTGAGTACGTCGAAATAGCCCGTGAGACCTGTCGGGTCGGTCCACTCCGGACGGACTGGACACTCAAAGATCAGCGGGTCGTCAGCCGTGTTTGAGGCTACGCCGTGCACAGCCCTCGCGTACTTCAGGGCCAACTGTGTCTTCCCGGTACCAGATAGACCAGACAGGATGACGAAGTGCTTGTGCGGCAGAAAGTTCAGAGCCGCATGGAATCGTCGCACCTCGCCATGCGGATAGTGCCCGCCAAGTGCCTTCACTGCTGCTTCGATCTCAGCGACAGGAATGCTGGCTGGCATGCGGCGCATATCGGAGCTGAGCGTTGCAGTGTCTGCCCAGACCGGTAGCTCATGAACCTTCTGCGAACCCACCAAACTGCCCAGCCACCCAGTGAATTCCCGCGCCAGCAAGCTGCGCCGTGCCGAAGCAGTCGGTGGATAGAGCGCGACGACGACTTGGTCGGGTTCGATCGCCGGCGTAACAGAGCTGTGGTCGAAATCGAGGCTCGACCAAAACCCCTTGTTCCGAAGCCAGAGCTTTCCGTCTCGCGCAATGTAGATAGCGACGTTGTTGTTGTCGGCCTTGTACTTGATGACGCTGCCTCCATCATCAGTCGGGCTCTCAGCTAACTCGAACTCATCGGCTGTGTCGGCTGTCTTGATGCCGCTACCAAGCCGCTTCATATCGGCGAGTCGTTTGACGAGGTTGGCCCTGTCCCCACGCACCAGTACGGCGAAGTAAACCTCGTCCTCCGGTGGGAAACGCATCACACATCCGAAGATCAGTGCCTCAACGTCGTCCTTGACGTTGTCGAGATTCACGACTCCGAGTTGGATGCCGCCTTCCACGATCTTGGCGCTGTTTGAGACGCCAAACAGTTCGCGCGGGCGCACGGCCTTCGACGTTCCGAAATGCTTCTGCGCGGCCTCAAGAAACCGCTGCTGCCGTTCGACGAGGTTCATCCTCCCTCTCCCATTTTGGTTGTTTGAGCGTCTTCATTACGTGCATGGCGACTGCCTTTGCGAGCAAAGGCGGGACGGCATTGCCAATCTGGCGGAAAGCGGGGTTCATCGTGCCGCAGAACGCGAAGCCATCAGGGAAAGAGTGCAGACGTGCCGCTTCCCGTACCGAAATCGTCCGTGCCTGCTTGCTGTCGTAATGGATATGGCTGTAGCTGTCCTTGCCAAGGTGCGCCATCAACGTACGCGCAGGCTGATCTCGCCACATCTTTCGCCACTTGTTGGGAAACTTGCCAACATCGTAAGGAGGGACGATCGATGCTTTGATCTCTTCGTACTGCGTTGAGTTCGGCTTGATCTTGATGCCCTGTTTGGCAAGCGACGCTAGGTGCTGCTCAAACATTTCCATCGCGTGCCCGTAAGCTTGCGGGTACTGATCGCCCGCGTTCATGCGGGCAAACAACGGGTAGTCGCGCGGAAGGTAGCGAATGACGTGATCGACCAACGCCTCAGGCGCCTCGAACCCTGGCCAAGTACGCATCAGCTCCGCATAAGCCGTATGCGGCTCTTTGCCATATGGCATAGGTTCATCGAAGCGACGAGCGCCTCGTCGAAGGGCTCCGCTCCTCAGTAGTTTGCGAGCATCGATCGATGGAAGGTCTCCAAGCGCATCTTCCGCAGTAACGGCAGGGGGAAGTGATCGCACCGCCTTAGGCGCGTGGACGTAGCGGTGAGCATCGTCGGCAATCTCGTTGTCTAAGAACTTGAGAGCTACCGAACGCGTGCCTTCATAGCCTGGTGGCAAGTCGATGAAGTGCGTTGGATCTGGGAACGTGACGGTGTCTGCGATCTCACGACGGTATGCAATCAGGATCATGCGCTCGCGCATCTGCGGTACACCGTAGAAGGCGGCGTTCAGCAACGTGTAGCGGCACACATAGCCTTTGCTTTCCAGCACATCGGCGATCTCTTCGGCGATGTTTTGTCCGCCGTGGTTAAGCACGTCAGGCACGTTCTCGACCACGACTGCGAGCGGTGCGAATGCCTCGACGTAGCGCAGATAGTCGATGTAGAGCTGGGCTCGGGGATCGTGCTTAAACGCTTCAGCGTGGTTATCGACCTCGCGCAGCTTTGGGCGACCCACACGAGCAAAGGCTTGGCAGGGCGGACCTCCAACCAGTACATCGAATGCTTCCGCAGTGCGACCGACCTGTAGGTCCTTTGCGAGCTGATCTGGACTGGTCTTCGTGATGTCGCGGGCTTGCGAATGCGCAGCCTCGCCACCATGGAAGTTCCGACCGTGAGATGCCGCTGCAGCAGCATCGAACTCGACCGCGCCGGCGATGTCGAAACCTGCAGCAGAGAAACCGAGCGAAATTCCGCCGCAACCGGCAAAGAGATCAAGGACACGAGGCTTGCCACCAGCCTGTAGGCGAGCGATCTTCTGTTGGATGGCACGTGTTTTGGTTGTCACAGGGCTTCACCTTGCCATGCTTGGAGGGTTTTCATAGGGTGAGCCTTCTTCGTGTTCTGCATGAAATTGCCTTTACTGCTGGCGATGAAAGAGTGGGTACTGAGCCGATACGTACTTCTCAACGGCGTCTCTGACCACCCAGGCAACGGAGACCTTTTTCTCCTCAGCGAGCCGCTCCAACTCTGCGTACAGGTCGGCTGGGAAGGTCACCGAGGCGCGCGTTCCCTCCTTGGCGAGGGGCTGCTGTTTCGTTGTCTCTGCCATGGATCACCGCCTGTTATCTGCCAAAAATTGCACCACATTACACCATGGCGGTGCAGCGCCGGCGAGCGGAATCCGGGGATTTTACTGTATGAATGTACAGCTTCTCTGATGTCCGTGCAGCACGCTCCCCCCTCGATGTCTGGACACGACCGGGATCACCCCGCCCTCGTCCCCCTACAAACCGGATACGTCGAGCACCCATAAAACCGCTCGCCGGCGTTGGGTCCGCGTTTCGCGACTCGCCTGACCATGGGGCTTGAGCAAAGCGGGCAGACGACCATCGTCATCTCCGCGTCCGCTTGCTGATCGCGTCCGACGGCCGTCTTCCCAGGCCCACCCGTCCTCGCGGCGTCCAGCAGCTCCTTCAACCTCCCCCCATCCACCAGCCTGACATTCCTCCCCTGCGCGAACGCCATCGCCTCGTTGGTGAACCTCCCCGACGTCACCACGAACCCGCCCGCCGCGCCTCTGGCCGCCATCACGCCGTAGAGCTCCCGCACCACGTCGACGCCGACCTTGTAGGCCTTCCAGTGCTTGCACTGCACCACGTAGGTCTCGTTGCCGTTCGTGACCGGCTTGCGCAGCACCAGGTCGATGCCGCCGTCCGGGCCGCCGCCGCCCGTCTCCACCACCACATAGCCCTTGCGCCGGAACGCCTCGCCGATCAGCACCTCGAACTCGTGCCAGGTCATGCCGTCCACCGCCGCCGCGTCCTGCGCTCGCGCCGCGTCCTCCAGCAGCTTCCCGCGCTGATATCGCCTCGCTGCCGACACCGCCGCCGCCATCAGCAACATCCCCGGCACCGCGTACTGCCCCACCATCGCGAACGCCCGCAGCGCCATGCCGAGGTAGAGCTTGTCGAGCTGATGAAGGCCTTGCGCCGGGTCCGCCGCCAGCGGCGCCCACGCATGCAGTGCCACGTACGCCACCGCCGCCAAGGCCACGCAGGCCCACCACGGCATCAATGCGAAGAGGTCGATGACCTCCCGCGCGCCGCTCTTCTTCTTTCTGGCCATTCGGCTCTCTCCCTGAAGACGAGCGCCGAGTATCGCGAGCACCGCCTCCCTTGAACCCCGCCCCGGCGAACCCGCCGCCCGATGTCGTTATCGAGTTCTCGAATTGCCTCAGCTCGAAGACCTCCGCGAGCGAAAGACCTGCCCCCACGCGCCGCCGCCCGTCCCGCCGCGGCGAGGCCTCGGTCTAGGGATTCAGCGCGCAAGACCCCCCGTTTGAGAATCCATCGGCCCGGCTCGGCTGCATCGCCGCGCCGGGCTCGCCATTCATCAAGGGAGCAACCGTGACAGAACAGGAACTCATCGAACGCGAGGCCGCCGCCGCCTGGGCGCTCGCCGAATTCAACAGCCGGGCAGCGCTCGGCCAATCGCCCGACGTGGCGCGAGCGCGGCAACGGCTTCAACTCGAACAACGGCTCAAGTCACTCGAGGCGCAGCACCACCAGCGCGACCACGCCTACGGCGGCACCGTCCGGCTGACCTTCGCCGGCGTCTGGGGCGAGGTGATCGCTCGAATCAACTTCGCCAACGACGAGAAGTGGGAGTTCAGCGGCGAGTGCTGGGGAATCGGCGCGGGCACCGCCAGCGCGGCCGGCGGCGGACCGTGGGGCGAGGGCTTTCTCAGCCCCTATGAGGGCCAGGAGATGCGCTTCGAGATCTTCTCGGCGCAGTCCTCGGCAGGCATCGTCCAGATCTTCTGGTGGATCAAGGACCAACCCATCGTCGGCGCCTTCATCGGCCCCGCAGGCGGCCTCGGCGCGTTGGTGGCCGGCGGTTCAGGCCGCTGGCGCCGGGCTTGAAATCGCCGCGAGCTCGCCATCACGCCGCCAGCCGATGCTCGTAGTACGGCCGCTCGCGGTCGTCCAGGATGCGCTGCATCGCCGCCAGATCCCCCTTCGGGTCCAGCCAGGCGTCCAGGTGCTCCTCCTTCAGCGGGATCACGCAGCGGTCATGCCCGGTCGCCGCCACCTCGGGCGGCGGCTCGTCGGTGATCGCCGCGAAGGACTGCAGCGCCGGCACGTACCAGCCCGGATAGATCCGCGCATCCTGCTCCTGCAAGACGCGAGCACCTATGTGTTGATCCGCTCCCAACTACTCCCGGCTGCCGATGTCAACTGTTGTATGCCCCCCTGACCGGATGCCCAGCCCTTTTTCAGAGGAGATTCGGCGGTTCCGGTAGAGGGAACACGTTCCAGCCCTCACGTCCGTTATGTTTCCGAACTGAAAATCTGCTTAATATCCGTGACGCATCTTTCGGGCGGCTACGTACCGCCTTCATGTGACGAGGGGCCGACGATCGCTGTCGGTGGTAGTAGGGAGTGGATTCATGAGCGCCGATGTTGCGCTGCAGATGGTTTCGGATCTTCTGTGGACAGGGTTGTTGATTTGCCTGCCGGTGCTCGGCCTGACGATGCTTGTCGGGCTTCTCGTCAGCGTCTTCCAGGTGGTGACTCAGATCCAGGAAATGTCCCTGGCCTTCGTGCCCAAACTCGTCACCGCCGCCATCGCGCTCATCGTCTTCGGCCCTTGGATCCTCAAGCGGCTCGCTGGCTACATGACCCAGCTCTGGTCCGGCATCCCTTCGATGTTCTGAAGGCGGTCCGTGATCGAGCTCTCCACCCTCGTCGCCGGAGCCACCGGTGAGGCCGGCCTCGCCGTGCTGCTCACGCTCGCCCGGCTGAGCGGACTGCTCCTGGTCGTTTCCCCCATCGGTGCGGCCCTCCCCACCACCCTCCGGGTGGCTCTCTGCCTCGTACTCGCCTTCTGCCTCGCCCGCGCGCCTGTTCCTGGTGCCGCACAGCTCCTTGCCGATCCCTGGCGCCTCGCCGGTGCCGGTATCTCCGAGTTCGGCCTTGGTGCCGTTCTCTCGCTTGGCCTCAATCTCAGCTTCGCTGTCTTCACCACGGCCGGCCGACTGCTCGACATCCAGGTCGGCTTCGGCATCGGCCAAGTCCTCGACCCCGTCAGCCGCCAGCAGATGCCGATCCTCACAGGCATCTTCAGACAACTGGCTCTCGTCGCCTTCTTTTCCGGCACGGCCTTCGCCAGCTTCCTGATCGGCTTCTCCCGAGGCCTGGATCTCGTCCCCGTCGGACAAGCTTGGCTCCCCGGTGCCGCCGTCAGCGCTGCGATCACCGCCTTCGGCGGCATGTTTTCTCTCGGCTTTGCGCTGGCCGCGCCGGTGGTGATCGTGCTCATGCTGATCGAGTTTGCTCTCGGTGTCGTCGCGCGCAACCTGCCGCAGATGAACATGTTCGCGCTTGGCATTCCGCTCAAGGTTGTCGCAGGCACCTCTGCGCTCGCCCTCTGGATTGGAAGTGCCGATGCCCTCGTCGCCCGCGCCTTTCAGCTTGGCTTCGACGTTTGGTCCGGGGTGCTGCGCTGATGGCCGAGCAGGATCTCGATCGGAACCAGCCCGCGACCCAGCACAAGCTCGAGGACGCGCGCAAGAAGGGTCAAGTCGCGAAGAGTTCCGACCTGGTGTCCGCGCTTGTCTTCGGCGCGGCGATGCTGTACTTCCACGCTGGTGGATTCCGGGCGATGACGGAGCAGTTCCGCTTCGACCGACTGCTGTTGACCACGGCCACGCGCGCGGGCCGGGCCGACCCCGTCTACTGGCCTGCCGTTGCCGAGGCTGCCCGCCACGGCGCCGCGCTGCTGCTGCCGGTGCTGTTGCTGATCATGGTCGCGGCGATGCTCGCCAACCTTGTACAGGTGGGGGCCGTCTGGAGCACCACGCCCGTCAAACCGGACTGGCAACGCCTGAACCCGGTCTCTGGTTTCAAGCGCGTCTTCTCGATGCGCATGCTGTTTGAAACTTTCCGTGCGCTCGTGAAGCTTGCGGTGATGTCGATCGTCGTCTACTTCGCACTGCAAGCGCTGATCCCGCAGTTCCATGAGATCGCCGGACTTTCCGGTCTGGGCTTCCTGAAGATGCTCCACACCGACCTCGCCTCCGTGGGCTGGAAGCTCGCGCTGACGATGTTCGTCGTTGCACTGCTGGACCTCGGCTACACGCGCCGTGAGTTCGCAAAGAAGATGCGCATGAGCCATCGTGAGCTCAAGGACGAGCACAAGAACCGCGAAGGCGATCCTCGCATCCGCCGCCGCATCCGCGAGCTGCAACGCGAACTGCTGCAGCGCAGTGCCTCGATCTCGCGCACGCGCGACGCGTCGGTGGTGCTCACCAACCCGACGCACTACGCGGTCGCGCTGCGCTACGAGCACGGTCAGATGGCCGCACCGGTGCTGGTGGCCAAGGGCGCGGGCGTCGTCGCCAGGGCGATGCGCGCCATCGCCGCGCGACACGGCATACCTGTCGTCGCGTCACCCACGCTTGCTCGCGCGCTGCACGCCGGGATGCGCCCCGATCAGGCAGTGCCCGCCGAACATTACGCCGCGGTCGCCAAGATCATGATCTGGGTCATCAACGCCCGCCGGGCTCGCGCGGCCGCTGCTGCCTCACCGCCGTCGCCAACGATTCAGGGAGCCCGCACGTGAGCGCCGCCACCCCCGGCGGTCGGTTCGGCCAACACAGCGACTTGGCGCTCGTCGCGCTGGTCTCGGGCATCCTGATCGTGCTGTTCGCGCCAATCCCGTCGGCGCTGCTTGACGTACTGATCCTGGGCAACCTCGGCTTCGCGTTCCTGATCCTTCTGCTGACCTTTTACATGCAGCGTCCGGTCGAGTTCTCGACCTTCCCCTCGCTGCTGCTGATCGCCACGTTGTTCCGGTTGTCGCTCAACGTTGCCGCTACCCGGCTGATCCTGTCGGACGCCGACGCCGGTCGCGTCATCGCGGCCATCGGCTCGTATGTCGTGGGGGGCAATTACGTCATCGGGCTGATCGTCTTCTTCATCCTGATCGTCGTGCAGTACGTCGTCGTGACCAGCGGCGCTCAGCGCGTGTCCGAGGTCGCGGCCCGCTTCACGCTGGACAGCATGCCGGGTCAGCAGATGAGCATCGATGCTGACCTGAACATGGGTTTCATCGACCAGACCGAAGCCCAGCGCCGTCGCAAGAACCTCGAACGCGAAGCCGCGTTCTACGGCTCGATGGATGGCGCCAGCAAGTTCGTCAAGGGCGACGCCGTCGCCGGCATCATCATCCTGCTGATCAACATCGTCGGCGGCATGATCGTCGGCGTCATGCAGATGGGCATGTCCTGGCCCCAGGCGCTGCAGACCTATACGCTGTTGACCATCGGCGACGGCATTGTCACGCAGGTCCCCGCGTTGGTCATCGCCGTGGGCACCGGCATCATCGTCACGCGCTCGGCCTCCGATACCAACCTGAGCGTGGAGGTCTTCCGCCAGATTGGATCGCATCCAAAGGCGCTGCTGCTGGTGGCCATCACGCTCTTCCTGATGCTGTTGCTGCCCGGCATCCCGGCGACGCCGCTGGTGGTGCTAGCTGTGATCCTCGCCGTGGCCGCCTGGTTCTCGCGCCGAGCCAAGCATCGCACTGCGCCGGCTGCCGGTGACGTCGATCGCTCCGGCGCTGCGGCAGCGGAGTCGGTGAGCGCTGGGTTCAACGGCGACGCCTATACCCAATTGGCCTTCGAACCGGTCGAGTTGCGCGTGGGCAGCCGCTGGTCGTCGCTCGCGAGCAAGGCCGCCGGCGCGCCGTTCCAGGAGCGCCTGGAGACCTTCCGCCGTCTGCATGCGCAGGAGTTCGGCCTGATTTTGCCGACCATCGCTGTACGCGACACCTGCCGCCGCGGTCCTGAGCATTACGAGATCCATGTCGACGGCGTGCTGGCCGGCCGCGGCGAGGCGCATGTCGATCGCTGGCTGGCCATCCATCCGGCCGGTGACACCCGCGGTGTGCCTGGCGAAGTAACGCGCGATCCCAGCTATGGCCTGCCCGCTGTCTGGATCGCGCCGCAGCACCGAGAGGCCGCGCAAGCAGCGCGCTACACGCTGGTGGATGCCGAGACCGTCGTGCTGACCCATGTCACCGAGGTGCTGCGCCGCGAGTCCTCGACGCTGCTCACGCGTGCCGAGACCGAGCGTCTGCTACAGCGCGTGCGGCAAGCGCAGCCGACGCTGGTCGAGGAACTCGTGCCGACGCTGCTATCTGTCAGCGACATCCAGCGCGTGCTGCAGGCATTGCTGCGCGAGAAGGTCAGCATCCGTAACCTCGAAGCCATCCTCGAGGCGCTGTCCGACGCCGCCCGCGTTGGAAAAGACACCGGCGCGCTTTGCGAGCGTGTGCGTCAGCGCCTGGGCGCGGCGATCTGCCAGGGGCTCGTCGGCGACGGCACTGCGCTGCAGGTGCTGACGCTCGATCCGCTCGTCGAAGGACAGCTGCTGGCCACGCTGCGCGGCGCGGACGGTGCGCCGCCATCGCTGGATCCGGCTCTGATGGAACGCCTGCTGGGCCGGCTGGCCACCGCCGCCGAACGGATGATGAAGAGCAACACGCTGCCGGTGCTGCTCTGCGCGCCCGATCTGCGCCGCCAACTGCGGTTGATGACCGAACGCGTGCTGCCGCACTTGCGTGTGCTATCCATGGCGGAGGTGCCGGGCACGATCGAGCTCAAGTCCTTTGCAGTGGTCGGCGCGCCGCCACAGGGTGCCGCATGACCATGAACGGAAGGCCGGTAGCCCTGATGACTTTCAGCTCAACTCCCTCTCGTCAGCGCGAGAGGAGTACGCCGCGACAGGCCGAATCAAGGTCAGGCCTCAGGCTCCCAGGAAGATGCCCATGAACGATCTGATGCTCACCACCCTATCGGCGATGCAGCGCGACGCGTACCGGCTCGAGCGCGTCGCCGCCAACATCGCCAACATGCTCACGCCTGGCTACAAGCGCGAGCAGGTCGTCGAGCAGTTGGAGCCTGCCAACGCGAGCTTCGGTCAGCAGGTAGCCGAGGGTGTCGCCGTGCCCGCCGTGGACGCGGTCACTGTTGACGCGCGGCGCGACCTCAAGCCTGGGCCGCTAACGCGCACCGGCCGTGCGCTAGACCTCGCACTCTCGGGCCCCGGCTTCTACGAAGTTCGCACCCCGCAGGGCCCAGCCTACACGCGCGCGGCCAGCTTCCGCATCGACGATCGAGGCGAACTGGTCGACGCAGCCGGCCATGCCGTCATGGGCGCGAACGGTGCGCTGACGCTCTCGCCGGGCGACGTGGAGGTCACCGCCGACGGTACTGTGAGACAGGAGGATCGCGTCGCCGGGCAACTGCGTGTGCTGGTTCCCGACACGGGCACCTCCATGCGAGCGATCGGTGGCGGACTCTTCGTCAGCGACGGCCGGCTCTCGGTCGCTGCCGAGGGAGCCGCAAGCGTGCGGCAGGGATTCACCGAGGGCTCCAACGTCGACACCGCGCAGGAGATGGTGCAGCTGATGGGCGCGGTGCGGCACTTCGAGTCGATGACCCGCGCCACGCAGATGTATGACGACATGATGGGTCTGGCCGTGCGCAAGCTCGCCGACTTGTGAATACCCGGAACGGATTGAAGGAACGCACGCCATGATCGAAGCCTTGCAGATCGCCGCAACCGGCATGCAGGCGCAGCAGCGCCAGGTCGAGACCATCTCCAACAACATGGCCAACATGGCCACGCCTGGATTCAAGCGCTCCAAGGTGAGCTTCGTCGACCTGGTGAGCCGCGGTGCGGAACCGCAGCCGGGCACCGACACGGTGGCGGTCCCGTCCTCCCGTGGCCTGGGGGTGTCGGTGAACGGAGTGTCGCTGGTCATGGACGCCGGAGACGTCCGCCGCAGCGACGATCCAGCCGATCTCATGATCGCCGGCGCCGGCTATCTCGAGGTGCTGCTGCCCGACGGCGGCACCGCCTTCAGCCGCGGCGGCCACTTTCGCATTGGCATCGACGGCCAGCTCACTACTGGCGAGGGCTACCCTCTCAAGGCTGCCCTGACGCTGCCAGCCGGCGCGAAGGACTTCATCGTGTCCAGCGATGGCACCATCGCCGCGCGCGATGCCCAGGGACGCGATCAGGTCGTCGGCCAGATGACGCTGGTGCGCTTCAATGACGAGGACGGTCTGGAAGCTCTCGGTGATCGCCTTTACCGCGCCACCGCACGCAGCGGCGAGCCGATCACAGGCCGTGCAGCGGAGCAGGGCTTTGGCGTGTTTCGGCAGGGATTCCAGGAGGCGTCGAACGTCAAGCTCGGCGATGAGGTCGTTGGCTTGATGCTGGCGCAGCGCGCCTACGAGGCCAACGCGAAGGTGTTGCAGGCCTCGGACGAGATGCTGGCGATGGTGAACAACCTGCGCAAGTGACTGGCGACGGAACGACCACGGCTTGACGATGACAGTCTCACGCACACTCCCACGCGCTGCCGCTGCCGCTGCCGCTGCCGCTGCCGCTGCCGCTGCCGCTGCCGCTGCCGCTGCCGCTGCCGCTGCCGCTGCCGCTGCCGCTGCCGCTGCCGCTGCCGCTGCCGCTGCCGCTGCCGCTGCCGCGCGCGCCGTGGTGGCCGCTGTGATCGCGAGTCGTGTTACGGCGTCCGTGGTGGGCGGTGCGACCCTGGCGGCTGCATTCGGCTGGTCCGGCGCTGCGAACGCCGACCCGGTGCGTACCCTGCGCCTTCGATCAGAGGTCGCGGTGGCACCCGTCTCTCGGACGGTCAGCGTCAATCAGCTGCTGGTGTCACCGGTCGACGGCGAGTGGGCCGCATGCGGCGACGCGGCGCGTGCCGTCGACGCGCGTACGGTGGCGCTTGGCCGCCTGTGGGTGGAAGGGCGCTTGCGTGAATGCGGCGCCATGCGCTGGCATTGGAGGGGCCCGCTGAGTGTGCGCTTGGCGTGGTCCGATGTGGCGCGGCATGCATCGCCACACGAGGCCGTCGCTGCGGCATTGGATCTCTATGCGAGAGAGGGTCGCATGCGGCCACAGCTCGACGACGCCGCCATCGCGTCGCTACCGCGCGGAGAAGCGGGATTCAGCTATCGCGCCTCGCTGCCGCCGGGGCAGGGGGGCGGTGTGCCGGCGCACGCGCTGCTGCGCCTGGAGACCTATCGTGACGGGCGGCTGGTGCGGAGCGAGGCCTGGGAGGCCCGGATGCATCGCATTGCCGAGGCCTGGATCGCCACGCGCACCTTGCAGGCCGGGGAACCGCTGTCGCCAGACGACTTCGAGCGACGCGCCGTCGACGTGGCCGGCTCGACCGAATCGATCGACGCGACTGCACCGTGGCCCGAGGGCTGGCGCGCGCGCGGCCGCATCGTCGCCGGCACGCCGCTGCTGCGCTCGCGCATGGCGCCAGTGCCGGAGGTGCGTGGCGGCGAGCGCGTCGTGGCCAGCGCTTCTGCGGGCCGCGTGACGCTGCAACTGGCGGCGACGGCGCTACAGGATGGACAGTCCGGTTCGTGGGTGCGCGTGCGCCTGCCGGGTCGGCGCGACACCGTGATGGCCCGCGTTGCGGCCGGCGGACAAGTGGAGGTGAAATGAAGAGTGACACGACACGAGCCGCGCCCATAAGGGCCGCCGGCCAAGCTTCGCGCGCTGCCTTGAGCGCGCTGCTATTGGTGCTGGCGACGATCGCCCCCGCCGCCGCGCAAAGTCTGTACGACGAGGCCAGTTATCGAGCGCTGACCTCCGACAACAAGGCCTTCCGGGTCGGAGACGTGCTCACGATCCAGGTCGTCGAGAACGCCAGCGCCGTGGCCAGCGCCGATTCGGGCAGCCATCGAAAGAACTCTGCCGGCTTCGAGCTGTCCCGCGAATCAAGCAACTTCCGCCGCGACGTTGGCGTCGCCACGACGGGTGACTTCGACGGCGGTGGCCGCACCTCGCGCGCGGGCAAGCTGGTGACGCAGATCTCGGTGACCGTGACCGAGGTGCTGCCTAACGGCGATCTGCGGATCAGCGGCGAGCAGTCGCTCGTCATCAACCAAGAGCGCCAGCAGATCCGCGTGACCGGACAAGTGCGGCCGCAAGACATCACCGACGGCAACGTCGTGCTCTCCAGCCGCATCGCCGACGCGACGATCAACTACGACGGCGCTGGAGCGCTCACGGACAGCCAGCGCGTGCCCTGGTGGCAGCGCGTGCGGTCGTGGTTTGGGTTGTGATGAGGCATGCAATGCGGAAGGTCGCGGGAAGCGTGATGGCGGGACTGACGTCGATCAACCGGCCGATGACCGCCGCGGGCGCTGTGGTCCGCGCTGGTCTGGCGGGGGCTCTCGGCACGCTGCTGCTGGGCGCCTCTGCGCTGGCGGCTACGCCCGGGGCCGTGCCATCCGCCGATGACGCGCTGCGCTTGAAGGACCTGGGCAAGGTACAGGGCTGGCGGGAGAACGCGCTGATCGGCCAAGGCCTGGTGACCGGCTTGGCGGGCACTGGCGACGGCCCAAGCAACCGCGCGACACGCCAGGCGCTGTCCAACGCGCTGTCGCAGTTCAGCCTGAGCGTTGCGCCCGAGCAGGTTCAGAGCCGCAACGTCGCCGCGGTGATGGTGACCGCCCAACTGCCGCCGTTCGCCAAGCCTGGCGACACGATCGATGTCACCGTGACCTCGATCGGCGACGCGCGCAGCCTGGTCGGCGGTACGCTGCTACTGACGCCGCTGAAAGCTCCCAACGGCCGTGTCTATGCGCTGTCGCAGGGCCCGTTGGCGGTGGGCGGGTACCGCTACGACGCCAACGGCAATGTCGTGCAGAAGAACCACCCCACCGTCGGCGCGATCCCCGGCGGTGCGACCGTCGAAGCCGGAGTGCCCGCGCAGGCCGCACGGGCAACCGTGACCTTTGTGCTCAGCGAGCCCGACTACACGACCTCGGCCCGCATGGCCGATGCCATCAACGCGCGCTTCGGCGCCGTACTGGCCGAGCCGCGCGACGCCGCTGGCGTGGAGATCCGCATCCCCGAGGCTTACCAGGCCCGCCCCGTGGCATTCCTTGCACAGGTCGAGAACGTCACCGTGCACCCAGACCGCCGCGCTCGCGTGGTGATCAATGAGCGCACCGGCACCGTGGTGGCTGGCGGCGACGTGCGAATCTCCGCTGTCGCGGTGTCGCATGGAGAGCTGCGCGTGTCGGTATCCGCGGAAACCTCCGTGTCTCAGCCACTGGTGATCGGCCGCCCCGGCGGCGGCGTGCGCACGGCGCTGGTGACGAACAGCCGGCTCGACGTCGGCGACAACGAACGTGCCGCCTACGTGACGGCCGACAACACCGTCGCGGATCTGGTGCAGGCGCTGACCCGCATGCGCATCGGCACCCGGGACGTGATCTCCGTGCTGCGCGCCGTCAAGGCAGCCGGGGCGCTGCACGCCGATCTGATCGTGCAGTGACGCATTCCAATCTCCCAACGCCCAGTTTCACAAGGCCCTCCGACATGCAGATCGAAGCTCTCACCACCGCGCTCGTTGGCGCCGCGCTCGACGCGGCCGAGCTGCGCCACCGTGTGATCGCGGCCAACATCGCCAACGCCGGCGCCGCCGGCTATGCGCGCCAGACAGTGAGTTTCGAGGCGCAGATGGACGCTCTGTCGACCACCGCCACGCCAGCTGCGCCTGAGGTCGTGCCAGCACTAGGCCCCGGTGGCGAACCGATGCCTGTCCGCCTGGACCAGGAGGCCGTCGACATGGCTGCCAACAGTCTGCAGTACCAAGCCCTGCTCAAGACCCTGGCGCGCCACTATGGCGTCCTGCACAGCGCAGTGACCGAGGGCAAACGCTAGGCGTCCGTGGCCATTCCCTGCACAAGAACACGGCACCCCCGACGACACCCAAAGGACAACATACATGGACATCCAGGCGAGCTTCGCGATCAGCGCCGCCGGCATGGATCTGGAGCGCCTGCGCTATGAGATCTCGGCTGCCAATCTGGCCAACGCCAACACTGTCAGCGGCAGCGCACGCGGGGGTTTCCAGCCGCTGCGAGTGACAGCCCTGGCGGCGTCGCAGGCGGCTGCGGGCGCTGGGTTCGACGCGCTGGTGCGCCAAGGCCTAAGCGGGCCGGCCTATCAGATCGAGCCCGTGGGGGCAGAGGCACGCGCGGTACAGGATCCCGGCCACCCGATGGCCGACGCCGCCGGCAAGGTGTATTTCCCCGCCGTCGATAACGCGGCCGAGATGATGGTGATGATGAGCGCATCGCGAGCCTACGAGGCCAATGTCGCCGCGCTCAACACCGGCCGAACCATGGCGCTGCGCGCGCTGGACATCGGCAACGGAGGCTGAAATGGCGCAGGCGATTCCCTTCATCGAGCCGGAAGCGGCGCTGTCCTCGCTGACCAAACTCCGCCCTGTGGCCTGGGCAGCGACGACTGCGGCGCAGGGTTTGGGCGCGAATGTCCCCGGTACTGCGGTGGCCACGGCGACGGTCGGCGGCGTCGATTTCAGCAAGCTCGTCAGCGACGGCCTGCAGGGCGTGCAGTCAGACTGGGCGCAAGCCCAGGCATCGATGCGTGCACTCGCAGAGGGCCAGCCGGTCAACCTGCATCAGGTCATGATGAAGATGGAAGAGAGCCGGATCTCGTTCCAGCTTTTCCTGCAGGTTCGCAACCGGTTGCTCGAGTCTTACCAGGACGTGATGCGCATGCAGGTGTGAGGCAGAGCGGCGCCCCGTCGAGCCTGAGGCGCCGCTGACAGGATGGACAGGACAAGGGCTGTGGCCGCCGGAGAGACGGATCGACGGTGCAGCATGCGGACCGGCCGCGAGAAGTGCCGGCCGCCAGGAAAGATCGAGGGACGAGATGCGGGAGTTATGGAACAAGCTGGACGGTCGGCGCCGCGCTGGACTGACTGTTGGCGCGCTGTTCATCGTGCTGGCGGTGCTTGCTGCGGGTGTGGTGTTGCTCAAGCCGGAGCGCGAGGTGCTTTTCAACGCGCTGGCGCCGCAGGATGCCGCCGCGATGACGGCCGAGCTCGAAAAGATGAAGGTGCCTTACCAGGTCTCCGAGGATGGCCAGGCCATCCTGGTCGACAAGGCGCAGGTGCACAAGCTGCGCATGAAGCTGATGGCGCGCGACTTGCCGCTGCATGGCGCGGTGGGCTTCGAACTGTTCAATACGAACGACTTCGGCATGACCGAGTTCGCCCAGAAGGTGAACTACCAGCGTGCGCTGCAGGGCGAGATCACCCGTACGATCCTGTCGCTGGAGGAAATTGAGTCAGCGCGCGTGCATCTGGTATTCGCCGAGGACGGATTGCTCAAGCGCGAGCCGCAGCGTGCGAAAGCCTCGGTCACCGTCGGCGTGCGCCATGGCCGTGCGCTCAAGGCCGATCAGGTCGCCGGCGTGCAGCGCCTCGTGGCTGCGGCCGTGCCTGGCATCGCTGTCGACGATGTCACCGTACTGAGCCAGCGTGGTGTCGTGCTGAGCCGCTCGGCGGGAGGGGCCGATGGTGATGGCGGCCGCGCGGAGCTGCAGCAGGACGTGGAACGTCAACTCGAGCGCAAGGTGGCGCAGGTGTTATCCCAGGCCTATGGGCCGGATCAGTTCGTCAGCAGCGTCTCCGTCACGTTGGATCTGGATCAGGTGCGCGTGACCTCCGAGGAGGTGCTCGGCGCAAGCGCCGGCGGCGAGGTACCTCAGGGTTCAGTCGTGCGTGAGCGTGAGACGCTGACAGAAGCTCCGGCTACCTCGGGCGGGCGCGATGGCACCCCGGCGCCGGGGCGCTCGACGCGAGACACCGAATATCAGCTGGGCAAGCGGATTGAGCAGGTCGTCAAGCGACCTGGCACCATTCAGCGCCTGCAGGTGTTGGCGGTGGTGCGTCAGCGGCTGGAGGCCGGACAGGTCGAACGACTGCGTGCGGCACTGTCGGCCGCAGTGGGCGCGGTGCCGGATCGAGGCGATGTCATCACGGTGCAGTCGCTGGACATGCTGGTTGCCGATCCGCGCGCCGCGACGCCAGCGGCTGTGCCAGGCCGTAGCGGTCTGCATGCGCCGTCAGCCGCCAGCACGGCCGATGACGACGCGACCGGCCGCTTCACGCCGCGCGACCCGGGCACCGCGACCGAGGCTGCGCCGTCCTCGGGACCGGAGACCCAGCGCGTTGTGCTGTGGGCGCTGGCCGGCTTGATCGTGCTGATGAGCGCGGTGCTGCTTGGACGAATGTCCTCTTCCCGTCGCGCGGGAGAGCCGCGTCCGTTGAATGAAGGCGAGCGTGAGCGTGTGCTGGCGCAACTGCGTCGATGGACAGACGGCCAAGAGCCGGCAGACAGCGACCCCATTCGGGGCGATGAAGGAATTGCCCGATGAGCGACGAGAGCTTCCAGTCGGCGCTCGCACAGATCGGCGACAGCGGTCTGCGTCATGCGGCCGCGCTGATTCACGCGCTGGCGCCTGCCGATCGCCGCTGGGCGATCGAGCAGTTGCCCGTTCATCGGCGCGAGGCCGTCGAAGCCCTGCTGGCCGAGTTGGTCGCGATGGGTCTTCCACGCGAGCGCGCGATCGTCGAAGCGGCGCTGCATCGGGACCCGGCGTGTGGCGCACAAGACGTCGCGGTGATCGCCGCGGGCAGCGGGACAGAGTCTGTCTCGATAGCGTCTCGGATCCTGAGCCGGACTCCGGATGCCTCGTCCACTGCATCGCTTGCTCTCATGCCGACATCAGATGGCACGACGGCTTTGCAGGCCGCCTGCGCGGCGATCGATCTTTGGGTGGCGGCACAGGGCGCGCCGGCGCTGGTGCGTTGCATCGCCGGTGAACCGGCGCCACTGATCGGGAGGCTCTTCGCGCTGAGGGACTGGTCGTGGCGCCCCGAGGCTTTGCGTCTTCTGCAACCGGCCTTGCGCGAGGACGTCGTGGAGGCGATGCGTCTGCGTGCCGGGGACGATGCCAGGCTGGCCGCCGCCGACGCGCGGCTGCTGGAACTGCTCGCGCAACGTTTAGCGACACTGCATCCAGTCCATGAGGCGCCAGCCTTGATCTTGGCGGGCTCGAGGCGCGCCAGCCAGTTCGGCATGTTGAGCCGCCTGCTGTCGCGCTGGCGGAGCAGGCGGGGCGCGGAATGAATCGCCGCAACGCTCGCCCTGACGCGCCGCAGGTCTTGAAGGGCCTGCGCGTGACGACGCTCGCGCGCGGCCTGCCGTACCACGAGCAGACCGAGCAGGAGCTTGCGCAGCCGCCGGCGGCAAAGTCAGCTGCAGTGCTGATGACCGCCGTGTCGGAAACGACGCTGGCGAATGCCCCGCCGATCCTGTCCGTGGCGTCAGCGACCGCGGCAGAAATGCAGGAGCAGCTCGCCGCTGCGCTCGCTGAGGCGGAGCGAGCCGGCTATCAGCAAGGGCTCGCGAACGGCCGCAAAGAGGCGCAGCAGGAGCTGGCGCGAGACCGCGAGGTACTTGAAGAGCAGGCGAAGGCGCAGGAAGCCGCCCGGCAGGCTTCGGCCGACGCCGCGCTCGTGGCGGTGGAGCTGGCATTGCGCACGCTGGACGACCAGCAGCGGCGGCACCGCGAGCTCGTGGCCGCACAAGCTGCTGGGCTGGCGTTCGAGGCCCTATGCCGCATCGTCGGCCGTGCCAGCGCAGTGCGTGAGACCCTGCTGCCGTTGATCGAGGCTGCCGTGGACCGCTGGGCCGGCGCACCGCTTCCGAGGCTCAGGTTGTCTCCAGACGATCTGGCCGCCCTGAAGGCCACTGTGCCGGGGGAGCGCCTGCAGTCGCTGCTCGCACGCGTCGAGGCGGTCGCAGACCGCGCTGTGCCGCCGATGGGCGCGCTGGTCGAGGACGAAGACGGCGGCCTCGACATTGGCCTGGATACACAGCTGCGCGCACTCGGTGAAGCTTGGACGCGTGCGCTCGCCGCGCGCGAGAACTCCGCATGAGCTCCATGGAGGCCTTGCTTGACGCGACGCGCCAAGCCACGCTGGAGCGGCCCTTCGGACGCCTGCGTGGCGTCAGCGGCCTGACAGTCACGACTGTGGGGCCTGGGCTGGCGATGGGCGACCTATGCGAAGTCCTCCATGAGGACGGCCGCGTGCAGGCGCTGGCCGAGGTGGTCGCAGTACGCGGCCAAGACCTGACGCTGATGCCGTTTGGCGACGCGCACGGAATGCAGGCCGGCGCGCGCGTGCGCGCTGCGCCGCGCCGCAACGTCGCCGAGTTCGGTCCGGCGCTGCTTGGCCGCGTGATCGATGGACTCGGCGAGCCGCTGGATGGTTTCGCGGCGCCGCGGGGACGTGCCGGGCGTCCGCTGCGCGCGCCTGCGCCGGACGCGTTGACGCGGCCGCGGATCGAGCGGCCACTGGAGACCGGTGTACGGGCGCTCGACGCGATGTTGCCGCTTGGGCACGGACAGCGGGTCGGCATCTTCGCCGGTAGCGGCGTCGGAAAGAGCACGCTGCTGGGCATGATGGCGCGACACGCGCGTGCCGATTACAACGTGATCGCCTTGATTGGTGAACGAGGCCGCGAGGTGCGGGAGTTCATCGAGGACCAGCTTGGCCAGGAAGGGCTGGCACGCAGCGTCGTCGTCGTCGCCACGTCCGACCAGCCGGCGCCGATGCGCGTGCGAGCCGCCTATCTGGCGGTCTCCATCGCGGAAGGTCTGCGCCATCAGGGCGCTGACGTGCTGCTGACGATGGACTCAATCACCCGGCTGGCAATGGCGCGGCGCGAGATCGGCCTGTCTGCTGGCGAGCCGCCTACCGCGCGTGGCTACACGCCGTCAGTGTTCAGTGAGCTTCCCGCGCTGTGCGAGCGCCTTGGCACGCTCGGTGGCGGAGGATCCATTACCGGGCTGCTGACCGTGCTGGTAGAGGGGGACGACTTCAACGAGCCGATCTCCGACTGTCTGCGGGCGACACTGGACGGGCACATCGTGCTGACCCGCGAACTGGCCCACCAGGGCCACTACCCTGCGATCGACGTGCTCAAAAGCAGCAGCCGGCTGCTTGGCGATCTGCTGAACGACGGTGAGCAGCGCCTGGTACACCGGGTGCGGGCCGGCATGGCGCTGCTGTCGCGCAACCGACCGATGATGGAGATCGGCGCCTACGAGAAGGGCAGTCATGCGGCGCTGGACCGTGCGATTGCCGCCGAGCCGGCATTGCAGCGTTTTCTGCGCCAGGAAAGTGAGCCGTCGTCGCGCGAAGAGGCGCTACAGCTGCTGGCCGATCTGGCCAAAGCCTTCGGGCCGGAGGACGCGGCATGACGGTCGACCTACGGAGCTTCTCCCATCCGGCCTCGCGCTTGCGCGAGCGGGCTGAGTGGCGACTGGCCCGCGCCGAACGAGCGCTGGCCATCGCCCAAACGGCGCTTGACGAGGCGCAGGTCGGGGTGGACATGGCGGCAGCAATGATCGATGCGACGGTGCGCGCGATGTCCGCGGAGCAATTGCGAGGGCAGGGTGGCCAGGTCCACGCCTTGTACGCCAATCGTGTCGTGCAGCTCCTTGCCGAACGCAAGGTTCGCGAGACAGCGCGTGACCAGCAGCGCGAGGCGCGCGACGAGCACGAGCGGCGCTGCATCGAACTGCGTCAGGAGATCCGGGGGCTGGAGCATGTGCACGCCCGCGCGCTGGAGAGCTACGCCGCTGGCCAGACCCAGTTGCACTGGCGCGCCTTGGACGATCAAGTGATGACCCGGGCGCAGTGGTTGGCCGCGCGCGCGGGGCAGGAGGGCGACGATGCGGATCGATGAACCGGTGCCTATGCGCACTGCGGTCCACAGCGCTCGCCACGAGGCTGAGCACCTGGTCGGTGACGAGCCGGCGGTCCAAGCGTGGCTGTTGGAGATCGAGCGCGCGCAGCGCGACGCCTGGCACTGCGAGGCCACCGCGCCGCAGAGCCTCGATCCAACCGTCGCCGGTGCCCACAGCGCCGCCGTCGCGCCGGCGACCGGGCCTACTGCCGAGGTGTTGGCGGTCCGCCGCACTGGTGCCGGCGAACGGCCGGTGAGGCCCTACGGCCTCCCTGAGCTTGAGCCGGTAGCTGGATCGACCACATCCACGGTGGCGCCACCGCGGAACGTCGCGACGGTGACGCGCATGAGCATGCCGTCGGCATCGTTGGCGAGCTGCATAGGCACCGACGTCGCCACGACCACGACGGTCGATGCGTTGCCGGCAGTGGAGGTTGATGCGGCGCTGCCTGCTCGCGCAGCCTTGCGCGGTATTGGGCCCACTGGTCGCCCCGATGATGCGGGCAAGGGCAGTGGCGACGGCGACGCTCCGGCGCCCGGTGCCGCTCGAGGTCGGGATGGCGCAGAAGCCGCGCCAGCCGCCAACGGGCGCCGCCCCTTGTCCGGCGCCGGCAGGGGTGAGTTCGTACCCGTGCGGCTTCATGTCGAGCGCGGTGCCGACGGCCTGCTTAACGCCTGGCTAGGCGTCGACCGCGGCGCCAGCGTCCAGGCGGCTGCGATCGTGGCCCACTGGCGCGAAGACGCGCGCCGCCGTGGCGACGTTATCGGCACCGTCCACGTCAACGGTCAGGCGATCGCCGGCGACGGCGGCGATCCGCGCGGCATGCCGTCCAAAACGGTTTCCTCGCTCGCGAAGGGCGACCGAACCAATCCGCCGGTGATTACCCCGGCCCTCATCGAATCCAACACAGGGAAGCATTGACATGGCCACCATCGGCGCGGTCTCCGGGACCGGTTCCGCACTTTCCGGCAACTCATCCATCGGGCTGCAGGACTTCCTCAAGATTCTGACCACGCAACTGAGCTTTCAGGATCCGCTCAAGCCCATGGACAACCAGCAGTTCATGGCCCAGATGGCGCAGTTCACGGCTTTGCAGCAGAGCCAGCAACTCAACACCAAGATGGACGCGCTGCTGAGTACCCAGGCCTCGTTGCAGTCCGTCGGCTTGATCGGTCGTACCGTAGACATCAACACCGGAACCGGCACGTTGTCGGGCACGGTGGTCGCGCTGTCTCTCTCGGGTTCACAGCCGAGCATCTCGGTCCGGGACAGCAACGGCATGGTCACCCCCAACCTGTCGCTCGATCAAATCACCGCCGTGCGCACCACCACCTGACCACGAGGAATCGTCATGCTCGACTCCATCTTCATCGGCATGTCCGGCTTGGATAGTTTCTCCAAGGGCATCAAGCTGATCGGCAACAACACGGCCAACATGAACACGCCGGGCTACAAAGGTTCCACGCTGCAGTTCGGCGATCTCATGTACAGCGGCCATGGCGCCGCTGGGGGCGAGGACGGGCGCACGGGCACCGGCGTGAATTCGTTCGGCACCTACCTCAACCTGAAGGCAGGCGAGCTGCGTCAGACCGAGAACGCGATGGACATGGCCGTCGACGGCGGCGGGCTTTTCGTGCTGCGCAATACCGACGGTGCGCTCCGTTACACGCGCGCCGGCCAGTTTGACTTCGACCTCGAGGGCCGCCTGATCAATCGCAACGACCAGTCTCGCGTGCAAGCGTTGAATGGCGAAGGTGGCCTGTCCGACGTCGTACTGGACAAGCTGCGGATCAGCCCGCCGGCGGCGAGCAAGCGCGTGGCCTTCCGCGGCAACCTGTCGAGCTCTGCAACCGATCAGACGATCTCCAGCGTCAATGTCCTGGACGCGCAGGGCGCCTCGCACTCGCTGACTGTGAAGCTCACCAGCCGGAGCCCGGACAAGATCGGCTACTGGAGGGTATCGGTACTCGACGGTGCTGTGGAGGTCGGTGCTGGCGAGATCGGTTTCAAGGACGGCGCTCCAATCACTGAGGCCTCCAAGGTCAGCATCACTTACACGCCCGCTGGGCAGGACACGGCCCTGCCACTGGTGCTGGACTTCAGCACCGAGGTGACGTCATTTGCCTCGGGCAACCTGTCGACGCTGGCCTTCGCCTCGCAGGACGGCTTCCAGGCGGGCACGCTGAGCAAGACCACGGTCGATGCGACCGGCACGCTGGTGCTGAGCTATTCCAACGGCCAGACCGCCAAAGGACAGACGCTCGCGCTGATGCGCTACGAATCACCGGACGCGGTGCTGCAAGCTGGAGACAACCAGTTTGAGGACGCCGGCCGCGGCGGCCTGCGGTTGGGACTGGCCCAGCAAAGTGGCTTCGGCGCGGTGCGCGCGGGCTTCATCGAGCTCTCCAACGTCGACCTGTCCAAGGAGTTCTCGGACCTGATCATCATGCAGCGGGGCTACCAAGCTTCGTCGCAGATCGTCTCCACGGCCAACGAGATGATCCAGCAGCTCTTCTCGATGAGGGGCAAATGAGCGCCAGCGCCTGGGTGCGGCCGTCAGCCGCCTCGCCATTGCTGCGGTACTCGGCCGCGCAGCGCGATGCGCTCGTGCAGCGTCTGCTGCCATCGTGGCGCGCGTGGTGCGACGACTGGTCGCTCGCGCGCGCGGACCTTCGCGTCGAGCCGCTGGTGCAGGGCACGATGCGCGTGCGTCCGGCAGGCGGCTGGAGCGTCGTCGGCCGATTGGGCGCGGGCGGTGTGGTCCTGCGCGAGTCCGGCCGCGACGCGATGACGCGAGCGGCGATGGACCTGCCCGCTGCCGCAACCTGGACTGCGGACAGCCTGGCGGCTTCGTTTGCAGAATCGGTTGAGGCGTCGTGGCGCGCGTGGCGCGACGGCTGGCTGGGCTCGGTGGCGCCTGCCACCGGCGCGCCCATGGAAAACCATCCCGACCAGACGGTGCCCGCTGGCAACGAGGCGTCTGCACCCGACCTTGGCGAACTGGTTTTGATCTTTTCCTGCGTGCGTGCCGCCAACGGCTCGGACGCCGAACCCGTCGAGCGGATGCTACGCATCGCCGCGTCCTCACTGGTGGCACTGCTGCCTGCAGTGCGCGCAGGCGTTACTCCGGCGTCGACCGCGCATCCCGCGCTCTCCCCCTTGCCACGCGCAATCGCACATCTTCCAGTGCGCGTGCGCGTGAGCCTGGAACAGGCCTCGCTTCAAATGGGGCAACTCATCGAACTGCAGCCAGGCGACGTCATCCCGCTGGCCCATCCGCTCGCCCGGCCGGCTGCGTTGGACCTTGCCGGACCGAGCGGACATGCGCTCGCGGCGCGGGCCCGGCTCGGGCGCCGTGGCGCGCACTGGGCTGTACGCGTCGATCCGGCCCCACCTGCCGACTCCTGATTCCACACCTATGCCGACAGGCGCCGAGGCCGTTGCGCCTGCAGCGTCGCTCCATTTCCCGAGCTCGTACTTCTCCATGCAACCTACTCTTCACGACATTGACCTGCAAGAACTGACCCCTGCTGTGGCCGGTGGGCCGCCTCAGCCGCTTGCCGGCCTGGAAGGCTTGAAGACGCTGCCGGTGCAACTGGACGTGCTGCTCGGCACGGCTCAGGTCACCGTGGGTGACCTGATGGCCTGCAAGCCCGGAGAGGTGCTGCGACTGGACCGCACTGTGGAGCAGGGCGTGGACCTGGTGATCAATGGCCATGTCGTTGCGCGGGGCCGTCTGGTTGCGCTGGACGACAGCTTCGCGATCCAGTTGACCGAAACCCCCGATCTGCGTTCGGCGGGTTGACTGCGGGCAGGCGATTGAAATGTCCTCCCCTTCTGTGATGCCCGACTTTCCGGTGGCCGGGCTGGTGCTTCTGGGCTTGTTGGCGCTGGTGGCCTTGGCGGCCTGGGCGAAGGGCCCCAGAGCCGGTGCCGGCTGGCGAGCCGTTTGGCCGAAGGCCGCCACGCGCGCCGACTCTGTCGCGCTGCGCCTTCGCGCGCAGCAGCGGCTGGACGCGTTCAGCGTCGTGCATGAACTCGAGTGGGCCGATGGCCGCCGGCTGCTCGTCTGCACGACCCGCGGCGCAGCGCCGGTGGTGCTGGACCGGTGCCCGCATCCCGGCGAGCGCAGCGGCCTGGATGCAGTTGTCCCTGAAGTCAGTGAAGTTCCGGCTACGCGTCAGTCGTGGGAGCGGCGGACATGATGAGCAGCAATCCCGTCCAGATCGTCCTCGGCCTGACGCTGCTTGCGGCGCTGCCGGCGCTGCTGGTCTGCCTGACCGCGTTCCTGCGGATCATTGTTGTGTTGTCAATGCTGCGGCACGCGATCGGCTTGCCCGAGACACCGCCCAACATCGTGTTGATCGGCATGGCGCTGTTGCTGACAGGCTTCACGATGTCACCGGTGCTGGAACAGGTGCACGACGACGCGCTGCGCCCCTACCTCGCGGGCAAGATGGAAGGCCCGGTTGCGCTCGACAAGGCGATCCAGCCCCTGCGTGGCTTCATGCTGAAGCAGACCCGCGAGGCAGATATCTTCATGATGGCGGACTTGGCCAAGCGCCCCCGACCCTCGTCCGAAGCTGACGTGCCAATGACGCAACTGGCGGCGGCCTTCATGGTCTCGGAGCTGCGCGCGGCATTCCAGATCGGCTTTGTGGTGTTCCTGCCCTTTCTGCTCATCGACCTGCTGGTGTCCAGCATCCTGATGGCGCTTGGCATGATGATGATGCCGCCGGTGACGATCGCAATGCCGCTGAAGATCCTGATGTTCGTGCTGGTGGACGGCTGGGGGCTGCTGCTGCGCGCGTTGATCGGGTCCTTCCACTGAGGCACGAGCGCGCATCGCGATGTCGAGCGGGTTGGACATATCGCCCTGGCCGCAGTCGGCGGACCTCTCGCCGCTGTGGCATGCGCGGCGCGACGATGCGCGCTCGCGCGACGCGCTGGTGAGGCACTTCCTGCCCTATGCGCGCATGCAGGCCGCGCGCCTCTTCGCCGGCCGGCCGGGGGAGGAACTCGACTTCGGTGACTACTTCCAGTTCGCCACGGTGGCGTTGACGGAGGCGGTCGACACCTACGACCCGTCGCGCGAGGCGCGTTTCGAGACGTATGCGGCTTATCGCATCCGCGGCGCAGTTCTGGATGGCGTGGCCGCGATGTCCGAGCGCCAACGGCAGATCGCCACGACGCGGGAACTGCGCCAAGCGCGGCTCAAGTCGCTGCTGCGCGGCGAGGTTGGAGAGGACGGAGACGATGCCGCCGACCTCGCATCCAAAGCCGCGCTGCGGGATAGGCGCGCCTCGGGCATGACGCCGGGACTTGCGCCTGACGCATCGCGCAACGTGCCGCTATATCCAAACGGCAGCGCGCTTGAGCGCTTGTCCGAAGCTGGTCTTGGCCTGGCCATCGGATTGATGCTCGAGGGCACAGGCATGATCGATCCCGGAGCGGATTCGCCGGCGCCGGCCGCGCAAATGCCGTACGCCCGGATTGAGATGCGGCAACAGCGCGAGCGTCTGCTGGCCTTGATGCGGCAGTTGCCCGAAGCGCAGCGGCGGGTGCTCGACTGGCACTATCTGCAAGGTCATCCGTTCGACCAGTTGGCCGCGCGCGTGGGGCTGACCAAGGGCCGCATCTCCCAATTGCACCGTGCCGCGTTGGAAACGCTGCGGCGCCGGCTGGAGGCAGATGGATGACGCCCCCAGACACGCCGGACTCTTTTGACCTCGCATTTCCCGGACAAGACCTGATGACCATGGACACCACACCTCAACTGCAACGCCTGCAACGTCTGCTGGGATACCTGGCGCAGGACCCCGCCAATGACCTGCTGCGCCGGGATGCGATCGAGCATGCGTGCGATGTGGGCGACGTTGAGACGGCACGCCGGCTGCTCGACGAGCGTGCCGCCAGCGGGGCGCTTGCCGCCTTGCCCTGGGGCTTCCTGAGCGCGCGCGTAGCCCTGGCTCACGGCGACGTCGATGCGGCACTGCATCAGTGGGACATGATGGCCTGCGACGCAGAAATCGGGGCGCAAGAGCGGTCACTGGCCGCTTCGGCGGCTGCGCAACTGCGGTTGCGACGCGGCGGGCCGGAGGCCGTGACGGAGGCCGCGCGCACGCTGGCGCCGTTCATCGAGGGCGTAGTGGCGCAGGCATCGCTTGCCGATGCGGCGCAAGCCGCTTGGCTGCGTGTCGAGCATCATGCTCGTCATCTGCGTGAAGGCCTGGACTGGGCGCTGGCGCGCGAAGCGGCTGGTCAGCTCGGGCCAGAAGCGGCCGGCGTGGCCAGCCTGATCGCAATGGATGCCAACGACGTGGCGTCCAGCAGCCGGCTGTCGCGTATGGCACTCGCGACGCTCCCCGAGCAGGGCGAAGCGCTGGTGTCGGCGGCGGCGCTATCGCTGGTCGAAGGTCAGCCGCAGGTGGCGCTGACGCTGAACGAGCGCCTTACTGCGGCGCGCCCAGCGGACGGTCGCGCATGGACTCAGCTGGGCGCGGCGCGTCTGCTGACACTGGACCTGCAGGGTGCACGAGTGGCATACGCACGCGCGACTGAACTGATGCCCGGGCACGCCGGCAGCTGGCACGGCCTGGCGTGGACGATGCTGCTGCTGGAGGATCTGGTGGAGGCCGAGCGCCTGCTTGATCAGGCGCTGGTGGTGGACCGAAATTTTGCCGAAACGCACGGCGCACTGGCGGTGATCTATGCGCGGACGGGTCGTCGGGCGATGGCGAATGACGCGTTGCGCCGCTCGCGCGGCCTCGATCCGAACAACTTCGCCGCGCAGTACGCGCAGGCGCTGCTGGACCACCCGGAACTCCCGGGCGAGGAGGTGATGGCGCTGGCGAGCAAGCTGCTCGACGGTCAGCAGTTGCCAAGCGGGCAGCGGGCATCGAGTCTGCTGAGGATGATCCGGCAGCTTTGATCGGTCGTTTTTCTGCTCGCCACACTCGGCCCGCCACGGTCAGCCCTCGAGCATCGGCCCGGGCCGCAACAGAAATCGAACTCGTGGCGGCCAATTCAACGTGCGGCCCGCGCCATCTCCGCCCTCGCCTGCTCCAGCAGGCGCATCGCCTCCGGCGACGCTAGTAGCGTATCGATCACCGCATCGACCAGCGCGAAGAACGCGGGGTCTACCGCCGCATCGCGCCCGAGTGCGGACGCCAGCGTCGGCTCCATGATCGCGCGCAGCATCGCGCGGTCATCGCCGGGTTTGTCGATCATGACCTGATGCACCCGGTCCAGTGCGGCCGTCGGCGGCTGCCCGCCACCGCCGCCCCCACCGCCGAGGACGGCGCCAGAGCTGCCCTTCTGCGACGCGCGACCGGACGGGCTGGTGCGCTTGTCCCCGCCCTCGCCCCTCACAGGACGTGGCGGCGTGCCGCGATCGGGGCGATCGATCCGCGTCATCGTCGCCTGGCTCAGTTCGGCTTGCCGACCGGCTGATAGTTGGCCAGCAGCACATGCGCTGAAGCATCGCGGGAATCCAGCGCTGGCTCCGTATCCGCGTCCTCAGCATTGCTCGCAGCCGCGTTGCCGCCCCCCGGCGTCGTTGCCGTGACTGCATTCCCCGTCCGGGTTGCGCTGATCTCTTCCAAGCTCGCCAGCACGCGTTCGATGTCGTGGTTCATCGGCAGATTCGACGTGTTCAGGGCCAGGCCCGCGCGGAACTTCGCCCGAGCTTCGGGCACATCTTCCGCAGCCATCGCGAAGAAGCCCTGTGCGAAGCACCGCATGAAATCGTTCTCGCCGAGCGTCAGCAGCGGCTGCCACGTCGTCAGCGCCAGCGCCAGCCGGTCTGTGGCGAACTGCAGCAGCCCCAGTTGGTATCGCGCGATCGCCATGTCCGGCGCCAGTAGCACCGCCGTCGCATACGCGTTCTCGGCTTCCTGCGTGCGGCCGGCCTGGGCAAATTCGCCGGCGGCAAGGAAATGCGGTAGGCCGTTGGCCGGGGCGGCCTGTGCGGCCTCGCGGAATCGTTGGAGCGCGAGTTCGGTGTCGTTGGACTCGCTGGCGTGGAGCCCCTGCTGGATTAGGGTGTCGAAAGTCTGCGACATGGCGATGGGCAGTGAACAGAAAGGGGCGGCACGGGCCGATGGAACGCGATAGCGCATCTGGTCCCTCCACAGCTTATCCCGACCTGGGAGCTGCGGTTTAGCGATGGGGAAAAGAAGGCACTCTCGACCTAGCGACGCCTTTGCGATTGGTTACAAGCTGATATCGACACGGCCTAAACCGCATCGCGAATCCCGAGATGTATTGCTCGTATCGAGGCGTTCAAGGGCGAATCCGTCCCGCCTCGGCGATGCAATCAAAGGGACAGACGAGATGGTCGGTGTTGTCAACGGAAGCGGTCTGGGCTTGAACTACACGTCCTACACGGGGACGGTGAATCAAGCCGGGGTGTGGAATCAGGGCGGATTGGGTCTTCGCAACACGCAGATCTTCGTCAACGGCTACACCGGCAACCTCATCGTGCAGGACCAGGACGGCGTTCTGGCGGCCGCTGGCACCGACCTTCGTGCACTCCGGACCTACAACAGCAGGGGCAGCTTCAACGACGACAACGGTGACAATTGGATCGTCGGCTTCGTGCGCCAGTCCATGCGCCTCACGGCGGGCGCGTGGGGAGCAGCCGGCAGCACGGTGGTGGTTGCCGAGGAGGACGGGGCCGAGCGCCTGTATACCTGGGTCACCAATCGCTACGTCAGCACGACCAGCTCCGGTCCCGACACCTATCTCACGCTCAGCGGGGATGGGAAGCAGGCCATTTTCAGCAACGGGCCGCAGTCCGGTGCATTCGATGTCGTCACAGGCCGGCTGCTGAGCTGGAACTCGCCGACGCTGCTCAACGCCGTTTTCAGCTACGACGCAAGCGGACACCTGACGGGCATGTCGGCCGACGCCGCAGGCACCGGCGGGCGTATCGTCTATGAGTACAGCGGCGATCGCCTGCAGCGTGTCAGCGTGGTGGACGAGCAAAACCGGACCGTGTCGAGCACGCTGTATGCCTACGACGCCAACGGCCGGCTCTCGCGTGTGTCGGTGGACCTGTCGCCTGCGGACGGGACCATTGCCGATGGCAAGGTCTACACCACCGACTACACCTATGTCGCCTCGACCGACATCACCAACGGGATGCTTCGCAGCATCGTCAACAGCGACGGTACCTCGCAGACCTTCAAGTGGGTCGTCAGCGAAGGGCTGGCGCGCCTCTCGCAGAGCTGGGGCGCGGATGGCCAGATATCGACCTACGAGTACAACACTTCCGCCCGCACGCTGCGCGTGACTCAGCCTGGAGGTTTCACGACGGACTTCTGGTACGACGGCACCGGCCGCCTCAAGCAGAGCCATCCCTCCAAAGGTGCCAACAACGGGGTCACCAACGACACGATCCGGACTTTCATCGAGTACTACACGACCGACAACCAGGCCACCTTTACCGGCTACGACCGCGGCGTCACGGTCTACAACTACGATGCTGACAACAATCTGATCCTGGTCCGGGACGCGGCGGGCAACACGGTGCGCCGCACCTACGTGAACCGGCTGGTCACTACGGAGACGGTTTATGCCGTTGCCGACCCGGATGGCAATGGCACGGGCCAACCGGCGGCGCCGGCCACGACGCGCTACGTCTACGATGCCGAAGGCAAGCTGCGCTTCAAACTCAGCCCGGAGGGCGTGGTCACGGAGCTGCGCTACACCGGCAAGTTGCCCACAAGCACGATCACCTACCTTGGCGGCGCCTACAACGTGAGCGCGCTGACGATCTCGCAGACGCCCACCGAAGCGCAATTGGCTACCTGGGTGGACGGCGCGGACAAGGCGCGAACCAGCCGCGTGGATTCGGTGTATGACCTGCGTGGCCAGAAGTTGCGCGAAACCGCCTACGCGGCCACGGATGCAGCGGGCAACGGGCAAGCCGCCGGAGCGCGCGTTGTCGTCTACGCCTACGACGCGGCCGGTCGACTGCTGACGATGACCGATGGCGCCAGCGCCACGGTCGCCTACGCCTACGACGGCCTGGGACGCGTGCTGAGCCGTCAGCAGGGCGGCATCCTCACAAGCTATGTTCATCAGGAAGGCGGCAGCGGTTACGTCTCGACGGTGACCGAGCAGAACGGCCTGGTCACCGTCAGCACCTACGACAAGATGGGGCGGCTGCTGGGGGTGAGCCGGACGCAGAACGGCAACGCGCTGGGCACGACGACGAACTACTACGACGGACGTGGGCTGCTCTACAAGAGCCAGGATGCCACCGGCGTCTTGCGCTGGTATCTGTACGACGAGCGGGCCAACAAGGTCGCCGAGATCGATGGCAACGGTACGGTGACGGAGTTCCGCTATGACGTAGCCCAGCGGCCGATCCAGACCATCGTGTACGCGACGCCACTGGCGGCGCTATCGGGCACGTCACCCAATCCGGCCTGGGCCGACCCGCCTGCGGTGCCGACGCTGGCGGCTATCCGTCCTGCGGAAAGCGCCAAGGACCAGCGCGCATGGACTCTCTATGACGCTGCGGGACGTCCGACGCGCACCGTCGATGCGGCCGGCTTCGTGACCGAGACCCGCTATGACGGCACCGGACGTGTCACCGGCACCGTGCGCTACGCCAATGCGATCGATCTGGCAGCATTCGCGGCCAGTCCCACGGTCACCAATGCGACGCCGCTGGCCGATGCGGACAACGACCGCGTGACGCGCAAGTTCTACTCCACCGAGGGCCGGCTTCAGGGGGAACTCGACGCCGAGGGCTTCCTGGTGGAGTACCGATACGATGCGGCCGGGCGTGTGATCGCCCGTCTGCGGTATGCAGATCCGGCGCCCACGGCGCAGCGAGCAACTGGCACACTGGCGCAGTTGCGCCCGGCGGCCGCCTCGCCCCAAGATCAGGCGACCCGCTACGTCTACGACGGTCAGAACCGCCTCCTTGGCGAGATCGACCCCGAGGGCTACGTCACCGAGCAGCTTTACGACGATCGTGGCAACGTAGCGCAGCGCACACGCTACGCGGCGAAACTGACGGCGGCGCAGATCACCGCCTTTGATGCGGGCGCGGGAGCTTGGCGTCCGGCGGCGACCGCCGGCCTGGGCGGCGACCGCACCGAGTTCTGGCACTACAACGCGCTGGGTCGACTCGACGAGCAGACCGACGCGGACGGCACCGTCACACGTTTCGTCTTTGACGACATGGGGCGCGTTGTCTCCACCACCCGAGCGGCGGGCACGGCCGAGGCGCGCACGCAGAAGGTCCGCTACGACGCGCTCGGTCGCGTGATCGGCGAACTCAGCGCGCGGGGCGCTGCGCTGCTGGCCGACGGCCAGACGCAGTCGCAGGTGGACGCGATCTGGGCGCAGTACGGCACGCTCTACACCTACGACGCGGCCGGCCGGAAGACGAGCCAGGTGGTCTCCGACGGCGCCAGCACGCAGCGCACGATCTTCTTCTACAACGAGGACGGTCAGCTCACCCACACGATCAATGCGCTGGGCGAGGTGCAGGAGAACCAGTACGACGGTCTGGGCCAACTGGTGAAGACGATCGCCTACGGTGGTCGCCTCGGGGCGACGACGCTCAACGCGCTGAGCGGCGGACTGGCCAGTACCGCGATCCGCAACGCGGTGCAGGAACTGCTGAACCAGCGCGTTGGCGGACAGCCGTATGCCAACGCGCAGACCGTGTTCGACTATGACGCGCGCGGTCGGCTCAAGAGCACGACGGACGCACTGGGCTATACCACCTCGACCAGCTACAACGCCTTCGGGGAGGCCAGTTCCGTTACCTCGCAGGTCCGCCTCGATGGCACGGTCGTGTCGCAGTCTCTGGCCTACGACCGCCGCGGCCTGCTGAAGGCGCGCGCGGACGACGTCGGCGGACTCAATGCGCTGACGAAGACGGAGTACGACGCGTTCGGGCGGGTGGTGAAGACGACGGACGCTCGCAATGTCGAGTCCACCATCGGCTATGACCGCATTGGTCGCGCCGTTCAGACGGTGGACGGCGGCAAGACCCTGCGCACCACCGCCTACGATGCATTCAATCGGATCACCGCGACGACCGACGGCAACAACCAGACGACGGTCTATCGCTATGACCTGGCCGCGCGTACGGTAGAGGTGACGACCCCGGAAAACATCAAGAGCCGCGTGACGCGCAACCGCCTCGGGGAGGTGGAGACTCGCATCGACGGCAACAACGTCGCGACGACTTACGCGTACACAGAGAACGGGGAGCTCAAGACCATCACGACGCCGCTCAATGCGACCGGCACCAAGTACGACAGCTTGGGACGCGTGGCGGAGAGCGCCGATGCCAATGGCACGGTGACGAAGTTCACCTACGACGCGCTCAACCGCATCAAGTCGCGCACGATCGACGACGGCGGTCTGACACTGACGACCAGCTACGACTACCAGGATACCGACAGCGGCACTGCGGTGCTGACCACCGAAGCCGACGGCCGTCGCACGCTGCAGCGCTTCGACCTCGCGGGGCGGCTGGTGTCCGTCACCGTGGACCCCAGCGAGCAGGATCCACAAGGCTTGGCACTGACGACCCGCTACGAGCTTGACGCCAACGGCCGCACCTTGAAGGTCATCGACCCCAATGGTGTCGTCACGCGCTACGAGTACGACAAGCTGGGGCGCCGCGTTGCTGAGATCACGGACGCCGGGGCCAGTGCCGCCGACCTCAACCTGACCCGCACGTATGCCTATGACGCGGCGGGGCGCCTGGCATCGAGCACCGACTGGGCTGGAGCGCGCACGCTCTACGCATACGACGACGCGAATCGACTCGTCTATCAGATCGATCCGATGGGCGCGGTGCGCTACACCGAATACGACGGCGAGGGACGCGAGCGCCGAGTCACGCGATTGGCCACGCCGCTGGGCGCGTCGGTCCTCGCAGGGCTGGGCATGGCGCCCACGCGCGAGGCCGTGGCCGCGCAGCTGACGAGCATGCCGGCCAAGGACGAGGTCACGGGCCGGGTCTATGACAAGGACGGGCGCGTCAAGTACAGCGTTGACGCCGCGGGCACGGTGGTGGAGTTCCGCTACGACGGCGTGGGGCGCGTGAAGCAGCAGATCGCCTATGCGACGGCGGTGGCGGACACGGTGGCCTGGATGGACGGTGGCGCTGCACCGCCGGCCAGCCATGAGAACGACCGTGTGACGAGCACTCTGTATGACGCGCTGGGCCGCACGGCGGCGCTGGTGGATGCCGAGGGCGGCATCACGGTGCTGGCGTATGACGGGGCGGGGAATCTGCGCCAGAAGACCGCGTTTGCGCGGGCGGCTGATGCAGCCAAGATGCAGGCGCTGCGCTCGGCGGGCGCGGACTGGAACGCGGCGACGCTGGGGACGCCAGCGACGCATGCGCAGGACAGGGTCACCAATTTCCGCTACGACAACGCGGGCCGGCTGCGCTACGAGTACGACGCCGAAGGGTTCGTCACCGAGATGCGCTACCAGGGGCTGAAGACCACGACGATCCGCTATGCCGGCAAGGTCGCGGTGGACGCGGCGCCGGCGCCGGGCGCGGACGACCACACCAGCAGTGTCGAGCTCGACAAGGCCGGGCGGGTACTGAGTACCGTCGACGCGATGGGCGTGGAGACACGCAATGAATATGACGCAGGCGGCCGACTGAAGGTCAGCGTCTCGGCGTACGGCCGCGCCGAGGCGACGAAGACAGGCTATGTCTACGACGACGCGGGTCATGTGGTCGAGAAGACCCTCGCGCAGGATACCGACGCGGCATCGACGACGCGATATGGCTACGACGCGAACGGGCGGCTGGTCACGGAGGTCGAGGCACGAGGTGTTGCGCTGGCGAGCGCCAACAGCGCCTGGGCGCGCGCGGAACGCCTGCGGCAAGGCAAACCGGAAGCCGCCGAGCAACTGACGGCGGCGGACCGGCAGGCCTTCTTGGACAAGTACACCACCAGGCATGAGTACGACGCGGCGGGTCGTCGCACGGCCACGATCAACGCGATGGGCTTGCGCACGTCGAGCGAATACGACGCCTTCGGCAACGCGGTGAAAGTCACCGACCCGCTGGGAAACGCCGGGTACTTCTACTTTGACAAACTCAACCGGGTGACGCTGCAAGTGGACCCGGAGGGGTATGCGGCGCGCACGACCTATTGGGGCGCGGGCAGCAATCAGATCGCATCGGTGCGGCGTTACTACAACCGGATCGCCGCGCCGACGGTAGGCCAAGCGCCCGCGACCACCGATCACGTCAAGGACGCCCTGACAACGAATGCTTACGACCGGCTGGACCGACTGACGTCGACGACCGACGCGTCGCGCCTGGCTACCGAATCCACCAGCTACGGCGTGAACGGCAACCGCTTCGACAAGGCGGTGACGAACAAGGTGGGCGGCACTGCGGTGTTCAATACTGACCGCCTTGGCAATACGGTCACTGAAGCTTTGCCAGTGACGGCAAACGGCCGCGCGGTCGTGAACCGGTACGGCTATGACGCTTTCGGCAACCGCACGTCCTCCGTCGAGGCCGACGGGCTGGCGGAGACGCGCGTCACACGCTATCGCTACGACAAGGCAGGCCGCCTCACGCATCGAATCGGCACGGCCTACACGGCGTTCGATGGCGCGAGCCAGACAGCATCCACCGTCATTCCGGTCGAATGGACACGCTACGACGCGCTGGGGCGTGTGGTCGAGCAGGTGTCGCGAGGAAACTGGGTGAACGAGCGGGTCGTTGATGGAGCGCACACCTTCAGCCAGTTCGATGCGGCGGGCAACAAGATCGCGCAGGTGGCGGCCGATGGCGCCTACACCGCTTACGAGTATGACGCCGCCGGTCATGTGCTGGTTGAGCGCGCAATGAGCACGCGAGTGGGGTCTCCGGCGCCCGGGCAGGCCGTCACTGCGCTGACCCCGTCGGCCGTGCCGGCTGCGGACCGGATCACGCGATCGAGCTATGACGAGCTCGGCCGTCTCGTGGAGAAGACGCGGGACAACTTCCGCTACTGGGAAGCTGATCCGGCGCGCAACGACATCCTGTCGGGCCTGTCCGACTACACGAGCGTGCGCCTTCAGAGGGTCGAGTACGACGCAGCCGGCAACGTGGTTCGAGAGATCGACGGCCGGGGCAACTCGGTCTACACCTATTACGACAAGGTCGGCCGCAAAGTGCTGCGCATCGATCAGGAGTCGTATGCGGTTGGCTGGGATTACGAGGGGTTCCAGTCGGCGCCAACGGCCGAGGTGAAGTACGCCGCGCGCGTAGCCGCCTACAGCACGCAGAACGACACAGCTCGGCCTGTGGCGGTACGCGACCCGGCCGCACTGCGTGCCGGGCTGAGTCTGACGGGTGCCCGCACAACGACGTTCGTGCTCGATGGCGTCGGCCGAGTTGTCGAGAGACGCGTGCTGGGTGTGGCCTCCACCTACCTAGGCTCGTCCGGCGCGGCGAATGCCGCGACGATGGATGCGGTTTCGACCTTCGAGTACGACGGGCTGGGCAACGTCAAGAAGCAACGCGACCTGGTGGGCCTGACCCCCGACGGCAACTCGCAAGTCTGGAACGAGACCACCATCGAGTACGACAGGCTTGGCCGCGAAACGCGTCGCGTCGCTCCCGGATTCCTTGACTACCAGGGGCGCTGGGTCACACCGGTCACCGAGACGGAGTACAACGGATTGGGCCTGGTGTCGCGATCGATCCAGCGCGGGCTGGACGCCGCGTCGGAGAGCGACGACCGGATCACTGCCTATGGCTACAACGCCAACGGCGACCGAACTGGAACGGTCGATGCGGCGGGGAACTACACGCTGCTTGAACTTGATTCGCTGGGCCGGATCGGCCGCTCGACGGCCAAATCGGTGCTGCGGGCAGACCAGACCCGCGTTGACATCGTCAAACGCTATGCCTACGACCTGTCAGGCCGCGTGACCGCTGAATACGACGGCGATGCGACGCACCTGCAGACTGGTGAGATCCGGCGCACTCGCTACAACGTCTTCGGTGAGATCACTGGGAAAGGCTTGGGAGACGGTTGGCAGGAGTTCGCCGAGTACAACGTGCTGGGCAAGGTCGAGCGCAACAACAGCGAGGGCGGCGCGATCGCCATCTTCCTGTACGACCGCAATGGCAACACGACGCGCAAGATCGTCAGTGGCGTTGCGTCGGTGGACCTGCGCAACAAGTCGATATCCGACGCTGCGCAGGACTTGGTCAATCTGAACCACACGTTCAGCGTGCACGACGGTCGCAATCAACTGTTGAAGACGGTCGAGATTGCGGTGGATTACCAGACCGACGTCGCGCGGCGTCGCGACGTAGTGACACAGCAGTTGGCGCCCCTGTATGGCGCCATCGGAACTCAGACCGGAACAGGAGGAAGCTCCGCGAATCAGGCGAGTGGCTCTGGAGGCGTTCTCTCGCCACAACCTACGGCGGGAGGCGCGGCGGTCGTGCCGCAGATGCCGAAATCGGGCGCTGTCTCTGGCGCACTTTACGGACCCGATGGTGTCTGGCCCCAAGGGACTGCTGTACGCGGTCAGGTGCCGATCGGAGTCCGGCTGGATTGGTCAGGCAGTCAACAGTCGTGGCAGGCCAGTCCGGATCCGACGCTGGCGCGCGTGGATTTCACAATGCCGTCGTCGTTCCCGGATTTCGGATACGAACTCTATCGACAGGGCTCCTCAACTCCGTCGTACCGCATGGCCCGCGGAGGCACCCAGGCACTCGATATCTCCGGCCCCGGCGTTGGCAACACGAGCTCTACTCCGTATGACTTGGTGGCCGTGTCGGGTTCGAATCGCTTCAAGCTGGCCACGCTCGTGATTCGGTCGAGCCTTCAGCGCAGCGACGGCTACGAATGGGATCAGTCATGGTCTGTCGAATGGCAGTCACCGCAGTTGATCGTTCCCCAGGAGAGCGACACGGGAGGTCAGCCGTTGACCCCTGAAGTGACTGTCAAGAGCGGCCGGGTTGAGCGAGTGCTTGATGCGCCACTGGGAGCAGCCTATCCGTCCGGCACGAACGACACGCGCGTCGTGGACCTGTCGTCATTCGGGAGTCCACAGGGATCGGATATCGACGTGGTCGTGCGCTGGCGCAGGACGGACGGCTCACTCGTCAAAGCGACCTCGACGAGGGTCAACGTCAGCTCCACAAGAGGCCTGCTGATCAGCAGTGCATCGGACGTGCCGGCACCCGAGATCCGTTACACGAGCATTCAGGGAACGAACTACCTCCAGTTCGAAAGTCTCAGAAATGGGGAAGGGGCGACGCTTTGGTATCGCAATGCCGGTACGAACGACAACTGGTCGTCCATCGGCTTCACGGGTGGCCGGCTCTCTACGGCCAGCCTCCCGATTGCGAACGGACAGGTTCTGGACTTCATGGTGGAGTCGTCAAGCAATGCGGCGACACGATACAGCGGCCAGTTCCGCGGCGATACGGGCACGCCGCCGTTCGCTCTCGTGCAAGACACTCTGACCCGGGTCAAGTTGGCAGACCAGACCATCGTGCTGCCCCTGGCGCTAAGCAATTCCTTGACGAGCATTCCACCGGGGAGCGCCATCGATCTGCGGGTGGGCGGTGTGCAGTTGTCGACTGACCAGTATTCAGTGGTTGGTGCCGGCAATGCGCTCAGGTTCGAGATCCTCTGGAGCAAGCTGCCAGCGGGCCTCGCGCTGATGCGCACCACAGCAAAGGACTTGTCGTTCAGCTACCGGATCTCCGGTTCTGTTAGTGGCAACACCCTGCTGATCGGAGCGGGAGAAGGGGCATTCAGGGTCGGGCCATCAACAAGCTTCACTACCAACGACCTGGTGCTTTACCAACCGGTGGCAAAGCTGTCTGTGCCCGTCGGCCTGGAGGCCTCGATAGTGCTAAACCGCGGAGACAAGCAGGTGTCGTTTGCCGCGAACGATGCTGGGCGGTGGTCGAGCGATGGCTATCTCAATCTCAACCTGTCAGGTCTCCTGACTCAATGGGGGCCAGGCGACATCTCGATCGCTTATGCCGGAGCCACTGCGAGCTTCACTGGCGTGATCTCGCTGTCCGCCGGAGGCATGGCAACGGTGAGTGGGCTCCAGAGCCGCGCGCTCGCCGATGGCATGGTCAAGCTGACCGTCCCGAATGCTGCGACGCTGCCGACTCTCAAGGTGAGAGAGACTCCGAGTGGGCAGTGGCAGGATCGCGTCGCTACGTTGAAGGATGGCGCCTTCCAATGGAACATTCCTCAGGCGGAGTGGGGCAAGAACTTCGAGATCACCTTCGAAGGCCGGGATGCGACAGGAAATATTCGGTATGTCGGTGCCGGTCACTATTCGGTGAATGGCAGCGGACTGGCAACCTATACCGGCGATGGAGAGATCAAGGAGACCTCTTTCCTTCGGTTCCCTGCGTCTGCGGGAACGACGATGTCGGTCACGATGACGCCGCGCGGCGGAGGCTCGCCACAAACAGGTTCGTTCGTTCGCGTTGGCGATCAACTCTGGCTCAAACTAGACGACCTTCGATCGCCGGAAGGAAATCCTCGCGATTTCGACTACACGTACGAGCGGCTTGAAGGTGGCGTCCTGACGAGCAAGGGACGCGGCAGCTTCCGCATCGAAGGCACAGGTAAGGTGGTGCCTGGGACCACCGTGGCTGATCGGATGCCATTGCAGCCGATCGTCCTCCAAGGACCGAAGAACCGGCCCGATGCCACCAAGCTTGAACTGCGCATCGATGGCACGACCACGGTGACGCTGACTGGCGTGTGGACGGTCGATCGCATGATCTACACCTGGGCCCAGCCCTTCGGCGGTAAGGTCGTGGAGACGCCGGAGTCACACCAGTACACGCTGCGTGTGCTGAATACGGCCGGTGGTGCAGTCGCAGACGAGGGGGGAGAGCCCATCGTCGTGAGTGGAGAAATCCAGTTGGGCGGCCAAGGCGACAGATCGACGTACGAGGTCAAGCAGTACGTGGCGGCGCTGGACGCGCGCGCGCAAGTGGTGCGGCACCAGGCCTACAACGCATTCGGGGAGATCGTCGAGGAATACGACGACGCGACGCAGCAGCGCGCGCAGGCGATGCTGAATATCTACAAGAAGGCGAATCTTGGCACGTTCACATTCGATGCCAGTGCGCTGCGCACCCGCTTCGAGTACAACGCGCTGGGCAAGTTGATCTCCAAGACGGAGCCTCAGACCTTCGAGACCTTGGCCAACGGCTTTGTGCGCCGGATCACTCCGATCACGACGTATGGCTATGACCTCAAGGGGCGATTGGTCGCGTCGATCGATGCCAACGGCAACAAGACGCGGCAGAGCTATCTCGCTGCGAGCGAACAGGCCGCGGTCCAGTGGACGCCGGACAACTACACCCGCGAGACGCGCTACGACGTCTTCGGCGATGCGCGCAAGCTGAGCAATGAAGTGTTGGCCGGTGCTCCGAAGGTCGAGATTGAGCAGGACTTCGACAAGCTCGGTCGACTGATCGTGGTCCGCCGGCTCGGGATCCAACGTGTCGAGAACTTCAGCGGTAGCGCGGCTGTGGGGTCGACGCTGACCGACAGCTATGCGTACGACGCGCTGGGTCAGCGGATCAGTCAGACGAATGCCCTTGGATTCACGAGCTTGACGTTCTACGACTCGCTGGGGCGCGTTGTCTCGACAAAGTCAGCGCAAGGCGCTGTCACGTCCTACAAGTACGAGTGGATTCAAGTCGGCGCTAGCGGCCGAGCGATCCGCGGGGCAGGCAACGTCGACACAGGCGGCTACCGGCGTACGACGAGACAGGCGGATGACGGACCGTTGAGTGATGACGTCGAACATCTGCTGACTGATGACATCGATTATTTCGGCCGCACGACCTGGCATCAGGATCTCGGAGGGCGCAAGTACACCTATGTCTACGACCGGGCCGGCCGCCTGGCTTCCCAGACCAGCAACGCTGGGCAGGATATCGCCTACGACTATTTGCTCAATGGCATGCTGCTTCGCGTGACGGATGCCGGCGCTGGCACCATCAGCGAGTACGGCTACGACAACGCCGGCAATCGAACGGTCGAGGCCTACTTTGAGCGGTTGCCTGGCGGGGCCAAGTTCGCGCGATACCAAAGCAGCGACATCCAGTACGACGAACTGAATCGCCTGGCGCGGGTGCGAGGCACCGACGGCACACACGATCTGCGCTACGAGTACGACGCCGTGGGCAACCGTCGCGCTGCGATCACCACCTACTGGAACCCTTATTCCGGAGAACTTGAGGCGCACGACGAGCTCTGGTACGAGTACGACGCGGCCAACCGATTCACGGTGTCCATGGGCCAGTTGACGATGCGAGGCACATCGGCAGGAGACACGAACGGCTCCATCGTCCTGGACAAGGACAGTGTGAGGCTCTGGTACGACGGTCTGGGTCAGCGCATCAAGGCCGACGTGGCGGACCCGCTCAAGGCGAACGCCCGGCAGATCGAGGAGTACCGCTACTCGACCGATGGTTACCTGGAGGACACGCTGATCGACAGCCAACTGGTGGCGCGCCGCCGGGTCGACGCGCTGGGACGGACGGCGCAAATGCGGCTGTGGAAGAAGGACACCGATGGTCACCTGATCTATTCGAAGACGCGGGACATGGTGTACGACAAGGACAACCGACAGATGTCGGAAACCGTGTCGGGGAGCGCCACAGCGGGGGAGAACGGGACGACGACGTATCAGTACTACGTCGACCGGTTGGAAACGGCCGCTTCGGGCGGTGGTTTCGGAGCGCTGGCCAAGGTGGAGACCCTGCCCGCTGATCCCAATGCGGGAGCGGCGGTGAGCACGACCTACAAGTACGCGTACTGGGACTCGGCAAAGCAATCGACGATCACCAAACATGGCCCGGGAGGCGACGCGACCTCGCAGCTGTTCTACAACACCAACGGGCATCAGAGCCAACTGGTCGAGGGACAGTCGCGAACGGTCAACTACTTCAACAGCGCGCAAGGACTCGTTCTGCGGCGAGAGGACATTCGCAACAATCGCCTGACGTATGAGCGTCGGTTCTATTACGCGGCGAACCGGCGCATTGGCGAGATCGGCAACGATGGGCCAAGCCGGGTGTCGTACGCGGAGCAACTGGCTCGCACGTCGGAGACGCCCAAGCAGCAGCGCGAACGCCTGAGCAACCCCGCGCCGGTCACGAGCGTGGACTTCGACCAGAACTACGAGCCGATCGGGCCGGATTACCCGCCAGCGACGGCCTCGAGCTACACGGTGCGAGGCGGTGACACGCTGAGCTCGATCGCGCAGAGCGTGTGGGGCGACGCGGCGATGTGGTACCTGATCGCGGACGCGAACGGGTTGCGCGGCACGGAGACGCTGGTCGAAGGGCAGGTGCTGTCGATCCCCAACAAGGTCGCCAACATCCACAACAACGCCAGCACCTTCCGCCCGTACAACCCGGGCGAGGCGATCGGGCGCGTGGACCCCACGCTGCCGGATCCGCCACCGCCGCCCATGTCGAGTGGCGGCGGCTGCGGTGGCCTTGGGGCGTTCGTAATGATTGTGGTGGCCGTGGTGGTGACGATCTACACCGCAGGCGCAGCTGCTGAAGCGCTTGGAGCAGTTACGACCTCGGGCGCGAGCGCGTTCAACACGGGCTTGGCGGTTCTGTCCGGGGGATCGGCAGCGGGCGTGACGGTCACGGGGACGGCGGCGATGGTGGCTGGAGCGGCAATCGGTGCGGCCGCCGGCGCCATCGCGAGTCAAGTCGTTGGCATGGCGACAGGGAACGTCGAGAAGTTCAGCTGGAAGGCGGTGGGCCAATCCGCGCTGGCGGCTGGAATCACGGCGGGCGTGGGCTCCTATTTCGGACCTGCGCCGGGAGCGACATCGGCCACTGCCAATGCCAGCACGCTGAGCCGAGTGACCGACGCGGTCGTGCGCGCAGGGGTGAGCTCGGCGGTCACGCAGGCGATCCAGGGCAAATGGAGCTGGCGGGAAGTAGGCGCGGCGACGGTGAGCGCGGGGGCGGGGTACTTCGCAGGCCAGGCGGTCGCGGACGTGATGAGCGGCGTCGACCAGAGTCTCACGCGGTTCGCGGTGTCTGCCGGCGCAGCGGTTGGCGGCTCCTGGGCCAGCAGCCAGGTGCTGGGTCTGAACACCGCAGAGACGCGCTCGCGCTTGGGGGTGGCATTCGCCGCTGCATTGGCGCGGGGCATGAGCGACGGGATTGGCCAGAGCTTCGACTCAGCGAGCAGCGTCTATCAAGACAACGCTGTGGCGCGAAGCGAACTGAGGTTCAGCAACGCGGAAACGTCGACGGCCCTCGAGCTGGACGACAGGACCGTGGAGCTGCTCAACGGCGCACAGTCTCATGAGCCCCTGGGAGCGAACCCCGATGATGTCCAGATCGCAGCGGCTGATCGCGCGTCGATCGGCGGCGGACGGATCACGATCAGGGAGAGCAAGGGGGCGGTCTACATCTCCGATTTGGGTGGGAGTCCGGTTTCTGCTCCGAGTCGGCCGGAAACCCGCATCCTGAGCTTGTCCGGATCTTCGGCTGGGGAGGTGCAGTCAATTTCTGGCGAACGCATTGAGCCGGCGATTACGTCAATGGACGAATGGTCTGGTTTCCTGACGTTCAATCCAACAGGAAAGTTCCTTCGCGGAGCGGGGGATGGGGCTTTGTCCATCCTTCAAAGTCCGGTCGTGGCGACCATTGAGGCCGCAACGACGGTGACTGATACGCTTGGAAAGGGCAGCGCGGCGATTTGGAATCTGGCTACGGGCGCGGATGCCTTCTACCGCCCTCATAGCGCCCTCTACCAGTCCATTGATAGCAACGGCGTGGCTGGCACAGCAGGCTCGCTGATCAAGGGGGTGGTCTCGGCACCATTTGCGCCGATCAACGCGCTATACCGCAACGACAGCTACGCGCTAGGTAGAAGCATGCCGGACTTGGCTCTGGCGGCGACTGGGCCGATGATGGCGGCCCGGGTCCAAGGGGCGGGTCGAACGGGGGGGCTTGGCAATATCGACGCAGCCGCGACTGCGGGTGCCGCAGGACCGAAGGCGCCCACCGTCTTCAACAACCAGATTCCTGAAAGTGGCCCGCGGCCGTTCGCTCCATGGCGTGCCGGAGGACCACGTTCAAGCGATTTTCTTTATGTCGTTGAGCCGGACGGCAATTTGGTGATGTCCCCGATACCTAGGAATGGCGAGTATGGTCACTATGACCTCACTGGCGGCGGAAATCCGGTTATAGCCGCAGGTGAAGGGCATACCTACGGAGGAAAGGTTAAGCTTGATAATGCTTCCGGTCACTACCGACCTGAGGGTGAGTCGGCGCAAAGTGCGGCGACGGCTGCATTTGAAAAAGCCGGTTTTACAGTAACCAGTTACACCGAGAAGGTGTTTGATTTCAAACTTGGCCGCTGGGTGAAGAAGCAATGACCTCAAACCAAATTGATGAGTTCCGAGCTCTGTGCGAGCGAGTGCGAGAGGCAGAGGACAAAGACGAAGATGCGCTGGCGATAGAGCAGGGCTACGAGGACTTGCTCGTCTTCCTGAAGACGCATGAATCGTCAAGAGTCGAGCTGTCCGAAAGGCTTTGCTCGATTGTGAATAGCTACCGGCATGCTCGAGCTGCTGGACCGTCTGAGCTTTCTGTTGATGCCTTAGCTTATTGCATGCACGAGCTTTGCTGGCTTGAGGTGAAGGAAGCTGCGTTGAAGGAGCAACACGATTATTTCGCTGCTCGGCGAGAGGACTTTCTTTGGAGGCTCATTGACGCCTTCGATAGCGATTGGCGAAAAGCACCCTCTTATGCGAGATTTTCAAACCCGGCTCGACCAAACTAGCCTGTGCCAAAACGCCCGCCCTCCGCGGGCGTTTTGGTATTTGGCAATACTGCGTTGACCGGCACCGACGCGGTCGCGACGGGCGCCGGCTCGCCTCGACTGCCGTTTATCTTCCGCGGCGACGCTCGTGACCCTAGTGCCATCTTCGCTGAAGGTCTTCAGCCTCGCGGCACCAACACTGACCTCTTCAAGTACGTTTCGGAGAACGAACCGAGCGTGTTCGTGCCGACATCGACGAGCCCCAACATCGCACGAGACCTTGCAGAGCAGCAAGGCGGTGGGTTCGTCTACACCATTCGCGGGCAGGCAAACGGAATCGACGTCAATGCTGTACTAGGTACCAGAAGTCCATTCCCTGATGAGCTCGAAATTGCAGTGCCTGGAGGGATTCAGCCTTCTGATATTCTGGGGGCGAAGCCTGTGGGGGCGGGTGGAAGATTTAGCGGCCCGTTCATTAAGAACCCGGCATATAACCCTGGTTGAGAACATACATGGAAAGCGTTGCTCTAAAGGTTTCTTTGCCGTCAGGCCAAACGGAAGACTGCCAAGTCGACTTTTCACCGATGGCGCCTTTCAGGCTTATCGCGCGGAGTCCGGCGCTCGGAACGGTCGAGACTCAGGGCGATAGCCTGTTTGCTGCGCTTACTCAACTGCGCATCGACGCGGAGGCCGCTGGATGTCGTCTGCTTTGCAACGGGGCGCGGCTCAACGCCTATCCTTCGCGTATGTCCTCCGAGATGGGCGGAGGGCGGAAGGTTTATGTGCTGAGGTCAGGCCACCAAGCGAGGCGTAGCGATATGGTGGACACCTTCGAACCTGCATCTATTGAAGATATTGCGACTGTGCAAGAGCAACGCGAGTTCTACGCTGCATGGATTAGGAGCTTGCAATGAGTCAAAGTAGTGGGGCCCACGACGTGACGCCGGAAATCGTTCAGGAAGCTTTGGCGAATCCGGAGGGCTGGGTGTACAAGATTGAAGGAACGTATTCGGCAACTGAATATGTTCCGCCAGAGGCAATTGTTGGTGCGTGGAAGGTTGATGCACACGGGAAGATAGTCGGAGATTTCATTCCGAATCCAAAATATCAAGAGGGAGTGTCGAAGGCCGGGAAATGAGTTTGGCAATGCCGGAGGCTTGACCAGTGTCGGGGATGTTGTCGCAATCAATCGGGTGGTAGACGCCGAGGCGTCTGCCCTTCAGCGTATCGCAGCGAACAACCGGGCTGGTTCGCCCTGGGCTGACCTTAGAGCCGCCTACCAGCAGGCGAGAGGTCAAGTGGACTTCGCTCACATCGAGGCCGACGTGAAGCTCAACCCAAATGGCACGTATTCAGCCAAGGGTGGACATTTCTCTACGTCGCCCATGGTGAACATCGTTCCGGGTACGGAGACTGTTGGTGCCAACGGCTCGATGCGAGCTCAAATCAACCTGCTCGGTCCTGACGGGAACTTCTATTTAAAGTCCAATAATGGAGGCTATTCAAGTCTCACTCCGGATGATTGGTCACTTGCTCGAGCCAAGGGCGAAATGAGTCAGGCATTTTTTCGCGAGCCCAACTACCGAATGGAAGTTGGTTTGGTAGTTCAAGCGGGGTAGACTTCAGGTTCTTCCCGCCTACTGCAAATATGCCCTTGTGGCGCGGCTATCCTATCTATACGCCATGAAAATCATTGCTGAAGTGTTCAAGCTTCCGAGCGGCTCGCCCATCCCGCAGTTCTATGGACTCCGCGATGACGGGAGTATTGACCGTGCCGTGACCGACACATTGCTTGATCTGATTTCTGAGTCTCGTCCAGAAGAGCTTCAGAAACTGGATGCGCTCCTCACTTTGGCGCAATCTGGTAGCTACCGGCCACCAAATGCCGAGTTGCCGGACTGGAGTGCAAACGATAAGAATATCTGGTTAACGGCTCCGCGCGCCAACATTGGAGTGATCGTAGTCTCTAATGAGAACATACCAGAACTGGCTTCTGGCGACGGGCAGCCTAAGCAGTTTTCGATATCTGAGGCGAAAGGTGCTATTCACCACTGGCTTCAGTTCCTGCAGAAACTGTCAAGTTCAGGAGCGGGAAATCTAATTGGACAAAGATTCGAAGCAAGCGTATGACTTGCTGAGCACCCAGAAAGCCCGCGCCGAGCGGGCTTTCTTTTGCTTGGCAATGTCGGAAATGCCTTGCCGACCTTGGAGCGAGGGGGCTCGACCAGGCGATTGGCGGAGCCGCTCAGCCGTGCGTCAAAGCCCTTCTCGCGATGGACCCGAATGCTCAATCGCCTGAGCAACCCCACGCCGGTCACTAGCGTGGACTTCGACCAGAACTACGAGCCGATCGGACCGGAGTACCCGCCGGCGACGGCCTCGAGCTACACGGTGCGAGGCGGTGACACGCTGAGCTCGATCGCGCAGAGCGTGTGGGGCGACGCGGCGATGTGGTACCTGATCGCGGACGCGAACGGGTTGCGCGGCACGGAGACGCTGGTCGAAGGGCAGGTGCTGTCGATCCCCAACAAGGTCGCCAACATCCACAACAACGCCAGCACCTTCCGCCCGTACAACCCGGGCGAGGCGATCGGGCGGGTGGCCCCCACGCTGCCGGATCCGCCGCCGCCGCCCATGTCGAGTGGCTGCGGCTGCGGTGGTCTCGGCGGCTTTGTGATGGCGGCGGCGGCGGTGGGAGCCGTGGCGGGATCCGGGGCGAATCGAGCAGGCTCGCCGATTGCTGCGCACTGGCATCGCAACCTCAGTTTCAGAGTCGCGGCATGTCCCACTTCCTCTTCGTCCACGGCGCCTGGCATGGCGGCTGGGGCTTCGCCGATCAGGCGCAGCGTCTGGGCGCCCGCGGTCATACCGTCTGGCGTCCCACGCTCACGGGACTCGGCGAGCGGCAGCACCTGGCCATCGCGCCGGTGAATCTGGATACGCACATCGAGGACATCGTCCAGATCCTCCAGTGCGAGGACCTCAAGGACGTCGTGCTGTGCGGCCACTCGTATGGCGGGATGGTCGTGGCCGGCGTGGCGGATCGATGCGCGGAAAGGCTCAAGGCGCTGGTGTTCCTCGACGCCTACGTGCCCAAGGACGGCGATTCCTGCTGGGCGCTCGCGGGGGACTTCTATCGGGAACTGTTCATCAAGAACATGGCCGCCGACGGACGAGCCGCGGAGCCGCCCTCCTTCCTCAAGCAGCGCGATGCGAGATTCGTGGCGCAGCCGCTGGCGACGCTCACCCAGCCGCTGACGCTCCGGCGCGGAGGCGTCGAGCGAGTGGCCAGACGGGGCTTGGCGTGGGCCTCGCGGCATGAGCACAGCCCGTTCACCGAGACCTATGAGCGGCTGCGCAAAGACCCGCAATGGGACGTGCAAGTGATGGCGTCCGGGCACAACCTGATGGGCGAAGCGCCGGAAGAGACGGCCGAGTTCCTGCTGCGATTCGCTTAGGCGCCGCAGCGCCGTCGATCCCGCGCGGCGCCGCTGCGAAGAACGCCGTCGCGCACGAGCTCCTTCCCCCCGTCTCGCGGAGCAGGGCCGCTCGCAGCCTCGTGTCGAAACGGTATCGCAGCCAAGTTTTTTTCATCGGTCGTCCTTGGCGTTGAACCGTAAGCTGCGCGGCCTGGAGCCCGGGCCGCAGGCCTCGCCGGCTCGACACCCAGCCGCCTCGCGGACTGTCAACGACAGACGACCCCCCGGTCGAAGGCTCCCATGCCACCTTCCATCAAAGACCAAGTCCACCTGACGCTCCGCCGCCTGCTGCTCGCCGCCTGCGCCGCCCTCTGCGCCACCGCTCCCCCAGCGCACGCCGAGAACCCCATCATCCAGACCAGCTTCACGGCAGACCCGGCCCCGCTGGTGCACGAGGGCGTCGTCTATCTCTACACCGGCCACGATGAGGACGACGCGCCCGGCTGGTTCAAGATGCGCGACTGGCGCCTCTACACCTCGACCGACCTGTCCAACTGGACCGACAGGGGCGTGGTGGCCTCGCTCGCCACCTTCCCTTGGGCGAACCAGCACAACGACGCCTGGGCCCCGCAAGTCGTGGCACGCCACGGCAAGTTCTATCTCTACGCGCCCATCACCGTCCCCGGCAATCCCAGGAACGTCATCGCCGTGGCCGTGGCCGACCGGCCGGAGGGACCGTTCAAGGACGCGCTCGGCAAGCCGCTGATCGAGCCGGGCGACGGGTTCTTCGATCCGACGGTGTTCGTCGACGACGACGGGCAGGCCTATCTGTACTGGGGCAATCCGAAGCTCTGGTACGTCAAGCTGAACGAGGACATGGTGTCCTACTCCGGACCCATCACGCAGATCAGCCCGACGCCGAAGGACTATCAGGAGGGACCCTGGTTCTACAAGCGCAAGGGCAAGTACTACATGGCCTTCGCCTCCACCTGCTGCCCCGAGGGGATCGGCTACGCAATGAGCGACACGCCCACCGGACCGTGGATCCACCAGGGCCACATCATGGACCACAACGCCAATGCGACGGGCAACCACCCGGGCATCATCGACTTCATGGGCGGCACCTATGTCTTCGGCTTCAACTACGAACTCAACTTCGCCGACACGCCCCTGCACCGCGAGCGCCGCTCCGTGACCGTGGCCAGGATGACCTACGAGGCCGACGGCACGATCAAGATGCTGCCGTGGTGGGACGAGCGGGGCGTCGAACCGCTGCAGCCGCTGAATCCCTATGCCCGCGTCGAAGCCGAGACCATCGCTTGGACCAGCCGCATCAAGCGGGACCGTGACCGCCCCTTCCGCTGGGCGCCCGGCCTCAAGACGGCCCGCAGCGACAAGGTCGGCATGTACGTCACCCGCATCACCGACCTGACCTACATCAAGGTCAATCGCGTGGACTTCGGCCGCGGCGGCGCGAAGCGCTTCACGGCCAATGTCGCCAGCGAAGCCGGTGGCGGAGCCATCGAACTTCGCCTGGACAGCCTGGACGGCCCCCATCTGGGCACCTTGACCGTCGCCAAGACGGGCGGGTGGGACGAGTGGCAGCGACAGAGCGTGCCCGTGTCCGCAGCAACCGGCACGCATGACCTGTATCTGGTCTTCCGGGGCGCCGGCGATGCGCCGCTGTTCAACTTCGATCACTGGACCTTCAGCCGTTGACACCGCCATCCCGGCCGTCCACGTGAACGCCCATCGACTCTCCGGCCCCTGGCCGGCAAGGACACCACCCGAGTGAAGCACATGCTCTTGAAGAACCGTCGCGCCAGCATCTGCCTGGCCTGGCTGGCGTCATGCACGCTCGCGGTCACCGCTCCCGCGATGGCACAGGTCCGGCTCGACCACACCGCCGGCACCAACCCCATCATCCGCGACAAGTTCACCGCCGACCCCGCCCCGCTGGTCGTCGGTGACACGCTCTACCTGTACGTCGGGCACGACGAGGCACCGCGCGAACAGATGTTCGACATGCGCGAGTGGCTGGTCTATTCGACCAAGGACATGAAGACATGGACGGCGCATCCACCGATCATGAACTTCATGAACTTCAAGGACTTCAAATGGGCGCAAGCGGACGCGTGGGCGGCGCAGGCGATCGAGAAGAACGGCAAGTTCTATTTCTACGCCGCCGTCGAGCACGATGGCACGCATCCCGGCAAGGCCATCGGCGTGGCGGTCTCCGACAAGCCGACCGGCCCCTTCGTCGACGCGCGCGGCTCCGCCTTGATCACCAACGAGATGACGCCCAAGGGCAAACACAACTGGGAAGACATCGATCCCACCGTGTTCACCGACGACGACGGCACCAGCTGGCTGGCCTGGGGCAACGCCAACTGCTACCTCGCCAAGCTCAAGCCCAACATGATCGAGATCGACGGACCCATCCTCGAGATCACGCCGCCGCATTTCGAAGAAGGCCCATGGCTGCACAAGCGCGGCAATCTCTACTACCTGACCTATGCGTCATGGGACCGCAAGACGCAGAGCAGCGAGCATGTGTCCTACGCGACCGCGCCACGCATCACCGGCCCCTGGACCTATCGCGGCCAACTGACGGGACCGGCCGCCAACAGCTTCACGATCCACCCGGGCATCGCCCAGTTCAAGGGCCAGTGGTACCTGTTCCTCCACAACGCCACGCTGACGATCGGCGACACCAAGGGCGCCATCGGCAGGCGCGCCGTGACCGTCGAGCATCTCCGCTACAACAAGGACGGCACGATGAAACCGGTCGTTCAGGGCGAGCTCGGCGTGAGCGTGCCCCCCGCGCCCTAGGCAGCAGCAGAGCCGGAGGAACGCTTGGCGAACGATCCGCGCGCCTGGGCAAAACGCGAGCCCGGCCCGCTCGCCGTTTCCGTGAACTCTGACAGCGCCGCTTCGGCGCCTCGCCGATAAGCTGCCGCCCTCCGCATCTCTTCCCGTCGCGTCCGCGCGGGGCCTCGACCGTGAAGTACTCGACCGCCCGGACCGTCTGGAAACTCCTCGGTCTTCTTCTCAGCGTCCCCACCGCCGCCACCGCGTCCCCTCCCGACGTCGCCCCCGCGCCCGCCACCAGCGCTGCCACCGCCGCCGCCTCCACCCCCGACGACGAAGACCAGCTCGAAGCCCTGCTCAAGCGCGAGGTCCAAGGCCCTTCCCGCTACGCGCAGAGCCTCATGGACGCCCCCGCGTCCGTCAGCGTCCTCACCCGCCAGGAGTCCCTCGCCCTGGGCCACCAGACCGTTGGCGACATGCTCGGCCGCCTCCCCGGCATCTACCTCGGCAACACCCGCAGCTACAGCACCCTGGGCGTGCGCGGCTTCAGCCGCCCCGGCGACTACTCCTCGCGCGTCCTCATGGCCATCGACGGCCAGCGCGTCAACGACGCCATCTACGACCAGGGCCTCCCTCAGCTCGAATTCCCCATCGTCGCGGACTGGGTCAAGCGCGTCGAACTCGTCCAGGGCCCCGGCTCCTCCATTTACGGCAGCAATGCGCTGCTCGGTGTCGTGAACGTCGTCACGCTCGACGGCGCCGACGCCCCCGGCCTCTCCGCCCTGGCCAGCGCCGGCGCCAACGGCCTGCGCCGCGCCGAACTCCACTACGGCGCCGCCAGCACCGCCGGCGGCGACCTCTTCCTTGGCGTCAACCTGCAGCGCAACGGCGGCGAGGACCTCTTCCTCCCCTCCCTCGGCACCCCCGACGGCTGGATCCGCGGCCTGGACGGCGAACGCCAGGCCGCCGTGCTCGCCAAATACCGGCTCGGCCCGTGGCGCCTGTCCATGTCGGCCGTCCAGCGCAACAAGGACGTGCCCACCGCCCCCTACGGCACCGTCCCCGGCGTCTCCGGCACCCGCTACACCGACCGCCAGCTGATGCTCGACGCCGCCTACGACGCCGGCTGGCAGGACGACCTGCGCCGCAGCGTGCGCCTGAACCTGTCGCAGTACGACTTCCGCGGCCGCTACGTCTACGGCCTCTCCCCCGACCTCATCCAGAAGGACGAGGCCTACGCCCAATGGCTCACGCTCGACGCGCGCGTGCTCTGGCGCGGCCTCCTCAACCACGAACTGATGGCCGGCGCCGAGCTCCGCACCTCGCCCTACGGCGTCCAGCGCTACTACCAGGTCGACCCCTACGAGTCCACGCTCGAGTCCCACGTCACCCAGGACTCCGCCGCGCTCTTCGCGCAGGACCAGTGGCGCATCTCCCAGGCCTGGCAGCTCACCACCGGCCTGCGCCTGGACCACGCGCGCGGCTTCTCGCCCGCGCTCTCGCCCCGCGCCGTCCTCGTCCACCGCCCCGACGAGCGCCAGACCCTCAAGCTCATCTGGGCCCGCTCCTTCCGCAGCCCCAATCTCTACGAGCGCTTCTACGACGACGGCGGCGTGTCCCAGCTCGCCAACGCCGCGCTGCGGCCCGAGCGGCTCAGCTCCACCGAGCTCGCCTGGGAATACCTGCTGCCCACCGGCCAGGCCCTGGGCCTGAACGTCTACGACACCCGCATGAACCGCCTCATCGAGCAACAGCCGCTCAGCGACGCACTCGACGCGCCCGTGCAGTTCGTCAACCGCGGCCGCGTCAGCCTGCGCGGCATGGACCTCTCGGTCGAGCAGCGCAGCGGCGGCGGCTGGCTCTGGCGCGCCAGCGCCTCATGGATGCACGCCCGCGACGACCAGGGCGAGCGCCTGAGCAACGCGCCCAGCTGGATGGTCAAGGGCCACCTCATCACGCCGGAATGGCGCCAGTGGCAGCTCGGCGTCGAAGGCACCGCCCTCGGCTCGCGTCAGGGCCGCGTGCGCGTGCCCACGGAAGCCTTCCTCAACGCCCATCTGCGCTACCGCCTCGACGCGCGCCAGAGCCTGGCGCTGCACGCCGACAACCTGCTGGACCGCGCCAACGTCGACCCCTCGTCGCCCGACGCCCAGCTCGACCTCATCCCGCAACCGCGCCGCACCTGGCGCCTGGACTGGCGCATCGCCTTCTGACCGCCCCCACGATGCCGATGCGCCGCGCCTTCCCCGCATGCCGCCTCCGCGACCGCTTCCAGCGGCTCGCGGCGCCGCGGCCCGCGCTCGCGCTCGCCTGGCTGCCCGCGCCGTCCGCGCTGCTTCCACGGCTTGCACGGCTCGCCCTGTTCGCGCTGCTCGCAGGGCTCGGCGTTGGCGGCGCGCTGTCGCCGCTGCCGGCCCTGGCGCAGGGCACCGGCCCGGACACTCTGAAGGCCGAGGTGACCTACCGCGCCCTGATGTTCGTGACCTGGCCCGCCGAGCGCGAGACCGGCCGCGCGCTGCAGCTGTGCACCGCCGCCGACAACGCGCTCGAGACCGCGATGCAGTCGCTCGCCGGCCGCCCGATCCGGCACCTGGCGATCGAGGTGCGCCGCGTCACGCGGCCCGAGCAGCTCGGCGGCTGCCATGTGCTCTACCTCGCCGAGCCGCGTCCCGCCTGGCGCGCGGCGATCGAGCATGCGCCGCTGCTCGTGCTGTCCGACGCCGCCGGCATGCTGGACCAGGGCGCCGAGCTCAACCTGCAGGTCGAGGACGGACGCATCGTCTTCGACGTCGACCTGGACGCGGCCCGCCGCGCCGGTCTCACCATCAGCGCCAAGCTGCTGCGCCTGGCGCGCTTCGTGCGCCATCCCTCGACCTCGCCATGAACCCCAAGATCCTCGATGCCCTGGAGCGCTGGCGCGAGCTGGCCGTGTCGCTGGCCGCGCTGCTGACCTTCGCGCTGCTGCTCAGCGCGATGCAGTACTGGCGGCTGCAGGACCGCGAGCTCGAGGACCTGCGCACGCAGGCCGGCATCGTGGCGCAGACGGCCTCCGCGGCGCTGGTCTTCGACAGCCGCGAGGACGGCGGCGAGATCCTGCAGGCGCTCAAGCAGAACCCGGCCACGCTGCGCGCGCGGCTGCTCAAGCGCGACGGCAGCCTGTTCAGCGTCTACCAGCGGCCGCCGGCGCAGCGCTCGCGCTTCGAGGACTGGGCGGGGCAGGTGGCGCTGGAGGTGCCGGTGCTCGCCAACGAGCGCGTGGTGGGCACGCTGTCGCTGGAGGCGAGCCGGCTGCCGATGTGGTGGGACCTGCTGCAGTTCATCGGCGCGACGCTGGGCACGCTGGCCGCGACGGGCGCGCTGGCCTGGCTGCTGTCCAAGCGGCTGCGCGCCGAGATGCAGGAAGCGCAGCGCCGCACGCGCTATCTGGCGCGCTTCGACGCGCTCACCGACCTGCCCAACCGCGAGCACCTGCGCCAGCTGCTGGAGAAGGTGCTGAGCCACGACAGCCAGGCGGCGCTGCTGCTGCTGGACCTGGACAACTTCAAGCAGATCAACGACCAGTTCGGCCACGCCGCTGGCGACGCGGCGCTGCAGGCGGCGGGTCAGCGGCTGCGGCAGCTGTGCCGGCCGGGGGACATGGCGGCGCGGCTCTCGGCGGACGAGTTCGCGGTGCTGCTGTCGCCGCGGCCGGACGCGGCGGCGCTGCAGGCGTATGCGGCGCGGCTGCAGAGCGGCCTGGCGCAGCCGCTGTTCTTCGACGGCCATTGGCTGCACCTGCGCGCGAGCACCGGCGCGGTGCTGCTGCCCGATCAGGCGGGCACGGCGAGCGACGCGATGCGCTGCGCGGATGCGGCGATGCGGCAGGCCAAGCAGATGGGCAAGGACAGCTTCCAGCTCTTCACGCCGCAGCTGGGGCAGATGCTGCAGTCGCGGCTGGCGCTGGAGAACGATCTGCGCGAGGGCCTGGTGCTGGGGCAGCTGCGGCTGGCCTATCAGCCGCAGTACGACGCCGGCCGCCGCATCCGAGGCCTGGAGGCGCTCGCGCGCTGGCATCACCCGGAACGCGGCTGGGTCTCGCCGGTGGAGTTCATCCCGGTGGCGGAGTCCTCGGGGCTGGTGGTGGAGCTGGGGCTGACGCTGCTGGCGCAGCTGCGGCTGGACCTGGATCGATGGAAGGCGCTCGGGCTGGCGTGCCCGCCGGTGGCGATCAATCTGTCGTGGGAGCAGTGCAGGAAGCCGCAGCACCGCGAGCGCTTCCTGCAGCAGCTCAAGGCGCTGCAGCTGAGTCCGCGGGAGGTGGAGTTCGAGTTGACGGAGAGCCTGAACTTCGAGGACATCGACAAGCCGGATTCTTTCGTCTTCACGCTGCAGGGGCTGGGCTACGGGCTGGCGATCGATGACTTCGGGACGGGGTACAGCTCGCTGGCGTACCTGCGGCGGCTGCGCTGCCGCAAGATCAAGATCGACCGGTTCTTCGTGCACGGCATGGCGGCGAACGACGACTCGCGGATGCTGGTGGAGTCGATGGTGCGCGTCGCGCATGCGATGCGGATGACGGTGGTGGCGGAAGGTGTCGAGCTCGAGGCCGACGAGGCGGCGCTGATCGCCATGGGCTGCGACCTGATGCAGGGATTCGGGTTCTGCAAGCCGGTGCCGCCGGAGGAAGTCGAGAGGCTGCTGGCAAGGCCGTGATGGCGTGACGCTGCGCTCCACTGCGCTTCACTGCGCTCTGCTGCGCTCTGTTGCGCTCTGCTGCGCTCTGCTCTCGAACTCCCTCGCGCCTTTGAACTCCCTCGCCCCGCTTGCGGGGAGAGGGCAGGGGAGAGGGGGCGTCGAAGTACGCGGATGCCGCGACTGCGAAGACCCCTCACCCCCACCCTTGTATGTAGCAAAGTACGCCCAGGCCGCCACAGGCCGACCCGCCCAGGGTAGGCGCTTGGGCGCCATACCGAGGGAGAGCGAGGGTCGTGGCGGCCGACCTCGGTTCGTCATGAACAGACAGC
>NZ_JBCNLG010000005.1:0-283509 GCF_039595595.1 Roseateles sp. | reverse complement strand
TCGCCAGGATCACCGCGTCGGCGGTGTACACGGCGCTGTCGCCGGTCAGCGTGAACGGGCGCTTGGAGAAGTCGACGCTGTTGATGTGGTCGAAGACGATCTCGGTCTGGAAGCGCTCGGCATGCTGCTGGAAACGCTGCATCAGCTCCGGTCCCTGCACGCCCATCACGTCGGCGGGCCAGTTGTCCACTTCCGTGGTGGTCATCAGCTGACCCCCTTGCGCCATGCCGGTGACCAGCAGCGGCTTCAGGTTGGCGCGGGCCGCGTAGATGGCGGCGGAGTAACCCGCGGGGCCGGAGCCCAGGATCAGCAGCGTCGTGTGTCGTTGGATCGATGTCATGTCAGTTCACAGCTTGGCGCGGTCCAGGCGTTGGGCGAATTCATCGGCCGGCAGGAAGCCGATCGTGCGGGCGGCGGGCAGTTCGCGGCCCTGCGCGTCGAAGAACAGGATCCCCGGCGGGCCGAACAGCTGGAAGCGCTTGAGCAGCGCCTTGGCTTCCGCGCTGTTGGCGGTGACGTCGGCCTGCAGCAGCCGAGCCTGACGCAGCCGCGCGGCGATCGCCGGATCGGAGAAGGTCAGGTGCTCCATCTCCTTGCAGGCCACGCACCAGTCGGCATAGAAGTCCAGCATCACCGGACGGTCGGAGGAGGCCAGCGCCGCGTCGAGCTGCGCCACCGTGGTGATGCGCTCGAACGCCGGCGTCCCCTTGGCCGAAGCCGCCTCGGCACTGGCCATCGGCAGCGCGCCGGCGCCATTGCCGCGCGCCAGGTGCCGCAGCGGCTGCAGCACGCTGTCACCGCCGGACAGCGCGCCGCCGATCATCGCGATCGACCACAGCGCCACCAGCGCGCCGCCCGCCTTCAGGGCGCGGGGCCGGCCGGCCTCGAACGTGCCCAGGCAGATCGCCGCGATCAGCGCGGCCGCGCCGATCAGGAACATCAGCGCGCCTGTCGGCAGCACCGGCGACACCAGCCACAGCGCGACCGCGATCAGCACCAGGCCGAAGAAGGTCTTGACGTGCTCCATCCAGCGGCCCGCGCGCGGCAGCAGCGTGCCGGCGGACAGCCCCAGCAGCAGCAGCGGGACGCTCATGCCGCAGGCCAGCGCGAACAGCGCCGAACCGCCCAGCACCACGTCGCGGGTCTGACTGATGTAGACCAGCGCGCCGGCCAGCGGCGCCGCGACGCAGGGACCGACCAGCAGCGCCGACAGCCCGCCCATCAGGAACACGCCGATGTGGCGGCCGCCCTTGAGCTGGTTGGACGCGTTGTTGACCTTGTCCTGGATGAAGCCGGGCATCTGGAATTCCCAGACGCCGAACATCGACAGCGCCAGCACCGACAGCAGCAGCGCGAAGGACCCGAGCACCCAGGGGTTCTGCAGCGCCGCGGCGAAGCCCGAGCCCAGCAGGCCCGCGACGACGCCCGCCGCCGTGTAGACCATCGCCATGCCCATCGAATACGCCAGCGCCAGCGTGAAGCCGCGGGCGCGCGATACCGGCGCGCCCTGGCCGACGATGATCGACGACAGGATGGGGAGCATCGGCAGCACGCAGGGCGTGAAGGACAGCAGCAGCCCGCCGAGCAGGAACATGCCGACGACGCGCAGCAGGCTGCCCGACTGGAGCGCGGCGGCACTGCTGTCGAGCGGGGCCGCCGCAGGTTCCGGCGCGGCCGCGGAGGCTGGCGCCGTGGACGCGGTCGCCGCGGCGGTGCCGCTGGTGGACGAGGCGGCCGGCGTGGCCGATTCGATCGGCGCGGACAGCGCATCGGGCTGGGCCTCCCAGCGCGCCTGCAGCACGCCCGCGCCATCGCGCGTCAGATGCACTTGCGCCTGCTGCGGCGGATAGCACAGGCCGCGATCGGCGCAGCCCTGATAGCGGACCGTCAGCGTGGACGGCTCCTGCGCCTCGGGCAGCGGCTGCGTGATGCGCGTGGGACCTGCCCACAGCGTCATCGTCTTGTTGAAGTTCGGGTCGAACTCCGCCTTGCCGGCCGGCAGCTGCGGCGCGGGCAGCGCGGCGCCCTCGGCCTCGATGGCGAAGCGCTCGCGATACAGGTGATAGCCCGGTGCGACCTTGAATTCAACGAGCAGCGGGCCGGACCTGGCGCCGTCCTTGAGTTCGATGCGGGCCTCGCCCGGGAAGGCCTGGGCAGGGTCGAGGAAGGCCGGGTCGTCGGCCGCGTGGGCGCCGGTCATGCCGGCGGCCAGCGCGAGCGCGGAGGCCGCGCCGGCGAGCAGGGAAGCAAGTGATCTCATGGTGGAGAGGGAGCAGGGTGTTGGAGGAGTCGTTCGGGGTCGTGGGATTGGAGCCGGCCGTCGCCATCGACGAGCAGGAAGCCGACGCCGGGCGTGCTCAGCCGCTGCGCGGCCTGGGCGCCGATCAGCATCGACATCGTGGCCAGCGCGCCGGCCGCGATGCACAGCGGCGCGACGACGCTCACCGCCTGCCAGTGGCGCACCGGCTGACCGGTGCGCGGATCCAGGATGTGGCAGCAGCGGCGGCCGTCGGGGGTGATGAAGAAGCGCTCGTAGTCGCCGCTGGTGGCGAGGGCGCCCTCGCTCAGCGCGATGCGGGCGCAGACCTCGTCCTCGCGCCGCGGATGCCGCACCGCGAAGACCCAGGGCTGGCCATCGGGACGCGGGCCCAGCACGCGCAGGTCGCCGCCCAGGTTCACGAAGCCGTGGCGCAGGCCGAGCCCGTGCAGCACCGCGATGGCGCGGTCCGCGGCGTACTCCTTGCCGATGCCGCCGAAGTCGATCTCCATGCCGGCCTGCGGCAGTGCGATCGCGCGGCCGTCCCACTGGACGCGGTGCCAGCCGATGCGCGCGAGCTGCACGGCCAGCGCGTCGGGCGTGGGCTCGCGGCCGGCCTTGAAGTCCCAGGCGCGGCGCAGGCAGCCGCTGGTCAGGTCGAAGAGGCCCTCGCTCTGGCGATGCAGCTCGGCGGCGAAGTCGAGCAGCTGCGCCGTCTCCGCGTCGACGGTCACGCCGCCGCGGCCGGCGCGCGCGTTGATCGCCGAGATCACGCTGTCATCGCGGTAGCGCGAGTACTTGCGCTCGATGCGGCGGATCTCCGCCTCGGCCAGCGCGCAGGCCTCGGCGGCCTGCGGCGGCGATACGCCGGCGAGCACGATCTCGTTGGGCGAGGCCATCGCCGTGAAGACGTGGCGATGCTCGCGCGCGGCGGGGCCATCCGATGGCGCGTCCCGCGGCGCGTCCGGCGCGCCCGCCTGCGCCGGGGAGGAGAACGCGGTGTCGCGCAGCATGGCCGTGGCTCAGAACTTGTGCGAGAGGCCGATCTGCAGCCAGTCGGCCTGGAAGCGATCCAGACCGGGTGAGCCGCTGCCGCCCAGGCGCCAGCCGGCGCGCTGTTCGTAGTGCTCGAGGCTGAAGTCGGCGGTCCAGCGCGGCGCGAACTCGTAGGCGACCTTCAGCCCGGCGGTGATCGCGCCGAAGGCCGACAGGCGCTGGTCGCCGGAGAGGTACTGCGGCGAGGTCGCGGTGTAGCCGGGTGGGAAGGGCGCGCCGAGCGCGGGGTCGTAGACCGGGTCGTAATAGAACTTGGCCGCGCGCTGCGTCGTGTAGCGCAGCATCGGCGTCAGCGTCCAGCCGCCGGAGAGCGGCTGCACCCACGCCGTCTCCAGCGTATTGGCGCGCACGCCGAAGCTGTCCGAGTAGTAGCGCCAGCTGCTGCGCAGCGTCGCCTTCCAGTCGCTGAAGTGGTGGTTCCAGCGCGCCATCACCGTGTACTGCTCGCGGCGGTCCGGCCGGCGGTCGGGGAACTTGTACGGGTCGGAGTACATGCCATGGCCCCAGCTCGCGCCGACGTTGAGCTGCACCAGGTCGTTCGCCGTCCAGGCCTGCGTCACGCCGGCGATCAGTTGCGTGGTGTTGCGGCCGCGGCTCAGCGTCGGGTCGTTCGACGAGCCGATCCAGTCGTCGCCGAAGGCGGCGCCGATGTTCCAGGTCGTGTTGTTGTCCTCGCTGGAGCGGCGGTAGTCGGCGGAGATCGTGCGCGAGCGGTAGTCGTGCTCGGTCGAGTAGGCGGCGCCGATGGACCACGCGTCGCGGTCGTTGTAGCGCGTGACGCGGACATCGCCGGCGGTGCGCTCCTCGTCGAGCCGCGAGGCGCCGGACACCGCGCTGTGATAACGCGGCGACGCGCCCGAGACGCTGTCACTGACCAGCGAGCCTTCGACCGACCAGCGGCCGGCGACCGGCACCATCAGGTAGACCGAGGGCGCGGTGACCTTGATGCGGTCGAAGCCCGGCTGGCGATCGCGGTAGGAGAGCACCTTGACGGCAATCTCGGCCTGCTCGGGCGCGGTCTCGGCCTGCACGGTCGCGTGCAGTCCGGGCAGCAGCAGCGCGGCGGCGAGCACGCCTCCCCAGCCGCCGGCCCTGGACGCGTCGGCGGTCTCGAACTCAGTTGCAGCCACAGCCGCCTCCTCCCACGCCGTTGCCGCCGGAGGCGTTCTCCTTGCTGGTGTAGATGTGCTGCGCGAAGCGGTCGCCGAGCACGTCGCCGCCCATGGTCATCTCGGGACGGGCGAGCGCGCCCTTCTCCCAGGGCTGGGGCGGCGTGATCGCGCAGCCGGTGGTGGCGAGCGCCGCCAGGGCGAGCGCCGTGGTCATCGCGGCGCGCGCGGCGCGGCGTGGCATCGGAGGTGTGGACATCGGGATTCCTCGATCGGAAGGGAAGTCGGGCGGGCCTGGCTCAGGGGGGCGTCAGGGCGTCTTCAGCGCGGCGGCGATGCGGGCTTCGAGCTCGGCCTCGTCCTCGGCGCGGAAGCCGGCGTGCTGCGCCAGCACGCGGCCATCCGGGCCGAGCAGCACCGAACTGGGCATCGCCCGCACGCCGACGCGGCGGGCGGAGTCGCCCTTGCCGTCGAAGGCCAGCGAGACCTTGGCTGGCACTTCCTTCAGGAAGTTCAGCGCGTCGTTGCGGTTGGCGTCGAGGTTGACGGCGACGATGCGCAGGCCCTGCGCGCCGTACTTCTCCTGCATGCGGTTCATCCAGGGGAAGGACTGGCGGCAGGGACCGCACCACGAGGCCCAGAAGTCGACGTAGGTGAGCTTGGCCTTGCCGTCGTACAGCGCGACCGGAGCGCCGTCCGCGCCGGGCACGCTCGCGACCGGCAAGGGCTGGCCGGCATCGGCGGCGCGGGCCGGCGACTGCGCCGCGAAGACGGCGGCGCCGATCGCGGCCATCGTGGCAAGCGTGCTCAGGACGTGGCGGCGTGTGCCGCGGCGGGCATCGGTGAGGGAGGAACGGAAGAGGGACATCGAAACTCCAGGACGTTGGGGGTCAGGCGGTGCGCACGCGCTCGGCGCGCGCGCGGCGGCGCCACAGGATCAGTCCGGACAGGCCGGCCATCAGCAGCAGCAGCGGGTCGGCCGCGCCGGTGCCCGCGCCGATCGAGCAACCGCCGCCGCCGCTGTTGGCGGGGGCGGTGGCGCCAGTGGCACCGCTCAGCGCCACGGCCGCCGTGGCGGGGGACATGTCGCCTTGCAGCGTGAGCGTGGCGGTGTCGGTGCCCGCGGCATCCGAGGCCGCGCCGTCCGCGCCAAGCCAGCGCACGGTGATCTGGCAGGTCGCGCCGGCGGCGACGGTGAACGGCGCCGTGCCGCAGCTGTTGGCCCCGCTCGTGTCGACCGCGAAGCGGGCCGAGCTGACCGTCATCGAGGCGATGCGCAACGTCGCGTTACCGCTGTTGGTCAGCGTCAGCGGACGGCCCGCGGCATCGGCCGAGCTGAGGTCGAGCGAGGTCGCGGACAGTTGCAGCGCCGGCTGCGGCGCGCCCTGGCCGGTGCCGCTCAGCGTGAGCGCCGCGGGCAGCGAGGCGTTGTCGGCGGCGACGTTGGCCGTCGCGGCGCGCGCGCCCGTGGCGCGCGGGCTGAAGCCGATGGCCAGGTCGCAACTCGCGCCCACCGCCAGCGACGCGCCGGCGACGCAGGTGGAGGCCGTGTCGACGCGGTAGTCGGCGGCCGCGTCGCCGGCCAGGCTGAAGCTGCCCAGCGTGGCCGCGGCGGTGCCGGTGTTGTTCAACGTGAAGTGCTTGAGGCCGCCATCCGCGCCGACGGTGACGGTGCCGAAGTCGGCGCCGGCCGCGGGGCTCCAGCTCAGGATTGCCGTGTTGGCGAGCGCGCCGGTACCGGCGAGCGGCACCGATTGCGGCGAGCCGGTGGCGTTGCTGGCCAGCGTCAGCGCGCCGGTGGCGGGGCCGGCGGCGGCCGGCGTGAAGCTGACCGACACGGTGCAGGTGCCGGACGCCGGCACGCTGGTGCCGCAGGTGTGGGTCGTGGAGAAGGGACCGGTGGCGGTGATCGCGCTGAAGCTCAGCGCGGCGCTGCCGGTGTTGGTCACGGTGAGCGTTTGAGCGGCCGTCGTGGTGCCGACCGTGGCCGTGCCGAACGACAGGCTGGTGGCGGACAGGCTGGAGACCGGCGTGGCGGCGATCTGGCCGGTGCCGCTCATCGCGATGCTGACGTTGGCCGCGGCGCCGCCCGCCGCGGGCGCGGTGGCCGCGACGGCGAGTGTCGCGGCGCGGCTGCCGGCGCCGGCGGGCGCGAAGGTGGCGGTCACGGTGCAGGTCGCGCCGACGGCCAGCGGCGTGCCGACGGCGCAGCTGCCGCCGCGCGTGAAGTCGCCCGCGTTGGCGCCGGTGATGGCGATGCTGCCGAAGTCCAGCGAGGCGGTCCCGCTGTTGGTCAGCGTGACGGTGCGCGCGGCGGAGGCCGTGCCCACCGACTGCGTGCCGAAGGCCAGCGTGGAGGCATCGGCGGACAGGCCGGCCTGGAGCGACGCGTTGGCGGTGCCGCTCAGCGCGATGGGGATCGGCGTCGAGATGCCGTTGTGGGAGAGGGTCAGCGCGCCGGTGCGCGAGCCCGCCGCGGTCGGCTGGAACACGACGCCGACGGTGCAGCTGGTGCCGGCGGGGACGCTGGCGCCGCAGGTGCCGCCCTGGATGGCGAAGTCGCCGCTCGCCGTGGCGGTGAGGCTGCCCAGCGCGGTGAGGCGGCTGGCGCTGATGGTGACGGTGGAGACGGCGCTCGACTGTCCGACCGAGGTCTGCGCGAAGCTGATGGAGCCCGGTGAGTTGCCGAGGTAGGCGGCGATGTCGGCGAGGTCGGACGCGCTGATGTTGCCCGACAGCGTGCCGGTCATCGCCGGGATCGTGTTGATCGCGTTCTGGATCATCGCGGGGTTGTTGCGGCCGCGGTCCACGACGGAGGTGGAGGCCACCGAGTGGCAGGCGGCGCAGGACTGCGAGAACTTGCTCTGTCCGGCGATCGGATCGGCGGCGAAGGCCGGAGCGGCCAAGGTGGCGGCGATCGCGGCGATCGCCACGGGCAGGGCGTGGCGGAAGGGAGGGGTCATGACGCGGGGCCTCATGGGGATGAAGAGAGAAGCGGGAGCAGCACTGGCGCGGCGAACAGCAGCCAGCAGGCGTTGAAGGCGGCGTGCCACGCGATGCAGCGCGGCAGCGAGCGATGGCGGCGATAGCCGCGGCCGATCCACCAGGCGGGCAGGGCGGTGGAGAGCGCGAGCAGCAGCATCGGCGCCGCGGGCATCGGACCGGGCCGCGTCGCGGCGATCAGCGCGGCCGCGTGCGCGGTGCCGAAGGCCAGGGCCGTCAGCGCGGCCGCATGACGCCGCATCGCGATGAAGCGCGAGCTCGACAGCAGGTCCTGCAGGCCGAGCCGGAAGAGGATCTCTTCGAGGCAGGGCGCGAGCAGGAGCTGCCGGAGCACGGCATCCCAGGAGGGCGCGATGAAGGCGAAAGGCGGCATGGGCGCGAGCGGAACTCAGGCAGTGGATGAGCGTGGGTTCCGGCGCGCATGGAAATGGTTGTGGGTCCGTCGCAATCTGTTGCGAAGACGTTGGGGGCGGCTCAGGCGAGGCTCGAGAGCCGTTTGTGGTTCAGCGCACAGAGGCGGCGGAAGGCGGCGCTGATGCGGGTGTCGTTGGCGGCGTCGCGCCAGAAGGCCGTGGCGGCGTTCAGGGCGCGGTGCCACTCGTTGGAATCGCCAGATGCGGCGCGGCTCGGGGCGAAGGGCGGGGCCGGCAGGTCGTGGCCCCGCCGCGGTGCATAGGCCATCGGAAGCATGTCGTAGATGGGCGCGAGCTCGAACGCCACGCCGCCATCGCTGCGAGCGACGGGGCGGAATGACAGGTTGCCGTCATGCATGTCGTTGTTGGCGATGAGGCGGCCGAAGTGCCAGATCCGCTCGATGAGAGAGAGCTCGCGCCGCGTGAGCCAGCAATCCTCGAGCAGGGCCTGCGCGGCGTGGTGCCAGGGCTTGCCCGCGGCGCCGACGAAGGCCGCGTTGATCGCGAACCACGATGCAAGCGGAGACCGGCCCAGCGCGCCATGACGGTCGAAGCGGTCGATTTCCAGGAAGGTGCGTCCCTGATGGTGATGAAGGCGTGTCGTCGCGGCGGAGATGCCCAGGTGCGAGGTCACCGCTTGGGCGGCGAGGTGCTCGCAGGCGAGCAGGTCGCGCCAGCGCTGGGTGGCGGGGGAGTCGTCGGCATGGGTGAACTTGACCAGCACGTGCTGCTGCGTGCCGCCGGGATGGAAGCGCAAGGCGGTGAACTTCGGGAACTCGCCGCCGGCCGATGAGCCGGGGATGCCCTCGGTGAGGATCAGCTTGGCGAGCGCGGGGAAGGCGCGGGGGATGTCGTCATTGGCGACGCCGCGCGCGGTGCGGCCGGCGGCCACCTGGCGGACGTGCTCACGCCAGAGGTCGCAGGCGTGCTCGCCGACGATGAGATCGCCGGGTGCCTCGGCGCCGAGCAGCGACATCGCATGCAGCGCGTCGTCGTCGGACCAGGTGTTGGGATCCTCGGAGGATTGCAGCAGCGGCGCGTAGTAGCGCGCGAAGTGGCGGCCGAGGAAGCCCTGCGGACGCATGTCCTGCAGCGGATAGGGCAGGCCGTCGAAGCGGCCGGCGCGCATGTCGGCGTCGAGCGGCCAGCCGAAAGGCTCGAGGAAATCCATCGACACGCCCTGCGGATGAAGCAGGCGCATCCAGGCGATCAGGCGCGGCTCGCCGCGCAGGTCGATGCGGTAGAGCGGGAGTGGCGAACCGGAACCGCGGAGGTGGCGGAACTGGCTGGAGGGGGGCGGAAGCTGCGTCATGGGGATCAAGCCGCCATTCGTTCCGCGAAGGACGCGAAGTTCATCTTGTAGCGCCTCGCCTCCAACTGCGACTTGAACGCATCCGCCTCGGGGATGGACACCAGACCTGCGTGTATGCAACGGTCGATCACGTCCTCTGTGCGGAGCAGCCGGCACTCGCCCAGCAATTGCTTGGCGATCCGCTCAGCTTGGCGCCGTTCATCGGTGGCGACCGAATGTCCTGCGGTGAACGCGATGGCGATGCAGGCGGCCTCACCAACGTCGATCCTCAGACACAGACGCGAGAACAGCTCGAAGGTCGCCCTCTCGCCTGTGTCGCAGCGATCGAGTTGACCATTGACCAGCGACTCGGAGAGTGCATTCGCCTGATCGGGACGAGTGACCTCATCCACAACCTGCTCGGGGACCGAGAAGCGGTGACGCGGAATGTGATTCAGCAGCGGGAGCCGTTCGAGGTGAATGAAGTTGATGAGAACGTTGGTGTCGGTGACCACTACGTGGTCGCGAGAAGTTGGCATCGTCCCTGTCATCGACCATCACCCCAGTCCCAATGCACGGATGACGCCCGCGACGGTGTCGCGCTCGATGCCGAAGGTGCGGCCGATCTCGAACAGTTTCCTTCGTGAGATCTCGTCCCGGCGGAACGCCTCGCACGCCAGGCTCAGCAGTCGCCCGAGGCTCGCGCTTCGGCCGTCGCTCTGCTGATGCCCCTCGCAGGGATCGGCATCATTGGCGGAGCCCCGGCCCCACGGCGTCAGGAACTCCGCAGCGAAGGCGTCCGCGCGCAACTCGGTCAGATCGCCCTCGCGTCGCATGGCGCTGAGCGAGCCCAACAGATGGCGGTCCATGAGCACATGCCCATACTCGTGCGCGAGCGAGAAGCGCCGCCGGGCCGGCGATTGCGCGGCGTTGAACAGCACGAAGGCGCCAATGCGCGGCTCGCAGAGCATCAGGCCCGACACGTCCTCGGGCAGATCGACGGCAACGCTGCCCACGCCCTGCGTTTCGAGCAGGTGTTGCATTCGATCGAACAGCAGGCCATGCCGGTCAAGCCGAGCCCGTTCGTCCGACGCGACGCCCCGTCCTTGCGCAACGGCCTCCTCGCGGTCCAGTGGCGCCGGCAGATCGACGGCCGCGGGCAGAGCCGCGGCGCGGTCGATGCCGAGCATGTTCTCCAGCGACGCGAATTGCAGTGCGAAGGCAATGCCCTGCTGGAGGGCCATCGTCAAGGCGCGCCGATCCCTGATCTGCGCATTCGCGAGAAAGAGCGCGGAGAGGGCGCCACTGTCGGCGAATCGTTCATCGAAGAACTCGCTGGCGTGCCGGCCGGTCGCGAAGGCGATTCGCAGCAGCTCGCGGGACTCTGCCCGGCGGGCGCCTTGCTCGATGGCTTCAATCGTCGACGCCGCCAGATCGACGAATTCCCCAAGCTCCTGTGGGGTCAGGTGGAAGCGTTCCCGCGCGATCCGGATGCGCTGCCCCAGTTGCTGTTCCGTCACGGTCATCACGGCTCCCCATCGAAGTGGAAAGCCGCAGATGCTGAACTTCGGCGGTCGCCTTGTGGATGGCTCGACATGGAGGTGCGCGCGCGCGCCTTCCACCTCTTTGAGGTGGCGACTGCGCAGCGCGGGTCAGCGCATGCCGGTGCAGCGGCCCGGCCTCCGCCTCACTCCAGGTAATGCCCCATGCGCTTGCGCTTGGTCTCGAGGTAGCGCTCGTTGTGCGGGTTCGCCGCGATGCGCAGCGGCACCAGCGCCTCGACCTCCACGCCGCCCTCGACCAGCGCGTCGCGCTTCTGCGGGTTGTTGGTGATCAGCCGCACGCTCTTCACGCCCAGCAGGCACAGGATGTCGATCGCGTCGGCGTAGTCGCGCTCGTCCTCGGCATGGCCCAGGCGCAGGTTGGCGTCGATCGTGTCCACGCCGGCCTCCTGCAGCGCGTAGGCGCGCAGCTTCTCGACCAGGCCGATGCCGCGCCCTTCATGCCCGCGCATGTAGATGACGATGCCGCCCTCGTCCTTGAGCAGATCCAGCGCGCCCTGCAGCTGCGGGCCGCAGTCGCAGCGCAGCGACTGGAACACATCGCCGGTCAGGCACTCGCTGTGGATGCGCAGCAGGCCGCCGCGCTCCTGAAGCGGACCCACCGACAACACCAGGTGTTCCGATCCGGTGGCCGGGCTGCGGAACGCCCGGGCCTGGAAATCCCCCAGCGACGACGGCAGGTGCACCACTTCCCACTCGGTCGCCCCTTGCGTCCCCAACGGGATCTTCTCGCAGTGATTCACAGCCATCTCTCCAGCTCACCTCGGCGACCTCGCGGGCGCCTTGTCGTTCAAGTCGTTCACGTCGTGCGAGCCGCGCCCGCCGGATCTCCGCCGCGCACGTCTCAAGGGACGCAATTTAACCGCTCTCAGGGTAAACGCGCTGTCGCGGGCTGGAGAGCCCTCTCGGACGCCGGGGCCGCCCCATGCAAAATCGCCCGCACCGCCACCGTCCCTGGGATGCCCATGACCGCTCTCCCGCCCGCCGCCGAGCCCGCGCCCACCCCCGCGCTGCCGAGTCCGCGCTTCGACGAGTTCCCCCGCTACGAGGCGCTGACCCAGCTGCTCTTCGGCTATGCGCAGGCCCGTCCCAACCTGGTGTCGGTGCGCTCGATCGGGCGCAGCTTCGAGGGGCGCGAGATCTGGGCCGTGATCCTGACCAACACCGCGACCGGCGCCGACGTCGACAAGCCCGCGTTCTGGGTCGACGGCAACATCCACGCCGCCGAGCTGACCGCCTGCACGACCTGCCTCTACTACCTGCACGAGCTGCTGAGCAAGTACGGCAGCGACGCGCAGGTCACGCAGCTGCTGGACACGCGCACGATCTATCTGGTCCCGCGCCTGAACCCCGATGGCGCCGAGCTCGCGCTGGCGGACCGGCCGCGCCACATCCGCTCCTCGACGCGGCCTTATCCGTTCGACGAGGAGCCGGTCGAGGGGCTCAGCGTCGAGGACATCGACGGCGACGGCCGCATCCTGACGATGCGGGTGCCCGATCCGCATGGCGGCTACAAGAAACACGCGTCCGATCCGCGGCTGATGGTGCCGCGCGAGCCCGGCGAATTCGGCGGCGAGTACTTCCGCCTGATGCCCGAGGGCCTGGTGATCAATCACGACGGGCTCAGCATCAAGGTCAACCGCGACAGCGAGGGCCTGGACCTGAACCGCAACTTCCCGGCGGGCTGGCGGCAGGAGTTCGAGCAGGTCGGCGCGGGGCCGTATCCGACCAGCGAGCCGGAGGTGCGCGCGATGGTGGACTTCATGGTCGGCCATCCCAACATCGGCGCGGCGATCAGCTTCCACACCCACAGCGGCGTGATCCTGCGCCCCTGCGGCACGCGCAGCGACGAGGACATGGCGCCCGAGGACCTGTGGACCTACCAGCGCTTCTCGAAGCTCGGCGAGCAGCACACCGGCTATCCGGCGGTGAGCATCTGGCACGAGTTCAAGTACCACCCCAAGGAAGTCATCACCGGGACGCAGGACTGGGTGTACGAGCACCTGGGCGCGCTGTTCTGGGTCGTGGAGCTGTGGTCGCCGAACAAGGAGGCGGGCATCGAGGGCTACAAGTGGATCGACTGGTTCCGCGACCATCCGGTCGAGGACGACCTCAAGCTGCTCAAGTGGAGCGACGAACACTGCGGCGGGCAGGCGCATGTCGAGTGGACGCCGTTCATGCATCCGCAGCTGGGACCGGTGGAGATCGGCGGCTGGGACAAGATGAACTACTGGCGCAATCCGCCGCCGCATCTGCGCGAGCGCGAGGCGGCGCGGTTTCCTGCGTGGATGAACCAGATCGCGCTGAGCCTGCCGAAGCTGGAGTTGCTGAGAACGGAAGTGCGCGCGCTCGGGCCGGATACCTGGCGGGTGAGGATGGCCGTGGGGAACAGCGGATGGCTGCCGGCTTACGTCACCAAGCAGGCGCTGGCGCGCAAGCAGACGCGCGGCGTGATGTTCGAGATCTTCCTGCCGGTGGATCCGGAGGTGGGGCTGGTCAGCGGGAAACCGCGGATGGAAGGGCCGCAGTTGGAAGGGCATGCGCCGAAGCAGACGCAGCTGGCGTTTCTTCCGGAGCGGAATATCACCGGGGATCGGGCCTATGGGGAGTGGGTCGTGCGCGCGCCGCAGGGGACGAGGCTCAGCCTCGTGGCATGGGCGGACCGGGCGGGCACGGTGAGGACCGAGGTCACGCTCGATTGAGTAAACCCCCTCTCCCCTGCCCTCTCCCCCCTCGCGGGGGGCGAGGGAGTTCTTGTCGAGGGAGAGCACGTCAGTGCTTGGGCTCGCCCTTGTCCTGTTCCGCCGCGGCCAGGACCGCCTCGCGCCACAGGCGCGCCGGGATGAAGGTGCGCAACTGCTCCATCGCGCGCTCGATGAGTTCCGGATGCAGCTCGTGGCCGACGCGCGGCAGCACGTCCGCCGTGATGTCCGCGCCCAGCGCCATCAACTCGCGCGCGGCGTTCAGCAGCGCCGGGTAGGGCAGCTCCGTGTCGTCCTTGCCATGCAGCAGATGGATCGACACGTCCTTCGGCGCATGCTGCGGCCAGTACGCATACGCGCCACCGAAGGCCAGCACCCGGCCCGCGAGCTGCGCCTCCTGCTGCAGCGCCTCCAGCGCCAGGATCGCCCCCTGCGAGAACCCGCCCAGCGCGACCCGCTCCCAGCTCAGCCCCAGCTTCTCCGCCCAGGCCCGCACCAGCGCGATCAGCCCCGGCACCGCCGCCGTCAGCCGCTGCGCCTTGAACGCGTCATCGCCCTGTTCGGAGTACCACTGGTGCCCCGCCCCGCCGCCCGGGATCGCGTCGAAGGGCTCGAAGCCCTCGGGCAGCACCAGCGCGGCGCGCGGGTACTGGCGGTGCAGCGCCTCGGCGAGCGGGCGCATCTGTTCGGCATCCCCGCCCGCGCCGTGCAGCAGCACGAACAGCAGGTCGGGCGCTCCGTCCTTGGGGAGCAGCACATGGGCTTCAGTCATGGCGCCGGATTGTCCGTCAGCCGCCATCGATCCGCGTCAGCGCCGCCCGGATGTCCTCAACCGACGTGGGCCTGACCAGGCGCTCCACCTCCTGCCCATCCTTCATGAAGATCAGCGTCGGCCACAGCTTCACCTTGAACGAGCGCCCCAGCGGCTGCCCCTTCCCGTCCTCGACCTTGATGTGCTGCACCCGCTCGTGCCCGCCGCCGAAGGCCTGCTCCAGCAGCGGCTGCGCGGCATTGCAGATCGGGCACCACGAGGCGCCGAACTCGACCAGCAGCGGGTGATCCTTGGACAAGGTGTCGACCGCGTCGCGGATCGGCTCGGTCAGCGCGTAATGGGGATTCATCGGCATGGAGACCTCCTGAAGCGAAAGGGGCGCGGCGCGCGTCAGGCCGCGGCGCGGCGCAGCGTCATCTCGAACACCACGCCTTCCGGCACGTTGAATGCCCGGATGCCGCCATCCATCTTCGCCAGATAGGTCTTGGCGACGAACAGCCCCTGTCCGCGGCGCTCGCCGGCCGCCTGCGGCGCGGTGTCGGACACACCGTACTCGAAGATCTTCTCCAGCATCGCCTCGTCGATCGCCGGCCCCTGGTTGCGGATGCGCAGCAGCAGCGTGCCGGGCTCGCCTGCCTCCAGCGTGAGGGCAATGGGCGTGCCGCGCGGCCGGTAGCGGTCGGCGTTGCGCAGCACGTGCGTGACGGCATCCTCCAGCGCATAGGCCTCGGCATGCACCGGCTGCGGGCCGGACAGCTCCGTCGCGAACGTCACGTCCTCGATGCCCGCGTAATGCGCATTGCCGGCCACCTCGCGGCAGAAGGCCGCCAGGTCCAGCACCTCCGGGTGGAGGTCGGCCGAGGCCAGCGCCTCGCTCGGCGGCGCGCTGCCGTAGAGCACCTTCACCGCCTGCTGCATCCGCTGCACGTAGCGGTGGCTGGGATCGTCCGGCGCGCCGTGCAGCAGCATCAGCGACTGCAGCGGCGACATGATCTCGTGGCCCACCGCGTGCCACATCTCGCGTTCGCGCTCGGCGCGCAGCTGCTCGCGGCGCAGCCCGTCCTTCACGCGGCTCAGCGCGTCGGCCAGGCTGCCGGCCAGGATGCCGAGCTCGTCCCGGCCGCGCAGGTCGGCCACGTCCAGCTCGCCGATGCGCTGGTCCGCCCGCGCGTCCTGCATGTTGTAGGAGACCGCCGCCGCGCGCCGGGTCAGCACCGCGATGCCGCGGATCAGCCCCAGCTCCACCATCAGCCAGGCCAGCGCCACCGCCGACAGCATCGCCGCCGCGAGCCAGGCCAGCGGCCGCGCCTCGAGCGCGAGCTGCCGGTCCAGGCTGCGCAGGTCGCCGCGCAGGTCGAGCCGGTAGCGCCCGCTCGGCGTCGCGACCTCGTCGGAGGCGGTCAGCCAGCGCACCTCGGCCGCATCGGTATCCGCGCCCACGCCCAGCACCTCGCCGCGCACCGGCAGCCGGCGCATCACGTGGATCAGCCACGGCAGCGCGCGCTCGGACAGCTCCGGCCCGCGCCGCTCGGCGATGGTCTGCGGCTGCCGGCCCTGGCGCTCGATGCGCAGCGTCTCGCCGGGCTGCAGCGAGGCGCCGATGCGGTCCAGCGACTGCGCCAGCGAGGCGCCCGGCCGGGCACTGTCGAACAGCACCGGTGGCGGTTCGCCATTCGCGGCGTTGGCCGGGCCGAGCAGTTCCACCCGCACCCGCGCCTGGTCGAGGTCGGCCGGCGGCCACACCGGCCGCGCGCGATGGCCGTCGCCATCGAACAGCGCCTCCTGGAAGGCCTCCACCGGCAGCCGGATCGAATAGAACGTGCGCCGTGCGCAGAACGGACCGCTGCTGCCTTCCGCGCAGGGACCCTCACGCCAGAGCCAGCCGCGGAACTCGCGCACCGGCCGGGCCTTGCCGGGCAACTGCGGCCCGGCGCCGATGAAGCCGGTCAGCCGCCCGCGCTGGGTGCCGTCGGCCGCGGCCGCGCCTTCGAACGGCGCGATCCAGGTTTGCGTCTGGCCGCGCAGCGTCAGCGTGACGCGGGCGCGATGCACGCCGGCCAGGTCCAGCGCGCCATGCTCGCGGCCGGTCAGCGGACCGCTCTCCAGGCTGCCGACCAGGTAGAGGAAACCGCCCGCATAGGCGCTGGCGCCGACGGCGGCGCACAGGCTCGCGCCATCGGGCCAGCGCAGACCGCAGCCGGCCATCTCCACGGCGCGCTGGGCCTTGTTCTGGTCGTCGAAGTCGATCGCCGAGAACGGCAGCAGCACCGGCGCCTGGCCGTCGCGGCCGCCGGCGCTCATCGTCGGATTGAGCAGCGCGAGCTGGCCGCTCGGATGGCGCAGCTGCAGCACGATCTCCGCCAGCGACTGCCGGAAGCCCTGCGCGTAGCGCTGGTAGGCGCGCTGCTTCTGGTCGATCAGCACCGTCAGCACCAGGCCGACCGTCGCCAGCGCCAGCAGCAGGAAGGCCAGGTGCACCACCGCGCGGCGCCGGAACGCCGCCGGGCCCAGGCGCGGCACGGCCAGCGCCGGCAGCTCGACCGGCCCGAGCTTCAAGGGGCCGCCTTCATCGCGGACCGTGCCACCTGAATCCCCGCATCGGCACGTTCTCGATCGCGTCGAAGGCCGGGTCGACCTCCTTGATCGCCTCGCGCAGCGTGGACACATGCTTGCGCACGTTGTCGCGGGTGCGGCCGCTCTTGACCACGTCGTAGAGCTCCTCGTACGACACCACCTCCGGTGCGCGCTGATGCAGCGTGGCGAGGATGCGCTGCGCCGTCAGCGGCAGGTTGATGCGCTGGCCCTTCCACAGCGGGCTGCGCTGCCAGAGCGGGTCCAGCTGCAGCGCGTGCGGCGCGGCGCCGGCCGGCTCGGCGCTGGCGCGGGCCCGCGCGGCGCGCAGGATGTCGAGGAAGGTGTCGATGAATTCGGCCTCGTCGAAGCTGGTCTTCTGCAGGTAGTCCCAGGCGTCGAGCGCCTTCATGATCCCGCGATAGATCGCCGCCGGCATCGCCGACACCACCAGCACCGGCGTGCCGGCGCCGAGCTTGTTGATCTCGTTGATCAGCGCGATGCCGGCGTTGCGTTCGCGGCCGAGCTCGATGTCGAGCACGACCATCTCGTAGCGCTCGCGGGCGAGCGCCGCCTCGGCGGCGTCGCGGTCGAACCATTGATCGACCTGCAGCTCGGGCCGCGCGGCGCGGATCCAGCCGGCCAGTTGCTCGCTGGTGGGGCGGTCGTCCTCGATGACGGCGACCTTGTTCCTGGGGATGACCATGGCGCCGGATTATGGACAGCCCCGGCCGGCCGCGCGCCGCCGGCCCGTGAAGGTTTCTTCCGGACCGTGAAGGGAGGCGCCACGCGCCCGCATTGAGGCTTCCGCGCCGTCTCCGGACCATGAGCGACATCCCAACAGCCCGTGAGCGGGCACCCCGGAGGACCTCATGAACGACCGCCTGCAATCGATCCGCAACGCCGCCGCACGGCTGAAGGCTCGGCTGCCCGGCTTCTCCCGCCGCCAGGACGGTGACGGCGGCAGTGATCTTGGCGACCTGGGCTCCGGCCACTCCGGCCAAGCGCTGAAGCGCGCCGGCGCCGGCCTGGTCCGCTGCCTGCCCTGGCTGGCCGGCCTCACGGCCGTCGCCGGCGCGGTGGCGCTGCTCGTGGCCCATCCACCGTTGCATGAAGTGCCGCGCGGCGCCGTGAGCCTGCGCACCAACCAGCTGACCGGCGGCGTGACCGAGGCGCGCTCGGGTTCGCTGCTGCGCATCCCCGGCCTGCACGATGTCCGCGACCTGCCGCTGCGCGACCGCAGCTATCACCCGACGCGCTTCGCCCGCGCCGATGGCGAGGCACCGCTGCAGTCGCTCGAAGGCCTGTCGCTGGGCCTGGACCTGACGGTGCGCTGGACCGTCGATCCGGCCCGGCTGGCGCAGCTCGCCGCCACGCTGCCCGACGACATCGAGGGCGACGTCATCGCCCCGGCGCTGCAGGGCATCGTCTATCGCCAGATCGCCACGCACACGGTGCGCGAGATCTTCTCGACCCAGCGCGGCCCGATCCAGGCGGCGCTCGAGGGTGAGCTGCGCCGCAAGCTGGCGCTGGACGGCATCGTGCTGCGCGGCCTGGAGATCGGCAACGTCGACCTGCCGCAGGAGTACCGCGCGGGGCTGGAGAACCTGCTGTCCGAGGGACTCGCGAGCGAGAAGATGCGCTACACGCTCGAGCTCAAGGAGAAGCAGGTCAAGCAGACCGAGCTCGAGGCCGCGGCGGAGAAGGTGCGCCGCGAGACGGCTGCCGAGGCCGCTGCGCGCGAGCAGGTCATCGCCGCCAAGGGCCAGGAAGAGGCGATGAAGCACGTGCTGCCCTTCAAGCAGCGCCAGGTGGAGCAGCGTCAGCTCGAAGCCGAGGCGGAGCGCGTCGCGCGGGTGCGCATGGCCGAGGGCAACGCGCAGGCGCGCGGCATCGAGGCCGACGGCGAGGCCAAGGCGCGCGAGAAACTGGCCGACGCCGAGGCCTATCGGCAGACGCGCATCGGCAAGGTTGCCGTCGACCAGATGGCCGCCGAGGGCGCGTTGCTGAGCCGCCATCCGCTGCTGATCCAGAAGGCGATGGCCGACAAGCTGTCCGACAAGGTGCAGGTGATCATCGCGCCGCCGCCGGCCGACGGCGGCTTCATCGGCAAGACGCTGCTGGGGGCGAAGACGGACGCCGCGCCGGCCACGTCCGCCGCCCAGGATCAGGCCGCGCAATGAAGGCTGGGATCAACGTCGTGATGAACGTCCTGATGAACGTCAAGGAACCCGTCAAGGAAATCGCCATGTGCCGCATGAAGCTCGTGATGGCTGCCGCCATCGCTGCCGTCGCCGTGCAACTGCTGTGTGTCCATGCCGCCGAGGCGGCCACCGACGACACCGCGCCCAAGCCGCCGATCAAGCGGGCCGGTGTCGCTGACGGCGCCGCGCCGGTGCGCACGGCGCTGGTGGTGCAGGACAACGTCGCGCTGCGCGCGGCGGCGAAGGAGGGCTCGCCCGCGCAGGCGCAGCTGTGGCGCGGCGAGGCGCTGGAGATCCGCGGCGAGCGCCCGGATCACTTCCAGGTCTACGACTACCGCCGCGAGCGCGGCGGCTTCGTGCGCAAGGCCGCGCTGCTGCCGCTGGCCGGCCCGGCCGCGCAGCCGCAGGCGCTGCTGGCCGCGCTGCGCGTCGTGCGTCAGCAGCCGGGCGCGGAGTCGCTCGGGCTGGGCCTGGCCGCCGCCTACGTGCAGGCGGCGAGCGCGGAGCAGATCAACGGCGCGGACGGCGCCGAGGCGCTCGACGCGATGGGCACGCTGGCCGAGCGGCTGGCCGATCGCGCCTCGCGCGTGCAGCCGAAGGCGGATGGCTCGACGACGGCGGCGGAGACGCAGGTGGCCGCGCAGCTCGACGTGGCGGCGCGCTATGGCCTGCGTTTCCGCTCGCTGGAGCGCGAGGCCGGCGCGATGCAGCTCTGCTACGACGGCGAGGCGTTCCGGCGCGTGCTGGCGATGCCGGCCTCGACGCCCGAGCAGAAGGCGCGCGCGGCGCTCGCGCTGACGCGTGTCGACTGCCTCGATCCGGCCGCAACGCCGGCGCGGCGCGAGCAGATGGACCAGTGGCGCGCGGACGTGCTGGACAAAGTCGACCTGCGCGATCCGGCGCTCGCGACGCACTGGCGCAATCGCGTGCTGATGCGCCAGTCGGGCGTGTGGAGCAGCCTGGCCTTCATCCGCGCGCGGCGTGCCGGCGCTGGCGAAGGCGAAACAACTGTGAGCCTTCAGGTTGATGCGTCGTCGGCGGCCTCGCGTCGCGCGCTGGAGGCGTTCGCGCGCATCGTGCCGGCCGAGCTGTCGGAGGACGACCAGCGCGACTACAACGACGCGGCGATGCGCGGCAACGCGATGCGCTGGGCGGCGCTGCCCACAGGGCCGTCGACGCAGACGCTGGCCGGTGTGACGTTGACGGTGCTCCCGGGCCAGCCGGGCGAGACCTGCCTGACGCTGGCCACGAATGGCGCGAAGGAGGGCAGTCCGGCGCTGCTGCGTCACTGCGCCTGGGGGCTGGTGATGACGGCCTCGGCGCGGATCAACCGGGAGGGCAATGCGATCGCGATCGCCTCGGTGCCGGCCGATGGCTGGCGCGAGCTCTGGCTGCTGCGCCGCACCGCGCAGGGCTGGCGGATGACGGTGCTGCCGCCGGTGGCAGCGCAGCCGGGCCTGGGCTACGCGGAGTTCGCCGGCTGGGTGCCGGGCGGCAAGGAGTTCCTGGTCGCGCGCGAATCCCGCGCCGAAGGCCGCTACAAGCGCAGCTACGAGCAGGTCGATCTCGACACGCTGGAGACGAGGCGCCAGGCCGGCGATGTCGCGATGCTGGGCGCGTTCCAGCGCTGGCAGGCGGCGGATTGGAAGGGGGCGACGCTCAGTCTGCGGTGATGGCGATGGGAGGGCCCGCGATGCGCGCTGCGTCAGGTGGCGCTTGCGGTTGCTCTGCTAGCATGCGCCCCATGCCAGTGACCAGGAGTATCTCCGGTCGTGATGCTGGCCTCTACGGCGTCTGATCTACCGAAAGGATTGTGTGGCGCTTCTCTGTGAAGAGGAGCACCACACAAGAGTAGAAAGCCCAGGCGTCATCGTGCGCCAAGCGCCGCCAAATCTTTCAATCGAAATCCCGCACCCGCTCCCGCGCGATCTGGAGCACCCGCTCCGTCAGCGCGCAAGCCGCGGCGCCAGCCTGGACGGCCGCAGGCAGGGCGAACCGGGCCAGCGCCGCCGTCATCGACGCCAGCATCTCGTCGATGGCGGCGTTCGCGTCGCCCGCTCGCAGATCGGCGATCGCGGCCAGCGCCAGGAAGTCGGCTCGGCGCAGCCGCTGGCTCTTGCCGTTCACCTTCAGCGCCATGGCGTCGTGCTGGAGCCCGGGGAAGGCGCGAGTCGTCAACGTGTCGTAGACCGGCGCGATCCGCACGTGGCGGAACGCGGCAGCGCCCTCCTCGGCGGTCTTGAGCAACGCCATGTTCTTGAGGTGCATGTCGCCGTCACCGATCAGCCAGGCGAAGAGCGCCCGGCACAGCAGCGTCGTCACGTCCTCGCCGGGCGACGTCGACAGCGCGCGCACCGCACGCGCCACCCGCTCCATCGTGCCGGTGTACTTGTCCCGGGGGTCGAGCGCGAGCACCGAGCACAAGTCCTCCATCGCCAGGAGACGGGTGTCGTCCAGCCGTAGGCGGATGTCGAAGCGCTCCACGATCAGCGCGACCGGCAGGCCGTCCGGCATCTCGGCCAGCGCGTGATCGGGGACTTCGAAGCCCACCGCGCGGGCCAGCGTCAGCCCGATCCATTCCGCCACCGGGAGCCCTTCGAAACCCGCGGCACCCGCCGGCTTGAGGATGTGGGTGAAGGGCAGATGCGTGGCGATCAGCAGCGTGCCGTCCGCCGTCAGGTGCATTGGCGCCTTGATCTGCACGCCCGACAGCCGCGGCGTCTGCTGATTCGCGAAGAGTTGTGCCAGGCGGTGGGTGAAATCGGCATCCAACGCGTCACGGCGCGGCCCGGCGTAGTGGCCGCTGAACATGCCATCCCGCGTGAAGCCGGCCAGCCGTGTCGTCAGCGTGTCCTGCGGCAAGGCGGCCAGTTCCGCGCTCCGCTCCGAAATCGTGATGTTGGACATGTAGCGCTTGCCGCGTCGCAGCACGTCGCGATCACTCGCCTCGCGCAGGACGGATTCGAGCCAGCCTTCCGGCAGCAGCGACACGATGAAGGGCGGCAGCCGTCCCGGCGTGGTCTGGCGGATCAGCGGCGGCAGCACCGGACCGGCGCTGTTGGCATTCCAGCGCCATTCGGTGCCGTCATGAGCCAGGTCTCCCAGCGGCAGGCCATGCCAGGCGACGGTCAGATCGAATGCGGCCTCATTGCGCAACTGGCCACCCGGCTGCTGCTGCTTCAGGAAACGCTCGGCACCTTCGCCCTCGCGATACCACTCGTTGTCTCGCGCCAGCGCCCACAGCGCGTCGGCGGCGCGTTGCGCGTCGCCATACTCCTGCACGAGCCGCGCGGCCAGCGCCTCGCGCATGGCCAGGTCCATCGACTGGGCGTGCTCGCTGCGCAGGCGAAAGGCCTCGAGGAAGCGCTGGCGCAGGGACGACACCGGGACCGGCAGTTCGCCCCGCCCATCGGCGATCACGGCGTCGATCGTGGAAGGGCGCGCCGGGGCGCGGTTCTGGACGATCTCCAAGCCGCGCAGCCGCGTTCGCTGGCTGCGCTGCCCCGAGATGTAGAGCCGGCCATCCCGGGTCGGCGCAAGCAGCACGGCGCTCGCGGCAGAAAGAAACGCCCGGGGATAGAGGTAGCGGGCGATGCGCACCGCATGCCGCATGACGAGATCGTCCGCGTCATCGCCGGCGTCCACGTAGATGCCGCGCATCAGCTGGACCAGCTCCCCCGCTTCCGCCATCCGATGGCCGCGGGTGGCATCCAGGTTGTCTCCGACGAGGTGCAGGGTCATGTAATTTTCTCGCACTTGAAGTACGCGAAAATTACCAGAGACATGCGGACGACTCAACGAGGGCCACGATTTACCGCAGATTCTGTAATTTTCCCGCACTTGAAGTGCGAGAAAATTACATCGCGACCCTCAATCCGCCGTCAGCCTCACCAGCACCTGCCGCAGCCGCTGCGCGTCGATGGGCTTGGTGAGGAACTCGTTCATCCCGGCGCCGAGGGCCTCGTCGCGCTCCTGCACCAGCGCCGCCGCGGTCAGCGCGACGATGGGCAGTTGCGCGGGATCGTAGCGCTGACGCAGTTGGCGCGTGGCCTCGTGGCCGCTCATGACCGGCATCTGCACGTCCATCAGCACCGCGTCGAACGGCTTGCCCATGCTGGCCGCCGCCGTCACCGCCTCCACCGCCTGGCTGCCGTCGCTGGCCTGCGAGACCTCCGCGCCCCACTGCTCCAGCATCGCCACCGCGATCATCATGTTCACCGGGTTGTCCTCGACCATCAGGATCCGCCGCCCCGCCAGCTCCGCGTCCTGCGCCGGCGCGCGGCGCTGCGTGCTCATCGGCGCCGGCGCCGCCGGCAGCGGCAGTTCGGCCCAGAAGGTCGCGCCCGCGCCCGGCTGGCTGTCCACGCCCACCGAGCCGCCCATCAGTCCCGCCAGCTCGCGGCAGATCGACAGGCCCAGGCCCGTGCCGCCGTAGCGGCGCGTCGTCGACTCGTCGGCCTGCGTGAAGGGCTGGAACAGCCGCTCATGCATCGCCTCGGCGATGCCCGGCCCGGTGTCGCTGACCTCGATGCGCAGCCGCCGGTCATCCAGCTGGCGCACCCGCACCGCGACGCTGCCCTGCTCGGTGAACTTCAGCGCATTGCTCAGGTAGTTGCTCAGGATCTGACGCGTGCGCACCGGATCGCCCACCACCCACGCCGGCACCGCGTCCTCGACGTCGATGCTGAAACCCAGCCCCCGCGCCTGCGCCAGCGTCAGGTAGCCCATGCGCATCGTCGCCAGCATGTCCCGCAGCGCGAAGGGCACCGTCTCCAGGGTCAGCCGGCCCGCCTCGATCTTGGACAGGTCCAGGATGTCCGACATCAGGCCGGACAGGCTCTCCGCGCTGTCCACCATCTGGTCGAGGTAGTGGCTGCGCGTGTCGCCGTTCAGGTCCGGCTGCTGCAGCAGCCGCGCCAGCCCGACCAGGCCGTTCAGCGGCGTGCGGATCTCGTGGCTGATGTTGGCCAGGAAGGCGCTCTTGGCCCGGTTGGCCGCCTGCGCCTCGTCCTTGGCCTGCGCCAGCGCGGCCTCGACGCGCCGGCGCTCGGTCACGTCCTCCAGGATCCAGATCGTGCCGCCACGGCTCGGATGGTTCGGGTCCACGGCCCGCGCCAGCAGACGGCAAAGGAAACGGCTGCCATCGCGCCGGCGCATCAGGCGCTCGGCCTCGACCTGCTCGCCCGCCGCCAGCCGCGGGCCCAGCTCGCGGCCGATCGCGTCGTACTCCTCCGCGCCCGGCCACACCACGCTGCCCGGCTGCCCGATCAGCCCGCCCGCGGGCCAGCCGAACATCTCCTCCACCAGCCGGTTGGCCTGCACGAAGCGCTGATCGCGCGTCAGCGCGATGCCGATCGACGCGTTCTCCAGGATCGCGGCGTGGACCAGCCGCGTGCGCTCGGTGTCGCTGACGTCGCGCCCGTTGACCACCAGGTAGGACACGCCATCCATCACGAAGGGCGCCGCCGACAGCAGCATCGGGATCGCCTGGCCGCGCCGGTTCACGAAGGTGGCCGACATCTCGCTGACGCGGCCCTGCTGGCGCAGCGCCTCGAGCAGCCGCTCGCGGTCGCCCGGGTCCTGCCAGATGCCGACCTCCTCGGCGGTGCGGCCCAGCACCTCGTCGGCGCTGTAGCCGCTCATCGACTCGTAGGTCTTGTTGACCATCACGTAGCGGCCGCTGACGGTCTCGGTCAGCGTGACCACGTCCGGGCTGGTCGCGAACAGGTGCGACAGCAACGCCTCCGAGCGCCGCAGCGCCTCCTGCGCGCGCGAGGTCTCGGTCTGGTCGATGAAGAAGGACAGCGTCGCCGGTCCGGTGGCCGCGTCCACGCGCACGCTGGTGGCCTGCACCTGCCGGCGGCGCCGCGACAGCGTGCGCAGGCGGAATTCCGTCATCGGCAGCATCGCGCCGACCGGCAGCGCCTCGATCTTGGCGGCGCGCTGGCGGGCGCGCTCCTCGTCGCCAGGCTCGTAATGCGAGAACAGGTCCTGGCCGATCATCGACGAGCGCTGCGTGTAGCCGAACATCGCCATCGCCGCCGGGTTGGCATCCATCACCCGGCCCCAGCGGTGCAGCACCAGCGGCGACGGCGAGCGCCGGAACAGCTCGCGGTAACGGGTCTCGGTGGCCACCATGGCCTGCTCGGTCTGGACCTCGTCGGTGACGTCGCGGCCCACGCCCCAATAGCCGCGGAAGTTTCCCTTGGCGTCGAAGCGCGGCTCGCCGCTGACCGAGACGTAGCGCAGCGTGCCGTCCTCGGCCGTGCGGCGCATCACCAGGCCGCGGAAGGGTCGGTGCGATTCGAGATCGGCGCGGTGGGCGTCGAGCTCCTCGTCGCTCAGGCCCAGGTGCTCGATCTCCCAGGGCGCGCGGCCCAGCCGCTCGCCCAGCGACAGGCCGGACGCGCCGGCGTTGTGCTCGGCCAGGTGGGTGAAGCGGAACTGGCGATCCATCTCCCAGTACCAGTCGGCCGCCATGTTGAGCAGGTGACGGAAGCGGGCGTGGCGCTCGTTGACCTCCTGCATCGCGCGCCGGATCAGCTTGGCGGTCCCCAGGCCCACGACCAGTCCGGCCACGAGCAGCAGCAGCTGCGTCAGCAGCCGCGCGGTGAGGCCGATGGGCTCCGCGCCGGCCTGGATCCAGCCGCCGAGTTCCGCCGACGCCAGTCCGCCCAGCACCGCCAGGCCCAGTCCGAACAGCGCCAGCCCGGCGCCCAGGCCGATCATCCCGGTGCCGAGCGCGACCATCAGGCCCATGATCCCGAGGCTCGCCGCGTTCAGCCCCAGTTGGCGCGAGACCGCCAGCGACAGCGCGGTGGCCATCGCCAGGCCCATCAGGATCACGGTGGCGGAGGGGCCGCGATGGGCGGGGAGCTTCCACAGCATCGCCAGGCTGGCGAAGGTGGTGAGCAGCGCCAGCACCGGCGGCACCAGGCCGCCCAGGGGCTCCGCCGCGTGGGCGCTGGCCAGCAGCAGCAGGCCGGCCAGCCCGGACAGCAGCACGCACGCGGCCATGAACAGCCGCGCGGCGCGCCATTGCAGCGTCGCGGGCAGGCTGTCGCCGCGCGACATTTCCTGCCCCACCAGACTGCTCAGATCGTCCTGGGAATCCTTGCTCACTCGACCCCGCCCCAACTCGTTGTTCGAGGACCCGCGAATCCGGGCCGCGTCAGCCGGCTTCGGCGCGCGGCGGCCCGGAGTGCAACGTCCGGTAACGGAGTCTCGGCGAGCAGGGGTGGTTCTGAAGAGTCGAGGAATCCCGAAACGCGCGCCTGCCGGTGCGCGTTCGGGGTTTCTGCCAATTAATTGGCGGCGCCGGGGGAACCGCTCTCAGGCGGCGGTGGACGGGCGCAGCGCCTCGCGTGTCGCCAGCGCCACACGGCGCGCGGCGGCGGCGAAATCCTCGCCAGCGGACGCGTACAGCACGGCGCGCGAGGAGTTCACGATCACCGTGCCACCGGTCGTGTCCGCGCTCGCGCCGCGGCGCCAGCCGGCCGCGACGGTGGCCGCCGCATCGCCGCCCTGGGCACCGACGCCCGGGATCAGCAGCGGCAGCGTCGGGGCGAGCTCGCGCACGCGCTCGATCTCCTTCGGGTAGGTCGCGCCGACCACCAGGCCGAGCTGACCGTTCGTGTTCCATTCGCCCTGCGCGATCGCGGCCAGGTGTTCGAACAGCCGGGGCTGACCCGGCACGTCGGCCAGGCGCTGCATCTGCCAGTCGTCGCCGCCCGGGTTGGAGGTGCGGCACAGCAGGAAGGCGCCGCGATCGGGGTAGCGCAGGTAGGGCTCGACGCTGTCGCGGCCCATGAACGGCGACAGCGTCACCGCGTCGGCCTGGTAGCGCTCGAAGGCCTCGCGGGCGTACTGCTCGGCGGTGGCGCCGATGTCGCCGCGCTTGGCGTCCAGGATCACCGGCACGTGCGGCGCGTTGCGCTTGATGTGGGCCATCAGCTGCTCGAGCTGGTCCTCGGCGCGGTGCGCGGCGAAGTAGGCGATCTGCGGCTTGAACGCGCTGACCAGGTCCTTGGTCGCGTCGACGATGGCGGCGCAGAAGTCGTAGATCCGGCCGGCGTCGCCCTTCCAGTGGGCGGGAAACTTGGCGGGATCGGGATCCAGGCCGACGCACAGCAGGGAGTCGTTCAGGCGCTCGGCGGCCTGCAGCTTCTGCATGAATTTCATGAGGTGTCCGGGAGAAAGTCGTTCGGGCGGCCGGGCGCGGCGGCGGGCGCCGGGGCCGGCGGGGTGCGGTATTGTCCCGCTTTTGCCGCCGGGCCTTCGCCGGGCCGGAGGGCATGGACGCTCACGAACGCTGGGAGGCGTGGATGGAAGTGTTGAGAACGGCGCGCCTGCGCCTGCGGTGGTTCCGGCAGTCGGACGCGGCCTTCGTGCTGGGGCTGCTCAACGAGCCGGCGTGGATCGAGCACATCTACGACGCGCAGGTCCGCACCGAGGAACAGGCCGCGGCCTGGATCCGCGAGCGCCTGGAAGCGCGCTACTGGCTGCTGGGCTTCGGCTTCTGGGCCGTGGAGCGGCTGGAGGACGGCGAACTGGTCGGCCTGGCCGGCGTGATCCAGCGCGAGGGCCTGCCGCATCCGGACATCGGCTACGGCTTTCCGGCGCGCTACTGGGGCCATGGCTATGCGCGGGAGGCGGCGTCGGGCACCTTCGACTACTGCCGCCAGGTGCTGGGCATGCGCCACTTGATGGGCACGACCTCGCCGGAGAACCATGCCTCCGGACGCGTGCTGCTGGCGATCGGCATGACCGACGAAGGCGAGCAGCAGACCGAGGCGCACGAAGGCCTGTCGCGCGTCTACACCTGGCACGACCCGGTCGAGCGCGGTGATGCCGAGGAGATCGCCGCGCTGCGCCTGCGCTGGCGCGCGGCGCTGCAGGGGCCGGCGCGGGCCGCGCTGATGGCCTGCGTGACGCCGCAGACGCTGGATCGCGTGATGGCCAGCCGCACCGATCTGTCGCCGCAGGCGCTGGACCATCTGGCACAGCGCTGGGCGCCGCTGGCGGACGATCCGGCGCTGCGCGCGGTGCGCACGCCCGTGGGTTGGCGGCTCGATGTGCCGGCGGACCGCTGAGCCGCTGCCTCGCCCGCGCGGGCCCTTAAGCGTGGCTGAAGGCAGGCGCGGATGGGCTCGCCTATGCTCGCGGCCATGGAAATCTCTGCTCCGCCCGCGGCCCGCATCCTGCTGATCGAGGATGACGAGCGCCTGGCGCAACTGGTGGCCGACGCGCTGCGCAAGGCCAACTACGCGGTGACCGTCTGCGGCGACGGCCTGGCTGGCGAGGCGCTGATGCGCCAGGAGCCCTTCGAGCTGGTGCTGCTGGACGGCCACCTGCCGGGCAAGGACGGCTTCGACGTGCTGCGCGACACGCGCCGCGATTTCCCCGGCCGCATCGTGATGCTGACCGCGCGCGACGACGACATCGACCAGGTGCTTGGCCTGGAAGGCGGCGCGGACGACTACATCGCCAAGCCGGTGGCGCCGCGGGTCCTGCTGGCGCGGCTGAAGGCGCTGCTGCGGCGTGACGCGCTGCCGGCGCTGCATCCGGCCGGCGAGGCGCTGCACTTCGGCCCGCTGACGCTGCTGCCGCAGTCGCGCGAACTGCGCCTGCATGGCGAGCCGGTCCCGCTGACCACGGCCGAGTACGAGCTGCTGAACTTCCTGGCCCAGCGCGCCGGGCAGGTGGTCAGCCGCGACGACATCATGCAAGGGCTGCGCGGGCTGGAGTTCGACGGCCTGGATCGCGCGATCGACGCGCGCATCTCGCGGCTGCGCAAGAAGATCGGCGACGACGCGCAGGCGCCGGCGCGGATCAAGACGGTGCGCGGGCAGGGCTACCTCTTCGCGATCGACTGATGGCCGAGATGACGCTGCGCGCCTCGCTGCTGCGGATGGCGCTCGGGCTGGGGCTGGCGGTGCTGGCGCTGATCCTGGCGGTCGAGGGGCTGGTGCTGATCGGCGCCTCCGAGGTCACGAACGACTACGTGCGCAACTTCATGCGCGGCACGGTGGATCTGCTGGTGCGCGATCTCTCGCCGCTGGATCCGCCGGCGCGCCAGGAGCGGGTGCGGCAGCTCGACGCGCAGTTCGACTATCCGGTGCGGCTGATCCGCACCGACCTGGCCCACCTGAGCGCGGAGCAGCGCCGCCGGCTCGGACGCGGCGAGGTGCTGGTCACTGGCTTCAACCGCCGCATCTACGCGGCCCTGCCGGGCGAGCCCGATCAACTGCTGCTGCTGGGGCCGCTCGATTCCAAGCGCGCGGGCGAGCTGCCGAAGGAGCTCGCCGCACAACTGGGCGTGGCGCTGGTGATCGCGCTGGCGGTGGCGGTGATCGCGTGGTGGCAGTTGCGGCCGCTGTGGCGCGACCTGCGCGGGCTGCAGCGCGCGGCCGAGCGGCTCAGCGCCGGCCGGCTCGACACCGAGTTGCCGCCGCTCAAGAGCCGGCTCTTCGCGCCCGTGGCGGCGGCGACGCGCGCGATGCTGGAGCGGCTCGCGGCCGCGATGGCGACGCAGCGCGAGCTGACGGGCGCGGTCTCGCATGAGCTGCGCACGCCGCTGGCGCGGCTGCGTTTCGCGGTGGACGCGCTGGTCGACGAGGACGATCGCGACGCGCGCGAGCAGGCGGTGATGGCCTGCGAGCGCGACATCGCCGAGCTGGACAGCCTGATCGATGCCAGCCTGATGCTGGCGCGGCTGGACATGGGGGCGCTGCAGCCGCATCTGGTCGATGGCGACCTGGGCGACATGCTGACGCGGGAGGCGGCGTCGCTGGCGCCGCTGCTCGACGGCAAGGCGCTGGACACCGACCTGCGGCTGCCGCAGGCCTTGCCCTTCGACGAGCGGCTGCTGCCCTATGCGATCCGCAACGGGCTGCGCAACGCGGCGCGCTACGCGAAGGGACGCATCCTGCTGACGGCCTGGGTCGAGGCGGGGCAGTTGTGGCTCGCCATCGACGATGACGGCGAGGGCGTGCCGCCGGCGCTGCGCGAGGCGGCCTTCGAGCCCTTCAAGCGGCTGGAGCGCAAGGGGCGCGGGACGCGCGGCTTCGGGCTGGGGCTGGCGATCGTGCGGCACGTCGCGCACGCGCACGGCGGCAATGCGCGCCTGGGCGAGGCGCCGCGGCTGGGCGGCGCTCGCCTGCTGCTGCACTGGCCGGCCGGCACCGCCTGACGGACCGCGGCGCGGGCGCGCATCGCCCGCGTGAAGCTTCGTCAAGGCGGCGGGCGCGGGTTGTCATAGACCGTCACAGAAGGGCCCCACTCGGTCCACAGACGGCGCGGCGGCGGATTCCCAGAATGAGCCCATGTCGAACGAGCCTGGGCTGGACCCCAGGGGCGACATCGATCAACCGCTCTGAAGGAGTTCCGAATGAACCGCGACAACAACAACATCCGCCCCTCGACCCACGGCAAGAAGGCCGGCCTGCTGGCCGCCGCCGCGATGGCGCTGACCCTGGGCGCGGGCGTGGCGCACGCCGACCCGGTGACCCCGTACTACATCGGTGGCGACGTGGGCAAGACCACGCAGCGCGTCGATGGCAACGCGCAGAAGCGCACGAGCGACAGCTACAGCATCTTCGGCGGCTACAAGTTCAATGAGAACTTCGCGGTCGAGGCGGCCTACACGGACCTGGGCAAGGTCGACTTCGGCGGCGTGAGCGCGAAGAACAAGGTGTACTCGCTGGACGGCATCGCGCGCGCGCCGCTGGGCGCGGGCTTCGGCGTCTACGGCAAGGTCGGCGTGGCGTACGCGCAGCGCGACTTCAACAACGGCCTGGGCGACAAGGACAAGACCGGCCTGAAGCTGGGCGTGGGCGTGGACTACGCGCTGACGAAGAATGTCTCGCTGCGCGCCGAGGCGACCCGCTTCAACAACATGCCGCAAGCCAATGGCTTCGACAAGAAGGATGACCGTCTGAGTCTGGGCGTGGCCTACCAGTTCTGACCGGCCGATCACGGTTGACCGATGCCGGTTCCCCCCGGCATCGGCGCCTTCCGGGCTGCTCCTGAGCGACACCCGAAACCCCCGATTCCCGGAAGGTGCAAGGGCAGTGCAGAAATGCGCTGCCCTTTTTTCCACGGGTATACGCGGCGCCGCCGCTCAGGGCGAAATTTCCTCGAGCGCCTTGTCGGTCGTCTCAACCATCTTTCTCGCGGCGAAGAGGCCCACCACAGTCGCGCAGGCAAACATCAGGAAGACGCTGGCCACGCCCTGGGCCGTGAGCATCATTCCCACCATCGCGGGTGCCGCCGCGGAGGCGGCTCGCAACCAGGAGGTCGCCAGCCCCGTGCCGATGGCCCGCATGCGCGTCGGATAGATCTCCGGCGTGTAGAGGTAGAGCAGCACGGTGGTCGTCCCCATCACCGCGTAAGCGGTGGAAGCGAAGATGGCCACGGCCCAGACGCTCTGCGCCCCCGTTGCGACCAGCGCCAGGAGCAGCGCGCCCGCGGCGATGAAGCTCCCGGTGGCCCAGCGGCGACGCCCCACCTTGTCGACCAGCATGGCGCAGGCGAAGACGGCGCACACGCTCAGGACGTTCGTGACCGAGGCCAGTCGCAGCGCGTCCTGCAGCGGCAGGTGATACACGGTCTTGTAGAGCGTGGGCAGCCAGTTGTTGATGCCGTTGGCGACGAAGTAGGAGGAGGCCCAAAGCACCCACACGATGAGCGTGCGCGGGCGATACAGCGGCGAGAAGAGCTCCTTCCAGCCGGCTTTCCGGGTGGACTTCAAGCCCGCCGCGAGGCTGCGTTCGCGCGCCTGGACCCGGTCCTGCTCGCGATGCACGTCCATCTGCCGGCGCGGCGTGGCCGCCTCCAGCGAAGCGATGACGCGGTCGGCGTCCTCCCAGCGTCCCTTTGAGGCCAGCCAGCGCGGCGACTCGGGCAGGCGGGTCATGAACATCAGGACCACCAGGCCGGGGATGCCGCCCACCAGGAACAGGCACTCCCAACCGTAGCGCGGCACCACGAACGCACCGACTTGCGCTGCGGCCATGAGACCCAGCGGGAAGATGAGCTCATACAGGACGAAGAAGCGTCCGCGGCCTTTGGACTGCGACATCTCGTTGATGTACGCCGCCGCGACGGGGACCTCTCCGCCCACGCCGATGCCCTGCAGGAAGCGCAGCAGGAACAGCATCTGCACGCTGCCGGCGAAAGCGCAGGCAACGCTCATGACGGACATCACCGCGACCGCGGTGGAGACAGCCGGAACGCGCCCCCACTTCTCGCCGAGCCAACCGAACAGCAGGGCGCCAATCACCTGGCCGATGTAGCCCGCCGCGATGAGCATGCCGGCCTGACCGGGGCTGAGATGCCAGAGGCCGACCAGCACCGGCAGCACGAAAGCGAGGCTGAGCGCATCGAAGGCATCCAGGAACGTGGCCGTCCCCATGACGACGCGAGTCTTTGTATGCCACCGGCAGAACGGCACGTTCTCGATGCGGAACAACAGCTTCGCCGCCTTGAGCGCCGCGGGGGGCGGCAGCTCGTCCGGCGCCGCCGGGGACGGCGCTTGCGCTGCCTCGCTCGTGGACCTCGCCCTGGCGGCGCGTGGGTTGATCGCTTCTTGCATGGGAACCAACCTCAGAAGTTATGTCGGATACCGCTTTCGAAGGCCGTCGAAGTCTGGCCCCGGAAATCGTTGGCCGCGGTGGCAACGCCACTCACCGCCGGACCGCCCGTGACGGAGAACGAGGCGCCGCCCGTGTTGGCGATGCGCGAGGCATGCGCGTACACCGCGGTGCGCTTGGACAGATGGTGCACGTAGCCGGCACCGATCAGCGTCGCATCGTTGGCGCTCTGGGCCGCTGTCGCACCCTTCTGGTCTGCTCGGACGACGGTGAACTTCAGTTCGCCGGCACCGACGGGCACCCCGGCAGCCAGGAGCGTGTTGGTGGTCTTGTCCGCGCCGTAGCGCCACTGCCGCTGTCCCACGCTCAGCTTCACGACCTTGAAGTCGTAGGAGGCGCCCCACACGCGGTCGGTGAAGTTGCGGCCGGCGTTGGCATTGCGCGTCGTGACCTGCGCGACACCGACCATCAGCCGCTCCCCCCGCCAGGCCAGGCGGCCACCGCCGGTCTTGGCCGAGCCCGCCCCGGCGGAGCCGCCTTCTCCCGCGCTCACCAGCAGCGAGCCGAATACACCGCCCAGCCCGGCCGGCAGGAAGTACTGGGCAGTGTTGGCGATGCGCAGCGTCGGGTTGAGCTGGTTGGCATCGCTGCTCACGCCGAAGGCCTGGCCGAGCGCCCGCGACGCGAAGACGGAGCGGAAGCTGTTCGCACCGGCGATGCCCAGCGTGATGAAGGGGTCCAGGTCGGACCACAGGATGTGGGTCGGCGCCCAGTCACGGCCGAGACGAATCTCGCCGAAGCGGTCATGCGCCAGGCTGACGGTCGCTCGGCGGTCCCAGAACGGCGTGTTCACCGCACCGGTGTCTCCGAGGAGGGTGCTGTCGAGATAGACGCCGGCGTTCAGGCCATCGCCGAGCGCTTCCCGTACCTGGACGACGAGCTTGCTGGTGCTGTTGGCGCCGCTCACCTCGGAGTCGATGCTGCCCAGCCGGCCATTCTTGACATGGCGGACGCCGACGTCGACCGTGCCGGACAGCGCGACCGAAGTCTGCGCCTGGCATTGCCCGCCGACCATCCCTGCCACGGCCGCGAGCGCGGCGGCGGAGAAACGGAACATGTCTTGTCTCCTATGCCGGCGTTCCTCGCCGGACGTGTAGGGGTGCCGGGTGACCGAAGTCTTCTTCGTGCCACGGGGCGCCGGCGCGCCACTGATGCCGGTTGTCGGCCACCGACGGCACTGCCGGAGGGCGGCTCGACCGTCTCCCGCAGTGCCCTGGCTTCTCGCTTACTTGGCCAGACCCGCGGAGCGCAAGGCCGCGGCGATTTCCTCGCCAGCGCCCTCCGCCAGCGGCAGCAGCGGGCTGCGCACGGTGGCGTGCTCCAGGATCCCGCGAGCCACCAGGCCGTGCTTGAGCGCGACGGTGCCTTCCATGTGGCTGCCGCGGTGGTACACGTTCCGGGTCACGGGCAAGAGGCGGTCGTGGATGGCACGGGCCTTGGCGTAGTCCTTGGCCTTGCCGGCGGCGATCAGCTCGATCAGCGGTTCCGGGGTCAGGCCTCCGTAGCCGACCAGCGCGCCATCCACGTCGAACATGGTGTGCAGCAGGTACTCGTCGTGGCAGGTCAGGATCTGCAGGTCCGGGCGTTCCTTGCGGATGACAGGGATCTCGGTGTCCCAGCGCTTCATGTTGCGCACGCCGTTCTTCATCGCGAAGACGCCCGGCAGCGCGGCGATGTCCAGCTGCGTCTTCAGGCTGTACGTGGCCTTGGTGGCGTCGGGGTACTGGAACAGGATGAGCGGAAGGCCGCTGGCCTCGTGGATGGCCTTGTAGCGGTCTTGCGGCGCTCCGTCCTGGTAGCCGAAGCGCAGCCAGCCGTGCGACGGATAAACGAGGCCCGCCGAAGCGCCCGCCTTGACCGCGCGCTTGGCTTCTTCGGCCGCGACCTGGGTGCCTTCCAGCGTGATGCCGGCAATGATGGGCAGGCGGTCGCCCACCGACTCGCGGAAGGCTTCGATGACGCGCAGTTGCTCGTCCCGCTCCAGGAAGGTGCCTTCGCCGGCGTGACCCAGAACGGTCAGGCCCTTGACGCCGTCGATACCGCCCAGCCAGCTGCCCAGGCGCTGGATGGCGGCGTAGTCGACGGCGCCGTCGCGGGTGAAGGGAGTGACGGGTGCGGGCACGAGGCCGCGGAGGTCGGGGGCTTGCATGGATGTCTCCTGATGTCGCAGTGCCGGGGATGGGTGGACAACCTGACCGTCTTCTCTCTGTCGCCGGCGTCGCGCCGGTTGCGGAGACGGGTCGGTTGGCGTGAATGTAGAAATCCGTCGACCATCCGCCTAGCCACACGTCAGATGAATCAGCCATGCCAGAATTGGCATATCTCACGGAGACACGCATGAACGTCGCGGCGGTGCGCCTGTTCCTCGAGGTCGTCGAGGCCGGCAGTCTGAGCAAGGTGGCAGCACATCGGCAGACCGCGCAGTCGCACGTCAGCCGCCAGATCACGGAGTTCGAGTCCGGATACGCAGGCCCGCTGTTCCGCCGGACCGGCCGCGGCGTCGTGGTCACCGAGCTCGGCGCGCGCGTGGCAGCCCGGCTGCGTCCCTGGCTTCAGGAGACCGAGCAAATGGCGCTCGAGCTGAAGTCCGATTCCGGACGCATCGTCGGCCGGGTGACGCTGGGCATCATCCCGACGGCGGCGCATCCGCTCACCACCCGCCTGTTCGAGCGGTTGCAAAGCGAGCATCCCGGCATCTCGCTTGACCTGGTGGAGGCGCAAGGGACCGAACTCGATGCGCTTCTGGACAGCCGTTCGTTGGACCTGGCGGTGTTGTTCCGTTTCAGCAAGCCGTCGGGACGAGACGAAAAGCTGCTGTGCAGCGTCAGCACCTACCTGGTCAGTGCCCCGGGGGACCCGCTCACGCGGCAGCCAACGCTGCCCTTCTCGCGACTGAAGGGGCTTCGCCTCGTGCTTCCGCGACGTCCCAGCCATTGGCGCAATGCGCTTGACGAGACCGCCAGGGGACTTGGCTTCCAGTTGGAGCCGGTGGCCGAGGCGGACTCGCTCACGGTGCAACGCACGCTGGCGGCCACCCAGCCCGGGCTGTACGCCATCCTCGGTCCCTACGCCTTCGCGCAGGACCTGCGCGCCGGGACGGTGCAGGCGACGAAGCTCGTGCGGCCGGACCTGATGCGTCACGTGACGCTGGCGACACCGCGGCACGGCAAGCTGACGCCGGCCTGCAAGGTGGCCGCGCAGACCATCCAGTCGCTTGTGAAGTCCTGGGGGAATCAGCTCTCGGAGCCTTGAGGGGACGGCGGCAGTGCGATGTCGCGCTGCCTTCCTGCGCGCAGCCAACTGGCAAGGACTGACCCCGGGTGTGTGTTTCCGCAATGAGGGCTTCACCTGAGCGTGCTCACTCATCGAGGTCATTTCCGCTGATCGGGCCGATCGATTGAATGGAACGCGTCACGACGTTGTGACGTTTCTCAACCTCATCAGGAGATGACCTTGAAGTCCATTCAAATGAGTGATTCCATGGGTATCTGTGAACTGACCGACGAGGTGATCGATCTCGTCCGCGGTGGAGACTCCTGGGCGGGCACGCCGGCGGGCCGCGCCACCGCTGACGGGACCGCCTGTGCCAACACGATCCTCGTGTGGAGCGGCGTCGGAGCAACCATCGGAGGAATCGGCGGCAGCTTCATCAGTGTTCTTGGCGGCTGGGCCATTGGCGGAGGGCTCGCAGCGAAATACTCCCGTGCCTGCAATGCCTCTGTGTGAAGGCCGAAGGTACCGTGTGGGCGGCGGGTGCGTACTTCGGGCGGTTGACCGCGAGGTCGATCTCGGCAGTCGTGCTCGTCCGCCTGTTGCTTCCTCTGCCCGCGTGCTGTTCGGCGTGGTCGTACCCGCTGTTGACGCTTGCCGTTGCCGGAGCGCTCCTCGCCACCGCTGCTATGCACGCCGTCACGACGCCGCTCGTGGCGGGCCTTATCGGAAAGCTCCAGAGACCGGTCCGTAGTCGGGAGGCGGTGATGCTGGGTCTCCTCACCGGATCTGCCGGGGCTGAATCCCTTTGGGCCATCTCTGCATACGCCACGGGACTGGCGCGAGTCTTTCAGACGATGGCGGTCGGATGGGCGCTGTACGCCGCCGTGCGGGTTTGGCAACTGCTGCGGAGGCGATGAGCAAGCCAGTCCCAACGACAAAGGCCCGGCAGAGCCGGGCCTTTGAACGTCATCGACCGCCGTCGCGGACGCGTCAGATCCGCTTGGCCAGCGCCTCGGCCTTGCCGGTGTAGTTGCCCGGCGTCATCGCCAGCAGGCGCTGCTTCTCGGCCTCGGGCAGTTCCAGGCCCTGGATGAACTGCTGGATCGACTCGCGCGTGATCGTCTTGCCGCGCGTCAGCTCCTTCAGCCGCTCGTACGGGTTGGGCAGCGCGTAGCGGCGCATCACCGTCTGGATCGGCTCGGCCAGCACTTCCCACGACGCGTCCAGATCCGCGTCCAGCGCGCCCTGGTTCAGCTCCAGCTTGTCCAGCCCCTTGCTCAGCGAGTCATAGCCCAGCAGCGCATACCCCAGCGCCACGCCCATGTTGCGCAGCACCGTCGAGTCCGTCAGGTCCCGCTGCCAGCGCGAGATCGGCAGCTTCTGGCTCAGGTGCGTCAGCACCGCGTTGGCCAGACCGAAGTTGCCCTCCGCGTTCTCGAAGTCGATCGGGTTGACCTTGTGCGGCATCGTCGACGAGCCGATCTCGCCCGCCTTCGTCTTCTGCTTGAAGTAGCCCAGCGACACATAGCCCCACACGTCGCGCGACCAGTCCACCAGGATGGTGTTGGCGCGCGTGACGGCATCGAACAGCTCGGCCATGTAGTCGTGCGGCTCGATCTGGATCGTGTACGGGTTGAAGGTCAGGCCCAGCTGCTGCTCGATCACCGATTGGCTGAAGGCCTCCCAGTCCGTCTCCGGATAGGCCGACAGATGCGCGTTGTAGTTGCCCACCGCGCCATTCATCTTCGCCAGCAGCTTCACTTCCGCAATCACTTCGCGCGCGCGGCGCAGGCGCGCCACCACGTTCGCGATCTCCTTGCCCACCGTCGTCGGGCTCGCCGTCTGGCCGTGCGTGCGGCTCAGCATCGGATTGGCCGCCATCGCCTGCGCCATCCCGGTCAGCTTGCCGATCACGCGGTCCAGCGCCGGCAGGATCACCTGCTCGCGCGCCGCCTTCAGCATCAGGCCATGGCTGGTGTTGTTGATGTCCTCGCTCGTGCAGGCGAAGTGCACGAACTCGCCCGCCGCCTCCAGCTCCGCCTTGCCGGCGAACTGCTGCTTGATCCAGTACTCCACCGCCTTGACGTCGTGGTTCGTCGTCTTCTCGATGTCCTTGATCGCCTGCGCGTCAGCCTCCGAGAAGTTCGCCACCAGCGCGCGCAGGAACTCGCGCGAACCCGCCGGCAGCGGCTTGAATTCCGCCAGCCCGGCGTCGGACAACGCGATGAACCACTCGATCTCGACCTGCACGCGACGGTGCATCAGGCCGAATTCCGACAGCAGCGGACGCAGCGCGGCCATGCGCGACGCATAGCGGCCATCCAGGGGCGACAGGGCGGTGAGGGCGGAGAGATTCATGGCGCGCGCCGGCCGGAACCGGCCGTTCAGGGGGTGGGACAAACCCGCGGATTCTACAGAGGGGGTCACAATAGCCCCCGCTCCGGGAACCCCGCCGACCGAGGGACGGCGTCCGGCCAGCATCACGCGCCAGTTCGAGGGAAGGCATGCAAGAGAGAAGTCAACGCAAGGGCGCGGTCTGGATGACCGCCTTGTCCGCCGTCGCGTCCGCCGCGGCGATCACGATGCTCGCCGGCTGCGGCAAGTCCGCCGACACGCCCAGGCCGCTGGCCCCGGCCGAGGCCGCGTCCGCCAGCCCCACCGTCAGCGCCACGCTGCGCCAGCAGAGCGACCAGCTGCTCGCCCGCTATCGCCAGATGATCGTGCTGATGGACGGCGAGTCCACGCTCAAGCCCGCCGAGCGCGAGGCCGTCCACGCCGTCGGCCTGCTGCTGTTCCACGACATGCAGGAGAGCATCCGCGCGCTCGAGGACACGGCGGCGAAAAGCACCGATGCCGCCGGCCTGGCCGCGCTGTCCGAGCTGCTTGATCGCGTCGAGCAGGAGCCCTCCTGGTTCGACGCCGACCGCCTGGCGTTCAAGGAGTTCCTGACCCAGTTGTCGCAGCAGCTCTCGACCTCGCAGAGCATCGCCGGCCTGAAGCTGGCCAAGCGCGCAGGCGAGGACCTGACGGTGCTGGCCGAGATCGAGAACACCTACGAGCAGGAATTGCGCGACACCTTCGGCCGCTTCGTGCAGCGCGGCATCGTGCCCAAGCGCGAGAAGTGGACCGACTACGTCGCCAAGCTCAAGGGCCTGTACACGCGCGAACGTATCCTCAAGGACTACGCGACCATCCTGCCCGACCTGCAGGCGCGCCCGAGCGTGACCGCGGACGGCCCCGACGCGGCCCCCGCCACGGCGCCCGCGCCGGCGGCGGCCACGCGCGGCCCCAGCAAGGAGGAGCGCGAGTACTTCGGCCGCCAGCTGCCGCCCAAGACCGTGCTGCTCACCTTCGACGACGGCCCGCATCCGCGCTACACCGACGAGATCCTGGAGATCCTCAAGCGCTATCAGGCGCCGGCCGTGTTCTTCGAGCTGGGCCGCAACCTGGGCAGCGTCGACGCGAACGGCAAGATCAAGCCCGGCCCGGGCAGCGAGGTCGCCAAGCGCGTGCTTGCCGCCGGCCATCCGATCGCGAACCACAGCTTCAGCCACGGCGTGATGTCCAAGTTCGAGCTGGACAAGGTCAAGCAGGAAGCCTCGTCGACCGAGGCGCTGCTCGACGCCGCCGGCCGCGATGGCCAGGCGCTGTTCCGCTTCCCCTACGGCGCGCGCAACGACGCGGCGCTCGGCGCCATCGAGGCGCTCAAGCTGCGCTCGATGATGTGGAACGTCGACTCGCTCGACTGGTCCGACCCGATCCCGAAGTCGATCGCGGCGCGCGTGCTGGGCGAGCTCGGCAAGCAGCAGCGCGGCATCGTGCTCTTCCATGACATCCACGCCCGCACCGTCGAGGCACTGCCGCTGGTGCTGGACCAGCTCAAGGCCGAGGGCTACAGATTCGCGGCCTGGAAGGACGGCAAGATCGTGCCGGTCGACGCGCCGGCCGCGGACGCCGCCGCGCCGGAACTGGCGGGCGCCAATCTCTATCGCGAGAGCTACGCGCTGGTGATCGGCATCGATCAATACAAGACCTGGCCGCGCCTGCAGCATGCGGTGCGCGACGCGCGCGCGATCCAGGAGACGCTGCAGACGCAGTTCGGCTTCAAGCCCGAGAACGTCACCACGCTGACCGATGGCGAGGCCACGCGCGCCAACATCCTGCGCACGCTCAACGGCATGGCGCGCAAGGGCGCGGATGGCAAGCTCAAGCGCGATGACCGCGTGTTCGTGTTCTTCGCCGGCCATGGCAGCACGCGCAAGCTGCCCAGCGGCCGCGACGTCGGCTACATCATCCCGGTCGACGCCGGCACCGACGACCTGCAGACCGACGCGATCGCGATGCCGCAGCTGCAGGAGCTCGGCGAGGCGCTGCCCGCCAAGCATGCGTTCTTCGTGATCGATGCCTGCTACTCGGGCCTGGGCCTGACGCGCGGCGGCGCGCCGGGCGGCAGCGCCAACTTCGTGCGCGACAACGCGCGCCGGCTCGGCCGCCAGATGATGACGGCCGGCGGCGCCGACCAGCAAGTCGCGGACGACGGCCCCGGCGGCCATTCGGTCTTCACCTGGACCCTGCTGCAGGCGCTGTCCGGCAAGGCCGACCTCAATGGCGACGGCCTGATCACCGCCACCGAGCTCGCCGCCTACGTGGCGCCGGCCGTGTCGTCGATCGCGCACCAGACGCCGGCCTTCGGCAGCCTGCCGGGCAGCGAAGGCGGCGAGTTCATCTTCGAGCTCGCCTCCGCGCAGGAGCAGGCGCTGAGCGGCGACAGCAACCAGCTCGATGCCAAGGCCAGCGCGCTGGCCAAGCAGGCCGACGCGGCGCGCGACGCGCAGCTGCAGCCGGTGGCGGCCTCGGCGCCGAGCGGCGCGGCACCCGCGAGCGCCACCGCGGTGCAGGTCACGCTGAAGAACCTGGACGGCACGGACACCGCCATCGCGACCAGCGCGGCGCCGGCCCCGGTGCCGGCGCGCGTGGCCGCGCAACGCGCCAACGACCGCGGCCTGCAGCTCTACAAGGAACGCCGCTACGACGAGGCCGAAGCCGCCTTCACCGAGGCGCTCAAACTGCAGCCCAAGTTCGCGCTGGCGGCCAACAACCTGGGCTTCATCTACTACAAGCGCGACAAGCCGGCCGAGGCCGCGCGCTGGTACCGCAAGGCCATCGAGATGGACGGCAGCCGCGCGCTGGCGCATCTGAACCTGGGCGACGCGCTGCTGCGCGCCGGCGACGACACGGGCGCGCAGGCCGCGTACCGCGCCTTCATCGAGCTGTCGCCCAAGCACGCGCGCAGCGCCGAGCTCAAGGCCTGGGTCGAGCACCCGGACAGCGCGAAGAAGCCGGAGCCGCCGCGCTGAACCGGCCCGGCCGCGGGCGGCCGCCAGGCCGGCGGCAAGCGGGTTGTCCCCGATGCAGGGGGCGCCCGCTTGCTGCTTAATCCGGCCTTTCCCGCTCGGTTCACGACTGGTTACCGCTTCGCCCGATGGTCTCCCTGGCTTCCGATGGCGCCGCACCGCGCCTGATCCGCGTGCATCAGATCGACCCCCTGGCCTGGGCCCCGCTGCTCGCGGCCAGCGAAGCCGAGGGCTGGCAGATGCTGCGCCGGCTGATGGATGAATGGCGCAGCGGCGCCAACCGCTATGAGCAACCCGGCGAATCGCTGTGGGCCTGGTTCGATGCGAACGGGCAGGCGATCGCCGTGGGCGGCCTCAATGTCGAGCCGGCGCCCGGGCGCCCCGGCACCGGCCGCATGCGGCGCTTCTACGTGCATCCCGCGTGGCGCGGGCATGGGCTGGCCAAGCGCCTCGTCAACGCGGTGCTGGCGAGCGCGCAAGGACACTTCAGCCGCCTGCACGTGAATTGCGAAAGCCCCGAATCGGCCACCTTCTGGAGCCGCTGCGGCTTCGCGCCGGTCGACGCGCTGGGCGAGGCGGCGGCGCGACCCGCGCGCTACACCCACGTGCGGCTGCTGCCGCGCTTCCAGGCGGCTTGAGCGAGCCCGGCCGGCGTCAACCGGCTTCTGTCCGCCTCAATCCGCTTCAAACGGCCTTCGGCGGCCAGTGCGCCGCGCACACCTCGGCAACCAGCGGCAGCGCCTCGATGCGCTGCAGCAGCGTGAAGAACGCCGGCCGCGCGGTCTCGAGGTGCTTCCTCGAGCCGGACCATTTCGAGACGATCACCGCCATCGCGTCGAGCGCGCCCGGTGCCGTGCCGCTGAGCCAGGGCCGGCCCGTGAACATGTCCGCGAAGAGCTCCCAATGCCGGTGCAGCCGGTCCTTGGTGCCCGCGATGATCGCGTCGTGATCGTCCTTTGCGGTCCGCGTCGTGTAGCGCCCGGGGTAGTCGATGATGCTGATGCAGCTGTAGCAGTTGGCCGCGATGTAGACCAGTCCGCGCAGGATCTGGTCGCGCTGCCGGTCGTCGTCGCCGAGCAGGCGCGCCGCCGGAAAGCGCAGGCCCAGGTGCATCAGGATCGCGCCGCTCTCGCTCAGCACCTCGCCTTCCGGGGTGCGCAGCGTGGGGATCTGCATCAGCGGATTGAGCGCGCGCAGCGCGGCCTGCTCCGAGCCGTTCTCCCACGACGAGGCATGCACGGTCCGGTAGGCCTGGCCGCACCAGCGCAATCCGATCTCGGCGATCGCCGAGCCCGAGCCCTGGGTGCCATAGAGAACGTAGCCGCTGTCGCTCATCTCGCGCTCCTTTGAAGGGGGAGCGGCGAGTGTAGGACCCGGGTCAGCGCTCGAAGAAGCGCATCCGTTCCTCGTCGGCCGGGTGCGAGCTGAACGCGATGCGCAGCATCTCGCCGGCGCCCGCCTTCGCGGCGTCGCGCATGTCGCGTGCGACGCCCTTGGGCTCGGAGGCCGCCGCCTGCTTCGCCTGCGCTTCGCGCTCGCGGCGCCAGTCGCCCAGGCGCTCGAACAGCAACAGCATCGACCGCGGCGAGCGGCCGCTGTCGATCAGCAACTGCCGCGCCTGCGCGTCCGCCGCGCGCTCGAAGTCGCGCGAGTAGCTGGCGTTCATCAGGATCGTCGGCGCGCCGGCCAGCACGCTGGAGAAGTCGCCGATCGCCACGCCCAGCAGCGCGCCCACCAGCGTCGCGCGCATCGTCAGCCGCATGCCGTGCTGCTCGCGCACATGGCCCAGCTCGTGCGCGAGCACGCCCAGCACCGCGTCGGGCTGATCGCCCAGCAGCTTCAGCAATTCGTCGGTGACGACGATGTGCCCGCCCGGCAGCGCGAACGCGTTCGGACCGAGCGCGCGCCCGGTGTCGCGGAAGTGCAGCTGATAGTTGGCCGGCAGGTCGGGCTGGCTCGCGACCATCATCGCGAAGCGCTGGCGCCATTCGCGCTGCTCGGCCTCGGGGATGCGGCTCGGCTTGAGCAGGAAGCCCTCGAGCTGCTCGAGCGCGTGATCGCCGATGGACTGCTCGATCGTCGCGGGCACGTGGCGCGCGACGGTGTCGGCCACCGCGGGCACGCCCCAGTGCCAGGTCGCCGCGGCCACGGCCACCACCGCCACCAGGGCGACGGCGGTGTGCCGCCAGCTGGAGAACCAGGTCGCCGCCAGCCCCGTGCCGAGCCCGCGGCCGTCCGTCGCGGCGAGGACCCAGTCATCCCAGGCGCCGGCGTCCTGCGTCGTCAGCACGCCGCCGTCAGGCAGCTGCGCCTGCCGCCGGCCGTGGCGCGTGCGCTCCGGCCACAGCACCTGCCGGACGGGGTAGCGGCGCTCGACGGTTGCCAGGTCCTGGTCATGGACGACCAACTGGTCCTGCTCCAGCCACAGCCGGACCGGCCGCGCGCGGGCGCTGCGGCCATCGAAGTAGTCCGCCCGCAGCGACGGCGCGGCCGTGTCCCCGCCCATCACAGACCCATGTCGATGCCGAAGAAGTCGCCGGCGAATTCGCCCGCGGCTCCCGGGTTCTCGCTGGCCTGGCCGGCGACCCAGGCGTCGGCGTCGCCGTCCATGGTCAGGCTGACGGCCTCCAGCCGCAGCCGCGTCGTGTGCACGACCGCGAAGGGGCGGTACAGGCCGAGCGTGACCGCCGTCAGCAGCCAGTTCTTCAGCGTCAGGCCCACCAGCGGTCCGAGCGGCAACTGGCTCGTGAACGCCAGGTCCTGCGAGGTGGTGGCGTTCCACAGCAGGTTCTGGAAGCGCGCGGTGAAGAACGGGCCGATCACCGCGAAGTACACGAGGTAGCCGGCCGCGCCCAGCACGAAGGCGAGGATCAGGCCGACGAACTTGGATTTCACGACGACCGCGCTCGCGCCCAGGACCAGCGCCATCACCAGACCGGTGGCGAAGGCCACGAGCAGCGACAGGCCGAAGGCCTTCAGGCACAGCCAGTACACCGAGCCGGTCGACATCGACAGCTCGCCCTGCTGGCCGGCGATGCGGTAGCCGCGGTGCTGGTAGCGCTTGATCATCGTGAGGATCCACGGCGTGCACAGGCCGGCCAGCAGCATCGCGCCCAGCACGGTCATCTCGATCACGCCGAAGCGCGGTCTGCCGTCGGCGGCGATGCCGGCGGGGCCGCCGATGGCCTGCGCCGCCAGGATCACGCCGGAGCCGATCCACAGCGGCAGGAAGGCCGCGTACGCGCCCTTGAGCGAACCGTTGAAGCCCAGTCTCAGTCCGCGCCAGGCCGTGTTGCCCAGGCGGAACTGCAGCCCGGCGCGCCACAGCGCCGGCCAGATCAGGGCCAGGATGCCGAAGGCCACCAGCCCGGCCACCGGCGAGAAGTGCCCCGCCGCCGAGTAGGCGCCCATGAGCACCATCAGAAGCACGTGGCCGCGGAACATCTTCCAGGGATCGCCGTGGAAGGTCAGCGCGTGGCCGTCGACCAGCGTGTTGGCATAGAAGTAGCGGATCCTGCGCGCCTTGGCGAATGGCCAATACAAGGTCGCGGTGACGATCGTCAGGAGCAGGTTGACGATCCAGATGCGGAAGTACTCGCTGCCCGACCCGGTGAAGCGGATGTCGAGCTTGCGTTTGCGGAACTCCGATTGCGGCCACCCGGTCAAACCGCCGGTAGCCGCACTTTCCTGGTGCTGTGACATGGATTCCCTCTCTCTGTGCTGTGCACGCGGTGGTGCTCTGTTGCCCGTTGGCGGGCTCTTGTGTGTCCATGGCGGCTTCGCTGTTCGACTTGACGTCGCCGCAAGGCCGCCGGCCCGCTCCTCCGCGGGGCGGGCGAGAGTGTGCGTCACCGGCGCAGGGGACGGCAATACACCCAAATGAGGGCGGCGGCACCGTTGCATCCGGGAGTCAGCCGAGGGAAGCGACTCGCTAGAATCCGCCGACACCATGAAGCTCATCGGATCCCTCACCAGCCCCTACGTCCGCAAGGTCCGCATCGTCATGGCGGAGAAGAAGCTCGACTACCAGTTCGAGCTGGAAGACGTCTGGGGCAGCGACAACATCCTCAAGATGAACCCGCTCGGCAAGGTGCCGTGCCTGGTCATGGAGGGACAGGATTCGATCACCGGCGCGATGTTCGATTCGCGCGTCATCGTCGAATACGTGGACACGCTCTCCCCAGTGGGCCGTCTGATCCCGGACCGCGGCCGCGAGCGCTGCGAGGTCCGCACCTGGGAAGCGCTGGCCGATGGCCTGATCGACGCCTGCGTCGCGGCGCGCCTGGAGCACACCTGGTCCGGCCGCGCGCCGGGCGAGCGCAGCGAGGCCTGGGTCAAGCGCCAGATGACCAAGGTGCATGCGTCGCTGCAGGCGATGGGCCTGGGACTGGGCGAGAAGACCTGGTGCTCCGGCAACCACTTCACGCTGGCCGACGTCGCGCTCGGCTGCGCGCTGGGCTATCTGGACTTCCGCTTCGCGCAGATCGACTGGCGCGCCGCGCACCCGAACCTGGCCAGGCACTTCGACAAGCTCATGACGCGCCAGAGCTTCCAGGACACGCTCCCGCCGGCCGGCGCCTGATACTTTCCGCCGCGGTTGTCGACTGGGCCCACAATCGCCCGATCCGGCTCGAGATCCGAGCCGGTCTGACATTCCGTTGACGGACCCTGGGAGGACTGGATGGGTGTGAAGCGAGCGTTGGCGCCGATCGGGCGTCTCTTCGGCCGGCTGTGGTGGTTCCTGGACGGGACCCGGCGCGTGGTGTTCACGCTGCTGTTCTGGCTGATCGTGATCGGCCTGATCTGGGCCTCCACGCGCGGCGCCAAGCCGCTGCAGGACAAGACCACGCTGGTGCTGGACATCCAGGGCGAGGTCGTCGAGCAGTTCTCCGGCTCTCCGCGCGATCAGGCGATCGCGCAGATCAAGGGCGAGAACCGCGCCCAGACCCGGCTGCGCGACATCGTGCGCGCGCTCGACGCGGCCGCCAAGGACGACAAGATCGCGCAGGTGCTGGTCGACCTGGACCAGATGGGCTCGGCCACGCCGGCCGCGCTGCACGAGATCGAGGCGGCGATGACCCGCTTCAAGGCCAGCAGGAAGCCGCTGGTGGCGTACGGCAACGCCTATGACCAGCGCGCGTATTACGTGGCCGCGCAGGCCTCCGAGGTCTATGTCCATCCGATGGGCGGCGTCCTGATCGAGGGCTACGGCCGCTACCGCAACTACTACAAGGACGCGCTGGACCGCCTGGGCATCGCGCCCAACGTGATGCGGGTGGGCACCTACAAGAACGCGGTCGAACCCTATTTCGCCAACGGTCCGTCGAAGGCGACGCTGGAGGCCGAGGGCTACCTCTACGACGAGCTGTGGGCCCGCTATCAGGCCGGTGTCGAGGCGGCGCGCAAGCTGCCCAAGGGCGCGATCCAGCGCGCGATCGACGAGTTGCCGCAGCGCCTGGCGGCGGTCAACGGCGATCCGGGCAAGTTCGTGCTGGCCGAGAAGCTGGTCGACGGCCTGAAGACGCAGGACGAGATCGATGCGCTGCTCGAGAAGCGCGGCGCCAAGGACGACAAGCACCTGCGCAGCATCCATCTCGGCGCCTATGTGGCGCAGCTGCCGCCGAAGCTGCCGGCGGCCGAGGGCCAGGTCGGCATCATCGTGGCCGAGGGCGAGATCGTCGACGGCAATGCCGGTCCGGGCAAGATCGGCGGGGAGTCGATGTCCAAGCTGATCCGCCAGGCGCGCGAGGACGACAAGATCAAGGCCATCGTGCTGCGCGTGAATTCGCCGGGCGGCAGCGCCTTCGCGTCGGAGCTGGTGCGGCGCGAACTCGAGGTGACGCGCGCGGTCGGCAAGCCGGTGGTGATCTCGATGGGCGGTGTCGCGGCCTCGGGCGGCTACTGGATCTCGATGGCGTCCGACGAGGTCATCGCCGATCCGTCGACGATCACCGGCTCGATCGGCGTGTTCGGCATGCTGCCCACCGGCGAGAAGCTGCTGGACAAGCTGTCGATCCACACCGGCGGCTACACGACCACCTGGCTGGCGAGCGGTTATGACCCGCGGCGGCCGCTGGATCCGCGGCTGGCGCAGGTGGTGCAGTCGTCGATCGAGCACATCTATGCCGAGTTCACCGGCAAGGCGGCGCAGGCGCGCAAGAAGACGCCGCAGCAGATCGATGCCGTGGGTCAGGGCCGGGTGTGGACGGGCGCGCAGGCGCTCGAGCGCGGGCTGGTCGATCGCAACGGCCTGCTGGCCGACGCGGTGGCGAGCGCCGCCAGGCGCGCCAAGCTGGGAGACGATCCCACGGTGCGCTACGTCGAGCCCGAGCGCAGCACGGTCGATCGCATCCTGACCAGCGTCGGCGACGCGGCCGCGCCCTCGCTGCGCGGCATGGTGATGCATGCGCTGGGCGGTCTGCCCGCGATGCCCGCGCCGCTGCAGGAGGCTCAGGCCGACATGAGCTGGCTGGCCGAGCAGGCGCAGGCGGGCCCGGCGGGCAGCAAGCCGCCGGTGCGAGCGATCGTGCATTGCCTCTGCACGGCGCCCTGAGCGCGCGGCGGGTGGCTCCGGGGCCGGCGGGACCTGGAGCCGTGGCTATACTCCCGCCCCATGGCGCCGATTTGTCCGGCTTGCGGGCGCCCAAGAAATGCAGCTAAAGAGGGACACCCGATCCACGGATCGAGACCCGGTGTTCCGCTTCAAGCAGCGGCGCCGGGTTTTGCTTTTTGAGGTGTTCCATGGGATCTGTCGGTGACGTCACACCGCAGCGCTTGTTGTTCGATGAGCCGCTGACCCTGCGCAGCGGGGCCCGGCTGGGCGGCTACGAACTGATGGTCGAGACCTACGGCCGTCTGAACGAGGACAAGTCCAATGCGGTGCTGGTGTGCCATGCGCTGAATGCGAGCCACCACGTGGCCGGCACGCATGCCGGCGTCGAGAAGAGCGAGGGCTGGTGGGACAACCTGGTCGGGCCGGGCAAGCCGCTCGACACGGACCGCTTCTTCGTCATCGGCATCAACAACCTGGGCTCGTGCTTCGGCTCGACGGGCCCGATGCATCTGAATCCGGCCACCGGCCGCGTCTACGGCGCGGATTTCCCGGTGGTGACGGTGCATGACTGGGTCGACGCGCAGGCGCGGGTGCTGGATCGCTTCGGCATCCGCCAGCTGGCGGCGGTGCTGGGCGGCTCGCTGGGCGGGATGCAGGCGCTGGACTGGTCGCTGCGCTATCCGGACCGGATGCGCCACTGCATCGCGGTCGCGACGGCGCCCAACCTGTCGGCGCAGAACATCGCGTTCAACGAGGTCGCGCGGCGCGCGATCATCACCGACCCCGAATTCCACGATGGCTTTTTCTACGAGCATGGCGTCGTGCCGCGCCGAGGCCTGCGGGTGGCGCGGATGATCGGCCACATCACCTACCTGAGCGACGACGTGATGGAAGAGAAGTTCGGCCGCCAGATGCGGGCGGCGGAGCTGGGTTACTCGACCTCGGACATCGAGTTCCAGATCGAGAGTTACCTGCGCTATCAAGGCGACAAATTCAGCGAGTACTTCGACGCCAACACCTATCTGCTGATCACGCGGGCGCTGGACTACTTCGACCCGGCGCGCGAGCACGGCGGCGACCTGAGCCGCACCTTCGCGAGCGCGCTGTGCAAGTACCTGGTGGTGAGCTTCACGACGGACTGGCGCTTCTCGCCGGCGCGCTCGCGGGAGATCGTCAAGGCGCTGCTGGACAACAAGCGCGACGTCTCCTATGCCGAGATCGATGCGCCGCACGGCCACGACGCCTTCCTGCTGGAGGATCCGCGCTACCACGGTGTGCTGCGCGCCTACTTCGACCGGATCGCGAAGGAGCACGAACGTACGGTGCCAGGCGCGACGGCGCAGGTCTCGCATCGGCTGGCGGGAGTGGCGGTATGAGCGATCGGGCCGTGATGGACATGATCGCCGAGCTGGTCCCGGCGGGCTCGCGCGTGCTGGACCTGGGCTGCGGCACCGGCGAGCTGCTGGCCCATCTGCAGGAGACCAAGGGCTGCACGGGCTATGGCGTGGAGCTCGACGATGCGAATGTGCTGGCCTGCGCGCAGCGCGGCGTCAACGTGATCCAGCTCAACCTGGAGGAGGGGCTGGCGATCTTCGAGGACCAGAGCTTCGACGTCGTGCTGCAGCTGGAGACGCTGCAGAACCTGCGCAACACCGAGGCGATGCTGCGCGAGACCGCGCGGGTCGGGCGCATCGGCGTGGTGAGCTTCCCGAACTTCGCGCACTGGCCCAACCGGCTGCAGGTGCTGCAAGGCCGGATGCCGGTCACGCGGGTGCTGCCGTACCAGTGGTACGACACGCCCAACATCCGCGTCGGCACCTACGCCGACTTCCAGATCCTGGCGCGCAAGTGCGGGCTGCGGGTGCTGGACAGTTTCGGCGTGCAGGCGGGCCGCCAGGTGCGCATGCTGCCCAACCTGATGGCCAGCATGGCGGTGTTCAAGTTCGATCGGGATTGAGGGGCAGGGCCGAGCGCCTCTCTCGCGTTACTCCTCGTAGCGCCCCAGCCTCACCATCGTCTGCCCCGCCTGGCCGGCGCGCCGCGACGGCATGATCAGCACGCACGCGTCGTGCGGCGTGATCCAGCGCCGCGCGCCGTCCTCGGCCAGCGGCGTCCCCGCCTCCGGGATCACCATCAGGTGATGCGTCGGCATCAGGAAGCGGAAGTCCGCGCTCGCCGCCGTCACGGCCTCGCCGACACGCACCAGCCGCTGCCGCGCCGGCGCCGGCGCGCGCAGCCGCCCGCGCGTCCAGGCCTCATCGGCCATCCCCAGATGGCGCAGGAAGCGCGCCGTCACGTCGATCGCCAGGTCCGCGCTCGCGGGCTCCCAGTGGGCGCCGCATTCGACCAGCACCGCCTGCCGCCCGCTCGCCGGATCGGCGAAGCCGCCCCGGTCGATCATCCGCAGTCCGGCCGCATGGCCCGTGTCCACCAGCAGCGTCTGCGGCTGGCCCAGCGCCCGCGCCAGCGGCACGCTCTTGTCCGTCATGCCGCAGATCGTCAGCGCCGGCGCGCCGGGCTCCTGCATCGAGTGCAGGTCCAGCAGCACGTCCGCCGCGTCGACGAAGGGCGCGAGCTCGCGAGCCCGCCGCAGCTCCGCCGAGTCGCGCGATCCGCGCAGCACCGCGTCGTCCCAGACGCGGTTCATGTCCTCGTCGACGCAGCGCGAGGCGAAGGGCTCCAGCGGATCGAAGCGTCCGAAAGCCTCGACGTTCGCGAACGCCAGCACCAGCCGGCCGCGCGCGGGCCTGAACGCCTCGCGCAGCAGGCCATCCAGCGCGATCGCGCCGCACAGCTCGTTGCCATGCGTCAGTGCCACCACCATCGCCGACGGCCCCGGCCGCCCCGAGTCGAGCACGTGCACGAACTCGGCGTCCGTCCCCGTGCCGCGCCGCCAGCGCTCGATCGGCGGCGGCTGCAGCCGGACCTCCGGGTGGAAGGGCGGGAAGGGCTCGAGCAGGGCAGGCGTCATCGGCGTCGAAACGTGGGGGTGTCCACGGCGATCAGGCATGGCGGGCGATCCTACACTCCGGGCCCATGAAGACCTTGACCGGCCATGACGGCCTCCCGCTGCACTGGCGGGAATGGGGCGCCGACCTGTCGCTCCCCACCCGCGGCTCCGTGCTGATCGTCCACGGGCTCGGCGAGCACATCGGCCGCTACGAAGCCCTCGCCCAGCGGCTCAATGACTGGGGCTGGCATGCCGCCGGCTTCGACCAGCGCGGTCATGGCGCTTCCGGCGGCCCGCGCGGCGACGTTCCGCGCCACGACAGCCTGCTGCTCGACCTCGCCGCCGCCATCGACAGCCTGCGCGCCGACCAGCGCAAGGGCCGCGGTCCGCTGATCCTGCTGGGCCACAGCATGGGCGGCGCGGTGGCGGCGCGCTTCGTCGCGGGCGCGCTCGAGCAGGCGCCCTGGTCACGCCCCGTCGACGGCCTGGTCCTGAGCTCCCCGGCGCTGGACGCCGGCCTGTCCGCCTTCCAGCGCGGCCTGCTCGGCGCCACGCTGCCGCTGGTGCCGCACCTGGCGGTGGGCAACGGGCTCAACCCGGGCTGGGTCTCGCGCAGCGCCGACGTCGTCCAGGCCTACAAGGACGATCCGCTGGTCCATGACCGCATCACGCCGACGCTGGCGAAGATGATCGCGTCCTTCGGCCCCGAGACGCTGCCGCTGGCCCCGCGCTGGGCCACGCGCACGCTGCTGATGTGGGCCGGCGCCGACCGCTGCGTCGCGCCGGCCGGCAGCGCCGCGTTCGCCGCGGCGGCCGCCGCCACGGGCCGGGTGCAGGCGGTGCCCTTCCCGGGCCTGGCACACGAGATCTTCAACGAGCCTGAGCGCGAGCAGGTCTTCGCCCGGCTGCGCGCCTGGCTGGACGCACGCTCCTAGAATCGCCCGATCCACCCCCAACCCGTCCGGAATCGCCGGCGCGATTCCGCGCGGCGCCCGGGCCCGCCAGGCGGCCGACCGGCCGCGCAGGAGATCCGCATGAACGCACGTGATCCGTCGTTGCCGCTGCAAGCCGATGAAATCAGCGCCCTGGGCGCCTTCGCCGAAAAGGTGTGGGACCAGGAGATCGTCCCCGCGCTCAGCGACTACATCGCCATTCCCGCCAAGAGCCCGATGTTCGACGCGGACTGGCAGTCCCACGGCTACATCGAGCGCGTCGTGCGCGACGCCGCGCAGTGGGTGGAGAGCAAGAAGATCCCCGGCCTCAAGCTGGAAGTCATCCGCCTGGAGGGCCGCACGCCGGTCATCTTCTTCGAGCTGCCCGCGACCAAGGCGGGCGGCGACGACACCGTCGTGCTGTATGGCCACCTCGACAAGCAGCCCGAATTCAATGGCTGGCGCGCCGACCTCGGCCCCTGGACGCCGAAGTACGAGGACGGCAAGCTCTACGGCCGCGGCGGCGCCGACGACGGCTACGCGATCTACGCCTCGATCACCGCGCTGATGGCGCTGGACCAGCAGGGCGTGCCGCGCCCGCGCTGCGTCGGCCTGATCGAGACCTGCGAGGAATCGGGCTCCTACGACCTGCCGGCCTACATCGACGTGCTCAAGCCGCGCCTGGGCAATGTCTCGCTGGTGGTGTGCCTGGACTCCGGCGCCGGCGACTACGACCGCCTCTGGATGACGACCTCGCTGCGCGGCATGGTCTCGGGCGTGCTCAAGGTCGAGGTGCTGACCGAGGGCATCCACTCCGGCGACGCCTCGGGCGTGGTGCCGTCCTCGTTCCGCATCCTGCGCCAGGTGCTGGACCGGCTGGAGGATTCCAGGACCGGCCGCCTGCTGCCCGAGTCCTTCCACTGCGAGATCCCCGGCGTGCGCGTCGAGCAGGCGCAGGCGACCGCCGCGATCCTCAAGGAGGAGGTCTACAAGCGACTGCCCTGGGCCTGCGGCGCGGACGGCGGCCCGGTGCTGCCGGTGACCTCGGACCCGGTCGAGGTGCTGCTGAACCGCACCTGGCGGCCGACGCTGTCGGTGACCGGCGTGGATGGATTCCCCGAGCTCAAGAACGCCGGCAACGTGCTGCGCCCGTACACCGCGTTCAAGCTGTCGCTGCGCCTGCCGCCGCTGATCGACGGCAACGAGGCCGCGCTGCGGCTCAAGGCGCTGCTCGAGGACAACGCCCCCTACAACGCCAAGGTCAGCTTCGTGCCCGACGGCCGCGCCGGCGCCTATGGCGCCACCGGCTGGAACACGCCCGAGCTGTCCTCGTGGCTGAGCCAGGCGCTGGACGACGCCAGCCAGGCGCATTTCGGCCAGCCGGTCGGCTACATCGGGCAGGGCGGCACGATCCCCTTGATGAGCATGCTGCAGAAGGGCTTCCCGGCGGCGCAGATGATGGTCTGCGGCGTGCTGGGTCCCAAGAGCAATGCCCATGGCCCCAACGAGTTCCTGCACGTGCCCTATGGCAAGCGCCTGACCGCCGCGGTGGCGCAGGTGATCGCCGCGCACCCCTGACGGCGCCGGGCCGCGGCCCGCTCGCCGACCGACGTTGAAAGAGGCGGCCCGCCACGCGCGGCGCCCGCCCGAAGGAGACGGGATGGATCAGGTCAAGGCCATGCGGGTGTTCACCCGCGTGATCGACGAGGGCAGCCTCGCCGGCGCCGCGCGGGCGCTGGACCTGGCGCCGGCCGTGGTGACGCGGCTGGTGGCCGACCTCGAGGAGCACCTCGGCGCGCGGCTGCTCAACCGCACGACGCGGCGCCTGTCGCTGACCGATGTCGGCGAGGGCTACCTGGAGCGCTGCCGCCGCATCCTCAGCGACATCGAGGAAGCCGAGGCGCTGGCCTCCGCCGCCGTCAACGAGCCGCGCGGCAACCTGCGCGTGCTGATGCCGCCGGCGATCGCGATCCACCAGCTGGCGCGGCACATGGCCCGCTTCCATGCGCTGTATCCGCTGGTCAGCGTCGAACTGGTCGCGCCGGGGCCGGTGGACACGATCGACGAGAGCTTCGACGTCACCATCATCTCGACGCGCAGCCCGCTGCAGGGCGACTTCATCGCCCGCAAGCTGGCCAACACCGAGGTCATCATGTGCGCCTCGCCCGAATACCTCGGGCGGCGCGGCCGGCCGCAGCATCCCTCCGAGCTCAAGCAACACGACGTGCTGCTGCCGCCGATCCACGAGCTGGCGCGTGGCGTGACCTTCGAGCGCTGCGGCGCCGACGGATTGACCGCCGAGAGCTATTTCGCGATCCCGTCGCGGCCGGTGATGACGACCTCCTCGGTCGACACCAAGTACGCCTGCGCGCTGCACGGGCTGGGCGTGGCGGGGCTGCCGTCCTTCGTCGTCGGCGACGCGCTGATGGAGGGGGCGCTGGAGCGCGTGCTCTCGCAATGGCGCATCTACAACTACCAGCTGTGGGCGGCGATGCCCACGCGCAAGTTCGTCCCGGCGCGCACTCGCGCGTTCATGGACTTCCTGATCGAGATCTTCGGCGGCCGGGACGAGGATCCGTGGCTGGCCGCCGCGGGCTGCCCGACTTACCTGGCGGCGCAGGAGCTGCTCGCCGCGCGGGCGGCCAAGGAAGCCAGGACGGCCGCGCCCGCCGCTGGCGACTGATCAGCGCAGGCTGAAACCGGTCTGCGTGTACTGCGGCTGCAGGTCCTCGATGAGGCGCAGCAGCGGCGACAGCTCGACATAGCGCGTCGCCGTCTTCACGACGTAGGCGTAGAAGCGCGGCAGGTCCTCGGCGTAATGCGGCTTGCCGTCGCGGTGCTTGAGGCGGCAGAAGATGCCCATGATCTTGAGCTGGCGTTGCAGCACGGTCCATTCCAGGCGGCGCCAGAACAGGCCGAAGTCGAGCGCCATTTCATGCGGGTCCTCGCCGGACGGATCGGCCGGATCCGGGCCGAACAGGCCGGCCTGACGCGCGCCTTCCCAGTAGCGGACGGCCCAGTCGAGCTCCTCGGCTTCCTCCCAGGAAATGAAGGCGTCGCGCAGCAGCGAGGCGATGTCATAGGTGATGGGGCCCATCACCGCGTCCTGGAAGTCCAGGATGCCCGGCGTGCCGGCATCAGCCGGGCAGACCATCAGATTGCGCGGCATGTAGTCGCGGTGCATCGGCACCCGCGGCTGCGCCGCGATGTTGGCCGCCAGCAGCGTCACCGTGCGGTCCCAGTAGCCGCGCTGCTTCTCGTCCCACTGCCGGCCGTGGTGGGCCTGGACGCACCAGTCGACGAAGATCTGCAGCTCGCGGCGCACGAAGGCCTCGTCGAAGGGCGGCAGGGCGCCGTCGGCGCGCGCGGCCTCGCAGGACTGCCAGCGCAGCAGCGCCGCGGTCGCGTCGCGCATCAGCGCCTGCGGCCGGGTCATGTCGCCGTCGCGCTGGGCCTGCAGCAGGGCGTCGATGTAGGAGCCGGTGCCCAGGTCCTCCATCAGCGCGAAGCCCAGCGCCGCGTCATGCGCCAGCAGCGCCGGCACGTGCAGGCCGCAGCCGGCCATGAGCTGACCGACCTCGACGAAGCGCGTCAGCTGGTTCGGCTGCGCGGGATCGTCCATCACGATCAGGGTGCGGCCGTCCGCGGTGGCGATGCGCAGGTAGCGCCGGAATCCCGCGTCGCTGCTGGCGGCGGCCAGCGTCCCGGGCAGCAGGCCATGCGTGGCCACCAGCGGCGCCAGCCAGAGTTGGAAGCGGCCGGCGCGATCGGCATCGGGCCAGAGCGCCGTGGCGGCGGGGAAAGCGGGAGCGGTCGTCATCGGGCGCGGGGCGTAGAAGCGGAAGGGGCCGCTGCGGCAGCGGCCCCGGGGTCGGTGACAAGGCGTTCGGGCGGTCCGGCCAGCCGGCGAGCCTCGTGGATAATGATTCTACAAACCCCGGGCAGCGCGGCGCGACCGACGCGCGGCCGCCTGACCTCTGCAAGACGCTGCCCGCCTGATGCGCCCTTCGGTTCCCCGTCCCCGTCCGATCTCCCTGGCCGCCGCATTGGCGGTGACGCTGCCCGCGCTGGCGGCGCAGGCCCAGGAGTCCGCCGGCCAGCCGCTGGTGCTCAAGGCCGTCAAGCAACTGCACCAGACCAAGCGCAAGGACGTCCGTCCGGCGATGGCGCTGAGCGCCGACCGCATCACCAGCGAGCTCGACCAGACCTCCACCGCCGAAGGCGACGTTCAGCTGCGCTACGGCGGCATGCTGCTCAAGTCCAAGACGCTGCGCTACGACTATCCGCAGGATCTGGCCACCGCCGAGGGCGAGGTCGAACTCAGCCAGAACGGCGCCGTGCTGCGCGGTCCGAAGCTGGAGCTCTACGTCGACCGGTTCGAGGGCCAGCTCGACAGCCCGACCTATTTCTTCGCCTCGACGGGCGGCAGCGGCAGCGCCAAGGCGCTGTACTTCCTCGGCGACCAGCGCATGCGCGCCGACGAGGCGACCTACTCGACCTGCCCGGTCTCGGAACAGGGCGAACGCAAGCGCGACTGGGAGCTGGTCACCAGCAGCCTGAAGCTGGACTTCGACACCGGCGAGGGCGTGGCCACCAACGCGGTGGTGCGCTTCCTCGGCGTGCCGATCCTGGCGGCGCCGTCGCTGAGCTTCCCGCTCGGCGACCAGCCCAAGTCCGGCCTGCTGCCGCCCAACGTCAACATCGACAACCGCAGCGGCTTCGAATACGGCCAGCCGTTCTACTGGAGCATCGCCCCCAACCGCGACGCGACGATCACGCCCTTCGTGATGACGCGCCGCGGGCCGGGCGTGGACAGCCAGTTCCGCTATCTGGAACCGGGCCACCGCGGCCAGATCGACTACGCGCTGCTCCCGCACGACCGCGTCACCGGCCGCTCGCGCTGGGACCTGCGCCTGAATGGCGACGGCGACATCACGCCCAACTGGACCTACAACGTCCACACCGAGCGCGTCTCCGACGACGACTACTGGAAGGACCTGCGCAGCCGCATGCTGTCGCAGACGCCGCGCCTGCTGTCGACCGATCTGCGCACCCAGCGCGACTTCAATTTCAACTGGGGCGAGGTGCAGACCTACGCGCGGGTGCAGAAGTGGCAGCCGCTGCAGGTCGCGGACGCGCAGGACCGCTTCGCCTCCCCCTACCAGCGCTCGCCGCAGATCGGCGTGCGGCTGCAGACTGGCGCCGACGAGTCGGTGCTGGCCGGTTATCTGCCGACGGGCCGCCGCGCGCGGCTGGAAGGCGGTCTCGAGCTCGAGTACAACCGCTTCGACCTGCCCGGCGGCGCGCTGGACACGCAGTTGCAGACCGGCGAGCGGTTGCACCTGCTGGGCCACGTGAGCGTGCCCTTCAGCGGCGCGGCCTGGTGGGTGATCCCCAAGCTGTCGCTGAACGCGGCGAGCTACAACGTCGACCGGCCGCTGGACGCGACCGGCCGGCGCTCGATCAGCCGCACGATCCCGACCTTCAGCATCGACCACGGCTGGATCCTGGAGCGCAACACCTCGCTGTTCGGCCAGAACATGCGCCAGACGCTGGAACCGCGCCTGCTGTACGTGAACACGCCGTTCCGCGACCAGAGCGAGATCCCCAACTTCGACGCCGCGCCGCGCGACTACAACTTCGATTCGGTGTTCGCCGAGAACCAGTTCTCCGGCGTGGACCGCGTCAACGACGCCAACATGCTGGCCTTCGGCGCGACCACGCGCTGGATCGAGGACGAACGCGGCGAGGAACAGCTGCGCCTGGGCATGGTCCAGCGCTATCTGTTCCGCAATCAGCAGATCACGCCGGACGGCACGCCGCAGACGCACCGCCTGTCCGACGTCGTGCTGCTGGCCTCCGCCCACCTCAACCAGGCCTGGTGGACCGACAGCACGCTGCAGCTCAACTCCTCCGACGGCAAGGTCGAGCGCACCGTGCTGCGGCTGCGCTATTCGCCGGGGCCGTTCCGCACCGTCAGCGCCTCGTACCGCCTGGCCCGCGGCCAGAGCGAGCAGGTCGAGCTGGCCTGGCAGTGGCCGCTGTTCGGGCCGGACCGCAAGGCGGTCGCCGGCGGACCGGGCTGCGCCGGCGCCTGGTACGGCGCGGGCCGTCTGCAGTACAGCATGCGCGACAAGCGCTTCACCGATTCGGTGATCGGCGCCGAATACGACTCCGGCTGCTGGATCCTGCGCGTGGGCGCGGAGCGGCAGGCCACCGGCCGCGCGGAAACGAACACGCGCCTGATCCTGCAACTGGAGCTGGTCGGCCTGTCGCCGCTCGGCTCCAATGCCCTGAAAGTGTTGAGAGACAATATTCCGGGTTACCGTTCGCTGAGCTCCGAGCGCTCGGCCTTTGGCACTTATGACTGAACTGCGTTCGATGCGACATCTCAAGCCTGTGGCGGCCACGCTCCTGTCCCTGACCGCCGCCCTGGCCGGCACGGCATCCTCGGCGCAGACCCAGCCCTCGGCGGCTGCGGCCGCGGCGGCTGCGAAGCCCGCCGCGACCGCGCCGGCCCGCCCTCCCGTCGAACAGCGCCAGCTCAAGCCCGGCGACTACATCGCGGCCATCGTCAACAGCGACATCGTGGCCGCGTCGGAAGTGATCCAGCGCACCGCGCGCATGCGTGACGAGGCCCGCCAGCGCGGCCAGACCGTCACCGACGAGCAACTGCACAAGCAGGCGCTGGACAGCCTGATCGACGAACGCGCGATCGTGACCTACGCCCGCGAGAACGGCCCCCGCGTCGACGAACCGGAACTGGACCGGGTCGTCGCCAACGTCGCCACGCAGAACAAGCTGTCGATGACCGAACTGCGCCAGCGGCTGTCGGCCGAAGGCATCGACTTCAAGCGCTTCCGCGAGAACCTGCGGGATCAGATGCTGAGCGAGCGCGTGCGCGAACGCGAGGTGCAGGGCCGCATCCGCATCACCGACGGCGACATCGACAAGTACCTCGACGAACGCCAGGCCTCGCTGCAGAAGGGCAGCCTGCAGTTGAACGTCGCGCAGATCCTGGTGCCGGTGCCGGAAGGCGCGGGCCCGACCGTCGTGGCCGAGCGCAAGGCGCGCGCCGAAGCGGCGCTCGCGCGCATCCAGGGCGGCGAGGACTTCGCCAAGGTGGCCCGGGAGGTGTCGGAAGACGCGAACAAGGAGCGCGGCGGCGAGATCGGCCTGCGCGGCGCGGACAAGCTGCCGGACGTGTTCGTCGAGGCCGTCAAGGACCTGAAGAACGGCCAGACCCGCCCGGAGCTGCTGCGCTCGGAGGCCGGTTTCCACGTGCTGAAGCTGGTCGAGCGCCAGACCGGCAAGGCATCGATCAACGTGGTCGTGCAGACCCATGCGCGCCACATCCTGCTGCGTCCGTCCGAGCAGTTGAGCCCGGAGCAGGCCACACGCCGGCTGGTCGAGTTCAAGCGCGCCATCGAAGCCAAGCGCGCCACCTTCGAGATGCTGGCCCGCGCCAACTCGGAAGACGGCAGCGCGCAGGAAGGCGGCGACCTGGGCTGGGTCTCGCCGGGCGGCTTCGTGCCCGAGTTCGAGCAGGCGATGGACGCGCTGCCGCTGATGGGCATTTCGGATCCGGTGCCGTCGCGCTTCGGCATCCACCTGATCCAGGTGCTGGAGCGCCGCGATGTGGTGCTCGACAACAAGCAGCTGCGCGAGCAGGCCCGCAACGCGCTGCGCGAGCGCAAGTACGAAGAGGCCTACAACGACTGGATGAAGGAACTGCGCGCGCGCGCCTTCATCGAGACGCGCGAGTGGCTGGACTGAGCGGCCGGGACTGAGTTCATGGGACATGTCGCGCGCAAGCGCTTCGGCCAGCACTTCCTGACCGACAAGGCCGTCATCGACGCGATCATCGATGCCATCGGCCCGGGCGAGGACCAGGCCATGGTCGAGATCGGCCCGGGCCTGGGCGCGATGACGCTGCCGCTGCTGCAGCGGCTGCCGGCCTCGAGCCAGCCGCTGACCGTCATCGAACTGGACCGCGACTTGGCCGCCCGCATGCGCAGGCGCGGCGATGTCACGGTCATCGAATCCGACGTGCTGAAGGTCGACTTCGCGGCGCTGGCCGCCGAGCGCGGCCGCAAGCTGAAGGTCGTGGGCAACCTTCCCTACAACATCTCATCGCCCATCCTCTTCCATCTGCTGGGGGCGGTCGAGCATGTCGTCGACCAGACCTTCATGCTGCAGAAGGAGGTCGTCGACCGCATGGCCGCCGGCCCGGGCAGCAAGGATTACGGCCGCCTCAGCGTCATGCTGCAGTGGCGTTATGACGTCGAGGGACTCTTCGACGTGCCGCCGCAGGCCTTCGATCCGCCGCCGCGGGTCGATTCGGCGATCGTGCGGATGGTGCCGCTGTCGGCGCCGGCCGCGATCGACGAGGCGTTGCTGAGCGAGCTGGTGGCGTCCGCGTTCTCGCAGCGCCGCAAGCTGCTGCGGCACTCGCTGGGCAAGTGGCTCGAAGCTCGTGGCTTCCAGGGCGAGTTCGACCTGCAGCGCCGCGCGGAGGAGGTGCCCGTGGCCGAGTTCGTGGCGCTCGCGCAATCGCTCTGAATGCCGCTCTGAATTCCGCTCAGAGAAAAACCCAAAGCAAAAGGCCTTCCGTCGCCGGAAGGCCTTCTCTCGAGAACCCGGAGTTCAGCGGATCAACGATCGATCAAGCGGCGCTGAGCCACATCGACGTGTCGAACGCGCTGCACATCATCGGCATGTTCATGCCGAAGTTGGGGTTCGGATTGGTCTTGGTGCTCTTGAGCACCGGTTGCTTCGCTTCGGGGGCCACCTCAGTCGCCCGCTCCCATGACCCTGATTCTTGGGAGCGGGCTACTGAAAAGAATAGAAACACCGGAATGAGACCTTGCGCTCGGCCCAGAAGTCGGCCGCTTCGCGGAACACGTCGAGCAACTGCTCGCGCGCCTCGCGATCGAACTTCGCATGGTCCGGCAACTGGTCCAGCACCACGACGAAGCCCGGTTGCGCGCCCGACTTGTGGACCAGATTGGTCATGCAGTCGTACAGCGCATCCATGTTCTTGCCGAAGTGCGCCGGGAACAGGAAGCTGCTGGCGATCAATTCGAGCACGTCCTGTTTCGTGTCCGCAGACACCAGGTTGGCGTACAGGAAATGTTGGCCGGCGTCCTGCGCGGCCTGCATCAAGTCCTCGACCCGGTAGGCTCTGATCGCCTGCACGATGTTGGGACGGACTGTCTGCAAAAGCATTGTCGCGTTCCTCCTAGATGGGGTATCCGAGCTCAGGCTGGGTGAGGCCGCAGCACCGGACAGTGCCCGCTGCGGGGCCTGCGATCGTCGGTGGGGGAGGGCTGCCAGCGAGGGTTAACCCTGAACTCTGAAACCAAGATGGTACAGAAACGGCCCCGAATGCTCAAGCCGGGGTCTGCCACAATGCCTTAAAAAGCGGCATTGTTAGCATGTGCCTACATTCACTGGAGGACCAGCAGATTCGAGTAGTCATCCAGCCGAAATCGGCTGGTGAGCCGCTACAAACTTTTTATATAGGCCGTCTTCCGGGTCGGGATTTGCGGCGATGGAATGACCCCGAAAGGGGACTGGAGCGGCCCGGGAAGGGGCGGCCGCCCCTTCCGGATCAGCGTGCCGCGTTGGCGTCCGCGACCGTCAGCGCGGTCATGTTGACGATGCGGCGGACGGTGGCCGAGGGCGTCAGCACATGCACCGGCTTGGCCGCGCCGAGCAGCACCGGCCCGATCGCGATGCCGCCGCCCGCGGCGGTCTTCAGCAGGTTGTAGGCGATGTTCGCGGCGTCGATGTTGGGCATGACCAGCAGGTTGGCTTCGCCGGTCAGCGGGCTGTTGGACACCAGTTCGCCGCGGTACTTCGGGTCGAGCGCGGCATCGCCGTGCATCTCGCCGTCGACTTCCAGCCAGGGCGCGATCTCGCCGAGCAGGCGCAGCGCCTCGCGCATCTTGATGGCGGAGGGCTGGTTGCTCGAGCCGAAATTGCTGTGCGACAGCAGGGCCGCCTTCGGGCGCAGGCCGAAGCGCATCATCTCCTCGGCCGCCATCATCGTGATCTCGGCGATCTGTTCGGCGGTCGGGTCGTAGTTGACGTGGGTGTCGACCAGCATGACCTGGCGGCCCGGCAGGATCAGGCCGTTCATGCAGGCGAAGTTCTTGACGCCGGGGCGCTTGCCGATGACCTGGTCGATGTACTGCAAGTGCATCGCGGTGTTGCTCCAGGTGCCGCAGAGCATCCCGTCGACCTCGCCCTTGTGCAGCATCATCGCGCCGATCAGCGTGAGGCGGCGGCGCATCTCGATCTTGGCGAGCTGCTGCGTGACGCCCTTGCGCTCGGTCATCGCGAGGTAGGTCTGCCAGTAGTCGCGATAACGGTGGTCGAACTCGGTGTTCACCACGTCGTAGTCGCGGCCCTCCTGCAGGCGCAGGCCGAAGCGCTCGCAGCGCTGGGCGATGACTTGCGGGCGGCCGATCAGCGTCGGGCGGGCGATGCCCTCGTCGACGACCACCTGCACCGCGCGCAGCACGCGCTCCTCCTCGCCTTCGGCGTAGGCGACGCGCTTGTGCTGCGCCTTCTTCGCGATCTGGAAGATCGGCTTCATCGTCGTGCCGGAGGCGTAGACGAAGCTCTGCAGCTTCTCCAGGTAGGCCGGCATGTCCTGGATCGGACGCAGCGCCACGCCGGAGGCCTCGGCCGCCTTCGCGACGGCCGGGGCGATCTTCATCATCAGGCGCGGGTCGAAGGGCTTGGGGATCAGGTACTCGGGGCCGAAGCTGAGGTTGGCGCCGGCGTAGGCGGCGGCGACGACCTCGCTCTGCTCGGCCTGCGCCAGCTCGGCGATCGCGTGGACGGCGGCGATCTCCATCTCGTCATTGATCGTCGTCGCGCCGCAGTCCAGGGCCCCGCGGAAGATGTAGGGGAAGCACAGGACGTTGTTGACCTGGTTCGGATAGTCGGTGCGGCCGGTGGCCATCAGCGCGTCGTCGCGGATCGCGTGCACGTCCTCGGGCTGGATCTCCGGATTCGGATTGGCCAGCGCGAAGATGATGGGCTTGGCCGCCATCGACGCGACCATGTCCTGCTTGAGCACGCCGCCGGCCGACAGGCCGAGGAACACGTCCGCGCCGGCGATGACCTCGCGCAGGCTGCGCAGTTCGGTTTTCTGCGCGTAGACGGCCTTGTCGGGGTCCATCAGTTCGGCGCGGCCTTCGTAGACGACGCCGGCCAGGTCGGTCACCCAGATGTTCTCGCGCGGCAGGCCGAGCTTGACCAGCAGGTTCAGGCAGGCGAGGGCGGCGGCGCCGGCGCCCGAGGTGACCAGCTTGACCGAGCGGATGTCCTTGCCCGCGACCTTCAGGCCGTTGAGCAGGCCGGCGGCCACGACGATGGCGGTGCCGTGCTGGTCGTCGTGGAAGACGGGGATCTTCATCCGCTTGCGCAGTTCGCGCTCGACGTAGAAGCAGTCCGGCGCCTTGATGTCCTCGAGGTTGATGCCGCCGAAGGTCGGCTCGAGCGCGGCGATCACGTCGACCAGCTTGTCCAGGTCGTGCTTCTCGTCGATCTCGAGGTCGAAGACGTCGATGCCGGCGAATTTCTTGAACAGGACGCCCTTGCCTTCCATCACCGGCTTGGAGGCCAGCGGGCCGATGTCGCCCAGGCCGAGCACGGCGGTGCCGTTGGAGATCACGGCCACCAGGTTGCCGCGCGAGGTGTAGCGGAAGGCGTTGGCCGGGTCGGCGACGATTTCCTCGCACGCGGCGGCCACGCCCGGGGAGTAGGCCAGCGCCAGGTCGCGCTGGTTGATCAGCTGCTTGGTCGCGGCGATCGCGATCTTGCCCGGGGTCGGAAACTCGTGATATTCGAGAGCGGCCTGGCGCAGCTGGGCGCGTTTTTCTTCGGACGTCGGCATGAGGGGCTCTTCTGGTTGAAACCGGTCCGCCGTCGCGGGCCGGGTCGGCGATTGTAGGAGTCCGACCCGGCGGCGACAGTGCGGACTATGCGTATGCTGCATGTCGGCCGCGCCGCGGGGGCATACGCGAAACTGCGCATCGGCAGGGCCTGGCGCGGCGCCATACTGCCTGCCCCGCCCGCGCGGGCCCGCACGATCTCCGGACGAGCCTTTCAAGCGCCTTTCAAGCCTTCTTGAAGCCTCCTTCAAGCCTTCCTCAAGCGCCCTTCACGCCGCGTTCACGTCCGCTTTCCGCCGCCATGCCCATCGTCTCCACTCCTTCCCTGGCGCCGCGCGCGCGGCCGCGGCGCTGGCGGCGTGCGCTGCTGTGGGGCACGCTGGTCGGGCTGCTGCTGGTCGCGCAATCGCTGCTGCTGTCGCTGACGCTGAGCCATGAGGCCGCCCGCGCGCAGGAGGCTTCCGACCTGGCGGCCACCGAGGTCACCGCGCGCGCCAAGCAGCTGATCGGCCGCGATCTGCAGGGCCTGCAGGGCCTGATGTGGGCGCAGGACGACGACTGGCGCGGCAATGCCGCGGCGCTGCTGCGCCAGACGCGGGTGCTGCTGCGCATCGAGCTGCGCGACGCCGAGCGCCAGGTGCGCCGCGCGGTCGACACGCCCTACGCGCCGCCGCTGTTCTCGACGCTGTCGCGCGGGCAGCTGCAGATCGAGACCGAGCTCGCCTGCATCGCCGCGCTGCGCCAGGGCACGCCGCTGTTCTCGCGCTCGTACTTCGTGCCGGGGCCGGGCGGCGATGGCCTGGAGGTCGCCGACCTGTGCCTGCCGCGGGTGCGCGCCGGCGAGCCGCGTTCCTACGTCGTGGCGACGATGGGCCTGCGGCCGCTGCTCGAGGAATCGGTGTCGCAGGAGCAGGCGCGGCGCTTCGAGCTGTCCTTCGTCGAGGGCGACGGCACGCGCCTGGCGCGCACCGGGCTGACGCGCGGCAGCGGCTTCTACCTGACCGAGCGGCTGCTCGACCTGCCGGGCCTGAGCCTGCAGCTGCGCGTGGACAACGCGACCGGCCGGCCGCAGTTGATCCCGAACCTGGCGACCGCGCTGGTGATCGGCTTGTCGCTGGCGCTGTTCGCGCTGGTCATCGTGCTGGCGCGCGACACGCGCAAGCGCGCGCAGGCCGAGCATGCGCTGGCCGAGGCGCTCGCCTTCCGCCAGGCGATGGAGAACTCGCTGATCACCGGGCTGCGCGCGCGCGACCTGGACGGCAACATCAGCTACGTGAATCCGGCGTTCTGCGCGATGGTGGGCTTTCCGGCGGAGGAGGTGGTCGGCACGGGCCGTCCGCCGCATTCGCCGCCGTACTGGCCGCCCGAGTTCGTCGACGAATACTGGCGCCGCCACCATGACCGCGAAGCCCGATGGGAAGCGGGCCTGCCGCCGCGCGAGGGTTTCGAGACGGTCTTCGTGCGCAGCACCGGCGAGCGCTTCCCGGTGATGATCTACGAGGCGCCGCTGCTCAACGCCGAAGGCCAGCAGACCGGCTGGATGAGCGCGGTGCTGGACCTGAGCGCGCAGCGCAAGGTCGAGGAGCTGTCGCGCCAGCAGTCGGACCGGCTGCAGGCGACCGCGCGGCTGGCCACGGTGGGCGAGATGGCCTCGCTGCTGAGCCACGAGCTGAACCAGCCGCTGGCGGCGATCGCGAGCTACGCGACCGCGTCGATCAACCTGATGGTGCGCGAGGCCGACGACCCGCAGACGCCGGCGATGGTGCGCCAGGCCGTCACGCGCATCGCCGAGCAGGCCGAGCGCGCCGGCCGCGTGATCAAGAGCGTGCATGACTTCGTGCGCCGGCGCGAGGCGGCGCGCGAGTGGGTCAAGGTCGAGCAGTTGCTGGAAGCGGTGCTGCCGCTGGTGCGCCTGCAGGCGCGCAAGAGCGGCGCGCGCATCGAGATGGACCTGCCCGCGGGGCTGCCGCGGGTGCGCTGCGACCGCACGATGGTCGAGCAGGTGCTGCTGAACCTGACCCGCAACGCGATCCAGGCGATGGATGGCCCGACGCCGCTGGCCGATCGCGCGCTGGTGCTGCGCGTGCGGCGGCTGCAGCCCAAGTGGCTGAGCTTCGCGGTGGTCGACCATGGACCCGGCATCCCGCCCGAGGTCGCGCGCCAGCTCTTCACGCCCTTCTTCACGACGCGCACCGAGGGCATGGGCCTGGGCCTGAGCCTGTGCCGCACGGTGGTCGAGCAGCACGGCGGCGCGATGGATTTCGACAGCCGCGTCGCGCCCGCGTCGCCCACCGGCACCGAGTTCCGCTTCAGCCTGCCGTGCGAGGATGCGCCCGGCGCCTCGATGAAGCCCGAGGCCGACCGCTTCCCCATCACCGGATCTGGAGAGTCCTCCGCATGAAGCCGCAGTCCCTGCCGATGGTCTACCTTGTCGACGACGAGGACGTGGTGCGCGATGCGCTCGCCTGGCTGCTGCGCTCGCGGCGGCTGTTGTCGGAGGGCTTCGGCAGCGCCGAGTCCTTCGAGTCGATGCTGGACGCGCTGCCGCGCAGCGGGCGCGACTGGCCCTCGGCGCCGAGCTGCCTGCTGCTGGACGTGCGCATGCCCGGCATGAGCGGGCTGGCGCTGTTCGAGCGGCTGATCGAGCGCGGCCTGCTGCAGACGCTGCCGGTGATCTTCCTGACCGGCCATGGCGACGTGCCGACGGCGGTGGCGGCGGTGAAGCAGGGCGCCTACGACTTCGTCGAGAAGCCGTTTTCCGACAACGCGCTGGTGGACCGCGTCGAGCAGGCGCTGGCGCGCAGCGCCGAGGCCATCGAAGCGCGCGACTCGAAGGCGGCGCTTGGGCACCGCGTCGGCGAGCTCACCGAGCGCGAGCGCGAGGTGATGCAGCTGGTCGTGCAGGGGCTGCCCAACAAGCTGATCGCGGACCAGCTCAACATCAGCGTGCGCACGGTGGAGGTGCACCGGGCGCGGGTGTTCGAGAAGATGGACGTCAAGTCCGCGGTCGAGCTCTCCAACCTGCTGCGCGGCGACAATGCCGCCCATGGGTGAATCTTCTGAATCGCGCGGGAGCGGGGACGGACGGCCGCTGGGCGAGTTCGACCTGATCGACCGCTTCTTCGGCCGCGCGGCGCGCGCCGGCCGAACCGAGGGCGGCGCGGTGGCGCTGGGCATCGGTGACGACTGCGCGGTGCTGACGCCGTCGGCGGGCCATCAGTGGCTGGTGACGGCGGACATGCTGGTCGAGGGCCGGCACTTCCTGTCGACGGTCTCGCCGCGCCGGCTCGGCCACAAGGCGCTGGCGGTGAACCTCAGCGACCTGGCCGCCTGCGGCGCGGCGCCGCGCGCCTTCTTCCTGTCGCTGGCGCTGCCGCGCGTGGACGCGGACTTCCTGGCCGGCTTCGCGCAGGGGCTGTTCGAGCTCGCCGATGCGCATCGCATCGTGCTCGCCGGTGGCGACACGACGGCCGGGCCGCTCAACATCAACATCACCGCGATGGGCGAGGTCCCGCAGGGCCAGGCGCTGCTGCGCTCGGGCGCGCGCGTGGACGACGACATCTGGGTCAGCGGCACGCTGGGCGACGCGCGGCTGGCGCTGGAGGTGTTCCGCGGCACGCTGTCGCTGGGCGCGGCGCAGTTCGAGGAAGCGCGCCGGCGCATGGAGCTGCCCGAGCCGCGCGTGGCGCTGGGCCGCGCGCTGCGCGGCATCGCGAGCAGCGCGATCGATGTCTCCGACGGGCTGGCGGGCGACCTGGGGCATGTGCTCAAGCGCTCGAACGTCGGCGCGACGCTGCGGCTGGCGGAGCTGCCGCGCTCGGCGGTGCTGGGCGCGATGCCCGAGGACGTGCAGCAGCTGTGCCTGCTCACGGGCGGGGACGATTACGAGCTCGTGTTCACCGCGCCCGAAGCGGCGCGCGAGCGCGTGCTGCAGGCGGGCCGCGAGTCCGGCACGCCGGTCTACCGCGTCGGCCGCATCGAGGAGGCGCCCGGGCTGCGCGTCATCGATGGGGCGGGGCGTCCGCTGCAGGGCACGCTGCAGAGCTTCGACCACTTCAAATCATGAGCGCGGTGCGTCCGACCTTCGGCTTCATGGCGCGGCATCCGGCGCACTGGATCGCGATGGGCTTTGGCAGCGGACTGTCGCCGCGGGCGCCGGGCACGGTGGGCACGCTGTGGGGTTGGGCCGCGTTCGCGGTGCTCAATGTCTGGCTGACGCCGCTGCAATGGGCGCTGGTGATCGGGGCGAGCCTGCCGCTGGGATGGTGGGCCTCGACAGTGACGGCGCGGCATCTGCGGACCTGCGATCCGGGCGCGGTGGTGTGGGACGAGATCGTCGCGATCTGGATCGTGCTGTGGCTGCTGATGCCGGCGGGCTTCTGGTGGCAACTGGCGGCGTTCGGCGTGTTCCGCTATTTCGACGCGGCCAAGCCGGGGCCGGTGCGCTGGGCCGACGGGCTGTTCAAGATCGAGCCGGGCCAGCCGGTGACGGCGTGGCAAGGCCTGGGCATCCTGATCGACGACCTGGTCGCGGCCGGATGTACGCTCGTGGTGCTGGCTGGCGCGCGGGCCCTGCTGCACTGAGCGCCGGCCGGCGGCCGTTCCGGTCCACCGATCCATCGACGAGGAGATCCCCATGCTGTTTCCCGACGAGTCCGAACTGATCGAACGCATCGCCCTGGCGCTGATCCAGCGCAAGGAACGCATGGGCACCGCGGAGTCCTGCACCGGCGGGCTGATCGCGGCGGCGTGCACCAGCCTGGCCGGCTCGAGCCAATGGTTCGAGCGCGGCGTGGTGAGCTACAGCAACGAGGCCAAGACCGAGCTGCTGGGCGTGCCGGCGGCGCTGATCGGGCTGCATGGCGCGGTCAGCGGCGAGGTGGCCGAGCAGATGGCGCGCGGGCTGCTGGCGCATGCGCCGGTGGACTGGGCGATCGCGGTGACCGGCGTGGCCGGGCCGGGCGGCGGCACCGAATCCAAGCCGGTGGGCACCGTGTGGCTGGCGTTGCTGCACGGCCGGCAGCGGGTGCGGGTGTGGAAGGAGCTGTTCAGCGGCGACCGGCATTCGGTGCGCGCGCAGACGGTGCGCGCGGGGCTCGAGGCGCTGTGCGACGCGCTCGAGGATCGCGACTCCTGATCGTCAGCGCACGCGCAGGTCGGTGTCGGCGAGGCCGTCGAGACGGCGCCGGTGCGCGAGTTGGAGGCCGGCTTCGAGGTGGCGCGTGAAGGCCGGCGCGTCGAAGAGGCGTCCCGTCGCCACCGCTTCGGCGACGTCGCGCCGGATGCGATGGTGGAGTTCCGCATCCATCGCCATGGCGATGGCCTTCGCCGTGTAGTCGCCGGCATCGCGTGCGATCAAGGCATCGACGCCGAGCGCCGTGAGCACGCTCGCCGCGACACGCGCGGCGATGCTTCGTCCCGGGAGCGTGAGCACCGGCAGGCCCATCCAGAGCGCGTCGCTGGCGGTGGTGCCGGCGTTGTAGGGCAGCGTGTCCAGGAACAGATCGGCGAGCGAGAGACGCTCCAGGTACTGCTCGCGCGAGCACCTCGGCGAGAACACGATCCGCGACGCCGCGATGCCCTGGGACTCCGCGTGGGCGCGCAGGTTGGCGGCGGCCTTCGCGTCCTCCTCCAGCGCCCACAGCACCGAGTGCGGCGCGGCGCGCAGGATCTGCGCCCAGCGCGAGAACTGATCCGGGAGGATCTTGCAGGGGTTGTTGAAGCAGCAGAACACGAAGGCCTCGGCGGGCAGGCCGACGTCGGCGCGCGAGAGGCCGGTGGATGGGCGCGGACGCTGGCGGTCGTTGGCCTGATACCAAGGGAGGGAGAGCAGGTGCTCGTCGAGGAAGGGGCGCGATTCGGCGGTGACGAGCGTGTCGTCGACGACGAGGTAGTCGTAGACCGTCGAGCCGGAGGTGCCCAGCGTGCCGAGATAGAGCAGCTGGATCGGCGCCAGCCGCGCCGCGAAGAGCCCGCTGCGCGCGCCCTGCGTGAAGCCGGTGAGGTCGATGGCGACGTCGATCTCCAGGCTGCGGCACAGGGCGACGATCTGGTCGTCGCGCAGATGCTCCACGTCGAGGAAGGCGTCGAAGGCCGCGCGCAGGCGATGCTGCATTGGATCGTCCTTCGCCGCGCCGAGGTTGATCGCGATGACCTCGAAGCGCTCGCGATCGTGCAGTTCGATGACCTCGGCGATGAGGTACGAGACCGGATGCGACTTGAAGTCCTTCGAGACATACGCGAGCTTGAGCTTGGCGGTCTGCCGCGACGGGAGCGGCTCCAGCGCGTCGCGCGCGCCGAGGCTGTCCATCCAGACGCGCGCGGCGGCCTGCTGCGCGGCGGGGTCGTCGCGCAAGGTCTGCAGCACGAGCGGCTGCATCACGCGCCGGCCTCGCTCGACATCCGCCACGAGCGCGTCCATCTGCGTCTCGAAGCCGGACCAGTCGAAGAGATGCATCGCCGTGTACTGGCGCGTGCCGGGCAGCCAATCGAGGCCGGGCGCGATCGCGAGCACGCGATCGAAGTCGGACAGCGCTTCGGAGAAGCGATGGTTGAGCAGCAGCAGGTTGCCGCGGTTGTTCAGCGCGTCGACATGGCGCGGGTCGATCGCGATGGCCGCGTTGAAGGCGGCGAAGGCGTCATCGGCGCGGCCGATCTCCTTGAGCAGAAGGCCGCGCTGGGTGTGGAGATCGGGGCTGTCGGGGAATCGGACGGCGAGGTCCTGAAGGCTGAGCCAGGCGTCGTTTTTCCGTCCGGCATCGATGAGGGTCCGGATGCGTTCCAGCAAGGGGCGCGCATCGCCAGGCAGGGCATCGTCCGCGCAGCCGAAGGCGACGAGCGCGGCGTCCGTGGCGCCGAGCAGCCGGTAGGTGAGGCCGAGCCCGAGAAACGCCATGCCATGGGCGGCGTTCAACGCGAGCGCGCGTTCGAAGGCGCTGACGGCCTCGTCGAGCTGGCCGGACTCGCGCAGCGCGGTGGCGTGGTTGACGTGGAGGTCGGGCTGACCGGGATTCAACTGGGCGGCGATCGAGAAGCACGACGCCGCCGCCTGCCAATCGTGCCGAACCGCCATCAGCCCGCCGAGTCGCAGATAGGGGCGCCAATCATTGGGAAAGCGCTGCGTGGCCTCGTAGAGCGTCTCCATCGCGCCGGCGAAGTCGCCTTGCCGTTGCCGCGCGGCGCCTGCTTCAAGCAGGGCCTCCACGCCCTGGGCGGGCGGCTGTCCGGGTCTCGGAATCTGCGGCTTCATGAGAGGCGAGGCGATGTGACGGATTCGCGGGACGTTACCGCATTGGCGCGCTCGAGAGGACAGCCCCCTCTCCCCTGCCCTCTCCCCCCGAGGGGGCGAGGGAGTTCATGCGAGTGGCGCTCGCTGTTTCTGAAGAATGTCGTGGTCAGAATGCTCAGCGCCGGCAAGAACTCCCTCGCCCGCTTGCGGGAGAGGGCAGGGGAGAGGGCCAGCGAAGGCCGCAATTGGCCGAGAGTCATTTGCGCGGGTGCGGGCGAGCGGGCAGGATGGCATGGAGATCGAAGGCGGGCGTGGCCCGCCTCGCCTGTTGATGGAGGGTTGCCATGGCCCCTGCCTTGATTCCTGGGCCGCTCGGGATGGATACGCGCCAGACGCGCTCTGACGCGGGCACCTCGCTGCTGAGCCCGACGCCGCGCCCCGGCCCGGTCGGCATGGACGTGCCGTCGAGCGAGGACTGGACGCTCGACGCGCCTGACGTGCCGCAGGAGCGGCGCCCGTTCTCTCCGGCCAAGCCGTCGGTGCCTGCGGTGACCCCCAAGGGCGAAGCCCGTCCCCTGACGACGGGAGAGATCGCGATGGCGCGGCAGCTGTTCAAGGACTCGCTGGACTACAGCGAAGTCCGCGTCCACAACGGCGAGTACCTGCCTTTCGGCCTCCAACCGGACGACACGGCGATGACGCCCAATGGCGAGATCTACTTCAATCCGGCGTATTTCCTGGAGGACTTCTCCCAGGCGAAGCGGCTCGAGGACAGGCGCTGGTTCATGCACGAGATGGTGCACGTGTGGCAACACCAGCTCGGCTACTGGGTGCGGCTGCGCGGCGCCATCCGCATCGGTCTGAGCTACGAGTACGAGTTGAAATCTGGCAAGACGCTCTGCGACTACAACATGGAAGCGCAGGGTGACCTGCTCGCGGATTACTTCATGCTCAAGTTCATGAATGCGCCGGCGCAGATGGTCCAGACGCAATACATGAACAGCCTCCCACTTTTCGAAGAGGTCCTGGATGCCTTCCTCAAGAATCCTTCCGACACTGCGAACCTGCCTTAGATCCCTGCTCTCGGCAGGCTTGTGCGCGGGGCTCGGCGCGGCCTGCGCCAATTCCCGCATGGGAGCGGCGGAGGTGCGCTTGCAGGACGGTCAGCCGTGTTTCACGCTCACTGCCAAGGAAGGCGCGCGGAGTGATTCGATCCGTCTGAAGGCGGTGGTGGTCTCCGACGACGCGACGAATCCAGCGGCACCGGTCTGGTCGGTGGTCTTCGATCCCGCGAGGCCGCAGCCGATCTCTGCGGCGAGTTGCGTCGCGTATGGACGAGTCCCCGATGGGGCCACGATCATCCAGTCCGCCAAGCCGCTGACGCCCAACAAGGTCTATGACGTGTACCTGAATGGACGCTCGACGGACCCTTCTGATTCCACGCAAGGCTATGCGGCGAAGTTCTGCCTCGTTGCGGATGCTGCAGGGGTGCAGCGCGTGATGCCGGTGGAGCGAGGTTCACGCGCCTGGGATGAGGGAGTCTGCCGCTGATGGTGTTCCAGCCCTTGAGCAGGCTTCGCCTGAGCCAGCGCGCGTTCTCCGCTGTCGTGATGGCTGCGGCCGTGTGGGCCGCGCCGGGCCTTGCCGGAGCCATGTCGCGGATGGGCGAGGCCGAGGTGCTTCGCAAGGACGGCAGGCCGTGCTTCGCACTGAGCGCCAAGGAAGTGGCGCGAGCGCCGGGCGTGCGCGTGCATGCGGTGATGGTGTCCGACGAGTCGTTGAAGCCTGTCGCCAACGTGTGGGAGGCGAGCATCGATCCGGCGCGCACGCCGACGACGCTGGCGAACTGCATCGTGTATGGCATCGCGCCGGTCGGCGCCGACGCCACGCGTCCCGTCGAGTTGAAGACGGGCCATGTGTACGAGGTTTATCTCAATGGCCGGTCCTCGGAGCCGGACGATTCGACGCAGGGCTACGTCGCGAGGTTCTGCTTCCTGATCGACGCGCGAGGCGGCAAGAACCTGCTCGCGGTGAAGCCAGGCTCGCGCGCCTGGCGCGAGGGGGTCTGCAAGTGAACGCGCGTACGCCGCAGCGAAAAGGGCGTCTTTGCCGGGGCGATTCGCCTCAGTAGCGACCCCCGCCGAATCCGCCGGTCCCGTATCCGGTGTCGGAACGCTTGGCCGCGCGGAATTCTCCCCGCGAGGACGGCTCGGCACGCTTGTCCGCGTCGCGAGGGCGTGCCAGGCTGACCACGATCGAGCGTCCCTGCACCGACATGCCGTGCAACCCCGAGATCGCCGCCTCGGCACCTTCGGCGGACTCCATTTCCACGAACCCGAAGCCCTTCGAGATGCCGGTGTCACGGTCCATCATCACCCTGGCCGAGGAAACCTTGCCGAATTCAGAGAAGTTGCTGCGAAGGGCGGAATCGGTCACCGAATAGGGCAGGTTGCCCACGTAGATCTTGCTGCTCATGCAAAGAGCCTTTCCTTGTTTTTGATGGGCTCACCGCTGGGATCTGTTCCCATCGTGCCGGTGAGATGCGGGAAGCCGGCCCGGCGATCCAGCCGAGCGCACGGGCTCAGTGCGAAGCCGGGTGGCGTATGAAGAAGCACAGCATTTGCTCGGAGGCCGCGGGGCCCTGCCAGTCGGCTTGCAGACCTTGCGGATCCCCGCCCGACCAGGCGTGGCCGGCGCCTTCGATCAGCCACAGCTCGGCGTTGGTGCGGCCGTCGGGAGCGACGTGCGTGCGGCGCGTGTAGGCGCGTCCGCCCTCGCGGCCATTCTCGAAGCGATGCTCGCCTGGCTGTCCTGCAACGGCGTTCTCGTAGATGCGCACGCCGTTGCTCGGGTGGACGGTCATGTCTCTCATGCCGTGAAAGACGATGGTGGGCGGAGTGCCGTGCGTGGGCGAGCGTTCGACGCGTGGCTGCTGATCCGCGTGGCCATACCGCTGGAGCGAGGACGCGCCGCTGGCGTCGTCGACGGCGCCGTACGGAAGCCCCGAGTGAACGCCGACGGAGGCGAACAAATCCGGATACGTCTGGCCAAGGACCGCAGCCATGGCCCCGCCCGCCGACAGACCGGCGACGTGCACGCGCTGTTCGTCGATCCGATGCTGCGCGATGACGCTGCGCGTGAGGCTGGCGAGCTGGGCGGGCTCGCCGCGGCCCCGCTGCTGATGGCTGTACATGTACCAGCTCCAGCTTGCGGGATCGCCGTTGCGTGTCGGCTTCTCGGGGTACAGCACCATCCAGCCCAGCCGCCCGGCGGCTTCATTCATCTGGCTGCTGAGGACGAAGTCCTCGAGTCCCTGCTTGCCGCCATGCAGCATCACCAGCAGCGGCCGAGCCACGCGGACATCGCCTGGAGGGGTGTACAGCTTGTAATGCATGACGGTCTGTCCATGCACGTGCGTGCCGGAGACGAAGCGCTCCGAGCGCGCCCGCTGCGCGTACTCGCGGCTGACGTGCCGAGGGGCGGGATCGATGTCGGCGGGAAGCGCAGGATCGCGAAGCTCTGCAAGGTCAGCGGCGCGTATGAGTTCTGTGGTCATGAAGTGTCCTTGTGGACTCGCGCCGGCACCGGCGCTGGAGCGGCTCACGGGAGCCAGTCGTCCTGGAGTTGCCGGGGGTCGAGCTCATCACGGATGAATTCGACCAGACCATGCGATGGACAGAGGGGGAGTTCGATGAACAGGGCGCGCCGCGGTGGGGTGTGGCGCCTTCGGAAGATCAGCGTTCCGAGTTCCGAACGATGAGGGCAGATGTAGATCACGTCGAATGACGCGAGGTCGACACCGCGGATATTGGCCAGTTCAGCCTTGACGAACATGTCGCATCCTTCGATCAAGCTCCGCAGGGGAACGTGCGGGCGCCAAAGGCGGCCACAGGTGCTTGCTGACGCGAAGGTCGGACTACCGAGGGGCGCGATGTCAGTGCCCGCCATTGAAGCACGGATCCGAAGGCTGCGCGGTTTATCTTTTCGGCCCGCTGAAGCTAGGGGTTGGGGCGAGGGGAGCTACTGCATCACCGGCTTCTCGGCTGAGGAGGTGCTGGGTGGAGCAACGACATCACGACCGGACGACCGTGTTCATCGGGACGATCGGGCACGAGCGGCGCAATCCGCTGTTGCCGATCGGCATTGCCACAAGGCCGTTCGCTTCGTCGGCTGGCTGCGCGCCATGGACACAGGTCGCTGCGAGTGAACAATGCGGCGCACGCACGAAAGCGCTTCCCAACGCTTGCTGACAAGACCCGTCCCTTTGGGGGGAGGGCGTGCTCTTGGCTCCTACCGAGGAATGGACAGCCCGTTGTCCTTGATGCAGATCAGAAAACGAAGACGTGATCGGGTGGAGCATGGACGCCGATCCGGCGCGGCATGTGGCGAACGTGGTGAAGGAGTCGCTGCGCGAAGGGCTGGGGATGCACGGGGTGGTGGAGCGTGGGGTGGATGAAGGGATAGCACCAACCTTTGTTGACAAGGCAGCTTGACCGAGGTCGGTAAACTAGCTTCTCGGACGGTGGCTCAGCTCCTCCGCCGCAAATCATGTCAGGGTTTAATCCGCAAGTATTTCAGTGGGCGCGAGAAAGTGCCGGCCTAGGGCTGGAGGAAGCCGCGCGCGCAATTCACGTAGTCCCCGCGTCGCTGGAGGCCATCGAGAAGGGGGCCAAGGAGCCATCGCGGACAAATTTGTCCAACATGGCTCGGGCGTATCACCGCTCCCTGTTGAGTCTGTACCTCGCGAAACCGCCTCCAAAGGGCGATCGGGGCCAGGACTTCCGCACGGTCACGGCAGACCGCACCGTCGAAGCCGAGGCCGATATCGATGCCTTGCTGAGGGATATTCGCGTCCGTCAAAGCCTGGTGCGTGAAGTTCTAGCAGAGGAAGAAGATGCGCAGCGCGTGCGATTCATCGGTAGTGCGACGATGCAACAAGGCGCGGCAGCGGTTTGCCGATCTATCGAAGCGGCGCTCGGGGTAACTAGGCAAGAATTTCGCGAGCAGGCGAATACTGAGCAGGGATTTGCACTGCTGCGGAAGAGGGCTGAAGACATTGGCATTTTCGTCCTTTTGGCCGGGAACCTTGGTAGTCACCATTCTGCGATTCCGGTTGAGGCTTTTCGAGGTTTTGCGATTGCTGACGACTTGGCGCCGTTCATCGTGATCAATGACGGCGATGCCAGGCCTGCTTGGTCCTTCACCCTGGTCCATGAGCTAGCGCATCTGTGGCTTGGTTGTACTGGGGTAAGCGGAGGCGCTCCGGAGCGAGACATTGAGAAGTTCTGCAACGATGTTGCGGGCAAGTTTTTCTTGTCCGCTGCGGAACTGGCCGCGGTTGATATCGCTAATCTTGATGTGGACGCTCAGATCGCAGTTATTACTGAACATGCCAGTCGCTGGCGCGTGAGTCGGCCGATGGTGGCCTACGGCTTGCTCAAGGCCGGGAGGATCACTCATGGCAACTGGAATGCAATAAGTACGGAACTGCAAGATCGTTGGCTGGCAGAACGTGAGCGCACGCGCGAAATTGCCCGCGCAAGGAGCGAGGCCGGGCCTTCGTACTACGTTGTCCGGCGCCATAGGCTTGGACGAGCAATACTAGATTTTGCCCACCGGGCTATGGATGCGGGCGCGCTATCGCCAGCTAAGGCGGCCAAGGTGCTTGGCGTAAAGCCGCGCACTGTTTACACCTTGCTCGCCGACGTCAGCTGATTGGGCCAGAATGCTGTATCTGCTCGACGCAAGCGTTCTCATCACTGCCCACCATCATTACTACCCGGTGGATCGCGTGCCCGAGTATTGGGAATGGCTGACGTTCATGGGTCAGCAAGGGAAAGTGAAACTTCCCTTCGAGATCTTTGACGAGATCAAGGAAGGACCAGCGGACGCAGAGAAGGACCTGCTGTTTGCTTGGCTTCAGTTGAAGGCAACCAAAGATTCGCTACTGCTGTCAGATGAGGTTGACCCAACTCTAGTCCAGAAGGTCATTTCAGAAGGCTACGCGTCAGACCTGACCGACGACCAAGTCGAGTACATTGGCCGAGATCCATTTTTGATTGCTCATGCCATGGCGGCAAATGAGCGCTGCGTGGTGACCGTAGAGAACTCGGAGCCCAAGAAGCAGCGCCAGAATCGCAAGATCCCTGACGTCTGCAAGACCTTTAAACAACCTTGCTGCGGTCCTTTCGCATTCAACAAGGCTCTCGGCTTCCGCACGAGTTGGAAGAAGGACTATGGTCTTTAAACAAGGCCGGCGTCGCTATACGGTCCGTCATCGTCGGCTGAAGGACGGCCTTCATATTGCCAATCCTTGATTGGCGCAAGCGATTTACGCCGTAGAGATTGGCAGTCCACTTCAACACGCCGTCTATCTCTTCAGGCATTCACGGCTTCTTGCGATTTGCCAGATACGCATCCACCAACTGCTTGACGGTCGCATTGACTCGCTGAACCACCTCCTCTGGGGTATCGGGTGGCATCGCCGCCAATTGCAAGGCGGTCAGCATCATCTCGTCGATCTCGGCGATACCAACGCCTTCATTTCGTTGAATCCATGTGGCTGCTGCAGTGAAAGCCCATCGCGATTCCGGCGGCAGCTTGTAGCTTTCCCCTTCAATACCGAGCATGATGATGGCGTTTCCGTTGCCCGCACGTGCCTCGGCTTGAATATTTCTCACCGCAATCCCTTTCGCTTCAGGATCGGCGTCGACGATCTCCGCCGATTGGCCGAGATATCGAAGCGCTGCGCCTTGAATACCCCCAGCGTTCGCAATCTTCAGCAGATCGTTTCGGCGTGACTGATGCATCGCCGAGATGCTCTGGCAGCTTCTTTGCTGTCGCAGAAAATCCTCTACGAGGAATGCAAAGGCCGCCCGACGTTTCGGATTCGGCTCCCTGTCACGCTGTTGGAAGGTGCGTTCGGTCAACCCGTCGATGCCGTCGCAGCGTTCCAGGAGATATATCGCCTTCATCGCTGCATGGCCGTCGTTGCCCTCCAGTGCGGCCTCGATCTGTTGGCTATATGACGTCGGCGGCGGGTTTGATTGATGGGTGGGTCCGGTTGAAGGAATGCCCGGATCAACCACCGAAAGTGCGCTCGTCGATGACATGGATTCGGATGCGGGTTCCGCCGCCTTTTCAGAAGAATCCATGGCAGGCGCTCCCGCCAGCTTTATTGCATCGCCGCCATTCGGTGTCGAGAGCAGATATCCGGATACCAGCACTGAAGTTATGGAAAGCGTCAGACCCGCAATCCAGTTGAGCTTCATGCTGCCTTCCAGATATTCCGTGCCAACAGAATCAGCGGCCCGCCCTCACGACGCCAACGGCAACTCCAGCGCGAAGCTGAATTTGCTCCCCGCATCCGGCGAGGTCTCGACGGTGATTTCCCCGCCCATCAGGCGCACCAGCTGCTGGCTGATCGCCAGCCCCAACCCAGTCCCGCCCGCTCTGCGCGACCGGTCCGCCACCTGCTCGAACGGCTGGAACAGCCGTTCCATCTGCTCCGGCGCCATCCCGATCCCGGTATCCGACACCGTGAACCGCAGCATCAGGCTGCTCGGCCCTTGCGCGACCACGTCCACCACCAGCCCGATCCGGCCCCGATCGGTGAACTTCACCGCGTTGGACAGCAGGTTCAGCAGCACCTGCCTGAGCCGCTGACCGTCCGCCCGCACCCGCGTCGGCAGCTGCGGATCCAGCTGCACGCTGAACGCCAGCCCCTTTTCCGCCGCGCGCGGCCGCATCGACTCGCTGCAGATCTCCAGCAGCGCCCGCAGGTCCAGCGGGCTCAGCTGCAGCGTCAGCTTGCCCGCCTCGATGCTCGCCACGTCCAGCAGATCAGTGATCAGCACCAGCAGATGCTCGCCCGACTCCCGCATCAGCCGGATGCGGTGCTTCTGCGCGTCGTTCAGCGACGCATCCATCTGCAGCAACTGCGCGAAGCCCAGGATCGCGTTCAGCGGCGTCCGGAACTCGTGGCTCATCGTCGCCAGGAAACGGCTCTTGGCCTGGTTCGCCGCCTCCGCCCGCTGCTTGGCCTGCGACAACTCCACCGTGCGCTCGGTCACCAGCTCTTCCAGGTGGTCGCGGTGCTGCGTCAGCTCCTGCTCCGCCTGCCGCCTCAGCGTGATGTCACTGACCAGCCCCTCGATGCGCGGCGCGCCATCCAGCACCAGGTGCAGGCTCAGTTCCACCCACAGGTCGCGCCCGTCCCGCGTCGTCACCAGCAGCGGCACTTGCTGCAGCAGCCGGTGCCGCTCCAGCGCGCGCGCCAGCCGGCGGTACTCCGCCGGCTCGATCCGCACCACCCGCTGCAGCGTCACGCCCTGCGCATCCTCCGGCCGGCTCAGCCCCAGCATCTGCGCCAGCGCCTTGTTCACCCGCAGCAGCCGCCCGTGGCCGTCGGCCTGGAAGATGCCCTCCGCGGCGTTCTCGAACAGGCTGCGATAACGCTGCTCGCTGCTGCGCAAACCCTCGGCGAAATCGCGCAGCTTGCCGCTCATCGCATTGAGCTGATCGGTCAGATCCCCGATCTCATCGGCATGCTCGGGCTCGATGTGCGCGCCCAGCTCGCCGCTCGCCACCCGCTGCGCCAGCCCGCGCAGCCGCGACACCGGCCGCTCCACCAGCCGCCTCACCAGGAAGTAGCTCGTCAGCGCGATCGCGATCAGCACCGTCGCCAGCAGACTGGCCACCAGCCGGCGCGTCTCCCCCAGCGTCTGGTCGATGTAGCTGCGCGTGTAGACCAGCGTCGCCCGGCCCAGCGCCCCCGCCGGGCCCTGCGCGCCCGCGCGGTGGCTGAGCTCGAACTCCAGCGTCAGCGGCCGCACCGCCGGCTGCTCGCGCGCGCGCCGCAGCGTCTCCAGCCCCGGCGCCGACAGCGTGATCGACTGCACCTCGGGATCCGCCATCACCGCATCCAGCAGCTCCGACAGCGCCGCGCTGTCCAGGTTCCAGACCGGCTCGGCGAAACCCCGCGCCACCAGCTGCGCCATGCGCTGCTGACGCTCGACCAGCGCCGTGTTGAGTTCGTGCTCGTGACGATCGACCCAATACAGGCCGATCAAGCCGACCAGCACGGTCGCGCTCAGGCTCAGCGCGGCCACCAGCCGCGTCTGGATGCTCAGCGTCGATCCGCCCATGACCGCATGCCCTCTCCTGATTCGCAGAATTGTTTGCGGCCGAGTGTCGCGCAAATGCGGCGCGGCGCCAGAAAACCGCCGCGCCGTCGTGCCCCCAGGATTTCACGGGTTGCTGGGCCGCTCCGCCAGGCGCTCAAGGCGGTCACGCGCGGCATCGAGCGCATCCAGCGCATGCGACCAGGCCGGCGCGTTGTCGGCCTTGAGCACCCGCAGGTAGGTGTGCCAGATGTCGAGCGCCACCGCGAGCAGCGTGGGCGCGTCAGCGGGCGCCGCCCGGACCGCCGCCTCGATGCCGAACTCCAGGGCCTGCTCCCGGATGAGCAAGGGGTTCAACACGCTGGCCGGCAGTCGCTGCAGCAGCGGCACCGAATGCTCGACCGCCGCGGCGGCGAAGCACGCGCGGTTCCAGGCGCTGGCCGCGCGCCGCCGTGTGTCGTCGTCGGACTCGCCCGGCCACGGACGAACCTGCCGCACGCACTGGAACAGTTCATCGACGATCTTCTTGCGGCTGCGGTGCAGCACCCGCCCGGCAATGACATCGCCGGAGGCCGGCTGCAGCGGCGCCGCCGCGGCGCAGGCGTCACTCGCGCCCGCATCGGAGCCGTCCATCAGCGATTGGATCTGGTGGCAGGGACAGGAAGAGATCGGGAATGTCATGAGCCAGGCAGCGACCGGAAGCGAAGTCCCGCTTCAGTCCGCCGCCGCGGCATTGCGTCCCCGCTTCACGCTACGCCGCCGGCTCGAACTGCGGCGCCAGCCGCGCCTCGCTCCAGCGCCAGGGCAGCGCGCCCGGCCGGCGCAGGCCTGCCGTGACCCGCAGGCGCAACTCGCGTTGGGCCTCGGTCCACACGACCTCCGCTTGCGCGGCCACATGCAGCAGCTCGCCGTTCGCGTAATCCGGGATCAGCAGTCCCGCGCTCGGGTGGCTCAGCAGGTTGCCCAGCGTCATGAAGAAGCGATTGCCGGGGAAATCGGGGATGCGCAGTTCCACGCCGCCGTCGAGCCGCCGATGAATGCGCACGAAGCCCGGCGGCCCGCCGCGATGCGACACGTCCACGCCGTCCGCGCGGCCGTCGCCGGGCACCGGCGCCGAAGCGCTCGCGATGAAGACGGTGTCCGCCGCGGCGATGCGCGTCAGCGCGGCCGCGTCGAGCGAGGCCCCCAGCGCATGGGCGAGCGCCGGCGGCGTGTCATCCCAAGCCAGCGGATCGCGCGCCTGGATGTACTTCGGGCAGTTGCCGAAGCTCTGCACGACCTCGACCGTCAGCCCTTCGCCGGACAGCGCGCGCAGCCGCCCGTTCATCCGGTTGCGCCGGCGCGTGTGCGGCTCCAGGCCGAGCAGCCCGACCGGCGCGCCCACGCCGAGCGCGCGCAGCGCTGCAAGCGCAGGATCCTGCCCGTCGAGCGCGGTCGACACCGTCATCGTCCGTGCATCGGGCGTCGCGACGAAGCCCGGCGGCCCGGCCAGCATCGTGGCCCACGGCTGCCCGCTGGCATCGAGCGCGCCGAGCAGCATCGTCGGCAGCTTGTTGAAGAGCTCGCGATGCTGATCGGGCATGTAGTCGCGGATCACCTGCCGGCCGATCTCGGCCATGCGCTCCACCGAGCCGGTGCGCGCGTGCAGCGCCTGTTCGCCGGAATGCCAGGGCATGTCCATGGGGAGCCTCCGGAGTCGTTCAGAGCTTGTCGGGCAGCGGCAGGAAGCCGGGCAGCGCTTCGATGCGCGCGAGCCAGGCGCGCAGGCGCGGGTAGTCGCTCAGCGACACGCCGCCGATCGGCGCCTGCGAGGTGTAGCCGTAGAAGGCCAGGTCGGCCAGCATCGGCCGGTCCGCGACCAGGAAGGGCGTGCGCGAGAGCTGCTCCTCGACCCGCGCGAACAGCGTGTGGCCCAGCGCCTGCGCCGCCGGATCGATGGGCTGTCCCGTCAGCGCCCGGAAGCGCGGACCGGCGGCGCCAGGCCCCAGCAGCGCCACCGACAGGCTGAACCAGCGCTGCTGCGCCGCCGCCTCGATCGCGTCGCGCGGCAGCCAGCCGGCGTCGGGCGCGTAGCGGGTCGCCAGGTAGACCAGGATCGCGTTGCTCTCGGGCAGGACGAGCTCGCCGTCCTCGAGCACCGGCACCTGGCCGAGCGCGTTCAGCGCCAGGAAGGCCGGCTGCTTGTTCTCGCCGCGCGGCAGGTCGACGTCCACCAGCGTGTAGGGCAGGCCGAGCATCGACAGCAGCAGTTCGACGCGGTGGCAATGGCCGGAGGCCGCCAGACGGTGCAGGCGCAGCGGGGCGGTCGGACGGGGGGCGGGGGCGTTCATCGGGCGGCTCCATCGAGGAAGTGATCGAAGGCCTCTACCGTAGCTCTTGCGGCCCGCGCTTGGAATCAGAGCTCCGCATCATTCAGAATTGCAGCACTCGAAACAATCCGGGCGCCTTCCCCTGCGGAAGGCGTCTTCTCCCGCCCATGGACCATCTGGCACGCCTGCGCTGCTTCGTCGCGGTCGCCGACACGCAGAGCTTCGCCGCGGCGGCGCGGCGGCTGGGCTGCTCAGCCTCGGCGGCCACGCGCGCGATCGCGGCGCTGGAGCAGCGCCTGGGCGTGCAACTGTTCCAGCGCAGCACGCGCTCGGTGCGCCTGACCGAGGCCGGCGAGCGCTTCGTCCTCGACTGCCGGCGCATCCTCGGCGACCTCGATGAATCCGAAGCCGCCGCCGCCGGCGCGCAGGCCGAGCCCGCCGGGTTGCTGGCGCTGACCGCGCCGTCGATGTTCGGGCGGCTGTACGTCGCGCCGGCGGCGGCGGAGTTCCTCCATCGCCATCCGCGTGTGCGCATGAAGCTGCTGCTGGTGGACCGCGTGGTGTCGCTGCTGGACGAGGCGCAGGACCTGGCCGTGCGCATCGCCCAGTTGCCCGACTCGGGCTTGACCGCGGTCCCGGTGGGCGCGATGCGGCGCGTGATCGTGGCGTCGCCGGACTACCTGGCGCGGGCGGGCGAGCCGCGCTCGCCGCGCGAGCTCGCCGGGCATCGCGTCATCGCCGGCTACTTCGACGGACAGGGCATGACGCCGTGGCGCTTTCGCGATGGCGCGCAGGCGCTCACGCCCACGCTCATGGTGAACGACACCGCCTCCGCGATCGGCGCCGCCGAGGCGGGCGTGGGCCTGGTGCGCTGCCAGCTGTACCAGGCGGTCGATGCGGTGCTGGCGGGGCGCCTGCGCATCGTGCTGGCGGACCACGAGCTCCCGGCCGCGCCCGTGCACCTCGTGCACGCCGCCGGCCGCCGCGTGCCGCCGACGCTGCGCCTGCTGATCGACTTCATGGCCGAGCGGCTGCGCGCGCAGCCGGTGCTGAGCGGCGACGGCTACCTGCGCTGAGCCGCCAACACGCCAACACGCTGCCGCGCCGCGCCAGGACCGGCGCCGCAGCGCCGGCCTCGAGCGCTCGCGGCGATCGGGCTCAGGACTTGGCGGTGGCCTTCTTGGCCGCGACCTTCTTGGCCGCCGGCTTGGCGCCGGTCTTGGCGGCGCGCGGTTCGAACTCGAACACCACCTTGCCTTCCTTCCTGTCGTAGGTCAGGAAGGCCTTGAACTTGCGGCGCGTCTTGTTGGAGACGAAGTTCTCCAGCAGGTCCGTCTTGCCGGTCGCCAGCAGCTTGCCCATCTGCTCGGGCTCGATGGGCTGCTGCAGGATGATCTTGCCGCTCTTGAAGTCGCAGGTGACCTTGTCGCCGACCGCGTGCTCGCAGACGTAGTTGCTGCCGAAGTCGAAGACGCGGCCGCCGCACTTGGGGCAATGGCCCAGCGAGGTCTGCCCGCTGAAGTCCACCGGTTCGCCGTTCTCCTCGGCCTTCTTCGCGTCCTCGCCGAAGTCGAACTCCAGCTTCCAGTTGTCGATCTCGGCGTCGAAGACCAGCGCCAACTCGGCCGTGAAGGGCCAGCCCGCCTTGGAGCGGAAGCCCTCCAGCGGTCCGACCTTCTTGTCGCGCAGGAAGGCCTCGACCTCGTGCAGCTCGAAGCTGCGGCCGCCCGGGATCTTGGGAATCGAGAAGCCGCAGCCCTCGCCGTCACCGCTCCTGCCGGTGCAGGTGAAGCGGCGGTAGTTCTCCTTGACCACGCCGCCGCACTTCGGACAGGGGGTCTTCAGCGTCGCGTAGTCGCCGGGGATGGTGTCGCGGTCGTACTCCTTGGCCTTGCGCACGACCTTCTCGGTCATCGCGGCGATCTCGGCCATGAAGGCCTCGCGCTTCAGGCGCCCCTTCTCCATCTCGGAGAGCTGGAACTCCCAGTTGCCGGTCAGCTCCGGCTTGGTCAGCTCCTCCACGCCCAGCCCGCGCAGCAGCGTCATCAGCTGGAAGGCCTTGGCGGTGGGGATCAGCTCGCGGCCCTCGCGCAGCATGTACTTCTCGGCCAGCAGGCCTTCGATGATCGCGGCGCGCGTGGCCGGCGTGCCCAGGCCCTTCTCGGCCATGGCCTCGCGCAGCTCGTCGTCGTCGACCAGCTTGCCCGCGCCTTCCATCGCCGACAGCAGCGTCGCTTCGGTGTAGCGCGCCGGCGGCTTGGTCACCAGCGCCTTGACGTCGGTGTCCTCGGTGCGCACCACCTCGCCGGCCTTCACCGGCACCAGCATCGCGCCGCTGGTGCCCGGCTCGGCGTTCTCGTCGGTGGCCTCCTTGCCGTAGACCGCCTGCCAGCCCGGCTTGACCAGCACCTTGCCGTTGGTCTGGAACGCATAGGACTTGGCCGCCGTCTTCACCGTCGAGATCCGGGTCGTGACCTGGAACTCGGCCGGCGGGAAGAACACCGCCAGGAAGCGCTTGACGACCATGTCGTAGAGCTTGGCCTCGGCCTCGGTCAGGCTGCGCGGGGGCTGCAGCGTCGGGATGATGGCGAAGTGGTCCGACACCTTGGCGTTGTCGAAGACCTTCTTCGTCGGCTTGATGTAGCCCTTGTCCAGCGCCGTGCGCGCATGCGGCGCGAGCGCCTGCAGCGGGCCGGGCAGGTCCTCGCTGGCGAGCATCTCGGCGGTCTGCTTCGCCACGCCCAGGTAGTCCTCCGGCAGGTAGCGCGAGTCGGTCCGCGGATAGGTCAGCACCTTGTGCTTCTCATACAGCGCCTGCGCCAGGCCCAGCGTCGTCTTGGCCGAGAAGCCGAAGCGCGAGTTGGCCTCGCGCTGCAGCGTGGTCAGGTCGTACAGGCCCGGGCTGGCGGTGGTGCTGGGCTTGGACTCCTCGGTCACCGTGGCGGGCTGGCCCTTGGCGGCGGCCGCGATGGCCTCGGCCTCGGCCTGCGTCCAGACGCGGTCGGCGCGCTGCTCGGGGTCCTCGGCGTTCTTCTTGAACGCGGGGTCGAACCACTTGCCCTCGTACTGGCCGGCCTCGGCGTCGAAGGTGCCGCGGATCTCCCAGTAGTCGCGGTAGACGTGCTTGCGGATCTTCTCCTCGCGCTCCACGACGATGGACAGCGTCGGCGTCTGCACGCGGCCCACGGTGGTCAGGAAGAAGCCGCCATCGCGCGAGTTGAACGCCGTCATCGCGCGCGTGCCGTTGATGCCCACCAGCCAGTCGGCCTCGGAGCGGCAGCGCGCGGCGTCGGCCAGCGGCAGCATCTGCTGGTCGCTGCGCAGGCGTTCGAAGCCCTCGCGGATCGCCTGCGGCGTCATCGACTGCAGCCACAGCCGGCTCACCGGCTTGGCCACCGGCGCCTTGGCGGTGCCCGCGTACTGGACGATCAGGCGGAAGATCAGTTCCCCTTCACGCCCCGCGTCACAGGCGTTGATCAGCGAAGTCACGTCCTTGCGCTTGATCAGCTTGACCAGCGCGTTGAGCCGGCCCTTGCTCTTGTCGATCGGGTTCAGGTCGAAGTGGGGCGGGATCACCGGCAGATGGGCGAAGCTCCACTTGCCGCGCTTGACGTCGAATTCCTCGGGGGCCTTGATCTCGACCAGGTGGCCGACGGCCGAGCTGACGACGTACTCGTCGTTCTCGAAATACTCGTCGTGCTTCTCGAATTTTCCGGAGAGCGGGGTCAGTGCCTTGACGATGTCCTGCGCCACCGACGGCTTCTCCGCGATCACCAATGCCTTGCTCATTGCGCTTGTTTCTTTCGTCTTCGTTCAGGCGCCCGAAACGGGTCGCACGCCTGCCTACAATCCGGCCTCGCGCGCGCCCACGCACCTACGTACGTGTGTACGCGCGCGCGCACCCATGAATTCAATGTACCGGACTCGCTCCATGCCGCAACAGCGTCCCGCCCGTGACCCCGCGCCCGCCGACCACCCCGCCGCGGGCGGCAAGCCCGATGCCCGTCCCGCCGCGAAGCGGACCGCCCGCATCCAGGTGCGGGCCTCCGGCGTGCATGGCCGCGGCGTGTATGCGCTGATGCCGCTGAAGGCGGGCGAGAAGCTCATCGAGTACAAGGGCGAGCGCATCGACTGGGACGAGGCGCTGCGCCGCCATCCGCACGATCCGTCGCAGCCGGACCATACCTTCTACTTCCACCTCGAAGGCGGAGGGGTCATCGACGCGGCGCACGGCGGCAACAACGCGCGCTGGATCAACCATGCCTGCAGCCCGAACTGCGAGGCGCGCGAGGTCGACGGCCGGGTGTTCATCCACGCGCTGACGGACATCTCCCCGGGCGAGGAGCTGTTCTACGACTACGGCCTGGTGATCGACGAACGCTATACGCCCAAGCTGAAGAAGCGTTTCGAATGCCGCTGCGGCACGCCGGGATGCCGCGGCACCATGCTCGCGCCGAAGGGGCGCTGAGTCCGGGGGGGCCCACCCTGTCAGGGTCTACAGCCACCGATTCACGGTGGCGGCGGGCCGGGTGCCGTCATCTCCCTCTAGACTCCGGCCATTCACCAGCAGCGGGCCCCAGGGGTTCGTGAAGACGTAGATGGGATCGCAGGACACACTCGCGGCGATGCAAGAACATCAGAACTGGGGCGCTGAAGCCCTGTGGCAAGACCTGGAGCCGCTGCTCCCGGGGCTCAGCATCGAGGTGCTGGCGCGGGTCGAATCGACCAACGCGACCCTGGTCGAGCGGGTGCGGCGCGACGAGGGCACGCCGCCCGCCGGCGGCCGCGCGGGCGATCGTCCCTACGGGCGCCGCCAGCACGACCTGCATCCCTGCCTGCTGATCGCCGAGCATCAGACCCACGGCCGCGGCCGCCAGGGGCGCAGCTGGCACAGCACGGCGGGGGCGTCGCTGACCTTCTCGCTGTCGCTGCCGCTGGAGATGTCGGACTGGTCGGGGCTGTCGCTGGTGGTGGGCGCGGCGATCGCCGAGGCGCTCGACCCCGAGGGCCGGCGGCTGCGCCTGAAGTGGCCCAACGACCTGTGGCTGGATGAGCGCAAGCTCGGCGGCATCCTGATCGAGACGGTGCCGGCGGGATCGTCGCGGATGGCGGTGATCGGCGTGGGCCTGAACGTGTCGGACCGGGCGAAGGTCGCGGATTCGCAACTGAACACCGGCTTCGCCTGCCTGCAGGAACTGATCGAGGACATCACCCCGCCGATGGCGCTGGCGCGGCTGGCGCCGACGCTGGTGAAGGCGCTGGCGGCTTTCCCGGCCGAGGGCTTCGGGGCCTGGCGCGAGCGCTTCGCCAGGCGTGATCTGCTGCAGGGGCAGCCGATCACCGCCGGCCTGCTGGAAGGCACGGGCGCGGGGGTCAATGAACGCGGCGAGCTGCTGATCGACACCGCGCGCGGCCGTCAGACCGTCAGCGGCGGCGAGGTCAGCGTGCGTCTGGGCGGTTTGGGCGGTCCGGGCGGCGCGTCCGCTGGCGCCCTGGGGTAAGCGACGATGCTGCGCGCCGCGGTCGTCCTGCTCTTCGTCGTCAACGTGCTGGTGTTCGCGTGGAACAAGGGCTGGATCGCCGGCGGGGCGCCGAACGCGCCGCGGATGGAGCAGCAGCTGCATCCGGAGCGGCTGACGGTGCTCAACCAGAAGGCGGTGACGCAGCTGGCGACGCGCTCCTGCGTGGAGCTGGGGCCGCTGATCGGCGACGAGCTGCTCAAGCGCGCCAACGCGGCGCTGGCGGCGGCAGGGGTGCCGGCGTCGTCGATCGAGGCGCGGTCGCTGGACAGCGGCGGGGTGTGGGCGCTGGCGACGATCAAGATGCCGAGCAAGGACTTCCGCGAGCGCAAGGAAGACACCTATCGCAGCGCCCGGATCGCGTTCGAGCCGCTGCAGGGATTCCCGGAGGAGCAGCCGACGCTGGTGCTGAGCAAGCACGACAGCGAGGCCGCGGCGCAGGCGGCGCTCGAGGCGATGACCCGGCGCAACTACAAGGGGCTGCGCGTGCTGAGACTGCAGGAGCCGCTGCAGCAGACGACGCTGCGGCTGGCGCGGCTCGATGGGGATCAGGTCGCGAAGCTCAATGCGCTGGCCAATCCGCCGTGGGGCGAGAAGCGCAAGGATTGCGCCCTCGAGACACCGGGCGCCGCCAGCGACTCCGGTTCAGGCGCGAGCCGCTGAAATCGCTGAGCCACTGAGCCACTAAACTGCTCTCGCGCATGAACTCCCTCGCCCCGCGTGCGGGGAGAGGGCAGGGGAGAGGGGCGGTGCAAGTACGCCAGTGCTACTTCAACGCTCCCCCTCTCCCCCACCCTCTCCCCCGTAGGGGGCGAGGGAGTTCGTGGTGCTACAGCTCCGCGTAGGGGGCGAGGGAGTTCATGGTGCTACTGCTTCGGGACCGCGTTGGTTGAAGAGGGCCGCATCCGGGCCATCGGCCAGCGCAGCGCCACGATGGCCAGCGCCAGGGCGGCCAGCCACAGGCCGCTCATTGCGCCGCCGCCGCCCGACGAGGGCGCCGGCGTGGTGGGATCGGTGGGCGTGGTCGGCGTCGTGGGAGTCGTCGGCGTCGTCGGCGTCGTGACCACCGGCGTCACCGCCGCGACGGCCGCATTCGCATCGAGCATCCCCGCGCCGCAAGTGCTGGTCGTGCAATTGCATTCCAGCTGAGGCTGCGCGCTGTTGCCTGCGACGCATTGCGCGACGCCGCTCACCGTCGGGAAAGGGCGCGCCGACGACTGCAGCGCGGCCTTGATCTGCGCCGGCGTCAGCGACGAATTGATCGACAGCATCAGCGCCACCGTGCCGCTGACCAGCGGCGTCGAGAAGCTGGTCCCCGTGCCCGTGTAGTTGTACGCCGCGCTGCCCGCCACCGGCGCGGTCGAGCCGCTGTTGCTCGTCGACAGGATGGGATAGAGGCAAGGGCTGCCCGCCGTCGTGTTGACGCAGTTGCCGCCCGGCGCGCTGATCGTGATCTGCGGCCCGAGATTGGAGAAGCCCACCTTCGAACCCACGTGCCGCAGCCCCGCGACCGCGATGACGTTGCTGCAGTTCGCCGGGATGCCGACCTCGATGCCTCCCGACTTGGTCTCGTCGGTGTTGTCGACGCCATTGCCGGCGGCGGCCACCACGGTCGAGCCCGCCGCCACGGCGTCATTGATCGCCAGCTGGTAGACCGAATTCGACGCGCACGCGCCGTCCCCGCCCAGGCTCATGTTGATCACCTTGGCCACGTTGGGATTGGCCGGCAGTCCCGGCACCGGCACGCCCGCCGCCCAGCGGATGCCGGCCGCGATGTCGGACGCCCAGCCGCCGCACTTGCCGAGCACGCGCACCGGCAGGATCTTCGCGTTGAACGCCACGCCTGCCATGCCCTGGCCGTTGTTCGTGAGCGCCGCGATCAGCCCCGAGACCCGCGTGCCGTGCCAGGAGCTCGACCCGATGTCATCCGTCGTGCAACTGCTCCCCAGCCGGCCGCTGTCGATGTCGGACTGGCTGACCCAGTCGCCGGGATCGCTGGGGTCGTTGTCGGCGCCATCGCCGTCATTGGCGGTGGCGATCTGGTTGGCCGTCGGCGTCGCGCCATTGTTGAAGCCGACCAGGTCATAGCCCGCGACGAACTGATTGAGCAAGTCCGGATGGTCCATCCGCACCCCGGTGTCCAGCACCGCGACGACCACAGCCTTGCCCGTTGCCCGGTCCCACGCCGCCGGCGCGTCGATGGACGAGACCACCGTCGTGTCCGGCGTCTTGAGGTACCACTGCCCCGCCGTGACCCCCGCCTGCGAGGCGGTGGTGTAGAGCGGGTCATTGGGCGTCATGAAGTGCTTCCACCAGCGGTCGACCTCGACGGACTCGACCTCGCTGTCGCCAGCGAGCCGCCGGGCGAGTTCCGCCGAACTCATCCCGCTGGCCGTGTAGACATGGGTGCGGTCGTCCAGGCTGATGCGCGCATGCAGCGTCGCCGCGTGCCGCAGCCCGAGCGTGGTGCCGCGCACCTGCGCGATGTCGCGGGTCTCCCCCGCCGTGGCCCGCAGCGCCAGCGGCCTGGCCTTGACCGCGTCCGCCTGCGGCTTGAAGCGCACGATGACCCGCGCGAAGTCGGGTTGCTGATCCGGTCTGAGCGCCGTGGTCGCCGCGCCGGCACTGCCGGCTCCCAACACACCCATGACGGCGGCGGCAGCAGCCAGACGCGCCATGACCCTGGGCAGGAACCTGGGCTTGGACAGCTCAAACATGTGGGGGCTCTCCACAAAACTGGGCTAATCAGTTTAGGGGTGTGCTCACCAAGAAGTTGCTAATCCCCTGACACATTCACATCGGCGCGTCACCCAGAAGAGGGGATTCCTCACACAAGGGCGAACTGGTTGGCGATGACGGGGGGGGGCCGTTCGCCGCCGGCCGGCCGCCGGGGCAGGCGGAGAAAGATCGCGGGCAAGAAAAAACCCCGCCTGGGCGGGGTTTCGCATGAGGAGGGAAGGCCGCTTACTTGGCGACGACCTTGACCATCTCCAGCACCTTGTTCGAGTAGCCCCACTCGTTGTCGTACCAGGACACCAGCTTGACGAAGGTGCCGTCCAGGGCGATGCCGGCGTCGGCGTCGAAGATCGAGGTGCGCGGGTCGCCGCGGAAGTCGGTGGCGACGACCTTCTCCTCGGTGTAGCCCAGCACGCCCTTGAGCGCGCCTTCGCTCTGGGCCTTCATTTCGGCGCAGATCTCGGCGTAGGTGGCGTTGTTGTTCAGCTCGACGGTCAGGTCGACGACGGACACGTCGGAGGTCGGCACGCGGAAGGACATGCCGGTCAGCTTCTTGTTGAGCTCGGGGATCACCACGCCCACGGCCTTGGCGGCGCCGGTGGAGGACGGGATGATGTTCTCGAGGATGCCGCGGCCGCCGCGCCAGTCCTTGTTGGACGGGCCGTCGACGGTCTTCTGCGTGGCGGTGGTGGCGTGGACGGTGGTCATCAGGCCGCGCTTGATGCCCCACTTGTCGTTCAGCACCTTGGCCAGCGGGGCCAGGCAGTTGGTGGTGCAGCTGGCGTTGGAGATGATGGCCTGGCCGGCGTAGGTCGTGTGGTTGACGCCGTAGACGAACATCGGCGTGTCGTCCTTGGACGGGGCCGACATGATGACCTTCTTGGCGCCGGCGGCCAGGTGCTTCTCGCCGGTTTCCTTGGTCAGGAACAGGCCGGTGGCTTCGACGACGATGTCGGCGCCGACCTCGTTCCACTTCAGCTCGGCGGGATCCTTGACCTGGGTCAGGCGGATGCGCTGGCCGTTGACGATCAGGGTGTTGCCGTCGACCGCCACATCGCCGTCGAAGCGGCCGTGCACGCTGTCGTACTTCAGCATGTAGGCCAGGTAGTCCGGCTCCAGCAGATCGTTGATGCCGACGATCTGGATGTCCTTGAAGTTCGCCACGGCGGCGCGGAACACCATGCGGCCGATGCGACCGAAGCCGTTGATACCGATCTTGATGGTCATGAGGAAAGTCTCCTGCGAGTGAAATGAAATCGATGACGGGGCGTCGATCGCCCGATTATTTCAGCCGGGCCTTGCCCAGGACGACCTTGACGGTATCCACGACGTTCTCCGGCGTGAAGCCGAAGTGCTTGAACAGCACGCTGGCGGGGGCCGACTCGCCGTAGGTGTCCAGGCCGACCACGGCCTGGACGCCGTACTTCCACCACAGGTCGGTGACGCCGGCCTCGATGGCCACGCGCGGCAGGCCGTCGGGGAGCACGCTCTGCTTGTACTTGGCGTCCTGGCGGTCGAACAGGCTGGTGCAGGGCATGGAGACCACGCGCACCGCGATGCCGGCCACGGCCAGCTGCTGCTGCGCCGCGATGGCCAGTTGCACTTCCGAGCCGGTGGCGATCAGCACCGCCTGCGCCTTCTTCTTCAGACCGATGTCGGCCGGCTCGCTGAGCACGTAGCCGCCGCTGGTGATGGCGTCGACGGCCTCGCCCGACTTCTTCAGATAGGGCAGGTTCTGGCGGCTCAGGGCCAGCACGCTCGGGCGCTGGCCGTTGGCCAGGGCCATGGTCCAGGCGACGGCGGTTTCGGCCGTGTCGGCCGGACGCCAGACGTCCAGGCCGGGGATCAGGCGCAGGCTGGACACATGCTCGACGGACTGGTGCGTCGGGCCGTCCTCGCCCAGGCCGATGGAGTCGTGCGTGAAGACGTGGATCACGCGCTGCTTCATCAGCGCGGCCATGCGGATGGCGTTGCGGCTGTAGTCGCTGAAGGTCAGGAAGGTGCCGCCGTAGGGGATGAAGCCGCCATGCAGCGCGACGCCGTTCATGATCGCGGCCATGCCGAACTCGCGCACGCCGTAGTTGATGTGGCGGCCGCCGTTGGAGCTGCCATCGGCTTCCAGGCGGAAGGCGGGCGTGCTCTTGGTGTTGGTGAGGTTGGAGCCGGTCAGATCGGCCGAGCCGCCCAGCAGCTCGGGCATCGCGGCGGTGAAGGCTTCCAGCGCGAGCTGGCTGGCCTTGCGGGTGGCGACGGTCTCGGCCTTGTCATGCGCGCCGATGACGGTCTGCGCGGCGATGTCGGCGAAGTTGGCCGGCAGCACGCCGGCGATGCGGCGCGAGAACTCGGCGGCGAGCTCGGGGAAGGCGGTCGCGTAGGCGTCGAACTTCTCGTCCCAGGCCTGCTCGAAGCCTTCGCCGGCGGCCTTGCCGTCCCAGTCGGCATAGACCTCTGCGGGCAGCGCGAAGGGCTCGTGCGACCAGCCCAGCGCCTCGCGGGTCAGCTTGATTTCTTCAGCGCCGAGCGGCTCGCCGTGGGCCTTGGAGGTGTTGGCGCGGTTCGGGCTGCCCTTGCCGATGTGGGTCTTGGCGATGATCAGCGAGGGCTTGTCCTTGCTGGTCTTGGCCAGCGCGATGGCGGCGTCGACGGCGTCCACGTCATGGCCGTCGACCGGGCCGACGACGTTCCAGCCATAGGCCTCGAAGCGCTTGGCGGTGTCGTCGCCGAACCAGGGGCCGACCTGGCCGTCGATGGAGATGCCGTTGTCGTCGTAGATCGCGATCAGCTTGTTCAGCTTCCACGAGCCGGCCAGCGAGCAGGCCTCGTGGCTGATGCCCTCCATCAGGCAGCCGTCGCCCATGAAGACATAGGTGTGGTGGTCGACGATGGCGTGGCCATCGCGATTGAATTCCTTGGCGAGCTGCTTCTCCGCCAGCGCCAGGCCGACGGCGTTGGTGATGCCCTGGCCGAGCGGGCCGGTGGTGGTCTCGATGCCGGGGGTGATGCCGACCTCCGGGTGGCCCGGGGTCTTGGAGTGCATCTGGCGGAAGGCCTTGAGCTCGGAGATCGGCAGGTCGTAGCCGGTCAGGTGGAGCAGGGCGTAGATCAGCATGGAGCCGTGGCCGTTGGACAGCACGAAGCGGTCGCGGTCGGCCCATTGCGGGTTGGCCGGGTTATGGCGCAGGTGGCGCTTCCACAGCGCGACGGCAATCTCGGCCATGCCCATCGGGGCGCCCGGGTGGCCGGAGTTGGCCTGCTGGACGGCGTCCATCGCCAGGGCACGGATGGCATTGGCCATCTGGGTGGTGTTGGGAGCAGAAGCGGCAGCTGCGGCGGTGTCGGCCATGGTGATCTGGGCAGGAGTGAGCCAAACCCCACATTCTAGTGACCCGCCGCGAAGCCGCTTTGGGCGCTCCGCGTTGTTGCGAATCCTCGCCATAGCTGGGCTATGGCTCCGGTTCGCGCCTAGCGGAGCATCCCAAAGCGGCTTCGCGCCGGGTCACTAGAGGGCGCGCTTTAAACTCACCGGCTAATTTTTTCTGGTGAATCGATGCGAGCCATGATCCTCGCGGCCGGGCGCGGCGAGCGCATGCGGCCGTTGACCAACCACACACCCAAACCGCTGCTGAAAGTGCGCGGGAAGCCGCTGATCGCGTGGCACATCGAAGCCTTCGCGCGCGCAGGCATCCGGGACCTCGTGATCAACACCGCATGGCTCGCGGAGCAGTTCGAAGCGACCCTCGGCGACGGCGCGCGCTTCGGCGTGACGCTGCATTACAGCCATGAAGGCGAACGCTATGGGCGGGCGCTTGAGACAGGTGGCGGCATCGCGACCGCACTCGACCTGCTGTGCGCCGACGGCGACGAGGCGTTCTGGGCGGTGTCGGCAGATATCTTCATTCCGGAGTTCGTGTTCGACACGCAGAAGGCTGCGGCATTCGCGGCGAGTCCCCTGCTGGCGCATCTGTGGTTCGTGCCCAAGCAGGAACGGCATCCGAAAGGCGACTTCGGCATCGACGCGGACGGCCTCGCGACCATGGACGGAGACCTCGAGGTCTACAGCAACATCGGCCTGTACAAGCGCGCGTTCTTCGACGGCGTGAAGCCCGGGGAGCACCAGCGCATCCGCTTCAGCCTGGATCGCGCGATCCAGGCGAAGGCCGTGACGGCCGAGCTCTACACCGGCCCATGGGCCAATGTGGGATCGCCGGAGCAGCTCGACGAGCTCAACGCGCCAGCGTGAATCAACCCGCTTCACTTCCAGCTTCACTTTCGCCTGCTTCGTAGCAGCGGCCTCGCATTCGGGTCCTGACGGCGTCGTGCAAGCGAGCCGCCTACTGTCGCTCCGTCAAGGAGCAACCCATGCCTGAATGGCTCACCGCGCGCCCGCTGAGCGCCACCCTCGTCGTGCCGGGGACCGAGCGCACACGCGAGCATCCCGAGCAGCCCTCGGCCCCGAAACTGCTGGGCGATGCCAGCCATCCGCTGCGCCCGCGCACCCAGCGCGAACCCGATCAGGCCGAGGTGCTCAAGGTGTCAGGACGTGCGATGGCCAATGCGCCGTCCAACATGGACCGGCCGGGGACCTCCCAATTGCGCCGCCGCGCGGCCGCGCTGTCGCCGCCGGGCGTGATGCCTTCGGTGTTCCCGGCGCCGATGTCCAGCCTGCTCACCGGCGAGAAGAGCGGCGCCGTGGTGCCGCTGGGTGCGACCCAGCCGCGCGGCGGCATGCATCCGATCCATCACAGCCTGGCGGCCGAGGTGCTGCGCACGCCGGTCGACCCCGGTTTCAGCGAACGGCTCGACGCCGCCAAGGAGGCCTTCGATGCCGCGGCGCGCCAGCACCGCGCCACGCCGGGCGAGGACGCGCACGCGGCGCTGCGCGCGGCGGCGGCCGATTTCGATGCGGTGCTGTCATCGGCGCAACTGCGCAATCTCGCGGCCGCGGCCCGCATGCACACGGCGACGCGCGTGCGGCTGGATTTCTCGGCGGGTGAGCTCGACCGCATCGACCGGCGGCTCGGCGCGGCCGGGCCAGGACATCCCGCGCTCGGCGAGGTGAACCGCCAGCGGCCGGCGGTGCAGGCCGCCGCCGATGGCGCCCGGCAGATCCAGCAGCGTCACGACGAGGCGCTCAACGCGGCCGAACATCGCCTGGTGGCGCTGATGCTGGCCCATCCGCCTGGCTTCAAGGCCACCGAGCCGGCCCCCGCGCTCACCGACCAGCTGCAGGCGCTGGCGCATCGCCTGCCCGATCAGCCGCTGAAGGAGGCGATGTCGCGGTCCTCGATGGTGGAGGCCGCCTCCCGCATGCTGGCGCATGTGACGGCAGGCGACACCACGCGCGCTGCCGATGCGCTGCGGGCATTGGTGAGCAGGCCCACGTTGACCTGGATGTCGGCCCATGCCGGCGATGGGCCTGAACAGGCCGAGTCCGACGTGAAGGCCCTGTTCCGCCTGATGAGCGGCGTGCACCGCGGCACCGAGGTGCTGATGCTCGCGGCACGCGACCAGGCCACGATCGCCGAGGTGACGCCGCAGTCGCTCGATGTGCGGGCCTTCTGGCGCGCGGACCGGGCGCAGCAGCAGGAATCCTCCGCGCCCGTGCGAGCCTGGCTCGACGGCGCCAAGCGCGCGGCCATGGCCAGCGCCGAATCGGGCACCGACGCCGTGACCAGCCAGCGTGACCTCGCGGCACTGCGCGCGGTGCGCATGGGCTTCGTCTCCAATGCGCCGGAGTCGCACTACGGCCGCGTCAACAAGCGCCTGACCAAGCTGGTCACGCAATGGATCGATCGCGCGCAGGCCCCCGAGGCCGGCTTCGCGAGCCGGGTGCAGCAGATGCTGGGTCTGGGCGGTGCGCCCGCGCCAGACGTCGAGCAGGGCGTGACGCGGCGGCAAGGCCTGGATCCTCCCAGCCTGAATCCCCTGGGCAAGAAGACGCCGCTGCGGGCCGGCGTGCTGGAGCGGCTCGACACGGTGGGCGCGTCCGTCGGCGTGCGCACGCCCTCCGTGCAGGTGCGCGAGCATCTGGGCGCTGCCGCCGACATGCTGGAACAGGCTGGAGCTCAGCTCATCGACCAGGCCCTCGCGCGGCAGGAAGCGCCGGCGCCTGAAGCGGCCATCGGCCACGCGTTCGGGGCCTTCATGAAGGCGAACCCCGGCCTGTCCCCGGCTCATACGCCGACCAGCGCGGAGATGGCGTCGATCCGGGCGCTGGCGCGGGCGCGGGCGGGCGAGGCGCCGCAGGGCGCGCCACTGCCCATGCCGCCCGCCGAGCCGTTGCTGGCCATGGCCGCGCGCGCCGCGTCCGCGCTGCAGGACGTCGCCGCCCGTTCGCCTCAGTCCGCGGCGCGGGACGAGACGCAGACGGACGCCTTGGTGGCCGGGGCCAGCGAGCGTCTGTCCGCGGCCCGCCAACTGCTGTCTCCCGCGGCCGACGGCCGGCAGCGCTTCGTCGACGACCTGTGCGCCAAGCTCGACGGCTGGGACCTGCGCACCCGGCTGCGCGCGGCGGACGGTGCCGTGGCCGGCGCCGGGTTGCTGTCGAACATGTCGATCTCCACGCCGTCGGCGGGCCACCCGCTGATCACGCCCGTAGCCAGCGCGCAGGTGAGGCGCGAAGCCTTCCTCGACATCTTTCACCCGATGCAAGGCCTGCAGATCACCGCCGGCTCGATCCGTCAGGCCGGCGGCGAGCTGGGGCTGAGCGCGGGGCCGACCTTCAAGCTCGCCGAGGACGTGCTGGGATTGCGCCTCTCCGGCGGGCTCAAGGGCGGGTACAGCAGCACGCAGGTCGATGGCGCCATCATGCGCATCCGCCGCGAGCCGGGCCGCCTGCCCGAGATGATCGAGAACCTGAAGAACGTGGTGCGCGACCTCGCCCGATGGGAGACGCTGCGCGACGAACGCGGACAGCCCTTCGACGACGCGGTCTCCGCGCTGCTGGCGCGCAACGGGAAGCTCATCATTTCCGACATGACGCAGGACAGCTCGAGCAGCGTGCTGGAGATGTCCGCGTCGGCCGGCCTCAGCGTGGGTGACCCGCGGCCGGGGCGGCGCAATGCCACCTTCGGCCCGAACGCCTCGGTACAGCTGTCGACCGAGCGCCAGCAGCAGCTCTATGCGGACCATTCGGGCAGCGTGCGCGTGCTCAATGAGCAGGTGTCGATCGCGCACCACAAGTTCCGCGCCTCGGCCAGCCTCACAGCCAACGTGGGCGATCCCAACAACTACCCGCGACCGCCGCATGCACAACACGCGGAACCGGCCCATGCACCATCGCATGCACCGGCGCCATCTCCCGCGGCTGCGCCGCAGGGTGGCACCGAGATCACCGGGGTGAAGGGGCCGATGCTGTTGTCCGGCACGCGCGAGTTCGGCCAGTCCTACGAGAAGGTGTCGGTGACGGTGCTCGATTTCGCCGGCACCATCGACGCCGACCACGACCGCTTCTACAACTCGCCGCAGCCGCTGATGGCCGAGGTCGAGCTCAATCGCGAGCAGTGGATCCAGCGCTATCTCGAGACGCTGAGCGGCTGGACCGAGGAGCAGAAGCAGACGCAGGGCCGGGACCTGGCTCACCGCGACCTCGACCGTTTCCTCGAGCAGGCGCAGGGGCTGCAGGGCAGCAACTTCGCGCACTACAACATCCACGACACGATGATGCCGCAGGCCTCGGGCCACTTCGAGACGCTGTACATGCTTCAGGACGTCGCGAGCGCGACGGGGAACGACGCGATGGCGCAGTCGGTGAAGGCGGACCGCGATCAGCTGTTGAGCGAGCCCTCCACATGGCGGCGGTCGACGATGAACCTCTTCGAGCGCGGCAGGTCGTCGGCCATCGATGGGATCAATGTCGTCGTCAAGGCAGGGCGCACGCAAGGAGCGGACGCCCAACTGCAGATCGCCGAATACCCGTCGAGGAATCCAGCGCCGCCGCCTGGGGCTTGAGCGGAACTGCTGGAGTCAGTCCGGAGAGGTCGCGGCCATCGACGTGGCGTCCGCGCGCTCTTGCACGGCGGATCGCTGCGGATGTCTGCAGAGTCCCTTTAACGGCAATTGCCTCGTCGCTCCGCATGACGTTGGTCAGCGCATTGGCCAAGTGTTCCGTCCATAGAGTCGACGGAACATTCACTCAGTGAGCACACAGCGATGATTGCGCCGGAAGACATCTACATCCTCAACGTCGCCGAACTGACCAAGGATCTTTATCGAATGGGCAATGCGACATGGTCCGCATTCACGGAGCAGCGGCTCCGTATCGATGTGAAGATCGAGGTGCACAACGGTGTTGAAGTGGTTATTGCCAACGGAAACGGCTTCTCCGCTTATGACCACTTGACGCAGGTCATGAAGGTGCCAGGCAACAAGATCTGGAGGATCAAGAAGGGGGCATCGCTCGGGGACGATCTCGTCATCGCGCAAGACTGCCGTCCAGGCCAAGATGGCCGCCACTACTTCGTCGCGCCGAAGCGGACAATGCCGCTCAAGAAGTTCCTCGGAGCCTTGGAGGAACTCGGAATGGACCGCAGCCGAGTCGAGCTGGTAACCGTGGGGATCTAAATGGCCGTCAAATTTGTGATCGGTGAGTATCGAGTGCTGTGGGAGGCGCTGAAGCGCCATCAGGTCGAGTTGGAGCGGGAGTCGGCAGCGACTGAGGACGAAGACGCTCAGCTCTTGGTGGACGACAAGCTCCAGAAGATTGACGACATGCTGCGAAGCATCGCGCTGGCAGCGAAAGCCGACTGGGACATCGATCTGGCTTGATGGTCCAAATAGAAAACCCGCCTTTTGCACGTCTGCTTGCGCAGAACCCTGGCCGAAACCAGGACGTGTGGCGGGTGTGTTGGAACGCAGTCTATGCGGAGACTCGCCCCACAAGCAAGCGCGTTTTGAAGCGCTGACGACCCGCTGGCAAGGCCTGGCACCTCGGGACGAAGTGCCAGCCCCCCGGTATCCCCCATGACACCCCGCGAAGGTGGGGTCACCGGCCTTTGATCCAGATCAGAGGTCGAAGCCGGAGGGGCTCCCCTCCAAAGACCTCCTGGCCTGACCAGAAGTTCAGGATTCCTTCAGGCGAGCTTTCGTACTCTGCCGCCCGTCACCTCATCTCCGGTGACCCGTTCAATCCTCAACCCCGGAGCGTTCATGGATCCCGACCCCAGTTGTCGACGTCTCGCGGCACGCGCCGCCTCGACCTGTACCTCGCATTCATCGCGAGCAACGGCCGTCCGGATCCTCCACGCCTGATCGCGCGAGGGGCCGCGGCCGTTGCCGCCGGAGCCCCTCATGCTGCACTTCCTCGCTCGCCTGTCCCTGCGCGACCTCCTCCGCGATCTGCCCTTCGGCCGCTCCCATGAGCGCCGTCACCCGCCGCTGCGCCGGCCGCTCCAGGGGCTGCTCGTGCGCCTCGACGCCTGATTCCGTGATCGGCCCGGCGCCGGCCCACGCCGCGCCGGTCGCCATTTCCGCCTTCCCGCCTTCCCCCTGTTCTGGAGAACCCCTCATGTGGACTTCCCTCAGGTCCCGCGCCGCGCGAGCCTGTCCGCTCATGCTCGCCTTGCTGCCGCTGCTGCTCGTCTCCGGCTGCGACGGTGAGGCGCGCGCCGATGCCTCCGCCGCGCAGGCCGCGCTGCGGCGTGAAGGCGCCGAGGTCCTCGTCCCCGAGCGCTCGCCGCTGCGCGGCCGCATCGTCGTGGCCGAGGTGCAGCGCCGCGCCGTCGAGCAACCCATCACCGCGCCGGGCTCGATCGAGGCCCTGCCCGATCACCTCGCGCGCATCACGCCGCCGGTCAGCGGCCGCATCGATCGCCTGCATCGCGCGCTCGGCGATGCGGTCCGCGCGGGCGACGTGCTGTTCACGCTCGACTCCTCCGACCTGAGCGCCGCCCGCGGCGAGGCCGCCAAGGCGCGCGACGCCGCCGCCCAGGCACGCCGCGACCTCGACCGCCAGCAACTGCTCTTCGACGCCGACATCGCCGCCCGCAAGGACCTGGAGGCCGCCCAGCTCGCGCGGTCGCAGGCTGACAGCGACGTGCGCACCACGCAGGCCAAGCTCGCGCAGCTCGGCGCCAGCGACACCACCGGCCGCCGCCTGGTCGTGCGCGCGCCGCTCGCCGGCCGCGTCATCGAGATGAGCGCCGCGCAGGGCGGCTACTGGAACGACATCAATGCGCCGCTGATGACCATCGCCGATCTCAGCCAGGTCTCGCTCACCGCCGCCGTGCCGGAGAAGGACCTCGCGCAGGTCTTCGTCGGCCAGCGCGCCCGCGTGCGCCTGAACGCCTATCCCGACGCGCCGCGCGAGGGCACCGTCCGCTACCTCGGCGAGGTGCTCGACCCCGACACCCGCACCGTCAAGGTTCGCCTGATCCTGGATAACGCCGACGGCCGCTTGCGCCCCGGCATGTTCGCGAAGGTGCTCTTCGCCGGCCCCTCGCACGAGGCCCCGGTCGTCCCCGCCTCCGCGCTGCTGCAGAGCGGCCTGTTCACGCGCGTCTTCGTCGAGCGCGCGCCCGGCCGCTATGCCGCGCGCGATGTCACCGTCGGCGCCTCGCTTGGCGACGCGGTGGAGATCGTCTCCGGCCTGAAGCCGGGCGAGCGCGTCGTCGTGCGCGAGGGAGTGCTGCTCAATGATTGAACGCCTCGTCAGCCTCTGCTTCGACCGGCGCGGCATCGTCTGGCTGGTGTTCGTGTTCGCCGCGCTCTACGGCGTGCACAGCTTCCGCCAGCTGCCCATCGAGGCCTATCCCGACATCGCCGACGTCACCTCCCAGATCGTCACCCAGGTCAACGGCCTGGCCGCCGAGGAGGTCGAGCAGCAGATCACCATCCCCATCGAGCGCGCGCTGCTGGGCACACCCGGCATGCAGGTGCTGCGCACGCGCAGCCTGTTCGGCCTGTCGCTGGTGACCGTCGTGTTCCAGGACGGCGTCGAGGGCTACTGGTCGCGCGAGCGCCTGCAGGAGCGCCTGGCCGAGCTCACGCTGCCCTACGGCGCCAAGCCCGGCCTCGATCCCTACACCTCGCCCACCGGCGAGATCTACCGCTACACGCTCGAAAGCCCGAGCCGCAGCCTGCGCGAACTCTCCGACCTGCAGTTCTGGACCGTCATCCCGCGCCTGAAGAAGGTCGCGGGGGTCGTGGACGTGACCAACTTCGGCGGCCTGACCACGCAGTTCATGCTGGAACTCGACCCCGCCTGCCTGACCCAGTACGGCCTGACGCTCACCCAGGTGGTCGACGCCATCAACGCCAACAACAGCAGCGGCGGCGGCAGCGTCGTCGATCGCGGCGAGCAGTCCTATGTCGTGCGCGGCGTCGGCCTGCTGCACTCGCTCGAGGACATGGGCAACGTGGTCGTGAAGAGCGTCGGCGGCGTGCCGGTGCTGGTGCGCGACCTGGGCCAGCTGCGCTACGGCAACGTCGAGCGCCGCGGCATCCTCGGCAAGGACCGCAACGGCGACACGCTCGAAGGCATCGTGCTGCTGCTCAAGGAGACCAATCCGTCGCGCACGCTCGACGGCCTGCATGCCGCCGTCGACGAGCTCAACACCAAGCTGCTGCCCGGCGACGTGAAGGTCGTGCCCTACCTGGACCGCTCGACGCTGATCGAGAAGACCGCGCACACCGTCAGCCACACGATGATCGAAGGCATGGTCGTGGTGACGCTGGTGCTGCTGCTGTTCCTGGGCAGCCCGCGCGCCGCGCTCGTCGTGGCCGCGACGATCCCGCTGGCGCTGCTGTTCGCCTTCATCTTCATGCACCACGCGAAGGTGCCGGCCAACCTGCTGTCGCTCGGCGCGATCGACTTCGGCATCCTGGTCGACGGCGCGGTCGTGGTGGTCGAGAACATCCTGCGCCGCCGCGAGCGCGAGGCCGATCGCCTGCTCACCCCGCGCGACGCCATCACCGCGACGCTGCAGGTGGCGCGGCCGATCTTCTTCGGCATGGCCGTGATCGCGGCTGCCTACCTGCCGCTGTTCGCGCTCGAGCGCATCGAGTACAAGCTCTTCAGCCCGATGGCCTACGCCGTCGGCGCAGCGCTGGTGGGCGCGCTGCTGGTGGCGCTGATGCTGACGCCGTCGCTGGCCTGGCTGGCCTTCCGCCGGCCGCGCAGGATCTTCCACAACCGGCCGCTGGATGCGCTGCAGCGCCGCTACGCCGCCTTCCTGACGCGGGCCGTCGGCGCGCGCCGCGGACTCGCGGCGGCGGTGGCCGGCGCGGCGCTGGCGCTGGTGGCGCTCGCGGGCACGATCGGGCGGGACTTCCTGCCCTATCTGGACGAGGGCTCGATCTGGCTGCAGGTGCAGATGCCGCCCGGCATGACGCTGGAGAAGGCCGCGCAGATGGCCGACGAGCTGCGCCGCGCGACGCTGGAGTTCCCCGAGATCTCCTACATCGTCACGCAGACCGGCCGCAACGACGACGGCACCGACTACTGGACGCCTTCGCACATCGAGGCCAGCGTCGGCCTCAAGCCCTACGACACCTGGACCTCGCCCGGCGGCAAGCAGGCCCTGATCCAGCGCCTGAGCGAGCGCTACGCGCGCATGCCCGGCTACGCGGTGTCCTTCATGCAGCCGATGATCGACGGCGTGCAGGACAAGCTGTCCGGCGCGCACAGCGACCTGGTGGTGAAGGTCTTCGGCGACGACCTCGACGAGGGCCGCCGCATCGCCGGCCACGTCGCGCAGGTGCTGCGCGGCATCCCCGGCGCGGCCGACGTGGCGGTGGACGTCGAGCCGCCGCTGCCCAACCTGCGCATCGACCTGGACCGCGCCGCCGCCGCCCGGCTGGGCATCAACGCGGCCGATGTCGCCAACCTGATCTCGACCGGCATCGGCGGCGCCTCGATCGGGCAGGTCTACGTCGGCGAGAAGAGCTACGACATGACGGTCCGCTTCACCGCGGAATCGCGCGCCAGCCCGCAGGCCATCGGCGATCTGCGCCTCACCGGCGCGAACGGCGCGCAGGTGCCGCTGGCGGACGTCGCGCGCATCCGCACCACGGTCGGCGAGAGCGTCATCGTCCGCGAGATGGGCGAGCGCCACATCATCGTGCGGCTGAACACGCGCGGCCGCGATCTGTCCAGCTTCCTGGCCGAAGCCGAGCCCGCGCTCGAGCGCGACGTGCACTTCGACCGCCAGCGCTTCCACCTCGAGTGGGGCGGCCAGTTCGAGAACCTGCAGCGCGCGCAGCAGCGCCTGGCGGTGATCCTGCCGGCCACGCTGGGCGTGATGCTGCTGCTGCTCTTCGCCGAGTTCCGCAACCTGCGCCAGCCGCTGCTGGTGCTGGGCGTGGTGCCGCTGGCGATGATCGGCGGCTTCGCCGCGCTGCACCTGCGCGGCATGACGCTGAACGTGTCGAGCGCAGTGGGCTTCATCGCGCTGTTCGGCGTGGCGGTGCTCGGCGGCGTGCTGATGGTGGCGCAGATCAACCGGCTGCGGAAGGAGGACCGGATGCCGCTGCGCGAGGCCGTGCTCGAGGGCGCCGCCAGCCGCATGCGGCCCGTGCTGATGACCGCGACGGTCGCCGCCTTCGGCCTGACGCCCGCGATGCTGGCGACCGGCCTGGGCAGCGACGTGCAGCGGCCGCTGGCGACGGTTGTCGTCGGCGGCCTGGCGACCGCGACGCTGCTCACGCTGCTGCTCCTGCCGGCCCTCTATCACTGGATCGAGCAACGCGCCGAGCAGGCCGCCGGGAAGCGGGCCGAACGCGCGTCCCTCGACGATCACCCTTCGGAGACCCCCGCATGAACCGGCTGGTCCTGCATCGCTCCGCCGTGCGCGCCGCCCGCCTCGCGCGCTTCGTCCGGCAGGTCGGCCCGGCGGCCATCGCCGCGCTGGCCACCGTGATCGCCGCCATCACGACCGGCGTGCCGGAGGTCCGCGCCGAGCCGGCTGCCGCTGACGCCGCCACCGGCGCTCCGGGCGCTTCGGGCGCTTCGGGCGCTTCGGGCGACGTCGCCTTCCAGGCCTATCTGGAAGCCGTTCTCCGCGCCAGCAACGATCTGGCCGCGCAGCGCGAGGCGCTGGTGTCGGCGCGGGCCGGCGTCGGGATCGCCGGCCTGCGGCCCGATCCCTCGCTGGCGCTCGGCGCCGGCCCGAACGAGCTCAGCAGCGCGGTGAATCCCAAACCGCGCGTGGCCAAGACCATCGGCCTGACCTACACCGTCGAGATGGGCGGCAAGCGCGAGCGCCGTGTCGACCTGGCGCGCAGCCAGGTGAAGGCGAGCGAGACCGCCCTGAACGCCGCCCAGCGCCAGGCCTCCGCCGACGCGGCCGCCGCCTTCATCGAGGCCTGCCGGGCGCGCGAGGCGCTGACGCGCCAGGAGGGCTCGCTGCGCGCGCTGTCCGAGATCGTCCGCATGAACGAGCTGCGGCATCGCGCTGGCGACCTCGGCGGCCTGGAGCTGCTGCAATCGCGCAATGGCCGTGACCAGTTCCTGGCCACCGTCGTGAAGGCGCGCGCGGACGCGGTGGCGGCGATGGAAGGGCTGGCGGTGCCGCTCGGCCACCGCTGGAACGAGGAGTTCGGCGAGCGCCTGCCCCGCTGCGTGTTCAGCGATGCGCGCCTGCCCGGCGACGCCGAAGCGCTCGTGTCGCAGGCGCTCGACGCCCGCGACGACGTGCAAGCCGCGCGTGCCGCGCTCGACACCGCTCGCGCCGCGGCCGGGCTGACGCGTGCCAATCGCGCGGTCGATCCCGCCATCGGCGTGAGCTACGGCTACACGGCGCAAGGGCGGCCGGTCTTCGGGCCGGATGGCTCGCCGGCCGCACCGTCGCCACGTTCCAACGCGCTGACCTTGTCGCTGACGGTGCCGATTCCGCTGTCGCGGCTGGACCGCGGCGATCTGGTCCAGGCCGAGTCCGCCGTGACGCAGGCGATGCTGGGCCTGCGCCAGACCGAGCTGAAAGCGCAGGCCGACGTGCGCGTCACGTTCGCGCAGTACGAGGCGGCCCTCGAGAACCTGGCGCGCTATCGCGATGCCACGCTGGTCGACGCCGACCGCGTGCTGGAAGGGATGCGGACGTCCTACCGGCACGGCTCGGCCTCGCTGCTGGAGCTGCTGTCCGCGCAGCGCGCCGCGGACGACACCTGGCTGGCCTATCTCCAGGCCCGCAGCGACCTGGCGGCGGCGACGGTCCGGCTGCAGCAGAGCGTGGGCCGGCCGCCGGCGCCATGAGCGCGCGCCGCACGCGGCCGGGCCCGCGCCGCCATGCGAGACTGCTCGCGCACGAGAGGAGGGCGCGATGAGGATTCTGCTGGTCGAGGACGATCGCAAGGCGGCCGGGCTGCTGGCGCGCGGCCTGCGCGAGGAGGGCTTCGTCGTGGACCTGGCCGCGACCCTGGCGGAAGGGGACGAGGCGGCCTTCGTCACGACCTACGACCTCGTCGTGCTGGACTGGATGCTGCCCGATGGTGACGGCATCGCGCTGTGCCGCACGCTGCGCGCGCGCGGACAGCAGGTGCCGGTGCTGATGCTCACCGCGCGCGATGCGCTGTCGGAGCGCGTGACCGGCCTGAACGCCGGCGCGGACGACTACCTGACCAAGCCGTTCGAGTTCGAGGAACTGCTGGCGCGGCTGCGCGCCTTGCTGCGGCGCTCGGAGATGACGCGGCCGCCGGTGCTCAAGGCGGGCGACCTGACGCTCGATCCCGCGTCGCAGCAGGTGACGCGCGGCGGCAAGGCGATCCCGCTGACGCCCAAGGAGTTCGCGCTGCTGCAGGCGCTGATGCGCCAGCCCGGCGTGGCCGTCGCGCGCCAGCGGCTGGCCGAGCAGATCTGGCAGGACGATCCGCTCGCCATCGACAACCTGATCGATGCCCACATCAGCAAGCTGCGCCGCAAGGTCGATCCGGCGGGCAGCGCGCCGCTGATCGAGACCGTGCGCGGCCACGGCTTCCGCATCCGGGGAGGCGGCGATGCTTAGCTTCCGCCGGCGGCTGGCGCTGGTGCATGTCGTGGTCGTCACGGCGGTGCTGGCGGTGGCGGCCTCGCTGACCTACCTGAGCCTGGTCGCCTCGCTGCGCGAGCAGCTCGATGGGGCGCTGCTCGCGCTGGCCGAGCAGGAGGCCAGCATGCTGGCCGCGAGTTCGTCCCTGCCGGTGGCGGTGCACGAGTCAGCGAGCGCGGCATCGGCGCCGCCGTCGTACGCGCGGCTGGACCGGCTGGTGCAGGTCATCGGTCCGGGCGGGACGGTGCTCGCGCGCAGCGCCAACCTTGGCGCGGCGACGCTGCCCAACGATCGCGCGCTGCTGGAGCGGCTGGCGAGAGGCGAGACCGTCTTCGAGAACCTCGATTTCGGCGACGAGCCGACGCGGCGCGTCTCCGTGCCGGTGCCGGGCGGGCGTGCGCTGGCGGTGCAGGTGGCGGGCTCGCTCGATGACGTCGATCACGCGGTGGTGTCGGCGGGCTGGATGTTCCTGATCATGGGCGTGGTGCTGGTGGTGGTGCTGACGCTGGCGGGGGCGCACCTCACGGGGCGGGTGTTCGGCGCCATCGACGACGTCGTGCGGCAGGCCAGGCGCATCGGCGATCAGACGCTGTCCGACCGCCTGCCCCATCCCGGCCCGCGCGACGAGATCGGCCGGCTGATCGACACGCTCAACGACATGCTGGCGCGGCTGGAGCAGGCCTTCGAGGGGCAGCGGCGTTTCACCGCGGACGCGTCGCATGAATTGCGATCACCGTTGTCGCGGCTTCGGACGGAGCTCGAGATCACGCTGCGGCGCCCGCGGGAGACCGCGGAGTACGTGGAGGCGCTGCGGTCCTGCCTCGACGAGGTCGTGAGGCTGACGATGATGGTGGAGGAGCTGCTGACGCTGGCGCGGATCGACTCGGGCCAGGAATCGGCGCAGGCGGCGCCGGTGGCGATCGCGCCGCTGCTCGAGGAGGTGGTGCGGCGGGCGGCGCCCGCGGCGCAGCGGCGGCGCGTGGACCTGCGCGTGGCGTTCGACGCGTCGCATCCGGCGCGGGTTGAGCTCTCGCGTGAGCTGCTGATGCTGGTGGCGAGCAATCTGATCGACAACGCGCTCAAGTTCGGGGAGATGGGCGGCTCGGTGCTGGTGTCGCTGACGGCGGGGGAGGGATGGACGGAATGGGCGGTCGAGGACGACGGTCCCGGGATTCCGGAAGAGGAGCGGCCGAGGCTGTTCGAGCGCTTCTACCGCGGCGCAGGCGCACGGGCGGCGGAGATCCAGGGCACGGGGCTGGGCCTGGCGCTGTGCGATTCGATCGTGCGCGCGGCGGGCGGGCGCATCGAGGTCGGCAGCTCGCGCTGGGGCGGCGGCCGCTTCGCCGTGCGCCTGCCGGCGAAGACCTAGAAGCTGCCTTGCTGCGCAAGGCAGGAAGGTTTCCGCACTTCCGCCGCCGCTGGCCTACCTCCACCTCAATCGCAAGAACTCCCTCGCCCCCCGCGAGGGGGGAGAGGGCAGGGGAGAGGGGGTGCTTCGAAGGGCAGCAGCGCTGTGGCACGAGCCCCCTCTCCCCGCAAAGCGGGGCGAGGGAGTTGACAGGGAGAGGTGTGCCCCGTGCTCAGGCGGCCAGCGATTCCTCCATCACGCCGGCGCCCTGAACCGGCTCGTTCAGGAAGGCCGGGTGAGGCCCATGGAACCGGATCCGTCCCTTGCCCGCTCGTTTGGCCGCGTACATCGCTGAGTCCGCGTTCCGCGTGAGCTCCGACGTCGGCTGCCCGCCTTGCGCGATCACCACGCCGATGCTCGCGCTGACGTTCACCACCTGCCCGTCATCCAGCTCGATCGGCCGCTCGATCTCGCCGAGGCAGCGTTGCAGCACCGCCCGGGCCGCCGCCACCGTGCCGCTGGCCGGCAGCACCAGCGCGAACTCATCGCCGCCGAGCCGGGCCACCACATCCCCGCCGCGCACCACGCTCTGCAGACGCCGCGCCACTTCCTGCAGCACGCGGTCACCCGCCTCGTGCCCGTGGAGATCATTGACCGGCTTGAACCCGTCCAGATCCAGGTAGGCGACCGAGACGGCCGCGTCGCCTCGCGCGGAGGCCGCCTGCGCCGCGGCCAACTGCTCCTCGAACAGCCGCCGGTTGGGCAGGCCCGTCAGCGCATCGCGGAAGGCCATGCTGTCGGCGGCCAGCCGCGCGGCGCGTTCGCGCACCTGCCGCCGGTACAGATGCACCGAGATCGCCATGATCGTCAGGATCAGCACCGCCACCAGGCACCACAGCTCCGCCGCCTGACGCCGCCACGGCACCAGGTACTCGCTGGTGCTCAAGCCGGCGAAGACGATGAGCGGATATCCCCGGACACGGTGATAGGCGGTGAAGCGCTCGACGCGGTCCAGCGCCGTCGGCGTGATGTAGGCGCCGCGCTCCTCGTCCGCGGCCAGGCTGGCGCGCAAGGCCTCGGAGACGGTCGTCTCGCCGAGTCCCTTGCTGGAGCGCGGCTCGAACACCGAATGCCGCGCGACCAGCCGCAGGCGCTGCGAGGTGCGCATCGCGATGGCGCCGGACTGCCCCAGTTCCATGCCGCTGAACAGATCCGCGAAGTGCTCCGAAGACACGCACGCGAGCATCGCGCCCGCGAACCGGCCGTCGGCGCGGTACAGGCTGCGGGCCACGCTGATCACCCAGCGCCCGGACACCTTGCTGAAGAAGGGCTCGGACAGAATGGTCTCGTGGGTTGCGCTCGCCTGGATGAAATCGTCCCGATCCGACACGTCCGGCGAGATCCCGCGCTCGACGCCGTGCACGAGCCGGCCGTGCTCGTCGGCGACGCGCAGGGCCCAGACGTGATCGAGCAGCTCGCGCTGGGTGGCCAGCATCTCGGTCAGCACGGCCTCGCGCGCCGCGTCATCGGCGGCGCGGCTGTAGCGCTCGGCGATGGTGGTCAGCGCGTTGTCGATGAGCCGCAGTTCCGACCCGACCTCGGCGCTCAGGCTGGAGGCCAGGTTCTCGGCGGTCTGCCGCGCGGCGTCTTGGTCGCCCCGGCGCGCGTTGTCCAGGCTGACCCAGGCGGCACTGGCCACGATGAGGGCGACCAGCAGGTTGCCCAACACCAGCCAGCGCCTGAGCGAGCTCAGCGACGGCAGGGGACGGAGGGAACGGTGCGGCATGGCGGTGGGCGGCGGACGTTGCGGATGTCGCAGTTGTACGCGCCGGCTCTCGCGCCTTCCATCGGCGATCCGCCAAATGCCGTGTAGGGACATCGCGGACAGCCACCGTGTCCGGGCGGCTGACTCGGCGCCATCGGCGCCATCGGCGCCGCCGAAGGTCACCCCGCCCGCCTTACAACCCCGCCAGGATCGTGTTCGCCCGCGCGTCGCCGAGGTCCGGCGGCCGCCAGTCGCGCAGCCATTGCGCGAACTGCTCCGCCGGCATCGGCCGCGACAGGATGTAGCCCTGCCCCTGGTCGCAGCCCAGCGTCTGCAGCAGCGTCCACTGCTTGGCCGTCTCCAGCCCCTCCGCCACCACCGACAAGCCCAGGTTGTGCGCCAGCTCGATCGTCGAGCGCACGATCTTCGCGTCGTCGATGTCGCGCTCCATGTTCATCACGAAGCTGCGGTCGATCTTGAGTTCATCCACCGACAGCTGCTTCAGATACGCCAGCGACGAGTAGCCCGTCCCGAAGTCGTCGATCGACAGCTTGAAGCCCAGCGCATGCAACTGCTCCAGCGTCTGCAGCGCCCGCTGCGGGTCGTCCATGATCGCGGACTCGGTGATCTCCAGGCACAGCGACGGCGGCGGCACGCCCGCCACCAGGTCCGCCACCTTGATCGGCAGGTCCTGATCCATCAGGTCGCGCGTCGACAGGTTGACGCTGATCGGCACCGCCAGCCCGTCCTTCTGCAAGGCCATCCACGCCACCGACGACGCCTGCAGCACCCAGGCCGTGATCTGCCGGATGAAGCCCGTCTGCTCCGCGAACGGGATGAAGGCCATCGGCGGCACCAGCCCGCGCACCGGATGCTGCCAGCGCACCAGCGCCTCCGCGCCCGAGATCCGCTGCCCGTGCAGGTCCACCTTGGGCTGCAGATACAGCCGAAGTTCCCCGGCGTCGATCGCGTGCCGCAGCTCGCTCAGCAGCGACAGCGATTCCTGGCTCAGCGCATCCATGCTCGGCGCGTAGACCTCGCAACCGCTCTGGCCGCGCTTGGCCGCATGCATCGCGAGCTCGGCCCGCGCCAGCAGCAGCATCGGGTCGCGCCCGTGCTGCGGATACAGCGCCACTCCCATCCCCGCCGACAGGTCCACCGTCTGGTCGTCGATGCTCAGCGTCCGTTCGAAGTCGCGCTGGATGCGCTTGCAGATCGCCTCGGCCCGCGTCGCACCAGCCCCCTCGATCAGCAGCAGGAACTCGTCGCCCCCGACCCGCGCGATCATGCTGACCTCGTCCTTGAGCAGGCCCCGCAGCCGTTCCGCCACCGCGCGCAGCAGCCGGTCGCCGAAGGCCCGCCCCAGCACGTCGTTGACATGCTTGAAGCGGTCCAGGTTCAGCATCAGCAGCGAGAAGCGCACGTCGCTCTCCGCCATCCGCCGCGCCAGCGCCTGATGGAACTGCTCCCGGTTGGGCAGGTCCGTCAGCGGATCCCAGAACGCGAGCCGGTGCACCTCCTCCTCGCGCGAACGGATGCCCTGGCGCATCGCCTCGAAGGCTTCGGCCAGATCGCCGATCTCGTCGCTCGAGGGTCTGGCCACCGGGCGCGCGTAGTCGCCTTGACCCAGGCGGTGCGCCTCGCTCGCCAGCGCCTTCACCGGGCCGCTGATGCGCCGTGCCGTCAGCACCGCGCCGACCGCGAACAGCAGCACGCCCGCGCCGCTCAAGCCCAGCAGCATCCATTGCAGGCGCCGGTACGGGGCCAGCGCCTCGTCCACCGAGCGCAGCAGCAGCACCGCCACCGCCCGGTCGGCGTCGCCGCCATGCGGCAGCGGCTGCAGCCGGGCTTGGAACTGCTCGCCTTCCAGCTCCAGGTGAAAGGTCTGCGCCGAGCCGCGCTCGGCCGGCCCCAGCGCCGGCAGCGCCTGGACGGCGCGTGCCGTCGCCTCCGGGTCCAGCACCGTGGCCAGCACCTGCCACTGCCCGGACGGGGACTGCGCCAGCAGCACCGCCTCGATGTGCACGATGCGCTTGAGCTCCCGCAGCTGGTCGCCCTTCATCTCGAAGCCGGTGAAGATCCAGCCGCCCAGGCCCGCCGCCCGCATGCGCGCGACCACGACCTGGTAGGCCTTGCCGTCGAGCAGCAGCAGCTGGCTCTGCGTGCGGCCCTGCTGCTGGCGCGTCACCCCGCGCAGCAGCGGCGCGACCTTCGCCGCGACCTCGCCGGTGGCCGTCACCAGCTTGAAGGTGTCGTCCGCGTAGCCGATGAAGGAGGCATCGCCCCGGGCGCTGAGGTTGGTGAAGACCTCCTGCATCATCGCCCGCAGCTCCTGACCCTGGATGCCCTCGGCGACCAGTTGGCGCAGCCCGTAATCCGATTGCAGCAGGTCGGCCACCAGGCCGCGCTGCTCGTTGTCCTCGTCGATCAGCTGGAGCAGGATGCGCTCGCCGGCTTCCAGTTCCTCGGCCACCGAGGCCCGCGCGTTGCGGGCGATGCCCTGGTTGATCAGCGTCAGGTTCAACAGCTGGACGACCAGCAGCAGCGCCAGGAACAACGCGACGATGCGCCCCTCCAGCCGCCGCAGGTTGAGGAAGTCCGGCCAGCGCATCGGCGGTTCAGTCCTTGAGTTCGACCTTGAGCACGCCCGGCGCGCCCGTGCCCACCGTGAGCGGCTGCGCCGTCGGCGCGGTGTTGCCCATCCGCGCCTCCCACAGGCGCAGGCGGTGACTGCCCGGCGGCAGGTCCAGCCGGACCTCGCCCCTGGCGTCGGAGATGCCGAACAGCGGCGTGTCGACCACGACGATGTGGGCGCTCATCCGGTCGTGGATGTTGCAGCCGAGCTGGGCCACGCCGGCCTTGTCGAAGACCACCGGCTCCGCCGGGGTGCCGGAGTACAGCTTCAGCTCGAACTTCTTCGTCGGCGAGAACGAATAGACGTGGTGCCGCACGGTGTCGAAGTTGGGGAAGCTCACCGCCGTGCCGGTCTGGACGGCCAGCAACTGCGGCTGGAACTGCCGGTCGCGCTGACCCATGGCGGCGGTCGCGCCGCTGGCGGGCGGAGCGGGCTGTCCCTTGGGTTCGACGGCGACCACCGCGCCCGGCACGGGCGCGCCATGGCGGTCGACCACTTGCAGCGTCCAGTCCGCCGCGCGCGCCTGCCCGGGGCTCAGCCCGGCCAGGGTTGCCAGCGCGGCGGCCAGCAGCGGCGCGGCGTGGAAGACGCGGGCCGCGAGGCGGTTGCCGGGCCGGGCGGCAAAAGAGGCGGCAGGGGCAGGAAGGGCGGGAGCAGCAATGATGCGGATCAGGCTCATCGGCAACGCCAAGTGGACGTCAAGGCGTCAACCATAGCGGTTTTTCTGGGCTGGCGGGCGCAGGGCTTGCTCCAGCATGAGCGCCAATCTCCCCAGCGCCTCCCACGGATCGGTGGGCCAGTCAGGATGGCGCAAGCCCTTGACGATGCCATCGCACACCTGGGCGGCCACGACCAGCCGCGTCAGCGCCGCGCCTTGCAGCTGCGGGACGATGCGCTCGAACAACCGCTCCTTCGGGCCCCAGATGCGCGACTCGCGCAGCGCCATCGGCAGCGGTTTTCCCGCCGCCACCGCGTCATGGACGCGCTTCAGACCGCGGATGTCCTCGGCCATGGTCCAGTGCACCAGCACCGCGGCCTCGCCCTCGGCCTTCAGACCGTCGAGCATCCGCAGCACCCGGGCCACCTTGCCGCTCAGCAGCGCTTCGCTGAGCTTGAACACGTCGAAGCGCGCCACATCCAACACGGCCGCCTCGATCTGCGCCAGGCCGAGCTCCCCCGGCGGGTGCAGCAAGGCCAGCTTCTGCAACTCCTGATGGGCGGCGAGCAGGTTGCCCTCGACGCGATCGGCGAAGAACTCCAGCGCCTGCTGGCCTTCCGCGCCGGCCGCCACCGGCTGGCCCTGCTGCTGCAGCCGGCGCGCGATCCACGCCGGCAGCTCGCGCCGCTCGACCGGATCGACCTTCACCGACACGCCAGCCGCGTCCAGCGCAGTGAACCAGGCGCTGCTCAGCTGCGTCTTGTCCAGCCGCGGCAGCGTCACCAGCGTCAGCACGTCGGGCGGCAAGCCCTCGACGTAGCGCTGCAGTGCCTCCGAGCCGTCCTTGCCCGGCTTGCCGCCAGGGATGCGGATCTCGATCAACTGCTTGTCCGAGAACAGGCTCATCGCCTGCGACGCCGCGATCACCGGCGCCCAGTCGAAATAGGCGCCGCTGACGATGAAGACCTGGCGTTCGCTGTAGCCCTGTCTTCGGGCCTCGGCGCGCAGCGCGTCGGCCGCCTCCTGCGCGAGCAGCGGCTCGTCGCCATGCACGACGTAGACCGGCTTCAGGCCCTTGGACAGGTGGGCCGCCAGGGCCTCGGCTTTGATCTGCATCGGGGGGATGGAACGCGGAACTCGATGACGCGGTGAACGCGGCTCAGGCGGGGAGATGCACCGCCGCCAGGCGGCGCAGCAGCAGGCCGACGGCCTCCACCTGCATCGCCTTCTGGAGCGAGGCCTCTTCCTGTTCCTTCGCGAGCGCCGCGCTTTCGCTGTAGGTCATGTCGCGGGTCAGGCGCAGCTCGGTGCGCGGCAGCAGGATCTCTCCGCCTGCCGTGCGCAGCGAGTAGTCCAGCGACAGTCTCAGCTGCCATTCCGTGATCTGCCCTGCGGCCGTCGTCGCCACCGAGGTCTTGTCGCGCGTCTCGCGCTCGATCTCGATGATCACGTCGGCGCGGTTCGGATCCTCGACCAGGCGCACCGTGCTGCGCTGCACCTGGCGGCGCAGCTCTTGCGCCAGCGGCGAGTGCGGCACGAAGCCCTTCAGCGCCAGCGTCTTGAAGTGATAGACCGGCTCCTTGCGCAGCTCGAAGCCGCAGCCCGACAGCAGGACCGTGGCACCGAGCGCGCCGAGCGCACCGAGCGAGAGCAGATCGCGGCGCTTCATGGCGTCAGACCACCACGTTGACGAGGCGGCCCGGCACGATGACGACCTTCTTGGGCGCCTTGCCTTCCGCGAACTTCTCGAAGTCCGGGCTGGCCAGCGCCGCCGCCTCGATGGCCGCCTTGTCGGCCGAAGCCGCGACCTTGATCGCGCCGCGCAGCTTGCCGTTGACCTGCAGCATCAGCTCGACCTGGTCCTGCACCAGCGCCGCTTCGTCGACCTGCGGCCAGGGCGCGTCCAGCAGCTCGCCGAGTTCGGCCGCGAAGCCCAGCTCGGTCCACAGCGCGTGCGCGATGTGCGGGCAGGCCGGATAGATCACCCGCAGCAGCACCGAGAAGCCTTCGCGGATGGCGGCCGACTGACCCTCCGCCTTGAAGCCTTCCAGCGCGTTCAGCAGCTTCATCGCGCCCGAGACCACGGTGTTGTACTGCATGCGCTCGTAGTCGTACGAGACCTGCTTCAGCACCAGGTGCACCTCGCGGCGCAACGCCTTGCCCTCGTCGTTCAGCGCCGCGAAGTCGGCGCCGCCGCCCTTGATCGCGTCGGCCTGCTTCGCGCCGAAGCCCCACACCCGCTTCAGGAAGCGGTGCGCGCCCTCGACGCCGGCGTCGTTCCACTCCAGCGTCTGCTCGGGCGGGGACGCGAACATCACGAACAGGCGGGCCGTGTCGGCGCCATATTCGTTGATCAACTCCTGCGGGTCGACGCCGTTGTTCTTGGACTTGGACATCGTGCCCACGCCCTCGTAGTCCACCGGCGAGCCGTCGCTCTTGCGCTTGGCGCCGATGATCTTGCCGGAGGCGTCGAACTGGTTCTCGACCTCGTGCGGCCAGAAGTACTCGATGCCGCCCTTCTCGCCGCGGCGCGAGTAGATGTGGTTCAGCACCATGCCTTGTGTGAGGAGCTTGGTGAAGGGTTCGTCGATCTTCACCAGCTTCAGGTCGCGCATCACCTTGGTCCAGAAGCGCGCGTACAGCAGGTGCAGGATCGCGTGCTCGATGCCGCCGATGTACTGGTCCATCGGCATCCAGTAGTCGGTGCCGCCGGCGACCATCTGCTCCGGATTGGTCGCGTCGCAATAGCGCATGAAGTACCACGAGCTGTCCACGAAGGTGTCCATCGTGTCCGTCTCGCGCTTGGCCGCGGCGCCGCACTTCGGGCAGCTGCAGTTCAGGAAGTCCGCGCGCTTGTTCAGCGGATTGCCGCTGCCGTCCGGGATGCAGTCCTCCGGCAGCACGACCGGCAGGTCCTTCTCCGGCACCGGCACCGGGCCGCAGTGGTCGCAATGGATGATGGGGATCGGCGTGCCCCAGTAGCGCTGGCGGCTGACGCCCCAGTCGCGCAGGCGCCAGGTCGTCTTCTTCTCGCCCAGGCCCTTGGTGCCGAGCAGCTCGGCCACCTTGTCCACCGCCTGCTTGTGCGTCAGGCCGTCCAGCGCGCCCGAGTTCATGCAGATGCCGCGCTGCTTGTCGCCGTACCACTCGGCCCAGGCATCCGTCGAGTAGGTCTCCCCTTCGACGCCGACGACCTGCTTGATCGCGATGCCGTACTTCTTCGCGAACGCGAAATCGCGCTCGTCATGCGCCGGCACGCCCATCACGGCGCCGTCGCCGTAGCTCATCAGCACGTAGTTGCCGACCCAGACCTCGACCTGCTCGCCGGTCAGCGGGTGCGTCACGAAGAGGCCGGTCGCCAGGCCCTTCTTGTCCTGCGTGGCCAGTTCGGCCTCGGTGGTGCCGCCCTGCTTGCATTCCTCGATGAACGCGGCCAGCGCCGGGTTCGTCTTCGCGGCGTGCGCGGCCAGCGGATGCTCCGGCGCGACGGCGCAGAAGGTCACGCCCATGATGGTGTCGGCGCGCGTCGTGAACACGTACAGCAGGCCGCCCTGGATGGGCTGGCCATCGTCGCCGGCGATCGCGTGCGGGAAGGCGAAGCGCACGCCCTCGCTCTTGCCGATCCAGTTCTCCTGCATCAGGCGCACGCGTTCCGGCCAGCCGGCCAGGAAGTTCTTGTCCGAAGGATCGGCGACCGCGGCCAGCAGCTCTTCCGCGTAATCGGTGATCTTGAGGTAGTAGCCGGGGATCTCGCGCTTCTCGACCGTCGCGCCCGAGCGCCAGCCCTTGCCGTCGATGACCTGCTCGTTGGCCAGCACGGTCTGGTCGACCGGGTCCCAGTTCACGACCTGCGTGCGGCGCTCGGCGATGCCCGCTTCCAGCATCTTCAGGAACAGCCACTGGTTCCAGCGGTAGTAGTCGGGCTTGCAGGTGGCGATCTCGCGCGACCAGTCGATCGCCAGGCCCATCGCCTGCATCTGCGACTTCATGTAGGCGATGTTGTCGTAGGTCCAGGCGGCAGGAGGCACCTTGTTCTTCATCGCCGCGTTCTCGGCCGGCAGGCCGAAGGCGTCCCAGCCCATCGGCATCAGCACGTTGTAGCCCTTCATGCGCAGCTGACGCGTCAACATGTCGTTGATCGTGTAGTTGCGGACATGGCCCATGTGCAGCTTGCCGCTCGGGTAGGGCAGCATGGAGCAGGCGTAGAACTTGGGCTTGGACGCGTCCTCGACGACGCGGTAGGCGTCGCGGGCGTTCCAGTGATCGCGGGCGGCCTGTTCGACCTCGGAGGGGGCGTATTTCTCGTTCATGGTGGCTCGGGCAACGTAGCCGCCGATTGTAGGAGGCGGCGCGCGGCCGCCCATCCTCCTGGCGAGGGCCGCCCTCCGGGGGTGAACGATCAGCGCTTCGCCGCCGGCGCGGGCTCGGCCGCCTCGCCCGGTTCAGCCACGAACGCGATCCGGTTCAGGCCCGCCTGCTGCGCCCAGCCGATCAACTGCGCGACCTTGCCGTAAGGGACGGACTGGTCGGCGCTCAGCCGCAGCTCGGCGTCGGGCTGGCGGCTGGCGAGCTGGGTCAGGCGCTCGCGCAGCGTCTTCGCGTCGAGCTTGTCCTCGCCCAGGACGTACTCCCCTTGGGGGGTGACGGCCAGCGCGATGAAGCGCGCGCCCGGACCGGGCGCGGCGGCATCGCTCTTGGGCAGGTCCAGCTTGAGCGCGCTGCCCATCAGCGGCGCCGCGATGATGAAGATCACCAGCAGCACCAGCATGACGTCGATCAGCGGCGTCATGTTGATCTCGCCCATGGGCTTGGGCGCTTCGCGGCGTTCGAGTCGGCCGAACTTCATCGCTTCAGGCGGCGCGGGCCGGGTGATCGGGGCTCAGGCGCCGCCGGCGAGCTCGCGCAGATCGTGCGCGAAGCCCTCGAGTTCGGCCTCGCACGCGGCGACCCACTTGCCGAACAGGTTGTAGGCCAGCACCGCCGGGATCGCCACGGCCAGGCCGGCGGCGGTCATGATCAGCGCCTCGCCGACCGGGCCGGCGACCTTGTCCAGGCTGAAATTGCCGGCCGAGGAGATGCTCAGCAGCGCGTGGTAGATGCCCCAGACGGTGCCGAACAGGCCGACGAAGGGCGCGGTGGCGCCGATCGTCGCCAGCACGACCTGGCCCCGGTTCAAGCCGCCGAGCACGCCATGCAGCGCGTCGCGCAGGCGGCGCGTCAGCTGCGAGCTCTTCTGCGCCGAGGCCGCCAGCGTGCCGGCCGGGCTGTCCTGCATCGCCGCGTCGATCAGCGGCAGCATCAGCGCGCCGCGGTCGAGCCGGGCGAGTTGTTCGCGCCCCTGGCCGACGTCGGCGGCGGCCCAGAACACCGGCAGGCCGCGGCCGAGATCGGTGCGCGCCCGCGCCAGCGTCCAGCCGCGCCAGAAGATCAGCACCCAGCAGCTCACCGACATGGCCAGCAGCAGCAGGGAAACGAAACGGGCGACCCCGTCGCCCGCTTGCCAGAGGTGGATCAGTTCGGTCATCGCGTCGCGGGAGGGGCGCCGATCAGGAGAGGACGCGGGCTCAGGCGATGCCCAGCACGTCGTTCATGTCGAACAGGCCGGTCGCGCGGCCGCCCAGGAATCGCGCGGCGCGCACGCTGCCCTGCGCGAAGGTGGCGCGGCTCGAGGCCTTGTGGCTGATCTCGATGCGCTCGCCGATGCCCAGGTACATCACGGTGTGGTCACCGATGACGTCGCCGCCGCGCACGGTGGCGAAGCCGATCGTCGACGGGTCGCGCTCGCCGGTGACGCCCTCGCGGCCATAGACCGCGCAGGCTTTCAGATCTCGGCCCAGCGCCTGGGCCACGACCTCGCCCATCTTCAGCGCGGTGCCGCTGGGGGCGTCGACCTTGTGGCGGTGGTGGGCCTCGACGATCTCGATGTCGTAGCCGTGCGCAAGCGCCTTCGACGCCTGCGCCAGCAGCTTCAGCACGACGTTGACGCCGATGCTCATGTTGGGCGCCATCATCACGGCGGCGCGTTGCGCGAACTCGCCGATCCTGGCCTTTTCGTCGGGGCTGAAGCCGGTGGTGCCGATGACGGTGCGCACGCCCAGGTCGGCGCACAGCGCCAGATGGGCCATCGTGCCCTCGGGCCGGGTGAAATCGATCAGGACATCGGCCTTGGACAGGCCCGCCTTCACGTCGCTGGTGATCGCCACGCCGGTCGTGCGGCCGAGGAAGGCGCCAGCGTCCTCGCCCAGTGCCGGGCTGCCTTCGCGGACCAGCGCTGCGGTGAGCTCCAGGTCATCGGCAGCGAGCACCGCCTCGATCAGCATCCGGCCCATGCGGCCGGACGCGCCCGTGATCGCGATCCGCAGACGGCTCACCGGCGCGCCTCCAGCGGCGGATAGTCGCGCACCGCGCCCATCGGCTCCGGCGCGGAGGCCGCGGCCGTGCGCACCGGCGGCGGCAGCGCCTTGCGCTCCTCTTCCGTCAGCTCGAGCTTGGGCTCCTTGCCACGCAGCTTCAGCGTGTTGATCGACGCGATGAATTCCTTCTCCGTCGGCAGGTCGTCCGGGGCGTCGATCTTCGTCAGCTTGTCGCCGTCGAAGGTCAGCAGGATGTGGCGGTTCTGCGGCGCGGCGCCCTGGCGCCGGATCGTGAAGACGTAATCCCAGCGGTTCTCGTGGAACAGGTCGGTCAGCAGCGGGGAGCCGAGCAGGTCCTTGACCTGGGCGCGGGGCATGCCGGGCTTGATCGCGGCCAGCTGTTCCTTGGTGACGACGTTGCCCTGGACGATCTCGACGCGGTAGGGGGGCACCAGGCCCAGCACCTTGTCGCCGCTGACGGACAGCGCGTCGAACTTGGGCATCTGCGAGCAACCGCCCAGGGCCAGGAGACCAACAACCAGGCCGGCCATCGCGCTGCCGGACAGCTTCCGGCGGGCAATGGGGGCGATACGGGAATTCAATGACATGGCGCGGATCGGCCTAGGCGCTAGGGCTATGATCCGCAGATTCTAGCGGCACGCTCCCACGCTCCCCCGCAGGCGCAAACCCCATGAACCGGTCAGACGAAATCAAGAACAGCGGGCTCAAGGCCACGCTGCCCCGCATCAAGATCCTCGAGATCTTCCAGACCGCCCAGCAGCGGCACATGACCGCGGAGGACGTTTACAAAGCTTTGCTCGACGAACGGGCCGACATCGGCCTGGCGACGGTCTACCGCGTGCTCACGCAGTTCGAGCAGGCGGGGCTGCTGTCTCGCAATCACTTCGAGTCGGGCAAGGCGGTGTTCGAGCTCAACGAGGGTCATCACCACGATCACCTCGTATGCCTGACCTGCGGCTTCGTCGAAGAGTTCTACGACCCGCAGATCGAGGAGCGCCAGCACGCGATCGCGCTGGAGCGGGGCTTCCAATTGCAGGAGCACTCGCTCGCGCTGTACGCGAACTGCGTCAAGAAGGACTGTCCGCACAAGCTGGCGCGCTGAACGGCGCGAAGCGCAGCGGCAAGGGGCTCCCGCGGAGCCCCTTTTTCACCGTTGCACGGAGCCGGCGGCGGCTCAGCTCCCGTCGTTGAGCCCCTGTTCGATGGCGCGCTGATGGCGTTCGACGAACTCGCGGTATGTGTCGATGCCGCGCAGTTGCAGGATGGTGTTGCGCACCGCGGCTTCCACCAGCACCGCCAGGTTGCGGCCGGCATCCACCGCGATCACGACCTTGCGCACCGGCATGCCCAGCACGTCCTCGTAGAGCGGCTCGTAGGGCAGGCGCTCGAAGTCGCGCTCCATCGTCTCCTTGCGGACCAGGTGCACGATCAGCTTGAGCCGCATCTTCCGGCGCACCGCCGTCTCGCCGAAGATCGCCTTGATGTCCAGCAGGCCGATGCCGCGGACCTCCAGCAGATTCATCAGCAACTCGGGGCAGCGGCCCTCGATCGCCGTCTGGGCGATGCGGAAGAAATCGACCGCATCGTCCGCGACCAGGCCGTGGCCGCGGCTGATCAACTCCAGACCCAGTTCGCTCTTGCCCAGGCCGGACTCGCCGGTGAGCAGCACGCCCAGGCCGAGGATGTCCATGAACACGCCATGGCGCGTCGTGCGGTTCGCGCAGACGTGCGCCAGGTAGGCGCGCACCAGATCGATGACATGGCCGGCGCTCTCGGCGGTGGTGAACAGCGGGATCTCCGCGCGATCGCACATCGCGACCAGCCGGTCCGGCGCCACCTGGCCATCCGCGACGATGATCACCGGCGGCTCCAGCGTCACGATGCGCGCGATGCGGCGGTCCAGCACGTCGCCCGAGGCCTGGCTCAGGTAGCCGACTTCGCGCCGGCCCACGATCTGGACGCGGTAGGGATGGATGTAATTCAGGTAGCCGACCAGGTCGGCGGCCGACTGCGCGTCGCGCAAGGCGGCTTCGTCGAAGCGGCGCTCGGGATGCGCGTGCCCGGCGATCCATTCCCAGCGCAAGGCCTCCCGGTGTTCCTCGAACAGCCGGTCCGCGCTGATGGAAGTGGCTTTCAAGTGGGGCGGGCGATGGAAGTGGAGGGGGCTCGGTCGGCGGCCGCGACGGTCAGGCGACCGACTTCAGCGGCTCCCAGTCGGCGATCAGGCGATGCACGGTGGCGGCTTCGGCCTCGGTCTTGAGACGCTCGCGCAGTTCGCGGTCGGACAGCATTTCGGCGATCTCGGACAGGATCTCCAGGTGTCTCTGCGTCGCGGCCTCGGGCACCAGCAGGAAGATCAGCAGCGTCACCGGCTCGTCGTCCGGCGCGTCGAAGCCAATGGGTTGCTGCACACGCAGCACGGCGGCCAGCGGATTCTTCAGGCCCTTGATCCGGCCATGCGGGATCGCGACGCCATGGCCCAGGCCGGTGGAGCCCAGACGCTCGCGGGCGAACAGGTTGTCCGTCACCGCGGCGCGGGAAATCGAATGGTTGTTCTCGAAGAGCAGCCCGGCGTGCTCGAAGACCCGCTTTTTGCTGGAAGCGTCCACATCGACCAGCACGTTGCTGGCGGGAAGGATGGCGGCGAGACGATTCATCGGGCAATGACCGGTCACGAAGGCCGGTTGGCTGGGGAAGCAGCCTGCGCCAGCGGGCGCAGATTCGAGGGTTGAGGGATCGGATTATAGGAATCCCGCTGGCCGCGGGGGGGTGACGGATGCGACGCTCCTGTGAAAACGTCGCCCTTGGTGTTGCATTGCAACAATCCCTGGCAAAAAGGCGGCCCGATGGGCCGCCTTGCGGGCAGGACCTCGGGAAATCCCCAAGGTCCGGAAGGACGTCGCCGCCTGGCGCGTGGCCGCGGGCGGCGTCCTGTGGCCGGTCAACCGGCGCTCAGATCCATCCGCTTCACCGATTCGTGGTGATGGTTCTGCACGCGGTCCTTGTGGCGGCAGACCTGGCGGTCCAGCTTGTCCATCAGTTCGTCGATGGCGGCGTAAAGGTCCTCGTGCGAGTGCTCGCAGAAGATTTCGCGTCCCTTCACATGCAGCGTGACTTCAGCGCGTTGACGTCGTTCCTTCTCCTTTTGCTTCTCCACGGTCAGCAGGACGTTGACGTCCACGACCTGGTCAAAGTGGCGGAGCACCCGGCTGAGCTTGTTCAGCACGTATTCGCGCAGAGCCTGTGTCACTTCGAGATGGTGGCCGCTGATGGTCAGGTTCATAAAGCCTCCTTTCACAAGGGTTGGGTCGGAAACAGAGTCGGAGTCGGCGGCGGATGCCGCGGGAAAAGAGCGAGGCTGAGTCTGGGTTGGGGGAGTTTCCAGAGGGTCGAAGGGCACACCGACGGCTGGACGGCCGGTGGTGTGGAGGAAGCGGATGGAGGAACAGGAATTGCCTGGAAGTGGGCGGTCCGCGAGGGACCCGGAAGGCCGCGAGGGCCGATGGCATGCGGGTTCTGAGCCGGAATCAGTGAAGAAGACGGGCCCAGTCTGCTCCCGTTCACCGGGTCCGGCAAGTGATCAAAAGCAAGGTTTGGGGGCGAATATTCCCGCCTTGCAGCATGGCGGGGTCCGTGCTGGAATGCTGGATGTTGCGCGGCGGACCTGTTCCTGGGGCCGCGTGTTGCTGCCCTCGTTGCCGCCGTCGGAAGCGCGATGTGATAATCCCGCGTCCCGATTACTGGAGTCCTCCTTGGACAGCGACCACCCTCTGTGGCCGTCCACTCCAGCGTCCAGCCGCCGCGGCTTCTGAGCGTTCCGCCCCAGCGCATCCAACGCCGCCGCGACGTCTGTCCGGAGTGAGACGGGCCCCCTCGACCCCCTGGCGCGCGCCACAGGCCCGCGCCGTCCGCTCCCCGACAATCTCGCGCCGCGGCGATCCCAGCGATCCGTCAACGCGCACTCCGGCTTGCGCGTTCGCCTCAGCGCGCCATCGCCGACGAAGGATCCGCATGCTCAATGTGTTCACGCTGGATAACGGCCGCCTCAAGGGCGGCATGGTCCAGGAAGAGATCTCGACCGCCACCGACCTGCGTTCGGTGGAAGGCGCCGACCGGCAGCCGGTCTGGGTCGACCTGCAGTCGCCCTCCGCCGAGGAGAAGGACTGGATCCGCGAACGCTTCGGCCTGGTGATTCCCGAGGACATCGTCGACGAAGACCTGGAAGAGTCCGCCCGCTTCTACGAGGAGGACAACGGCGAGCTGCACATTCGCTCCGACTTCCTGATCGACGACATGGAGGCGCCCCGCAACGTGCGGGTGGCCTTCATCCTGGTCAACAACGTGCTGTTCTCGGTCCACAACGAGGACCTGCCGGTGTTCCGCCTGCTGCGGCTGCGCGCGCGCCGCATTCCGGCGCTGATCGAGGACGCCAAGGACGTGCTGCTCAAGCTCTACGACGCGGACGCGGAATACTCGGCCGACGTGCTCGAGGGCATCTACGACAACCTCGAGAAGGTCAGCGCCCGCGTGCTGAAGAAGGACGTCAACGACACCGAGGCCGGCGAGGTGCTGTCCGCGATCGCGCGCGAGGAGGACTTGAACGGCCGCATCCGGCGCAACGTGATGGACACCCGCCGCGCGGTCAGTTTCATGATGCGCAGCCGCATGCTCAACGCGGAGCAGTTCGAGGAATCGCGTCAGATCCTGCGCGACATCGACTCGCTGGATTCGCACACGGCCTTCCTGTTCGACAAGATCAACTTCCTGATGGACGCCACGGTCGGCTTCATCAACATCAACCAGAACAAGATCATCAAGATCTTCTCGGTGGCGAGCGTCGCGCTGCTGCCGCCGACGTTGATCGCCAGCGTCTACGGCATGAACTTCGCGTCCATGCCGGAGCTGCAGTGGAAGTACGGCTATTTCTTCGCGCTGGGGCTGATGGTGGCCTCGGTGGCCGCGCCCTTCATCTATTTCCGGCGCAAGGGCTGGCTCGCCTGAGCGGCCCCGTTCTTCTCCCCGTCCTCGCTTTTCTGCCGTTTCCGGCGTTTTCCCGCGCCCAAATGCAAAGGGCTTCCGCGAATGCGGAAGCCCTGGGAAGAAAAGTAGCCTCAAGACGCCCCTGGCCAACGAGGGAGGGAGGGAGGAGGAGGAGAAAGGCCTCGGGATTTCAGCTTCACGAGGAAGCAGGTCTTGCGGCTGAAAGAGATGTCTGCACTGTACCGCCATCGCTCGCGGCACTGGTGGAAACCCCCGAATGCCCTCGAACGCTGCTGCCCCTTCCACCCCGTTTAAGCGTCGTCAAAGCGAGCGCTGGTACGGACGGCGGGTGCTGCGGTTTGTCGTCAGCGAAATGTTGATCGAGTCGCTATGGTGCAGCCGCTCGCCGCCGATGTCACCCCGCCGCGCGACGAAAAAGTGAGCAACTGTCACTGGTGTCCCGGCTAGCCGGGACAGTTTTCAGCCCGATGACGACCCCTCGCGACAGGCGTGCCGATTGCCTCCTCCCGCGCCCGACATTCAGGTTTTACAAGCGGGCGCGAATGGGTTTGATCAGGTTTTTCAAAATCGCCATTCAGCGGCGCCAAATGCCGCTCATTGCGGCTGCGCGAGCAGCTTCTCGAGCGCCTGCGTGAACGGCGCGCTGTCCGGACTGACGCCGGATGCGAAGCTCATGACCTGCTTGCCGTCGCGCGAGATCAAGTACTTGTGGAAGTTCCACTTCGGCGTCTGCCCGGTGCGCTTGGCCAGGTCGGCGAAGAGCGGATTCAGATCGGCTTTTCCCGCCGCGACGCTGCTCTTGCTGAACATGGGGAATTTCACGTTGAAGGTGTTCTCGCAGAACTCCGCGATCTCCTTGTTGGAGCCGTACTCTTGGTTGCCGAAATCACCGGACGGAAAACCCAGCACCACCAGCCCCTTGTCCGCATAGCGCGCGGAGATGGCTTCGAGCGCCTTGTACTGCGGTGTGTAGCCGCAGAACGAAGCGGTATTCACGACGAGGACCACCTTGCCGGCGTACTGGCACAGCGCCTGCGGCTTCTCGTCCTGCAGGCGCGGCATCGAGCGATTGAGCAGGTCGGGGCAGGACGCGCTGGCGGCCGCTTCGGCCGCCGGTGTCGCGTGAGCGCTCGTGGTCGCGAACGGGGCGATCAGCGCTGCGCCGATGAAGGCGGCGCGCCGCAGGAAGGAAGCGAAGGAACGATTCATGCCGAGTCTCCTGGAATTCGTTGAACGCACGATTAAGCCAGATTGCCCCACAGGCCGATGCCGTAAGGGAATGTCATGGTGCGACCGGTAGAATCCGCCGCGCTTAACAGGACGCAGACGATGCTTTATCCCGAACTTTTCAAGCAGCTCGAGGCCGTGCGCTGGAACATGGACACGGATATCCCGTGGGACAAGTTCGACGCATCGAAGCTGACTGACGATCAGGCGCGCACGATCAAGATGAACGCGATCACCGAGTGGTCCGCGCTGCCCGCCACCGAGATGTTCCTGCGCGACAACAAGGACGACAGCGATTTCTCGGCCTTCATGAGCGTCTGGTTTTTCGAGGAGCAGAAGCACTCGCTGGTGCTGATGGAGTACCTGCGCCGCTTCCGTCCCGACATGGTGCCGACCGAGGCCGAGCTGCACGAGGTGCGCTTCGAGTTCGACCCGGCCCCGGCGCTGGAGACGCTGATGCTGCACTTCTGCGGCGAGATCCGCCTGAACCACTGGTACCGCCGCGCCGCCGAATGGCACACGGAGCCGGTCATCAAGGCGATCTACGAGACCCTGTCGCGCGACGAGGCCCGCCATGGCGGTGCCTATCTGCGCTACATGAAGCGCGCGATGTCCAAGTTCGGCGACGAGGCCAAGGCCGCGTTCGCGAAGGTGGGCGTGCTGATGGCCAGCGCGCGCCGCACCGCGCAGGCGCTGCATCCGACCAATCTGCATGTGAACGCCAAGCTGTTCCCCCGCGACACCATCCAGAGCCGCCTGCCCGATCCGGAATGGCTGGAGCGCTGGCTGGACAAGCAGATCCAGTTCGACAGCGTCTGGGAGAACAAGGTCGTCGAGCGCATCCTGCACAACATGAGCCTGCTGATGGAGCGCAGCTTCGCCAGCGTCCAGGAGCTGAACCGCTTCCGCAAGGAGCTGACGCAGCGCCTGGGCCAGGCGGCGCAGCAGGCGCAGGGCGGCGACGCCACGCCGCAGGCCAGCTGAGCGCCCGTCGCGGCCTCGCCCCATTGAATGAAGGCCCGCACATGCGGGCCTTCTTCATTTCCGGCGCCGGGCCGCCGGTATGGCACAGTCGGGCGACTTTCCAGACCGCCCATGCCGCCAAACAAACCCGCCACCATCATCGACGTCGCGCGTGAAGCCGGCGTGTCCATCAAGACGGTCTCCCGGGTGCTGAACCAGGAGCCGGGCGTCCACTCCGAAACGCGCGAGGCCGTGCTCAAGGTCGTGGCCGAGTTGAAGTACCGGCCCAAGCAGTCCGCGCGCAGCCTGGCGGGCGGGCGCTCCTTCCTGATCGGCCTGCTGTACTACGACCCGTCGGCCGCTTTCGTCGGCGGCGTGCAGCAGGGTGCGACGCTGCGCTGCCGCGAGGCCGGCTACCACCTCGTGGTGGAGTCGCTTCACAACGATGCGCCGGACCTGGCGTCGCAGGTCGATCGCATGGTGTCGGCGCTGCGGCCCGACGGCATGATCCTGACCCCGCCGCTGTGCGACAACCCTCAGGTGCTGGACGCGCTGCGCGAGAGCCAGACGCCCTGCGTGCTGATCTCCCCGGCCGCCGACGACCCCGACCATCCCAGCGTGCGCATGGACGACATCCACGCCGCGGAGGAGATCACCAATCTGCTGATCAGCCTGGGGCACACGCGGATCGCGATCATCAAGGGCGCGAAGGAGCAGGTCGCCTCCAAGCGCCGCTACCAGGGCTACCTCGCGGCGCTGAAGGCGCACCGGATCGCGCTGGACAAGGACCTGGTGGTGCAAGGCGCGTTCACCTTCGAGAGCGGTGTCGAGGCGGCCTATCAGCTGCTGAGCCGCCGCCAGCGCCCGACGGCGGTCTTCGCCAGCAACGACGAGATGGCGCTGGGCGTGCTGGCCGCGGCGCAGCGGCTGGGCCTGTCGGTGCCAGGCGACCTGTCGATCGCGGGCTTCGACGACACACCCGCCGCCGCGCGTGTGTGGCCGCCGCTGACGACGGTGCGCCAGCCGATGGACGACATGGCGCGCGCCGCGGTGGACCTGCTCATCGGCGCGCCGCGTGACGCGGAACCGGGCCCCACGTCCAGGCTGCGCCACCGCGTGCTGCCGCACGAGCTGGTCGTGCGCGACTCCACCGCCGCGCTGGGCGCGAAGGCGTCGCCCCGCATGAAGAAGGCCTGAGGGCCGCCGCGTTCATGCGGCGCGCTGGTCGTGCCCGCCGCGCGCCAGCAACTGCTCGATGAGCGCGCGATGCGGCGGCAGGTCGCGCAGCGCATGCGCGCCGAGTTGCGCGATGGTGGCGAACTCGCGCCGGGCCTCCTCGCCGCGCGTCAGCGCCGCGGCGCCCGCGCCGAGCGCCGTCTTGAATTCCATCCCGTAGAGCACGTACTGCCAGCTGGCGGGCAGGTACATCTCGACGTCGGTGATGAAGTCCAGCCGCTGCGGCGGCCGCGAGCGCCACATCGCGAGCTGGTCGCGCAGCGTCGGCGTGAACGAGGCCGGATCCGCGTTGTCGCGCCAGAACGCGGAGTCGGTGCGCTGGGTCAGTCCGTAGTGCAGCTTGATGAAGTCGACGACACGGGCATAGCGCGCGGACATGAACGCATTGAAGTGCCTGGCCACCGGCGCCATCTCGCCATTGAACGGAAAGAGCTGGCCGATCAGATAGGCCGCCGTTTCGATCAGGCCGATGCCCGAGGACTCCAGCGGCTCGAGGAAGCCGCCCGCGAGCCCCACCGCCACGCAGTTCTTCACCCACTGCGTCTCGCGATAGCCGATGTCCAGCGTCAAACGGCGCGGCGTCAGGCCGTCCGAAGCCGGACCGATGTAGCGGCGCAGCGTGCGCTCGGCCTCCTCATCGTCGCAGTGCCGGCTGCTGTAGACATGGCCCACGCCGCGGCGTTCCTGCAGGCCGATGTCCCAGATCCAGCCATGCTGCTGCGCGCTCGCGATGGTGCAGGACGCGATCGGCGCGTCGGGCCGCGCATAGGGCACCTGCATCGCCATCGCGCGATCGACGAAGAGCACGTCCCGCATCGACCGGAACGGCGCGCCCAGCGCCTCGCCGATCAATCGCGCGCGAAAGCCGCTGCAATCGATGTACAGCCCGGCCGACAGCGTGCCGGCCTCGCGTGTGTGCACCGCCGCGATCGCGCCCTGTTCATCGAGGTCCACGCGGTCGACGGTCGCGATCACGCGCTTCACGCCGAGCGCCTGGCCGTGATCCGCGAGCAGCGCCGCGAAGCGGCCCGCGTCGAAGTGGTACGCGTAATTCAACGGGCCGAGGTAGTCGCCATCGCCGGCGCGCTTGGGGCCATGCCGCGCGTCGACGACCGCCTTCTGCAGCGTCACCGCCTCGGCGAAGGCGCGGCCGCTGCCGGCCTCGCCCAGCAGCCAGTAGGGCAGCAGTTCCGGCGCGCCGGCGCGCTGGCTGGGCTGACTGAACGGATGGAAGTAGTGCTCGGCGCCGGGCGATCCGGGCGGCCTCACCCAGTGGTCGAAACGCACCCCCTGCTTGAAGGTTGCCGAGCAGGCCTCGAGGAAACGCCCCTCCGGGATGCCGATCGCTGACAGCGTGCCGCGGATCGACGGGAAGGTGCCTTCACCGACGCCGATGATGCCGATGTCGCTGGACTCCACCAGTGTGATGCGCACCCCGCCGCGCGCCGTGCCGAGCTGCCGCGCGAGGAAGGCGGCGGTGAGCCAGCCGGCGGTGCCGCCGCCGACGATGAGGACGTCCTGGATCGCTTGCATGCCGCTGTCTCCTGAGGCCTGTTCCGGCCCTCGATGAAGGGAAATCCCGTGGGCATCGATGCCGCGGGACTACGGGTAAATGATAGTGACCAACATGACAACGATGTCAACCGGGGCGTTGACAACGTTGTCATGCATTGCCTACGATCCTGCAAAACATCACCAGAAGATCACGAATCCCTCACCGGGAAAGAGCTTTCATCGAAGAGCCCATCAGGAGACAACATGACTGACCGCCTTACCCGCCGGCCGCGCCTTGGCCTGTCCACGCCCATCCAGATCGCCGTGCTCACCCTGCTGGCCGGCGCCGCGCACGCTCAATCGACACCGGCGGGCGATGCTCCCGCGCCCGCCGCGCAGGCTGACACCTCCGGCGCCGCGGCGCCCGCGGCCGACAGCCGCGACAACAAGGCGCTGCCGCAGGTCGTGGTGACCGCGACCAAGCGCGCGACCTCGCTGCAGAAGACCCCGGTCGCGGTGACCGCGATCAGCTCGTCGACGCTGGACGACGCTCACGTCAAGAGCCTGCTGGACGTCTTCAACCTGGTGCCCAGCATGCAGGGCACGGGGCAGGGCGACCACGGCATCGTCAGCATCACGCTGCGCGGCATCGGCAACGACTCGGCCAAGACCGAGTACGCCGACCCCGAGGTCGCGCTGTTCGTCGACGGCGTCTTCGCGCCGCGCCCCGAAGGCGCCGCGACCATGCTGTTCGACCTCGATGGCGTCGAGGTGCTGCGCGGTCCGCAGGGCACGCTGTGGGGCCGCAACTCCACCGTCGGCACCATCAACATGAAGACGGCCAAGCCGGTGCTGAAGGACAACTCCGGCTATGTCGAGGCCGGCGTCGGCAGCTACAACCGGCTGGGCGCCAAGGGCGCGATCAACATCCCGCTGGGCGACACGCTGGCGATGCGCGTGGCCTTCATGCATGAGCAGCATGACGGCTACGTCGATTACCAGAAGCCGGCGCAGCTTTCGCTGGCGCAGCAGCAGGCCGCCTACAACGCGGCCAACACGGCGGGCAACCTGCCGGCCTTCCAGCCGATCAACTACAACCTGTTCGTCACCGGCGGGCCGAAGTACAACGCGCAGGACCAGACCGCCGCGCGGCTGAGCTTCCTGTGGCAGCCGGTCAAGCAGTTCCGCTGGGACCTGTCGGTGGAGCAGTTCGCCGATCGCGGCACGCCGTCGATGAGCCTGATGCAGACGCCGCGCGCCGGCGAGAAGCTGTGGTCCGCGCTGATCGACACCGCGCCCACGCTCAAGCGCGATTCGACGTCGATCCGCAGCCGCATGGAGTACGACCTGGGCGGCATGGCGCTGGCCTACGTCGCGGGCTACACGCACTTCAAGGGCTCGGGCACCTTCGACCAGGACTTCGGCGTGATCGCGCCAACCAGCTTCACCACCGGCGGTCCGCACCAGGAGGACAACACCGTCTGGACCCGCTACCGCAGCCAGAGCCACGAAGTCACGCTGCAGAGCACGCAGAAGCAGGCGGTCGACTGGGTGCTGGGTCTCTACTACGCGGCCGAGGACAACGGCATCCGCTTCGACATCCCGATCATGAACGGCACCCAGCAGGGCACCGTGAACTGGCAGGGCTCGTTCATCCAGCCCAAGGAGACGGTCGATTCCAAGGCCGCCTTCGGCCAGGCGACCTGGAACCTGGGCGAGTCCTTCCACCTGACCGGCGGCCTGCGCTACACGCATGACGACCGCAAGAACGTCGGCGGCCGCGGCTGGTTCTGGGCCGGCAACCCGGCCGCGCCGCAGATCCCGCTGAACCCGACGATCGATCCGTCCGATCCGGCCAACGGCTACTCCGCCGGCAACATCAACGACGCGCACTACAAGGGCAGCAAGACGACCTGGCTGGCGCGCGCGGCCTATGACATCGACAAGCGCTCGATGGCCTACGCCAGCGTGTCCACCGGCTACAAGTCCGGCGGCACCGGCGACGGCGGCCTGCCCTACGGCCCGGAGACGCTGACCAACTACGAGCTCGGCTACAAGACCTCGCTGCTGGATGGCCGCATGACGTTCAACGTCAGCGCGTATCACATGAAGTTCAAGGACTTTCAGTTCAGCGCGCCGGTGATCGTCAACGGCAACCGGCAGTTCGCGTACTCCAACGCGGAGGGCGCGAAGGTGTCGGGCCTGGAGGTCGAGACCGCCTGGATGATCACCAACGACGACAAGCTGCAGCTGTCGGCCTCGTACACCAAGACCAAGCTGGGCCAGCTGGTGGCCGCGTCCAACGACTACCAATTGCCGGCCTGCACCGAGCCCAACCTGACCGGCGCCTGCCTGAACGTCACCGGCAATGAGCTGCCGCACGCGCCCAAATTCGCGCTGCAGCTGCTGTACGAGCATGTCTTCCCGCTGTCCAACGGCGACCAGGTCGCGCCGCGCATCAGCTACCACTACCAGACGGCCAACTGGCTGTCGGTGTTCAACCTGGGCGACGGCGACCGCCAGAAGGCCTACTCCACGGCCGACATCAGCGTGCGCTACACCTCGAGGAAGAACTGGTACGTCGATGCCTTCGTGCGCAACGTCTCGGACGAGAAGATCAAGACCAGCGCCGGCAGCTCGGGCAGCTTCGCCAATCCGATCTGGACCGCGCAGTACGCGCCGCCGCGCACCTTCGGCCTGAACGCGGGCTACAACTTCTGATGCCGGCGCCCTCCGTCCCGGCCGCCACCCTCACCACCATGCACGCGAACGACGCCCACCCCGCCGCCGACACGGCCACGCTCCAATCGCTGATCCGGTCGCTGCCGGCGGACTTCCAGTGGGGCTCGGCGACGAGCGCCGCGCAGATCGAGGGCGCCGGCCGGGAGGACGGCAAGGGCGAGTCCATCTGGGACCGCTTCTGCGCCCAGCCGGGCCGGATCAAGGATGGCTCCGACATCCAGGTGGCCTGCGACCACTACCACCGCTATCCGCAGGACGTGCAGCTGATGCGGTGGCTGGGGCTGGAGGCCTACCGGTTCTCGTTCTCGTGGCCGCGGGTGCAGCCCTCGGGGCGAGGCGCGTGGAACGAAGCCGGCTTCGCGTTCTACGACCGGCTGATCGACGAACTGCTCGCCGCCGGCATCAAGCCCAATGCGACGCTGTACCACTGGGACCTGCCGCAGGCGCTCGACGATTCGATCGGCGGGCTGCTGTCGCGGGACGTTGTGCCGCTGTTCGCCGAGTACGCGGCGGAGATCGCGCGCCGCTTCGGCGACCGGCTCGCGACCATCGCGACGCTGAACGAGCCGTGGTGCTCGGCGACGCTGGGCTACGAGACGGCGCAGTTCGCGCCCGGACACACCAGCCGGGCCGAGGCCTACCAGGTCTCGCACCATCTGCTGATGATGCATGGCGCGGCGATGCAGGCGATGCGCGCGGTGGGACCGAAGGCGCAGCTGGGCATCGTGCTCAACCACACGCCCTCGTTCCCGGCCGATCCGCTCAGCGAGGCGGACCGCCGCGCCGCGCGCATCGACGACGGCACCAACGTGCGCTGGTACATGGACCCGGTGTTCCGCGGGCAGTACCCGGCCGACATCGTCGAGCACCTGGGCGCCGACGCGCCGAAGCTGCTGGACGGGGACCTGGCGCTGATCCAGCAGCCGCTGGACTTCCTGGGCATCAACTTCTACACGCGCAGCGTGCTCAACGCGCAGCAGCAGTTCGTGACACCGCCGGGGGAACTGGGCTTCACCGACATGGGCTGGGAAATCTATCCGCAGGCGCTCACGCAGCATCTGCTGCGGATCACGCGCGAGTACACGCCGCCCCCGATCGTCATCACCGAGAACGGCATGGCCAATGCGGACCAGGTCGTCGATGGCCGGGTCGGCGACGCGGCGCGGATCGCGTATCTGCGCGGTCATCTGGAGGCGCTGGCGCAGGCGGTGGCGTTGGGGGCCGATGTGCGCGGGTATTTCTACTGGAGCCTGCTGGACAACTTCGAGTGGAACTCGGGCTATCAGAAGCGCTTCGGACTGTTCCATGTCGACTACGCGACGCAGCAGCGTCTGGCCAAGGACAGCGCGCATTGGTATCGCGATCTGATCGCCGCGTTCAGGGCGGCGCCGCGTTGAGCGGAGCGCGCTGAGTGCCGGCCACGTCAAGCTGGAATCCGCAGCGGACTGTGGCAGCATCCAGGCCTTTCGCGCGCGGGCATCCCGTCTGCCGCACGAGGTCCGGGAGCACCGGTGAAGGAGGACGAGGGATGAGGCAGCGCGGACCGGCACCGGCTCGGCTGCTGGCGGACGTGGGCGCGACGCAGGTGCGCTTTGCCAGCCAGGGGGGCGCGATGGAGCCGCTCCAGCATTTGGCCAGCTATGTCTGCCAGGACTTCGAGACGCTGACGGACGCGATCTTCTATCACCTGCATCGCGAGGGCCTGCCGCGGCCGCGCAGCTGCGCGATCGGCATCGCGACGGCGGTCACCGGCGATCACGTGCGGATGACCAACCACCACTGGAGCTTCTCGACGCGCGCGCTGCAATCGGCGCTGGGCGCGGAGCGGCTGCTGGTGATCAACGACTTCACCGCGCTCGCGCTCGCGCTGCCGGCGCTCGGACCGCAGGCGACGCGCAAGGTCGGCGGCGGCGAGGCGGTGGAGGGCGCGGTGAAGGCGCTGGTGGGGCCGGGGACCGGGCTCGGCGTATCGGCGCTGCTGCCGTCGCAGGAGGGCGGGCCGATGACGGCGGTCAGCGGGGAGGGCGGGCATGCGACGCTGTCCTCGTACGAGCCCGAGGAGCGGGCCGTGCTGGATCTGCTGCATCGGCGCTTCGGACACGTCTCGGCGGAACGCGCGCTGTCCGGGCCGGGCTTGGAGAACCTGTACACGGCGATGGCGGCGTTGCGCGGGCTCAAGCTCGAGCCGGGTGAAGGGCGCAGCGCGCCGGCGATCACGGCGGCGGCGCTGGCCGGGGAGCCGTTCAGCAGCGAGGTCGTGACGCTGTTCTGCGCACTGCTCGGGGACGTCGCGGGACAGGTCGCGCTCACGCTGGGCGCGCGAGGCGGGATGTACATCGGCGGTGGCATCGTGCCGCGGCTCGGCGAGTGGTTCGACCGAAGTCCGTTCCGGACGCGATTCGAGTCCTGCGGACGCCTGACGTCCTATCTGCGGGCGATTCCGACCTTCGTCGTTCAGGAGGTGGATCAGGCCCCGCTGCTCGGCGCCAGCCGGGCGCTCGATCGGGAGGCACTGACCCATTGAGGCTGGCTGCTGCCCTTCGAAGCGCCCCCTCTCCCCTGCCCTCTCCCCCGGGGGGGCGAGGGAGTTCATGCGGAGTGCGGCGCCATTCATGAACGCTTGAACGCTTGAACGCTTGAACCGCGCGACTCCCAAGAACTCCCTCGCCCCGCTATGCGGGGAGAGGGTGGGGGAGAGGGGTCTCCCCGGCGATCCGCCACGCCGCCGCGCAAACAAAAACGGCCGGGTATCCCGGCCGTTCGTTCCTCTGAGCTGTACTGCCCCGATCACCAGATCCGGATGCGATCCTCGCTGGCCTTGAACATCTTGTCGCCCGGCTTGGTCTTGAACGCCTCGTGGAAGCCATCGTGGTTGATCGCCGCGCCGTTGGCGCGGAACTCCGGCGGCGAGTGCGGATCCACCGTCAGCAGCTGCAGCCGGCGCTCCTCGCGCGCCTTCTCGCGCCAGGCCTGCGACCAGCCCATGAAGAAGCGCTGTTCCCCCGTGAAGCCGTCGATGACCGGCGCCGGCTTGCCGCCCAGCGAGCGCTGGTAGGCCTTGAACGCGATCTGCAGCCCCGACAGGTCGGCGATGTTCTCGCCCAGCGTCAGCTTGCCGTTGAGGTGCTTGCCCGGGATCGGCTCATAGCCTTCGTACTGCGCGACCAGCTTCGCGCCGATCGCCTCGAAGGCCTTGCGGTCCTCGTCGGTCCACCAGTTGCGCAGCGCGCCATTGCCGTCGAACTGGCTGCCCTGGTCGTCGAAGCCGTGGCTGATCTCATGCCCGATGACCGCGCCGATCGCGCCGTAGTTCGTCGCGTCGTCCGCCTTCGTGTTGTAGAAGGGCGGCTGCAGGATCGCGGCCGGGAAGACGATCTCGTTGAGCGTCGGGTTGTAGTACGCGTTGACGGTCTGCGGCGTCATCAGCCACTCGCGCCGATCGACCGGCTTGCTGGCCTTGGCGGCCTGGCGCTGCCATTCGAAGTTGGCCGCGCGCAGGCTGTTGCCCACCGGATCGCCGGGCCGCACTTCCAGCTTGCTGTAATCGCGCCAGACGTCGGGGTAGCCGATCTTCACCATGTACTTGGACAGCTTGTCCTGGGCCTGCGCCTTGGTGGCCGGCGTCATCCAGCTCAGCTTGTCGATCGACTCCTTGTACGAGGCCAGCAGGTTGTTGACCAGCTCCAGCATCCGCGCCTTGTCGGCGGCCGGGAAGTAGCGCGTCACGTAGACCTCGCCCACCGCTTCGCCGAGCGCGCCGTTGACGTTCTCCACCGCCTGCTGCCAGCGCGGCTTCTCGCTCTTGGCCCCCGTCAGCGCCGTGCCATGGAAGGCGAAGTGCGCGTCGCGATAGGCCTTGGGCAGCGTGTCCGCCGCGCCGTCCAGCACGCGGATGGTCAGGTAGGTCTTGATGTCGTCCAGCGGGACTTCGTTCAGCAGCTTGGCCGCGCCGGTCAGATAGCTCGGCTGCGAGGCCGACAGCTTGTCCAGGCCCGGCAGCGAGGCTGCCTCGAAGAACGCCGCCCAGTCGAAGCCCGGCGCCTTCTGCGCCAGCTCGGCCGGCGTCATCGGGTTGTAGAGCTTGACCGGGTCGCGGTTCTCGACCTTGTCCCACTGCACTTCCGCCAGGCTGTGCTCGAAGGCCAGGACGCGGTCAGCGACCGCCGCCGGATCCTTCAGGCCGGCCGCCTTGGCCAGCGTCTGGACATAGGTCTTGTAGGCGTCGCGCGCCTTGGACAGGCGCTCGTCGTCCTTCTTCAAGTAGTAGTCGCGGTCGGGCAGGCCGATGCCGCCCTGCCAGGTCAGCAGGCGGTTGATGGTCGGCTCCTTGAAGTCGGCCTCGATGCCCAGCGGCACTGGCGTGTTGACCACGCCCATCTGCTTGCCCATCCATGCGGCCAGTTGCTGGCGCGTCTGGATCGCGGCGATGCTGTCCAGCAGCGGCTGCACCGGCGCCAGGCCGGCCTTGTCGATGGCCGCCGTGTTCATGTAGGACGCGTAGTAGTCGCCGATCTTCTGCTCGACGCTGCCCGCCTTGCCCTTCTTCTTCGCCAGTTCCTCGATGATCCCGCGCGCGCGCTTGTCGGAGAGGTCGCGCAGCTGCACGAAGGCGCCGTACGAGGCCTTGTCGGACGGAATCTCGGTGGTGTCCAGCCAGTGGCCGTTGGCGGCGCGGAACAGGTCGTCCTGCGGGCGCACCGACTTGTCGAAGCTCTTGAGCTCGAGGCCCGATTGCGGCTGGGCCGCCATCGCGAGACCGCCCAGCTGCATCAGCAGGGCCAGGGTGGTGAGGCGGAGTGCATTCTTCATCGCGTCATGTGTCTGGAGTGCGGGCGCGGCCCGGCGAGGGCGCCAGCCTATGTCAAAAGACAGCCCCATGACAAAAGGCATGAACCCGCGTCCGCGCGCGCTCCCCGGCCTCTCAGGGAACACCCTGAGCGCGCTTCTCGCACATTGCAGTCGGTGCACGGCCTGCGCGCACTTGGCGCCGGATCTTGGGGGATCGCTCTAACTTAGGGGCAAATACCGATGCGCGCTTCATTGCCTGCATGAGCGATTGCCATCTTTGCATGGCAGTTAAAGCTGAATTCATCGCATCGCGGGACCGGGAGGATTAAGCTCGGCGCCCCCCGGGCACCGTTACCGGCCGATTACAGACGCGCCCCCGGCAGACGCCGCGGGGCTCGATTCCACGCACAGCGACGGAGATTTGCATGACCGACAAGAACGACGGCCTCGGCCTGAGCCCCGCCGAAGCCGCCCTGCGCGAAGCGGCGCTGGACTATCACCGCACCCCGACGCGCGGCAAGATCGCCGTCACGCCGACCAAGCCGCTGGCCAACCAGCGCGACCTGTCGCTCGCCTACTCCCCGGGCGTGGCCTATCCCTGCCTGGACATCGAGAAGGACCCGTCGCTGGCCGCCGAGTACACCTCGCGCGGCAACCTGGTCGGCGTGGTCACCAACGGCACCGCGGTGCTGGGCCTGGGCGACATCGGCCCGCTGGCCGCCAAGCCGGTGATGGAAGGCAAGGGCTGCCTGTTCAAGAAGTTCGCCGGCATCGACGTCTTCGACATCGAGCTCGCCGAGCGCGATCCCGACAAGCTGGTCGAGATCATCGCGGCGATGGAGCCCACGCTGGGCGGCGTGAACCTCGAGGACATCAAGGCGCCCGAGTGCTTCTACATCGAGAAGCAACTCAGCGCGCGGATGAACATCCCCGTCTTCCACGACGACCAGCACGGCACCGCGATCATCTCCAGCTCGGCGCTGCTCAACGGCCTGGAGCTGGTCGGCAAGGACATCGGTGCGGTGAAGGTGGCCGTGTCGGGCGCCGGCGCCGCCGCCATCGCCTGCCTGGACGTGATGGTCGGCCTGGGCGTGAAGCGCGAGAACGTCTTCGTCGTCGACTCCAAGGGCGTGATCCACAGCGAGCGCGCCGACGCCGCCAAGCTCGACGAATCCAAGCGCCGCTACTGCCAGATCACCCCGGCCCGCACGCTGGCCGACGTGGTCAAGGACGCGGACGTGTTCCTGGGCTGCTCCGCCGCCGGCGTGCTGACCGCCGAGATGGTCAAGACCATGGCGCGCCAGCCCATCATCCTGGCGCTGGCCAATCCGGAGCCGGAGATCCGCCCCGAGCTCGCCAAGGAGGCGCGCCCGGACTGCATCGTCGCCACCGGCCGCTCGGACTATCCGAACCAGGTCAACAACGTCCTGTGCTTCCCCTACATCTTCCGCGGCGCGCTGGACTGCGGCGCCACCAAGATCACCGAGGCGATGAAGCTGGCCTGCGTGCGCGAGATCGCCGCGCTGGCCAAGGCCGAGACGCCGCCGGAAGTCGCCGCGGCCTATCCGGGCCAGGACCTGGCCTTCGGCGCCGACTACCTGATCCCCAAGCCCTTCGACAGCCGGCTGATCCTGCGCATCGCGCCGGCCGTGGCCAAGGCGGCCGAGGAATCCGGCGTCGCCACCCGTCCGATCCAGGACATGGCCGCCTACCGCGAGCAACTCTCGCGCTTCGTCTACCAGACCGGCATGTTCATGCGCCCGGTCTTCGCCGAGGCCAAGGCCCATCCCGCCCGCGTGATCTACGCCGAGGGCGAGGACGAGCGCGTGCTGCGCGCGGTGCAGGTCGCGCTCGATGAAGGCCTGGCCAAGCCCACGCTGATCGGCCGCCCCGAAGTGATCGCGATGCGCGTCAAGCGCGCTGGCCTGCGCCTGAAGCTGGGCGAGGACGTGGCGCTCATCGATCCCGAGAACGACCACCGCTTCCGCCAGTACTGGGAGGCCTACCACCACGCGATGGGCCGCAACGGCTTCACGCCGGAGATGGCCAAGGCCGCGGTGCGCCGCTCCAACACGACCATCGGCGCGCTGGCCATCCAGCTCGGCGACGCGGACGCGATGATCTGCGGCCTGGTCGGCCGCTTCGACTCGCACCTGGAGCACGTCAAGGACCTGATCGGCCTGAAGGCCGAGGTGTCCAACTTCGCGACGATGAACGCGCTGATGCTGGAGCAGCGCACGCTGTTCATCGCCGACACCTTCGTCAACGAGGACCCCAGCGCCGAGCAGCTCGCCGACATCGCCAGCCAGGCCGCCGAGGAGCTGCAGCGCTTCGGCCTGCCGCCGAAGGTGGCCTTCCTGTCGCACTCGATGTTCGGCAGCAGCAAGCGGCCGTCGGCGCTGAAGATGCGGCGCGCGCGCGACCTGTTCGCCGCCCGCCACCCCGACATCGAATGCGACGGCGAGATGCACGGCGACGCCGCGCTGTCCGAGGACATCCGCGGCAACTTCCTGCCGGACTCGACGCTGTCGGGCTCGGCCAACCTGCTGGTGCTGCCGACGCTGGACGCGGCCAACATCCTGTTCAACGTGCTCAAGGTCGTCGGCGGCCAGGGTGTCACCGTCGGCCCGATCCTGCTGGGCGCGAAGCGGCCGGTGCACATCCTGACCCCGTCGGCCACGGTGCGGCGCATCGTCAACATGACGGCGCTGGCCGCCGCGGACGTGCGGGCCGCCAAGGCCTGAGCGGCACCCGCGTTGGAAACTCAGCCGTAACTTGTCGAAACCGGTTGGAGCGGCCTGGTCCGCTCCATAATCAACGGCTGTAACTAAATTTCAGACAGAGACAAGCCATGTCCCGTGCCACCAAGATCGTCGCCACCCTCGGTCCCGCGTCCTCGTCTCCGGAGGTGCTGGAGCGGATGATCCAGGCGGGGGTCGACGTGGTGCGGCTGAACTTCTCGCACGGCAAGGCGCAGGACCACATCGACCGCGCCCGCATGGTGCGCGAGGCCGCGGCCCGCGCCGGCAAGCAGGTCGCGATCATGGCCGACCTGCAGGGTCCCAAGATCCGGGTCGGCAAGTTCGAGAACGGCAAGATCGAGCTGATCAACGGCACGCCCTTCGTGCTCGACGCCGACCGCACCGAGCCCGGCAACGAGATGGTCGTGGGCCTGGACTACAAGGAACTTCCGCGCGACGTGAAGCCCGGCGACACGCTGCTGCTCAACGACGGCCTGCTGGTGCTGACGGTCGAGGCGGTGCGCGGTTCGCAGGTCCACACGATCGTCAAGCAGGGCGGCGAGCTGTCCAACAACAAGGGCATCAACAAGCAGGGCGGCGGGCTCACCGCCCCCGCGCTGACCGGCAAGGACATGGAGGACATCAAGACCGCGATGTCCTTCCAGTGCGAATACCTGGCGGTGAGCTTCCCCAAGAACGCCACCGACATGGAAATGGCCCGCCAACTGGCCAACGTCGCCGGCGAGCCCTACCGCCACAAGCCGGGGATGATCGCCAAGATCGAGCGCTACGAGGCCATCCCCCACCTGGAGGCGATCCTCAAGGCCTCCGACGGCATCATGGTCGCCCGCGGCGACCTCGCGGTGGAGGTCGGCAACGCGGCGGTGCCCGCGCTGCAGAAGCGCATGATCAAGATGGCGCTGGAGCTCGACAAGGTCTGCATCACCGCGACGCAGATGATGGAGTCGATGATCGTGAACCCGGTGCCGACCCGTGCCGAGGTGTCGGACGTCGCCAACGCGGTGCTCGACGGCACCGACGCGGTGATGCTGAGCGCCGAGACCGCCGCCGGCCGCTTCCCGGTCGAGACCATCCAGCAGATGGCCGCGATCGCGCTGGAAGCCGAGAACGCCGAGTTCGTGACACTGGATACCGATTTCGCCAACCGCCAGTTCGGCCGCATCGACCAGTCGATCGCGATGGGCGCGCTGTTCACCGCGCACCACCTGGGCTGCAAGGCCATCGTCGCGCTGACCGAATCCGGCTCCACCGCGCTGTGGATGAGCCGCCACCGCATCCACGTGCCGATCTTCGCGCTGACCTCGCAGACGCTGACGCACCGCAAGATGGCGCTGTACCGCAACGTCACGCCGCTGCTGATGCCCAACTTCGAGGACCGCGACCAGGCGCTCAAGGCTGCCGAGGACCTGCTGATCGAGCGCGGCGTGCTGATGCCGGGCGACACCTACGCGATCACCTGCGGCGAGCCGATGGGCTACCCGGGCGGCACCAACATGCTGAAGGTCTGCCGGGTGGCCTGACCCCCGGACCGCGCACGATGCCATGCCGCCGCCGTGACCTGCTGATCGGCGGCGCGGCCGCGGCGGGCTCGGCCTGCGTGCCTGCCCAGCCGGGCGCGGCGCCCGAACCGGAGCGCATCCGCCTGGCCATCGGCGATCAGACGCACAAGCCCTTCGTGCTGCCGCTGCTCAAGCTCATCGGCGACGCGGCGGGCCTGGAGTGGGAGCTGCAGCTGCTGCCGTGGCCTCGCGCGCTGCTGGGCGCGGAGCTCGGCCAGCACCTGGTCTTCGGCCTCTCGCGCAGCCCGGCGCGCGACAAGCGCTTCAGCTACAGCCAGCCGGCGTTCATCAGCCGCGGCTGGCTCGCCGTGCCGGCCTCCCGGCCGATCACCTTCGAGCGCCTCGAGGACCTGCGCGGCCTGGCCCTGTGCACGCAGCGTGGCGCCAGCTATGGGGAGGCCTTCGAGGACGGCCGCCGCACGCTGTTCCGCGTCGAGAGCGGCGGCAGCGATCTCGAGAGCCGCGCCCGCATGCTGATGGCGGGCCGCTGCGACGCGATGATCGCCACCCATCGCGGCAGCGCCGCGGCGCTGGAGCGCCGGCTGCACCGGCTGCGCTCCGGCGCCCAACTGCGCGTGCTGCCCAGGCCGCTGGTGGAGGAGGGGATCCTCTTCGGTGCCGCGCAGGGCAGCGCGCTGGCGGCGCTGCTGCCGCGCCTGGACGGCGCGATCCACAAGAGCCGCGCGGCGATCCAGGCGCTGGTCGACAGCGATCTCTGAGGCGCCGCAGGCCCCAGCGACTCAGGCGCCGCGCGCCGCCTGCACCAGCGCGGCGATGCGCGGTGTCATGTTCAGGGGCACCAGCTCCACGTCCTGGTGCGCCCGCGCGAACACACGGAACAGCTCGTCCGCGAAGGCGTGGCCGACATCCTCGACGCCGGCGAAATCCACCTCCGCGCGCTTGAACTGCGGCAGGCGCGCCGCCACGCGCCGTGCCTGCGCGCGCGAGTCCAGCATCTGCCCCTCGCTCACGACCAGGTTCAGCATCACCCGGGTCTGGTCGAAGGCGATGCCGCTGCCGTCCACGCTCCACTGGCCCAGCACCTGTTCCAGCGTGCGCGTGCTTTCGAGCGAGATCGCCATGTAGATCGAACTGCCCTGGCGCGGCAGGCCCTTGGCGTCCTTCCAGGCGTTGCCTTCCCAGGCGCGGCGCTGGAACGCGCGGCCGTTGGCGTGGATGTCGAACACGTCCGCCAGTTGCGAGCTGAAGAACAGCCCGCGCCCGGTATGCGCCTGCGGCTGCGTGGTGAGCCGGCCCTTGCTGAGCTCCAGCATCGCGTGGCGGGCGTCGGTCAGCTCGTAGGTGTCGCGGATGCGCTCGAAGACGCCGCAGCCGTCGTCGGAAATCAGCAGCTGCGCATGCGTCGGCGTCTGCCGCAGCGAGACCGTGACGCTGGTGCCGCCGCTGTGGTCGATGGCGTTGTTCACCAGTTCGGTGAAACCGTGCTGGATCATCCGGGCGATCGGGCGCGGCAGCGCGAAGTGGGGCGCGAAGTCGCGCTGCCAGACCACGTCCTCCATCAGCCCATGCAGCGTGTAGCTGCGCGCCACCTGCCGCAGCGCGCCCGGGCCGTAGACCGGCCGCCGGGCGGTGCCCGAGCGGGTCAGCCAGTGCGCGTCGACCAGCCGGCGCAGCGCGGCCAGCGTCGCGCGGTGGCTGGCGCCGGTGCGCTCCTCGACATGGGCGGGCAGGTCCAGCGAATGCTCGTTGGCGGCGGCGGTGATCCACAGCGTCAGCTGATCGATCGCGAGACGGGTCATGAATGTCCTGGCAGGGGAGCGGCGGGCGGTCCTCGGCGGCCGGGGCGGGGCAAGGCACGAGGCTTGCTCCGACGGGAGCGGGCCGCCCGGGCGAGAGCCTACCGGCCGCGTCCGCCGCCGCGCAAGCGCGCAGACCCCCGTCCGGGGGGATGCCGGGGGAACCCGAGCTTCGTTACAGAGCCGGTCATGACGGCTGGCTAGAATCCCGCCCAGTTACGGCGCGGTTACGGCGAAGGCTCGGTGCCGTCCGCGGCCCAAGGATTTTTCACTTCCCCGGAGAACTCTCATGGCACTCGTCTCGATGCGCCAGCTGCTGGACCACGCGGCCGAACACGGCTACGGCATTCCGGCGTTCAACGTCAACAACCTGGAGCAGGTGCAGGCCGTGATGGCCGCTGCCGACGAGGTCGGCGCTCCGGTGATCCTGCAGGCCAGCGCCGGCGCCCGCAAGTACGCCGGCGAGCCCTTCATCAAGCACCTGATCCAGGCCGCGGTCGAGGCCTATCCGCACATCCCGCTGGTGATGCACCAGGACCACGGCACCAGCCCCAAGGTCTGCGAGGGCGCGATCAACCTGGGCTTCGGCTCGGTGATGATGGACGGCTCGCTGATGGACGACGGCAAGACGCCGGCCAGCTTCGACTACAACGTGGACGTCACGCGCCGCGTCGTCGAGATGGCGCACAAGGTCGGTGTGACCGTCGAGGGCGAACTGGGCTGCCTGGGCAACCTGGAAACCGGTGACGCGGGCGAGGAAGACGGCATCGGCGCCGCGGGCAAGCTGGACCACAGCCAGATGCTGACCGACCCGGAAGAAGCCGCCGTTTTCGTCAAGGCCACGCAGCTGGACGCGCTGGCCATCGCCATCGGCACCAGCCATGGCGCCTACAAGTTCTCGCGCAAGCCCACCGGCGACATCCTGGCGATCTCGCGCGTGAAGGAGATCCACAAGCGCATCCCCAACACCCACCTGGTGATGCATGGCTCGTCGAGCGTGCCGCAGGAACTGCTGGCGATCATCAACCAGTACGGCGGCCAGATGAAGGAGACCTTCGGCGTGCCGGTCGAGGAGATCCAGGAAGCCATCAAGCATGGCGTGCGCAAGATCAACATCGACACCGACATCCGCCTGGCGATGACCGGCGCGGTGCGCAAGTTCCTGGCCGAGAACCCGGACAAGTTCGACGCGCGCGAGTGGCTCAAGCCGGCGCGTGAAGCGGCCAAGCTGGTCTGCAAGGCGCGTTATCTGGAGTTCGGCTGCGAAGGCCAGGCGTCCAGGATCAAGCCCCGCCCGCTGACTGAAATCGCCGCCGCCTATGCCCGCGGCGAGCTGGCGCAAGTGGTCCAGTAAGACCGTCCCGGAACCGGCCTCGCGCCGGTTCTTTCGTTTTGGCCCTGTACGTTCCATTCCGTCCATGGCGCATGTCTTCACCTACGGCACGCTGATGTGGCCGGACATCATGGCCCGCGTCTGCGGCGTCACCGCCCCGTTCGCGCCGCCGCACGCCGCCACGCTGGCCGACCACGCGCGCCATCCGGTGCGCGGACACGACTATCCAGCGATGGTGCCGTCGCCCGGTCACCAGGTCGTCGGCCGGCTCTACCTGGACGTGCCAGAGCCCGCCTGGGCGCGGCTGGACCGCTTCGAGGGCGGCGACTACGAGCGCCACGAGGTCCTGGTGACGCTCGCCGACGGCAACTGGCAGCGGGCCTGGACCTACCTGTTCACGGCCGGCGCTGCCCTGCTCGACGAGGGCGATTGGGACGAGGCCCGTTTCGAGCGCGAAGGCAAGGCGCGCTTCATCGCCCGCTACACCGGCTTCGACGCGCTGTGACCCCGATCGGCGGGGCGCGCGGGCGGCGGCGATTCATGCGCCGCCTCTAGAATCCCCGCTTTCCCTCCGGTTCCGTCCGACCGAACGCCATGACCGCCGCCCTGCACACTTCCTCGCTGACCTCCCTTCCCCTCATCGCGCGCGGCAAGGTGCGCGAGAACTACGCGGTGGGCAGCGACCGCATCCTGATGATCGCGTCGGACCGCATCTCGGCCTTCGACGTCATCATGAGCGAGCCGATTCCCGGCAAGGGCGCCCTGCTGACGAAGATGGCGCTGTTCTGGTTCGACAAGCTGGCGGGCATCGTCCCCAACCACCTGACCGGCGACGATCCGCTGTCGGTGGTCACCGAGGCCGAGCAGGACCAGGTCCGCGACCGCGCGATGCTGGTCAAGCGCCTGAAGCCGCTGCCCATCGAGGCGGTGGTGCGCGGCTACCTGGCCGGCAGCGGCTGGTCCGAGTACAAGGCCAGCGGCAAGGTCTGCGGCGTCGCGCTGCCGGCCGGCCTGCAGAACGCCAGCAAGCTGCCGCAGCCGATCTTCACGCCCGCCACCAAGGCCGAGATGGGTGACCACGACGAGAACATCGATTTCGAGCGCTGCTCCGAGATCATCGGCCGCGAGATGGCCGAGCAGGTGCGCGACATCGCGATCCAGCTGTACCAGCGCGCCGCGGACTACGCGCTGACCAAGGGCATCATCATCGCGGACACCAAGTTCGAGTTCGGCCTGGACGCCGACGGCACGCTGACGCTGATGGACGAGGTGCTGACGCCGGATTCCTCGCGCTACTGGCCGGCGGAAAGCTACGCGGTCGGCAGCAATCCGCCGAGCTACGACAAGCAGTTCCTGCGCGACTGGCTGGAGCAGGCGACGGTCGGCGGCCAGCCCTGGGGCAAGGTCGCGCCACCGCCGGCGCTGCCCGCGGACGTCATCGCCAACACGGCCGCCAAGTACCAGGAAGCGCTCGAACGGCTGACGCGCTGAGGCCGGCATGTCAGACGCCCCGCCCGACTCCTCCTTCCCGCAGGTGATCAAGTCCCGGCTGCTCAAGCAGCTGGAAAAGCAGATCGCCGCCGCCTCGTCGCCGATGGCGTCGGCCGCGGCGCGGGCCAAGCGCGCGATGCTGCTGGCGCGGCATGGCGCGGTGTCCGAGGCGCGCGAGGCGCTCACCGCGCTGCATCAGCTGTCGTTCCAGCATCCGCATCCCGAGATCGGGGCCTGGCTGCACATGGCCGAGGGCCTGATGAGCTACTACAACGGCTTTGTCGCGCAGCAGGCCTGGGACCGCATCCAGCGGGCGCATGCGATCGCCAGCACCGCGCCGTCGCTGATCGAGGTACGCGTGCTGGCCTCGGCCTGGCTGGCGCAGCTGGCCTTCATCCGCCACGACCCGGCGCAGCTGGTCGCGCATGCGAAGCGCTGCCTGGACGAAGCGCGTCCCGAGGACAACGTCGCGCTGGCGCGCCTGGCGATGGCGATGGGCGTGGGCTGGCACTACGCCGGCGACATCGAGATGGCGCAGCGCTGGTACATCCGCGCCCGCCGCCATGCCGCGATGGAGGGCGACGATGCGTCGCTGTCGGCGTTGATGTTCAACATGTCGGGCATGCGCGCGTCGCAGCTGCGCCGCGAGAGCCTGTCGGGCCAGGTGGCGCGCGGGTCCGAACTGCTGCTGACGGTCGACTCGATGCATCACTTCGACGAGGCGGTCGGCGCGGTGTTCATGGTCGACCTGACGCCGGTCCTGCGCGCGCAGGTGCTGACGGTGCAGGGCGAGTTCGATGAAGCGCGCCGCCTGTATGAGGAGCATCTGCCGCAGGCGATGTCGCTGGGCCTGGAGCGGCTGGGCAGCAGCCTGCTGTCGGACCTGGCCTGGTGCCGCGCCAACCTGGGCCAGCGCGAGCTGGCGCTGCACCAGGCGCGTGAGGCCGAGATCGAGCTCGATCCCGACTGCGAGCTGGACGACCGCGCGATCACGCACAGCCGCCTGACGCAGACCTTCCGCCTGCTGGGCGCGGCGGCCGACGCCGAGCGCCATCAAGCGCTGGCCGAGGAGGCGTGGCGCCAGTTCGGCGAGCAGCAGCGCGAGTGGCGCGAGCTGTTCAGCGCGAGCGGGCTCACGCCCTGAAGCGCTTCGCGACGAAGCGCCAGATCATTGCCGTCGCGTCCGGGCCTTCCGGATCGCTGAACGGGGCCTTGGCGGTCCCGCCGCTCCATGCATGGCCGAGACCCTCGATGACGACGAGCGTCGCGGCGATGTTGCGGCCGCGTTTGAAGTCCGTCACGATCATCGGCCGGCGGCGCCCGCGCTGCACGGTGCGCGACTCCTGCGTCGAGACGCCGTGTGCCTGCGACCACTGCCGCACGGCCTCCACGCCGTTCGTGGCCGCCACGACCTTGTCCTGCGTGCCCTGGATCACGAGCAGCGGCGGCCACTGATCACTGGCGGGAAGGGGCGCGGTCTCCGCGGGCATCGCCCTGCCGCGCATCGCGCGCAGCGCGGTGGTGGCTGAACTCGCCAGGCCGGGCGCGACGCCCGAATGCATCGCCACGGCCTTGAAGCGCGCCGGATGGAGCGTCGCGAGCAGCGCCGCCATGCCGGCGCCCGCGGACAGCCCCGCGAGGGCGACGCGTTCGCGATCGGCGGGGTAGAGCAGGCAGACCTGATCGATGGCGGCGAGGATCAACGCCGCCTCGGCCTGGGCGCGTCCGGACTCGGTGTCGAACCAGTTCCAGCAGCGCTGCGGATTGGCCAGGCGGCTCTGCTCCGGGTAGAGCACCAGGAAGCCCTCGCGCGCGGCCAGGCGGTTCATCCGCGTGCTGCGGGCGAAGCCGGCGGGATCCTGCCCGCAGCCATGCAGCATGACGAGCAGCGGCACCCGCGCCCCGGGCGCGAGCCCCCTGGGCCGGAAGAGCCGGTAACGCCGCATTCCCGCGCGTCCGGATGCCACGCCGGCGATCCAGTCGCCCAGCCCGGGCGACGGATGGGAAGGGGTCTTCTGCAGGCTGGGGACAGCCTCGCGGGCGACGGTGTCCGCCGCGCTCCGGGCGGCGCGCAAGACCTGGCCCGTGACGGCGTTCAGGCCTTGCTGCCAGGCCTTGCGCAGGGCGGCGGGGGAGGAGCGTTTAGGCATCGGGGCAGGAAGCGGAGGGGCCGGGCCATTCTGCGCGCCGCGCGGCCCGCGCGGCCCAAAGCCCCCGCATGCCGATTGCCCGCCCTTCAGGCATGATCGCCCCCATGTCCTCGACCCACTGGTCCCTGGCCGACCTGGCGCTGTCCCGCGTCGACACCGGCCTCGTGCGCGACCACGACGCGCTGTTCCTGCTGGTGTGCAGCGCCTCCTTCATCGAGAGCGGCAGCGACACCTACACCCGCAACCTGATCGAGCACTTCGACGACGACCCCGCCGTCGCGGGCTGGCTGCGCGACCACTGGGAGCCTGAGGAGCTGCAGCACGGCGCCGCGCTGAAGGCCTATGTGCGGCAGGTGTGGCCGGGCTTCGATTGGGAGACGGCGTATGCCGGCTTCTTCGAGGAGTACGCGCGGCTGTGCACGATGGACGAGCTCGAGCCCACGCGCGGGCAGGAGATGGTGGCGCGCTGCATCGTCGAGATGGGCACGACCACCTACTACCAGGCGCTCTACGAAGCCTGCGACGAGCCGGTGCTGCGCGACCTCTTCTGGCGCATCCGCTGCGACGAGGTGCGGCATTACAAGAACTTCTATTCCTTCTTCCTGAAGTACCGCGAGATCGAAGGGCTGCATCGCGGCCAGGTGATCGCGGCGCTGGTGCGCCGGGCACTGGAGCTGCGCCGCGAGGACGCCACCATCGCGCTGCGTCACGCGGTCAACGCGCGGCTGCGCACCGGCGCGCCCGATGGCGGTCCCGCGCCGATCGCCAATGCGGACGCGCTCGCGCAAGAGGCCATCCAACTGGTCAGCGCCAATCTGCCGATGGATCTGGCGGTGCGCATGATGCTCAAGCCGCTGCTGCTCAAGCCTGGCCTGCAGCGCGCGGTGGCGCGTCCGCTGGCGGCGCTGGGACGCCGCGTGCTGCTGAACTGAGCGCGCTCAGATCTGCGATTCCCACGGACGCGAGAGCCGCATCGCGCCGTTGATGATGCCCACCATCGAATAGGTCTGCGGGAAGTTGCCCCAGAGCTCGCCGGTGACCGGATGCGTGTCCTCGGACAGCAGGCCGAGGTGGTTGCGCGCCGCCAGCAGCGCCTCGAAGATCTCGCGCGCCTCGTCGACGCGGCCAATGCGGGCCAGCGCATCGATGCGCCAGAACGCGCAGATGTTGAACGAGGTCTCGGGCTTGCCGAAGTCGTCGGGCGCCTCGTAGCGGCGCATGTAGGGGCCGTCGCACAGCGAGGCCTCGAGCGCGTCCACGGTGCTGATGAAGCGCGGATCGCGCGGATCGATGAAGCCGACCTCCGTCATCAGCAGCACGCTGGCATCGAGGTCCTTGCCGCCGAAGCTCTCGACGAAGGCCTTGCGGTGGTCGCTCCAGGCGTTGTCCAGGATCTTGCGCTTGATGAGGTCGGCGCGATCCTGCCAGAGCGCGGCGCGCTGCGGCAGCGCGAGCACGCGCGCGATCTTGGCGAGCCGGTCGCAGGCGGCCCAGTTCATCAGCACCGACGAGGTGTGGACGCGGGCGCGCGTGCGCAGCTCCCACATGCTGGCATCGGGTTTGTCGTGGATCGCGAAGGCCTGCTCGCCGGCGCGCTCCAGCAGCGCGAACTCGTCGATGCCGGCGCGCTGGTGCAGGCGGTGATCGAAGAAGGCCTGCGCGGAGCCCAGCACGATGTTGCCGTAGACGTCGTGCTGGAAGTGCTCGAAGGCCTGGTTGCCCGCGCGCACCGGCCCCATGCCGCGATAGCCGCGCAGATGCGGGACGAGGTGCTCGGTGAGCTTGGCCTCCAGCCCGATGCCGTAGAGCGGCTGCACGTGGCCGTCCTTGGACTGGCCGATGATGTTGCGCATCCAGCGCAGGTAGTCCTCCATCGTGCCGGTCTCGGACAGGCTGTTGAGCGCGCGCACGACGAAGAACGCGTCGCGCAGCCAGCAATAGCGGTAGTCCCAGTTGCGCTGGGTGTGGGGGGCTTCGGGCACGCTGGTGGTCATCGCGGCGACGATGGCGCCGGTCTCCTCGTAGAGGCAGAGCTTGAGCGTGATGGCGGCGCGGATCACGGCTTCCTGCCACTCGAGCGGGATCGCCAGGCGCCGCGTCCAGTCGCGCCAGTAGGCGATGGTCTTTTCCTCGAGCACGCGGGCGATGTCCTCGACGCCGCGATCCAGCGTCTCGTCGGGGCCGAAGACGAAGCTCATCGGCATGTCGAGCGAAAAGGCGGTCTCCTCCTGCACGTAGGTCAGCGGCGCATTGGTGGTCAGGCGGATGGTGCCTTCCGGGCCGACGAAGCGCAGGTGGTTGCTGCCGCGGGTGCGGGCGGGGTGGGCGGAGCCCCACTGGATGACCGGGCGCAGGATGACGCGGATGCGGGGATGGCCCTGGATGGGGCGCATGCGGCGCACCAGCATCATCGGGCGATAGGGGCGGTCGTTGAGGAAGAAGCGCGGCATGAAATCGGTGATCTCGATCGCGTTGCCGTGCCGGTCGTGGAGGCGGGTGCGCAACACGGCGGTGCCGTGGTCGTAGGACTGCTCGCTATGGGAGAAATCTTCCAGCAAGACCTGGAACGTGCCGTCGGGGCCGATGCCTTCGGGGGAGTCGATGAGCGCGTGGAAGACCGGATCGCCGTCGAAGCGGGGTGCGCAGCACCAGACCACGCGGGCGCGGTCGTCGATCAGCGCACTGACCGCGCAGTTGCCGACGAGTCCGAGTTTCAGGGATGCGGCTTCCATCGAGTCCTCCTTGTTCGTCGTTCTGGCGATGTTGCGCGGGACGGGGTCCGGGCTCAAGGCAAAACCCGTTCCCGAGGCGGGGTGCTCGCGGGGGCGAGCCGCTTCGCCGCGAGGGGACGAGATGGCAACAGAATGTCGGTCCGCTCACTTCAATGCTTTGCCGCTCCATGACCGCTTCGGACCTGCGCGCTCACGCGCTCGATCAACTGAACCGCTACCTGGAGGCGCATCCGCGGGAGCGTGAGGAGCTCGGCGCGCTGATGGCGCAATTGCTGGAAGATCCTGCCGACGTCTTCGCCCGCGCCAACATGCGCGGGCACGTGACCACGAGCGGCATCGTCTACGACGCGCGGGCCGACATGGTGCTGATGATTCACCACAAGGTGCTCGACCGCTGGCTGCAGCCGGGCGGCCATCACGAAGGCGCCGATCGACTGGACGTGTCAGCGGCGCGCGAGGTCCGGGAGGAAACCGGCGTGGAGCGCTTTGCGCCGTGGCCGGCGGGCGCAGGGGGCGCGCTCCCCTTCGATGTCGAGTCGCACGCAATCCGGGCCAACCCCGCGAAGGGCGAGGGCGACCACCTGCACCATGACTTCATCTATCTCTTCGCGGCCGACTCCACGCAGCCGGTGCAGCCGCAATGGGCGGAGGTGAAGGGCGTGCGCTGGATGCCGCGTGCGGACTTCGCGGCGCTGCCGAGTCCGCGCTTCGCGAGGATGAACGAGAAGCTCGTGGCGCTTCGCGAGTCGTCCGCGCCGGCCTGATTGATGTGCAGAGGCGGGCCGCTGGAAGCGACCCGCGCCGCGCTCACTTGAACTTCAACTCCTGCAGCAGCATCGAGCTGCCGATGTCGCGGAACTCGAGCCGGTTGCCGCTCTCCTTCTGCATCTGCGCCTCGGTCTTCTTGCGCCAGGCGAGGTACTCGTCGTTGCGCTTCTCGCCCTCGGCGCCGGTGGGCAGGCGCTCGGTTCTCACCACGAGGTAGAGATCGGGCTCGCCCTTCCTGGGGTAGGCGTTGGCCATGATCATGTAGTCCTTGATCCAGCCCTTGGACTTGGCGAACTCCTGATCCGCCTTCCAGTCCTTCGCCAGGAACTGCGCATAGGACAGCGCGCCGCCATCCTTCAGATGCACGCCGGTGACTTCCCAGAAATCGCCCTGCGTCATGGGCCAGTCACCTGCACGCACCGGCGCCATCGCCATCACGCCGCAGAAACCGATCGCCAACAACGCCTTCACTACGATGTTCTTCATGACATCCTCCGTTCAAGCCTCGAATCGAGGGCCAGGAAAGTTAGGCGACCAACAGGTCAAGCGATCCCCCTAACTTGGAAGGTGACAACCCTCTTCGAGCCGGTGTGTCTTGGATAGTTAGACAGTCGGGAAAGTATTGGTTAAACTTTCCTCATCCGGAAACTATCGAGGTGCTCCGATGTCCCTGAGCCTGTACTTCCATCCGCTTTCCTCTTATTGCCACAAGGTGATGATCGCCTTGGACGAAATGGGCATCGAGGTCGAGCGGCGCTTCCTGGACCTGGGCGACCGAGCCCAGCGCGAGGCCTTCCTGGCGCGCTGGCCGACGGGAAAGATGCCGCTGCTGATCGACGGCGACCGCGTGGTCCCCGAGACCAGCGTGATCATTGAGTACCTCGCTCGCCATCACGCGAGCGCTGATCAGCGCCTGCTGCCCGACGACATGGATGCGGCGCTTGAGGTCCGGCTGATGGATCGCCTGCTCGATGCCTACGTGATGACGCCGATGCAGGCCATCGTCGGAGACCGGATGCGCCCTGAGCCGCAACGCGATCCGACGGGCGTCGCCAAGGCGCGCGACACGCTGGCGATGGCCTACGGTCTGCTGGATGAGCGCCTCGCTGGCCGCGCGTGGATCGCGGGTGACCACTTCAGCATGGCCGACTGCGCAGCGGCGCCGTCGCTGTTCTACGCGACCACGCTGGTGCCGATCGACGCTTCGCGGCAGCGTCTTGCCGGCTACATCGGCCGGTTGATGCAGCGTCCCTCCGTGCTGCGCGCGCTGGAGGAAGCGAGGCCGTTCTTCAAGCTCTACCCGTATCGCGAAGCGCTGCCCGAACGCTATCGCCCCGCGGAGGAAGTCTGAGATGGCGCGCGTGACGGCCCTCCCGGCGGGACCGAAGTCCCCGCCGCCTCCACCCGACCCGGATCTGCTGGATCGACAGTTCTTCGCGTTGTCCGACGCGACGCGGCGGCGCATGCTCGATCAGCTCGGCGCCGGTCCGGCTTCGGTGTCGGCGCTCGTGGAGCCGCTGGGCATCGCGATGCCCTCGGCGGTCAAGCACTTGGCCGTGCTCGAGGGAGGCGGCCTCGTGGCGTCGGAGAAGGCCGGCCGCGTGCGCACCTATCGCATCGTGCCTGCCGCCTTCGCGGCGATGGAGCAATGGGTCGCCCAGCGCAAGGCCGGTCTGAATGCACAGTTCGATCGGCTGGAGGCCTATCTGGCCGCTGAAGCCGCCGAACCCGCAGACCCGCCGCCACCAGCGCCGTCCAGGAAATCAGGCAAGGCCAAGAGGAAATGAGATGACACCCATTCCCGCGCTGCACACCAGCTTCGTCATCGAGCGCGACTTCCGCGCGAGCCCCGCCGCGGTGTTCCGCGCCTGGGCCGATCCCGATGCGAAGCGCCAATGGTCCGATTGCCATCCCGAGAACGTCGTTCACTACAGCCTGGACTTCCGTCCGCTGGGCCGAGAGTCATACCACGCGCGCCATGCGGATCTCGGCGACCAGTTCGTCGAGAAGGTGTTCTTCGACATCGTCGACGGCCGCCGCATCGTCTTCGCCTATGACATGGTCATGGGCGGGCGCAAGCTGTCCGCGTCGCTGGTCACCGTCGAGTTCGAGCCGATGGCCACCGGCACGCACATGGTCTACACCGAGCAGCTCGCCTACTTCGACGGCCACCGCGACCTGGAGCAGCGCATGCGGGGGACGCAAGAGGGACTGGATCGCCTTCGGCTGATCGTCGAGGGCGGCGCTGGAGCGATGCAGTAGCAGGGCCGTCTCAGTCCTCGATCCACCGCATTGCGGGCTCCGCGATCATGAGTTCCACCATGCTGCCCGCGGCCAGTTCGGCGTCCTCGTGCCGCCGCCACAACGTGAGCGTCTGACCGCCCGGACCTTCGAACTCGCAAGCCACGCGTTGCTGGCCGGGATAGCTGGCGCGCAGCGTCGCCGGGAAGCGCAGCGCGGGCGCGCCCTGCGTGTCTGGCGAGTCACCGGCCAACATCAGCGCCTCCACCGGCGCGATCCAGTGGCCGCTCTCGCGCCGCCACGTGCCCTCCAGCGTGCGCGCGTCCAGCCGGTTGAACATGCCGAGGAAATCGGCGACGCGCCGGTTGGCCGGCGCCCGGCGCAGCTCGCGCGGCGACGCGCATTGCGCGATGACGCCGTCGAACATGACCGCGACGCGGTCGGCAACCTCGAAGGCTTCCTCGCGATCGTGCGTGACGATCACACAGCTCTGACCCAGCTCGCGCTGCAGCTGCCGGAACTGGCGCCGCAGCGGCAGGCGGAAATGCTCGTCGAGCGCGGAGAAAGGCTCGTCCATCAGCAGCAGCATCGGCCGCGTCGCCAGCGCGCGAGCGAGCGCCACGCGCTGGCGTTGGCCACCCGACAAAGCCTGCGGCAGCCGGTCGGCCATGGCCTGCAGATCGATGAGCGCAAGCAACTCATCGGCGCGCGCGTCGGCCTGGGCCGCGTCTTCGCCGCGAGCGAGCGGGCCGAAGCGGATGTTCTCGCGCACCGACAGATTCGGGAACAGCGCGTAATGCTGAAACACCATGCCGATGTCACGCCGCTGCGGCGGCAGCGACTGCACGAACCGTCCGCCCATCGCGATCGATCCCTCGTCCAGCCGCTGCAGTCCCGCGATGGAGCGCAGCAGCGTCGTCTTGCCGCAGCCGGACGCGCCGAGCAGCGCCACCACTTCGCCGCGCGCCAGCGTGAGGTCGATGCCGCGCAGCACCGGCCGGCCGCCGAGCGCGAGCCGGGCATCGCGCACCGCCAAGTGCGGCGCGTCCGCCGTCGCGGCGGCACCGCCATCAAGAGTCGGAGAAGCGATCGAGCTCATCGTCCAGTCATCGAGGTTGATCCACAGCCGTCCAGCGCCGCGTCAGCGCGGCCACCCCCGCGACGACTGCACCGACGCCAGCGAAAGCCAGCACCATCAGCGCGGCAGCCTGATGGCCGTTGGCATTGCGCAGGCTGTTCATCAGCGGCTGCAGCAGTTCGAGTTGCCCGCCGAGCAGCAGATTGGCGATGGCGAACTCCATCGCCGCCGTCACCCAGGCGAGCAGGAAGGCCGCCAGCAGCGCAGGCGCCAGCATCGGCAGCAGCACGCGGCGGATCGTCAGCCCGTCGCTGGCGCCCAGCGTGCGGCCGGCCTCGATCAGCGCGGCGGCGTTCAGTTGGGCGAGCGCCGATTGCAGCGTCTTGTGGATCAGCGGGAACAGCGTCGGCGCGACCACCGCCACGTAGACCAGCGGCAAGGGCAGCCAGCCGCCCCAGCGCCCGACGAAGAGCTCCAGCGCGCTGATCGCGATCACCACCGGCGCGATCGCGAAAGGCAGCAGCGCGATCAGGTCGAGCGCGCGGCGCAGCGCGGCGGCTTTCGGATGCGGGTCCAGCTGCGCAGCGATCGCGGCCGGGATCGTTGCCAGCGCGCCGCAGATCAGCGCGAGCGTGGCGCTGGCCAGGGCGAGCGCCGTGGTCCGCAGCACCGCGCCCTGCACGCGCGGGTCGCGCACGGCCTCGCCGAGCCAGCGCAGCGTCGGCGCTTCCGGCCACCAGTGACGGTCCCAGCGGCCGCTCAGTCCGTAGAGCAGCAGCGCCGCCATTGGCACCAGCACGGCGATCAGCAGCGCGGCCAGCGCGAACGCCGAGAAGACCGGGGGCCTATGCGCGGCGCTCATGCGATCCCTTTCCGCAACCGCGCGGCCAGCCAGCGCGTCAGGCCGAGCACCGCCGCGAGCATCGCGAACAGGATCAGCGCCAGCAGCGCCGAGAGCTCCGGCTGCGCGAAGATGTCGCCGCTCACCAGCGACGCGATGCGCACCGCCAGCACGTGGGCCGCTGTGCCGCTGAGCGCGAACGGCGTCGCGAACGCCGCCGCCGCGTTGGCGAAGAGCAGGCCGACCACCTCGACCAGACTCGGCAGCAGGAGCGGCAGGCCGACGCGCCGCCAGTACAGCGCGGGTCCCGCGCCCAGCGTCGCTGCCGCGTCTTGCAGCGAGGCATCGAGCATCCTCGCTGGCGCGATGAGCAACAGCGCCGCCAGCGGCGCCTGGAAGCACACATAGGCGAGCAGCAGCCCACCCAGGCCCTGCAGGTCAATCCACGGCGGCAGGCCCATCGATTGCAGCGAGACCGTCACCACGCCCTGCGCCCCGAACAGCAACAGCAGCGCCACCGCGAGCGGCACGCCGGAGAAGTTGGCCCCCAGGCTCGCGAGCAGCGTCACCGGGCGCTCCATGCGGGGCAGCCGCAACAGCGCGATCGCCGCGCCCAGGCCGATGAGCAGGCCGATCAGCGCCGACAGCGCGCTCAGCCACAGCGTGTTCCAGGCCGCTTCGAGGTAGTAGCCATCGGCGGTGAGCTCGCCGATCGCGCAGCCGTCGCCATGGCCGATGCAGTCGCCGAAGATCGTCGCCGCGCGCCAGCCAAAGGGCAGCACCAGCGCAACGCCGGTGAGCAGCAGCAAGGGCCAGGCGCAGCGCCCTGCGCTGCCCGCGTTCAGCGCCATGCGGCGGCGTCCTCGCGATCGGCGTGGCCCTCGAGTCCGCCCAGGCCGAGCCGCTCGAGGATCCAGCCGGCGACATCGGTCTGCCGCTCGGGCAGCGCCAGGCCGGTGGCGCCGTCATGCGGCGCCCAGACCAGCGGCACTTCGCGCTCGACGGGCAGCGGCCCGCCATGCATGCGGTCCGCGTGCATGCCGTGATCGCTGGTCAGCAGCAGGTCGAATCCCGCCGCGTGCCAGCGCGGCAGCAACTGCGCGAGCAGCATGTCGAGCTTGCGCGCGCTCATTGCGTACTGCGTGGACTCGCCGCCGTGCAGATGGCCCGCGAGGTCGGGTCCCATCGGATGAACGAACAGCAGCGACGGGCCGTCCAGCGGCAGATGCGCGCGGCGCAGCGCCTCGGCGTCGGCGAGCAGGTGGCTGTCGGGATAGTCGTCCTCCCAGTACCAGCGCGCCGCGGCGATGCCGCAGCCCGCGGGCACCGCGTCGCGATGGCGCAGCGGGTCGAAGACCTCGCCGGCCAGCAGCTCGTAGAACCAGTGATAGGCCGCCACCGCCGCCGGCACGCCCCGCGCGTCCAGCGCCTGGAACAGGTGGCGCGCCAGCCGCTGACCCGCCTGGCCATTGCCCAGGATGCCGTGCGTCAGCGGCGTCTGGCCATTGATCACCGTCGCGTAAAGCGGGCGCGACAGGCTGGGCAACTCGCAGCGCAGCGAGCGCCACTGCGCGCGGCCGGCTTCGTTGAGCGCCTGCAGATAGCCCATGTAGTCGCGCGCGGTGTCGGCGCGAAGGCCATCGGCCAGCAGCACGACGAGCCGCCGCCGAGCGGCGGCAGGCGCCTGCTCCTGGCCCTGGCCCTGGCCCTGGCCCGCTTCGCTCATCGCGCCGCTCCCAGCACCTCGCGCTGCCACGCGCGCGGCAGCTTCTTCACTTCCTCGGTCCACACGGCCGGCTTGAGCGCGCGCGCCTTCGCGTACTGGGCCTCCGGCACCAGCAGCGCCTTCAGATCCGGCGGCAGCTTCAGATGCGCGACGCGGATCGGCCGCGCATGGCCGCGCGCCAGGTTCATCTGACCGGCGTCGCTGAAGATGTACTCGCGCGCCAGCATCGCCGCGTTGGGGTGCGGCGCCCAGCGGTTGATGATCGTCGTGTAGCCGCTGGTCACCGAGCCGTCCGAGGGGATCAGCACCTCGTAGTCCGCCGCGTTGGGCAGCTTGGCCCGGTAGGACAGCGCGTTGAAGTCCCACAGCAGGAAGACATCAGCCTCCGCCCGCTCCATCAGCGCCGGCGTGGCGTTGGTGCCGATCAGGCGCCGCTCCTTCGCCAGTTGCGCGAAGGCGGCCAGCGCCGGCTGAAGGCGGGTCTCGTCCCCGCCCAGCGCCAGCGCCGCCGCCAGCACCGCCGCGTTGGACTGCGCCGCGCGGCCGACCTCGCCGATCATCACGCGCGCCTTCGACGCGAACAGTGCCTGCCAGCTGCGCGGCACGTCCTTGAGCCGCCGGCGGTTCACCGCGAACGCGATCGTGCCGGTGTAGGCCAGCGCCCAATGGCCTTCGGGATCCTTGGCCCAGTCCGGCACCTGCGCCCAGGTCGTCGGCTGGTAGGCCTGCGTGATGCCGCGCGCCTTCGCGATCGCGCCGAACTCGAAGCCCACGTCGCCCAGGTCGGCGCTCGCATTGCCCTTCTCGGCCTCGATCTTGGCGATCTCCTCGGCGCTGCTCATGTCGGTGTCGACGTGGGCGATCGCGTAAAGCCGCTGCAGGTCCGCCCACGTGGCGCGCCAGTTGGCCCAGTCGTCGGGCATGCCCAGGCTGTGCACGCGGCCCTCCTTGCGCGCCGCGGTCATCAGCGCATCCAGCGCCGGCGTCGCCGGCATGCCGCCCTGGGCCAGGGCGTTCAGGGCAAAAGGCCCGCACAGGGCGGGCAGGGTCCGGAGCAGGGCGCGTCGGGACAGGGTCATGCGGTCTTCTCCTTGGCGTGGCGACGCAGGTCCGACAGCAGCAGGTCCTTCGTCACCTTGGCCTTTCCATTCACGTCGCACAGCGCGAGGCGAAGTCGCAGATCATCCTCTCCTTCGGTGACAGGCTCGATGTCCACGATGCCGAAGTTCACTTCCGCCATCACCGCCGAGCGGCGGTTGCGGTTGGGCGTGGGAATGTCCCAGACCTCGGTCAGGCCGCTCGAGGTCGCGTCCCATAGCGGGTAGCCGCCTTCGACCTCGACGCTGGACAGCTCCGCGTAATGCATGTCGCCGCTGAGGAACACCACGCCCTGGGCGCCGGTCGTGCGGATCAGCTCGATGAGACGCGCCCGCTCGCGCGGGAAGTTGGCCCAGCATTCCCAGCCGCTGCCCTCGGCCGCGAACTGCACGCTGGACCCGATCAGCCGCACGTCCGCCGGCACGCGCAGCTGCGCTTGCAGCCATTGCCATTGCGCCTCCCCGAGGATGGTCGCCTCCGGCCGCGGATCGGGCACGTACCAGCCCGTCATCGGCTGGCCGCTGAGCTTGGCCCGCAACACCATCGCGGCGTAGCTCGATTTCAGCGCTGGATCCGCCGTCAGCATCGTGCGGTTGAAGCGCAGGTCCGGCAGGATCACCTGGATGCGGCGGCCGAAGGCCTCGAACACCTGGCTCGTGTAGACGCCGTCCGCGCGGCGGCGCGGCGAGTCCGCCGGCTCGCCCCAGGCATCGCAGAACAGCTGCTGCGACAGCTGCTTGAGCGGGTAATCCGCGCCCTCGTCGTCATCGCCGAAGTCGTGGTCGTCCCAGATCGCCAGGTGCGGCGTCGCGCGGCGGAAGGCCTGCAGCGGCTCCACCGCCATGAACTCGGCATAGCGCTGGCGCAGCGTGGCCTCGTCGCGCGCATCGGCATACAGGTTGTCGCCGAGGAACAGGAAGAGATCCGGCTTGGCCGCACCGATGGCGCGCCAGATCGGCTGCGGCTTGGACTGCTTCGCGCAGGAGCCGAACGCGACACGGAAGCGCCGCGCCGCGGCCGTGCCGGGCGGGACGTCCGCGGAGGACGGTCCCTCCGCGGCCGGCGCCGCGCAGCCCGCCAGCGGAACCGCCAGCGGCGTGGCCAGCGATCCCGCCAGGAGCAGTTGGCGGCGCGTCAGCGCGGGCTCGCGTGTCGCTCGGCCGCGCTGGCGGTCGTTCGTGCGGTCGTTCTCGCGGTCGGCCATGGCGTCAGAACTTGCCGGTCAGCGTGACGTAGAACTGGCGCGGCGCGCCCGGCAGCAGCGTGGCGTAGGTGCCGTCCTTGTCGCTGTTGGTGAAGCCGTTGGAGCCGATCGTCGAGATGTAGTGCTTGTCGAACAGGTTGCTCACGCTGGCCTGCAGGCTCAGCTCGCGCAGCATCGACACGTTCTTCATCTTGTAGCCGGCGCTGACGTTGACCAGCGTGCGGTCCGGCACCGAGGCGTCGTTGGTGTACGAGTAGTAGCGCTTGGACATGTAGTCCACGCCGATGCTGCCGAACAGCGCGCCGTCGTCGTAGCCGAGCTGCGACTTGACCATGGTGTCGGGCGCGTCGGTCACGCGCTTGCCGCGGATCGCCACCGGCGTGCCGCCGCTGACGACGTCGTCGCGGTAGGTCGACTTGGACAGGCTCACGCTGTTGTACCAGGTGAGCGTCGGCGCCAGGCGGAAGGACAGCGCGCCTTCCACCCCGGTGGCGCGCACGTCGCCGACGTTGGACAGCACCACCGGATTGCCCTGGATGCCGCTGCCTTGCTGGATGCTCAGCAGGCGGTCCTTGAAGTTCACGAGATAGGCGCTGACCGAGCCCTCGTAGCCGCGGCCGCTGGTGCGCCAGCCGGCTTCGACGGTGTCGGAGGTCTCCGGCTTGAGAGTGCCCTTGATCGCGTCGAAGCCCGCCGCCGTGGTCGCGAACGGCGAGGTGCCGGTCGCCGCGCCCTGATAGGCGCGCATGTTGCGGGCGATGGTGCCGTAGAGCTCATTGCTCGCCGACAGGCGGTAGTTGATGCCCAGCTGCGGCAGGAAGTTCTTCTGCGCGGTGATCGAGCCCGACGGGCCGGTGCCGGCCTCGAGCTGGCCGTCGATCTTGACCTTCAGCGATTTGAAGCCCGCGCCCACGGTCAACTCCTTGGTCACCGACCAGGTGTCGGACAGCGAGAACTGCGTGGTCTTGGTATTGAACCCGTACTGCCACTGCGTGGACATCGGGTTGCTCGGGAACTGGTAGACGCTGGGCAGCGCGTTCGGGCGCACTGCGTAGAAGCGGCGCGCCTGATCGAAGTCGTTGTCCTCGAACCAGACGCCGGCCTTGAGCAGGTGCTCGCCCAGGTCCATCTCGGCGTTGGAGACCACGCCCCAGCGGTGGATGCCGTACTCGGTGGTGCGCTCGGCGATCGGGGAGCCGGTGCCCGCGATGTCGTTGCCCGTCGCGTCCTTCAGCGCCGGCGTCGCGGTGTACGGCGTGAACCACAGGCCCATGCCCTTGTTGTGGTGGTAGTACGCGGTGGTCTTCCACGTCGTGTTCGTGGCCAGGCGCAGGTCGGCGGTGGCGCCGGCCAGCTCGTCGTTGCGCAGGCCGGCGCCGGCGTAGTACTGGTCATCGCAGGCGGCGACGTAGTTGCTCGGCTGGCACAGCGTGTTGGCGGCGTTCACCGCGGCCGTGAAGTCCGGATAGAAGTTGTCCAGCGTGTCGCCGCGGCGCTTGATCAGGTCCAGCGACAGATCCTGATAGTCGACCTCGCGGCGGCGCGAGGTGTTGGCGAAGGCAGACAAGCGGCTGTCGCCCACGGTCTTGACCCACTTGAAATTCCACTGCTCCAGCTTCTGCTGACCGGAGCCCTTCCACTTGTCGGCGTCCTGGTTCGTGTAGCTCAGGTAGACCTGGCCCAGCGAGGACGCGCCGCTGTCCACGCGCAGGAAGGTGCGGGTGGCCGAGTCGCTGCCCAGCGTCTGCGAGGCCCTGAAGCCGAACTGGCCGGCCGGGTCGTTCGAATAGAACTGCAGCGTGCCGCCCAGGTTGCTCGAAGACGCCGCCTCCAGCGCGCCCGCGCCCTGCGACAGCGAGGCGCGGCCGACGTTCTCGCTCGAGATCGCGCGGCTGATGTGCAGGCCGTTGAAGTTGCCGTAGGACATGTCGCCCAGCGGCACGTCGTCGAGGGTGAAGCCGAGCTGGTTCTGCGAGAAGCCGCGCACGGTGAAGCGCGTCGACCACTCGTAGTTGCCCAGGCCGTCGGCGGCCTGGAAGTTCACGCCCGGCAGGCGCGCGACCGTCGCCAGCGGGCTGGTGCCGGCGGGCGCGTTGTCGAACTCCGCCTGGTTCAGGCTCTGCACCGAACGCAGCTGGCCGCGGCCGACGGAGACGGTGACGCGCTCCAGTTCGGCGCGGTCGGAGGCGTCCGTGGACGGTGCGGTCGATTGGGCGGAGGCGGGGAGGGCGTACGCCAGGCTCAGGGCGAGCGCCAGGGCGCAGGGCATCGGGTGCTTCATGGGTGGACTCGGTGCGGTGAAGGGGGCGGTTTGAGGATCGAACGCCTCGCACTGTCACAACCGTCCACGACAAGACAACGACAAACACGAGAAACCACAGCTCTGCCCGCTTCTGCCGCTGTAAATCCACAACATCACAAATGAATCCTCAAACTGTCACGACATTGAGGCTCGGGTCTGGATGAATGCGGGAGCCGCCAGGCGAGGCAGGTGTCGCCGGCGGCAGTCATCGGGGAGAACAACCGAGCCATGTGGTCTCAGGAACGACACGACAAGATCCTCTTGCTGCTGCGCGAGCGGCACCGGCTGACGACGGACGAGGCGGCGCGCGAACTCGGCGTATCGCGCGAGACGGTGCGCCGCGACCTGATCGAGCTGGAGCAGGGCGGCAAGCTCGCGCGGGTGCACGGCGGCGCGGTGCCGTCCGAGATGCCGGCCGAGGCCAGCTACGCGGAGCGGGTGCAGTCGCGCCGGCGGCAGAAGCAGGCGATCGCGCGCCAGGCGCTGACGCTGGTGAAGCCGGGCATGAGCCTGTTCATCGACGCCGGGTCGACGACCCACGCGCTGGCGCAGGCGCTGGCCCAGGAGCCGGCGCTGCGGGTGATCACGAACTCGGTCGCGGTGTGCGACGCGATGGCGGGCCGGCAGGGGCACGAGGTGCTGATGCTCGGCGGCGAGTTCGTGCCGGAGACCTCGGCCACCTTCGGAGAGTTCACCGTGGCCGAGATCGCGCGGCATCGCGTGGACCTCGCATTGGTGTCGCCGACCGCGCTCGACGCGCGCCAGGGCGCGATGAGCTATCTGTGGGCCGAGGTCGCGGTGGCGCAGGCGATGCTGGCGCGCGCGCGCCAGCGGGTGCTGCTGGCCGATGCCAGCAAGCTCGGCCAGGGCAGCCGCATGCAGGTCTGCGACTGCGCCGGCATCGACGTGCTGGTCACCGACAACGAGGCCGATCCGCAGGAACTGGACCGGCTGACCCGCGCCGGCGTGGGGCGGATCCTCTTCTGATCAGGAACTGCTGATCGGTGATCAGAACAGCGCCATGCTGAGCTTGCGGCGGTACTGGTCGACCAGCGGATCGGCCGGGGCCACGGTGCTCGGGCCGGAGAGCTGCAGCCCGCCGCCCGCCTGCGGCGCCGCGGCGCCATGTGCCGGCGGGGCCGGCTTGGTCATCAGCTCCAGGATCGAGACATAGGTCTTGCGCGCGAGCTGGTCGTTCCAGGTCTTGTCGCGCATGATGATTTCGAGCAACTCCTCCATCGCGCCGGTGAAGTCGCGGCCGGCGAACAGGCCCTGCGCCAGCGCGAAGCGGGCGTCGAAGTCGCGCTTGTTGGCGCTGATCGCCGCCTGCAGCGCGGCGGGATCGAGGCCCTGCTCGGCGCGCTCCGCCGCGGCGATCCACGCGGCCAGCGCCTGGAAGCGCGGATGCGGCGTGATCGTGTCCGCGGCCAGATGCGCCACCGGCGCGAAGGCCGCCTTGGCGTGCTCCAGCTGATCGTCCTCCAGCAGCGCGCGGATCAGGTCGAAGCGTGCCGTCTCGTTGGCCGGGTCGGCCTGCACCGCCGCCTGCAGCTTCTGCAGCGCGCCGTCGCTGTCGCCTTCCTCCATCAGCGCCTGCGCCTCGGCCAGGTCCTCCTCGGCCTCGAGCGCCTCGCCGGTGGGCACGTGGCGGTCCAGGAACTCGCGGATCTGCGCCTCGGGGATCGCGCCCACGAAGCCGTCCACCGGCTGGCCGCCGACGAACATCACGCAGAACGGGATCGAGCGCACGCCGAAGGCCTGGCTCAGCTGGGTCGCGATTTCCGGCTGGTCGTCGCTGTTGAGCTTGGCCAGCTTCCAGCGGCCGGCGTAGGCGACCTCCAGTTTCTCCAGCATCGGACCCAGCGTGCGGCACGGACCGCACCACGGCGCCCAGATGTCCAGCAGCACCGGCTGCTGCATGGAGGCCTGCAAGAGGTCGGCTTCGAAGTTCTGGAGGGTGATGTCGGTCATGGTGGGGAGATCAGCGGGGGCGGGGGGTGTTCGCCAAGCGGCAAGAACGGCACCTGAGGCTGCCCGCCTACAATTCAAGGTTTCACGATTGACAGATCGAGGACCGACCCGTGAGCAGCGCCACCACTCCCGCCATCGCCCCCGTCATCGGCGTGGTGATGGGCTCCAGCAGTGACTGGGAGACCATGAAGCACGCCGCCGACATTCTCACCGAGTTCGGCGTGCCGTTCGAGGCGCGGGTCGTTTCCGCGCACCGCATGCCCGACGAGATGTTCGCCTACGCCGAGCAGGCCGAGGGCCGGGGCCTGAAGGCGATCATCGCCGGGGCCGGCGGCGCCGCCCATCTGCCCGGCATGCTGGCCGCCAAGACGCTGGTGCCGGTGCTGGGCGTGCCGGTGGCCAGCCGCCATCTGCAGGGCGTGGATTCGCTGCACTCGATCGTGCAGATGCCCAAGGGCATCCCGGTGGCGACCTTCGCGATCGGCACCGCCGGCGCGGGCAACGCGGCGCTGTTCGCCGTGGCCGTGCTGGCGCGCGACAACGCGGACCTGCGCGCCAGGCTCGACGCGTTCCGCAAGCGCCAGACCGCCGCCGCGACCGCGATGAGCGAGGAGCTGCGCTGATGCCGCTGCTGCCGCTGTTGCCGGGCCATGCGACGCTGGGCGTGCTGGGAGGCGGCCAGCTCGGCCGCATGTTCGTCCATGCGGCACAGGCGCTGGGCTACCGCTGCGTGGTGCTCGATCCCGATGCCTCGAGCCCGGCCGGCGCGGTCGCGCAGGATCATCTGAAGGCGGACTACCTGGATGCCGCGGCGCTCGAGGAGCTCGCCCGCCGCTGCGACGCCGTCACCACCGAATTCGAGAACGTGCCCGCGCGCGCGCTGGAGCAACTGGCACGCACGCGCGTCGTCGCGCCGGGCGCGGCGGCGGTGGCGATCTGCCAGGACCGCGCCCGCGAGAAAGCCCATTTCGACGCCAGCGGCGTCCCGTGCGCGCCGTACGCGGTGCTGCGTTCTTCGGCCGATCTGGCGGCCGTGCCGGACACGCTGCTGCCCGGCATCCTGAAGACCGCCCGGCTGGGCTACGACGGCAAGGGGCAGCGCCGCGTCGCCGATCGCGCGCAACTCGCGGCGGCCTTCGACGAACTGGGCCGCGTCGACTGCGTGCTCGAGCAGATGCTGCCGCTCGCGCTGGAGCTGAGCGTGCTGGTCGTGCGCGGCGCCGGCGGCGAGGTCGTCACTTACCCGGTCCAGCAGAACCTGCACCGCGACGGCATCCTGGCCGTCACCGAGGTGCCCGCGCCCGATGTCGACGCCGCGCTGCAGGCGCAGGCGCGCCGCTCGGCCGCCGCGATCGCGGCCGGCATGGGCTACGTCGGCGTGCTGTGCGTCGAGTTCTTCGTGCTGAAGGACGGCCGTCTGGTCGTCAACGAGATGGCGCCGCGCCCGCACAACTCGGGCCATTACACGATGAACGCCTGCGATCTCTCGCAGTTCGAGATGCAGGTCCGCGCGATGGCCGGCCTGCCGCTGCGCGAGCCGCGCCTGCATTCGCCGGTGGTGATGCTGAACCTGCTGGGCGACCTGTGGTTCGACGCCGAGGGCCGCGAGCGCGCGCCCGACTGGGCCGGGGTGCTGGCCTTGCCCGGCGCGGAGCTGCACCTGTACGGCAAGGCGCAGGCGCGCCAGGGCCGCAAGATGGGTCACTTGAACGTGATCGGCGCCACGGCCGAGGACGCCCGCGCGAACGCGCGCCGCGCCTGCGCGCTGCTGGGCCTGCCGGACACGTGGTGACGGAGGGCGGCGCGATGGTGCTCGACGGACAGTCGCCTGCCGCGGTGCGCGAGACCGCACGCGTGCTCGCCTCGGGCGAGCTGGCCGGCGTGCCGACCGAGACCGTCTACGGCCTGGCGGCGCGCGCCGACCAGGACGGCGCGGTCGCGAAGATCTTTGCCGCCAAGGGCCGGCCCAGCGACCATCCGCTGATCGTCCATGTGCTGGACGAGCAGGGCGCTCGCGTCTTCGCGCAGGACCTGCCCCCGGTGGCCCACCGCCTGATGGAGGCCTTCTGGCCCGGCCCGCTGACCTTGATCGTGCGCCGCGTGCCCGGCATCGCGGCCGCTGCCGCCGGCGGACAGGACACGGTCGGCCTGCGTTGCCCTTCGCACCCGGTCTTCCGCGCGCTGATGGCCGAGTGCCGCGCGCTCGGCGTCGAGGGCTTGGCGGCGCCGAGCGCCAACCGCTTCGGCCGCGTCAGCCCGACCACCGCGCAGCACGTCGCCACCGAGTTCGAGCCCGGCCTGGCGGTGCTGGACGGCGGCGCCTGCGACGTCGGCATCGAGTCGACCATCGTCGACGTCAGCCGCGGCGGGTTGACGCTGCTGCGCCCCGGCGTGCTGACGCCGGAGCAGCTCGAGGCCGCGGCCGGCCTCCCTTTACAAGCTCCCGACGCGCGCGCGCCGCGCGCGTCGGGCACACTCGCTGCCCATTACGCGCCCCGGGCCACGGTCCGGCTGCTGTCCACCGAGGCGCTGCGGGACGCGTTGTCAGGCGAACGCCCGGCGGGGCTGGCGGTATATTCCCGCACGTCCTTCGCCGAGCCGGCGCCGGCGCTGCATCGGGCCATGCCGGCCCAGGCGCGCGCGGCGGCGCGGCAACTGTTCGCCGTCCTGCGTGAGCTGGACGCGGCCGGCGCCGCGGAGATCTGGATCGAGGCGCCTCCACAGGAGGCCGCCTGGGATGGGGTACGGGACCGCTTGTCCCGCGCGGCGGCGGCATTCGCGCCCCGCTGAGTTTTCGAGATTTGGAGAGTTCATGAAGAGTCTGAAGCGCCACCTGGCCGTGCTGCTGGGTGCGACCGCGATGCTGGCGGCCTGTGGTGGCGGCGGCCAGCAGATCGATCCCTTTGCGCCCAAGCGCATGATCGCCTTCGGTGACGAGACCAGCACCATCCGCACCGACGGCACCAAGTACACGATCAACGGCACCGACACGACCACCAAGGCCGTGGTCTGCACGTCCAACGCGATCTGGGTGCAGCAACTGGCCAGCCGCTTCGGCCTGGTCTTCGCCGAGTGCAACGTCGACAAGCTGGCCACGCCCACCGCGCGCATGTACGCGGCCGCCGGCGCCAAGGTCGCCGACGTGACCGCGCAGATCGACCGCCAGTTCGCGCTGGACGGCTTCAACAACAAGGACCTGGTCACGGTGCTGGCCGGCGCCAATGACGTGATGGAGCTCTACGCCCAGTTCCCGGCGCAGGACGCCGGCACGCTGGGCAATGCCGCGCAGGCCCGGGGCGAGCAGCTGGCCGCCCAGGTCAACCGCATCGCCGACGCCGACGGCCGCATCATCCTGTCCACCGTGCAGGACATGGGCCTGTCGCCGTTCGCGTTCAAGGAAAAGGCCGCCCATGCCGACGCCGATCGCGCCGCGCTGCTGTCCGAGTTGTCGCGCCGCTTCAACGTCGGCCTGCGCCTGAAGATCCGCAACGACGGCCACTACATCGGCCTCATCCTCACGGATGAGCTGATGGGCACGATGAGCCGCTTCCCGACCGCCTACGGCGCGACGAACTCGGCCGACGCCGCGTGCCTGGCGACCTCGCTGCCGCCGGTGTGCACCGACCTGACGCTGGTCACCAGCGCCACGTCCACCAGCCACATGTGGGCCTCGGACCTGCTGGTCGGCCCGATCATGCACAACAACATGGCCCTGCAGGCCTCGAACCGCGCCACCAACAACCCGTTCTGACGGCGCCCGCGACGGCGCGGGATCGCACGATCCTGCGTTGTTCGCCTATCGATGACCCCAGTGTTGCAACCGCGCCTCGAAGGGGTCAGGTTGTGCGTCACGTGACTCCCGGACCCTGGCATGCTGCGGTGTGTCAGGGTTTTCCTTTTGGAGCGTCCACCTGACGACCGCTTACAGTGATCCCTGAGAAAAACGAACGACCGTTCGATTTAATGCCGACCGCACTCGCCGGGACGGCGTGAACGACGGAGACAACCCCTGGAGAAGTCCGAATGAACAGCCAATTCAAACTGGCCAGCCTGACGCTGGTCGCGGCCGCCATGCTGAGCGCCTGCGGTGGCGGCAGCAACCCGTCGAGCGACGATCCCCCGCCCGCGCGCGGCACGCTGGAGCTGGGCCTGCTGGCCGGCGCCGCCACGGCCGACCAGATCGACGCGGGCACGCAGGCCAAGGGCGTGCAGGCGCTGTCCGGCAAGGCCGCCTGCGGCGTGGACGTGCGCTATGTCTACTACTGGACCCGCGATCCTCAGGGGAACCCGGCCACGGCCTCGGCCGCGGTGCTGGTGCCGTCCGGCACGGCCGCGGTGTGCACGGGCAACCGCCCGGTGCTGCTCTACGCGCACGGCACGACGACCGACCAGGCCTTCAACATGGCCCAGCTCTCGACCAACGCCGAAGGCTCGCTGGTTGCCGCGTTCTACGCCGCGCAGGGCTTCATCGTCGTGGCTCCGAACTACATGGGCTATGACCGCTCGGGCCTGCAGTACACCCCGTACCTGAACGCCGAGAACTCCGCCATCGACATGATCGACGGTCTGCGCGCCGCCAAGACGCACCTGAACGCCGAGAGCGCGGTCAAGCCGTCGGCCAAGCTGCTGATCGCCGGCTACTCGCAGGGCGGCCACGTCGCGATGGCCACGCAGAAGGTCATCGAGCGCGACTATGCGTCCGAGTTCACCGTCACCGCCGCGGCGCCGATGTCCGGCCCGTACAACCTGGTGAAGCTGGGTGACACCATCACCAGCGGCACGGTCAATGCCGGCGCGACGCTGTTCCTGCCGCTGATGCTGACGAGCTACCAGAAGGCCTACGGCAACATCTACTCGGCCCCGTCCGACGTCTACCAGTCGCAGTTCGCCGCGACGGCCGAGACGCTGTTCCCGTCCAAGGAGTCGATCACCCAGCTGATCCAGGAAGGCAAGCTGCCGGCCGACCCGACCTTCACCAAGCTGTTCGGCACTGGCGGCCTGCTGACGGACACCTTCCGCACCGGCTACCCGACCTCGAACTTCCGCAAGGCGCTGCAGACCAACACGCTGCTGGGCTGGACGCCGAAGGCGCCGGTCGCGCTGTGCGGCGGCGCGAACGACCCGACGGTGTTCTTCTTCAACACCACGGACGCGCAGGCCGACTTCGGCTCGCGCGGCAAGGCGGTGCCGGCGTCCAACCTGGAAAGCGCGGCGTCGATGTCCTGGGCCGGCGCGACGACGGCGGCCACCATCGCGGGCGGCTTCGCCCAGGCCAAGGCGGCCACGTCCGCCGCGGCGGGCGGCGGCGCGGCCGGCGCGGCGGCGGTGCAGGGCGCGTATCACGGCACGCTGGTGCCGCCGTTCTGCAACGCGCTGGCGCGTGGCTTCTTCCAATCGGTGCTGGCTTCCCAGCCGTAATTCCCGGCGACCAGAACGGAGACACCATCCATGAAAAAGAACATCCCCCTCATCCTGGCCGCCTCGCTGATGGCACTGGCGGGCGCCGCGCGCGCCGAGGAACCCGCGGTGGGCACGCACACCGTCTACGTGGGCCTGGCCCACATCGACGTGAACAGCAAGGCCGCGCCGCTGGCCGGCGGCAGCAAGCAGTTCCCGGATCCGGGCCCGCAGATCCGCGTCGGCAACGCGACCACGGTGGGCTTCGGCTACACCTACCGCTTCGCCGAGCGCTGGAGCGGCGAGATCGTGCTGGGCGTGCCGCCCTCGCACAAGATCTACGGCAACGGCGTGCTGGCCAATGCCGGTCAGATCGCGGTCGTGCGCCAGATGCCGCCGACGGTGTTCGTCAACTACCACCTGGGCGAGTGGCTGCCGAAGTTCCACCCGTTCGTGGGCCTGGGCGTGAACTACACCTACTTCGAGAAGAAGCGCAGCACGCCGACCGGTGACGCCATCAGCGGCGGCCCGACGCGCATCACGCTGACCAACTCGTGGGGCGCTGCGGCGCACGCGGGCTTCACGGTGCAGTACTCGAAGAACTGGTCGCTGACCGGCACGGCCGCCTACGCGGACGTGCGCAGCACGATGCGCTCGTACACGACCACCAAGGACGGCGTGGAAGAGCTGCACACGAAGATCAACTTCCGCCCGATCGTCTACACGATGTCGCTGGGCTACTCGTTCTGAACGACGCGTGACCCGGATGGACGGGGCTTGCCCCCGCCCCGGGCGTCCCGGGCCACTACACTTGCGGCATGAGCGTGTTGCTGGCCCTGGATAGCTCGACCGAACACATGGCTCTGGCCCTTCTGGGTCAGGGCCATGCTGCTTTTCTGGACGCCGATGGCGGGGCCCAGGCCTCGCAGCGGATGGTTCCGGACGCGATGGCGCTGCTCAAGCAGTGCGGCGTGGCGCTGTCCGATGTCCAGGCCATCGGCTTCGGCCGCGGCCCGGGCGCCTTCACCGGGCTGCGCACGGCCTGCTCGGTGGCGCAGGGCCTGGCGCTGGGCGCCGGCAAGCCGGTGCTGGCGCTCGACAGCCTGATGCTGGTGGCCGAGGACGCGCGCCGCCAACTGCTCGACGAAGGCGCGGACGGGATGACGCCGTTCGACGTGTGGGTGGCGATGGATGCCCGCATGAACCAGGTCTATCTCGGCCGCTATCGCTGGCGCGGCGCGCGCTGGGAGACCCTGCTGGAGCCGGCGCTGACCGACCTCGACCCGCTGCGCGCGCTGTGGCGCGACACGCCGCCGGCGATCGTCGCCGGCACCGCGCTGGCCGCGTTCGAGCTCGACACCGGCGCCGCCCGCAGAATTCCCGCGACCGCCTCGCGCGCCCGCGCGCTGGGCGCGCTCGCGCAGCAGGCCTTCGAGGCCGGTTTGGCTGAGGACGCCGCCAACGCGCTGCCGCTGTACGTGCGCGACAAGGTCGCGCTGACGACCGCCGAGCGGGAGGCCGCGAAGGCCGCGCCCGCGCAAGCCACGGCCACCGCGGCGTCCGCCGCCGCCACGCCCGGAGCGGCCCCGCGATGAGCGCCCAGCCCAAGGATCTGGCCTGGCCACCGTCGCTGCAATCGCTGCAGCCGCTGCGGACGATGGACCTCGACGAGGTGATGGCGATCGAGTCCGTCTCCTACAGCCATCCGTGGACGCGCGGCAATTTCATCGATTCGATGGCCGCGGGCTATGCCGGCTTCGTCATGCGTGACGAGCAGGCCCGGCTGTGCGGCTACTTCCTCGCGATGCAGGTCATCGACGAGATGCACCTGCTCAACATCACGGTCGAGCCCGCCCGGCAGGGCCAGGGGCTGGCGCGGCGCATGCTCGACGCCCTGGGCCTGCTGGCGCGCGCCCGCGGCTGCCATCAGGTCTGGCTGGAGGTCCGCGAGAGCAACCTGCGCGCGCGCCGGCTCTACGAGCGCTACGGCTTCGTGCAGAGCGGTCTGCGGCGCGGCTACTACCCGGGCGCCGAGGGCCGCGAGGACGCGGTGCTGATGACGCTGCGCCTGACGGAGCCCGCCGCATGAGCTGGACCGACCGCCAACGCGCGATGCTCGAGGCCATGGGCCTCAAGCTGTGGACGCCGCCCGCGGCCAGCGATGCCGCGCCGGCGCTGCCGATCGCGCCCATGCCCGCCGCCGCGCCGGCGCCGCGCGCCGCTCCCGCCGTGCCGATGGCCGCGCCGGTCAGGCGCGGGGAGGTGCCTGTAGAGCTGCCGGCGGAGGTGGCCGTCGCCGAGCCGCCCGCGCCGCGCCGCGTGGCCGAGGTGCTGGCGAAAGCTTTGCCGTCCGCCACGCCTGCGGCACCGCCGCCTGCTTCGACATCGGGCCCGTCGCGCGAGGCGATCGCCCGGCTCGACTGGCCCGCCCTGCGCGACGAGGTCGCCGCCTGCCGCGCCTGCTCGCTCTGCGAGTCGCGCAAGAACACCGTCTTCGGCGTCGGCAACGAGCGCGCGCACTGGATGGTCGTCGGCGAGGCGCCCGGCGAGCAGGAGGACCTCAAGGGCGAGCCCTTCGTCGGCGCGGCCGGCAAGCTGCTGGACAGCATGCTGCGCGCGCTGGGTCTGAGCCGCGAGGAGGCGCCGCCGCAGCGGCAGGTCTACATCGCCAACACGCTGAAGTGCCGGCCGCCGCGCAACCGCAATCCGGACCCGGCCGAGCTGGCGCAGTGCGAGCCCTTCCTGCAGCGTCAGATCGAGCTCATCCAGCCGCGCATCATCCTGGCGATGGGGCGTTTCGCGGTGCAGCAACTGCTGCGCAGCCAGGAGCCGATCGGGCGTCTGCGCGGCCGCGTGCACCGCTACCAGGGCGTCCCGCTGATCGTCACCTACCACCCGGCCTACCTGCTGCGCAACCTGCCCGACAAGGCACGCGCCTGGGAAGACCTGTGCCTGGCGCTGAAGACGCTCGATGAGACGCCGGCCCGCGCCGGGGACCAGGACGGCAGCGTCTGAATGAACGCGCCGGTGCCGCCCCTGCCGCCGGCCCGGCCGGCGCCCTCCGCCGAAGACCAGGCGGCGCAGTTCCGGCTGCTCGCCGACAACGTGCCGGTGCTGATCGCGGTCTTCGACGCGGCGACGCGCACCTGCCGCTTCGCCAACCGCCAGTACGCGCGCAGCTTCGGCCTGGACGAGATCAGCGCGCTGGGCCGCACCTTCGCCGAGATCATCGGCGAGGAGGCCGCCGCCGAGATCGAGCCCCATGTGCAGCGCGTGCTCAACGAGCGCGTGTCCGTCAGCTACGAGCGCCGGCTGGAGCGCCGCGACGGCGCGCCGCGCTGGATCGAGGTCAACCTGATCCCTTACGTGCCGCCCGGCGAGTCGGTGGTGCAGTCCAGCTTCGTGCTGATCAGCGACATCACGCGCTTTCGCGAGGCCGAGGCGGCGGTGCGCGAATCCGAGGAGCGCCTGGCCAAGTTCATGCAGGCGTCGATGGAAGGCATCGTCTTCCACCGCGACGGCATCGTCACCGACGCCAACCCGCCGATCTGCGAGCTGATCGGCTGGCCGCTCGAGGACCTGATCGGCCGCCAGGCGCTGTCGCTGATCGCGCCGGATCAGGTCGACACCGTGCGCGCGGTGATGGAGTCCGGCCAGGAGACCCGCTACGCGACCGCGATCCAGCACCGCAGCGGCGAACGCATCGACGTCGAATTCATCGTCCGCACGCTGTGGCGCCATGGCGAGCGGCTGCGCATGACCATCGTCCGCGACCTGCGTCCGCATCTGGCGGCGGTGGCGCGCATCCAGCATCTGGCGCAGCACGATCCGCTGACCGGGCTGCTGAACCGCTCGACCTTCATGGAGCGGCTGCGCGAGCGCCTGCTGCAAGGCCCGTCGCGGCGCACGGCGCTGCTGTTCATCGACCTGGACAACTTCAAGCGCGTCAACGATTCGCTCGGCCACCTGGAGGGCGACCGCGTGCTGCAGACGGTCGCCGAGCGGCTGCGCGGCGGCCTGCGCGGCAGCGACCTGGTGGCGCGCTTCGGCGGCGACGAGTTCGTCGTGCTGCTCGAGGACGTGCATCAGCGCAAGGACGTGCAGACGGTGCTCAATGCGCTGCTCAGCGTCGTCGAGGTGCCGGTGCAGGCCGATGGCCGCGACCTGTCGGTGACGCCGTCGATCGGCGTGGCCATGTACCCGGAGCACGGCGAATCCCCCGAAGAGCTGCTGCAGCACGCGGACACGGCGATGTACCTCGCCAAGACCGCCGGGCGCGCGACCTACCGCTTTTTCGAGCCCGCGATGGCCGAGAGCGCCTATGCCGACCTGGTGCTGGAGAGCGAGCTCGCGCAGGCGCTGACGGCCGACGAGTTCGTGCTCTTCTACCAGCCGCAGGTCGACGCGCGCAGCGGCGAGCTGGTGGGGGCCGAGGCGCTGCTGCGCTGGCGTCATCCGCAGCGCGGGTTGCTGACGCCGGACGCCTTCATCATCGTCGCCGAGCGCCACCGGCTGATGCTGCCGCTGGGCGAGTGGGTGATGTACGAGGCGGCGCGCCAGACGCGCGCCTGGCATGAGCGCGGCGTCGCCGCGGTGCCGATCGCCGTCAACCTGTCGAGCATGCAGTTCCGGCTGGCCAGCTTCTCGAGGTCGGTCGCGCAGGTGCTGAAGACCGCCGGCGTGCCGGGCGAATGGCTGGAACTGGAACTGACCGAGCGCATGCTGACCGAGGAGATCGACCGCCTGCCCGAGCTGCTGCAGACGTTGCGCGCCCAGGGGCTGGCGATCTCCATCGACGACTTCGGCACCGGCTACACGGCGCTGAATCAATTGACCCGGCTGCCGCTGGACAAGCTCAAGATCGATCAGAGCTTCGTCGCGGTGCTGCCGGACGACCGCGGCGCCGCGGCGATCACGCGCGCCGTGGTGCAGATGGCCAAGGGCCTGGGTCTGCGCGTGGGCGCCGAGGGCGTGCGCAACGCGCGGCAATGGCAGTTGCTGGCCGAATGGGGCTGCGACGAGCTGCAGGGCGAGGTGATCGCGCCCGCGATGCCCGCCGACGAATTCGAGGCATGGCTGGCCGCACGCGGCCGGCCCCCGCTTCCCGGACAAGACACATGACCTCCAAGACGCCCGATTCCGCCCGCCCGAACGGCGCGGCCCGCCTGCCCGCCGGCACGCCGCCAGGCGGGCCCGTTCATGAAACCGATCCGGCCATGGCCGCGCTGCTGCAGGGCGAGATCGCCGCCGCGGGCGGCTGGCTGCCCTTCGACCGCTACATGAGCCTGGCGCTGTACGCGCCGGGACTGGGCTACTACGCCAACGCGCGCCGCAAGTTCGGCACGATGCCGCAGCAGGGCTCGGACTTCGTGACCGCGCCGGAACTCTCGCCCTTGTTCGGACGCGCGCTGGCCAGGCAGGTCGCGCAGGCGCTGTCGCTCAGCGGCACCGAGACCGTGATCGAATTCGGCGCCGGCAGCGGCGCGCTGGCGGAGCAGCTGCTGGAGACGCTGGACGGGCTGGGGCAGCCGGTCTCGAAGTACTTCATCGTCGACCTGTCGGGCTCGCTGCGCGCGCGCCAGGCCGAGCGGCTGGCGCGCTTCGCGCCGCGCGTCGAGTGGCTGGACCGCTGGCCCGACGAGATTCATGGCGTGCTGGTCGCCAACGAACTGCTGGACGCGATGCCGGTCGAACTGCTGTGCTGGGATGGCGCCCGCTGGCTGCAGCGCGGCGTGGGCCTGGACGGGCAGGGGACCTTGCACTTCGTCGACCGGCCCGGCGACGCGCGCCCGCCGACGCCGCAGGAGCACGACCTCGGTGTCGTGCCGGGCACGGTGACGGAGATCCATCCGCAGGCCGAAGCCTTCATGCGCACGCTGGCGGAGCGGCTCAAGCGCGGCGCGGCCTTCTTCATCGACTACGGCTTCCCCGAGGCCGAGTACTACCACCCGCAGCGCACCGGCGGCACGCTGATGTGCCACCACCTGCACCGCGCCGATCCCGATCCGCTGGCGTTGCCGGGCCAGAAGGACATCACGACCCACGTGAACTTCACCGGCATCGCGCTGGCCGGTCAGGATGCCGGGCTGACGGTGCTGGGCTACACCAGCCAGGCCAACTTCCTGATCAACTGCGGCCTCGTGGACCTGATGGCCGAAGCCAGCCTGGCCGAGCGCACGATGGCGCACCGGCTGATCGCCGAGCACGAGATGGGCGAGCTGTTCAAGGTGATCGGCTTCGCGCCGGGTGAGGGCTTCGACGCGCTGGGCTTCAGCGCGGGCGATCGCTCTCACACGCTGTGAGCGCGGCGCGGCGGGCTTCGTAGATCGCCTGGCCGATCGCGGGTCCCTGCTTCCCCGCCGCGAGCGCCGCGGCCGAGATCGCCGCCTGGTCCACCGATCGCACCGCGCGCAGGTCATGCAGCAGCGCAGCCCGCTGCGGATAGGGGCGGTCGCGCAGGCCGGCGCGGCCGCGGGCATCGCATTCGCAGGCCAGCAGCAGCAGCTCGAAGCGTTCGGGGCGGCGGAATGCATCGCTGCGCTCCATCAGGCGCAGCCGGGCCTCCGGCGTGAAGTCCAGGCTCTGATGCACATGCGTGTGCTCGCGCGCGACCAGCTCGGCCAGTTCCTTGCAGTCCGAGGGCACGCGCCAGCGCTGCGACAGCGCCGCCGCCAACGCGGCGCCGCGCGCCTCGTGCTTCAGATGGCGTGGCCACTCCTCCTCCGGCGTCGTGCCTTTGCCGAGGTCGTGGCACAGCGACGCGTACCGGACCGGCAGCGGCGCGTCCACGCGGGCGCATTCCTCGAGCACCAGCAGCAGGTGCGCGCCGGTGTCGACCTCCGGGTGATGCGCGGGCGGCTGCGGCACGCCGAACAGCCGATCCAGCTCCGGCGCGATCCGCGCCAGCGCGCCGCTGTCGCGCAGGATCTCGATCATTCGCGCCGGGTGTTTCTCCATCAGGCCGCGGGCGACTTCCTGCCAGACCCGCTCGGCGACCAGCGCGTCGGCTTCGCCGGCGGCGACCATGCCGCGCATCAGCGCCATCGTCTCGGGCGCGACCGTGAAGTCACCGAATCGGGCCGCGAAGCGCGCCAGCCTCAGGATCCGCACCGGATCCTCGGCGAAGGCAGGGGAGACGTGGCGCAGCACGCGAGCTTCCAGGTCGCGCCGGCCACCATACGGGTCGATGAGCGAACCGTCCTCGGCCTGGGCCATCGCGTTGATGGTCAGGTCGCGGCGGCCCAGGTCCTCTTCGAGCGTGACGTCGGGGTCCGTGTGGAACTGGAAACCGTGGTATCCGGATCCGGTCTTGCGTTCGGTCCGCGCCAATGCCACCTCTTCATGGGTCACGGGGTGCAGGAACACCGGGAAGTCCTTGCCGACGGGCACGAAACCCTTGTCGATCAAGGACTTGGGTGTTGTTCCCACAGCGACCCAGTCCCGGTCCTGGACCGGCAGACCCAAGAGGGCATCACGAACGGCACCCCCGACAAGAAACATCTGATCACTCATGTTGCGGCGCAGCATCCCCAAGGCTGGGGATAGCTCACGTAGGCTGTGACTCCGTATATTCACCAATGCCACCTGCACACCAGTGCCTGTCCGGAAACAGGCCAGCTACCGAGAGAGACGTTGTAGTTCCGCAGGTTGGCTCATGCAGTAGGGAGTTTATGAATGAAGTCTGTTCTGTTCTTCCTGCTGGGCGGAATTGGTCTCGCCGCCCAGGCGCAGGAACTGCCGTCGCCGGAAGCTCCCCAGCTTCACGTCGCGGCTGAAACGAGTTTTGTCCAGCAGAGCCAGGCGGCCGCCGCCCAGCTGCCGGATGTCAACGAGCAGGAAGGCGCGGATACCGTGATCCCGTCCTTCGCGTCCGAGTCCCAGACCCAGGCCATGATGCTGGGCGGCTTGCTGGCCGTCGGCTTCCTGGTCCGCCGCCGCCGCGACCACTGAACCCGGTCCCGACGGTCCACCTCGCCGCTTCCCGCCGCCTGCCCGCACAGGCGGCCGGAAGCGGTTCTTCTTTCAGCCCCTGATTCAACCCGTGAAGGTCAGCACCGGCTCCGGGCCGCTGACGTCGCGATAGGGCTCCTCGAAGTCCAGGAAATCCTTCTCCGCGATGGCATCGGCGATCCACTCGCGCACGCCTGGCGCGGCCTGGATGCGCCCGGCATACCCCTGCAGCGCTTCGGGCAGGGGCAGCCCGTAGCGCGTGACCCGCATCACCACCGGCGCGAAGAACGCGTCCGCCGCGCCGAAGGCGCCGAACAGGAAGGGGCCGCCGCTGTGCGCCAGCGCCTCGGTCCACAGCTCGACGACGCGGTCGAGGTCCTTGCGCAGGCCGGCCTCCCTGGCCAGCAGGCGCGGGCCCACGGTGCGCAGGTCGGCGTCGATGTTCATCACGCACAGGCCGCGCATCTGGCTGAAGCCGCTGTGCATCTCGGCGCACAGGCTGCGCGCGCGGGCCCGCTGGCGCGCGTCGCGCGGCCAGACGCCGGCGTCGGGGAAGCGCTCGGCCAGGTACTCGACGATGGCCAGCGAATCCCACACCGCGAAGCCCTCGTCCACCAGCACCGGCACCTTGCCGGTCGGCGTCACGGCGCCGACCTCGCGGTAGAAGGCCGAATCGGGGGTGAAGTCGAAGCGGACCACATGTTCCTGGAACGGAATGCCCAGCGCCTTCATCAGCACCCATGGGCGCATCGACCAGGACGAGTAGTTCTTGTTGCCGACGATCAGCTGCATGCGGAGTCTCTCCGTTGGGGGGAATGGGAGGGGGCGGTCGGCGCGGGCGATCAATTGCCCCCGTTGGCGGGAATGTCCGGCGCCGACGCGGCCGCCGGGCCGATGACGCGGCCGAGCCGGTCGCGCAGCAGCGTGCCGCCCTCGCGGCCCATCAACTGGGCGTAGATCGTCGCGTTGGACAGCACTTTGCGCACGTAGTCGCGGGTCTCCCAGATGGGGATGTTCTCGGTCCAGACGGCGGCGTCGAGCTGCGGGCCCTCGCGCCAGCGGCGCGGGCGGTTCGGGCCGGCGTTGTAGGCCGCCGCGGCCATCGCCTGCGAGCCGTCGAAGCTGTCCATCACCAGCTTCAGGTAGCCGGTGCCCAGGCGCAGATTGGTGTCGCGGTCGTGCAGCATGTCGGGTCTGAATTCGACGCCCAGCTTCTTGGCCGTCCACTTCGCGGTGGCCGGCATCACCTGCATGAGCCCGCCGGCGCCGACGTGCGAACGCGCGTCCATCATGAAGCGCGACTCCTGGCGGATCAGCCCGTAGACGTAGGCCGGGTCCAGGCCGACGGCGGTCGCCTGCTTGAAGACGTCGGCGCGGTAGGGCATGGGGAAGCGCTGGGCCAGGTCGATCTCGCCCTTGGTGCGCTCGCTGGTCTGGATGCAGCGCTCCCAGAGTTCGCGCTCGCAGGCGGCCTGGGCGATGGCCAGCAGCTCGCGGTCGGACAGCCCGCGCAGCGTGAAGTTCCATTCGCGCTGTCCTTCGCCGCGCAGGCCGACGGCCAGCAGTTGCATCGCGCGCTGGATCCCGGGCAGGGCCAGGGCGGCGGCGCGTTCCTGGGCGGTCAGTTCGGCGGGGGGCGGCGGCAGCGGCAGGCGCAGCTTGAGTTCGTCCGCGGCCAGCTTGCCGTAGAAGCTCAGCGGCGAGGCGATCGCGCGCAGCGTCTCCTGCGCCTCGCGGCGCTGGGCGTCGCCGCCGGGGCCGGACGGCGCGAGTTGCTGCTGGGCTTTCGCTCGCCAGTACTGCCAGGTGATGTCCTTCTGGTCCGCAGGCTTCATGAGCGCGATCGCGGCCAGCAACTGCTCGGGTCTGGGCGCGCCGGCGTCGCCGCGCAGCGCCGCGCGCGCGATCCAGCCGACCGTCTCGTCGCTCCACTCCAGCGGGCCGCCGAGCCGGGCCTGCAGCTTCATCGCCCGCTCGAAGTGCTCGTTGGCCTCGTCCTTGAGCCGCAGCGCGGCCTGGCGGCCGTACTGGGCCCACAGCCACGCCGACAGGTCATTGGGCAGCTTCGGCGCCCAGCGGCGCACGTCGTCCTCCGATTTGTCGAAGTCGGTCGCCATCAGACGCATCAGCGCCAGCATCGTCAGCTCCGCCTTCGCGCGCGGCGACGCGCCGGCCTTCTTGTTCAGGTAGCGCTCGGGCTTGTCCATGAGCTCGGCGAGCGCGTCCTGCTCGGGCTTGCCCAGCAGCGCGCCGGCCTGCTTCACCGCGCGCGGCTTGTTGGTCTCCACCACCAGGCGCAGCTTGCGCCAGACGTCCGCGTCCTTGAACTCGCCGTTCTCATGCAGCGTGGTGGCCAGCATGTTGCAGCCCTCGTCGGCGTCGCGCTGGGCGAACCAGGCGGCGCGGGCGGTCTCGCGCAGGTCGCGCTTGGGCGGATCGGCGAGCAGCGTGTAGCAGACGACCTCGCGGTCGTCCTGCATCTTGTAGCCGGCGAGGTCACGCCGGAAGTTGGCCCAGTCGCGGCGGTGGCCGAGTTCGAGCAGCCAGTCGTTGCGCAGCCGGTCCTCGACGTAGCTCCCCGGCCAGCGCGCGTAGAACGCGTTGATCTCCGGCTGCTGGGCGTCGGACAGGCGGGCGTTCAGTTCCCAGTAGTCGAACCAGGGCGCGAGCGGATGCTGCTGGTCGAAAGCCGCCTGCCGCATCGCGGCCAGTCTGGCGCGATCGCGGACGCGCCAGGCCTCGCGGGCATCGGTGACGAGGTCGGGCAGCGGCGGCGGCGGGTTGGGGACGACGTTGAAGGCCGTGACCGACTGCGCGGCGGCCGGGGCCGCGGGCAGGAGCGCCGGCGCGGCGATCGCGGCGACGGAGCCAAGGACGGCCATGACGGCCCGAGGGGCGGCGGCGAGGGCGGTTACAGTGATCCGAGCGAACTTCATGCCGAACTGCGATGAGTGACTCTCCCATGGCCCCCGAGGCCGCCGGCACGTCCGGCAAGACCTGGCCCCATGAGCGGAGCGAATTGCGGCGCGCCTTGCTGGCGCGCCGCCGCGAATGGTGGGCCGGCGCCGAGGCGCGTCTCGCCGCCGACAAGCTGGGCGAGCAGCTGCTTCCGCTGCTGCGCCAGCTCGAGCCGCTGACCCTCGGCCTGTACTGGCCACTGGAAGGGGAATTTAACGCAGCGGCCTGGGCCGCGACGCACGAGCTCGGGGGGGAGATGCAATTGGCGCTGCCGTTCGCGCGCAAGGCCGGGGACCGCGGGCCAGCGTCGATGGAGTTCCGGAGATGGGATGGGCGGGAGCCGGCGGTAAAGGATGAATGCGGCATCCCGAGCGCGACGGGGCCGGTGCTGGTGCCGGAAGTGCTGCTGGTGCCTTGCCTGGGCTATACGCGGGAGGGGTTCCGCTTGGGTTACGGCGGCGGCTACTTCGACCGCTGGCTGGAGGCGCATCCGGGCGTGACCACGATCGGGCTGGCGTGGAGCTGCTGCGAGGCAGCTTTCGAAGTCCAGCCGCACGACCAGGCGATGACCGTCGTGCTGACCGAGCGCGAACTCGTCGCGCCTTGAGCGGGGCGACGGCCGCTGGCTCAGCCTGAGCGCTCATCCACTGGCGGATCCGGCTCCCCGATCGCCTGCCGCGTGAGCGCCGCCTGTTCGGCGATCCACTGCGCGAACTCCACCACCTCCGGCCGCGCCCGCCCCTGCGGCGACAGCACCAGCCAATACACCGTCGGACAGTCCGTCCGCCCCTCCAGCCCGAAGGGCTCGACCAGTTCCCCGCGCTGCAGCGCTTCGTAGACCAGCGGCAGCCGTGCCAGCGCCACCGCCTGCCCGGACACTGCCGCCTGGATCTGCTGGTACGTGAAGTTCAGATACATCCAGCGCCGAGGCTGCAGCTCCGGCGCGCCGTGCAGCGACAGCCACCGCCGCCAGCTCAGGAAGATGCCGCTGGGCCGCTGATCATCCTCCTCCGCCAGCGTGTACTGCCGCAGATCGCTCGCCTGGCTCAGCGGCGGCGCCTGGCCGTCCCTGGCCTGCGCCGCCACCCACGGATTCACCACCGGCGTCAGCATCTCGCCGAACATGCGCTGCGCCGTCGGCGGCACGCGGTTCGGCGCGGCGTAGCGCAGCGCCAGGTCGAACTCGCTGTCATCCATCTCCACGAGCTGATCCAGCGCCGACACGCGGATGTCCATGTCCGGATGCTCGCGATGGAAGGCCTCCAGCCTCGGAATCAGCCACAGCGAAGCGAAGGAGGCGAACGTCGTCACGTTGACCACGCGCCGGCCGCGGGTCGAGCGGATCTGGCGCACCATCCCATCGAGCCGCTCCAGCATCGGCTCCACCACCGACAGCAGCAGCTTCCCATCCGGCGCGAGCTCGACATGGCGCGTCCCCCGCAGGAACAGCGTCGCGCCGAGCTCCTCCTCCAGCGCCCGGATCTGGCGGCTGACCGCCGACTGGGTCAGGAACAGTTCCTCCGCCGCGGCGCTGAAGCTCAGCCGGCGGGCGACCGCCTCGAAGGCGCGCAGCGGACCGATGGCGAGTGGGCGGTGGCGACCGGTATTCATGCGCGAATGGTATCAATCGACGCCCGAACACTCATTGGACCGGACTGCGGGTCAACCCTAGGATTGCACCATGTCCACGAAGGAAGGCCGCAAGTGCGCGGACCGCCCGCTGGACCGGGAGCCGATCATGAACGTCATGCAAAAGTCATCAATCCAGGTCAGCCGCGACGACGCCGCATGGGCGTTGTCCGAGGGCGAGGCGATGAGCCTGCCGATCGGCCCGGGCCGGCGCGAGCTGCACGTGCTCGAGGGCCGGGTCTGGGTGACGCAGCGCGGTGACCTGGCGCTGCCGGCGCAGGATTTCTGGCTGAGCGCCGGCGAGACGCTGGAAGTCGACAGCGGCGCCCAGCTCGTCGTCGAAGCCTGGCCGACCGCCCGCTTCCAGCTGCTGGTGCCGCCGCAGGCCTGCGCCACCCGCCATCCCCGCGTCACCCGCCGGCCTTCGTTCGGCCTGTTCGGCCAGCGCCTGGCGAACGCTTGACCGGAGCAGCGGCCTTGACCGGCTTCACTTTCTTCTCCGTGCTGGGCTCGGCGGTGGTGCCGGCCCTCTTCTTCGCGGTGCTGGCCTTGGGTTTCGCGTTCGCGGAACGCAAGGCCGCCTCCATCGCCAGGCGCCCCCAGGGCAGCATCAGCGCGGGCGACTCCAGCGTCTCCTCCGGCGGCCGGAAGTAATTCAGGCTGGCGACCTCCTGCTGGCCGTCCTTGCCGGACTTCGCATACCGGAACGGCTCGCAGCCGGCGTCGACGTAGCGCGCCTGGCTCGCCGCGTCCGCCTTCAGATAGAGCTCGTCGCGGCTGATGATGGCCATGAACAGGCCGTCCACGTAGAGCCCGAAGCCCCCGAACATCCGCCGCGCCAGCACCGGCCCCAGCGGCGCGAGCAACTCCATGCAGTGATTGGCGAAGTCGCTGCCCGCGCCGGTGACGCGGCGGACGGTTCCTGTCGTGGTGGTGCCTCGTGTCATGGCGGCGACTCTAGCGCCGCGTTCGCGGCGCGGCCACAATCGCCGCTCCCGGGGCCCGTCGGTCCCGCTGGGCGACGCGAAAGGGCCGGATGGATCCGAACGACAAGCTGCCGATCTCCGAAGACCGCCAGGCGCTGCGCGAGCGCCTGATCCGCGAACGGCTGGACCTGCCGGGCCGGCTCGAGCTGGCCGACATCGTGCAGAGCGTGCTGCGCGTCTGGCTGGTGGGGCGCAAGGAACTGCGCATCGCGGCCTACTGGCCGATCAAGGGCGAGTTCGATCCGCTGCCGGCGCTGTTCCGCTGGAGCGAGGTCGACGCCAACCGCCGCATCGGGCTGCCGGTCGTCGATCGCGAGGAAGGGCGCCTGCGCTTCCATGTCTGGTACCCCGGCTGTCCGATGGAAGAGGACGCGACCGGCATCACCAAGCCCAAGGACACCGAGTCCTTCGACCCGCAATTGCTGCTGCTGCCCTGCCTGGGCTACGGGCCGGGCGGCATCCGCATGGGCTACGGCGGCGGCTTCATGCTGCGCACCATCGCGCAGATCCAGCCGCGGCCGGTGGTGGTGGGCGTGGGCTTCAGCCACGGCTTCCAACCGACGCTCACCGCCCAGCCCAGCGACGTGCGGCTGGACGCGATGCTGACCGAGATGGGTGTCGTCTGGGAGAATCCCCGCGCATGAATTCCTCGCGCATCACGGCTGCCGATCCGAACGCCCTTCACACGCTGTACGAAGCCCACCTGGCGGAGCAGCAGCGCCGCACCGAGCACGCGCTGCGGCGCGGCGGCTTCGATGCGCTGCTGATCGCCTCGGGCATCGAGAAGTTCGCCTTCCTCGACGACCGGCCCTACGTCTTCCAGCCCAATCCCCACTTCAAGCTGTGGGTGCCGCTGGTCCGTCATCCGGACAGCTGGCTGGTGATCCGCCCGGGCCACAAGCCGCGGCTGGTGTACGTCCAGCCGGAGGACTACTGGCATGTGCCGCCCGAAGCGCCGAGCGGCTTCTGGGTCGAGCATTTCGAGCTGATCGTCGTGCGCAAGGCAGAGGAGGCGCTGCCCTATCTGCAGTTGCCGGGGAACCTGGCCATCGTCGGCGAGGCCGACGCGGCGCTGGGCGACATCATCCCGAACAACCCGCCCGAGGTGCTGAACCCGCTGCACTACGCCCGCGCGGTCAAGACCGGCTATGAGCTGCTGCGCTTGCGCGAGGCGTCGGCGCTGGGCGCGAAGGCGCATCTGGCGTCGCAGCGCGCGTTCCGCGACGGTCTGTCGGAGGCGGGCATCCACCGCGCCTACCTCGAGTCCTGCGGCCTGGCCGAGCGCGACCTCCCGTACGGCAACATCGTCGCGCTGAACGAGCACGCCGCGGTGCTGCATTACCAGTACCAGGACGAACGGGCGCCGGCGCAATCGCTGTCGCTGCTGGTCGACGCGGGCGCGCACAGCTGCGGCTATGCCTCGGACATCACGCGCACCACTGGTAACGGCGACGCGGCCTTCCAGGCGCTGATCGACGCGATGGACGCCGCGCAGCTGCGCCTGGTCGATCAGGTGCGGGCGGGCGTCGACTACCGCGACATCCATCTGGCCTCGCATCGCGAGATCGCCGGCGTGCTGCGTCAACTGGGCATCGTGAAGATGGACGAGGAGGCGATGCTCGCGCAAGGCGTGACCTCGGCCTTCCTGCCGCACGGCATCGGCCATCTGCTGGGCCTGCAGGTCCACGACATCGGCGGCTTCATGGCCGGCGAGGACGGCGGCACCATCGCCAAGCCGCAGGGCCATCCCTACCTGCGCCTGACGCGCGTGCTGCAGCCCGGCATGGTGGTCACGATCGAGCCGGGCCTGTACTTCATCCCCATGCTGCTGGAGAAGCTGCGCGCCACGCCGGCGGCGGCCAGCGTCGACTGGGCGCTGGTGAAGCACCTGAGCGCCTTCGGCGGCGTGCGCATCGAGGACGATGTCGCATGCCGCGAAGCCGGCGCACCGGAGAACCTCACCCGGGACGCCTTCGCGGCGCTGGCCTGACCTACACTCCGTCCCCATGTCCCGCCCGATCGCGTCCACGCCGCGCCGGCTCCTCTGGAGCCGCTGGCTGGTGCTCGCGCTGCTCAGCCTGACCCTGCCGCTGCAGGGCGCGCTCGCGGCGACGATGGGGATCGGCATGGCGCTGATGTCGTCGCACTCGGTGTCCACCGTGATGACGATGCCCAGCGATTGCCAGGACATGGCCGCGATGGGCATGGACGGCACGGACCACGGCGCGATGTCGATGGACTCCGCGCCGCCACATGACGATGGCGGCGATGGCGCCGCCCAGGATCACCACCACTGCGGCATCTGCCTGCAGTGCTGCCTTGGCGCCGCGATGCCCATCGCGCCGCTGACCGTCGCCGCGCAGGACCTGCGTGACGCCGCTCCCGCGCTCGGCGCCGTCGGCGCGCCGGAGCAGTCCCCCCAGCCGCTCGAGCGGCCACCCAAAGCCTTCCTCGCCTGAACGCCGGCGCGCTCGTCCTCGACGGGCGGCCGTTCGTGCCGATCCGCGCCCGCGCCTGAGCGAGGCGCCTCGGCGCCGATCCCGTTCCTGTTCCTTTGCGAGGAAGCCATGTCTTCTCGATTCATTTCCGCGCTCGCGCTCGTCCTGATGGCGGGCAGCGGCGCGGTCGCCGCCGCGCCACCGGATCCCGCCGACGCGCGCCTGGGTTCCCGCGCGCCGCTCCCGCCCGCGCCTGCGAAGCCGTCCAGTGCGGCCGTCGCCGATCCCGGCGTCGGTGACTGGCGCGCGGCCAACCGCCGCGTCCTGGAAGCCGGCGGCTGGCGCGCGCTGGCCCGCGAACGCTCAGCCTCGGCCCCGCCCTCGGCGCCGGCTGCCGGCCATCACCAGCACTGAGGAGTCCACCATGTCCTCCTTGAAGAAGTCGGGGCGGGTGGCGGTGCCGCTGCTGCTCGCGCTGATGCTGTCGGCCTGCGCCTCGCTGTCCCCGGAGCGGGCCGCCGCGCCGGTTCAGCAGCAGAGCCGCGACTGGCTCGGCGCCGACCTGCCGCTGCAGCGAGACGACGACCAGCGCGCCGCGGCCCGCGCGCGCTCCGAGGCCTTGCTCGCGCAGCCGCTGGACGCGCAGGGCGCGGTGCAGCTCGCGCTGCTGAACCATCGCGGTCTGCAGGCGGCGCTGCGCGGTCTTGGCATGGCGGAAGCCGAGCGCGTGCAGACGCTGCTCTGGCCCAACCCCGTGCTGAACATCGGCCGCCTGGTCCGCGGCGATGAGCGCGAGATCGAACGCGGCCTCGAGTTCAACCTACTGGCCCTGCTCAGCCGCGGCGCGCGCCAGGAAGCCGGCGCGCGAGCGCTGGAACGGGAGCAGGCGCGCGTCGCGCAGCAACTGCTCGACGTCGCCGGCCAGGCGCGCCGCGGCTGGGTGCAGGCCGTCGCCTCGCAGGAGCAGTTGACGCAGGCGCAGACCGTGCTTGACTCCGCCTCGGCCGGGGCCGAGCTCGCCGCGCGGATGCGCCAGTCGGGCAATGTCAGCGCGCTGCGGCTGGCGCGCGAGCGCGCCGTGCTCGCTGAGGCGCAACTCGCGATGGAGCAGGCGCGGCTCGCCGCCGTGCGTGATCGCGAGGCGCTGATCCGCGCGATCGGCCTGTGGGGCGACGACGTCGCCGCGCTGAAGCTGCCCCAGCGCCTGCCCGAAGTGCCGGCCGAGTTCCGCGCCGCGGACGACCTCGAGCGTCAGGCGGTCGCGCAGCGGCTCGACATCCTGGCCGCGAAGCGCGAGTCGGGACAGCTCGCCGCGCAGCTTGGCCTGACGCGCCAGACCGGGCGGGTCAACGTGCTGCAGCTGGGCGTGCAGCGCAACAGCAGCAACGAGGCGCCGACCCAGCGCGGCGTCGACCTCAGCGTCGAGCTGCCGCTGTTCGATTGGGGCCAGGCGCGCGTCGCCGGCGCGCGCGAGGCCTACGGTCAATCGCTGGAGCGCGCCGCGCAGATCGCGATCGACGCGCGCTCCGAAGTGCGCGTCGCGCGCGCCCAGGCCGAAGCGGCCTGGCGCATCGCGCGGCGTCATCACGACGAGCTGCTGCCGCTGGCCCGGCAGGTCTCCGACGAGACCCTGCTGCGCTACAACGGCATGCTGGTCGGCGTGATGGAACTGCTCGCCGATGCGCGCGACCAGGCTCGCGCGGTGTCCGCCGCGCTGAACGCGCAGCGCGACTACTGGCTCGCCGAATCGGCGCTGTCGCAGAGCCTGCTCGGCCCGCTGCGCGAGTCCGGCGCCGGCGCCACTTCCGCCGCCAACTCTCCCGCTTCATCGACTGCCGCCGCTTCGCTCGAAGCCGCTGGCGGCGCCGCGCATTGAGCGCGGCCCGAAAGGATTGCCCATGATTTCCCGACGACACCTCTTCGCGCAGGTCGCGGCTGGCGCGGCGCTCGGCGCCGCTGGCGCGGTCAATGCGAGCAGCGTCTCGCGCGCCGCGATGGCGGCGCTGCCCGAGCCCGCCCAGCGCGACAACGCCGACACGGCGCCGCCGCTGGCGCCTTCCGATGGCCGGCCCTACAACCCGGTCGTCACCCTCAACGGCTGGACGCTGCCCTGGCGCATGCGCGATGGCGTCAAGGAGTTCCACCTCGTCGCCGAGCCGGTCCTGCGCGAGCTCGCGCCCGGCTGCACCGCGCACCTGTGGGGCTACAACGGCCAGTCGCCCGGTCCCACCATCGAAGTGGTCGAAGGCGACCGCGTCCGCATCTACGTCACCAATCGCCTGCCCGAGCACACCAGCGTCCACTGGCACGGCCAGCGTCTGCCCAATGGCATGGACGGCGTGTCGGGCCTGACGCAGCCGGCGATCAAACCGGGCGAGACCTTCGTCTACGAGTTCGTCGCGCGCCGTCCCGGCACTTTCATGTACCACCCGCATGCGGACGAGATGACGCAGATGGCCATGGGCATGATGGGCTTCTGGGTCACGCATCCGAAGGGCCGGCACCCGCACATCGCCGAGGTGCAGCGCGACTTCTGCTTCCTGCTCTCGAGCTTCGACATCGATCCCGGCAGCTACACGCCGCGCACGATGACGATGACCGATTTCAATCTGTGGGCCTGGAACAGCCGCGTCTTTCCCGGCATCGACTCGCTCAACGTGCGCCAGGGCGACCGGGTGCGGATCCGTGTCGGCAACCTCACGATGACGAATCACCCGATCCATCTGCATGGGCATGAGTTCGAGGTCACCGGCACCGATGGCGGCCCGGTGCCGAAGGCGGCGCGCTGGCCCGAGGTCACCACCGATGTTGCGGTCGGGCAGATGCGGCAGGTCGAGTTCATCGCGGACGAGCCTGGCGACTGGGCGCTCCACTGCCACAAGAGCCATCACACGATGAACGCGATGGGGCACCAGGTCGACACGCTGATCGGCGTCGATCATCGCGGGCTTGCGGCGCGCATCAACAAGGTCATTCCGGACTACATGGCGATGGGCGAGCGCGGCATGGCCGACATGGGCGAGATGGAGATGCCGCTGCCCGAGAACACCGCGCCGATGATGTCGGGGCAGGGACCGCACGGCCCGCTGGAGATGGGCGGCATGTTCAGCGTGCTCAAGGTCCGCAAGGACCAGAAGCCTGGCGACTACAGCGATCCGGGCTGGTTCGCTGCCGCGGCCGGCACGGTCGCCCGCCGCGTCGCCACGCCTGACGGCGCGCCCAGCGCGCCCGCTCCAAGCCCTTCGCCGAAGGCCGCGCCGGCCTCTTCCTCCGAGCCCCTGCGCGTCCGCAAGCCTGATGGCCACGGCCATCAAGGCCATTGAACGAAGGCATTCCCGTCCCCCGCGGTCCTCGAACTGTGGTTGGTTCTCGGTCGTTCGGGGACGGCAGGGCGCGGGGTTTCGGCGCTTGCCGCCGGGGCCCCGCGCCCTGGCGGCCAAGCGCTGAGAGATCGCAGGTGGAAAGCCCCCCTCCCGATCACCGACAATCCCGCCCCATGGCGATTCAATGGTTTCCCGGGCACATGCACAAGACCCGGGGCGCGATCCGCGAGCGCATGAAGAGCGGGATTGACGTGGTCATCGAGATGCTCGATGCCCGGGTGCCTGCGAGCAGTGCCAATCCGTTGATTGCGCAGCTGACGCAGGGCCGGCCGGCGCTGAAGCTGCTCAACAAGCAGGATCTGGCGGATCCGGCGCGCACGGTGGAGTGGCTGGCGTTCTACCGGGCGCAGCCCAACACGCATGCAGTGGCGATTCATCAGGGTCAGCCGGGTCTGGCGAAGCTGATGGCGGCGGAGTGCCGTGCGCTGGCGCCGACGCGGGGTGGGCTGGACAAGCCGCTGCGGGTGTTGATCTGTGGCATTCCCAACGTGGGCAAGTCGACGCTGATCAACACCATTGTGGGCAAGCGCGCTGCTGCCACGGGTGACGAGCCGGGCATCACGAAGATCGAGCAGAAGATCCTGCTCGACAAGGGTGTCTATCTGTTTGACACGCCGGGCATGCTGTGGCCCAAGATCCGTGTGCCGGAGGCGGGCATCAATCTGGCGGCCAGTGGTGCGGTGGGGCGCAATGCGTTCGAGGAGGAGGTGGTGGCGCTGGATCTGCTGGGGTATCTGCGCCGGCACTATCCGCAGGCGCTCAAGGGCCGGTATCAGCTGGAGCCGGATGCGTCGTTGCTCGATGGTGAGGTGCTGGCGCTGATCGGCAAGCGGCGTGGTGCGGTGCTGCCGGGCGGGCGGATCAACATGCAGAAGGCGGCCGAGATCCTGCTGTACGACCTGCGCCAGGGGCAGCTGGGACGGATCACGCTGGAGACGCCGGGCGAATTCGCCGAGTGGACTGCCGCGGCCGAGGCTGCTGAGGCGGCCAAGGAGGCGGAGAAGGAAGCGCGCCGGGTGGAGAGCAAGCGCGGCACGCGCGACGCGTACGCCGCCGACGACGGTGACGACGAGGAAGAGGCCGACGAGGACCAGGACGAGGGCCTCGGCGACGACGGGCGGTCCTGATTGGCGGCGGGCCGGGCCGCCACCCGGACTGAACCTTACGCATTTATGCAATAGCCGAAACGGTACGGACCTGCTCTACAATTGACGTTTACGTAAACGTAAGTACGAATTACCCAGTGCGGCGCCCGGTCAGGGCGGCGCGCGGAGGTGGTCGAGGAGACAAGCCCATGAACCTGCCCGGTCTGAACTTCCAACTCGGCGAGGACATCGACGCGCTGCGCGATGCGGTGCGCGAATTCGCCCAAGCCGAGATCGCCCCCCGCGCGGCCGAGATCGACCGCAGCGACCAGTTCCCGATGGACCTGTGGCGCAAGATGGGCGAACTGGGCGTCCTGGGCATCACGGTGCCCGAGGAATACGGCGGCGCCGCGATGGGCTACCTGGCCCACATGGTGGCGATGGAGGAGATCAGCCGCGCCAGCGCCTCGGTGGGTCTGAGCTACGGTGCCCACAGCAACCTGTGCGTCAACCAGATCAAGCGCAACGGCAGCGACGCCCAGAAGAAGAAATACCTGCCCAAGCTGATCAGCGGCGAGCACGTCGGCGCGCTCGCGATGAGCGAGCCGGGCGCCGGCTCCGACGTCGTGTCGATGAAGCTGCGCGCCGAGGACAAGGGCGGCTACTACGTCCTGAACGGCACCAAGATGTGGATCACCAACGGTCCCGACGCGGACACGCTGGTCGTCTACGCCAAGACCGAGCCCGAACTCGGCGCCCGCGGCATGACCGCCTTCCTGATCGAGAAGGGCATGAAGGGTTTCTCGATCGCGCAGAAGCTGGACAAGCTCGGCATGCGCGGCAGCCACACCGGCGAGCTGGTGTTCCAGGACGTCGAGGTCCCGGCGGAGAACGTCCTGGGCCAGGCCGGCGGCGGCACCAAGGTGCTGATGTCGGGCCTGGACTACGAGCGCGCCGTGCTGGCCGCCGGCCCGATCGGCATCATGCAGGCGGTGATGGACAACGTCGTCCCCTACATCCACGACCGCAAGCAGTTCGGCCAGTCCATCGGCGAATTCCAGCTGATCCAGGGCAAGGTCGCCGACATGTACACGGTGCTGCAGGCCGCGCGCGCGTTCTGCTACACGGTGGGCAAGAACCTCGACGCGCTGGATGGATCGCATGTGCGTCAGGTCCGCAAGGATTGCGCCTCCGTCATCCTGTGGTGCGCCGAGAAGGCCACCTGGATGGCCGGTGAAGGCATCCAGATCTTCGGCGGCAACGGCTACATCAACGAATATCCGCTCGGCCGTCTGTGGCGTGACGCGAAGCTCTACGAAATTGGGGCGGGTACTTCCGAGATCCGCCGCATGCTGATCGGGCGCGAGCTCTTCGCCGAAACGATGTGAGGCCTTCGCGGTTCTGACATCCGCTGACGCTGCGCAACCGCGACAATCCCGCCCCATGAGCACGAACGACCACATCGACGGGTTGCTGGACAACAACCAGCGCTGGGCCACCGAGACCGAGGAACGCAGTCCCGGTTTCTTCTCTCGCCTGCTGAAGCAGCAGACGCCGCAGTATCTGTGGATCGGCTGCGCCGACAGCCGCGTGCCGGCCAACGAGCTGGTCGGCCTGCTGCCGGGCGAGCTGTTCGTGCATCGCAACGTCGCCAACGTCGTGGTGCACTCCGACCTGAACTGCCTGTCGGTCATGCAGTTCGCGGTCGACCAGCTGCAGGTGCGGCACATCATCATCGTGGGCCACAGCAACTGCGGCGGCGTGCGCGCCGCGCTCGAAGACCTGCGCGTGGGCCTGGTGGACAACTGGCTGCGCCATGTGCAGGACGTGCGCAACCACCATCAGGAATGGCTGGACCAGCTCAATCCCGAGCAGCGCGTCAACGCGCTGTGCGAGCTCAACGTGCTGGAGCAGGCCCGCAACGCCTGCCAGACGACGGTGGTCCAGGATGCCTGGGCGCGCGGCCAGTCGGTGGCGGTGCATGGCTGGGTCTACGGCCTGCACAACGGTCTGCTGAAGGACCTGAGCGTCACCGCCGCGGGTCCGGACGACGTCGGCCCCGCCTACCGCCGCGCCCTGGAGGCGCTGCACCGCCGCTACGAGGCGGCCATGGGCCGCTGAGCCCGGGCGCGGGAGGGGCGCGGGATGAGTGCGGCGATGTTTCCCCACGAGCTCACCGATCCGCGCGCGTTCGAGATCGCGCAGACGATGCTCGAGGGCTTCGACAAGCATTACCGGCTCTTCCGCGCCGCCTCGGCGACCGCCAAGCAGCGCTTCGAGCAGGCGGACTGGCAGGGCCAGCAGCGCGCGCAGCGCGAGCGCATCGAGTTCTACGACCTGCGCGTCGACGAAGCCGTCGCGCTGCTGGAGGAGCGCTACACCACCAGCGCGCTGCCCAGCGAGGTCTGGCAGCAGGTCAAGCTGCACTACATCGGCCTGCTGACCAAGCATCTGCGCCCGGAGCTGGCCGAGACCTTCTTCAACTCGGTCACCACGCGCATCCTGCACCACAGCTACTTCCACAACGAGTTCATCTTCGTCCGGCCGGCGATTTCGACCGAGTACATCGAGAACGACCAGCCCGGCGCGCAGTCGACCTATCGCTGCTACTACCCCTCGCAGGACACGCTGCGCGACACCTTCCTGCGCATCGTGTGGAACTTCCAGCTGGCGGTGGAGTTCGAGGACCTGGAGCGCGACATCGACCTGGTGCTGAAGGCGGTGGGCGAGCAACTCGGGGCCTTCCGCTGGCGCACCAACTTCCAGGTGCAGGTGCTGTCCTCGCTGTTCTATCGGAACAAGGGCGCGTACATCGTCGGCAAGGTCATCAACGGCTTCACCGAGACGCCCTTCGCGCTGCCCATCCTGCACAAGGAGCGGCCTGACGGCGAGGTCGATGCGTCGCCGGCGCGGCGCCGGCTCTACATCGACGCGGCGCTGTTCGGCGAGGACGAACTGCAGATGCTGTTCAGTTTCGCGCGCGCCTACTTCCTCGTGGACATGGAGGTTCCGAGCGCCTACGTGCAGTTCCTGCGCTCGCTGATGCCGCGCAAGCCGCGCTCGGAGATCTATTCGGCGTTGGGGCTGCAGAAGCAGGGCAAGAACCTGTTCTACCGCGACTTCCTCAACCACCTGCGCCACAGCAGCGACAAGTTCCGCATCGCGCCCGGCATCAAGGGCATGGTGATGCTGGTCTTCGACCTGCCGTCGTATCCCTTCGTCTTCAAGGTCATCAAGGATTTTTATCCGCCGCAGAAGGACACGACGCGCGAGCAGATCCAGGCCAAGTACCTGCTGGTCAAGCAGCACGATCGCGTCGGGCGCATGGCCGACACGCTGGAGTACACGCGCGTGGCCTTTCCGCGCCACCGCTTCGAGGACGAGCTGGTGGCCGAGCTCAAGCACTTCTGCCCGTCGCTGCTGGAGGAGTCCGGCGAGGACCTGGTCATCAAGCACCTGTACATCGAGCGCCGCATGGTGCCGCTCAACATCTACCTGCAGGAGGCGTCTCCCGCGCAGCTGGCGCATGCGGTGGTGGAGTACGGCAACGCGATCAAGGACCTGGTGGCGGCCAACATCTTCCCGGGCGACATGCTGTGGAAGAACTTCGGCGTGACGCGCCACGGCAAGGTCGTGTTCTACGACTACGACGAGATCGAATATCTCACCGACTGCAACTTCCGCAAGGTGCCCGCGCCGCGCAACGAGGAGGAGGAGCTGTCCGGCGAGGTCTGGTATCCCGTCAACAAGCTGGACGTGTTCCCCGAGACCTTCGGCCCCTTCCTGCTCGGCCATCCCGGCGTGCGCGACGTCTTCCTGGCGCATCACGCCGACCTGCTCGATCCGGCGTTCTGGCAGACCCACAAGGAGCGCATCCTGGCGGGCCATGTCGAGGATGTCTTCCCTTACGACCCGCACAAGCGCTTCCACGTCCACGGCGTGGCGCCGGCCCTGAAGGTGCCGGAGCCGCAGGACCGGGAGCTTCCCATCCACTGATCCGCCGCGGCCCGCGGGGCCGCACCGATTCCCTTGAAGGAGACCCCATGTCCGATTCCATCGTCATCGTTTCCGCCGCGCGCACGCCGATCGGCGGCCTGCTAGGCGACTTCGCCGGCCTGGCCGCGTGGGAGCTGGGCGCTGTCGCGATCAAGGCGGCCGTCGAGCGCGCCGGCGTGCCGGCCGACTCGATCAGCGAAGCCCTGATGGGCAACTGCCTGATGGCCGGTCAGGGCCAGGCGCCGGCCCGGCAGGCGGTGCTGAAGGCGGGGTTGCCGCAGTCGGTGGGCGCGGTCACGCTGTCCAAGATGTGCGGCGCCGGCATGCGCGCGGTCATGTTCGCGCACGACACGCTCAAGGCCGAAAGCGCCGACGTCATGATCGCCGGCGGCATGGAGTCCATGACCAACGCGCCGCATCTGATGTTCGCGCGCAAGGGCGTGAAGTACGGCGCCGCGCAGATGTATGACCACATGGCGCTGGACGGCCTGGAGGACGCGTACGAGCGCGGCAAGGCGATGGGCGTCTTCGCCGAGCAGTGCGTCGACAAGTACGCCTTCACGCGCGAGGCGCAGGACCAGTTCGCGATCGCCTCGACCGAGCGCAGCAAGCGCGCCAACGAGGATGGCAGCTTCAGCTGGGAGATGGCGCCGGTGACGCTCGCCGGCAAGGGCGGCGAGACCGTGATCTCGCGCGACGAGCAGCCGTTCAAGGCCAAGCTGGACAAGATTCCGTCGCTCAAGCCGGCGTTCAAGAAGGACGGCTCGATCACGGCCGCGACCTCGTCGTCGATCTCCGACGGCGCTGCCGCGATGGTGCTGATGCGCGAGTCCACCGCGCGCAAGCTGGGCGTCACGCCGGTGGCGCGCATCGTGGGCACGGCGGTGCACGCCAACGCGCCGGAGTGGTTCACGACCGCGCCGGTCGGCGCGATCCAGAAGCTGTTGGCGAAGAACCAGTGGGACGCCAAGAGCGTCGACCTGTGGGAAGTCAACGAAGCCTTCGCCGCCGTCACGATGGCCGCGATGGCCGAGTTCAAGCTGCCGCACGAGATCGTCAACGTCAACGGCGGCGCCGTGGCGCTGGGCCATCCGATCGGCGCCTCGGGCGCGCGCATCCTGGTGACGCTGCTGGGCGCGCTCAAGCATCGCGGCCTCAAGCGTGGCGTCGCGGCGCTGTGCATCGGCGGCGGCGAAGCGACGGCCGTCGGCGTCGAGCTGATCTGAAGGGCGTGAATTGATGGCGCAAGTCCTCATCATCGGCGCGTCGCGCGGCATCGGCCTGGAGCTGGTGAAGCAGCATCGCGCGCTGGGCGACACGGTGGTCGCCACGGCGCGCGACGATGCCAGCCTCGACAAGCTGCGCGCGCTGGGCGCGACGGCGATCAAGCTCGACGTGTCGGACGTGATCAGCATCGCGGGCCTGGCCTGGCAGCTCGACGGCTACCAGTTCAACCGCGTCATGTACGTGGCGGGCCTGTACGGGCCCAAGACCATCGGCCTGCAGCCGCCGAGCCAGGCGGACTTCGACGCCGTCATGCACACCAACGTGCTGGGTCCGATGCGGGTGCTGCCGCAGCTGCTGGACGCGCTGGCGCCGGACGCGCGCATCGGCATCCTGTCCTCGCGGATGGGATCGCTGACGCTGCGGGCGAACTCGGCGGGCTGGGTCTACCGCGCGTCCAAGGCGGCGGTGAACTCGGTGATGAAGGACCTGGCGCTGTCGCTGGACGGCCGCGCGGTGTGCGTCAGCCTGCATCCGGGCTGGGTCAAGACCGACATGGGCGGCCAGGAGGCCGACATCGACGTGGCCACCAGCGCCTCCAGCCTGCGCGGCGTGCTCGACGGCCTCAAGGCCGGCGACAACGGCGGTTTCTTCAACTACGACGGCAGCGCGCTGCCCTGGTGATCGCATGATCCTTTCCGAAGACCACCGCGCCGTGCAGGATGCCGTTCGCGCCTACGTGCAGGACCAGATCGCGCCGAAGGCGGCCGAGTGGGACAAGTCCCATCATTTCCCCGCCGCGGAGCTCAAGGGTCTGGCCGAGCTCGGCTGCTACGGCGTGGCCGTGCCGCATGAGTACGACGGCGCGGGCCTGGACTACCTGGCGCTGGCGATCATCCTGGAGGAGATCGGCGCTGGCGATGGCGCGACTTCGACCGTGGTCAGCGTCAACAACTGCCCGGTGTGCAGCATCCTGATGGCCTTCGGCAATGAGGATCAGAAGGAGCGCTTCCTCAAGCCGCTGGCGCGCGGCGACATGCTGGGCGCGTTCTGCCTGACCGAGCCGCATGTGGGCTCGGAGGCCGGCGGGCTGAAGACGACCGCCGTGCGCGATGGCGACGACTACGTCCTGAACGGCGTCAAGCAGTTCATCACCAGCGGCAAGAACGGGGACGTCGCGATCGTGATGGCGGTGACGGACAAGGCGGCCGGCAAGAAGGGCATCTCGGCCTTCCTGGTGCCGACGTCGACGCCGGGCTACGTGGTGGCGCGCATCGAGGACAAGATGGGCCAGCACGCCAGCGACACGGCGCAGATCCTGTTCGAGCACTGCCGCGTGCCGGCCGCCAACCGGCTGGGCGAGGAAGGGCAGGGGCTCAAGATCGCGCTGTCGGGGCTGGAGGGCGGGCGCATCGGCATCGCGTCGCAGTCGGTGGGCATGGCGCGCGCGGCCTTCGAGGCGGCGCTGCGCTACAGCAAGGAGCGGGTCGCCTTCGGCGTGCCGATCTTCGAGCACCAGGCGATGCAGCACAAACTGGCCGACATGGCCACGCAGATCGAGGCGGCGCGCCAACTGATCTGGCATGCGGCGTCGCTGAAGGACGCCGGCCAGCCCTGCTTGAAGGAGGCGGCGATGGCCAAGCTCTTCGCCAGCGAGATGGCCGAGCGGGTCTGCTCGGCGGCGATCCAGATCCACGGCGGCTACGGCTACGTCAGCGACTTCCCGGTCGAGCGCATCTACCGCGACGTGCGCGTCACGCAGATCTACGAAGGCACCTCGGAAGTGCAGAAGATTCTGATCGGGCGCGCGCTGGGCTGAGGCGGCGTGAACGGGCCGGCCCGAGCGGGCCGGCGCCGTCTCACTCGCTTTCCTTCACTTCGCGGCCGTTGAGCGCCTGCACGGGCCGCGCATTGCTGCCGATCAGCTTGCGGAACGCGCCGAGCTGCTGGCTCGAGAGCGTCGTCGGCGTCTTCAGCACCATCCAGTGCACGCCTTCGGAGCAGGGCGGCGTCGTGAGCGAGCCGGCGAAGTCGTAGTAGCCCAGCGATGCCGGCAGCAGCGCGGCCAGGTCGAGCGACAGCTCGTCCACGGTGATCTTCTCGCCCTTGCGCGGCAGGTGCTCGAAGACCGGCGACAGCGCCGGATTGGCCCGGCCTGCCTTGATCAGCACCGCCACCACGCCCAGTTCACCCGCAGCGGTCTTGTGGACGAAGTGGACGACCATCGGCTGTGACTTGCCCTGGATGCGTTCCTCGCTGGGCGTGTGGAAGTGGAACTGCAGCAGCTCATAGGTCTGGTCCCCGACTTGCAGCGTGTTGCCGGGTGGCAGGTTCACCTGCACGGTGTGGCCGTTGTTCCAGATCGTTGGCGTGGCGCTGCCGTAATGGAAGACGAGCTGGGGCAGGGCGGTCTTCACCGTCCGGGTGATGTCGATCGGGCTCTGTTGATGGCCGAGCGCGCATTGGGCGAAGGACGCGTCGATCTCGCTCCAGTGGGCGGCGCCCTCGCTGCCGGTGTAGGTCCAGTGCGGCGGCGCCGCGGATGCGGACAAGGCGGACGACAGGAGGCCGATCGACAGGGCGGCGGACAGCGCGCGGGCGTGCAGGGTCATGGTGCTTCGTGGGTGGTGGAGGCGGGGAAGGGAGGCCCGGGGGGCCTCACGCCGGCCGGCAGTGTGGCACGCGCCGAAAGGGGTTTTCCGGCGTTTCGCGCTGAAGTCGAGGGCGAAACGCATGTGGCGTTTGGGTCGTGTGAAGACGGTGTGCTGATTTCGTTCGCATTGAATGAAAACCAGCGTTTTCTGTCTCGCTACATGGTGCACGAGCGTCGCCCTGACGCTACTTGGACTGCAGCGTTCAGAACGGGGTCGCTGCCAGCAACAATGTCTGCCAGCGATGGCTCCACCAGTATGTCGGGCACCAAGCCATCGGGGTTGGCCAGCTTCCCATCCGCCGACAGCACGTCGTTCGCAGTAAAGGACACGAACAGCCCGCCAGGCAGGGAAGCTGCAGCAACGTTTCCATAGGTGCCAAAGGTGTTCTGCCCGACGGTGCAGAGCTTCGTCACCGACTTCAGCAACAGCACGGAGTATTCGCCTTGGCTTTGAGTCTCTGGTCCGATCAGCGCGATGACGCGTCCGCGCCACTGAGTCACAGCACGATTGGTGGTGACGCTCTGCACCACGGCTCCTTCGCCGATCCCCTGCCGAGGCATGACGTGAGTCGGTCCTGCGGCCATGGGTGCCTTCAGCAGGCGCCCCGCGAGCGCCCAGGCTGCGCCGCGCGGATATCGGCGTAGATCGACGATGAGTGACGCCGCGTTTCCCAAAGCTGCATCGACAGTCGCAAGGTCTTCAGTCTCCGAAAGGTCCAGGTATCCCACCGATGCGGAGAGCATTCGCGTGGATGACTGCGATGCCTCAATTGCGCGAGCAGACGTCGCCTGCATCTTCAGATCGAGTTGCTGATTTCCGCGCTTGACACGGATCACTGCGGTTTGACCCACTGGTCGCTGGCTGAGTAAATCGAGAGCGAGCAGTTCACGCGATGCAGGGGTCGCTGCGCTGACAAAAGGGAGCTGCGCCGCCACCGCCTCCGCGATGGGCTTACCGTCTATCGCGAGCACCTGATCGCCGCGGCGGGCGGCCATCGGTGGGCTGCCATCGACATCCTTGACGACGAAGCGCGATCCCACCCGTCGCAGACGCACCGGCAAGGCGCCTTCACCGACGCGTGCGCGCATCCATCGCCCCATCAACTTCGCGTGTCCGTCGTTGAGCGATGCCAGCATGCACCGCAGAACGTCCACATACCTGTCCTTCGAAGTGGCCTCGGTCATGGCAGCGGCTGCCTGATCGAAAGCCGCATTCCATCGCGCTGCCGGGAAAGTGAGTGGACGTGACGCCGCCTTGATTGACGACCACAGTTTGATTGCGGCCATCGCTCGCCAAGCCGCGTCTGGAACGTCGGGGGGACGCGGCGACTCTGGCTCGGTGACGGCTGTTGCCGTCCGGGCGAAGCCGGGGATAGGCCCCATGGATGTAGAACTCGTCCCGGCACTGGTCAAGCCACAAAGATCCCGGGACTGCGGACAAAGCTCAAAGCGGCCTGCTACCGGCAATGGTCGTGACGATGAATCAGCCGCGTCCAACGCCGGCACACGGCCGCGTTTGGATTCGTCCTCCACCTCGACGAATATCGCGGTCGTGAAGCGGAACTCCCGGCCATTCCCGACCGGGACAGCCTCCATCGCACCCACCATTGGCGGATCTCCCGAGCCTGAGATGAATAGCTCGGCCCGGCGCTGTTGAATCAGCGCCCACGCCGCTCGCGTGACGACGGTCCGTTCGTCAGCCACGATGCTCATGCGAAGCGCGCGCCCAGGGCGCTTGGCTGCCAAATCCCGCCCGCCTTCAAGGCGCATGCCAGACGACATACCGTCCATGCCATGGGCCACGTCGAAGCCACCGCGAAACGCGTGCTGAACTGCCGGCAATCGCAGCGGCTGCGTCATGAGGCGAGAAAGCACCTCTTGAAGACTGGTCTCGTCGACCATGAGCCGATCGCCAAGCGGGCGCAGATCCAGAATGACTTGGGAGACATCAGAACGGCTTTCGAGTGCGGAAAGCGCTTGCTCCAGATCCTCATCAAGACGACCCTCAGCAGTTGAAAGCGCTTGGTCCTGCGGCAGCCGCAAGATCCAAGCACCGTCAGCGGCCCGAGTCATGCGCTGAACGTCTCGCGGCATTTGGTGCTGCGTGATCTCTACGGGCCTTGAAATCCGCGCGTTGATATCGTGCATCGAGCCAGCCAGGCGAACGAACGCCTCATCGGCAGCGTCGTGATCGTGCGCGCAGAGAGCTTCGAGTTCCTCAGCCATTCGCTGCTCCCACCCGATCCCCGGAACTGCCATTGCAAGTCCGTGCCACCGCACGCCATGCCAGACATCGGCTATTACTCGAAGGCGTTCTGGCGCGCAGGCTACCGCGCTCCCGGACGCGGAGGCTGCCCCGGCGAAAGCTCCGATGGGGATTGCCACCAAGACGGCGGCCCAGCGCCGGAGCAGAGTTCTTCTCATGGTTGGGAAAGCGGCGGTGTCGGCATCGGGCCAGTCTCAGGCGTCCCTATTGGGTTGCTCTTGAGGTGGAATTAATCGCAAGTCCACCTTTAATTTCAACGATCCTGTCTGCTTCATCTATGGAGCTCGGTCGATGTGTAATTATCAACCTGGTCATTCCACGCGCGCCAACTGTTGAATTTACCTTCTCCTCGCTTTTGGGGTCTAAGTGGTTTGTCGCCTCATCCAGAATGAGAATCGCCGGGCAGGAGTGAAAACCGAGATTCGCCAGGCCCTGCAGAAGAGACCTGACTTCGATTCCCGCCGAATCAAGATTTCGCGACATCATTTCTGACATATTCCACCGGGGCCCAAAGAACGAACCAGATTGGTGGGAAGATGCGACGCTCCGACGAAGATCACATTCACTTCCGGAGCATGAAGCGCCGCCATCAATTCCCCCTTGAGGTGTGCGTCCCGCCGGCGGGCCGCATCATTGACTAGCAGTTTCGCGCCGATGCGGCGCATATCTCGCTCGTACGTCTCCAGGGCCGATGTGAGCGAACTGCGGTCATTCAGACTGGCGAGTAGAGCTTTGGCCGATACATTGAAGGCACCGCAGTTGGTTAGGAATGCCCAAGCCATTTCCGCTTTGTCTTGCCCGCTTGATTCTGAATATACGAGGTGCTGTTGCTCCGCTGACTCAAGATATGCCACCTCAAGGCCGGCTATTTTGGCGGCATTCGCGATGTTGCGTTCGCCCCAGTTCCCGGAAGATATCATCCGAGCGCAGTAGTCTGACGATATGGTTAGCAAGTCATCTGGCGTGAGTATTGCGAGGTGTTCGCTTGAAAACGAATAAAAGCTCAACACTCCCGCGCTTATGAATTTGTCATGAATTCTCTCTTTCCATTCCACGGGGAAATCCCATATTGGAGAAGAGAGCGGCTCTTCGTCCTTTTTTGGAGCGGTCTCAAGCCAGATCTTGGGCGCAGATCTCGCATTGGTCGCGATTGCGTGAATGATCGATGCGTCGCTGGAAGTATCCCGATTGTGGGCGATGGGGATGACAATACTTTCGGACGTGTTGGTCGTGCCGAAACAGAGCGGCTTTTTCCACTCCTGCTTGCCAATGTCCTTCGCTGAAGAAAGGAGTCCAGGGAAGACCAGGGCGACTGTGACGAGAAAATGTTGCACTGTAGAAAAGCGCAATGCGCCTCCGTTCCTCATTTCAATCCGAGTTGAAAGCAGGCGCAAGCGCCGCAGGAACGGGCAGCTCCGAGGTCGAGATCCGGATCTGCTTCAGCGACACATCGATGGGGCGACACCTGCTCGGGAAATACTCGCAGAGCAGTACCGTCTCGCCCTGGGCCGCACGCACTGAACCATCCGTGAAAATGAAAAGCCCGGCCCCCGTGGGATATGGGAACGACACAGCTATATCAATATCCTTGCGGCTGATGGGCTCCAGCCTTTCCGCATAGCGGGTCAGATTGTTGGTCGAGCGGGTCAGCCATTCACCATGGAATGTGAAGGCGCCATGAATGATCAGCGCGGACATGAGTTTCCCTTTCCAGGGAACCGCGTTCAGCGTTCGGCCGGACAGGGCGACGTCGGCACAGGCGGAATAACAGCCGCCGGCGACGAAGACATCCATTTCCTGGGCGCGCCACGCCAGCCGCGCACCCGAAACGCCAATGCCGCCCGGCACGTCGATCAGCCAGAGCCTTTCAATGGATGGATTGGCATCAAGCAGCGAGAGCGCTTCGTTGACCAGTTGTTCGGTCAGGATGGCGTCGCGGACGACCAAGGCATCTCCACTGAGATGCACGTGAGGATTCGGCGCGGGGGTGTATGCAGGTTTTTCTGTCGCCGCTTGGGCATTCATCACCATGAACGCCGTCAAAACCGTAGCGAGGATCTTCATTGCCATTCCTGAACTGTCGAGAAAACCAGACCAGTCTAGGAATGAATTCGCCGTGCATGTTCTGGGATATTTGCCTAACAAATATCCGCCAGTTCACCCACCGATATCGGTGGAAGGCGTCCGCCTTCAGTCGTTCAAATGAATGAGTCCGAGCCGGCTCATTCCTCCTCGGCGTTCAGCCCGCTTTGCCAGACCGGCAGCGCGGCATCGAACATCGAGGGCGCGCTTCCCAGCGCTTTCGGATCTCGAGCCAGCTTGAGCCACGTCAAGGTGTCGTGGTGGCTGCCCGGCAGCAGGTCACGGCCGCGTTCCGCGCTCAGCCACGCATGCAGCGAGGCGTATTGCGCCGGGTGACGCTGCGCCGTCCAGCTCAGCGCCACGAGGTCGCCATAACCTTCCTCGCGCCGCGTCGACTTCATCGAGAGAAACGCGCGCTGCAGATCCGCGCTCAAACCCTCCGGGGCCGGAGCCGCCGTGAATCCCGCCGGCAGGTTGAACCACGCGCCCTCCAGGTAGCGGCGGCAGTGACCCAGCTCGTGCGCGGCCATCAGTTCCAGCGCGCCGTCCTCCAGTCCCGCCGGCAGGCGCTGCATCGTGGCCTCGCCTTCCGGATTGCCGCGCAGGCTCAGCACCAGCTTGCAGCGGCCGTCCCGGAACCCCAGCGCCAGCGGCGCGGCTTCCGGCGCGTCCTGCGGCTGCACCACGATGTCCACCGGCATGCCCTCGGCCTTGGCGTGCTGCAGCACTGGTGTCATGCCGGCGATCCAGCGCTGTTCCAGCGGTGTCAGTCCGGCCGCCTGAGCCACCAGGCCGGACAGGAGCAACGCGCTGGCGAACGTGGCACGGAGGGCGGGAAACAGCACCGATTTCATGGGGACCTGCGACTTCCAGGAAGACATCGACGAGGCGGAGGGCGCGGCCGGCCTGGCGACCGCGCATCGCGTGTGAACCCCGATGGTGACGGGCAACGGCGGCCGGTGGGCGCCAGCGAGCCCATCAACCGGGGGCTCGGCGTGACGGGTTGCGCGTGTCGTCGATCGGCGCGCCCGGCCTCCGCTCACGCTCCCCGGCACCGCGCCGGAACCCCGCTCCGCGCCTGCGCACTGACCGCGTCTTCCATCACGGTCCGAGCTCACCCATGACCGCCACTTCCGCCGCTCCCCCGACCTGGGTCTTCCTGCAACCCGGCGACACCATCGACGTCATCGCCCCCTCCTCGCCACCGCCCGATCCCGAGGCCACCATCGCCGCGATCCGCGCCTATTTCGCGGGCACCGACCTGAAGGTCCGCATCCCCGATGGCCTGATCGATCCCACCGAGCCGCTGCTCGCCGCCAACACCGCCGAACGGCGCGTCGCCTTCATCGAGCAGGCGCTCCATGCCTCGGACTCCCGGGCCGTGTGGGCCATCATGGGCGGCGGCTGGGCCTCGGAGCTGATGCCGCTGCTGCAGGCCATGCGCAAGCCGGCGCGGCCCAAGCCCATCCTGGGATACAGCGACGTCACGGCGCTGCACGTGTTCTTCAATCACAACTGGGGCTGGCCCACGCTGCACGGCATCGAGCTCGGCGCCAACGGCGACATCGGTCCGGGATGGAATCGCGATCCCATCGTCGAGATGCTGGCGGTGCTGCGCGGGCAATGTCCGGTGCCCACCTACCCGCTGGCCGCGCTCAACGCGGCCGCCTCGCGACCCGAAGTGCTGGAGGGGCTCCGGGTGATCGGCGGCAACAGCCTGCTGCTGTCCGCGCTCAAGGGCAGCATCGACTTCACGCCCGACACGCGCGGCGCCGTGGTGTTCATCGAGTCGGTCGCCAACGGACCCGGCGAGCTGTCGCGGCTGTTGGATGGCTTCCTCTACTCCCCACTGATCATCGAGGCGAGCGCAGTGATGTTCGGCGACTGGGTGCAGACCGGCGGGAAACCGAATCCATCGCTGGTGCAGACCCAGTTCGACTATCTCCAGCGCCGCTTCGCCGGCGCGCTCGACCCGCGGGGCATCCCGGTGCTGCGGGCCGACAAGCTCTTCGGCCACGGGCCGGTCAACCGGCCGCTGCCGCTGAACACGCCGGCCACCTTGACGCTGGGCGCGAGTCCGGCATTGGCCGTTCAGTCAGGCGGGTGCGGCGCATGAGCACCGTTCCCGGCCTCAACGCCTTCGTCGACCTGAGCCACCACAACCCCAGCGTCGACCTCGCGGCCGCGCGCGATGCGGGGCTGGCCGGCCTGATGCACAAGGCCACGCAGGGCGTGTCCTTCGTCGATCCCGCCTACGCCGAGCGCGCCAGCCAGGCGCGATCGCTGGGTCTGCTGTTCGGCGCCTATCACTTCTGCACCGCCGAGCCGGTGGACCGGCAGCTCGACCTGTTCCTGGACACGCTGACGGCATCGGGCCGCGACGGCGTGCTGCCCTGCATCGACTGGGAGCCCAATCCGCTGGCGTCGCAGGGGACCATGACGCAGGATCAGCTCGTGGCCCTGATCGCAGGGTTCCACGAGCGCACCGGCGTCTATCCCGTGCTCTACGGCGGCTACTGGATGCTCGGCGCCCTGTCGGCGGGCCACCCGCTGGGCGACATCGGCCGCTGCCCGCTGTGGCAGGCGTTCTATTCGTCGGACTTCGGTTGGCTGAGCGACATCTGGGAGCGCTGGACCTTCCTGCAGTACACCGATGGCACGCGGGGCCCCGGTCCGCATGAGATGCCCGGCCTCGGCCCGGTCGACCGGGACACCTTCAACGGCTCGCTGGAGGAGGCGCGGACCTTCTGGCAGACGCAGGCGCTGCGCGGCTGATCCGGGCATGGCGCCGGTTCAGCCCAGCGCCGTGTCCAGCACCATCATCAGCGCGAACCCCAGCATCAGCCCCTGCGTCGCCCAGCGCTCATGGCCCTTGCGATGCGACTCGGGAATGATCTCGTGGCTGATGACGAACAGCATCGCCCCCGCCGCGAAGCCCAGGCCCCAGGGCAGCAGCAGCGGCCAGGCCGACACCACCCAGGCCCCCAGCACCGCGCCCACCGGCTCGACCAGCCCCGAGGCCGCGCCCAGCAGCAGCGCCTTGCGTCTCGAATAGCCCACCCCCATCAGCGCCACCGCGATGACGAAACCCTCGGGCAGATCCTGGATCGCGATGGCCAGGCTGAGGCTGGCCGCCGCGAGCGGATCGTTCGCGGCGAAGGCCACGCCCATCGCCAGCCCCTCCGGCAGGTTGTGCAGCGTGACCGCGATCACGAACAGCGTCGTGCGCCGCAGCCGTGTCGGGTCCATGCCCTCGCGGCCCTTGATGAAGTGCTCGTGCGGCAGCCAGCGGTCCAGCGCCATCAGCGCCCACGCGCCCAGCAGCACCGCCAGCGCGACCTGAGCCGCCGCGCCCGTCGCCGTCGCGCCCGTCGCCGTCGCGTGGGCGCGCGCCGCCTCCAGGCCCGGCACGATCAGCGAGAACGAACACGCCGCCAGCATCACCCCGGCGCCGAAACCCATCAGCGCATCCTGGCCGCGCGCCGACAGCCGGTGCGTGCCCAGCGCCGGCAGCGTGCCGAAGGCGGTCGCCGCCGCGGCGAGCAGGCCCGCCTCCAGCGCCATCACGATCACCGATCGCCCCTGACCCGAGCCCGAGCCCGTGCCCGGCCGCATCCACAGCCAGCCCTCGCGCAGCGGCAGCGCCGCGCCGATCAGCAGGATCGCGAACCCGGCCGCCTGGCGCAGCCGCTGGCGCCGCGCCAGCACCCGGTCCGCCGCGGCGATCGCGTCAGAGTCCGCCATCGGTGAGCTTCGACGGATCCAGCATCTGCAGCAGCGCCGCGCGGTCGAACTCGGTCATCTCCTCGGCCACGTCGACGATGGGCCGCTTCTCCGCATAGGCGCGCTTGGCGATCGCGGCCGCCTTCAGATAGCCGATCTCCCGGTTCAGCGCCGTCACCAGGATCGGGTTGCGCGCCAGCGCGTGCTGCAGCCCCTCGGTGTTGACCTTGAAGTCGCGGATCGCCTGTTCCGCCAGCGCCTTCGCGGCCGCCGCCAGCAGCGCCAGGCTGTCCAGCAGATTGGCCGCGATCAGCGGCAGCATCACGTTGAGCTGGAAATTGCCCGACTGCCCCGCCACCGTGATTGCCGCGTCGTGGCCGATGACCTGCGCGCAGACCATGGTCACCGCCTCCGGGATCACCGGATTCACCTTGCCCGGCATGATCGACGAGCCCGGCTGCAACGCGTGCAGCTCGATCTCCGCCAGGCCCGCCAGCGGGCCCGAGTTCATCCAGCGCAGGTCGTTGGCGATCTTCATCAGCGCCACCGCCAGGCCCTTGAGCGCGCCCGACAGCGCCACCGCCGTGTCCTGCGCCGACAGCGCCGCGAAGAAGTCCGGCGCCGGCCGGAAGCTCAGGCCGGTGAGCGAGGACAGCTCCTCGCAGAAGCGCGCCGCGAAGTCGGGATGCGCATTGATGCCGGTGCCCACCGCCGTGCCGCCCTGCGCCAGCTCGCACACCGAGGGCAACAGCGCCCGCAGCTGCGCGCGCCGCGCGTCGATCTGCGCGCACCAGCCGCCCAGCTCCTGCCCCAGCCGCAGCGGCATCGCGTCCATCAGGTGGGTGCGGCCCGTCTTGACGTGATGGCCGTCGCTCTTGATCTTGTCCTGCAGCGTCTGCACCAGCAGGTCCAGCGCCGGCAGCAGCTCGCCATTGAGCGCCTGCGCCGCGCTGATGTGCAGCACGGTCGGGATCGAGTCATTGCTGCTCTGGCCCGCGTTGACGTGGTCGTTCGGGCTGACCGTCAGCGGATTGGCCGCGCCGCTGCCGATCAGCCGCGTCGCCACGGTGGCGATCACCTCGTTGGCATTCATGTTCGAGCTGGTGCCCGAGCCGGTCTGGAAGATCTCCACCGGGAAGTGGTTCATCAGGTCCGGGTCCTGCAGCAGCTGCGTCGCCGCGCGCTCGATCGCCTGGCCGATGTCGGGCGGCAACTGCTCCAGCGCGATGTTGGCGCGCGCCGCCGCGGCCTTCTGCAGCACCAGCGCGCGCACGAAGCGCTCGGGCATGGGCTGGCGGCTGATCGCGAAGTTCTCGACCGCGCGCTGCGTCTGCGCGCCGTACAGCGCGTCGACCGGGACGGCGACCTCGCCCATGGAGTCGCGTTCGATGCGGGTTGGCTTGTTCATCAGGAGGCTTTCGTTGCAGGCAGGCTCGACGGTCCGGCTCAGGGGTCAAACGAATGACCATGACCAGAGTAGATGAGAACTTCTCTCATCTGCAAAGTTGCCGCGCAAGCGCTTGTGCGGCCTGGGGGCTTTGCCTCCCGGCAAACCTCAGACCAGGCGCAAGTCCTTGGGCCGCACGGCCGGAAACACGCGCGCGAGCGCCTCGCCGGACAGCCCGAACTGGCGCTGCCACAGGCCGCCGAGCACCGCGCGGTAGTCGTTCAGCACCGGGTAGTCGCGGTTCTGGAACAGCGAGCCCGCCGTCAGCGCGATCTGGTCGCCGGCGACCGGCGCGCCGCTGGCCAGCCCGCCGCCGAGCAGCCAGTACACGCTGCCATGGCCATGGTCGGTGCCGCGGTTGCCGTTCTCGCGGAAAGTGCGGCCGAACTCGCTGATCACCATCACCGTGGTCTGGCGCCAGAGGTCGGGGCCGAGTTCATCGGCGATGGCCGCCAGCCCGCGCCCGAGTTCCTCGAAACGGCTGGCGAGCTGGCCGGTCGCGCCGCCCTGGTTGACGTGCGTGTCCCAGCCGCCGACATCGATGAAGCCCAGGCTGAAGCGGCCGCGCATCAGCGTCGCGATGCGGCGCGCCTCCAGTTCGAAGCCCTTGGCCGGGATCGCGTTGCGGCCGGCCGCGTCGGTCATGGCCTTCATCTTGTCCGGCGACAGATCGCGCGCCAGTTCCTCGCGCAGCGCCAGGCCCTCCTGCACCGCCGAGCCCAGCGGCTGGCCCTGGTACATGCTGGCGATCAGGGCGCGGCTCTTCGCATCGACCGCCGGACGCGCGGTCTCGCGCAGGCCCGCGTTGGCGATGCGGGCCGGACCGCGGAAGGCGATCGGCAACTGGTCGGTGAACGACAGCGCCTGCTGCGCGTCGAGCTCGCTCGCGAGGCGGTTCAGGAAGCCCGAGTTGTAGTCGCGCGAGCCGCCGACCGGCTGGCCGAGCTCGATGCTGTCCTGCGTCTCGAAATGGCTGCGCGACAGGTCCTCGGTCCCGGCGAACGGGATGAAGCGCGCCTGCCCGGCCTGCGCCAGCGGGAACAGGCTGTTGCGCAGCGCCGGGTGCAGGCCCCAGTCCGCGTTCAAGGGCAGCGCCGCGGCCGCGTCGGACGCCGAGGGACGCGCGATCGCGATGCGCGGGCGCTGCTCGTAATAGAAGCTGCTGCCGATGGGGACCAGCAGGTTCGCCGCGTCGTAGCCGCCGCGCAGGAACACCAGCAGGAAGCGCGGCCGGTCCGCGCCGGCCGCGAACAGCCGCGCGCCCGACAGTGCGAGCGGCGCCGCCGCGAAGGCTTGCACAAGAGAACGTCTTTGCATGGTCAGCGGTACATGAAGTCGGGACTGGACAGCAGCAGCGTCAGCCATTGCTGCGGCGAGTTCGTCTGCGCCAGCGCGCCGCGCGTCGCGGCCGCCAGCGTGGGCTCCAGGCGCGCGCGCAGCGGCTGCAGGTCGGGCATCGGCACCGGCGTGTTCGTGCCGTCGGGCCGGTACAGCGCCACCGCGCCGCCGCCGATCTGGCGCGCGATCTCGAAGCGCTGCGTCATCTGCCCCGGGCTGTTCCACGCGTCCGCCGTCATCGGATAACCGTCCGGCGTCTGCTTGTCGTAGAGGCCCTGTCCCAGCCGTCTGAGCCAGTTCTGCAGCGGCTGCGCGTTCTGCAGCTCACGCTGCTCGAAGCCGGCGCGCAGGCTGGACAGCAGGTAGTGATGCGGGTCCTTGAACTTCGGCGGCTCGGCCGACGCGAACTGCGGCGAGAACAGCAGCGGCCGCAGCGTCGCCGGGATGTCGCCCTTCGTGCGCAGGAAGGCGGCGCTCATCGCGTCGACGGTGGCTGGCGGCGGTTGATCGCTGAGGAAGAACACCGCCAGCTTGCGGCTCACGAAGCGCGCGGTCGCCGGCTGCGCCACGAGCAGGTCCAGCACCTCGTCGAGCTCCTCCACGCCGCGGCCCTTGATCGTGTGGCCGAGCAGCTGCTTGTCGCCGAAGTCGTGACGCGCCGGGTGGAACTCGAACAGCCCGTCGCGCCGATAGAGGCGCTCGAACTTCGGCGCGACCTTGGCCGGGTCCGGATCGATGCGAACACCCAGGCCCGTCAGCACCCGCGCCAGTTCCTGCACGTCGCGCTGCGAGTAGCCGCCGTCCACGCCCATCGTGTGCAGCTCCAGCAGCTCGCGCGCGTAGTTCTCGTTGATCGCGCGGACGGCGTTCTGGTCGTTGTCGAGATAGCGCAGCATCGCCGGATGGCGGGCCACCGCGCCCAGCATCCGGCGGAACGAGCCGAGCGCGTTCGGCCGCAGCGCGCGGTCCTGGTAGTCCGAGAGCATCAGCCGGATGTCGCGCTTGCCCTGGTGCACGTTGAAGTGGTTGAACCAGAACCACGACAGGTGCTCGAGCAGTTGCTGCTCCGAGTACAGCTCGCGCATCAGCTGGCGCTCGCCGGTCTCGCGCGCCGCCAGGCCTTGCGTGTCCTGATAGGCCTTGCGCGCGGCGGCCCGCTCTTCTTCGGATGCGCCCTTGTCGCCATTGCGGCGGAACGCTTCGGCCGCCCACACGCGCATCGCGACGTCGCCCTGGCTGATGCCCATCGCGTCGATGCGGGTCTGGATCGGCGCGGGCAGCGGGGCCTTCGGGTCTGACGTCAACTGGCGCTCGACGTAGCGGCCCCAGCCCAGGCGCTCGATCTCATCGAGTTGCGCCTGCGTCGCGCCCCAGCCGATGCGATTGGCGGCGCGCAGGCGCTGCGCCGCATCCATCGGCACGTCGGGCGCCGTCGCCATGCCGCCGCAGGCGGCCAGCGCCGCCGACGCGGTCGCGCCGAGCAGCAGCGTGCGCCGGCGCAAGGGAAGGGGCAGGGGAGGCGGGAGCGGGGACCGTGGCATGGGGCAAGCATGCCGCCCGCGCGTCAACGGTGTCCAGCGGTGCTTGCGCCCTTTGCGCTACTTCACACTTGCAGCCCCCGCGCGGCGGCGCGAGGGGATCAGGCGCTCACAGCTCGGCCACGCCCTTCACGCGTTCGGGCGCCTTCGCCAGCGGCACGACGGCGATGGGCGCCTCGACCGCGCGGCCGTGGAAGCGGTCGAGCAGATCCTTCCACTGCGCGCGCACGGTCACGACGTTGGCCAGCTTCACGTGGCCGTAACCGCGGATGCCTTCCGGCAGCCGGGCGAGCTTGATCGCGATGTCCAGCTTCTCCGCGCTCAGGCCGGCGAGCAGCTCATCGACGAGGGCTTCGTAGTCGCGGATCAGTTGGCGCTCGATGCGGCGTTCCTCGGTCTTGCCGAAGAGGTCCAGCGCGCCGCCGCGCAGGCCCTTGAACTTGGCCAGCGTCTTCAGCGCCTTGAAGGTCCACGAGCCCAGCTCGACCTTCTTCGCGCGGCCGTCGGCGCCGGGCTTGGCGATCAGCGGCGGGGCCATGTGGAAGCTGAGGTGATCCCAGTCCTCGAACTGCGCCTTCAGCGCGGCCTCGAACTTGCCGTCGGTGTACAGGCGCGCGACCTCGTACTCGTCCTTGATCGCCAGCAGCTTCGCGTAATAGCGCGCCACCGCCTTGGTCAGGCGCAGGCCCTTGCCGGCGTCGCCCAGCGCCGCTTCGGCCGCGCGAACGCGGTGCACCAGCGCCTCATAGCGCGACGCGTAGGCGGCGTCCTGGTACTCGGTCAGGAAGGCCTTGCGGCGCGAGATCAGGCCGGGCTGGCCGTCCTTGTCGTCGAGCTGGTCGAAGTTGAACCACTGCACGGCCGCGCCGCTCTGCTCGCCGGCCAGCCGCCGCAGCGCCTCGGGCGCGGCAATCGCCAGGCGGCCCAGCGCGAAGGCGGTCTTGTTGTTCTCCACCGCCACGCCGTTGAGCTCGATCGCGCGCATCAGCGCCTCGAACGACACCGGCACCAGGCCGCGTTGCCAGCACGCGCCCAGCATCACGATGTTGCTGGGCATGGTGTCGCCCATCAGACGCTGCGCGATGTCCTGCGCGTCGATGCTGGCCAGCAGGCCCTGGCCCTCGCCAACGGCGTGGCGCATCTTGGCCAGCAGCGAGTCGGCCTGCAGGCTCGCGTCCGGGTTGCGGACGAAGGCGGCGGTCGGCAGCTCATGCGTGTTGGCCAGGATCACCGTGCGGCCGGCCTTCACCGTCGCCAGCGCATCGGCGCTCGCGCCCACGACCATGTCGCAGGCCAGCAGCACGTCGGCCTGCTGCGTGTCGATGCGGACCTGGTTCAGCAGGTCCTGCGTCGGCGCCACGCGCACGAAGGACAGCACCGCGCCGCCCTTCTGCGCGAAGCCCATGAAGTCCAGCACCGAGCTCTGCTTGCCCTCCAGGTGCGCGGCCATCGTCACCAGCGCGCCCACCGTCACCACGCCGGTGCCGCCGACGCCGGTGACCAGCATGTCGAACGGGCCGGTCCACGCCCAGGCCGCGGGCGGCTGGATCGCGGCGATCTCGCGCGCCAGGTCCGCGGGCCCGAAGGCCGCGCCGGCGCGCTTCTTCAGCTTGGCGCCATGCACCGACACGAAGCTCGGGCAGAAACCGTTCACGCAGCTGAAGTCCTTGTTGCAGCTGCTCTGCTCGATCGCGCGCTTGCGGCCGAAGTCGGTCTCCACCGGCACCACCGACAGGCAGTTGCTCGCCTGGCCACAGTCGCCGCAGCCCTCGCAGACCGACTCGTTGATGAAGATGCGCTTGTCCGGGTCGGGGAACTCGCCCTTCTTGCGGCGGCGGCGCTTCTCGGCGGCGCAGGTCTGGTCGTAGATCAGCACCGTCACGCCCTGGATCTCGCGCAGCTCGCGCTGCACCGCGTCGAGCTCGCTGCGATCGTGGAACGTCGTGCCGGCGGGGAACAGGCCGTGATGGCCGTCGTACTTGCCGATCTCGTCCGAGACCACGACCAGGCGCTTCACGCCCTCGGCCTCGACCTGGCGCGCGATCTGCGGCACCGAGGTCTGGCCGTCGACCGGCTGCCCGCCGGTCATCGCCACCGCGTCGTTGTAGAGGATCTTGTAGGTGATGTTGGCCTTGGCCGCGATGGCCTGCCGGATCGCCAGATAGCCCGAGTGGTAGTAAGTGCCGTCGCCCAGGTTCTGGAAGACATGCTTCTCGGTCGTGAAGCGCGAGTGGGCCGCCCAGTCCACGCCCTCGGCGCCCATCTGGATCAGGCCGGACGTGCCGCGCTCCATCCAGCTCGCCATGAAGTGGCAGCCGATGCCGGCCAGCGCGCGCGAGCCCTCGGGCAGCTTCGTCGAGGTGTTGTGCGGGCAGCCCGAGCAGAAATAGGGCTGGCGGCGCACCGCGTCGGCGCTGTTGGACAGCAGGCAGGGCGTCAGGAAATCGACGACCAGATGGCGGCGGTCCAGCGCCGGATTCAGCCGCGCCAGCCAGTCCGCGACGGTCGGCATGATGCGCGACGGCCGCAGCTCGCCGAGCGCGCTCAGCACCGCCGCCCCGTGTTCATCGGACTTGCCGACCACGCGCGGACGCTGCGCGTCGGGCAGGTGATAGAGCAGCTCCTTGATCTGGCGCTCGACGACTGGGGCCTTCTCCTCGATCACCAGCATGTCGGTCAGGCCCTGCGCGAACTCGCGGATGCGCGTCGGCTCCAGCGGGTACACGAGGCCGACCTTGTAGACCCGCACGCCGGCCGCGGCCAGCGCGTTGGGGTCCAGGTCCAGACGGCGCAGCACTTCCATGAAGTCGTAATGCGCCTTGCCCACGGTCACGATGCCCAGCGACGCGCGCGGGCTCACCACGATGTGCTTGTCGATCGAATTGATCTTCGCGAAGGCCAGCACCGCGTCGATCTTGTGCGCCAGGCGCGACTCCAGCTCCAGCGACGGCAGATCCACCGAGCGGATGTGCAGATTCGTCGGCGGCGTGTGGTCGACGGGCAGCTCGAAGTCCAGCGGCACCGCGTCCAGGTCGACCGTCATGCCCGACTCGACCACTTCCGAGATCGCCTTGAACCCGACCCACGCGCCCGAGAAGCGCGACAGCGCCCAGCCGTAGAGGCCGAACTCCAGGTACTCGGCCACGTTGCCGGGATGCACCAGCGGCATCGACCAGGCCTGCAGCGCGAGGTCGCTCTGATGCGGCGTCGACGAGGACACGCAACCATGGTCGTCGCCGCAGACGACGAGCACGCCGCCCTGTTTCGCGCTGCCGTAGACGTTGCCGTGCTTGAGCGCGTCGCCGGAGCGGTCCACGCCGGGGCCCTTGCCGTACCACATCGCGAAGACGCCATCGACGGTGCGCTTCGGATCGAGTGCCACGCGCTGCACGCCCAGGCAGGCGGTGGCGGCGAGGTCTTCGTTGATCGCGGGCAGGAAGTTGACCTGGGCCTTCTCGAGGAACTTCTTCGCCTTCCACAGCTGCTGGTCGACCATTCCGAGCGGGCTGCCGCGATAGCCGCTGACGAAGCCGGCGGTCTTCAGGCCCTGCCGCTCGTCCTGGGCCTTCTGCATCAGCAGCAGGCGGACCAGTGCCTGCGTGCCGGTCAGGAACACCTGGCCGGTGCTGGCGGCCAGGTTGTCGGAGAGCTGGTAGGGACGCAGCGAGGGAGTGGCTTCGGACATGGCTGTCTCCGACCCGCCGTGGCGACGCGGGTTCTTATGGTCTGAGAGGGGAGATTCTTTACGAGACAATGCGCGATTTCTTGCTTCGTTCGCTCGCCAGCGCCAGCGATTGGAGTGAATTCAACTCACCGAAGGCGTCTATGGAAAATGAACGTTTCGATCGTGCGACGCGTTTGATCCTGGAGGCGCTCCAGGCCGATGCGCGCCAGAGCACGCAGCAGCTGGCGGACAAGGTGGGGTTGTCGGCGACGCCGGTCTGGCGCCGGATCAAGGAGCTGGAGGAGCGGGGGGTCATCCGCCGCCAGGTGGCGCTGGTGGACCGTGAGCAGCTGGGCTTGTCGATCTGCGTGCTGGCCAACGTGAGCCTGGTGCGCCATACCGAAGGGGCGGTCGATGCTTTCGAGGCGATGGTGGCGGGCAGTCCGGAGATCGTCGAATGCCAGGCCATCACTGGCGAGGCGGATTACGTGCTGAAGATCGTCGCGCCCGACATGAAGGCGTACGACCAGTTCCTGCAGAGCAAGGTGTTCAAGGTTCCGGGGGTGGCGAGCGTGCGCAGCAACGTGGTGCTGCGCGAGGTCAAGTACGAGACCGCTTATCCCGTCCCCTGACCGCACCACGCCGGCCGTCTTGGAGGGGGGCAGCGGGTGCGTGTGGGGCCGGAATGATGCGAGGGGGTCCTGGAGGGAGCCCCCTCGCGTCGTGGAGAGCCCGCGCTTGGCCCTCCGGAGTTAGGCGTTCTCCTCAATGGCCCCCGCTGTTCCCGCATGCCATCCTCCCGGGCATGTTTTCCGTCTACGGCACTTCCGGAAAGATCCTGACGGGTGGCCTGGAGCAGGTCCGAGACCTCGCCCCGGTGCAGGCTGTCGCCCGCACGCGCGCGGTGGCTCCGGTGGCGCGCCAGGGCGATCTGACGCCGTCGTCGGTCGTGCTTGCGGGCGTGAGCCAGGGCGGCGGAGGGGGCGGTGGCGGCATGACGGGTCCGTCGGCCTATGTCGCGCATGAGGCGCTGGCGGCTTACGCTGGCGACACGCAGCGCCAGGTGCTCACGCAGGTGCATCAGCTGATGAGCCGGAAGTTGATCAGTGTGATGTCGGGCGCTCCGCTGCGGAGCGCGATGCGGATGATGTCGCGTGCCGGGGTGGCGCAGGCGCCGGTGCTTGGTCCGATGGGGGAGGTGCGCGGTCTGGTGTCGCGTGGCGATCTCACGCGGGGCTTGGCGGACGATCTCGACGAGGTCGCCGAGATGATGGTCATCGCGCGCCGCCTGGCCGCGCCGGTGGATGACGTGATGTGGACGCCGGTGCCGGTGGCGCAGCCGGACACGCCTTTGCGCGAAGCGGCGCAGTTGCTGCTGGACCTGGGACTGCCTGGCTTGCCGGTTGGTGACGACAACGGCCATCCGATCGGTTTTCTCTCGCGCAGCGACCTGCTGCGCGGCATGACGCACGAGCCGCCGCTGGACCTCTGGTCCTGAGGGCGTGTCCTCGGTCCTGTCAGTACTTGCGCATCCCGCGCTCGGCCTCTTCCTGCTCGATCGCCTGCAGCGTGCGCCAATCGGTGCACACGAACACACCGTCCTCGACGATGCGATCCGGCAGCGAGCCGTCGCCGCGGGCGATCTTGCCGTCCTTGCACACCAGCGTGCCGCGCGCCTGACCCTGCTCCTGCAGCGCCTTGCCCACGGCCATTGAGTCGCGCGTGTACAGCGTCAGCATCAGCAGCGCGAACAGCACGCCCAGCATCAGCGCCACACCGACCATGATGTCGCTCACGTCGCGCAGCGCGGACGGTGGCGCCGCCGTCTGCGCGCGCGGCGCGGCGGCGAAGCTCGCGCCCTCGCCGCGGGACGGCGGGGTCGAACCAGACCGCGAGGGAGCGCGGTGATAACCGGGCGAGGGACGGGTGGTGGCCATGTTCATGTGACGGATCGCTTTGCCAGGACAGACGGCAGCAAGGACGGTCCGAAGGACGGACGGGTTGAAGGCTACAGGCGACCGCGCCGATCCATCACTTAAATGCAGTGCTCCCCACCAAAAATGCACGGGTGCCCACCCCCCTTTCCGTTGGTTACAGCAGTTGCAGAATTAAGATTTCGGGACTCTCGCGAGCTGCACTCCGACACCATGTCCAAGCCCGACACCCCACTCACGGCCACCGAGCACCAGGCGCTGCACAAGCTGTCCCAGGAGCTCCCGGACGCCTGCGAGCGGCTGGATTACGTCAAGCGCATGACCGACCAGGCGGCCAGCAAGGTGCTGGGCATCGTCGAGGCGGCGCAGGACGACGCGGAAGCGGTGCGGCGTCAGGGGCAGGAGTTGTCGGAGTCGCTGCAGCGGCTGGCGGCGGCGCCGGACCTGAGCGTCGAACGGGCGCGGGCCATGATGCGGCTGTGCGCGGCCTACGCCGCCGGGGCCGCCGGTTTCGCGGACCGGGTCCGCGGGCTGCAGACCGAAATCATGATGGCCCAGGACTTCCAGGACCTGTCGGGCCAGGTCATCAACAAGGTGCTGGGCATGCTGCGGCCCGCCGAGGAGCCGCTGGCGCAATTGCTCGCCGCGCATGAGCCGCCGGCCGCCGCCGCCCAGGAACAGCTTGCCGGCGTGCAGACGCCGGACAAGGCGCTGCAGCAGGACGACGTCGACGCGCTGCTCGCCGAAATGGGTTTTTGACGCGATCTTGATGAGTCCTTGAGGGTCGCCTGAGAGGCTGGCCCGCTCAGGCCCAGAGCATCGGATCGACCTCGTAGAACCGTCTCAGCTCCGCGTACAGCGCTGGATGCGCCTGCGCCAGCGCCCAGGGCTGGCCGAAGAAGCGCTCGCTCGCCACGGCGAAGAACTCCGCCGGCTCGGTGGCCGCGTAGTCGCCCAGCGGATCGGCCTCGCCCGCCGCCAGACGCGCCCGCAGCAGGTCGAAGCTCTGCTGCATCACCGCCGCCCAGCGCGCCTGCCGCGCCCGGTTGCCCAGCCACGGCGCGCCGTTGGCCACGCCCTTGACCTGATCGAGCTGGTGCGCGAACTCGTGCACCGCGACGTTGTGGCCGAGTTCCGGCTGCGACGCGTCGCGCAGCACGTCGTCCCAGGACAGCACGACCTGGCCCTCGCCCCAGGATTCGCCGCTCAGCACCTGGCGCTGCTGCATCTGCAGCGGCCCTTGATGGCGGACGCGGTCGACGATGAAGGCGCCGGGATAGACCAGCACCGTGTGCAGCTTGGGGTAGTAGCCGCGCGCGCGGCCCAGCAGCGGCAGCGAGGCCAGCGCGGCGACCGTCACGCGCACCTCGTCGGTGATGACCTGGCCGGCGCAGCCGATGAAGGTCTTCTCCGCCAGGAACACCTGCATCTGGCGCTTGAGTTTGAGCTGCAGGTCGGCCGGCAGCCGCGCCACCTGGGGCACGTTGCGGCGCAGGATCGCGCGCCACGCGGCGGGGAAGGCCTTCGCCCGCAGCGCGGCGCGGCGGCGCGCCTGCCGCCAGGGCTGGCTCAGCAGCCAGAAGCAGATCAGCGCCGCGATCAGCGCGAGCACGAGCAGGGTCATGGGATGAAGCGCCGCGGCAGCCAGGCTGCGAAGTCCTGAAGATGCGCGCAACCCGCCGCCTTTTCAAGAGCGGGCCAGGTCTTGCGCCCTTCGACCAGATCCGGCCGTGCCTCGAACGGAACTGCGGCGCCCGCGCGACGCGCCTGCTCGGCGGGGCGATTGACGTCCGGGCGGGGCCGATCCGGCGCGGGCTTTGCGCCTCGGCCCCGGACAATTTCGGCCGGGATGGCCCCGGACTTGAGCGCTGATTCAAGCGCCGCCGCGCAGGGGCCGTCCGTCATCACTACATCAGCGTCATGAGGGAGGGTGGCGACCGGCCATCGAGCGCGGTCGCCGCCGGGGCGATTTGAAGTTTTCCGAAGTACAGGCGACGCCGCTCAGGACGTCGCCGTTCGATGTCAGTCCGTTGCAGCAGTACCGCGCCAAGGTCCAGCAGGAGATGCTGGAGGGCCCGCCGCCGTCCGTGGTGCTGAAGCTGTCTCCGTTCATCGGGACGGAAGGGCCGCTCAAGGAGATGCGCGCCCGCGACAGCGCCGACGTCACCTATGGCCGGCACCCGCTCGGCCAGGAGGCGCCGCCGGTCAGCCGCGTGCAGACGCCGGCGTACTCGCGGGGCGCCTACACGGCGGCGGATTTCCCGGATCTGAAGGTGCAGGTCTCGCTCGGGCCGATGCTGTCCAGCCATGTCGAGCGCGCCGGCGGGACGCCGCGCATCCTGGACGTCACCGCCTGAGCATCACCGCCTGAGCGGAAGGATCGCCGCGGCCCCCCGGCGCTGGCGGACGTCCCGCACCCCGTGTTCATGCGGGATGCAAGGAATTTCTTTCCCGTGAACCGGGCGACGGTGTACAACCACGGTCATCGCGTCACCCGTGTCCGTGCGCGCCTTTCCTCCCCGCGCGCATCGACCCGGCTTCCAGCGTCCGTCCGTTCGTCCGTTGCCGACCATGCCGACTTCGCAGACCGTCCGCCAGCACAAAGGCCGCACCTATGTCCTCGACGCGCTCGGGCAGGACGCCGGGCCGTGGCGAGGGCGATTCGTCGTCAAGGGGGTGGAGGACGGCCAGCTCGGCACGTCCTGGCATGACCTCGAGGACGAGTTCGCGTCCCCTGACGAGGCCGTCGACCATGCCGACCGCGTGGCGCGCCAGTACATCGCCACCTTTGCGGAACAAGCGTGAGCAAACCCGCGCGTTGCCCCCTGTGCCAAGCCGCGTGCCGGGCCACGTGCCGGGCCGCGCGCCCGAACGCGCGGAGGCAGCGGATCTTCCTCGGGCACGGCCGCCGCGCCGGGCCTTCCTGAGACGCCGGCGCCGGCAATGACGCGGGCCGCCGGCCCGTGGGCACCACGTTTGCCCACGCCGCGGCGCCCATGGGTCCGGTGGACTTTCACCCGGCCCGCGCCTTGCCCCGCTGCCAGGACTGATCGTGGGCCCCCAGGGGGAAAAGAACATGCCGACGCTGTCCAACTTCAAGATCGGCACGCGCCTCGCCGCCGCGTTCGCCGTTGTCATCCTGCTCCTGTTGCTGGTGCTGACCGTGGCCGTCTCGGTGCTCAACCGCACCAGCGACACCATGGACCGCCTGGTCGACGATCGCTACGCGCAGATCTCGATCAGCGACGACATCAAGAATGTCGGCGACCAGGGCGTCATCGTCATCGGCCGGCTGCTCATGGCCACCGATCCGGCGCAGGTCAAGCGCTACATGGACGAGTACGCCGCCGTCCGCGCCGCCAACACCGAGAACTTCGCCAAGTTCGAGAAGCTGCTCCACACCGACGAGGGCAAGGCCATCTTCGCCGAGCAGTCCGAGGCGCGGAAGGCGTACGGCGCCGCCGTGCGCAAGCTCTTCGATCTGATCGCCGCCGGCCAGCGCGAGCAGGCCATGGCCGTCTACCAGGGCGACATGGCGACGCTGCAGGTCCGCTACTACGCGCTGATCGACAAGATGGTCGACTACCAGGCGCGCGCGATGGCCGATGACGTCGCCCGCGCCAAGGATGACGCGCGCCGCTCCAAGCTGTGGATGGGCATCGTCGCCGCGATCGCGGTGGTGCTCGGGGTCGCGACGGCCTTCAGCATCACGCGCTCGATCACGCAGCGCATCCTGGGCGCGATCGGGCTGGCGGAGGACGTCGCCCGCGGCGACCTCACGCCGCGCGAGCTGCCCCAGAGCAGCGACGAGATCGGCCGCCTCATCGCCGCGCTGCAGCACATGGTGCGCAGCCTGCACCGCATCGTCTCCGAAGTCCGGCAGGGCGCCGACACCATCTCCGCCGCCGCCCGCGAGGTGGCGCAGGGCAATGCCGACCTCTCCGCCCGCACCGAGGCCCAGGCCAGCGCGCTGCAGCAGACCGCGTCCGCGATGGAGCAACTGACCGCGGCCGTGCGCCTGAGCGCCGACAACGCCGACCAGGCCAACGCCAGCGCCGCCTCCGCGTCGGAGGTCGCCAGCCAGGGCGGCCAGGCGGTGGGCGAGGTCGTGGCGACGATGAACTCCATCTCCGCCTCCTCGCAGCGCATCGGCGAGATCATCGGCACCATCGACGGCATCGCCTTCCAGACCAACATCCTGGCCCTGAACGCCGCGGTCGAGGCCGCGCGCGCCGGCGAGCACGGACGCGGCTTCGCGGTCGTCGCCTCGGAAGTGCGGGCGCTGGCGCAGCGCTCGGCCAGCGCGGCCAAGGAGATCAAGGGCCTGATCGTCGCCTCCACCGAGCAGGTTGGCGCCGGCAGCCGGCTGGTCGAGCAGGCGGGCGCGACCATGTCGCAGGTCGTCTCCGGCATCCAGCGCGTCAGCGGCGTCGTCGCCGAGATCAGCGTCTCCAGCCGCGAGCAGAGCCTGGGCATCGAGCAGGTCAACGCCGCCATCATGCAGATGGACGACACCACCCAGAAGAACGCCGCCATGGTCGAGCAGAGCACTGCCTCGGCCAAGGCCCTCGAGGACGAAGCCGCCCATCTCAACAACGCGGTGCGGGCCTTCGTGCTCTAGCCCGCCGGCGGCCGCGCCTTCACGTCGACTCACCAGGGAGCGACCCTCATGAACGACAGGATCCAGGCGGGCGTCGCGACGCCCCCATCAACCCCTTCCCCTTCATCCCCTTCGTCATCCGCCCGCGCGGGCGCCCCGGCGGCCGCCGGCGACGGCAGCGCCCGCTGGCGGCCGGAGGTGCTCGCCTTCATCGAGGCGCACCGCCGTGACGGCCACCGCTGCGCGCGGCTCGATCCGCTGGGCGTCTCGCGGCCGGCCGATCCGACGCTGCTCGACCCGCAGCGCTTCGGCCTGCAGCCGGGCGACTGGCTCTCGCCGGCGGGCACGCCGCTGTGGAGCGCGCGCACCGTCGCCGACCTGGATCGCGCGCTGAAATCGATCTACTGCGGCGGACTCGCGCTTGACGCCAGCGCCGTGCGCGATGCCGCGCGGCGCGAGTGGCTCTTCCACGAGATGGAGGCCGCGCCCCCGGGCGCCGGTGGCGCGGCGGGGCGCCTGGCGCTGCTCGAGCGGCTGATCCGCGCGCAGGGCTGGGAAGAGCATGTCGCGCAGGCCTTCCCGCATGCCAAGCGCTTCTCGCTGCAGGGCAACGAGACCCTGATCCCGCTGCTGGACGCGTTGTGCGAGGAGGCCGCCGGCCTGGGCGTGCGGCGCATCTTCCTGGGCATGCCGCACCGCGGCCGGGTCAACGTGCTGGTGAACCTGATGGGCTTCGCGCCGGCGCGGGTGCTGGACTACTTCGATCCCAAGTCGCCGCATCCCGAGCTGCACACCGACCTCGTCTACCACCTTGGCGGCGAGCGCGAACTGGACACGCCGCGCGGCCGCGTCACGCTGACGCTGGCGCACAACCCGTCGCACCTGCAGAGCGTGCATCCGGTCCTCACCGGCCTGGCGCGTGCCTGCCAGGACGCGCTCAGCCGCGCGCATGCCGACCAGGACGGCCGCCGCCTCGTGCTGCCGCTGATGCTGCATGGCGACGCGGCCTTCGCGGGGCAGGGCGTCGTCATGGAGACGCTGATGCTGGGCGGCAAGCCGGGCTACACCGTGGGCGGCACGGTGCACGTGATCATCAACAACCAGGTCGGCTTCACCGAGCCCAACCCCATGAGCGCCTGGCCGGCGCAGTACTGCACCGACGTCACGCGCATGGTCGACGCGCCGGTGCTGCGCGTGAACGCCGACGAGCCCGAACAGGCGCTGCGCGCCGCCGCCATCGCGATGGCGTGGCGCGCGCGCTTCGGCTCGGACATCGTCATCGACCTCATCGGCTACCGGCGGCTGGGGCATTCGGAGAGCGACGTCCCGGCGCTGACGCGGCCGCGCATTCACGCGCTGATGCAGAGCCATCCCACCATCGTCGACCGCTACGCGGCCGCGCTGCGCGCCGATGGCGTCGTTCCGCCGGACACCGACATGGCCTCGCACGTCACGCACGGCCGCGTGCGGGCGCACCAGGCCTTCGCCGATCCGGCCATGCCGGAGGAGGACGAATCGCCGGCCCCGCTGCGCCGCCCCGGCGAAGTGCCGCCGCTGGACGCCGCGGCGCTGCGGGCGCTGGTCGAGCCGATGGTGCGCTGGCCCGAGGGCTTCGAGCCGCACGCCATGGTGCGCACCCTCGCGGATCACTGGCGCCGCATGGCGGGCCTGGACGAGCCGCCGCTGGCTGCCGACTGGTGCTTCGCCGAGAACCTCGCCTACGCCACCATCCTGCGCGGCGGGCTGAACCTGCGCATCTCGGGCATGGACGTGCGGCGCGGCACCTTCCTGCACCGGCAGGCGGTGTGGACCTCGCAGGCCGCGGACGGCGACGGCGGGCCGCGGGACTTCGTGCCGCTGCGCCAGATCGCGCAGGACGGCGGCGAAAGCGGCGGTGGGGCCGCGGACGGGCGCGTGCCGGCGGGCCGTTTCGACATCTTCAACTCGCCGCTGTCGGAGGAGGCGGTGCTGGGATTCGAGTACGGCTACAGCGTCGGTGCCCAGCGGACGCTGACCGTGTGGGAGGCCCAGTTCGGGGATTTCGTGAATGGGGCGCAGGTCTTCGTCGACCAGTACATCAGCTCGGGCGAGGAGAAGTGGGGTGACACCTCCTCGCTGACGGTGCTGCTGCCGCATGGCAACGAGGGCATCGGTCCGGATCATTCGAGTGGCTACCTGAGCCGGTTCCTGCAGCTCTGCGGCGAGGACAACATGCGCGTGGCCTGTCCGTCGACGGCGGCGCAGTGGTTCCATCTGCTGCAGCGGCAGGCTTTCGACACCTTGCGCAAGCCGCTGATCGTGATGTCCCCCAAGGGCACGCTGTATTGGGAGAAGGCCTCGCATGCAGCGATCGAGGATCTGACGCACGGCCGCTTCCAGCCGGTGATCGACGATGCCGGCATCAAGCTGCCGCGGCAGGTCGAGCGCCTGCTGCTGTGCAGCGGCAAGGTCTATTACGACCTGGACCGAGGGCGGCACTCGGTCGCGCGGGCGGACCTGGCGATCGCCCGCATCGAGCAGTTCTACCCCTTCCCGGAGGACGAGATCGTTGCCCTGTTGGCGCGTTACCCGGCGCTGGTCGAGATCACGTGGGTGCAGGAGGAGCATCGCCAGCAGGGCGCATGGACCTTCATCCGCGAGCACATGGACGGCCTGCTGCCGCGCCAAGTGCAATTGCGCTGCGTCGCACGTCGCGCCAACGGATCGGGTGCTACTTCCTCGCACGCCATCCACCAGCTGGAGCAGGTGGAGCTTGTCGCCCGCGCCCTGGGCGAAGCCTGAAGGGAGCCCGCCAAGCCAGTCCGCCAAGCGCGCCCGCGTCCGCCAAGGCCCGCCAAGACGCGCCAAGGCCCGCGGTCAGCGGATGCGGGTGGGGCCGGAATGATGCGAGGGGGTCCTGGAGGGAGCCCCCTCGCGTCGTGGAGAGCCCGCGCCTGGCCTTGCGCAGTCGGAGGCGGTCTCCCTCACTGCCCCAACGAATCCGTCCTGCGCCAACTGGACCCGCTCCCGCGCCCCTGCGCCTGAGGCCGGCCGAGCTGCATGATCTCGATCGCGTGGCAGGCTGCCTCGGTCGCATAGGTGAGGGCTTCGTTCTCCGTTGCCCAGGCGTGTCCGACCGGCGGGTGGACGACGTCTTCGATCCCCGCCTGTGGGGCCTGCTCATCCCCGGGCGGCTCGAGCTGGGCCCCGAACGCATCGTTGGCTGCCGATCCTCCCCCGAGGAAGGCGTGATCGGTGGTGTCGCTGCGTCGGCGTCCGGCGTCGAGCAACTGGTAGTGGCCGATGTAGGTATCGCCTGGAGCGGGTTGGGCGTCGACGCGGTAGGTGACGCCGCGGTACTGTCCTTCGCGTTGCATGAGGGGACTCCGTGGGTTGTCGCGCAAGCGTTGATACCTGCGCGGCAAATCCGGCGCCCGGGTCCTGCCTGCGAGGGGATCCGGCGGACGGCAGCGGTGCCGGGACGGACGGTGTCCGCCGTGGGTTCTCAGTTGTGACAACATCGCGAAATTCTTCTTCCGATCTTCCTACTGCCCGGTTTCGATCTTGGATGCCCTGCTTGCCCGACTGACCTCGACCGTCCCCGCTGCCCGGAACCTTGAACAGCTCACCCGTCCGCTGCTGGAGATGCTGGGGGCGGTCACCGGCCTGGAGTCCACCTATCTGACGACGATCGACCTGCGGGCCGGCGAGCAGCATGTGCTGCTGGCGCGCAACGCGGGGACGATGGTGATTCCCGAGGGCCTGACGGTGGCGTGGTCCGACACGCTGTGCAAGCGTGCGCTCGACGAGGGGCGCATGGCCACCGAGGACGTGGGCGCGTGCTGGGGCGATTCGGAGGCGGCGCGGCAGCTCGGGATCCAGACCTATGTGAGCACCCCGGTGCGCGATGACGGCGGCGAGCTGCTCGGCACCTTGTGCGCCGCGAGTGCCCAGCGCCGCGCGATCGCGCCGGATGCGGAATCGCTGCTGAGGCTGTTTTCGACGCTGGTGTCGCAATTCCTGCAGCGCGAGCGCCTGATGGACGACCTGCGCGCCGCCAATGAGCAGCTTGCCACCTATGCCCTGACCGACGCGCTGACCGGGCTGCCCAACCGCCGCGCGCTCTTCGACGAATTGCAGCGGCAGCTGCAGCGCGCCTCGCGCGATGGAAATTGCGTGCTGCTGGGATGCATCGATCTGGATGGTTTCAAGTCGGTGAATGATCAGCTGGGCCACCATCGCGGCGATCTGTTCCTGCGCGAGATGGCTCATCGCCTGATGCTCGAGCTGCGCGGCTCGGACATGCTGGCGCGCATGGGCGGCGACGAGTTCGTCGTCGTCGGTCCGGGCGTGAGCCTGGACGGCCTGCCGCCTTCGGAGGGGCCGTTGATCGACCGCGGCGAGCCGGTTCAGGCGGCCCGCACGCTGGAGCAGCGCGCCGCGCTCGCCAGCGTGGGCCGCTTCGATCTGGACGGCCATCTGCTGCAGTACGCCGGTGCCAGCGTCGGCGTGGTCGCGCTCGATCCGTCGCGCGTGAGCGCCGAGGAGGCGCTGCAGCTCGCCGACGCCCGCATGTACGAGATCAAGCGCGCGCGCCGCGGCAGCATCGTCGTGCCGGCCGTGGTCGCGCAGGCCGCCGCCGCGGCGGACTGACACGCCGGCCGCCGCGCCGCACCCCGTTCAGCGCGGCCGCGCGGCGAGCAGCTTCTCGATGAGCAGGTCGACGTCCACCGGCTTGGCCAGGTGGTCGTCGAAGCCGGCGGCGATCGCCGCGTCGCGGTCCTGCAGCGTCGCCAGGCCCGTCAGCGCGACCACGTAAAGCCGCGATCCGCCGCCGTCCGCGCGCTCGCGCTCGCGCAGCCGCCGGACCAGCGAATAGCCATCCGCCCCTGGCATCGCCACATCGCTCACCAGCGCCTGCGGCGGCTCGTGCGCCGTGTCGACGGCGGCCGCCCAGCCCTCGTCGGCCGAGCCGGCGGTCCTCACCTGCGCACCCGCCAGTTCCAGCAGCTCGCCCAGCGCCTCGAGCGCATGGGTGTCGTCGTCGACCAGCAGCACGCGCAGGCCGTCCAGGGTCAAGCCGGTGCTTTCGCGCGGCGGCGATTCCGGCGCGTCCGAGACCAGTTCCACCGCCGGGAAGCGCACCGTCAGCCGCGTGCCGCGCCCCTCGCCCTCGCTGTGCGCGGTCACGGTGCCGCCATGGGCCAGCACGAGATGGCGCACGATGGACAGGCCCAGTCCGAGGCCGCCGTACTCGCGCGTGCGGGTGATGTCGGCCTGCGTGAAGCGGTCGAACAGCCGCGGCAGCATCTCCAGCGCGACACCGATGCCGGTGTCGACCACGGCCAGTTCCACGGTCGGTCCGATGCGGCTCAGCGACACCGACACCCGGCCCCCGCGCGGCGTGAACTTCAGCGCGTTGCCGATCAGGTTGGAGACGATCTGCTGCACCCGGCGCGCGTCGCCCTGGATGCGATGCGGCTGCTGCAGCCCGGTGCCGGTCAGCGCCAGGCCCCTGGCCTCGGCGGTCGGCTGCAGGCTCTCGACCACGGCGCGCACGCAGGCCGACAGGTCCAGCGGCCGCGGCTCCAGCGCCAGGTGGCCGGACGCGATGCGCGACACGTCCAGCAGGTCGTCGATCAACTGGGCCTGCGCCTGGCAGTGCTTCAGGATCGTCGAGATCGCGCGCGTGGCGGTGGCTTCGCCGAGCGCGTGGCGTTCCTGCGCCTGCCTCAGCACCGAGGCCCAGCCCGAGATCACGTTCAGCGGCGCGCGCAGCTCATGCGACACCATGCCGAGGAAGTCGTCCTTGGCGGTGTTGGCGCGTTGCGCGTCGTCGCGCGCGTGCTGCGCCGATTCCAGCGCGCCGCGCAGCGCATGGATGTCCTGGAAGGCGATCACCGCGCCGTCGATGCGGTCGTCGGCGGTGCGGTAGGCCCGCACGTTGATCAGCCACCAGCGGCCTTCGCTGTCCTGGTGTTCATGCTCGACGGCGGACAGCCCTTGCACCGCCGCCTGCACCAGTTGCTCCAGATGCCCGATCGCGAAACGCGCGCCGACCTGGCCCACCGGCTGCCCGATCACCTGCCCCAGGGTCTCCGGCGTCAGCCCGAACAGCGGCGCCGCCTGCGGCGACGCGTGACGCAGCCGCATCTGGCGATCGAGCAGCACCACCGGCAGCGGGATGCCCTCCACCAGGTTGCTCAGGTCGTCGTTGGCCAGGTCCAACTCGTCGTTGCGCGACTTGAGCTCCTCGTTCAGCGAGATCAACTCCTGGTTGGCGGACTCGAGTTCCTGCTTCGCGCTCTGCAACTCCTCGTTCGCGCTCTGCAGTTCCTCGTTGGTGCTGAGCATCTCCTCGTTGGCGGTGCGCAGCTCCTCGTTGGCCGATTCGAATTCGATGACCAGCGTGCGCAGCTGCGCCTGCGTGGCTTCGAGCTCGTCGGACAGCGTCGTGACGGTGCGTTCGAGTTCGTCGACCCGCGCACGGGCGCCGCCCGGTGCGAACGGCGGCGTGGACAGCGCGGCGGCCGCCTCGGCGGCTTCGTCCGGCTGCGCCGACAGGGTCACCAGGAAGTGCTGCAGCGCCTCGCCCGTCTCCAGCGGCAGGACCTCGAGCGCGTAGCGGCGCTCGTTGAAGGCCACGCGCTCGCGGCGCACCGGCTGCGCGGTGCGCTTGGCCTCGATCAGCGCGGTGCGCACCGGCACGTTGAGCTCGGCATGCAGCAGCCGCGGGAGCGCCAGCGTGGCCTCGCCGCTGGCCGGCGCGATGAAGGCGGCGACGTCGCCGCGGAACTGCACGACGTCGCCGTTCTCGTTGACGACGAAGCCCGGCGGCACGTAGCGCGCGAGCGCCACGCGGTTGGCGGCCTCGCTGACCAGGTCGGGCGGCGGCGGCTGCGTCGCGCGCGGCGTGTCGCTGTCGCTGGCCCAGGGGCGCAGCGCGTCGATCGGGAACAGCGGCCGCTGGCGGCGCGCGTTGGGCAGCTTGCGGTACAGGTGGGGGGCGCCGGCGTGCTCGAAGCCATCGGCCGCCGAGGCCGCCTCGGCGCGGCCCAGCAGCATGAAGCCATCGTTGCGGCAGGCGTAGTGCAGCACTTCGAAGACATGCTGCTGCGCTTCCTTGCGCAGGTAGATCAGCATGTTGCGGCAACTGATCAGGCCCATGCCGGAGAACGGCGCGTGCGTCAGCAGGTTGTGCCGCGCGAACACGCACATCTCGCGCAGGTCCTTGGCGACCAGGTAGGCGCCCGAGCTCGGCAGGAAGGCCGAGTCGCGAAAGGCCTGCGGCACGTTCTCCAGCGCGGCGGCGCTGTAGCGGCCGGCGCGGGCGGTCTCGATCGCGGCCTCGTTGATGTCGGTGCCGAAGATCTGCACGCGGCGGTCGATGCCCTCGGCGTGCATCGCCTCCTTGAGCAGCATCGCGATGGTGTAGACCTCCTCGCCGGTCGAGCAGGCCGGCACCCAGATCCGGATCGGGTCGTGGCGCAGCGCCAGCAGCTTGGGCAGCACCACCTGGCGCAGCACGTTGACGAACTCCGCGTCGCGGAAGAACGCGGTCACGCCGATCAGCACGTCGTCGCGCAGCGCGGCGGCTTCGTGGGGATCGGAGCGCAGGAACTGGAGATAGGCGGCGACGTCGCGGTCCTTCTGCAGCAGCACGCGGCGCAGGAAGCGGCGCCGCAGGTTGACGTCCTTGACGTAGCCCAGGTTCACGCCAGCCTTCTGCTGCACGATCGCCAGCGCGGTCTCGAGCGCGTCCACGTCCTGGGCCGCGCTGGCGGAGCCGGGGATCCCCTGCTCGCCATGCGGCCGGCCGAAGCGGCGCACCAGCGCCTGGGCGATCTCGGCGGGCGGGAGGACTTCGTCGATCAGACCGGTGTCGATGGCCGCCACCGGCATGCCGTCATGGGCGGCGGTGGCCGGGGCCTGCGCGATCGCCAGTCCGCCGGACGCCTTCAGGTCGACCAGCCCGGCCGCGCCGTCCTGGCCGGTCCCCGACAGGATCACGACGGCCGCGTCGACATCCGGGTCCTGCGCCATCGACGCCAGACAGGCGTCGATCGGCAGATGCAGCCCGGGCTGGCGGCGCGTCAGCCGGAAATGGCCGTCCAGCGCGATGACGCCGGCGTTCTCCGGCATCACGTAGACGCGGTTCTCCTGGATCTTGACGAGGTGCTCGAGCCGCTCGACCGGCAGCGTGGTGCGGTCCTGCAGCACCTCGGGGAGGCGGGTTTCCTCGGTGGGATCGAGGTGGGTGATCACCAGGACGGCGAATCCCGGCGTGTTCGGTAGCGCACCGAGGACGGTCCCGAGCGCATCGATGCTGCCCGCCGAGCCACCGAGCACCACCACCCGCAAGGGCTGTCGCTCCTCCATGTCCACCCTGAGATCCCATGTTCCATTGACCGTGCGGCGGAGTCTACCGTGGTGGCTGGAGGGTGTACGGCGCGGCGGCGGGGCGCGCCATGCCGTGGCGGCGGTATCCTCATGCCGCCTTTTTTTCGCGCTTCCCGTCATGTCCTCTTCGCTCTCCGCTGCGCCCTGGCAGCACACCCATGTCTTCGACGAGGGCAATCCGCTCGCCGCCCGCAACACCCGCTGGGCGGTGCTGCTGACGGTGGCGATGATGGCCGCGGAGATCGCCGGCGGTTACGTCTTCAATTCCATGGCACTGCTGGCCGATGGCTGGCACATGAGCTCGCACGCGGTGGCGCTGGGCGTGTCGCTGCTGGCCTATGCGGCCGCGCGGCGCTGGGCGAAGGATGGCCGCTTCGCCTTCGGCACCTGGAAGATCGAGGTGCTTGGCGGCTTCAGCAGCGCGCTGCTGCTGGTCGGTGTCGCGGGCCTGATGTTGTGGCAGTCGGTCGAGCGGCTGATCGCGCCGACACCCATCCACTACGACCAGGCCATCGCGGTGGCGGCGCTCGGCCTGCTGGTGAACCTCGCCTGCGCCTGGCTGCTGCGCGGGGAGCCGCATCACGGCCATCACCACGGTCATGACCATGGACATGTCCACGGCCACGATCGCTCCCATGACCACGGCGGCGGACATGGCGACGTTCATGGCGACGGCCACCACGATCTGAATCTCCGCGCCGCCTATCTGCATGTGCTGGCCGACGCGGCGACGTCGGTGCTGGCGATCGTCGCGCTGCTTGGCGGGCGGCTGTGGGGCGCGGACTGGCTGGATCCGGTCATGGGCATCGCCGGCGCGGTGCTGGTGGTGGTGTGGGCGCGGGGTCTGCTGCGCGACACCGGCCGCGTGCTGCTGGACGCCGAGATGGACGCGCCGGTCGTCCAGGAGATCCGCGAGGCCATGGCCGCCGCGCCGTGGCCGGTGGCGATCGCCGACCTGCATGTGTGGCGCGTCGGCAGGGCGCAGTACGCGTGCATCGTCTCGCTGGTCACGGACAACCCCGAGGCGCGGCCCGACGAGGTCCGCCGGCTGCTCTCGATCCACGAGGAACTTGTTCACGTCACCGTGGAGATCAACCGCCCCGCGCCGGCGACTGTCTGATCCGCGCCGCGGAGTTCGCCGGACACCCGCCAGGGGGCCGCCACAATCGCGGCCCATGAAAACCAACTATCTCCTTGCCGCCATCCTGGTCTGCAGCCTGATCGGCGCTTTCGTCGCCAATCGTTCGGTGAAGACCGCCTGTGCCGTGGGCAGCGGCGCGATCGCGCTGTACGCGCTGCTGCGTCAGGTGATCTGACGGGGGGCGACCGCTCGGCTGCTGCTCGGCGCCTTTCGTCCTGATCCCCCCTGGCATCCCCCCGGGTCCACCCTATGGTGGGATGGCACTTGCAACGGCCCCCGCCGATAGTGGGGGTTCGTCAGGAGAGGCTCATGCGACAACGATTCGCGACCCCGGCCGGAGAACCCGGTCATCCCTTCCACTCGGTGATGCAGCACATCCTGCACCAGACCGAGGTGCTGCTGCAGCGGCGCATCCCGTTCAGCCCCTCGGGCTGGCCCATCGAGGAGCCGCCCGCGCTGGAGGGTCTGGAGGTCACCGAGTCGACCTGGGACGAGTGGACGGAAGCCATGGCCCGTCAGGGCCATCCGGCCGCGCGCTGAGCGCCCCGGGCGGAGCCCGCCCGGCCGCGGCTGCGCCAACTTGAATCGGAATTGCGGTGCCTGCACCGCCCAGTCTTTCCGCTCGGTGATGCACGACACCGAGTTCCTGACGACCGCCGGCTTCGTCGCGTTCATCGCGGCATGCGGCGTCCCCCTCGCGGCGAAGAATCCGTTCACCCCAACGAACGAGAGCGCTTCGCCATGCACGTCAAGTCCTCCGCTTCTCCGTCGCCGGCCACCCACGCCGGCGCCCCGGCGCCTGCCAGCGCCGCCAAAGGCGCCAACGGCGCCAACGGCGCCAGGAATGGTCCGCCCGATTTCTCCAGGATGCTGAACGACGCGAAGGCCGGTGCGCCGGCCTCCGCGGCGACGGCGCCGATGGCCACGCCGGCCGCGGTGAGCGCCGCCGCGCTCACGCCGTCCACGCTGTCGCTGGACACGGCCTCCCTGGCCGCCCGCGCCTGACCGGGAGTCCGCCTTGAGCAGCGTGCCCTTCCTCTCCGGCCTGGCCAGTCTCGCAACCTCCTCCGACGGGGCGCATGAAGGCGGCCGCGCCGCCGCGGTCAGCCTGTCGTCGTCCGGCGCCTCGCGCGGCGGAGCGCCCGGGCTGACGCTCGGACCGGTGCTCGGCGTGACGGCCACGATCAGCGCCAAGGGATTGCAGGCGCTGGCCGGCGACGCGGCGGGTGCGGTCGGCACGGTGGCGGGCACCGTCACCGAGGTCGTCGGCGACGCCGCCGGCGCGGTCGGCCATGTGGTCGGCAACGTCGTCGGCTACGGCGTGATGGCCGCGCTGGGCGGCGGCGCCGTGCTCGACGAACTGGTGTGAGGGACTGGCGATGCGCGCGCCTCTGGTCCTGATCCTCACTGTGCTCGCGCCGCTGGCCGGCTGCAGCGTCCTGAGCCCGATCCCCGCGTGGGAACTGGTGAAGGGCGCGGGGACCGCGACCTCGACGGCGCTGGCCACGAGCGCGCCGGCCAAGGCGAGCAACACCGTGCATCACGGCGACGCGCCGGTGCGCGAGGTGTGCATCGAATTCAACCGCAATGCGCCGCTGGAGGACTTCGTACCCGCGCTGCAGGCGGAGCTCAAGGGTCAGGGCGTGGAGAGCCGCGTGTACGAGGCCGGCACCGGGCTGCAGCAATGCGGCGTGTGGCTGCGCTACGTCGCCACCATCGAATGGGGCGTACCGCCGATGGCGAGCAACTACCGCGCCAATCTCAGCGCCGCGTCGCTGAGCCTGCATCGTGCCGACGGCACGCTGTTGTCGAGCAGCAGCTACGTCGCCGACGAGAACTTCGGCCTGGCCCGCTGGGCCGGGACGCGCAACAAGATCGCGCCGGTCGTGAAGGCGCTGGTCACCGGCTTCCAGAGCTGAAGGGGAGGAATGTGATGGCTACGAATCCGTGCGCCCGCCACTGGCCGGGCGCTGTCCGAGCCAGCGGGGCGGCGATCGTCGCGGCGCTGCTTGGCGCCTGTTCGAGCGCGCCGCCGACGGTGCCGGGTCCGATGCTGGTCGCGCCGCCGCAGGCGCCGATGTACATCGAGCGGCCCAACAACGGCGCGATCTATCAGCCGGGCATGGCGCCGGCCTCGCTGTTCTCGGGCGAGAAACGCCCCAGCGCGATCGGCGACACGCTGAAGGTCGACATCCAGGAGACCTTGAAGGCGAGCCAGAAGCAGAAGACCGACACGGCGCGCGACAACAAGCTCGCGGTGCATGGGCCGGGCGGCAAGAGCAACGTCGGCGCGGTGGAGCGGCTGCTCAACGTGGACGCGACGGCGTCGGGCAGCGACTCGTTCAAGGGCAGCGGCACGACGGAGACGGACAACAGCTTCGTCACGCAGGTGGCGGTGAGCGTCATCAATGTGCTTCCCAACGGCAATCTGCTGGTGGCGGGGGAGCGCAACGTGGGCCTGAACCAGGGCGTGAACACGCTGCGGTTCTCGGGGATCGTCAATCCGCGCGACATCCGCCCCGGGAATGTCGTGGCGTCGCGAGACGTGGTGAACGCGAGCCTGGAGAGCGTCGCGCAGGGGGATGTATCGGAGGCCTCGTCGCGCAGCTGGTTGCAGCGCGTGCTGGCGAGGAGCCTGTCGATCTGGTGATCGCCGCGCGGTCAATGCGCAAACCGGACCGGCGCCACGGCCCTTATCGACCGATCGGGGCGGGCGGTCCGCTTCTATAAACCCACGATTCGCCGTCAGGCCTTGCGAACTTCCGTGCGTCGCGCGGAGGGCGGAGCCTTGTCCGGCGGACTTCATCCAGAACGAGCATGAACACGAGAGGGACGCGAGCGCCGCACAGCGGCGGGCCGGAGACGACGAACGACGACTGGCTGGCCGATGGTCAGGTCCGGACGTATCGGCGCGGCCAGAAGATCATCGAGGCCGGCAGCCCGCTGGCCGAATGGATCGCGATCAGCGGCGGGGCGGCGTACCTGGCGGCGAAGGTTGCGGCGGACACGCGCGTGGCGGTGGCGGCGCTGTGGCTGGGGGATGTGATCGGGGCGGATTCGCCGCTGGGCAAGCTGGCGGCGCGTTACGACGTGATGGCGCTGGTGGACGTGACGACGATCCACATTCCGCTGCCGCGGATGAAGGATCCGCACGCGCCGCTGCGCGACGCGGCGACGGGCGAGTTGTACGCGGCGACGGCGTCGCGGCTGCAGGGCCAGATCACGATGCGGCTGGCCGGGAACGGCTTCCAACGGCTGATCAGCGTGCTGGCGACGCTGGCGGCGGCGCTGAGCAGCACGCCGCGGCCGGGGACGCTGGGCAACAGCCTGGCCCTGCCGGTGTCGCAGGCGAGCATCGGGCAGTTGTCGGGGCTGTCGCGGCGGCAGACGTGGATCTACCTGGGCCAGCTGGCGGAGCGCGGCTGGAGCCGGACCTCGCGCACGAAGGTGACGCTGGAAGGCCTGAACGCGTGGCTGAGCCTGATGAGCGAGGTCGAGACGCGCGGGCTGGACTGCATCGGCAGCGTCGAGCAGTGCGATGCGACGCTGTCGGAGCTGGCGGCGGCGAAGGCGTTGCGGCGTTAGGCCGTCGCCCGGCGACGGCGGATCACGCGAAGCGGATCTCCGCCGCCTTCTGCGCGGCCATCGCTGGCCCGAAGCTGTTGAGGTTGCGCAGGATCAGCGTGTGGTGGTCGATGATCTGCGGCGCGGTCAGATCCCCATTGGCGATCGTCGTGTGGCCGTCCTCGACCAGCGTGACCGCATAGCCTGAGCTCAGCGCGCGGCGCGTGGTGGTGTCGACGCAGAAGTCGCTCTGCGCCCCGCAAATCACCAGGTGGTCGACGCCCAGGCCCTTGAGCACGCCATCCAGGTCCGTCTTGTGGAACGAGTCCGGCGAGGTTTTGAAGACCCGCCGGTCCTCAGGCCGCGCATGCAGGCGGTCGTCGAGTTGCCAGCCTTCGCTGCCATGGCGCATCGGCTCCCAGGCCTCTTCCTCGTGCTGGACGAAGATGATCGGTGTGTCCGTCTCGCGCGCTCGCGCGATCAAGCCGTTGACGCGGCCGATCACGGCGTCGATGTCATGGCAGGCGTAGTCGCCCTGGCACAGCACGCGTTGGAGGTCGATGATCAGCAGGGCAGTGGACATGGCTGGCGGCGATCGGTGTTTGAAGCGGCTCAGCATACGTCGCGCGATGGATCTGGCCGTTCGTCACCGCAGTAAGCAGGTCACGAGCGGATTCGAGTCATTGCTCGAATGCTCAAAGTGTTTAGCCTCTTCAGGCTTGGATCGACGAGCCAAAGAGGTCAGAAATGCTGTTGAGCTTTCCCGCGAGCATTACCCCTCCTGGTCCTCTTCCCCGATATTCCTGAAGCAGTCACGTGTGGCGATACCTACGAGGAGGCGCTGCAGATGGCCTCCGACGCGATAGTCACCGCGATGGACTTCTACTTGGAGGACCAGCGTCCAGTCCCCCAGCCGTCTCGGCCGTCGCAGAACCAAGTTCTGATCGATCTGTCGGAGAGTCTCAGCGAGAGGGTCTTTCAGCTGAATGAGACATTGACGTCAAGGGCACGTAACGCGGGCACCGTCCCTCAGAACTTGTAGTTCATCACCACCCGCAGCGCGCGGTTGTCGCCGCGGGCGTTGTTGGGCTTGTCCAGATTGAGGTTGTCGCCGCCGAGCCGGTTCGCCGGCTGGCCGGCCGCCGGCGCGGTGCCGATCCAGTCGTCGAAGCCGTTGTAGTTGTCGACGCCGAACACATTCAGCACGTCCAGCCGCAGCGCGACCTGATGGATGCCCATCTTGAAGCGCTTGCCGATGCTGATGTCGACTTGACGGAAGCTCGGCGCATCCCCTTCCTGCAGGAAGCATTGCGGCGTGCCGCCGACGCAGTTGGTCAAGCGCCTCGGGAAACCGCTCGCATAAGTCCCCTTGGCCGAGAACGTCAGCCCCCACGGCAGCAGCTTGTCCGTCATGAACGCGCCCACCAGCCGGTGCCGGTCCACCAGCGTGCTCGGATTCCAGCCACGGCCGCTGCGCCCATACGTCCAGTCGAAGGTGTCGTTGCTCCACTGGAGATTCGTCGTCTTCGCGTCGCTGTAGGTGTAGGCCAGCGTCGCGGTCCAGCCCGAAGCCTCGGTGTAGGGCTTGTCCGCCTTCACGAACACCGAATCGGTCCGCGTCCTGCCGATCGAATCGCCCAGCACCAGTTGCCCGTAGCGATCCGGCCCGCCCCAGAGCGGATCGATCGCCGACTGCTGCGCGAAGCCGCCATTGGGATCGCGGTTGCCGCTGAACCAGACGAACTGGTTCTTCGCTTCGACGCGGCTGATCGCGATCTCGCCGTTCCAGCTCGGCGTCAGCGCCTGCCGCAGCCCGAGGCTGAACTGGTCCGCGTAGGGCATCTTGAGGTCGTTGCGGATCAGCCAGATCTCGCCGCCGGGCGCCTGGTTCTTCTGCAGCTCGTCGAGCGCGTGATTCGCCATCGTGCGGTCATAGCTGCGGCCATAGCCGCCGAAGACCACCGACTTGCGATCGCCGAAGACATCGTAGGAAAACCCCAGCCGCGGCGCGAAGGCGTTCTTGAACGCCTGACGCGAGTGGCCGTCGCTGATGTACTGCGAGACGTCGATGCCGCCCTTGGCGAGCGACTGCGCGTAGGTCTGCCCGGCCGCCGGCGCGACGCCGTAGCGCGTGACGTCCGGCGCCAGCAGCGCGGCCACGCGGTCGGCCGGCGTCGCGTAGCGGTTGTTCAGCATGTTGTCCTCGTAGTCCCAGCGGACGCCGAGGTTGAGCTCCAGCTTGTCGGTGACGCTCCAGTCGTCCTGCAGATACAGGCCCCATTGCCGGTTCTTGAAATTCGCCACCGCCGGCGCCTCGGCGCGCGTGATCTTGCACTGGTCGCTGCTGGTGCCGTTGTTGGAGACGGTCGTGCCCGTGCAGTTCGTGCCGTCCCAGTAGGGCAGGCCGGTGACGGTGTCGATCAGCACCTCGACGCGATCGACCGAGTTGGCCGTGCCGCTCAGGTCGTAGCGCATGTCCTTGAGCTTGACGCCGCCCTTGATCACATGGCCATCCGCGCCGGTGAAGGTCAGTTCCTCGGACAGGAAGGCGCCGCGCTGCTGCCGTCGCTGCGCGTCCGGCGAGCCGCCGTCCAGGATCACGTCCTGCGAGGCCGTCAGCGCCTGCGGCGTCGAGGTCGAGACCTTGTAGCGGATCAGCGGCGCATTCGCCGCCGAACGCGGATTCCACACGTAGTCCTCGTAGCCGATGCGCGCTTCGCTGAGCCAGTCGCCGCGCGACCACTCGTGCTTCAGATCGACGCGCGTCTCGTCGTTGCGGCGCTGCTTGTCGTTGCCCGGCAGCGAGAGGTTGCGGTCCTCGGCGATGCGGTCGGTCTCGCGCCGCAGCCGCGCGCTCAGCGTCAGCTTGTGCTCGTCGTTGAGCTGCGCGTCGAGCTTGCCGAACAGCAGGTCCTCGTGGAACGGATCGACCTGGCTGCCGCGCCGCGCCAGCAGGTCCGGGACGATGCCGGCACTCGGCAGCTTCTCGAAGTTCTGGCCGGCGATCTGGCGCGAGTCCTCGATCCGCTTGCCGTCGTACGCGACGAAGAAATGCAGCTTGTCCTTGACGATCGGCCCGCCGACGCTGCCGCCGTACTCGTACTTCTGCGAGGACGGCCGCGGCACGCCCTGCGCCTCGCGCTCCTTCTCGAGCGGGTTCATCGCGCGCCAGTTGGTGCCCGTGCGGTCGGCATAGACCTCGCCGTGGAATTCATTGCTGCCGGACTTCGTCACCGCCGTGATCGCCGCGCTGCTGACCTGATCGAACTCGGCCTTGTAGTTCTGCGTCAGCACCTTGTATTCGGAGATCGCCGACTGCGGGAACGGATTGCCGCGCGAGTTGTCCTGCCCGCTCAGCCCGCCGCGCAGGATGTTGTTCTTCTGGCCCACGCCATCGATGAACACGTTCAGGTGGTCGAAGTCCTGCGCACCCGACTGCACGCGGCTCAGCCCGCTGGCATCGCTGGAGAAGGCCACGCCGGGCGCGAGGTCCGCGGCGCTCAGGAAGTTGCGGGTGTTCTGCGGCAGCGCCTCGATCATCCGCTGCGACACCACCGTGCCCACCTGCGAGTCCTTCACCCCCTGGCGGATCGAGGTGCCTTCGACGGTCACGCGGCTCAACTGCACCGGATCGCCGGCGGTCGAAGGGGCGGCCGAGAGGTCGAGCGCGGCGCTCTCGCCGACGGACAGCGTGATGCGCTCGGTCTTGATCGGCGCGCCGTCGGCGCCGAGCACGCGCACCAGGTAGTCCCCCGGCGCGATGCCGACCAGCGCATAGCGGCCATCGGCTCGCGTCGCAGTGCGATAGCGCGCGCCGGTGGCGGTGTTGGTCGCGGTGACCGTGAGGCCGCCCGCCTGCGTGCCCGCCGGCGCGGTGACGAGGCCGCGCACGGTCGCGCGGCTGACCTGGGCATGGGCGGACGGTACGAGCCCCGCGCCGAGCGCGAGGGCGATCGCGGCGGCGAGGGCGTGCCGGGAGCAGCGGGGCGCGGTCATGAACCGCGCGTCAGGTGGTCGGGCCGGCCTGGGCGCGGCGCATCTGGTCGGCGAAGACCTGCTCCAGCGACTTCTTCTCAGGCAGCACGTAGACGATGCCGCCGCGCTTGCCGAAGGTCGGCCACAGGGTCTGTTCGAAGAACTTCACAGGCATGTTGATGCAGCCGTAGCTGATGCGGTTGTCCTTGGGCGTCGGCGACGCGAGGCGCTCCAGCCGGTGCTCCGCCGGATTGGTCGCGCGCACGCGGTGCATCGAGACGGCGGCGTCGTAGTCGACCCACAGCACGTCCTCATGACCGGCGTTCTTGCCCGGCTGCGCGACGAAACGTCCGGCCGGGGTGGTGCGCTCGGACGGGCGCACCTGCGCGATCGGCCGCAGGCCGATGCCCGCAACGCTGTCGTCACCGGCCGCGTAGCCCAGCAGCACCGGCGTGGTCGCCTGCAGCTTGCCGTCGGGGCTGAACATCAGGACCTGCGCCTGGCGCTTGTCGAGGATCGCGAACGGACGCCCGTTGTGATCCCAGCCCGCCATCACCCACTGCGCGAGCTGGCGGGCCTGCTTGGAAATCTTGGCCTTCCCGAAATCGGCCTTGCCGGACCGCGGCACTGGCGCGGGGGCTTGGGCGACCGGTTGGACCGGAGAAGGGGACACATGTTTCGCCACGACCGGCGGCGCCGGCCGCAACTGCTTCATGACGAAGGTCGCCGCCGGCCACGCCAGCAGCGCGCCAGCCAGGCCCAGGGCCAGACCTTGGACCGCCCACCCCGCGCGTTCCCGCACGGGCTCCGACATCCACGACGGCATCGGCTTCGGCGGAGGAGGATCGCCGGAGAAATAGCCGCTGGAGGCGCGCAGCATGGTGGGCTTTCAGGAGAGGTCAGGTCACCGGGCGTGGCGGCGTGCGTGCGTCATCGCTCAGTTGCGGTCAGCGCGCGGAGCAGGCGTGCCGGCGCTGGTCGGCTCGCTGGGCAGCTGCGACTGCTGGCTTTGCTGGCTCTGCCACTGGTCCGAGGACTGGGGCTGGGCCTGCTGCGACTGGGCTTCCGGCTGCGTCTGCTGGGACTGGGTCTGCGATTGCGATTGCGGATCCGTCGACTGCTGCTGCGATTGGTCCGCCGGCGTCATGCTCTGCTCGGCCGGAGCGGCCTGCTGGGCCGGATCGGTCTGCGTCGCGGGGTATTGCTGTTCCTGCGTCTGCGGCTGGGTGGACTCGGTCGAGTTCTCCACCTGCGCATACGCCAGGCCCAGCACGCTGGCGAAAGCGGTCAGGGCAACAGCACCGGTCACGAGGGGCTTGGTCACGTTCATTCAGTCTCTCCTTTGGGCTTGAGGGGCCGATCGGTGAGATCGGTTAGGACCTACTGTGGACCGTGGCGGGGAGGGCTTCCGTGGGTCGACGTCGCGTACTTCTGTAGGACAAACGGCAGGTTTCACCGCGATACATCCGCGGCTTCCATGGGGCAAATGCCAAGCCCGCCCCTGCTTCCTTGCTGCGGGAAAGTCCCTCCCGGGCTCTCCGGTGCGCCCCTGATTGCGCGCGAACATCGCCCGAAGTACGCGGTCCGAATGCACGTACCGCCCAGCGCACGATAGACACCGGCTGTCGGTTTCGTGCGATAGATGTCCGCTCGCTATGTGGGGTTGTCAGTGAATGTCAATGACATGCGTCAATATCGCGCCCGCCGCAAGCGTTCTGAGCTGGATATTTCACCGCGTAACGAGTGAGCGTGTCCTAACCGCTCCCCAACTGCCACGTGAATGGGGTCATCGGAACACGGGACGCGGCCGATCAGGGTGCCGGGGAGGGGTTTCCGGCCGGGTCGCCCATCAGCGGGCCGCGTCGCGGCCGCCAATCATTGTTTGAGGAGGACCCATGTCTACTGTGCTGACCGACCCGAGCGTCGGATCCGCCGGCTCGAGCTGGCTGGACAAGGAGCGCACCATCGCCGCTCCTGGTTTCAACCGCTGGCTCGTGCCGCCGAGCGCGCTGGCCATTCACCTGTGCATCGGGATGGCCTACGGCTTCTCGGTGTTCTGGCTGCCGCTGTCCAAGATGCTGCAGACCGCCGGCGCGGGCGCCGCGTGCGGCAAGGACGTGGGTTTCTTCGCCCAGCTGTTCGCCACCGATTGCGACTGGAGCGTCGCGACGCTGGGGTGGATGTACACGCTGTTCTTCGTGTTCCTGGGCTGCGCCGCCGCGATCTGGGGCGGCTGGCTGGAGCGCGCCGGTCCGCGCAAGGCGGGCCTGGTGTCGGCCGTGTGCTGGTGCGGCGGCATGCTGATCTCCGCGATCGGCATCCACACCCACCAGTTCTGGATGATGATCCTGGGCTCGGGCGTGATCGGCGGCATCGGCCTGGGGCTGGGCTACATCTCGCCGGTGTCGACGCTGATCAAGTGGTTCCCGGACCGCCGCGGCATGGCCACCGGCATGGCCATCATGGGCTTCGGCGGCGGCGCGATGATCGGTTCGCCGCTGGCGGTGGAGCTGATGAAGCGCTTCGCCACCCCGACCGACCCGGGCGTGATGCAGACCTTCGTCGTGATGGCGCTGATCTACTTCGTGTTCATGGTCGCGGGCGCGCTGGGCTACCGCGTGCCGCCCACCGGCTGGAAGCCGGAAGGCTGGACCCCGCCGGTCGCGCAGGCGGCCAACACCATGATCACGCAGCGCCACGTGCACGTGAAGAAGGTCTGGGGCATCCCGCAGTTCTGGCTGGTGTGGATCGTGCTGTGCATGAATGTGTCGGCCGGCATCGGCGTGATCGGCATGGCCAGCCCGATGCTGCAGGAGATCTTCGGCGGCTCGCTGATCGGCGTGTCGGCCAAGTTCAGTGAACTGGACAAGACCCAGCTGGCTGCGATCGCGGCGATCGCCGGCGGCTTCACCGCGCTGCTGAGCCTGTTCAACATCGGCGGCCGCTTCGTGTGGGCCTCGCTGTCGGACAAGCTGGGCCGCAAGCTGACCTACACCGTGTTCTTCGTGCTGGGCGGGCTGCTGTACGCCTCGCTGCCGAGCAGCGCCGCCGCCGGTCACAAGCTGGCCTTCGTGGCCGCGGTCTGCGTGATCCTGTCGATGTATGGCGGCGGCTTCGCCACCGTGCCGGCCTACCTGGGCGACCTCTTCGGCACGCAGATGGTGGGCGCGATCCACGGCCGTCTGCTGACCGCCTGGGCCACCGCCGGCATCCTGGGCCCGATCGTCGTGAACTACATGCGCGACTATCAGCTGGGTCTGGGCATTCCGCGCGAGCAGGTCTACAACCAGACCATGTACATCCTGGTGGGCATGCTGGTCATCGGCCTGATCGCCAACCTGGCCATCCGCCCGGTCGCCGACAAGCACTTCATGACCGACGCCGAACTGGCGGTCGAGAAGCAGCTGGCGCACGAGAAGGCCGCGGCCAATGAAGTGGGCAGCGGCCCTGGCACCGGCAAGGCGACGCCGACGGCGCTGGTCGTGCTGGCCTGGCTGGCCGTCGGCATCCCGCTGGCCTGGGGCATTTACCGCACGCTGCTGAGCGCATCGAAGTTCTTCAGCTGATAACCCTCAGCACACGGCGCGGCTGATCAGCGCCGATACTGAGACCCATCGATGGCAGACCTCGGTCTGCCATTCTTCCTTGTTAGCGAGGGGCGGGCCGAGCGCCGGGCCGCCCCAAGCCGGCCCGCCACCCCCTCGGGGGGTGGATAGAACGGGCCGCGGCCCGTTCTATCCGGGGGCACCAATGACAGCAGAGCAGAAGATCCATTTCTACAAGGGGCCGGCTGGCGGCTGGGGCGCGCTGCGCAGTGTCGCGAAGCACCTGCAGCAGCAGGGTGTCGCGGTCAAGGGCGCCAAGACGCTGCTGTCGGCCAACCAGCCCGATGGCTTCGACTGCCCGGGCTGCGCCTGGCCGGACCGGGATCACCGCTCGACCTTCGAGTTCTGCGAGAACGGCGCCAAGGCCATCGCGGCCGAGGCGACCTCGCACCGCGCCACGCCGCAGGTGCTGGGCAGCCACACGGTCAGCGAGCTGGCCGAGTGGTCCGATTTCGACCTCGAGAACCTGGGCCGCATCACCGAGCCGCTGGTCTACGACGCCGCCAGCGACCGCTACGTGCCGATCGCGTGGGACGACGCCTTCGAGCTGATCGCCGCGCGGCTGAACGCGCTGAAGGATCCGAACGAGGCGATGTTCTACACCTCGGGCCGCGCCAGCAACGAGGCCGCGTTCCTGTACCAGCTGTTCGTGCGCGAGTTCGGCACCAACAACTTCCCCGACTGCTCGAACATGTGCCACGAGCCCAGCGGCCAGGGCCTGAAGCCGACCATCGGCATCGGCAAGGGCACGGTGACGCTGCACGACTTCGAGCAGGCGGACGCGATCTTCATCTTCGGCCAGAACCCCGGCACGAATCACCCGCGCATGCTGGGCGAGCTGCGCGAGGCGTCCAAGCGCGGCTGCAAGATCGTCAGCTTCAACCCGCTGCGCGAGCGCGGCCTGGAGCGCTTCGCCGACCCGCAGGACAAGATGGAGATGGCGACGCTGGGCAGCACGCCGATCTCGACCCACTATTTCCAGCTGCGCATCGGCGGCGACATGGCCGTCATGAAGGCGCTGTGCAAGCGCGTCTTCGAGCTCGATGACGCGGCCGTCGCCGCGGGCGGCGAGCGCGTGCTGGACCTGGCCTTCATCGCCGAGCACACCCATGGCATCGAGGACTTCGAGGCCAGCATCCGCGCCGAGAGCTGGGAGGCGCTGGAAGCCGAGTCGGGCCTGTCGCAGGAGCGGCTCTGCGCCGCCGGCGACCTGTACGCGCAGGCCAAGCGCGTGATCATCTGCTGGGGCATGGGCATCACGCAGCATCAGCACTCGGTGGCGACCATCCAGCACATCGCGGCGCTGCTGATGCTGCGCGGCAACCTGGGCCGTCCGGGCGCCGGGGCCTGCCCGGTGCGCGGCCATTCCAACGTGCAGGGCGACCGCACGATGGGCATCTACGAGAAGCCGCCCAAGGCGCTGCTGGACCGGCTGGGCCAGGTCTTCGGCTTCGAGCCGCCGCGCCAGAACGGCTACGGCACGGTCGAGGCCATCCAGGCGATGCTGGAGGGCAAGGGCAAGATCTTCTTCGCGCTGGGCGGCAACTTCGCCTCGGCGACGCCGGACACGGTGGCGACCTGGAAGGCGCTGCGCTCGACCGAGCTGACGGTGCACGTCACCACCAAGTTCAACCGCAGCCACACCATCCACGGCAAGGAGGCGCTGGTGCTGCCCTGCCTGGGCCGCACCGAGATCGACATGCAGGCCAGCGGCCCGCAGGGCGTGACCGTCGAGGACTCGATGAGCATGGTCCACATCTCCAGCGGCATGAACGCGCCGGCCTCGGAGCACCTGCTGTCCGAGCCGATGATCGTGGCGCGCCTGGCGGCCGCGACGCTCAAGGGGCGCTCCAAGACGCCGTGGCTGTGGCTGGTGGAGGACTACTCGCGCATCCGCGACAAGATCGAAGAGGTCTTCGACGACTTCAAGGGCTTCAACGAGAAGATCAAGACGCCGGGCGGCTTCCGCCTGCGCAACACCGCGTCGGAGCGGGTCTGGAACACGCCCACCGGCAAGGCCAACTTCATCACCCACGCGCTGCCCACGGACACGCCCTTCCATCTGGCGCAGGCGCGGGCGATCGAGCACAAGACGGTGGTGTTCAACCTGGCGACGGTGCGCTCGCACGACCAGTACAACACGACGATCTACGGCATGGACGACCGCTACCGCGGCGTCTGGGGCCATCGCCGCGTGGTCTTCATCAACAAGGAAGACCTGCGGCAGATCGGCATGAAGGCCGGTCAGTGGGTCGACATCACCAGCGTCTACAGCGACGGCGACACGCGCCGCGCCGAGAAGTTCGTGCTGATCGAGTACGACATCCCGCGCGGCTGCCTGGCCAGCTACTTCCCGGAGACCAATGCGCTGGTGCCGCTGAGCAGCATCTCGATCGGGGCCGGCACGCCGACCTCGAAGTCCATCCCGGTGGTGCTGACGCTGCGTCCGCAGGACGAGCCGCTGCCGCAGGAGCAGGCCCGCTCCGTGGCGGGCGCGGGCGCCTGACCGGGCGCCGGGGGAAGGTGCGCGCATGAACGCCGCCGCCACGGATGCCGCCGACGAGGTCCCCGAGCGCCTCGAGGTGGGCGATGACGGCGACGCCGGCGATGACCGGGACATGGCCGCGCAGGCGCGCTTCGCGCTGGAGACGCTGGCCGAACTGGATGGCGGCAATGGCGTCTCGCTGCCGCGGCTGGCCAAGCGCACGGGGCTGCGGGTCAGCGTGCTGCTGCGGCTCTACACGCTGATGAGCGACGCGCGCGTCGGCGACGAGCAGGGACCCGGCTGGGTCCGGCTGCAGGTCGACGAGGACGGGCGCTGGATCGCGCGCATCACGCCGGCGGGACGCGGCGACGGCGAGGCTGCGTCATGACGGCCTGCCCGCTGCCGGGCGAGGCCGCGCCCGAGGACGACGCGCCGCTGCCATCCGCGCTGATCGCGGTGCGGCCGGAGCGGCTCGGGGCCGCGCGCGCGGGCGACGAGGAGTTCGTCGCCGAGGAAGTGCCGGTCGCGCTCGAGTACAACGGCCTGTCGCATGCGGTGATGCTGGCGACGCCGCTCGATCTCGAGGATTTCGCGCTGGGCTTTTCGCTGACGGAGGGGCTGCTGGCGTCGCCGGCGGATCTGCTCGACGTGGAAGTGCGCTCGCGGCCGAATGGCGTGGCGCTGCAGCTGCGCGTGACCGCGCGCTGCGAGGCGCTGCTCAAGGAGCGCCGGCGCAGCATGGCGGGCCGCACCGGCTGCGGGCTGTGCGGGACGGACAACCTCGATCAGGTCTTCCGCCCACCGCAGCGGCCGGTGCCGCCGCTGCCGGAAGGGCTCCGCGACGCCGGCGCGCTGGTGCCGGCGCTGTCGCGCGCGATGCGCGAGCTGGCGCAGGCGCAGCCCTTGCAGCAACGCACCGGGGGCATCCATGCGGCGGCCTGGTGCGGGGTCGAGGGCGAGGTGGCGCTGGTTCGGGAGGACGTCGGCCGGCACAACGCGCTGGACAAGCTGATCGGCGCGATGGCGCGTGCGGGGATCGATGCGTCGCAAGGCTTCGCGGCGGTGACCAGCCGCGCGAGCTTCGAGATGGTTCAGAAGGCGGCGCTCGCCGGCATGCCGATGCTCGCGGCGGTCAGCGCGCCGACGCATCTGGCGATCCGTACGGCGCAGGCTTGCGGGCTCCGGCTGGCGGGCTTTGTCCGCGACGGACGCGCGACGCTTTATGCCTGACGCCTGAAGCCTGAAGCCTGAAGCCTGAAGCCTGACGCGGGCGCGCCGCGCCGGTGCCTCAGAACTTGCAGGCCATGCCGAGCTGGGCGGCGATGTCGACCTGCGTCGAGCCGTCGCCCTTGCGGCCGAGCTTGGACGGCATTCGGAAGCGGCCGGCGCATTCGGTGGCGTCGAGTCCGATGCCGCGAAGGAACTGCTTGGGGCCGTCCATGCCGACGCTCAGCGCGTGATGGGCGCGCTTGGGTGGCGGCCCGATGGGCGCGCCCTCGCGGGGGAGCTCGATCACCTGGACGTTCAAGCCTTGATGCAGCATCGCGCCGCCATTGGCGTTGGCGGAGGAACTGCTCTGCCAGGGCTGCATCCGGGAGCGCAGCGCGGCGAGGGAGGCGCGCAGCGGCAGCGGCGCGCGGCTGGCGTTGGCGGTCCCTGGCTCGCTGGCGGCGGGGGATGGAGCGGTGGGCGCATTCGCGGGAGCGGCCACGGCTGCGGAAGCGAGTGCGATGGCCGGGGTGGTGTCGGTGAGGTGATCGGCATCGTGCCCGGTGCCCGGATGGGCGGACGGAGCGGACTGGGAGAGCTCGGATGACTGAGCGGGCCCGTAGGACTGCGCGATGGCGCTGGTGCAGGCGCAGACGGCCCCAAGCGCCGCTGCTGCCGCTGTTCTCTGCCACCGCAAGGCGCGCCGGCTGCCGGCGCCGGCCTGTCGATTGCGATCGCTGCCCATGCTGACCTCCATCCATCCTGACCGCGAGCGGCCACGATGCGCCGCGGCTCTGAAGGACCGCTGAAGCCGTGCTGAAGCGCGGCTGAAGGCGGGGTCAGGACTTCCCCGTGGGCAAGGGGGATCAAGCGGACAGCGGACGGCGGACGGCGGACAGCGGACAGCGGACAGCGGACAGCGGGCGAGTAGGCACGGGGCTTCGACTGGAACTCCCTCGCCCCCCGCGAGGGGGGAGAGGGAAGGGGAGAGGGGGGGCTTCGCACTCCGCGGTCTTACTTCGATGCACCCCTCTCCCCTCCCCTCTCCCCGCGTTGCGGGGCGAGGGAGTTCTCGGCGAGCGCTCGTGGGGTTATCGTTGAATCCTTGTGGGATCCTGGTTGGATACCCGGTGTGGCCTGGCGGCTGTCGTGCGGAGCGTCGAGTGCTCCAGCTGTGGCAGCGCTAGTCCAGCGTCTGCCGATAGCGCATCAGCGCGATCGTTCCCGCGACGAGCAGGAACACCAGCATTGGCCAGAGCTCCGGCACCAACTGCCCGAAGCCGTTCCCCTTGAGCATGATCCCCCGCACGATGCGCAGGAAGTGCGTCAGCGGCAGCGCCTCGCCGATCACCTGCGCCCAGCGCGGCATGCCGCGGAACGGGAACATGAACCCCGACAGCAGCATCGACGGCAGGAAGAAGAAGAACGTCGCCTGCAGCGCCTGCAGCTGGTTCTTCGCCAGCGTCGAGAAGGTGAAGCCCACCGCCAGGTTGGCCAGCATGAACACGCCGATCATCGCCAGCAACAGCGCAAAACTCCCCGCCATCGGGATCTCGAACAGCAGCGCCGCGGCCAGCAGGATCACGCCCAGCTGCACGTAGCCCAGCACGATGTAGGGCAGGATCTTGCCGATCATCACCTCCAGCGGCCGCACCGGCGTGGCGAGCAGGTTCTCCATCGTCCCGCGCTCGCGCTCGCGCGTCATCGCCAGTCCGGTCAGCATCACCATCGTCATCGTGAGGATGGTGCCGATCAGCCCCGGCACGATGTTGTAGCGGGACAGGCCCTCCGGGTTGTAGCGCCGATGAATGCGCCATTCAAAGGGCATGCGGGCCGCCTCCGCGGCCAGCGCCCCGACCAGATCGCGCCGCAGCGCCTGCGCGCCGAGCTGCGCCAGCGCCGCGAGCGCATTGCTCGACGCGGACGGGTCCGTCGCGTCGACACTCACCAGCACGGCCGGCTGCTCGCCGCGCACGACGCGGCGGCTGAAGTCCGGCGGGATCACGATCAGGAACTGCACCTCGCCGTCCTCGACCAGCGCGTCGCCTTCGCGCTCCGACGCCGGCCGCGCCTGGATGCGGAAATAGCCGCTCTGTTCCATCGCCGCGACCAGGCTGCGCGCCATCGGCCCGCGGTCCTGTGTCACGACGGCCGTCGGCAGGCCCTTTGGATCGGTGTTGATCGCGTACCCGAACAGCAGCAGCTGCAGGATGGGCACGCCCACCGCCATCGCGAAGGTCGGCCGGTCGCGCAGCATCTGCTGGACCTCCTTGATGAAGATCGCCAGCACCCGCGCCAGGCTGAAGCGCCGCGCGCTCATCGCGCCGGCTCCTTCGTCGCAGCGCTTGGCGTGGCGGTCTTCGGCGGTGCGTCCTCGAAGTTGTCCGGGCTGCGGCTGATCAGGCTGATGAACACATCCTCCAGGTTCGCCTCGGCGCGCTCCCAGCGCAGCCCGGGCCGCTCGCGAAACGGAGCGATCGCCTCTTCCAGCCATGCCTCGTCCTGCCCGGCGACATGCAGGCTGTTGCCGAACGCCGCCACGCTGAGCACGCCGTCCGCGCCGTTGAGCGCGATGGAGGCCTCGGTCAACCGCCGCGGGTCGTCCGCGTGCAGCGCCCAGACGGCGAGGCCCGCCTGATCGATGATCTCGCGCTGCGTGCCGCGCGCGAGCAGCTTGCCGTAGGCGATGTAGGCGAGTTCATGGCAGCGCTCGGCCTCGTCCATGTAATGCGTCGAGACCAGCACGGTGATGCCGTCGGCGGCGAGGCGATGGATCTCGTCCCAGAAGTCGCGGCGCGCCTTGGGATCGACGCCCGCGGTCGGTTCGTCGAGCAGCAGCAGCCGCGGCTCGTGGAGCAGGCAGGCGGCCAGCGCCAGCCGCTGTTTCCAGCCGCCCGACAGCGAGCCCGCCAGTTGGTCCTGGCGCGACTTCAGCCCCAGGCGCTCGAGCGCCTCGTCGACGCGCCGGGCGCGGTCGCCGAGCTCGAACAGCCGCGCGATGAAGTCCAGGTTCTGGCGGATCGACAGATCCTCGTACAAGCCGAATCGCTGCGTCATGTAGCCCACCTGCCGCTTGATCTCGGCGGCCTGCCGGCGCATGTCCAGGCCCAGGCAGGTGCCTTCGCCCTCGTCGGGCGTCAGCAGACCGCAGAGCATGCGGATCGTCGTCGTCTTGCCGCTGCCGTTGGGACCGAGGAAGCCGCAGATGCGTCCGCGCCCGAGCTGCAGGTCCACGTGGTCCACCACGGTCCGATGGCCGTAGCGCTTCGTCAGCCCGCGGACATCGATGGCGAGCTCGCTCATGGGCGGGAAGCGGCGGAGACCGCGGCGGACGAAGCGGCCGACGAAGCGGAAGATGGCGCCGTCGCGATGGCCCGCACCTCCAGCGGCTGCCCGGGATGGAGCCGCAGCGCCTGAGAGGGCTCCGGCCTGGCCTCGACGAGGAACACCAGCCGCGCGCGCTGGCTGTTCGAGTAGATGACCGGCGGCGTGTACTCCGGTTGCGGCGAGATGTAGCTCACGCGCGCGAGGATCGGCGCGCCGCAGCCATCGCAGCTGAGTTGCACCGGCTGTCCCTGGCGCAGCGAGGCCAGCTCCGGCTCCGGCACGTAGAAGCGGGCCTTGCGCTGCGACGGCGGCAGCAGCGACACGACCGGCTGGCCGGCGTTCACGTACTCGCCGACGCGAAAGAAGGTGTCGTCGACGAGGCCGGCGGCGGGGGCGCTCTGCCGGGTCTGCGACTCGCGCCACTGCTGCTGCGCGAGCGCCGCGGAGGCCGCCTCCGTGTTGGCGCGCGCGGCGGCCTGCTGATCGGCGCGCGCCGGCAGCTCGGCCACGCGCAGCGAGGATTCCAGTTCACGCACCCGCTGGCGCGCCTGCGCGGCGGCGGCGCGCGCGTCGTCCAGCCGCGACGCCGAGATGAAACCCTGTCCGATCAATTGCTGCTGCCGCGCCAGATCCGAATCCGCCAGCGCCGACTGCGCGCGGGCCTGCGCCAGCTGGGCGCGATTCATCGCGATCTCGTCAGGGCGGCGGCCCTTGGCGGCGTCGGCCTGCTCGGCGCGCGCGGCGGCCAGCCGCGCATCGGCTTCGGCGCGGGCCGCGCTCACCGGCGTCACATCGATGCTGAACAGCGAGGCGCCCGCATCGACCGTGTCGCCGCGCTGCACGTTCAGCGCCATCAACTGGCCGGCCACCGGCGCCGCGACGTAGACCGGATCCCCCTCCGCGTAGCCGGACCAGGCCGGCGGCGGCTTGTCGCCGCAGGCGCTCAGCGCCAGGGCGGCGATCGTCACGGGCAACAGCGCAAGCCTGGGCATCGACGCGTTCTCCGGGAATGGGGTGATGGGGATTATTGCCCTCGCCCTTTTCGTCGTGGGCCGCCGGGACGGCGTCCGCCACGGAACCGTCAATCCGGGTCCATCCGCGCGACGTCCCTGCCGGCAGCAGGGGCAAGTCGCATGCCCTTCCGTGTTTTGAGTACGACCAACATTAAAGTATTGATGTCGTTAATCATCTAAACAGCCAAAGGCCGATCATGGAATTCAAGAACACTGTTGCTTTCGTCACCGGCGCCAACCGCGGTCTCGGCAAGAGCTTCGTCAAGGCGCTGCAAGCTGCTGGCGCGAAGAAGATCTACGCCGCCGTGCGCGACCCGTCCACGATCGACCTGCCGGGCGTCGTGCCGGTGCAGCTCGATGTGAACAAGCCTGAGCAGATCGAGGCGGCGGTGCGTGCTGCCGGTGATGTCACGCTGCTGATCAACAACGCGGGCATCTCGCGCGGTTCGTCCTTGCTGGCCGATGGCGCGCTGGGCGCCTTGCGGGACGAGTTCGAGACCAACGTCGTTGGCCCGCTGGCGCTGGCGCGGGCCTTTGCGCCGACGCTGAAGGAGCAGGGTGGCGGCGCCGTGGTCAACGTGTTGTCGGTGTTGAGCTGGCTCAACCTGCCGGGCGCCGCGACTTACAGCGTGTCGAAGGCGGCGACCTGGTCGGTGACCAACGGTCTGCGCCAGGAGCTGAAAGGGCAGGGTACGGCGGTGGTGGCGCTGCATGTCGGCTTCATGGACACCGACATGGCTTCGGGCATCGATGCGCCGAAGGCCGATCCGCTGGATGTTGCGAATCAGGTGCTGCGCGCGCTGTCCGAGGGACGAGACGAGGTTTACGCCGACGATCTCACGCGCGGAGTGAAGGCGGGCCTGTCCGCCGAGGCTGGCAGTTACCGCGGCGGCGTCTGATCCTCCCGGTCCTGATGATGGTCCTGGGACCTGACGATGGTCCTGGATGCTGATGATGGTCCTCGCTGCTGATGGGGTCCGGGGAGGGCTTGGGGGTCCTGGAGGGATCCCCCATGCCCTCGCCGGGCCCGCGCTCTGAACGTGGCAGTCCAAAGAGGCCCTTGAAGCAAAAAAGCCCCGCCGCGCAGACCGCGCGAGCGGGGCTTTTCATCAGGGGGGGGCCGAGGCTTACACGACCAACCCCAGCGCCCTGGGCAGTGCGAGCGACAGTCCTGGCCAGTAGGTCACGACCAGCAGGAAGCCGAGCATTGTGAGCAGCCAAGGCCACACTGCGACGGTGAGTTCGGTGATTCCCATCTTCGTGATCCCTGACGCCACGTAGAGGTTGAGTCCCACGGGCGGGTGGCACAGGCCGACTTCCATGTTGACGGCCATCAGGATGCCCAGGTGTACCGGATCGACGCCGAGCTTGGCTGCGACCGGGAACAGGATGGGTGCCATGATCAGCACGATGGCTGCCGGGTCCATGAAGTTGCCTGCGCCCAGCAGGATCAGGTTGACCAGCAGCAGGAAGACGATCAGTCCGAACCCTTGCGCCGACATCCACGCGGCCATCGTCTGGGGGATCTGCTCGGAGGCCATCAGGAAGCTGAACAGCACCGCGTTGGTGATGATGTACAGCAGCATCGAGCTCATTGCCGCGGCTTTCAGCAGCACCTTGGGCACGTCCTTCAGGCCCATGTCCTTGTAGACGAAGACCGAGATGATGAAGGCGTACACCGCGGCCACGGCGGCGGCTTCGGTCGGCGTGAACTTGCCGCTGTAGATGCCGCCGATGACGACGACGATCAGCATCAGGCCCCAGAAGCTCTCGCGGAAGGCCTTGAAGCGCTCGGCCCAGGTCGCCTTGACCATGCGCGGGTAGTCGTACTTCTTGGCGCGGTACCAGGTGGTGATGCCCAGCAGCAGCGACAGGCACACGCCGGGCACGACACCGGCCATGAACAGCTGGCCCACCGACGCGGTGCCGACGGCCTCGCCGTTGGGGCCGGTGGCGCTCATGCCTGCCGTTGCGATCGAGAACATCACCAGGTTGATCGACGGCGGGAACAGGATGCCCAGCGCGCCGGACGTCGTGATCACGCCCGCGCCGAACTGCTTCGGATAGCCCTGCTTGGTCATCGCCGGCAGGATGATGGAACCGACCGCGACGACCGTCGCGACCGATGAGCCCGAGATCGCCGCGAACATCGCGCAGGCCAGCACGCCGGCCAGGCCGAGGCCTCCGTACCAGTGGCCGATCATGGTCGTGGCGAAGTGGATGATCCGCCGCGCCACCCCGCCATGGGTCAGGAAATTGCCCGCCAGGATGAAGAAGGGCACGGCCATGATCTCGAACTTCTCGATGCCGGTGAACAGCTTGAGCGCGACCGATTCGATCGGCACGTTCGTCATCGTGAAGAGGTAGGTCAGGACCGTCAGGCCCAGCGAGATCGAGATCGGCATGCCGGTGAGCATCAGCACCACCAGCAGCGAGAAGATGATCAGGGTGTTCATGCGCGATCTCCCTTGGCCGACTTGGCGGCCTCCTCGGCCGTCTTGGCCGCGCCGACCGCGGCGACGTCATCCTCGATGCCTTCGACATGGCCGTGGTCCGCGTGCGGCGCCTCGCCGGTGCGGATGAAGTGCCAGCACACCTGCAGGAAGCGGAAGCACATCAGGTAGGAGCCCAGCGGCACGCATGAATACGCGATCCAGGTCGGGATCTCCAGGTCGGGCGAGGTGGGGCCTTCGAAGAGGTCGGGGTTCTCGATGCCGAAGGCATGCGTGAACGCGTAGTGCGCGCCGTTCTCCCACACGAAGGTCGCGCCCAGCGTGCCGATGGTCGCGGTGAACACCGCGCCGGCCAGCAGGCTGAAGATCACCAGGTACTTCGCGTGCTCCGGCTTGAGCTTGCGCACCAGCACGTCCACGCCCACGTGGGTGCCGGCCCGCACGCCGTAGGCGGCGCCGAACTTGGCCATCCACACGAACATGTAGATGCACAGCTCCTGCGCCCAGCTCACGTCGATGCGGATGACCAGGTCCTGCAGATGCGGCACGCCGGCCAGGAAACGATGCAGAACGGCCATCGCGATGACCAGCGTCGCAGCGCCCATGAGGAAAGCGATCAGGCTCTCCTCCAATCGATCCAACCATCTCAGCGACATGGCGATCTCCTTCAGACAAAAGAAGGCCGCGCCGCCCAGAGCAGGGGCGCGGCACACAGGACGCCGCCCCAGGCGGGCGGACCCATCAAGCGGGAGCCCGGAGAACCGGCTTTGCCGGGCTCCTGGGGTCCGCCCCCTTGGGGGGCCGGCGTCAGCCGGTAGGGGGAACTTATCGAGTCGGCGGGACGAAGCCGGCGGCCTTGTAGGCGGCCTCGACGGTGGCCTTGCCGACGCGGCCTTCCATCTCCTTGTGGACTGGCATCAGCGCCAGCTTCCACTCGTTCACCTCGGCCGGCGTCAGCGTGTAGATCGTGGTCTTGCCGCTGGCCTTGATCTTCTCCAGCGCCTGCTGGTTCTCCGTCTGCGCGATCGCGTTGGCGTAGATGGTGGCGTCCTTGACGCTGCTGTCCACCACCGCCTTCAGGTCGGCGGGCAGGCCGTCATAGAACTTCTTGTTGATGATCAACGCGTAGGCCAGGTGGCCGTGGTTGCTCAGCGTCGTGTGCTTCTGCACCTCGTAGGTCTTCTGCGTGTAGAAGTTGGACGGCACGCCCTCGGTGCCATCGACCACGCCCGACTGCAGCGCCTGGTACAGCTCGGAGAAGGCCATCACCTGCGGGATCGCGCCCAGCGCGCGCATCTGCGCGTCCAGCACCTTGGAGGACTGGATCCGCATCTTCAGGCCCTTGAAGTCCGCCACGTGGTGCAGCGGCTTGTTGGCGCTCATGATGTGGAAGCCGTTGTCCCAGAAGGCCAGGCCCTTGATGCCCTTGGGCTCGAGCTTCTTGAACAGCTCCATGCCCAGGGTGTTCGTGGTGTTGCGGAACGACGCATCGTCCTTGAACAGGAAGGGCAGGTCGAAGACCTCGAACTCCTTCACGCCCAGCGGGCCGAACTTGGCCAGCGACGGCGCCAGCATCTGCACCGAGCCCAGCTGCAGCGCCTCGAGCTCTTCCTTGTCCTTGTAGAGCTGGCTGTTGGGGTAGACCTCGACCTTCAGGCGGCCCTTGCTGCGTTCCTCGGCCAGTTCCTTGAAGCGCTGCGCGCCCTTGCCCTTGGGGGTGTCGGGGGCGACGACGTGGCTCAGCTTGATCACGATCGGCGCCTGGGCGAAGGCGGACGCGGTGGCGCCCAGGCCGGCGACGGCCAGCGCGGCGCCCAGCAGCAGGCGGCGGGGGAAGGTGGCGGACATGAAGGTCTCCTGATGTTTTTCGGCCGGGTCGGGGCGCGGAAAGCGCCGGTTTCCGGAATGGAGGCGATTGTGGAAATCCGGCCCTGGCCCCACCAGTTGTGGACTTCCACATCAGGAGAACACGCATCGCACGGGCTCCGCGGCGGCGCCGCGCAAGGCCTAGACTGCCTGCCATGGCCGTGCCTCGTCGTCTCCTTCAACTGCTCAAGCGCGCCAGCTGGGCCCTGCCGCTGGTGCTGGCGCTGGCCTTCGCCGCGTCGGTCGGCGTGTGGCTGCGCCTGAGCGACATGCGCGACCTGGAGGAGGAGCGGCTGACGCTGATCGCCGACTCGTTGTCGCTGGAGGCGCGCATCTCGGATTGGCTCAATGCCGAGCATGCGGCGGTGGACCGGCTCGCCCAGCAGCTGCCGGGCGAGGTCGACGACAACGCGCTGCTGCGGCATCGGGCGGTGGTCGAGGGCCTGCGCCGGCTGTGGGTGAGCGTGACGGTGCTGGACCTCAACAACCGGGTGCTCGCGCATGTGCCGCAGCAGGTGCCGCAGGCGGCCGCGCCGCAGAAGGAGCGCAGCGGCGTGAGCCTGGATGAAGGCGGGCTGACCGCGCACTGGAGCGCCGCCCGACCGCAGGGCGGCCGGCTGGTGGTGCGCTTCGCGCCGAGCGCGCTGCTGCGGCAGACGGTGCCGTGGTGGCTGGCGCAGAAGTACGACGTGCGGCTGGTCGACGGGCTCGGCCAGCGGCTGGCCCAGACCGGCGACGCGCTCGCCCTCCCCGACACGCAGAGCTACCGCGTCAGCGTCGACCCGGCGATGCGCGAGACCTGGCTCGAACTCAACACGCGCGTGCCGCACCGGCCGTGGTGGTACACGCTGGCGGCGGCGCTGATGGGGGTGTTCCTGCTGCTGTCGGCGCTGGCCAGCGCGATGCTGCGCCGGCAGATGCGCGAGGTGCGCCGCGCCGAAGGCGAGGCCCGCACCGAGGCCGCCTGGCGGCGCGCGGTCGAGGACTCGTTGACGGTGGGCCTGCGCGGGCGTGATCTGGACGGCCGGCTGACCCATGTGAATCGCGCGTTCTGCGACCTCGTGGGCTATGGCGCGGATGAACTGCTCGGACGCCTGCCGCCGATGCCGTACTGGCTGCCTGACGAGATGGAGGACAGCCTGCGCCGGCACCGCCGCAACATGGCCGGCGGCGCGCCGCGGGAAGGCTATGAGGCGCGCTGGATGCACCGCGACGGGCATGTGCTGGACGTGATGATCTTCGAGGCGCCGCTGGTGGACGCCAACGGCACGCAGATCGGCTGGATGGGCTCGATCGTCGACATCAGCGCCCGCAAGCAGGCCGAGGAGCGCGAGCGCCGCCGCACCGAGGCGCTCGCGCATCAGGCGCGGCTGAGCACGCTGGGCGAGGTCGCCTCGGCACTGGCGCATCAGCTCAACCAGCCGCTGGCGGCGATCGCCGGCTACAACGCCGGCGCGCTGCGCTCGCTGGAGCGGGCCGGGCATCCGGATGACGACATCGTCATGGAGGCCCTGCGGCGGCTGGGCGAGCAGGCGCAGGAGGCGGGGCGCATCGTGCAGCGCATCCGCGCGTTCCTGACGCGCCGCGCGCCGCAGCCGGAGCGCTGCGCGGTGCCGGAGCTCGTCGCGCGGGTGCTGGCGCTGCTCAAGCGGGACCTGCGCGGCGCGCGCGTCGACGTTGCGCTGCCGCCGGGACTGCCCGACGTGCAGGCCGACGCGGTGCTGATCGAGCAGGTGCTGATCAACCTGGTCCGCAACGCGCTCGATGAGTTGCACGGCAAGCCGGCGCCCACGGTGAGGATCGCGGCGCAGCGTGTCGGGGAGCGCTTCGTGCGCGTGGACGTGGACGACAACGGCCCGGGGTTGCAGGGGCGCGGCATCGACCAGTTGACGACGGCGTTCTACTCGACCAAGGCGGAGGGCATGGGCATGGGGCTGGCGATCTGCCGCTCCGTGATCGAGGCGCACCACGGCGGCATGGAAGCCGGCGCGGGCGCGCTCGGCGGCGCGAGGATCAGCTTCACGCTGCCGCTGTGTCAGGACGCCGGGCCGTGCGGCGCGGGCGAGGCGGGCATCGATTCATACAAGGAGGGCGCGCGATGAGCGACCCACAGGCGACCGTCCATCTGGTGGACGACGAGGCGGCAGTGCGGGACGCGCTGGCCTTCCTGATGCGCTCGCACGGCTTGCGCGTGGAGGCGCATCCGGGCGGGACGGCGCTGTTCGAGGCCCTCGACCATGCGATCGAGCCGCATGGCTGCATCGTGCTGGACGTGCGGATGGAGCCCTTGTCGGGGCTGCAGGTGCATGACGAGCTGATCGCGCGCGGCGTGCCGCTGCCGGTGATTTTCCTGAGCGGGCACGGCGACATCCCGATGGCGGTGGACGCGATGCAGAAGGGCGCGCTGGACTTCGTCGAGAAGCCCTTCAACGACCAGGCGCTGGTGAACAAGGTGCAGCGCGCGATTGCGCTGGACATGCACCGCTGGCGTGAATCACGCGCGCATGCGAGCGTGGCGGGCAGGCTCGCCAGCCTGACCGACCGCGAACGCGAGGTCGCGGTGCTGGTCGCGGCCGGCAAGCTCAACAAGCAGGTCGCCGATGAACTCGGCATCGCGATCCGCACGGTGGAGGTCCACCGCGCGCGCGCGTTCACGAAGCTGGGCCTGCGCTCCGCAGCGGAGCTGGCGACGCTGCTGGAGCGGTTTGAGCTGAAGCGGGAGATGGGCGGTCAGTGAGCGACCGCAGGGCGGGCCGTCAGCTCGATTCCGAGCGCATTAAGCACGGCCAGGAGTGTGCGCAGCGTCGGATTTCCCTTTTCGCTGAAAGAACGATACAGATGCTCGCGGGACAAGCCTGTTTGTTCGGCGACCTGGGACATGCCCTTGGCGCGCGCCACCATCCCCAGTGCAAACGCGATGTAGCCGGCGTCGTTCGTTTCGAATGCGTCTGCCATGAAGATCGCGATCGACTCTTCCGACGTCAGCATTTCTGCCGGGTCATAAGTCCGCACCTTCTCAGCCATCTTGAAACTCCCCTTTCGCGAGTTCGATCGCGTTACAAATATCCGAGGCCTGAGACGACTTGTCTCCGCCGCACAGCAGCAGGATGAGTCGATCTCCACGCCTGACGTAGTACAGCCGGTAGCCCGGGCCGTAGTGGATTCGGAGTTCGCGAACACCATGGCCGACAGCCTTCTCGTCACCGACGAGGCCGTAGCCGAGGCGGGAAATGCGCGCGTTGATCCGGTTCGCCGCCTCAAAGTCCTTGAGGCGGCTCAACCACTTGTCGAACGTGCGGGTGGACTGGACAGTGATCACCCGACCACTGTAGTTTAGAAGCTACCTGGCGGGATTGCCAATCCCAAGGCAATTCATCAAACCTTGCGGTTGATCAAGCCGCCCGGACCACCAGTGACACGTTGCTTCCGCCGAACGCGAACGAGTTGCTGACCATGGCCTTCGAAGGATCGAAGGCGCGCGGCTCGCGGATCACATCCGCGATTTCCTCGAGCGCGCTCGTGCGCACGTTCGCGCTGGGCGGCAGCTCGCCCCGGCGCAGCGCCTGCACGCAGGCGACCAGCTCCAGCGCGCCGCCGGCGCCGATCAGGTGGCCGTGCAGCGCCTTGGTCGCGCTGACCGGCACGCCGCGCGGGCCGAAGACCCGGGCCAGCGATTCCGCCTCGACCACGTCGCCGACGTCGGTCGCGGTGCCATGCGCGTTCACGTAGCCAACCTGCGACGGCGCGATCCCCGCGTCGGCCAGCGCGGCGCGCAGCGCGCGCTCCTGGCCATCGGCATCGGGCCGCGACAGGTGCACCGCGTCGACGCTATGCCCATAACCGGCCAGCACGGCAAGCGCCGACGCGCCGCGTGCGCGGGCGTGGCTTTCCGTCTCCAGCACCAGCGCCGCCGCGCCCTCGCCCAGCACCAGGCCCTTGCGCCCGTCGTCGAACGGGCGGCAGCTCCGCGAGGGATCCTCCGGATCCGGCGGCGCCATCACGCCCATCGCCTGCCACGCGCCCACCGAGCCCGGATTCAGCATCGCCTCCGAGCCCCCCGCCAGCGCCACGTCCGCGCGGCCCTGGCGCAGCAGCATCAGCGCCTCGCCGATCGCCTGCGCCGACGAGGCGCAGGCATTGGAGATCGTCAGCATCGCCGCCTTCAGCCCGTACTTCATCGCCAGATGCGACGCGGCCGAGTTGCTCATGACCCGCACCACCGTGTACGGATGGATGCGCGGGGGCGTCTTGGTCAGGTGCTCGGCGTAGGACAGCTGCAGCGCATTCGATCCGCCCAGCCCCGTGCCCCAGGCCACGGCCGCGCGTTCCGGCGCCGCCGCGGTCGCCGGCAGACCGGACTGCGTCCAGGCCTCGCGCGCCGCCTGCAGTGCCATCAGGCTGTGCCGGTCGTGCAGGTTGCGCTGCGCCGGCGGCATCTCCTGCCCCAGCGCCTGCGTCACCGCGGCCGCCGCGAACGGCGGCACGCCATGCTCCGGATCTCCCGGCTGCAGCGCGATCCCCGACCGCCCCTGCGACAGCGCGTCCGCGAGCGCGTCCGCGTCCGGGCCGAGCGCGCTGCACGCGCCGATGCCGGTGATCCATACCGCTTCCCGGCTCACGGGTCCGGTCCTCAGGCCGCCGCCGCGGCCGCGGACCCGTCCTTGCCCGCCTTGGCGGCCAACTGCTCGTCCACCAGCGCGGCCAGGCCGGCGATCGTCGGCTGCTTCATCGCCGCGTCGTGGTCGATGTCGATCACGAACTTGTCCTCCACCGCGAACATGAAGTCCACCAGCATCAGGGAGTCCAGCCCCAGTTCGGCGAAGGTGACGTCGTTCTTCAGGTCGGCGTCGTTCATGCCCAGGTCGTGGCAGGCCAGACGGCGCAGTTCTTCAAGCGTGTTGCTCATGGCGGATGTCCTCGGTCGCGGAAAGGATGAAGTCACGGTCGGCAGGGTCCGCGACGGGCACCTGGCGCAACAGGAATTGTCGGGCCGCCTGGGTCACGGCGCCCCGCTCATTGTCCAGCGTCAGCATGTGATAGCTGTGGTGGAACCAGTGCACCTCCGGCGTCGTCGCCAGCCGGCGCTGCAATTCCAGCACGGAACGCGGGCCGCTGACATCGTCCTCGCTGGCGTGCAGCACCACCGCCGGGGCGTCGATCTCATGCAGCCGCGCCCGCACGTGGCGGATCAGCCGTGACGCCTGATGCAGGGACGCGGCCGGCAGGCGGTCGGCGCCGGCGGCGGACACGTGGCTCGAACTCATGGCCTGCGCGACCCACTCGCGCAGCCGTTCGTTCTTGATGCCGTAGGGCGCGGTCTCGCGGAAGGCCAGCCACTGGCGCAGCGGCGGCACGTAGGCCAGCGGCAGCAGGCGGCGCCACGGCGAGACGTTCCAGCCGTCGAAATGCAGGCTGGTCGAGAGCAGCATCAGCGCCGCCGCCGGGCGCCTGAGCGCCAGCGCCAGCGTCAACACCGAGCCCATCGACAGGCCGCCGATGGCCACGCGCTCATGCCGGGCGGCCAGCGCGTCGAAGTGGGCGGCGGCCATGTCGACCCATTCCTCGAAGCGCGGCACCGCGCGCCTGCGGCGCGTCTCGGGCGCGGCGCCCGCGGCCGGCGGGGCCACGCCGTAGCCCTCCAGCGCCGGGGCTTCCACCACGTAGCCGGCATCGCGCAGCGAGCGCGCCAGCGGCATCATCTCGAGCGGGTTGGCGCACAGGCCGTGCAGCAGCAGCACGGCGGGACGGGGATCGAGCGCCGGCGGCTGGGCCGGTGCCGCGGACACGGACGGCGGGAAGGGGAGGTTCAGCATGGGCGGCAGTCTGGCCAAGCTCGCTGTTGCGGACTTGACGCGAAGCTGTCGGAAACCTGTCCGCGCCATTGCCATCAGGTTTCTGAAAGGTCGGCGATTGGCCCGCGAAAGGCTCAAGGCTTATGCTGCCGCACCATGCGAATCCTCCTGGTCGAAGACGATGAGTTCCTGGCGGAATCCACCGCCCGGGCGCTGCGCTCGCAGTCCTGGGTCGTGGACGTCAGCGCCCGTGGCGAGCCGGTGCCGCTGTCGCTGCGCGAGGACCGCTACGACCTGCTGATCCTGGACATCGGGCTGGCCGGCATCGACGGTTTCGAGACCCTGCGCCGCGTGCGCGCCCAGGGCAGCACGACGCCGGTGCTGCTGCTGACAGCTCGTGACGCCGTCGAGGACCGCGTGCGCGGCCTGGAAGGCGGCGCCGACGACTACCTGGTCAAGCCCTTCGCCCTGAGCGAGCTGATCGCGCGGGCCCGGGCGCTGGTGCGCCGCAGCCAGGCGCGCACCGGCAACGAGCTGCGGCTGTCCACGCTGCGCATGGACCTGGAGGCGCGCCGCGCCTACATCGCCGAGGAGCCGCTGGCGCTGTCCGCGCGCGAATGGGACGTGCTGGGCTTCCTGCTGGCGCGCGCCGGCAAGGTGGTGGCCAAGGAGCAGATCGCCTCGGCCAGCAATGGCTGGGAGCAGGGCGTGAGCGACAACGCGATCGAGGTCTGCGTCTCGCGCCTGCGCGCCAAGATCGAGCCCGCCGGCCTGCAGCTGCGCACGGTGCGCGGCCTGGGCTATCTGCTGGAAGAGACGCCCGCCCCGGCGGCCAACAGCTGATCCGGCGCGGCATGACGGACGCGATCCCGCGCGCAGCCGGCCGCATCTTCAGTCTGAAGCAGCGCCTGCTGATCTGGCTGATGGCGCCGGTGCTGGTGGCCGTGCCGGCCGCTGGCCTGGTGCTTTACGACGTCATGCACGACACGGCCATCTCCTGGCTCGACCAGGCGCTGGGCGACACGGCGCTGTCCGTGGCCGGGCTGCTGCGCGAGCGCGACGGGCAGGTGGTCGTCGACGTGTCCGGCGCCACGGACCGCGCGCTGCGCTTCGACCGCACCGACCGCGTCTACTACCTGGTGCTGAATCCGGCCGGCGAGGTGCTGATGGGCGACGCGCAGCTCGCCAGGCTGCATCTCCCGCCGCGCCGCGCGGGCGAGTGGTACTTCTCGCTGGTCTCGCTGGATGGCGAGCAGTTGCGCGCCGCGGCGCTGGGCACCGCGTGCGGCGACCGCCAGCTGTGCCAGGTGGTCGTGGCCGAGACGCTGAACAAGCGCGACACGCTGCAGAAGCAGCTGCTGGCCGTGGTGGTGCTGCTGATCGGCGGCATGGCGGTGCTGCTGGCGGCGGCCGGCTGGGTCGCGACCCACCGCGGCCTGCGCCCGCTGGCGCGTCTGAGCGCCGAGCTCGAGCAGCGCGACCTGGCGCGCCTGGAGCCGCTGCAGCATGACGTGCCGGGCGAGCTGCGGCCGCTGATCTCCGCCTTCAACCGGCTGTTCGAGCGGCTGCGGCGCGCGTCGTCGGCGCAGCAGGACTTCCTGGCCAACGCGGCGCACCAGCTGCGCACGCCGCTGACCTCGCTGCGCACCGAGATCGATCTGGCGCTGCTGGAGCCGCATGACCCGCAGGTCGAGCCGCTGCTCAAGCGGCTGCAGAGCTCCGTGGACCGCAGCGCGCGGCTGGCGACGCAGATGCTGTCGATCGCGCGCGCCGAGGCCGAGCCCGGCGGGCGGGAACAGCCGCTGGACCTGCGCGACATCGCGGCGCAGGTGGCCGAGGACTGGGTGCCGCGCGCGCTGCAAGCCGGGGCGGACCTGGAGTTCGAGCTCGAGAGCGCGCCGGCGATGGGGCAGAGCTTCCTGCTGCGGGAGCTGCTGACCAACGTGCTGCACAACAGCCTGAACTACGGCGGCCACGGCCCGCGCATCACGGTGCGCACGGGCTGTGATGGCGACTGGTCGCGGATGGAGGTCGAGGACAACGGCCCCGGCATCCCGGCGCACGAGCGCGAGCGCGCGCTGCGCCGCTTCGAGCGCGGCAGCGAGTCCAAGGGCACGGGCAGCGGCCTGGGGCTGGCGATCGCGCTGGACATCGCGCAGCGGCACGGCGGCCGGCTGGAGCTGCTGGACGCCACGTCGGGCGAGGGCCTGCGGGTGCGGCTCAGCGTGCCGCGGCTGCGCACGCCGGTCTGAGGTCCTCGACCCGGGAAATGCAGCGTTTGGCCGGGATGCCGCGGACGACGCATCATGGCGAGATGCGTATCCGCATCGTCTTGCTTCGAAACGGATGCACGAAGAGAGCCGACGCGGAAACTGCAGAAGCAAGCGGCTTCTCGGATTCGAGGCCTAAGGGCAATGCAGTGCCGCCACTACATCGCCCACCAGCCTGGCTTGGCGGCCGGTCAGGTCGTCATACTGCAGTAGACAGCGCAGCACGGCGCACAACAACGGCGTAGGCAGGGACTGTTGCTGCAGGCTCATGCGACCGCTGCGCTGCAGTCTTGTCATGTCGCCGGCGTCCAGGTCTTGCAGGCTGTTGAAGTCCACCCAGGTGGGCTGCGTGAGCGCCCCGCCCGGCGCGCCCACGAAGTGGCCCGCACGCGGTGGGCCTTGGTTGCAGGCGGGCTGCTCCACCAGTCCGTTCGGTTTGCTGGTGAATACAACCGTAACCACGTCGGCACTGCGCGGGTCCACCGCCAGCACCAACAGATATTTGCGCTGGCACTCGCCCGTCGCACGGTTGAGGTCGTAGCAGTCGTCGCGCCATATCTGTCCCGGCAAGGCGGTTGCGGCAACCGTCACCATCATCGGGCTCAAGCGGCTTCAGCGTGGCGAACGGCCATCAAGGCAGCGCGGTACTGGGCTTGTTCCTGCGCCAGTTCGCGCACCACGTCGGAATGCGGGTCGGTCTCGCCGATGGCCAGTTCATAAGGAATGACGCGATGCGCACCCTGGCCGTTCTGCCACACACGGTCCCAAGCGCCGTTCTGCGCGTGGGTGACGTCGATCATCTTGGGGGAGTAGGTGTCGCGATATTGCTCAGCCAAGGACCGCATGATGCGCAACTGCCGCGGGCTGAACGGTTCGGCATCAAACTGAACGCCGCCGTTCACCTTCACGGCTTGGCGCTCGAAATCGATCACCTTCTCTTCGACGATGTGCACGAGGTTGGCCAGATCAGGGCCAAGATCTTCCCACTCCTCCATCAGTTCGATGGGCACCGGACCGAATTTCCAAGCTTGATAGTCCAGGCCAGTAGCGCTCTTGCCGGTCTGTCGGAAGTGCTCAAAGTCCAGCAAGTACAGCAGCTTGAACAGTTTGATCTTGCCGCAGTGCTGCGTGTGGGATGCGAAGAACACCACTGCGTGCAGCAGGCGTTGACGTTCGCTTTGGGTGAGAACCGGCATAGGGTGGCGATTATCCCGCCGAGACTTGGTCGGGTCAAAACTTCTGCCGCCTATTGCGGCCTGCCCCTAGGGGAGGCTTGCTATGCGCTAGGAAATTCATCGATGCTCCATGATCATGCGGCTCCATGAGCATCCGCATCGTCCGACTCGGCGTCACGCCGCGCCTGCCCGACGAGGGCCCCCGTCTCGGCACCGTCCGCCGTCCGCCGCGCGGCGTCCGCAAGGAGGATTACGGCCGCCTCGACTACTACGACAGCTGGCTGCCGCTGCTGTCGCCGAGCCCCGAATTGATGGCGCGGGCGAAGGCGGCGCAGGCCCAGGCGGATGAGCAGCCCTGGGCCGCCTTCGCGCGTGCGTACCGCAAGGAGATGAGCGAGCCGGCGCCGTCGCAGGTGCTGGACGCGCTCGCGGCGCTGTCGCACACGGCCAATCTGTCGATGGGCTGCTATTGCGAGAACCCGGCGCGCTGTCATCGCGGCTTGCTCACGCAACTGCTCCAGGAGCGCGGTGCCGCGCTGCGCGTGGACTGAGCGTGAGTGGACAGGCGCCGGCTCACGCCGCGCTCAGCACCGCCTGCTTGGCCGCGTTCGCCTCCAGCGGGAGGTAGGCCTGGTCGGTCTCGGCGCGTTTGGCCTCGCAGCTGGCCACCAGCTGCTTCTGCCATTGGCCGTGGCGATCGAACAGCTCCGCCACCCAGTCGACGAACACCCGCAGCTTGGTGCTCAGGTGTCGGTTCGGCGGATACACGACGTACAGCGGCAGCGGGTCCGACTCCCAGTCGCACAGGAAGGGCACCAGCTCGCCAGCGTCGATGTGCGGCTTGATCATGAAGTAGGGCGCCTGGATCACGCCCAGCCCGGTCAGGCCCGCCGTCATGTACGCGTTGCCGTCGTTCACCGAGACCTTGTAGTGGCCGTAGATCTCGTAGCGCTGACCGTTCTTGCTGTAGTCGAACGGGAAGCGCTTGCCGGTGCGGGTCGAGAAATAGCTCACCACGTGATGCTGGTCCGACTCCAGGTCCAGCGGATGCTGCGGCATGCCGTGGCGCTGGATGTACTCCGGCGAGGCACAGCAGCCGTAGCCCCAGTCGCCGATGCGGCGCGCCACCAGCGACTGGTCCGTGATCTCGCCGCCGCGCACGACGCAGTCGACGTTGTCGCCGATCAGGTCCACCGGCCGGTCCGACACGCCCAGGTCGATCTGGATGTCCGGATGTCTTGCATAAAACTCCGGAAGCGCCGGAATCAGCAGCAGCCGCGCCACGCTCGACGCGACGTCGACGCGGATCCGCCCCTTCGGCGCCGCGCGCGCATGCGACACGGAGCCCTCGAGCTCCTCGATGTCCGACAGCAGCCGCGTCACCCGCTCGTAATAAGCGGCGCCATCGGGCGTCACGCTGACGCGCCGCGTCGTGCGGTTCAGCAGCTTGACCTTGAGATGGTCCTCCAGCGACTGGATCAGCCGCGTCACCGCGGTCTTGGGCAGGTCCAGCGATTCCGCCGCCCGCGTGAAGGTGCCTGCTTCCACGACCCGCGCGAAAGCCTGCATGGCATTGAGCTTGTCCATCTTGAAACCCCTGACTGCAGCCCATGGGCCGCGACTGCGGATGCGCCGGTCTCGTTGACGGCGCTGCCGGATCGGCGCGTCTCGTGCGCGCGTGAGGCCGCCATCCTGCCCGATCGATTGTTTCGTCGATGAAACGCTGATTCGCGTCGGGCCCTGTTTATCGGACGGCGTCCGATCCCTAAATTTCGCTGCATTGCAACATGAACCGGCCTGCCCCCACGCGGAGCAGGCCTTTGCTCCTGCCATGGATGCGCTGCCGCTGACCTCCTGCCACGACGACCTCCTGCCCGCCGGCGACGGCGCCGTGCCGGTGCGCGTGTACAAGGGCGCGGCCCGCCGCAAGGATGCGCCGGTCGTCATGCACCTGCACGGCGGCGCCTTCACCACCGGCGACCTGGACAGCGGCGAGCTGGTGTCGCGCCTGCTCGCCGACGCGGGCGCCGTGGTGGTGGACGTCGACTACCCGACCGGCCGCGATCACGTCTTCCCCGCCGCGCTCAAGACGCTGGACGCGCTGCTGGCCGGCCTGCACAAGGCGCGCGCCCGGCTGTCCGGCAAGGGCGCCCCGCTGCTGGTCGCCGGCGAGGAGGCCGGCGGCAACCTGGCCGCCGCGCTGGCGCTGATGGCGCGCGACCAGGGCCACCGCAAGCTCGCCGGCCAGATCCTGATCGGGCCGATGCTCAATCCCTGCCTGGCGACGGCCTCGCTGCGCCAGGCCGAGGCCGGCTACGGCGAGTGCCGCTGGTCCCATGGCTGGCGCGCCTATCTCGGCCAGTGCGAGGACGGCGACCACCCCTACGCCGCGCCCGCCAACACCAGCCGCCTGGCGGGCCTGGCACCGGCGCTGGTCGTCAGCAGCGACGACGACCCGATGCGCGACGAGACGTTCGCCTATGCCCGCGCGATGAAGCGCGCCGGCGTGCAGGTCCAGCAGGCGCTGATCGCCGGGCCCAGCGGCTGGCCCTGCAGCCTGATGAAGCTGAGCTCGCTGTCGGTGCTGCAACTGCCCTGGGCCGTGGCGCTGCGCCAGCGGCTCGCCGATTTCCTGTCCCTGATCCCACCCGCCGGCCCGGCCCGGCTCCAACCGGCCTGAGGCCGCCCGAGAACTCCCAACGTCTACCCCCGTCCACGGAGCACCACCATGAACAAGAAGATCTTTGCCACTTCACTGACCGCTGTCGCCGCGGTCGCCGGGGCCGTCGTCGTCGGCCTGCACAGCCAGCAGGCGGTCGCGAACCAACCGTCGGGGGCGCCGCAGGCGATCCCCGTGTCCGTCGCCACCGTCGCAAGCCAGGACGTGGCCGCGTGGGACGAGTTCTCGGGCCGCCTGGAGGCCGTCGAGCGCGTCGACGTGCGGGCCCGCGTCTCCGGCGCGGTGCAGTCGGTGCACTTCCGCGAAGGCGCGCTGGTCAAGGCCGGCGAGCTGCTGATCACCATCGACCCCGCGCCCTATCAGGCCGAAGTCGATCGCGCCGAGGCGCAGGTGCTGGCCGCGCAGGCCCGCGTCAGCTACACGAAGAGCGAGCTGGAGCGCTCCACGCGCCTGTGGAGCGAGCGCGCCATCGCTCAGCGTGAGCTCGACGAGCGCAGCAACGCCTTCAACGAGGCCAACGCCAACCTGCGCGCGGCGCAGGCGGCGCTGCAGTCGGCCAAGCTGAACCTGGGTTACACGCAGGTGCGCGCGCCGGTCGCCGGCCGCGTCGGCAAGCTGGAAGTCACGCAGGGCAACCTGGTGGCCGCCGGCCCCGGCGCGCCGGTGCTGACGACGCTGGTCTCGGTCAGCCCGATCTACGCCAGCTTCGACGCCGACGAGCGCACCGTCGCCCGCGCGCTGAACGAGCTGCATGGCAACGCCAAGGGCGGGGCGGGCGCCGCGGGCGACCTCTCGAGCATCCCCGTGCAGATCGGCACCGCCGCGACCGCCGACACGCCGTTCAACGGCAAGCTGCAGCTGATCGACAACCAGGTTGATGCCAGGAGCGGCACGGTGCGCGTGCGCGCGGTGCTGGACAACAAGGACGGCGCGCTGATCCCGGGCCAGTTCGCCCGCATCCGCCTGGGCCAGGCCAAGTCGCGTCCGGCGGTGCTCGTCAACGAGCGCGCGGTCGGCACCGACCAGAGCAAGCGCTTCGTGATGGTGGTCGGCGCGGACAACACGCTGAGCTACCGCGAGGTGCAGCTCGGCGCCAACGTCGACGGCCTGCGCGTCGTGACCAGCGGCCTGAAGGCCAACGAGCGCGTCGTCGTCAACGGCCTGCAGCGGGTGCGCCCGGGCGCGCTGGTGGCGCCCACCGTCGTGCCGATGAACGCCAAGGCCGAGATGCAGGCCAGGTCCGGCGCGGCCAAGGACGTGCAAGCCAAGGAAGGCGAGGGGAAGGCGGACAAGTCCTGATCGGACCGTCCCGCCCCTCGCCGCTCACAGTCGATCTGAAAGACTGACATGAATCTCTCCAAATTCTTCATCGACCGCCCGATCTTCGCGGGCGTGCTGTCGGTGCTGATCTTCGTCGCGGGCCTGCTCGCGGTGCGGGTGCTGCCGATCTCGGAATACCCCGAGGTCGTGCCGCCCCAGGTGGTGGTCCGCGCGCAGTACCCCGGCGCGAACCCCAAGGTCATCGCCGAAGCCGTGGCCACGCCGCTCGAGGAATCGATCAACGGCGTGGAAGGCATGCTCTACATGGGCAGCCAGGCCACCACCGACGGCCTCATGACGCTGACGGTCACCTTCAAGCTGGGCACCGACCCGGACAAGGCCCAGCAGCTGGTGCAGAACCGCGTCTCGCAGGCCGAGCCGCGCCTGCCCGAGGAAGTCCGCCGCCTGGGCCTGACGACGGTCAAGAGCAGCCCCGACCTGACCATGGTCGTGCACCTGCTCTCGCCCAACGACCGCTACGACATGACCTACCTGCGCAACTACGCGGTGCTCAACGTCAAGGACCGCCTGGCGCGGATCCAAGGCGTGGGGCAGGTGCAGCTGTTCGGTTCGGGCGACTACTCGATGCGCATCTGGCTGGACCCGCAGAAGGTCGCCGAGCATGGCCTGTCGGCCAGCGACGTGGTCCAGGCGATCCGCGAGCAGAACGTGCAGGCCGCGGCCGGCGTGGTCGGCGCGTCGCCCGGCCTGCAGGGCATCGACCTGCAGCTGCCGATCAACGCGCAGGGCCGCCTGAACAGCGAGCAGGAGTTCGGCGACATCATCGTCAAGTCGGGTGCCAACGGCCAGGTGACGCGGCTGCGCGACCTGGGCCGCATCGAGCTGGGCGCATCGGAATACGCGCTGCGCTCGCTGCTGGACAACAAGTCCGCGGTGGCGATCCCGATCTTCCAGGCGCCGGGCTCCAACGCGATCGAGATCTCCAACAACGTGCGCGCCACGATGGCCGAGCTCAAGAAGGCGATGCCCGAAGGTGTCGACTATTCGATCGTCTATGACCCGACGCAGTTCGTGCGGGCGTCCATCGAGTCGGTGATCCACACGCTGCTCGAAGCGGTGGCGCTGGTCGTGCTGGTGGTGATCCTGTTCCTGCAGACCTGGCGCGCGTCCATCATCCCGCTGCTGGCCGTGCCGATCTCGATCATCGGCACCTTCGCGGTGATGCACCTGTTCGGTTTCTCGATCAACGCGCTGTCGCTGTTCGGCCTGGTGCTGGCCATCGGCATCGTGGTCGACGACGCGATCGTGGTGGTCGAGAACGTGGAGCGCAACATCGAGTCCGGCCTCAGTCCACGAGACGCGACCTACCGCGCGATGCGCGAGGTCTCGGGCCCGATCATCGCGATCGCGCTGGTGCTGGTGGCCGTGTTCGTGCCGCTGGCCTTCATCACCGGCCTGACGGGCCAGTTCTACAAGCAGTTCGCGCTGACGATCGCGATGTCGACGGTGATCTCGGCGATCAACTCGCTGACGCTGTCGCCCGCGCTGGCCGCGATGCTGCTCAAGGGCCATGACGCGCCCAAGGACTGGCTGACCCGCGCGATGGACAAGGTGCTGGGCCGCTTCTTCGGTGGCTTCAACAAGCTGTTCAACCGCGGCGCCAAGGCCTACAGCGGCGGCGTGACCAAGGCGATCTCGCGCAAGGTCATCATGCTGGTGATCTACGGCGCGTTGCTGGGCCTGACGGCGGGCCTGTTCAAGGCGGTGCCCAGCGGCTTCGTGCCGGCGCAGGACAAGCAGTACCTGATCGGCTTCGCGACGCTGCCCGACGGCGCCACGCTGGACCGCACCGAGGACGTGATCCGCCGCATGAGCGAGATCGCGATGAAGACGCCGGGCGTGGAGCACGCCATCTCCTTCCCGGGCCTGTCGATCAACGGCTTCACCAACAGCTCCAACTCGGGCATCGTGTTCGCGTCGCTCAAGTCCTTCGACCAGCGCACCGGCAAGGGCCTGTCGGCGGGCGAGATCGCGGGCAACATGAACGCGCAGTTCGCGCAGATCCAGGACGCCTTCGTCGTGATGTTCCCGCCCCCGCCGGTGCAGGGCCTGGGCACGACCGGCGGCTTCAAGCTGCAGCTCGAGGACAAGGGCGGCCTGGGCTACGAGGCGCTGGACCAGGCGGTCAAGGCCTTCATGGCCAAGGCGCAGAAGACGCCGGAGCTGGCGGGTCTGTTCACCAGCTACCAGGTGAACGTGCCGCAGCTCTACGCGGACCTGGACCGCACCAAGGCGCGCCAGCTGGGCGTCGCGGTGACGGACGTGTTCGACACGATGCAGATCTACCTGGGCTCGCTCTACGTCAACGACTTCAACAAGTTCGGCCGGACCTACACGGTGCGGGTGCAGGCGGATGCCGCCTACCGCGCGCGCGCCGAGGACGTCGGTCTGCTGAAGGTGCGCTCGGCCTCGGGCGAGATGGTGCCGCTGTCGGCGCTGATGAAGGTGGAGCCGAGCTTCGGTCCGGAACGCGCGATGCGCTACAACGGCTTCCTGTCCGCCGACATCAACGGCGGCCCGGCCCCGGGCTACTCGACCGGCCAGGCGCAGGACGCGATCGCACGCATCGCGGCGGAGACGCTGCCCCCGGGCATCAGCTACGAATGGACCGAGCTGACCTACCAGGAGATCCTGGCCGGCAACTCCGCGGTGTGGGTGTTCCCGCTCGCGATCCTGCTGGTGTTCCTGGTGCTGGCGGCGCAGTACGAGAGCCTGTCCCTGCCGGTGGCGATCATCCTGATCGTGCCGATGGGTCTGCTCGCGGCGATGACGGGCGTGTGGCTGAGCAAGGGCGACAACAACGTCTTCACGCAGATCGGGTTGATCGTGCTGGTGGGCTTGTCGGCGAAGAACGCGATCCTGATCGTGGAGTTCGCCCGCGAGCTGGAGTTCGCCGGCCGCAGTCCGCTGCAGGCGGCGATCGAGGCGAGCCGGCTGCGTCTGCGCCCGATCCTGATGACGTCGATGGCGTTCGTGATGGGCGTGCTGCCGCTGGTGCTGGCGCACGGCGCGGGCGCCGAGATGCGCAACGCGATGGGCGTGGCGGTGTTCGCCGGGATGATCGGCGTGACGGCCTTCGGCCTGTTCCTGACGCCGGTGTTCTATGTGGTGGTGCGCCGCCTGACCGGCAACCGGCCGCTGAAACAGCACGGCGAGGTGCCGCATGACGTCGAGGCCTTCGTGCAGCCCGAGCAGGGCGCCGGCCACGACTTCGGCCCGGGCGGCAATGCGCGTCCGCACCCGGCGGCACCGCGTCACGAGCACGACTGAGGATTCGATGCCATGAGAACCAAACTGATGATGACGACGCTGCTGGCCGCGCTGGTGCTGGCCGGTTGCGCGACGCCGCCCCCGATCGACGAGACAAAGCTGCCGGCGACGCCGGCGGGCTGGAAGTCGGATGCGACGGCGGCGGTGGGCGAGGCCCGCTGGGCCGTGGTGCCGCCGGCCGATGCCGAGCCGCGCGGCGATTGGTGGCTCGCGTTCGGTGATGCGACGCTGAACGATCTGATCCGCCGCTCGCTGGCGGGCAACACCGACCTGCAGGGCGCGGCGGCGCGGCTGGCGCAGGCGCGGGCGCTGCTGCGCAGCGCCGACGCGGACCGGCTGCCGCAGGTCGGCGCCAGCGCCGGCGCGGCCCGCGGCACCGTGGCGGGGCAGGGCCCGGCCGCGACGACGGTCTGGAACGCCGGCCTGGCCGCGAGCTGGGAGGTCGACATCTCCGGCCGCCTGTCGCAGGCGAGCCGCGCGGCCTCGCTGGACGCGCAATCGCGCGAGGCGCTGCTGCAGAGCACGCGGCTGATGGTGCAGGCGGACGTGGCGCAGACCTATCTGGCGCTGCGTTTCGCCGATCAGGAGCGGCGGCTGGTGCGCGACACCGTCGCGGCCTATCGCGAGACGCTGGCGCTGACGCAGCGCCGCTACCAGGCGGGCGACGTGGCGGAGCTGGACCTGGCGCGGGTGCAGACGGAAGTCGCCGCGACGGAGGCCGAGGCGATCAGCCTGGACCGCCGCCGCGCCGAGCTGGAGAACGCGCTGGCGGTGCTGCTGGGCGAGCCGGCGTCGGGCTTCCGCGTGGCGGAGGACGTGTCGCTGTCAGCGCTGCCGGCGATCCCGGCGGGGCTGCCGAGCGCGATGCTGGCGCGCCGTCCGGACGTGGCGGCGGCGCAGCGCAGCCTGCTGGCGGCGCAGGCGCGGGTGGGCGTGGCGCAGGCCGCGTGGTTCCCGAGCCTGGCGCTGACGGCCAATGGCGGCTATGCCTCGCCCGAGCTGAGCGATGTCTTCAAGTGGTCGGCGCGGGCGTGGTCGGTGGATGCGCTGCTGTCGCTGCCGATCTTCGACGGCGGCCGCCGCAAGGCGGGCGTGGAGTCGGCGACGGCGGGCCTGGACCTGGCGATGTCGAGCTACCGCCAGCAGCTGCTGCAGGCGCTGCGGGAGGTCGAGGACTCGCTGGTGGGGCTGCAGACCTTGTCGCAGCAGGCGCAGGTGCAAGGGCAGGCGGTGCAGTCGTCGGCGCGGGCGACGGCGCTGTCGGACTCGCGCTATCGCAACGGGCTGGTGAGCCAGCTCGACCTGCTCGACGCGCGCCGCAGCGAGCTGCGCAACCGCCGCGCGGCGCTGCAGGTGCAGGCGGCTCAGTACCAGGCGACGGTCGGACTGGTCCGCGCGCTGGGCGGCGGCTGGCAGAACACGCCAGCCTGAGCCGCGGCCGGGCAAGACCCGGCCCCGTTCATTCGCGATCGGTCCATGACCGGTGCCCCTTTGGGCGTGCAGGGATGCACGCCCTTTTTTCGTTTGAGGCATGAATCACTTGATGCGGGAGCAGACCAGTCAAGCGAGTTTGGCAGCAGAGGTTCCTGCTGTCGCCACCACTTGCAGCAGGTAGCGCAGAGCGCATTTACGCAAACTCCCTTCGTTGAGGAGGAGGGGCTCGATCGATAACTTGGTTGGATGTCGATCCAATCCTTCGCGTGCCGGGAGACCGAACGCCTTTTCACGTCCGGGCGCACGTCGCGCTTCGTGAACGTGAAGGGCCCGGCAGAGCGCAAGTTGGCGCAGCTCGACGCGGCGCCGGCGGTCGAGTTCATGCGAACGCCGCCGGGAAACGACATGAAGTGGTACGGCGGCGCTTGGCACGTCAGAATCAACGATCAATGGCGGCTGACGTTCAAGTGGGGAGAAGAAGGCCCTTACGACGTGAGGATCGAGGATCCACATTGAGCGATAGGGAACCGGTCCTCAGATACGGCCGACAGTGATCGCATACGAGCTAGGACGAACGAGGTAAGCAATGTTCAGGAACGGAATGCGCCCGATCCATCCGGGAGAGATCCTCTTCGAGGATTACATCAAGCCGATGGGCATCAGTGTTCATGCGTTGTCCAAGGCGCTGCACGTGCCTTATTCGCGATTGCGCGAGATCGTCGATGGCCAGCGCAGCGTGTCGCCAGACACCGCCCTGCGGCTGGAGCGCTACTTCGGCAGCGACGCGCAGGGGTGGCTCAATCTGCAATCGGCCTACGACCTGCGGCGGGCCGAGAAGACCGCAGGCCGACTCATCAAACGCGAGATCCGTCCGCTGGCCCTGGCGGCGTGAGGAGCGCCGTTCAGCAATGCCCGCGGGCCCGAGCGCGGAACCGGCGCCATCCGGCGCGCATCAACCACATGCCCACGCCAGCGAGCAGCAGCACGATCACGAGGGCGCCGCCGGCCCCGGCCGGCGCGGAGGCGTTCTCCGCCGCGCCGATCAAGGGCTTCAGCGCATTGAAACCGGCGACCACCGCCGCGATCCACAGCACCGCGCCGCCCGCCAACTGCCCAAGGGCGACCAGCTTGTCCATGCCTTCACTCCGGATGTCGTCAACGGACGCAGCGTAACGGGCGCGGCGCCGGCCGCGTCAAAGCCCTTCGCGCAGGAACGGCATCACCGCCGCCAGCAGCGCGTCGGGCGCCTCCTCGGGGATGTAGTGGCCGCAGGGCAGGGCCTCGCCGTCGACGTCCGAAGCGACGCGCCGCCATTCCCCCAGCGGATCGAAGCACTTGGCCACCACGCCCTGCGCGCCCCAGTAGACCCGCAGCGGCATCGCCAGCTTGAAGCCGGCGTCGCGATCCGCCCGGTCATGCTCGAGATCGATGCCCGCCGCGGCGCGATAGTCCTCGCACATGCCGTGCGCGGTGCCGGGCAGCGACAACGCCCGCTGGTACTCCACGAACGCGCGCGGGTCGAAGACGGCCTGGCCCGCATGCCGCCGCCCCATCGTGTCCCGCGCATAGGCGGCAGGGTCGGCCTCGATCAGCCGCTCCGGCATGGGCGCCGGCTGGATCAGGAAGAACCAATGCCAATACGCCCGCGCGAAGGCCTCGGTCGTCTGCTCGTACATCGCCAGCGTCGGCGCGATGTCCAGCAGCGCCAGCCGCTCGACCGCTGCCGGATGGTCCGCCGCCATCCGGTGCGCCACCCGCGCGCCGCGGTCGTGCGCGAGCACGGGGAAACGCGTGTGCCCCAGCGCCGCCATCACGCCGATCAGGTCCAGTGCCATGCTCCGCTTGCTGTAGTTCGCGTGGTCCGCCGCGCCCGCGGGCTTGGACGAATCGCCATAACCGCGCAGATCCGGCATCACGACGCTGAACCGCGCCGCCAGCGCCGGCAGCACGCGGTGCCAGATCGCCAGTGTCTGCGGATGGCCGTGGATCAGCAGCAGCGGCGGCCCCTCGCCGCAGACGCGCGCGTGGATGCGCACGCCGGGCTCGACCTCGACGCTCAGACGCCGCGCGGCCGGCGGGAACAAGGCATCGGCCGGGTGCGGTTCGGCGATGAACCTCGCGATGAACTTGGCGGTGGAAGAGGAAGCGCTCATGGTCCGATGCTAGGTTCGGTCTCCCCGGCCGCGCTGTCGGGCACGAGACACGCCGCCCGCGACGCCCGCTCCCAGGCTGCCAGCGCGGCCAGCACGGCGCAGGCGAAGGCGCTGGTGGCCACGGCCGGCCAGTCGTGCACGAAGGGGCCGGCCGCCGCCAGCAGCAGCGCCGCCAGCCCGTGCGACCACGGCCAGCGCCCGACCACCGCACGCTTGAACAGCCCCACGCCGATCGCGTACAGCCCCACGCCGCCGAGCAGGCAGACCGCCGTGCGCAGGTCGGTGTGGCCGGACGGGTGGGCGAGCACGAATTCGTCCGCCGCCGCGTTGACGATGATCCCGGCCACGATCGGCAGGTGCAGGTAGGTGTAGGCCAGCCGCGCCAGCCGGCCCGGGTCGTCGCTGCGGGCGATGCGGCCGGAGGCGAAGTCGTTGGTGGTGTCGAAGTACAGCCACCACATCACCAGGCTGCCGGCGAAGGACACCAGGAAGGCCAGCACGCCGATCGGCGTCAGCGGCTCAGCCGCGAAGGTCGCGCCGGTCACCAGCAGCGACTCGCCCAGCGCGATGATCACGAACAGCGCGCAGCGCTCGGCCAGGTGACCGCCGGAGACGTTCCAGTCCGAGGTCGTCGAGCGCCCCAGCCCCGGCACGAAGAAGCCGGCCGATGGGCCGACGTACTCGATCGCGAGCGCCGCCAGCCACAGCGGCACGCGCAGCGGTTCATGCAGCGCGCCGGCGATCCACAGCACCGCCGTCGCCGACAGCCACGCGCCGATGCGCTGGAAGTTGCGCACCATCGGGCGCTCGGCCCCCCGCACCGCCCAGAGGAAGAACAGCGTGCGGCCAACCTGGATCGCCGCGAAGGAGCCGGCGAACATCAGGGCCCGTTCGCCGAAGGCCTGCGGCAGCGCCGCCGACATCAGCAGCCCGGCCAGCATGATCGCGAACAGGCACAGCCGCACCGGAAGGCGCTCCGGGTCGAGCCAGTTGGTCACCCAGGACGTGAAGATCCAGACCCACCACACCGCCAGCATCAGGAAGCCGGTCTGCAGCACCCCGGCCAGCGAGAAGTGCCCGATCAGCGTGTGCGACAGCTGCGTGACGGCGAAGACGAAGACGAGGTCGAAGAACAGCTCGACGAAGCTGACCTTGGCGTGGCCGTGCGGATCGGGCGGGCGCAGCAGCGGGAGCCGGCCGGGCGCCGACGGGGAAAGCGGGGACGAAGACATCCCCGGACTGTCGCACGCCCGCGTGAGCGCTCTACCGGGGCCGATGCCAGCTTGACGCAGCGCGCACGCTGGCGCCCATAATCGCCCGCAGCACCCGCCGCGCCCGCGGCCGGGAACGATCCGACACAGACGTCGCATGCGCGCCTCCGCCGAGCAGATCCATCGCAGCAGCCTGGGTCGCGGCGTGGGACTGCTGATGGTGGCGCTGGCGGCGATGGCGGTGATCGTCACCATGCTGGCCTGGCGCGCCCGCGCGACGCTGGAAGACCTGCGCCGCGCCGACTACATCAACAACGTGCTGCCGGCGATGACCACGCTGATGGAGGACCTGCTCAACGCCGAGACCGGCCAGCGCGGCTACCTGCTGACGCAGCGCACCAGCTACCTGCAGCCCTACCGCGACGCGATGCGCAACCTCGACCGCCGCGTCGAGGAACTGCGCGAGCGCGACCAGGATCCCGCCCATGCCGCCAAGTTGGCGCGTGTGCGCGAGCTCGTCCAGCTCAAGATGGGCGAGCTCAGCCAGACCTTGCGGCTGCACGACTCCGGCCGCGAGGAACAGGCGATGGAGATGATCCTGGGCGACCAGGGCCAGCACCACATGGACGAGCTGCGCGACGTGCTGGGCGAGCTGACCTCGTCCATGCGCGCCGAGCGCGCGGCCATCAGCGCACGGCTGGGCGTCGAGGCCAGCCACACCGAGCTGCTCATGCTCGCCGGCCTGGCGATGCTGGGGCTGTTCACCCTGCTGGCGACGACGCAGCTCGTGCTGCGTTCGCGCGACCTGGTGCGGACACAGCGCCGGCTCAAGGGCATCGCCGACAACGTGCCCGCGCTGATCTGCCACTACGACGCGAAGGGACTGGTGCGCTTCGCCAACGCGGAGGTCGGCCGCGTCTTTCATGTCGATCCGGCGACGCTGGACGGCCACTCGCTGGACAAGGTGCGCGGCATCGAGAACGCCGAGCGCATGCGGCCCTACTTCGAGCGCGCGCTGCGCGGCGAGGCGGTGGAGTTCGACGCGGAGCAGGTCATCGACGGCGAGACGCTGCACTTCCATCAGCGCTTCGTGCCGGAGCTCTCCGGCGGCCGGTTCGAGGGCTTCTATGCCTGCTCCATGGACATCACCGAGCGCAAGCGCGCCGAGGAGCGCGTCGCCGCCAGCGAGCGCCGCATGAAGGCCGTCACCGACAACCTGCCGGTGTTCATCGCCTACATCGACGCCAGGCGCTGCCTGCGCTACGCCAACGAGACGCTGCGCACCTGGTACGGCCTGGACCCGCAGGCCGCAATCGGGCTGCACATCGACGAGGTCTTCGGCGTGGCCAGCACCGGCGAGCGCAGCGCGCAGCTGGCGCTGTCGCTGGGCGGTGAGCGCGTGGAGTTCGAGGTCACCTCGACCATGCTCGGCAAGCAGCGCCACCTGCGCTCGGTCTACGTGCCGGACGTTGGCGCCGACGGCCGCGTGCAGGGCATCTTCACGCTGTCCATCGACATCACCGTCATGAAGCAGGCCGAGGCGCAGCTGGCGCGGCTGGCCAGTTCCGACGCGCTGACGGGGCTGCCGAACCGGCGCGAGTTCGACCAGGCCCTGGGCGGCGCGCTGACGCGTCAGCGCCGCCTGGCGCGCGAAGGGCGGGTGATGGCGCTGCTGTTCCTGGACATCGATCGCTTCAAGTCGATCAACGACACGCATGGTCACGGCGTCGGCGACACGGTGCTGCGTGAATTCGCGCAGGTGCTGCGGCGCGCGGTGCGCGGCAGCGACCATGTGGCGCGCATCGCCGGCGACGAGTTCGTCGCGGTGCTCGAGGGGCTGAACCGTCCCGAGGAGGCCGAGCAGGTCGCAGCCAAGATCGTCGAGGCGGTGCGGGCCGCGCGGCCGGCGGAGCTGGCGATCTCGACCAGCATCGGCGTGGCGACGGTGGCCGACGGCGAGGCGCCGGCGATGGACCTGATCGCGCTGGCCGATCGCGCGCTGTACCAGGCCAAGCATCAGGGCCGCGACGGCTGGGCGGCCTTGCAATGGCCGGGCCCGGACCAGCGCCGTTGAGTGCCGGCGATCGGCGATGATGGCCGGATGATGATCCCGCGTTCGATGCCGGGCCTTCTCATCGCCGCCGCGCTGGGCCTGGGACTGTCCGCCGCTTCGCCGGCCCGCGCGCAGGCCGGCGAAGCGCCGCCTACCGTTTCGGCTTCGGCTTCGGCTTCGGCTTCGGCTTCGGCTTCGGCTTCGGCTTCGGCTTCGGCCGCGTCCTCCACCGAGAGCGGGCCGCGCCCGCTGCGTCCGCTCACGGACGACATCGCCGAGCGCATCCAGGCCTGCACCTTGTGCCACGGCCCGCAGGGCCGCGCGACGCCGCAGGGCTACTTCCCGCGGCTGGCGGGCAAGCCGGCGGGCTACCTCTTCAACCAGCTGCAGAGCTTTCGCGACGGCCGCCGCCACCACGCGCTGATGGCCGGGCTGCTGCGCAACATGAGCGACGACTACCTGCGCGAGATCGCCGGCTACTTCGCCGGGCTCGATGTTCCCTATCCGGCGCCCGCGCCCTCCGGGCTGAGCGCGGAGCAGCAGGCGCGCGCGGAGCGCCTCGTCCTGCAGGGCGATCCCTCGCGCCGCGTGCCCGCCTGCACCGCCTGCCATGGCCCGTCGATGGCGGGCCGGCAGCCCGCGATCCCCGGCTTGCTGGGGCTGCCGCGTGATTACCTCGTCGGTCAGCTCGGTGCGTGGCGCAACGGGATGCGGCGCGCCCATGCGCCTGACTGCATGGCCGGCGTGGCCAAGGCGCTGTCCACCGACGACGTCGCCCTGGTCGCGAGCTGGCTCGCCGCGCGGCCGGCCGGCGCCCATCCGGAGCCCGCCTCGGCCGAGCGGCTGCCGCTCGCCTGCGGGGGGCTGTCGCCATGACCGAGGCGCGGCAGGCGGCCGCCGCGCCGATGCGGATCTTCGTCCGCGGGCTGATCGGCCTGCTGATCGCGCTGCCGTTGATGGCGCTGCTGCTCATCGCCGGTGCCTGGGCGCGCGAGGCCTGGCTGGGCGCACGCCCCATCCCGTCCGAAGCGCAGGCCGCCACGCCTGCGTCGATCGAGCGCGGCGCCTATCTGGCGCGCGTGGCCAACTGCGCCGGTTGCCACAGCGTCAAGGGCGGCGCGCCGATGGCGGGCGGACTGCCGCTGGGCACGCCGTTCGGCACCCTGTTCAGCAGCAACCTGACGCCCGACCCCGAGACCGGCCTGGGACGCTGGAGCGCCGACGAATTCTGGCGCGCGATGCACCACGGCCGCAGCCGCGATGGGCGCCTGCTCTATCCGGCCTTCCCGTACACGAGCTACACCGAGATGTCGCGCGAGGACGCCGACGCGATCTTCGCGTGGCTGCGGCAGTTGCCGCCGGTGCGGCAGACCGCGCCGGCGCATCAGCTCGGCTGGCCCTATCGCTGGCAGACGGCGCTCGCGGTGTGGCGGCTGATGTACTTCACGCCGGGCGGCGTGCCGTCGCAGGACCAGCCCGGCGCCAGCGTCACGACCGGCGGCGCCGAGGCGGACGGCCTGGCGCTGGCGCGGCGAGGCCGCTATCTGGTGCGGGCCGTCGGCCATTGCGCCGAGTGTCATGCGCCGCGCAACCGGCTCGGCGCGCTCGAGGACGCGGCCGGACTGCGCGGCGGCTGGGTGGGCGTGCAGGGCTGGATCGCGCCGTCGCTCGCCGACCCGCATGCCGCGGGCGTGCAGGACTGGACCGAGGACGAGATCCGGCAATGGCTGCAATCCGGCTGGTCGCCGCGCGCGGCGGCGCTGGGGCCGATGGCCGACGTCGTCGCCGAAAGCCTGCAGCACCTGAGCGACGGCGACGCCCGCGCGATGGCCGCCTACCTGCGCGGTCTGCCGCGCGAGGAAGCGCAGAAGGCGGCGTTCAAGCCGGCGCCGCCGGGGCAGCTCGGCCTGGGCCGGCTGGTCTATGCGAAGTACTGCGCCGATTGCCATGGCGATCAAGGGCAGGGGCGCCGCATCGGCGGACAGCCCGCCTATCCGCCGCTGGCGGGCAACCGCGCGGTGACGCTGGAGGCGCCGCAGAACGTGCTGCAGATGCTGGCCGGCGGCGGCTATGCGCCGGCCACGAAGGCCCACCCGCGGCCCTTCGGCATGCCGCCGCTGCGGCAGGTGCTGTCGGAGGCCGAGATGGCGGCCGTGGCCAGCATGATCCGGCAGAGCTGGGGTAACCAGGCCTCGCCGGTGACCGAGCAGGATGTTCTGCGCTTGAAGTGAGACGGTCCCGCCGCAGGACGCGGGCGCGGCATATGGGGACGCGGCCCCCCTGATTTCAAGATCTTGAAGCACGGCTTCGCGCTCCTAGCTGGGGAGTCATGGCGGACAGACCCGCCGCGATCCCACCGCAGGAAGCCAAGGAGCCCCGCATGTCCCGTCCCCTGTTCGCCCGTGAGCTGTTCAACGACCTCGACCGCTTCCAGCGCGAGATGAGCAGCCTGTTCGAGTTCTCCGCTGGCCGCGCCACTGCTCGCGGCGGCTATCCGGCCCTGAACGTCGGCCTGTCGCCCGAAGCGGTGGAGGTCTACGCCTTCGCCCCCGGCCTGGATCCCGCCACTGTCGGCGTCGATCTGGACCGTGGCGTGCTGAGCCTGTCCGGCGAGCGCGTGTCGCCGCTGACCGCCAAGCCTTCCGAGGCTGCCGCGCCGCAAGCCGATGCCGCCGCACAGGCCACCGCCTCCGCCGACAAGACACTGGTGCATCAGCGCGAGCGCTTCGCCGGCAAGTTCCGCCGCGTGGTCAGCCTCCCGGACGACATCGATCCGGAGCAGGTCTCGGCCTCCTACAAGGACGGCGTGCTGCGCGTCACCGTCAAGCGCCGTCCCGCGCCGCAGCCGCGCCGCATCGACATCCACTGATCCGCCCCTCGAGACGAAAGCCCATCATGAGCACGACCGCCGTTCACACCCCCGCCGCCGACGACGCGGTGTCCGCCTCGGCCAGCGCGTCCGCGCAGGCCGCCCGCCGCCGTGACGACTACGCCATCCAGCCCGCCGTCGACGTGATCGAGGACGCGCAAGGCATCACGCTCTACGCCGACCTCCCCGGCGTGCCGCGCGAACAGCTCCAGCTGCGCGTCGACAACGACCGCCTGATCATCGAAGGCGACATCCAGCTCGACCTGCCCGACGGCCTGAAGGCCGGTCATGTCGAGGTCTCGCGCCAGTTCTATCGCCGTGCGTTCGCGCTGGGCAAGGAGCTCGACGCCGACCAGATCGCCGCGGAGCTGACGCATGGCGTGCTGCGGGTGCGCATCCCCAAGGCCGCCCATGCGCAGCCGCGCAGGATCGAAGTGCGGTTGAGCTGAGACCGCGATGAGGGTCATGCGCCAGTGAACCAGGGCCGGGTGCGATCCCGGCCCTTCGCATTTCGCCGGGCGCGGCCACAATGCGGCATTCGTTCTTTTCCTTTCCCCCCACCCTCAACGCCATCCGCCGATCGCTCATGAAGTATCTGCACACCATGGTCCGCGTGACCGACATCGACGCCTCCTTGAAGTTCTACCGCGACGCGCTCGGCCTGCGGGAAGTGCGCCGCAGCGAGCACGAGGCCGGCCGCTTCACGCTGATCTATCTGGCCGCGCCCGGCGACGAGGACGCCCAGATCGAGCTGACCTACAACTGGGATCCCGAGACTTACACCGGCGGCCGCAATTTCGGCCATGTCGCTTATGCGGTGCCGGACATCTACGCGGCGTGCCAGCGCCTGAAGGACGCCGGCGTGACGATCAACCGCCCGCCGCGAGACGGCCGCATGGCGTTCGTGCGCTCGCCCGACAACATTTCGATCGAGCTGCTGCAGGATGGACCGGCGCTGCCGCCGGCCGAGCCCTGGATCTCGATGCCCAACACCGGCGCCTGGTGAGATCCGGCGGGGGGCGGGCCTTGCGCTGAAGCCCCCTCGTCTTGCCTTGTCGACGCCCCCTGTCCACCATGACACCGCGCCTGCTCCGAGCGATCGTGCCCCTGCTTCTGGCCGTGCCGCTGGCCTGCGCCGCGCAGGCGCAGGGCAAGCTGTTGCTCACCGGTGGCGTCAGCAGCATCGATGGCGCCGCGGGAGGCGGTCTGTCGCCGTGGGCGCTGACCGGCAGCTACGCGACCAGCGGCCAGACCGGCGCCACTGCCTACTTCACGCGGCTGCCGGTGCAGGACTACAGCCTGTCCGGCTACGGCGCGTCCGTGGCCTTTGGCGAGCGCGCCGAGGTCTCGCTCGCGCGGCAGGACTTCAATGCCTCGGCCACTGGCGCGGCGCTCGGCCTGCCGGGGCTCAGGCTCAAGCAGACGATTCTTGGCGCCAAGATCCGCCTCGCCGGCGACGCGGTGCTGGATGCCGACACCTGGATGCCGCAGGTCGCGCTGGGCGTGGAATACAAGCACCTGGACTCGGGCGGTCTCGCGCCGACGCTGGATGCGCTCGGCGCCAGGCGCAGCGGCATCGATGTCTATCTGAGCGCGAGCAAGCTGTTCCTTGCGCAAAGCACGCTGGTGAACGTCACGCTGCGCGCGACGCGCGCCAATCAGAACGGGCTGCTGGGCTTCGGCGGGAGCGCGAGCCGGAGCTACTCGCTGGCGCCGGAGGTGTCGGTGGCCTATCTGTTGAGCCGGCAATGGGCGGTGGGCGTCGAGTACCGGATGAAGCCGGACAAGTTGAATCCGTCGGTCCTCGGCGACGCGTTGCGCGAGGATGACTGGAAGGATGTGTTCGTCGCCTGGGCGCCGAACAAGCATGTCTCGCTGACGGCGGCCTATGTGGACCTGGGGCGCGTCGTGCCGGGTCTCCAGCCCAGACGGCAGCGCGGCGTGTACGGGTCGATCCAGTTCGCGTATTGAGGCGCTCGGCGCGGCCATCTGCGGAGGCACGGATGAAGCGATCTTCTCGAGACTCCTGGTGGCCGGCGGCGCTTGCGCGGCGCGTGCTCCTGGCGATGGCGCTGCTGACCGGCCTGGCGGCCTGGGCGGAGGACGACGCGCTGTACCGCGACCTCGGCGGCGAAGAGGGCATCGCCCGCATCGTCGAGGGCATGGTCGATCGCGCGTACGCCGATCCGCGCATCCAGAAGAAGTTCGACGGCGTCAATCCGAAGGCGCTGAAGGAATCGCTGCGCCGCCAGTTCTGCGCGCTGAGCGGCGGGAACTGCGCGTACGAGGGCGAGACGATGAAGAAGTCGCACGCTCACTTGGCCGTGGACAAGGCCGACTTCAACGCGTTGGTCGAGGACCTGCAGCTTGCGATGGATGAGCAGAAGGTGCCGTTCACGGTGCAGAACCGCTTGCTGGCGCTGCTGGCGCCGATGCATCGGGACATCATCACTCGCTGAGCCGGGATCAGCAGATCGCCGGCTCGAAATCAGCGTCGTGCTGATGGGGCAGGACCAAGCGGGTCGGTAAGGTGGCCGTGCAGATTCTCTGCAGGAGCCTAGGCCGATGAAGACCATTCAGCGCCACGCCGCCGCGGAGGCGGCACCGACTCGCCGTCCCGCTGCCGCTCACGAGGCCGTGCAAGCGGTCGCGGCACAACGTTTCGCGGACAGTCCCCGGCAGGCCGCGCAGCGGCAGGCGATCAGCCGGCTGCAGGCGCCGTCGGAGGAGATGCCGGCGCAGTTGGGCAGGAAGAAGAATGGCCCCACGAAGCAGGAACTCGCGTCCAAGGCGCAGAGCAAGAAGGATCGCGGCGTCAACAAGGCGGCCAAATACTCGCCGGACGCCATGAAGGGGATGGAGAAGTCTGTCGGCGTGAAGAAGACGCGCGAACTCGCCAGTCAGGTCGACGGCCATGGCTCCGGCGGTCACGGGGATGGGCAGAACGCGGCGACCTCGAAATCGCTGAGCCGTATCGCCGAGCAGGCGCGCCTCTGGAAAGACGGCAATCCCAATCGCGGCGGCGGAAACGCCCAAGGGGGGAAGAAGAAGCGCGGGAAATGAGCGCGGGTTGCGCCGCGACGTGGCGAGTGCCCGAGGTGGACGAACTGGGGGTGTTCGAGCGGCCTAGCCCTTCCTAGACTGCGTCGATCTATATGCGAGGAGGTAGCCATGCCGAACGACCTCATTTCGTTGTGCAGCGTGAGCTGGATCGACGCCAAGCCATTGCCAAAGGTGGGGTTCTGGATGGTTGCCGGCGCTGCGGTCAGTTGGTCGAATCGCGTGGTCATGGGGCTCGCGGCCACGGCCAATCCCGAGCCGCCCCAGCATCTCCTCAATGTCAGTGGCTTTCGGGGGCGACAGCAATACAGGGCGCTGACCAGTTGCTGCATCCGACCGGGAGCCGCCATCGCGTTGACCGATCAGGTGCTGGACCCGGGCTATACCCCGCCGTTCGACAAGTCCAAAGTCGATACCCGCCTAGTCGAATTGGCGCCGATTGCCGATGACCCACGCTTTCATCCGGGGGAGCGCAGCGGCCAGTCCGCCATCGTCGCGGGCAAGCTCCATCCGTGTTCCACGTTGACGGTGGCAGCCGCTGATCGAGTGATCGTCAGCGCGTTGATTAAGTTCCGCGCGGGCGCCCATACCGACAAGGTCGGCATCGAAGAGGCGAAGTCGCCGTATCGCGTTCCGTGGGTCTGGTGCGAGTACGCGCTGGTGGCGTCGGGCAACCGGATACGGCTCCTGGCGCAGGGATCGAAGTTTCCTTCCCATGCCTGGTACGTCGCGGGGCATCGCGTGGCCTTGCGTTATCAGGATGCCGTGGCGGCCAATGCGACGGATCCGGCGCTCTCAAGCGGGCCTTCCGCCAAGCTGCCGGCTTCACAGGCGGAGCTGGATCACAGCGCGGGGCCGGTGGATAAGCATCAGCACACCATTGGGGCTGGGTTGCCGATCGAGGTTGACGTCACGAACCTCCTCTCTTAGCAGCACTTCTTGAAACCCGGTAAATCGACCATATCGCTCCATACAGATGAATGAGCTGCGAACGATGTCGTGCCGGAAATCTGAGGGCGAGAAGTACTGGCGTTTTCAGATTTTACCCGGCAGCCACATGTTCTGAAGCCGGTACTTCATTGCGATCTGGGAGACGTCGAACATTCTCGCCAAGCGGGCGACGTCACTGATGCGTTCGTCATTGACGGGGCGGTCTCAATTCTGAAGTGCAACACCCCTACCCAGGTAAGGTGTCGCGATGGAAAGACGAGAGACGTATCGGCATTTGAGTCCCGACGAGCGCGTGGCGATCTCGGGGCTGAGGATGCAGGGC
>NZ_JBCNLG010000004.1:0-304487 GCF_039595595.1 Roseateles sp. | reverse complement strand
GCTTCGACGTCTACTTCTGCCATCACAAAGTGCGCACGATCGACTTGTGCCAGGCTGACTAACCTGGATTGGACCTGTTACCCATGTCCTGGCACACCTGTTACCTATGTCCCCGGTCCATACACTCCCCCCGTGGGGGCGAGGGAGTTGGTGTGGCGCCGCTTGGGGGAATGGCGCCTCGCCGGGGAGTCAGCGCAGCGGCGTGACCACGCCCCGGCCTTGCGACCAGATGATCGCCACGACCTGCTGGGCGTCGTAGAGCGCGTTCACATGCGCGATGCGCATCGAGTAGTAGTCGCCCTCGGCCGCCATCACGTCGAACAGGGAGCGCTTGCCGAGCTGCTGCCACTGCTGCAGCGTGAAGCCCCGCACCCGCTCGCTGTTGCGCAGGATGTCCACCAGCCGGCGCGAGCGGTCCAGCGACGAGGACGCCGCCTCGTACATCTCCTGGACGCGGTAGCGCTTGGCATCGATGGTCTCGTCGCGCTGCAGCGACGCCGCCTGCGCGCGCCGGCGCGCCGAGGTCAGCGCCGAATCCGCGCCCGGCTGCACGATCGGGATGTTGACCGTCACACCGCCCACCCAGTCGGTCTGGCGCGCCTGGCCTACCGTCGTGTTGCCGGAGACCAGCAGGCTCACGCTGGGCTGCTGCCCGGCGCGCACCGATTCCGCGTAGCTGCGCTGCGCCTGCGCCTGCGCGGCCGCCGCGGCCACGTCCGGCGAGACCATAACGTCGGCCAGCATTTCATTGAGGTCAGGAAGGCGCGCCAGCACCGAGCTCATCGCCGCGCCGCGCGGCAGCTCGTCACCGACGAAGCGCTTGAGCCGCACCTCCGTCTGACGCAGCGCCGACGTCGTCTGCTCATAGGACAGGTCGGCCTGCTGCAGGCTCTTCTGCGCCTGCACCAGTTCGCTGGCGCGGCCGCGGTCGGCCTTGGTGATGATGTCCAGCGCCTCGACCAGGCAGGCCATCTTGCGCACGTACTGGCTGTAGACCTGCGCCTGCAGCTGGTAGCGGCCGCGGTCCAGCGCCAGCGACACAGTCTGCAGCGCGACCTGCTCCTCGGCGCTCGACTGGCCGTAGCGCGCCGCCTCGAGCAACTGCGACTTCCATTCGGTGAGCTTGGTGATGCGGCCCGAGTCGTAGATCGGCGCGGTCACGCTCAGCGAGCCGCGGCCCTGCAGGCCGCTGGTGTGCGTGCCCGGGCCATCGCCCGGCAGGATGGTGCCGGTGTGGGCGCCGGTCAGGCCCAGCGTCACCGTGGGCATGCGCTGCGCCTTGGCTTCCTCGAAGTCGGCTTCGGCCGCCTGCGTCAGCAGCCGAGTCGCGCCCAGCGCCTTGCTGCGGTTCAGCGCACGGTTGACCAGCTCCTGCAGCTGCGTGCGCGGATCGGAGTCGGCCACTTCCAGCAGCGCGGCATCCTTGGCGGACAGCTGCGCGGGCGGCAGCGTGCGCTCGTCCGAGCAGCGGCTGGGCGGCGGGTCCTGCGCGAGGACGGGCGCGCTGAACGCCGCGAGCGCGGCCGCGACGGCGGCGCTCCAGGCGGACAGGCGATGGAAGGAGGCGCGCCGCATGCTCCGGCGCGGAGTCGAGATGGTCATGGTCACGCGTACTGCAAGCAAATTCCCATGCCCTCTACTGGACCAGCTTGGCAGCAAACCGAAGCGCCGATAAGGCGGCGCCAGACCGGTCAGTTCAGCGCTCGCGAAGCGCTTCTTTGGACTTCATCATCGGCCGCAACAGATAGCTCAGCACCGAGCGCTCGCCGGTGCGGATGTCCACCATCGCCGTCATGCCGGGAATCACCGGCAGCGGCTCGCCCTTGGCTCGCAGCGTGTTGCGCTCGGCCGTGATGAGCACGCGGTAGTAGGTGCCCTCGTTGTTCTTCTCGGTCTCGCCCAGCGCGTCGGGGCTGACGTACTCGATCTTGCCGTGCAGCCCGCCGTTGACGTTGAAGTCGTAGCCGTTGAGCTTGACGATGGCCTGCTGCCCGACCTGGATGTAGCCGATGTCCTTGGGCTTGATGCGCGCCTCGATCAGGATGCGCGGGCCGATGGGGACGATCTCCATGATGGGCGCGCCGGAGGCGATCACGCCGCCCACCGTGTTCATCTTGATGTTCTTGACCAGGCCCTTGACCGGCGACTTCAGCACTGAACGCGTCACCGCGTCACGGCGCACGACGAGCTGCTCGTCCATCTGCGCCAGATCGGTCTGCGCCTTGGACAGCTCGGTACTGGCGTCCTGGCGGAAACGGCTGATGCGCTCGTTGCGCTGCTGCTGCAGCTCGTTGACCTGGCGCGTGACGCGCATCACCTCGACGTTGGACATCAGGCCCTTGGACGCCATGTCCTGCGCCAGCTTCTGCTCGGTGGCGAGCAGCCCGATGCTGCGGTTGATGCTGGACGTCGCCTCGTCGAGCACACGGCGGCGGGTGTCGAAGACCTCGGTCTCGCTGTCGACCAGGCGCTGCACCTTGCGCACCTCGTCGGGGAACTTCAGCGGCACGCCCAGCGCCTCGGCGCGCAGCCGCGCCACCTGCGCCATCAGGCCCAGGCGCTTGGCCTGGCTCTCGTTCTCGGCGGCCTCGGCGCGGGTCGGGTCGAGCTCGGCCAGCGGCTGGCCCGCCTCCACCTCCTCGCCCTCGTGCACCAGCAGCTTGCCCAGCGTGCCGGACTCCAGGCTGGCGATGACCTGCTCCTTGCCGTCGGGCACGATGCGCGCGTCGCTGCGGGTGACCTCGTCGACGGTGGCGATCGAGGACCAGACCAGCCCCACCAGCAGCACCGCCGCCAGCAGGTACAGGGCCCAGACGGCGCGCGGCAGCGGCTCGTCGATCAACGCCGACTGGACGCTGCTGACGAACAGGCCTTCCTCGCGGCTGAGGGTGGTGGACTTGGACATGGCGCGGAGCTCAGACGGACGCGGCGCGGTTCACGGCCTGCGCGGCCGGATGCACGTGGACGGGAGCGCCCTGCGGCGCCTGGCCCGGCTGGGGCTGCGGCTGGGCGGGCTGCTGGCCCGGCGGACGGGCGCCCGACAGCGCGGCCAGGACCTGGTCGCGCGGACCATCCATGACCAGCCGGCCGCTGTCGACGACGACGATGCGCGAGACCAGCTCCAGCACCGCCGGGCGGTGCGTGACCATGATCAGCGTGCAGCTGCCGGCGGCGTCGCGCAGCTGGCGCAGGAAGGCGATCTCGGACTGTGCGTCCATGGAGCTGGTGGGCTCGTCCATCAGCAGGATCTGCGGCTTGGTGACCAGGCTGCGCGCCAGCGCCACCAGCTGGCGCTGGCCGCCCGAGAGCAGCGAGCCCATCTCGCCAACCGGCAGGTCCCAGCCCATCGGGTGGCCGGCGACGACGCGGTCCAGGCCGGTCAGCTTGGCGACCTCGACCAGACGCTGGGCGTCGACATGGCGGCCCATCAGCACGTTGTCGCGCAGCGTGCCGTGGAACAGCCGCGGCTCCTGCGAGACGAACCCGACCTTGCCTCGGAACTCCGCCGGATCGACCTGGCGCAGGTCGATGCCGTCGATCTCGACGTTGCCCTCGGTCGGCTGGTAGAGGCCGGCCAGCATGCGCAGCACCGTCGACTTGCCCGAGCCGATGCGGCCCAGGATCGCGAGCCGCTCGCCCGGCTGGATGCGCAGCGTGACGTTGCGCAGCACCTTGGGCGACTGCGCGTCGCCCTGCGCGGGATAGGAGAAGCCGACGTCGTTCAGGCCGATGCGGCCGGTGATCTGGTTCAGCGGGACGTAGTTGCGGGTGGCGTCGCGCTCCACCGGCGCGCTCATCACCGCATTCAGCGACAGCATCGCGGCGCGCGCGCCCTGATAGCGCGTGGCCAGGCTGACCAGGCTGTTCAGCGGCACCGTGGCGCGGCCGGCGAACATCACCGCGCCGATCAGCGCACCGGCGCTGATCACGCTCTCGTTGATCAGGTAGACGCCCCACACCAGCATGACCAGGTTGATCAGCTGCTGCATCGTCATCGAGATGTTCATGCTCCAGCTGGCCATGGTGCGGGCCTTGAGCGCGGACTCGGCGACGATGGCGGTGGACTGCTCGTAGCGGCGCAGGAAGCGGCCTTCGGCGCCGGTGGTCTTGAGATCCTCCAGCCCTTCGAGCGCCTCGACCAGCGTGCCGTGCAGGTCGGCCGCCTCGGTCATGTTGGTGCGCATCGCGCGGCGCAGGTAGCCCTGGATGCCGAAGCTCATCAGCAGCATCAGCGGGATCGCCGCCATCAGCACCCAGCCCAGCGGGCCGCCGATGATGAAGGTCATCGCCACGAACAGCACCACGAACGGCAGGTCGGTCAGCACCGACATGGTGGCGGAGGTGAAGAAGTCGCGCACCACCTCGACCTGGGCCAGGTAGTGGGCATAGGAGCCGGCCGACGCGGGGCGGTGTTCCATGCGCACGCCCAGCGTCTGGCGGAACAGCTTGGCGCCGACGATCAGGTCGGTCTTGCGCCCGGCCAGGTCGATCAGGTGGGCGCGCAACTGGCGCGCGAAGAGGTCGAAGACCAGCGCCAGCCCGGCGCCCACGGCCAGCGTCCACAGCGTGACGAAGGCCTGGTGCGGGATGACCTTGTCGTAGATGACCGAGGTCACCAGGCCCGACACCATCATCAGCACGTTGCTCAGCAGCGCGGCCAGCATCGACGCGCGGTAGTACGGGATGAAGCGCTTGAGCGTGCCGAACAGCCAGTGCGAACCGGCCTGCAGCAGCGGCGCCTCGTCCTTCATGCCGCCGGCGATCGGCTTGGCCTGCGAGACCTCCTGCGGCGTCACCGCCAGGATGAAGCCGCTGTACTCCTGATCCAGCTCCGCGGCCGGGGCGACGCAGGCGGCGGCCTCCGGGCCGGGGAACACGACTTCGTAGCGCACGCCGCTGGCGGCGTCGTCCTCCAGACGGCGCACCAGCACGCAGGCGTCGCCGCCATTGAGCAGCAGCACCGCCGGCAGCAGCAGCTGGTTGATCTCCTCGATGCCCTTGCGCAGCAGGCCGGCGTTGTAGCCGGCCTCGCGCATCAGGCGGATGGCCTGGTCGGGGCTGATGGCGCCCTCGACCGGGGCGCCGGCGCGCAGCGACTCGGCCGAGCGCGCGCGGCCATGGTGCTGGGTCAGCCACGCCAGGCACTGCAGCAGCGGATCGATGGCCGGCTGCTGGGCCAGATCCGCCAGCGGATCGTGCGGCTCCTCCGGCATGCCGGGCGCGCGCTGGCCGTCCTCGGCCGCCAGGCGCAGGCCGGGGCGGCGGGCGCGCTGGTCGCCGTCGAAGAAGGGGTCGTGCGGCCGGTTCATTTATCGAATCTTGTCCATGTCAGCCGCGATGGGCGAGGGCCAATTGCTCGAATTCACGCTCGATGGCCCGCACGATCGCCGGCATGTCGAAAAGTGCGCTGTCGCGGCCGGCGTCGCGCAGGTAGCGCTTGTAGGACTTGGCGCGGCCCGGATTCAGGCCGATCTGGATGGCGCGCTGGACGTATTCCTCCAGCGAGAAGGTGATCAGGTCCGGCAGGCCGACGGCCGTCAGCAGGCTGCCGCACATGCGGGAGATGTAGCTGCGGCCGGAGCGGGTCAGGATGGGCGTGCCCATCCAGAGGCAGTCGCTGGCGGTGGTGCCGGCGTTGTAGGGGAAGGTGTCCAGCACCAGGTCCGGCAGCTGGAAGCGCGCCAGGTAGTCCGGCGGCGCCACGCGCGGGGCGAAGATCAGGCGGGCGGCATCGATGCCGGCGGCCTCGGCTTCGCGGCGCAGGTTGGCCTTGGCCCACTCGTTGTCCGCCAGCAGCCACAGCACCGAGCCCGGCACACCATGCAGGATGCGCATCCAGGCGCCGAACATCTCGGCATTCATCTTGTGGTTGTTGTTGAACGAGCAGAAGACGAAGGCGTCCTCGGGAAGCTCGTACTGGGCGCGGGTCGGGTCGGCGCCGATCTCGCGCTGGCGGTCGCTGACCTGGTAGCAGTGCGGCAGGTAGATCGGCTTTTCGCTGCAGTACGGCAGGTATTCCGGCGGCATCACGAAGCGGTCCGCGATGATCCAGTCCACGCCGGGCAGCAGCGACGTCGCGGGCAGGCCCAGATAGCTGACCTGCACCGGCGCCGGGCGGTGCGCCAGGATGTTGGGGCGGGCGCCGCTGGTCAGGCCCTGCAGGTCCACCAGCACGTCGATGCCGGCCTGCGCGATCAGCTTGGCGGCGGTGGCGTCGTCCAGGCCGTGCAGGCGCCAGACCTTGTCCATCGACATCAGGATGCGTTTGCGCAGCGCGGTGCCGTCGTCGCGGCTCCAGTCAAAGGCGTGGATCTCGAATTTCTCGCGGTCGTGCAGGCTGTAGAGCTCGGCGGTCAGCAGGCCCACGGCGTGCATGCACAGGTCGCCGGAGAGGTAGCCGATCTTGATCTTCCCTTGCTGGCGCGCGGCAACCGAGACGGGGTGCTTCCAGAGCGCGTCCTTCTGCCGGGTCACCTTCTCGTGGACGAAGCGCTGGGCGGCGCCCATCTGCAGCGCGGGATCGTCGGTGGCGCTCAGCGTGGCCAGCAGCGAGGTCGCGATCAGCAGCCTGTTGTGGGTGACCTCGCCGAAGGGCTGGTACACCGGCCACTTGCACTGCTTCTGGCGGATGTGGACGTAATGTTGCATCACGTCCGTCTGCTCGGGGTTGAGGGTCAGGCTGCGGACCATCAGCGCCTCGGACTCCTCGTAGCGGCGCTGCAGCTCGAGCAGCCGGGCGGCGTTGTTGAAGGCGTGGGTGCGCAGGCCGGTGACGTCGGCGCCGAGCGCCTCGATCGGGCCTTCGCTCTCGTAGACCGCGCGCCAGGCGTCGAGCGCCTCGTCGACGCGGCCCAGGTGCTCGAGCTGATGACCCAGGTTCAGGCGGCCCTGCGCGAAGCTGGGACTGATGGCCAGCGCCTGGCGGTAGACCTGCTCGGCGCGCTCATGCTGCTGGATGTTGCCCAGCACCGTGCCCCAGTTGTAGAGCGCCACCAGGCGCGCGGCGGGCGGCTGGTCGGTGCGGCTGAGCCAGGTTTCGTAGAGATGGGCGGCGGCGTCGCCCAGGTTCTGGCCCTGGAAGAAGTTGCCCCGGTCCATCAGTTCCGGCAGCGGGAGCGTGCCCTCCCGGGCGCGGATCAGCAGCTGCTCCCATTCCGGGGCCAGCGGGGCGGGAACGCTCAAGTTCGGCATGCTGGGGCGGGCGATGTCCATGTGAGAGGGCTTTCAGGGCGCTGACGCAGCCGGCGGGCGCGGCCGGACGCTCCGGCGCGGGCCCAAGGCCGCCTTCTCGAATTGTGTCCCTGCGTTCCCGGAGGTATCCCGGCAAATGGACGGTGCGGACCGTCCAATTCCCTGCCAGGCGATCCCGCCCTGGGCGCGCCGCGGAACACCGGCGACCCGCCCAATGAGCCCATATCGGCCGCCGGATCGGGAACTTGAGCACGATTTGAGGCATCCGTCACGGTCTTATCGGGCGTTGCGGCGGCCGGGGCGACTTCCACAATCGCCCCGCGATCCGGGCCTCAGAGCCGGGACGCCGCGCGAGGATGGTCCGATGGACGTCGAGGGACGCGCGTTCCGACACCCGCAAGAAACCACAAGAAGCACATGAAGGCCAAGCCAAAACTGTCTCGTTGGGATGACCTGGTGGAAGCGGCGCCCGCCGCCGGGCTGGACGAGGTCGAAACGCGGGCGATGAATGATGAGCTCACGCGGCGGCGGCACGGGGATTCGATCTTCCAGAGCCTGATGCGCTTGTGGCCGGGGGATGGCCGGCGGCCGCAGGCGAGCGCCCGGGCGAGTGCGCGGGCGATGGCGAGGCTGCGAGCGGCCTTCCGCGCCAGCGTGTCGGATCTGGCGGATGGGGCGCAGACCGCCGACGAGGAGACGCGGGAGCGCGTGGGCGCCCTGCTCCGCCACTTGGTGCACGCGCGGCATCCGCAGGACCTGTGGCATCTGCGCACGGCGATCTACACCGAAGTGGCGCGGGCCTTCGATCAGGCGGAGGCCGAGGCGCGGCTGCTCATGCTCAACCGGCAGCTCGAGCAGGGAAAGAGCCTGCTGCGCAGGCTCCTGGACCGAGGCTGAGCCTTACTTGGGCTGCCCCAGGAAATCCAGTTTCCCCAGCGGCACGCCCGCGTGGCGCAGCAGCGCGTACAGCGTCGTGGCGTGGAAGTAGAAGTTGGGCAGGTTGAAGAAGCGCAGGAAGTCCTGGCCCTCGAACTGCAGCGGCTCCTTGTCGCGCCGCGGCACGCTGATCGGGCGCGTCTCCGCGCCGTTGATCTGCCCGGCGTCGACGGTCTTCAGGAAGTCGCGCGTCTTCTGCAGGCGCTGCAGCAGCTCGTCGAGCGTGGCCTCGTTGTCGGGCCAGCTCGGCACCTCGATGCCGGCCAGGCGCGCCGCGCCGCTCTTGGCGGAATCGCTGGCGATCTGGATCTGCCGCGCCAGCGGCAACATGTCCGGCGCCAGGCGCAGGGTCAGATACACCGATTCGTCGAAGCCCTTGGCCTTGGCGTGATCGCGCGCGGTGCGGATCCAGGTCTGCATGTTGGCGAGCATGCGGTCGAACACCGGCACGGTGGCGGCGTACAGGTCCATGGAAGTCTCCTTGTCTTGGACTGGGGGGATGCGAAGCGGCGCGATGCTAGTCGCTGTTCCGATCTGTTGCACGGCGCTCGCCCAATGGCCTTCAGCGAGTCAAACGAGGCGAGTAGGATCAACCCCCGCACGCCTATGAACATCATCATCCTCGACGACTACCAGGACGCCGTGCGCAAGCTGCCTTGCGCCGCCAAGCTGGACGCGCTGAACGCCAAGGTCTTCACCAACACCGTCAAGGGGATCGGCCAGTTGTCGATCCGGCTGCGGGATGCCGAAGTCCTCGTAACGATCCGCGAACGCACCCACTTCCCGCGCCAACTGCTGGAAAAACTCCCCAAGCTCAAGCTGATCTCGCAGACCGGCCGGGTCGGCAAGCACATCGATCTGGACGCCTGCACCCGGCTCGGGATCGCCGTGGCCGAAGGCGGCGGATCGCCGATCGCGCCCGCCGAGTTGACCTGGGCGCTGATCATGGCCGCGATGCGCCGGCTGCCGCAGTACATCGCCACGCTCAAGCACGGCGTGTGGCAGCAGTCGGGGCTGAAATCGGGCTCGATGCCGCCCAACTTCGGACTCGGCATGGTGCTCAGAGGCAAGACGCTGGGCATCTGGGGCTACGGCAAGATCGGCCAGCTCGTGGCCGGCTACGGCAAGGCCTTCGGCATGCAGGTCATCGTGTGGGGCAGCGAGGGCTCGCGCCTGCGCGCCCAGGCCGACGGCCATCAGGCGGCCGACAGCCGCGAGGCCTTCTTCGAGCAGGCCGACGTGCTGTCGCTGCACCTGCGGCTCTCGGACGAGACCACGGGCCTGGTCACCGGCGAGGACCTGGCGCGGATGAAGCCGACCTCGCTGTTCGTGAACACCTCGCGCGCGGAGCTGGTGGCCGACGGCGCGCTGGTGTCCGGCCTGAACCGCGGCCGCCCCGGCATGGCGGCGGTCGACGTGTTCGAATCCGAACCCATCCTGCAAGGGCATCCGCTGCTGCGGCTCGAGAACGCCGTGTGCACGCCGCACATCGGCTATGTCGAGCAGGACAGCTATCAGATGTACTTCGACGCGGCCTTCGACAACGTGCTGAATTACATGGCGGGCAAGCCCACCAACATCGTCAATCCGGATGCGCTGAAGGTGCACCGGTGAGCCCGACCCCCTCCCCCGCGCCCGTGCTCCCGGACGGCGATCCGGCGCCCGCGGTGGCGCTGGCGCGGCCCGAATCCCTTTCGCATCTGTTCTGGGCCTTCAGCCGGCTGGCGCTGCAGGGCTTTGGCGGCGTGCTGGCGGTGGCGCAGCGGGAGCTGGTCGAGCGGCTGGGCTGGATGAGCCGCGAGGAGTTCGTCGAGACGCTGGCCGTGGCGCAGGTGCTGCCGGGGCCCAACATCGTGAACATCTCGCTGATGATCGGCGACCGCTTCTTCGGCCTGCGCGGCGCGATGGTGGCGCTGCTGGGGATGATGGGTTTCCCGGCGCTGATCGTGCTGACGCTGGCGGCGCTGTCGACGACCTGGCTGGCGTCTGCGGCGATGACGGGCGCGCTGCGCGGCATGGGCGCGGTGTCGGCGGGGCTGATCCTGGCCACGGGGCTGAAGCTGCTGCCCTCGCTGCGCACGAACCCGGTCGGGCTGTGGCCGGGGCTGGCGCTGGCGGCGCTGGTGTTCGGCGCGACGGTGTGGCTGAAGCTGCCGCTGTTCTGGATCGTGCTGAGCGTGGGCGGTCTGGGCATGACGCTGGCGCTGATCGCGCTGAAGCGGAGCCGCGCATGAGCGCGCTGCTGATGGGCCCGCTCAGCTGGCCGGAGCTGGGCGCGCTGATGCTGCACTTCCTGATGCTGTCGCTGCTGTCGATCGGCGGCGCGATCACGACGGCGCCGGACATGCACCGCTACCTGGTGGACGAGCGGCACTGGCTGACCGATCAGAGCTTCACCAGTTCGATCGCGCTGGCGCAGGCGGCACCGGGCCCGAACATCCTGTTCGTGGCGGTGCTGGGGTTCAACGTGTCGGGGCTGGTGGGCGCGGCGGCCGCGATGCTGGGCATCCTGCTGCCGTCCACGACGCTGGTCGTGGCGGCGACGCGCTGGGCGCGCAACAACCGCGAGCATCTGGGGGTGCGCGCGTTCACCGTGGGCATGGCACCGCTGACGCTGGGGCTGATGATCGCCACCGGCTGGCTGCTGGCGGCGCCCTACCTCGTCGAGCCCGGCCACCGCTGGGCCACGCTGGCGATGATCGTGGCCACCGTGGTGCTCACGATGCGGACCAAGATCGGGATCGTGTGGATGGTCTTGGCGGGCGGCGTGCTGGGGGCGTTCGGATTCGTTTGACCGGCCCCGTGCGCGCAGGACCTCAAGCGTCCTTGGTACCGAAGATCTTGTCCCCCGCGTCGCCCAGTCCCGGGATGATGTAGCCGTTCTCGTTGAGGTGCGAGTCGATCGCCGCGGTCCAGCAGCGCACGTCCGGATGGGCCTTGTTCAGCGCCGCCACCCCTTCCGGCGCCGCGACCAGCACCAGCGCGCGGATGTCCTTGCAGCCGCGCTTCTTCAGCAGATCGACCGTCGCGATCATCGATCCCGCCGTCGCCAGCATCGGGTCGACGATCAGCGCCGTGCGCTGGTCCAGCTGCCCGACGAACTTCTCGAAGTAGTTCACCGGCTGCAGCGTCTCGTGGTCGCGCGCCAGGCCGACCACGCTGACCTTGGCGTTGGGCATCATGTCCAGCACGCCGTCCAGCATGCCCAGGCCCGCGCGCAGGATGGGCACCACGGTCACCTTGCGCCCGGCGATCTGATCGATCTCCACCGGCCCGCACCAGCCGTCGATCGTCGTCTTCTCGAGCGGGAAGTCCGCCGTCGCCTCGTAGGCCAGCAGCCGCGCGACCTCGCCGGTCAGCTCGCGGAACTTCTTGGTGGACATGTCGCCCTCCCGCATCAGGCCGATCTTGTGCTTGACGAGGGGGTGCGTGACTTCGATGACGGCCATGGCTTGCGGTTCCGGTAGACGTTCGGGCCCTCGCGGGCGCCTTCAAATGATGACGCGGCCCGGAGGGGCCGCAGTGCCGCAATTATCTCGCGCCGGCTACATGAGCGCCGGATCGATCACCGGGCGTGGAGGGGGCCGCTGCTTCAAGCGCTCGAGCAGCTCGTGCGCCGCCATGCCACGACTGCTGGCCAGCCACGCCGAGACCGCCACGAACAGGCACATCCCCGTCGCGATCATGAAAGCGAACTTCTGCAGCGGCACATCGTCGCGGAATTTCTTCATCAGGACCGGGTCCGCCAGCAGACCGCAGAGCGATTGACGCTCGTCGGGCGCAAAGCCTTCTCCGGCACCTGCCGCTTTCCCTTCCGCCTGGCCCGGATGCGCCTTCGAGGCTTCGCACGCACCCCGCGTCACCTCGTCACGGTTGAACAACCCCCGCGCCGACTCATCCTTCAGCACGAACATCGTGCCGGACGACCTGAAGTTGAGGATGGGATGAGGCAGCCACATGGCGATCGAGGAGGCCAGCGTCAACGGCGCCAACAGAATGGAGACCGCCATCGCCGCCGCGAGCCAGCGCTTGGGCCACAGGCGATCCTCACGAACCGCCAGCGCGTCCACGTCGAAGAGATTCGGACCACAGCGGCCGATATCGCCGATGTCCTCGTCGTGACTCCGCAGCCATGACCGCAGCGCCGTCAGTTGCCGCTGCGTGCGCAGTTGGGGAAGGAATCGGAAGCGGATCTCGATCAGCTCCCGATGGTCCCGGAGCATCGCGCCGGCATCCCGGTCCGGATCAATGGCATGTCCGGCCAGCAATTGCCAGATGCGCTCGAACACCACGCTGAAGGAACGGGTGCGCCGAATGATCCAGTACAGCATCCCGAAGAACCCCAGCATCACGACCAGGGCAAAGGGCAGCGGAAGCCAATCCGCGATGCTGTTGATGACCTGTTGTTCCATGGCTCTCGCTCGACTTGAACAGCCTCAGGATCACACGGCGCCGGCTCGTGGCGCGACCCAAGGTCCGGGCAGCGCGGACTACTTCGCGCGTTGCCGCTGCCGCAGCGCCTCGTACAGGCACACGCCGGCCGCGACCGAGACATTCAGGCTCTCCACCGCGCCCTGCATCGGGATGCGCACCAGCTCGTCGCAGGTCTTGCCCGTCAGCTGCCGCATGCCAGCGCCCTCAGCGCCCAGCACCAGCGCCACCGGCCCCGTCAGGTCCAGGTCGTACAGCGTCTTCTCCGCCTGGTCCGAGGTGCCGATCACCCAGATGTCGCGCTCCTTGAGCTCGCCCAGCGTGCGCGCCAGGTTCGTCACCATCAGGTAGGGCACCGTCTCCGCGGCGCCGCTGGCGACCTTGGCCACCGTCGCGTTCAGACCCACCGCGTGATCCTTGGGCGCGACCACCGCGTGCGCGCCCGCGCCGTCAGCCACCCGCAGACAGGCGCCGAGGTTGTGCGGATCGGTCACGCCGTCCAGCACCAGCACGAGCGGCGGGCCCTCGGCCTCGTCCAGCACCTCGTCCAGCGAGTGCGACTTGGCCACCGCCTTGACCCGCGCCACCACGCCCTGATGGCGGTGCGTGCCGCACAGCGCCTTGAGCCGGTCGTCATCGCTCTCGACCAGCCGCGCGCCCGCGGCCTCGGCCTTCTCGAGGAAGCCGCGCATGCGCTGGTCCTTGCGGGTGGCGTCGAAGAGGATCTCCTGCACCGATTCAGGCGCCGTCTTCAGGCGCACGGTGACGGCGTGGAAGCCGAACAGGATCTGGGTCTTGGAAGGGGCACTCATGGGGCGCGATTGTGGCAGGCCCCGCCGCATCGGCCAGCGTCCTGGCGTGCCGCTGGACGGCGAGCCGTCGAACACCGGACCCGCATCGCCGCAGTCACCCTGCCCTCCATCGGTCAGTCGCGCCGGGCCACGCCATCAGGACGCCGCATTGAAGCTTCTCCTCGGCGCGCCGACGATCAACGCCCATCCCTGCTTCGCCGCACCATGCGCCCCTCGTTGTTCCTGATCCTGTCCCTGCTGCTGGCCGCCTGCGACGGCCCCAAGAGCCAGGGATCCCCGGAAGCGGCCGTCGAACCGCCCAGCTGCGAGCTCCTGCACGTCACGCCCGCCAATGCGCTGAAGGGGGCAGCCGTGAATCCGCGGATCTCCGCGATCTATCGATCGCCAGTCGCTGAACGCTGCGCCTCGCTCTCGCTCCACGACGCGACAGGCCGCCCCCTGCCCACCCGCACCGTGGCTGCCACGGAGCAGGCCCTGCCAGACGGCGGCGTGGCAGGGTCGATGACGATCGAACCGGCCAGCGGCCTCGAGCCGTCCGCGAGCTACGGCATCGTGCTCGCCGGCACGCCGGTCGCGACCTTCACGGCCGGCACCGAACGGCGCGGCCAGGTGCTGGCGGTCCAGGACGTGACGGTGAACGTTCCAGGCCTGCCCGCCGCCAGCCGCATCCCCAGGAAGGACATCAACCAACTGGCCGACATCCTCCTCAAGGGGCAGTTGAAGGCGCACGACATTCCCAGCGAGCTCGCGGCCATGCTCATGCCCTTGCTGCGTTTGGAACTGCCCCGCATCGCCGACCCCGGCGCGATCCATGATGCCCAGGTCCAGCGCGTGCTCTACCGCAGCACCGATGCCTCCGGCGCGCCGGTCACGCTCAGCGGCCTGCTGGTGCTGCCCGCCGCCGCCAAGGGCGGTGCCGCCGTGGACCTCAACGGTCTGCCACTCGTGCTCGGACAGCATCCGTCCACGGCCAGCACGGATCCCGCGCCCTCCTCAGGCGCGAACTTCATGCTGCTGCCGGGCCTCTGGGCCGCGGGCAAGGGCCACCTCTATGTCGCCCCCGACCTGATCGGCCTGGGCGAGTCGGCCACGCGGCCGCAGGCCTTCGTGATCGCCAAGGACGCCTCGGCGCACACCGAGGACATGCTGGCCGCGGTGCGCGAGCATCTCCAGCAGGTCCACGCCGCCCAGCCCGGCCCCGACCTGCGCGTGGTCGGACTGTCGCAGGGCGCGTTCTCGTCGATGGCCGCGCTGCCGGCGCTGTCGCGCCACGGCACCGTGCGCGCCGTCTACGGCGGCGCCGGGCCGTACAACATCCATCGCACCGTGGACAGCGCGCTGCGGGCCGCCGCCGGCGAGGCTCGCGACGACTACTCCGCGCATGCCGATCTGGCCCGCCTGCCCGAGTACCTGCGCCCGATGCTGGACGCGATGGCCGCCTACCAGGGCCTGCGCTACGACCCGGCGACCACCTTCGACGAGCGCGGCGCGCCGCTGCCCGGCTTCCTGGCCGATTACAGGAACGGCAAGCATCCGGCGCTGACCGCGCACCTCGCCGTGAACAGCCTGGCGGAGGGCTCGCAGCGCCATCATCTGCCGCTGGCGACGGTCAAGCTCTACCGCTACAGCGGCGACACACTGCTGGCCGCGCGCAACACCGACGACATGCTCGCCCGGCTGCAGCAACAGCGCCCGGATGTCCCGCACGCGGAACCCGGAGACTGCCGTGAGCACTCGCCCGTGGTGCGAGAAATCCTGAAGCACGCCCGCAGCGTCTCCACGACGCACCTGATCTGCTTCCCGTTCGTGCTGAACGATTTCCTCGGCGAACTGTGACGGGACATCGCCGCGGCAGGTCCGCGCCTAGAGCCAGCCCAGCTGCCGCGCCCCCATCAGCGCGCCGATCATCACCGGCTGATGGACCATGTAGTACGACAGTGACCAGCGTCCCATCGCCGACAAGGGCTTCAGCGCGGGCAGCAGCGGCCGCGTGAACCAGGCCCGCACCGCCGCGGCGCGCATCAGCGCGCAGCCCCACAGCATCGGGCCCAGCCAGGGCAGCACCGGCACGTAGTCCTCGGTCAGCGGCTTGTGCGTGACCAGGCCCACCCAGTTGGTGGTGCGGGTGTCGAAGAAGGGATGCGCGATCAGGAAAGGCAGCGCGATCGCCACCGCCCCCAGCGCCCACAGCGCGGCGGTGGGCAGCCGCGCGAAGCCGAAACGCACCAGGATCAGCATCAGCGCCATGCCGTGCAGCACGCCGAAGCTGATGAACGAACGCGGAAACATCCACCACGAGCCGATCGACACCAGCAGCGCGCAGCCCATGATCTGCCCCCACCGGCGCCAGAAGCGGTCGGCCGTCTGGCCCTGCGACAGGGCCACCGCCTGCCCCATGCCCGCGCACAGCAGGAACAGGCTGACGATCGCGCTGCGTTGCCAGGTCCAGAAGGGGTCGCGGTAGAAGTCCGCCAGGATGAGCTTGAAGTAGCTCAGGTCGAAGCAGAAGTGGAAGGCGGTCATCCAGACCATCGCCACGCCGCGCAACGCGTCGAGCCGGTCGAATCGCGGCGTCGCCGCCCGTGCGGGCGGCGCGTCCGCCGCGGCGTCGGTGCCAGGGACGGGGTCAGGCATTGAGGTCAGGAAACGGGCCGTCGAAGTCATCGGGGGAAGAGTCTACACAGAGCGGTACGCACGTCGATGACAGGCGTCCGGCATCCGATCTCCGGCAAGCCACATTCCCCACACAGGGGGAGTCCGCCCCCCCGATGAGTCACCTGGGCATGCCGCGGACGCCAGGTCTGCGCATTGAGCCGGTGTCACGGCGTCGAGACCATCTCCGGCTCCCACTCACCATCACTCTCCCATGCGATGACCTCCTCACTCCCTTCTGTCCAAGCTCCTGCCGGTGCTCGCGCTGCCGATCCTCCTGGCCGCCTGCGGTGGCAGCAAGGACAAGGGCGACCCGCCACCCGCGCCGACGGCCGCCTGCAAGGTGCTGCGCGTCACGCCCGAGGCCTCCGTCACCGCCGGCTTCATCGACCCGCTGATGACCGTCGTCTACTCGTCGGAAAAAGCTGGCGCCTGCGATGACATCGCGCTGGTCGACAAGGCCATGGCCAAGGTCCCCACGGCCGTCGTCACGGCCAATGAATGGACCAATCCCGACGGCGGCATCGTCGGCACCCGCACCCTCGAGCCCGTCCAGCCGCTTCGCCCCGGCACGCCCTATGCGCTGCACCTGAACGGCAAGACGGTGACGTTCTTCACGACGGGCACGGAGCGCCGCGGCAGTCTGGTCGCCGTCAGCGACCAGGCGCTGAAGCTGTCGCCGATACCGGAGTCGGCGCATGTCTCCAGAGCGGCGATCGACGGCGTCCTCGATGCCTTCGCCGAACGGCTCGCCAAGCACCGGCCATTCGAGGCAGCGCTGCTCAAGGCGATGCTGCGGCGCGAGCTGCCCCATTTGGCCCGGCCCGACGCGAAGCATGGCGCACACCTGAGCCGCATCACCTATCGCAGCGCGGACTCGCGCGGCAATCCGGTCACGCTGAGCGGCCTGGTCATCGCACCGGAACAGAACCTCGGCGGCACCCCGGTCGATTACAACGGCATGCCCGTGGTCGTCGGGCAGCGCGGCGCGATACGAGATCAGGCGGACGCGCCGTCGCTGGGCGCCAACGCGATCGCGGTCCCTGGCCTGATCGCCGCCGCGAAAGGTCACCTGTTCCTGGCGCCGGACCTGATCGGTCTGGGCGAGAGCGCCGCCCTGCCGCAGGCCTACCTGGTCGCGGCGGATACCGCCGCGCAGACGCAGGACATGCTGCGCGCCGTGCGCGAGCATTTCCTTCAGAAGCATCTCGCGAAACCCGGACCCGACCTGCGCATCATCGGCGCTTCGCAAGGCGGGTACTCGGCGATCGCGGCGCTGCCCCATCTCGCGCGGGAAGGCACGATCCGGATGATCTCCGTAGCCGAGGGCCCCTACGACATCTATCGCACCTTCAATGGCCCCCTCCTGACCGCCGGCGGCGCGGCCCCCGACGCCTACGCGCTGCATGAGGACATGAGCTTCCTGCCCAGCCACGTCCGCGATGTGATGAGCAGCTACAAGGCCTACGGAAATCTGCCCTTCGATCCTGCGCAGGTCTTCTCGCCGGATGGCCAGTTCCTGCCAGCCTTCCTGCTCTCGTACAAAAACCGGAACCAGCCCGACCTCGTGGCGCAGTTGGGCGCGAACACGCTCGCCGGCACGACTCAGGTCTACGACCTGCCGCAGGCGCAGGTGAAGCTCTACCACTTCAGCACGGACTCGCTGGTCCCCGCCCAGAACACCACAGACCTGCTGGCGTCGCTGAGCGGGGCGAAGCATCGCTTCGCGGGCCTGCAGCGCGGCGACTGCCGTGAGAGCTCGGAGCTCGTGAAGCTGGTGGTCAAGCTCAGCAAGAGCAGTCTCCGGACGCACACGATCTGCGTGCCGTTCCAGATCGACGACTTCGTCGCGGAGCTCTGACCGCAGCGGTCTCTCTCAGGCGCGCTGGTGGCGCAGGCGGAGGTCCATCCGGACCGGCTGATGGCGATCGCGTCGGCTTCTTCGGAAATCGCGTGGCCAAAGGGACGCCGCCGCCCCATGTCCCCGTGAACGGCTTCCAGGCCCGATGACGGCTTGTGTTCGGGGCGCCCGCGTCTAGAGTCGGTGGAGGTCCTCGACGCGTGGTTGTCGCGGGGACCAGGGAGAGTCCCATGAAGCGAGTGCTGAGCATCGCCGGCTGCGCGCTCACCGCGCTGGCCGCGCTGACGGCGACGCCGCCGGCGCAAGCCGCCTCGGCGGTCACCGGCGCCGTGAGCTACAACGCGGCGACCAAGCTGTACACCTACACCTACACGGTCGATTCGCGCGCGCTCTCGTCGCTCGGGTACGTGGAGTTCGCCGTCCGCGAGAACCTGAAGGGCAACTGGTCCTTCCCCTTGCCCGTCGCCACCGGCCAGCCCGACGACTTCAACTTCGTGATGCTGGTCGGGGACGCGGCGCCGCCGCTGTCGATCTCAGGCTCGTACTGGGGATGGACCAACAGGACCGTCAATGCCACGTACACCGGCGATCTGGTGTTCTGGTTCTCGACCCCGCGGGGCGTCAGCACCGACACGGCCAACAACTTCTATCTCTTCACCGGCGGCGGCACCAGCGGCCCGCCCGGTTACGAAGGCTTCGTCGACTTCGGGCACATCGTCGGCCCGTCCCTGGTCGACCTCCCGGCGCCCACCGTCGTTCCAGAGCCCGGCATGGCGTGGCTCTGGTCCGCAGGCGTGCTGCCGCTGCTGTGGGCGGCGGGAAGACCGCGCGCCCGACGGCGCCCGCCCGCCATCTAGGTACATACCCGCAGTTGTACGACTTCTTCTTGAACGCCGTGGCGGCGCTCGTTACGATGCGCCTCATGCTGGTACCGGTACCAATCCTGGTGCGATCGGAGTTGCCAGCGCTGTTGTAGCCACGGAGACACGCCCTCATGACCTCGCCGCAAGACCTCAAGGCCACCATTTCCCACGGCCTGCTGTCCTTCCCGCTGACCGACTTCGACGCCCAGCTGAACTTCGCGCCCAAGCCCTATGCCGAGCGCCTGGAATGGCTGATGCCCTACGGCGCGACCGCGCTGTTCGCGGCCGGCGGCACCGGCGAGTTCTTCTCCCTCGAGCCCAAGGAGTACAGCGACGTCATCCGCGTCGCCGTCCAGACCTGCCAGGGCAGGATGCCCATCATCGCGGGCGCCGGCGGTCCCACCCGCGTCGCCATCCAGTACGCGCAGGAAGCCGAGCGCCTGGGCGCGCAGGGCATCCTGCTGCTCCCGCACTACCTGACCGAGGCCTCGCAGGAGGGTCTGGTGGCGCACGTGCAGGCCGTGTGCCGCAGCGTCAAGTTCGGCGTGATCGTCTACAACCGCGGCGCCTGCCGCCTGACGCCCGAATCGCTGCTCAAGCTCGCCGACACCTGCCCCAACCTGATCGGCTTCAAGGACGGCATCGGCGACATCGAGTCCTTCGTCTCGATCCGCCAGCGGCTCGGTGACCGCTTCAGCTACCTGGGCGGCCTGCCCACCGCCGAGGTCTTCGCCGGCGCCTACCGCGCGATGGGCTGCCCGGTGTACTCGTCGGCCGTCTTCAACTTCATCCCCAAGACCGCGATCGACTTCTACAACGCGCACGCCGCCGGCGACACCGCGACCACCGACCGCCTCATCCAGGACTTCTTCCTCCCCTACATCGCGCTGCGCAACAAGGGCCAGGGCTACGCGGTCTCGATCGTGAAGGCCGGCGCCACGCTCGCCGGCCACACCGCCGGGCCGGTGCGGCCGCCGCTGTCGGACCTCAAGCCGGCCGAGTTCGACGAACTGGGCGCGCTGATGGCCAAGCTGGGCCCGCAGTGAGCGCGCGCGGAGCAGTGCCCATGTTCAAGAATCTCATCAATGGCGAGTGGGTCGAGGGCGCCCGCGCCTCGCGCAACATCAACCCGAGCGACACCGGCGACGTGGTCGGTGAGTACGCGCAGGCCGATGTCGCGCAGACCCGCGCCGCCATCGACGCGGCGCGTGCCGCCTTCAGCAAGTGGAGCCTGTCCACGCCGCAGCAGCGCTTCGACATCCTGGACGCCGCCGGCGCCGAGATCCTGGCCCGCAAGGCCGAGCTGGGCGACCTGCTGGCGCGCGAGGAAGGCAAGACCCTGCCCGAGGCGATCGGCGAGGTCGCCCGCGCCGGCAACATCTTCAAGTTCTTCGCGGGCGAGGCGCTGCGCGCCGGCGGTGACGTGATCGCCTCGGTGCGCCCGAACGTCGGCGTCGAGGTGACGCGCGAGCCCATCGGCGTCGTGGGCCTGATCACACCGTGGAACTTCCCCATCGCGATCCCCGCCTGGAAGATCGCGCCCGCGCTGGCCTTCGGCAACAGCGTCGTGCTCAAGCCCGCCGACCTGGTGCCGGGCTCGGCCTGGGCCCTGGCCGACATCCTCCAGCGCGCGGGCCTGCCCGACGGCGTGTTCAACCTCGTCATGGGCCGCGGCTCCGAGGTCGGCGCCGAGCTGCTCGAGAACCGCCAGGTCGACGCGATCAGCTTCACCGGCAGCGTCGCCACCGGCCAGCGCGTCGCCGCGGCCTGCGTCGCGCGCGGCGCCAAATTCCAGCTGGAGATGGGCGGCAAGAACCCGTTCGTCGTGCTCGACGACGCGGACCTGGACGTCGCCGTCGCGGCCGCGATCAACAGCGGCTTCTTCTCGACCGGACAGCGCTGCACGGCGTCCTCGCGCCTGATCGTGACGGCGGGCATCCATGACCGCTTCGTCGCCGCGATGGTCGACCGCATGAAGTCGCTGAAGGTCGATGACGCCCGCAAGGCCGGCACCGACATCGGCCCGGTGGTCGATGAACGCCAGCTCGCGCAGGACCTCGAGTACATCGCCATCGCCCAGGCGGAGGGCGCGACGCTGGCCGCCGGCGGCGAGGCGATCGCCGTCAGCAGCGCGGGCGCGCCGGGCTTCTACCTGACGCCCGCGCTGTTCACCGACACCGCGCCGGCGATGCGCATCAACCGCGAAGAGGTCTTCGGGCCGGTGGTGAGCGTGATCCGGGCCAGGGACTACGACGAGGCGCTGGCGCTGGCCAACGACACGCCGTTCGGCCTCGCGTCCGGCATCGCCACCACCTCGCTCAAGCATGCGACGCACTTCAAGCGCCACGCGCAGGCCGGCATGGTGATGGTCAATCTGCCCACCGCGGGCGTCGACTATCACGTGCCCTTCGGCGGCCGCAAGGCCTCCAGCCACGGCCCGCGCGAGCAGGGCCGCTACGCCGCCGAGTTCTACACCACCGTGAAGACCGCCTACACGCAAGCCTGAGCCCAGGCCTGCACCAGGCCTGCCTCCTCCTCCCCTGCCATGCAAGCCGGCGCAGACCGGCCCTCGAATGCGATCCGGAGACAACATGCAGTTATCCCTCTCCTCCCCGGCCGCGGGCGCGGTCGGCCGCGCGCGCTTCGGCGTGCTGGCGATGATCTTCATCGTCACCGTCCTGAACTACGCGGACCGCGCCACCGTGGGCGTCGCCGGTCCGGTGCTGTCCAAGGAACTGGGCATCGACGCCGTCCAGATGGGCTTCATCTTCTCGGCCTTCAGCTGGTCCTACGTGCTGGGCCAGCTGCCCGGCGGCTGGTTGCTGGACCGCTTCGGCGCCAGGCAGGTCTATGCCTGGAGCATCCTGCTGTGGTCGCTGTTCACGATGCTGCAGGGCACCGTGCATCACATGGGCATGGACTCGACGCTCCTCGGCCTGCCGCTGGCGGTGTCGGCGCTGTTCCTGATGCGCCTGCTGGTGGGCCTGGCGGAGTCGCCCTCCTTCCCCGCCAACAGCCGCATGGTCGCGGCCTGGTTCCCGGTGAAGGAACGCGGCACCGCGTCGGCGATCTTCAACTCGGCGCAGTACTTCGCCACCGTGCTGTTCGCGCCGATCATGGCGTGGATCGTCCATGCCATCGGCTGGTCCGAGGTCTTCTACTTCATGGGCGGCCTGGGCATCCTGATGAGCGTGGTCTGGATGCGCACGATGCACAACAGCCCGGCCGAGCATCCCGCCATCAGCGCCGCGGAGCGCGAGCACATCGAGGCTGGCGGCGCGCTGCTCTGCGGCGGCGCGTCGGCGAAGGCAGCGCCGGGCCCCAGGCTCGGCTATCTCAAGCAGCTGCTGGGCAACCGCATGCTGCTGGGCGTCTACATCGCGCAGTACTGCGTGAACGTGCTCACCTATTTCTTCCTGACCTGGTTCCCGATCTACCTGGTCAAGGAGCGCGGCATGTCGCTGCTGGGTGCCGGCTTCGTCGCGGCGCTGCCCGCGATCTGCGGCTTCGCCGGCGGGGTGCTGGGCGGCGTGATCTCCGACTGGCTACTGCGCCGCGGCCATTCGCTGACCTTCGCGCGCAAGCTGCCGATCGTGATCGGGATGCTGCTGTCGACCTCGATGATCGCGTGCAACTACGTGGGCATCGAGGCCGTCGTGGTCGGCATCATGGCGCTGGCGTTCTTCGGCAAGGGCCTGGGGGCGCTGGGCTGGGCCGTGGTGTCGGACACCTCGCCCAAGGAGATCGCCGGCCTGTCGGGCGCGCTCTTCAACACCTTCGGCAACGTCGCCGGCATCGTCACGCCCATCGTCATCGGCTATATCGTGCAGACGACGCATTCGTTCAACGGCGCGCTGGTGTTCGTCGGCGCCCATGCGCTGGTGGCGGTGCTGAGCTATCTGCTGATCGTCGGCGAGATCAAGCGCGTCGAGCTCAAGCCGGTCTGAGCCCGTGCCGTTCCCGTCCCTCCCAGGTTGACCCGTCCCAGGAAGTCTCCATGATCACCTCCCCGCTGACCATCCAGATGCACGAGGCCGACAACGTCGCCATCGTCGCCAACGACGGCGGACTGCCCGAGGGCTCGGTGCTGCCCTCCGGCCTGGTGCTGCGCGACCATGTGCCGCAAGGCCACAAGGTCGCGCTGACCGACCTGCCGGCCGATGCGGCCGTGCTGCGCTACCAGGTGCCCATCGGCTACGCGCTGCAGGACATCCCGGCCGGCAGCTGGGTGCACGAGCGGCTGCTGCGCATGCCGCCGGCGCGCGAGCTCGAAGGCCTGCCGATGGCCACGGTCCAGGCCCCGGCGCACGAGCCGCTCGAGGGCTACACCTTCCAGGGCTACCGCAACGCCGATGGCTCGGTGGGCACGCGCAACATCCTGGCGATCACGCAGACGGTGCAATGCGTGGCGGGGGTGGTCGAGTTCGCGGTCGAGCGCATCAAGCGCGAGTTGCTGCCGAAGTATCCGAACGTCGACGACGTCGTGGCGCTGGCGCACAGCTATGGCTGCGGCGTGGCGATCGACGCGCCGGATGCGGTGATCCCGATCCGCACGGTGCGCAACATCAGCCTCAATCCCAACTTCGGCGGCGAAGTGATGGTCGTCAGCCTGGGCTGCGAGAAGCTGCAGCCCGAGCGGCTGATGCCGCCCGGCGTGATCCCGATCGCGGATCGGCGCGCAGAGGCGGCGGACGAGGGGCTCGACGTCGTGTGCCTGCAGGATGCGAAGCACGTCGGCTTCATGTCGATGATCGATTCGGTGATGACGCAGGCGAGCGTCCACCTGGCGCGTTTGAACGCGCGCCGGCGCGAGACGGTGCCGGCGTCGGAGCTGGTGGTGGGCGTGCAGTGCGGCGGCAGCGATGCGTTCTCGGGCGTGACGGCGAATCCGGCGGTGGGCTTCTGCGCCGACCTGCTGGTGCGCGCGGGCGCGACGGTGATGTTCAGCGAGAACACCGAGGTGCGCGATGGCATCGCGCAGCTGACCTCCCGCGCGAGCACGCCGGAGGTGGCGCAGGCGATGGTGCGCGAGATGGCCTGGTACGACGAGTACCTCAAGCGCGGCAGCGTCGATCGCAGCGCCAACACGACCCCGGGCAACAAGAAGGGCGGGCTGTCCAACATCGTCGAGAAGGCGATGGGCTCGATCGTGAAGAGCGGCAGCTCGGCGATCTCGGGCGTGCTGTCGCCCGGGGACAAGCTGCGGCGCGATCAGCGCGGGCTGATCTATGCGGCGACGCCGGCGAGCGATTTCATCTGCGGCACGCTGCAGCTGGCGGCGGGGATGAACCTGCATGTGTTCACGACGGGGCGCGGCACGCCGTACGGGCTGGCGCAATGCCCGGTGATCAAGGTGGCGACGCGCAGCGACCTGGCGCGGCGCTGGCATGACCTGATGGACGTGAACGCGGGGCAGATCGCCGATGGGGAGAAGACGATCCAGGAGCTCGGATGGGAGATGTTCAGGCTGATGCTGGATGTCGCGTCCGGGAAGAAGACCTGGGCGGAACAGCACAAGCTCGCGAACGCGCTCGTGCTGTTCAATCCGGCGCCGGTGACCTAGCCGAGCGGCTTCCCCGGCCCGTGGCGGTCACGGCATGCTCATCGCCTGCCTGAACGACTGATCGAGGATTTCCGCGACGAGGTCGAGCAGTTGCGCCGCATCGTCGTCATACATCGGGTCATACGGCGCCGCATCCGTCGCCGGCACGCCCAGCAGCGCATGGAACGGCGTGCATCCCAAGGCCGCGGGCGACAGGTTCTCGCCGAGAAACCGGTCATCGAACGGCGTCACCGGCCGCTCCGTCAGATCCACCATGGTGCCGAGCATCCGCACCACGTCGCCCCGATGGTCCCGCTGCACCACCCTGCCCCGCGACAGCACCGTCCTGTACCCCGAGCCATTGCTCCGCAGCCGGAATCGATGCTCATAGCCCTCGGTGAACCCGTCGAAGTGCGCGCGCAGCGCCATCATCATCGGCTCCAGGTCCTCCGGATGCACCCGGCAGCGCCAGAACGCGGTGCTGTCAGGCTGCTCCGGATGCGGAAAGCCCAGGTGTTCCTTCCAGCGCGGCGAGTAGTGCACCAGTTCCAGCGGCGGCTTCAGGTCCCAGACGCCGAAGGCGCCTCGCTCGATCGCCGTCCGCCAGCACCGGACTTCGTCATGACGGATCCCCATGGCGGGGCATCTTGCGCGTGCGCCGGGGGACGGTCAACGCGGGTTCCCCGCAAAGGCGGAGACTGGTGCCGGCTCGCCACAGGCCGGCGGCGCTGGCCTAGCGCGGGTCGTACATGTAGCGGCGCGTCAGCGGCACCGGGGCCGGGCCGCCATCGCGCTTGCTCGCCAGGATCTGGTACAGACCCAGCTCGCCCGTCTCGAACTCCAGCGCGGAAGCCGCCATGTACAGGCGCCAGATGCGGTAATGCGCCTCGTCGACATACTGCAGCGCCTGCTCGTGGTTCTCCTCCAGGCGCGCCACCCACGCGCGCAGCGTGCGCGCGTAATGCATGCGCAAGCCCTCGACGTCGTGGATCTCGAATTTCTGCTGCTCCATCACGCGCAGCACATTGCTCGCCCGGTCCAGCTCCCCGTCCGGGAACACATACCGGTTGATGAATTTCGACGAGAGCGCCTGGCCCCAGCCGTCCTCCTCATGGGTGATGCCGTGATTCATGAAGAGGCCGCCCGGCTTGAGCAGCCGGTGCACGCTGGCGAAATAGGTCGGCAGGTTCTTCAAGCCGACGTGCTCGAACATCCCGACGCTCGAGACCTTGTCGAACTGGCCCGTCATGTCGCGGTAATCGCACAGCCGCACCTCCACCTGCCCCTGCAGACCCGCGGCGGCGATGCGCTCGCGGCCCAGCGCCAGTTGACGCTCCGAGAGCGTGATGCCGACCGCCTTCACGCCGTAATGACGCGCCGCGTGCATCACCAGCGCGCCCCAGCCGCAGCCCACGTCCAGCAGTTCCTCCCCCGGCTGCAGGCGCAGCTTGCGGCAGATGTGATCCAGCTTGGCCCACTGCGCTTGCGCCAGCGTGGTGCCTTCCGTCTCGTAATAGGCGCAGGAGTACACCATCGCCGGGTCCAGCCACAGCGCGTAGAAGTCGTTGGACAGGTCGTAATGGAAGGCGATCGCGGCCTTGTTCTCGGCCCGCGTGTGGCGGCGCACGCCGCCGGCGCGCAGCTCCGCGTCCGCCGCGCCGGGCGGCGGCGCCAGCAGCCGCACGGCCAGCCGCAGCCGGTCGCTCCAGGACAGGGTCAGCTCCGGCAGGTGATCCTTGAGCTGCAGCGCGGCGAAGAAGTCGCCCTCGACATCGATCTGCTGCGTGAAATAGGCCTCCGCGAAACGCAGCGGGTCGCGCCCCAGCAGCAGCCGGCGCAGCGCGGCCGGGTCGTTCAGCACCAGCGTGAAGTCGGGCGCGCGCTGTGCCTGCGCGCCCAGCCGGGCCTCCCAGCGCCCCAGCTTCAGCCCCATGCTGCCCGGGTAGGCCGAGAACAGCCGCTGCAGCAGCGTCAAGCCGGCCGGCGGCAGCGGCGGCGCGCCAGCCGCGCTGGCGATCGCCTCGGCCGCGCGCGCGGCGGTGGTCGACGTGGGCGGCATCAGTTCCTGATCCATGCGATTCCTCGTCCGCGAAACACGAAAGAAGCTTGGTCGGAAGCAGCCGGGGGGTCAGTTCTTGCGCGCCCCGGCCGCTGGCGGCCTGCAAGTCCTCGGGGCATTGTTAGCCAACGGCCCTCGCCCCGCCCCGATTGGGGGCATTGCTGCAATCCGCGTGCCCGCCCCTCTCGAGAGGGGGCGTTGCGCCCTCGCACACCCTCGCCCAAAGGGGTCATCACAACATCGGCCGTCGAGGCCACAATCAGCCCCCATCGACGGCCAGAACGCCAAGATCAAAGCCAAGGAGTGAGCCATGCCCGATGCATTCGCCAACACCATCGCCAGCTTCAAGACCGCATCCGGCAAGAGCGGCAAGTACTACTCGCTGCCCAAGCTGGCCGAGCGTTTCCCCAACGTGAAGCAGTTGCCGGTGTCGATCCGGCTGGTGCTGGAGTCGGTGCTGCGCAACTGCGACGGCAAGCGGGTGACCGCCGAGCACGTCGAGCAACTGGCCAACTGGCAGCCCAACGCGCCGCGCAACGAGGAGATCCCGTTCGTCGTCGCCCGCGTGGTGCTGCAGGACTTCACCGGCGTGCCGCTGCTGGCCGACCTGGCCGCGATGCGCAACGTCGCCCAGGCCCAGGGCAAGGACCCCAAGACGATCGAGCCGCTGGTGCCGGTCGACCTGGTCGTCGACCACTCGGTCATGATCGACCACTTCGGCACCCCCAAGGCGCTGGACCTGAACATGAAGCTGGAGTTCGAGCGCAACCGCGAGCGCTATGAATTCATGAAGTGGGGCATGCAGGCCTTCGACACCTTCGGCGTCGTCCCGCCCGGCTTCGGCATCGTCCACCAGGTCAACCTCGAATACCTGGCGCGCGGCGTGCACAAGACCGGCGGCCAGACCGGCAGCGGCGCGGGCCCCGTGTACTACCCCGACACGCTGGTGGGCACCGACAGCCACACGACGATGATCAACGGCATCGGCGTCGTGGGCTGGGGCGTCGGCGGCATCGAGGCCGAGGCCGGCATGCTGGGCCAGCCGGTCTACTTCCTGACGCCGGACGTGGTCGGCTTCGAGCTGACCGGCCGCCTGCGCGAGGGCGTCACCGCCACCGACCTGGTGCTCACCGTCACCGAGATCCTGCGCAAGGCCAAGGTGGTGGGCAAGTTCGTCGAGTTCTTCGGCGAGGGCACGGCCTCGCTGTCCGTGCCCGACCGCGCCACCATCGGCAACATGGCGCCCGAGTACGGCGCCACGATGGGCTTCTTCCCGGTGGACGAGCGCACCATCGACTACTTCAAGGGCACCGGCCGCACGCAGGACGAGATCGAGGCCTTCGAGGCCTACTTCCGCGCCCAGGGCCTGTTCGGCGTGCCGAGGACCGGCGACATCCGCTACAGCCAGGTCGTGTCGCTGGACCTGGGCAGCGTCGCCCCGTCGCTGGCCGGCCCCAAGCGCCCGCAGGACCGCATCGTCATCACCGACCTGGCCAAGACCTTCGCCTCGCTGTTCACCAAGCCGGTGGCCGAGAACGGCTTCAATCAGCCGGTGGACAAGCTGCCCAAGGCCTTCGCGCTCGGCGGCAAGCAGAAGGGCCTGGAGATCTTCAACGGCGACGTGCTGATCGCGGCGATCACCTCCTGCACCAACACTTCCAACCCGAGCGTGCTGCTGGCCGCCGGCCTGCTGGCCAAGAAGGCGGTCGAGGCCGGCCTGAAGGTCCAGCCCCACATCAAGACCTCGCTGGCCCCGGGCTCGCGCATCGTCACCGAGTATCTGGAGAAGGCCGGCCTGCTCCCCTATCTGGAGAAGCTGGGCTTCGCCGTCGCCGCCTACGGCTGCACCACCTGCATCGGCAACGCCGGCGACCTGACGCCCGAGATCAACGAGGCCATCACCAGCAACGACCTGGTCTGCGCCGCGGTGCTGTCGGGCAATCGGAATTTCGAGGCCCGCATCCACCCCAACATCAAGGCCAACTTCCTCGCCAGCCCTCCGCTGGTGGTGGCCTACGCGATCGCCGGCAACGTGACGCGCGACCTGATGACCGAGCCGGTCGGCCTGGGCACCGGCGGCAAGGAGGTCTACCTGGGCGACATCTGGCCGACCAGCGACGAGATCCACGCGCTGCTGAAGCTGGCGCTCAATCCGGACGCCTTCCGCGCCAACTACGGCAAGGTCAAGTCGGAGCCCGGCAAGCTGTGGGAGAAGATCAAGGGCGGCACCGGCCAAGTCTACAGCTGGCCCAAGAGCACCTACATCGCGCAACCTCCATTCTTCGACGGCTTCACGCAGATTCCCGAGGCCCAGGAAGCCGGCGTCAAGGGCGCGCGGATCATGGCGCTGTTCGGCGACTCGATCACCACCGACCACATCTCGCCGGCCGGCTCGATCAAGGAGGCCTCTCCCGCCGGCGCCTATCTGAAGGAGCAAGGCGTGCTCAAGGCCGACTTCAACAGCTACGGCTCGCGCCGCGGCAACCATGAAGTCATGATGCGCGGCACCTTCGCCAACGTGCGGATCAAGAATCTGATGATCCCCGCCAAGCCCGACGGCTCGCGCGAGGAAGGCGGCCTGACGCTGTTCCAGCCCGGCGGCCAGAAGGAGTTCATCTACGACGCCGCGATGCGCTACATCGCTGCGGGCGTGCCGACGGTGATCTTTGCCGGCGAGGAGTACGGCACCGGCTCCAGCCGCGACTGGGCGGCCAAGGGCACGCAGTTGCTGGGCATCCAGGCGGTCGTGGCCAAGAGCTTCGAGCGCATCCACCGCTCCAACCTGGTCGGCATGGGCGTGCTGCCGCTGCAGTTCCGTCCGGGCGACTCCTGGGAGTCGCTGGGCCTGAAGGGCGACGAGGTGATCGACATCGAGCTCGGCGACGAGATCAAGCCGCAGTCCGCCGCGACGCTGGTCATCCATGCGGCCGACGGCGCCGAGCGCCGCGTGCCGCTGATCCTGCGCATCGACACGCCGATCGAGGTCGAGTACTACCGCCACGGCGGCATCCTGCCCTACGTGCTGCGGCAGCTGATCGCGGCCTGAGGCCCCGAGGACCCGAGGACTTGCAGCGCCTTCGGGCGCCTCTCAAGGTCAAAGCAAGTTCAAAGCAAGTTCAAAGGGCGCTGGCTTTCGCCAGCGCCCTTTCTTCGTTCCGCTGCAAGCGGTGAGCGTGATGACCGCCGATGCGGCGGTCACGCAGTCAGGCCTGTCTCACTTCGTGCCGGTGCCCGTCGCGCTGTTGCTCTTCTTGGGCGCCGACTTGGCGGCCGGCTTCGGCGCCGCCTTCGGCGTGCCGGCCGGCGCGGCCTGATCCAGTTCCTTGGACGCGGCGGTCGAGCCGCCCTGCACGCCCAGACGGCCGCCAGTGCCCAGGCCGCCCTTGACCTGCTGCGCCTTGTAGTTGCGCAGCGCCTTGACCATCTGGTTGTACGAGTCCGCGAAGGCGGTCACGATCACCTTGCCCGCCGGCGTCTTGCCGTAGGCGCCGCCCGCCACCGCGGTGTTGCTGAAGAAGCTGGCGCCGCCGATGCCGAAGTCGAAGTTCTTGGCCGTGCCTTCGGCCGCCGAGATCTGCACGCCCGAGCGGTTGTCCACCAGCAGCAGCGTCGTCGACGCTTCGTTCTGGCTCATGTTGGCCGCCACGGCGGTCAGCAGGCCGATCGCGCCGGTGCCGATGCCGCCGCCACCGCCGCCGGTCTTGCCGGCGAACTGGATCTCGGGGCTCATCGTGTAGTCGGCGGCGACCATCTGGCCCTGGCCGAAGTTGCTGCCGGCGCGCACTTCACCGGACTGCATCAGCGCGCGCTCGCGCTCCATGTTGGCGAAGGCCTTGCCGCGTTCGACGATCACGAAGCAGTTGGACTGCTGGACCATCAGACGCAGCACCGGCACCGTCGAGCCCAGTTGGCGGTCGCGCAGCTGCGACCACCACGGCGCGTTCGTGTCCTCGAAGATCGTCAGCGTGCCCAGGGTCTCGTCGCAATGCTCGAGCTGGCTGTTCTTGTTCTCGGCCGTCGCGCCGCCGGCGGCGCCGGACACCGTGCCCTTGTTGTCGCCCATCGTGGGCGCGGTGGCCATGCAACCGGCCAGCAGCAGCGGCGACAGCAACAGGGCGGACTTCAGCGCGAAGCCGGAAACAGGGGTGAAGCGGGGGGTGGCAAGCATGGGATCCTCCATTTTTTCTAGCGACATCTCAGGACTGCGAACAGGTCGGCGGCCACGGACGCGGCCCGCAAGGGACCGGCCGGCCGGGACTCGGGGAACAGGGGTCAATCAAGGGGCGTCGCCGACGCGACGCCGTAATAGCCGCCGACCGGCTGGCCGTGCGGGTTGCCGATCCAGATGCTGGTGCCGAACACATCGCTGCAGCCGCCCCAGGCGATCTCCAGCGCGCGCGGCTCCTCGTTGCGGGTCTGTGCGTAGACGGACACGGCGCTATCCGACGGGCCGATCGTGTAGCAGACACGGGCCCACACCGGGCGCGGCGCCGACGAGACCACCGCGGCCGAGCCTTCGGTGTCGCCATCGGAGGCCTTGGCCATCCATTTGGTGCCCCGGGTCGGACCCGGGTTGTAGCTGAACACATAGGGCACCTGCGCGATCGCGGCGATCGACGCGGCAATCAATCCGGCAGCCATCAGGCCTTTGGCCAACATTCGTCTTCTCCCCCTGTTGTCTCGAAAGCTTGTCTCGAAACCAAACGATTTCAACGAAACGTCGCGGATTGTTAGGGCCTCGACACGAAAAAGCGAGGCCCCCATCGTGGTGGATTCCACGTCCCCCTAGATGGCGGGATGGCGAAACGGCGTTGGACCGGGATGTACGCTCCGCCACTCGCACGCAAGGGCGGACAGGCGAACGCTCGCGCAAGTCCTGGCCCCGTCATCGCCAGGGCTGGCGCGGCCTGGCGGCGGGTGGCATGCGGCGCGCCGTCAGAGGGCAAGCCCTGGCACCAGGGGCTGGAAAGCCGCTTCGCGGCGATGCTGGAAGGGGGCGGAAGGGCCCGGATCGGGCCTCGGCGACGGGCGAGGAGCGCCAGCCTGGTGACTTAGGTCACCCAGTGTTGTAGGGATGGGAAATGCCGGGGAACCCGCTATGCGGGTTGTCCCCCGGTGGCCGCTCAGTCCAGGCCCAGGTCCAGGCCGCGCTCCCGCGCGAAGGCCTTCAAGGCGGGCATCAGCGCGCCGATCTTCTCGGCCACCGCGTCGCGGACGGTGTCCACCATCACCTGCGTCTGGCGCTCGATCTCGATGTGCAGCGGCGCGCCCTCGCCCTTGTCGGCGAAGGTCGTCATCCGCAGCGTCTCCGGGATCAGCCAGACCTCGAACCAGCCCGAGCCGTCAGGATGGCGGCCCGCCTCGGCCACGGTCAGGCTGGCGCCGTTCACCGCGATGTAGCCCTTGGCGAAGATGTAGCGCATCCACGGCGCCGGCACCGCGATGCGGATCACGTGGTTGTTGGCGGGACGGCGGATGGACTCGACCGTCGCCATGAAGTCGACGTGGCCCGACAGCGGATGGCCGCCGATCTCCGCCCCGTCCTTGGCCGCGCGCTCGACGTTGAGGCGGCCGCCGCGCTCGAGCCGGCCCAGCGTGGTCAGGTTCAGGCTCTGCTGCATCACGTCGAAGTCCGCCTGCGTGTCCCCCTTCAGCGCGGTGACGGTCAGGCAGACGCCGTCGCAGGCGACGCTCGCGCCGATCTCCAGGTCCTGGCAGAAGCCGGGCGGGAAGCTCAGCGTGAAGCTGCGCAGCCCTTCCTTGTCGGTGATCTCCGCGACCTGCGCGATCCCTTGGACGATGCCGGTGAACATGCGGAACTCCTTCAGCGCGCGGCGGCGCGGGCCGCATGCGCGGCGAACAGCTCGGGCGAGAAGCCCAGGCTCAGGCGGCCGTCAGCCCATTCGACGATCGGGCGCTTGATGACGCTGGGCTGCGCCACCATCAGCGCGGCGGCGCCGGCCGCGTCCGAGGCGCCGGCCTTGGCCGCCTCGTCCAGCTTGCGCCAGGTGGTGCCGGCGCGGTTCAGCACCTTGTCCCAGCCGAGTTCCCCCATCCACCGCGGCAGCTTCGCCGCGGGCACGCCCTGCTTCTTGTAGTCGTGGAACTGGTACGCGAGGCCCTGCTCGTCCAGCCAGGCGCGGGCGCGCTTGACGGTGTCGCAATTGGGAATGCCGTAGAGGGTGATCATGGGAACGCGGGGCTTCGAGGGGGCGGATGAAAGAAGCCGGCACGCTACCATGAAGCGGATGATCCCCTGGCTCGACGATGACTCTCTGGACTTCCCGCCGACGCGCCGCGCCCTCGGCCCGCGCAGCGACGCGCCGGGGCTGCTCGCCGCCGGCGGCGACCTGCGCCCCGCCCGGCTGAGGGCGGCCTACGCCCGGGGGATCTTCCCCTGGTATGGGGAGGGCCAGCCCATCCTCTGGTGGACCACCGATCCGCGCATGGTGCTGAAGACGGCGGACTTCAAGCTGTCGCGCTCGCTGCGCAAGACGATCGCGCGCTTCATCCGCACGCCCGGCTGCGAGATCCGCGTCGACAGCGCCACCGAGACGGTGCTGCGCGCCTGCGCGAGCACGCCGCGCGACGGGCAGGACGGCACCTGGATCGTCCCGGAGATGCAGCAGGCCTACCTGCGCCTGGCCGAGGAAGGCACGGTGCATTCGGTCGAGACCTGGATGGACGGCGAACTCGCCGGCGGGCTGTATGGCGTCAACCTGGGCCGGATGTTCTTCGGCGAGTCGATGTTCATGCGCAGGACCGACGCCTCCAAGATCGCGCTGGCCGCGCTGATCTGCCTGTGCCGCGAGTTCGGCATCCCCTGGATCGACTGCCAGCAGCAGACCGCGCACCTGGCCTCGCTGGGCGCGGCACCCGTCACGCGCGAGGCCTTCGAGTCCCATCTCTCGGCGTATGCGGGCCTGCAGGCGCCCGGGGATTGGACCTATCATCCGCGCCTGTGGGCCCGTCTGGGCCTGCACGAAACCCCCGACGACCGCCTGCCTCCGTGACGCTGTAACGCCGTGACGCATCCCAAGGAACTTCCGCTGGCCGAGCTGCAGTTCTATGCGACCGCGCCCTATCCCTGCAGCTACCTGAGCGACCGGCAGGCCCGCTCGCAGGTCGCCACGCCCAGCCACCTGATCCACGCCGACGCCTACACCAGCCTGGTGGCCGCCGGCTTTCGCCGCAGCGGCATGTTCACGTACCGGCCCTACTGCGATGGCTGCAAGGCCTGCGTGCCGATGCGCATCCCGGTGGCGGAGTTCCACCCCAACCGCAGCCAGCGCCGCGCCTGGACCCAGCATCAATCGCTGCAGGCGCGCGTCATGCGCCTGGGCTACAGCGACGAGCACTACCAGCTCTATCTGCGCTATCAGGCCGGCCGTCACAGCGGCGGCGGCATGGACCACGACAGCGTCGACCAGTACACCCAGTTCCTGCTGCAGAGCCGGGTGAACTCGCGGCTGGTCGAGTTCCGCACGCCCGACGGCGCGCTGAAGATGGTGTCCATCCTGGACATCCTCGGCGACGGGCTGTCGGCGGTCTACACCTTCTACGAGCCCGAGGCCAACGTCAGCTACGGCACCTACAACGTGCTGTGGCAGTTGCGCCAGACCCGCGACCTGGGCCTGCCGCACCTGTACCTGGGCTACTGGATCGCACAGAGCGACAAGATGGCCTACAAGGCCCGCTTCCTGCCGCACGAGCTGCTCCGGGAGGGGCAGTGGCAGCGCGTCGAGCGCTGAAGCGCCGCGCCCGCCAGGGCAATAACTGGTCCCACATTGGTTTTTCCTAAACCCGGCTGCGGGAGCGCTCTCTTTTCGCTCTTCTGACGGAAATTGACGTCCTTACACCGCATTGACGACATCATTACGACACGTTACCCCTCATCCGAGGGTTAACCTGAATGATGAGTGTGCGAGTGGTATCTACATTGCATACCACTATGAGATCAGCAGCGGTACCGATCTCGTGGACGCCGCGGACTTGCATCGCCGCGGACCGCCTGTCGACAGCGAGGAGTGACTCCATGCCTGCACGCGCTTTTGCCCGCACCGCTGACCGCGCCGCCGAGCGCCTGAACGCGCCCGCCGCGCCTCTCCCCTCCTCCGCTGCCCCCGAGTGGCCGGCCTGAGCGCCGGCCCTGGCGGCCGGGTCCGACCGGCCGCCCGGTTCGCCGGCTGACCCGCCGGCGCTTTTTCTTCCCGAGCACGACCGTCTCCGCCGCGCTGCGTCCGCAGCCGCACGGCGCGGCCGCGCTCATCCCGCAGTGACCGATCGACCACCAAGACAACACCTGCTCAGGAGACAACGATGAGACTTCGCCCCCTGCCCCACCCGGCGCTGCCATGGCTGCTGCCGGCGATGCTGGCCCTGGCCGGCAACTCCGCCTCGGCCTACGACTGCAGCAGCGTCGCCGAATGGAGCGCCGCGACGGCCTACAACGGCAACGCGATCGTCAAGCAGAACAGCAATGCCTACCAGGCCAAGTGGTGGACGCAGAACAATGCGCCGGCCACGAACTCCGGTCAGTGGGACGTGTGGAAGCCGCTGGGCGCCTGTGACGGCGGCGGAGGCGGCACGAACAAGCCGCCGACGGTGACGCTGAGCTCGCCCGGCGCGGGCAGCTCACCGGCGGCGGGTGACGTGGTCACGCTGTCGGCCACCGCGGCGGACAGCGATGGCTCGGTCGCCAAGGTCGGCTTCTACGTCAACGGCGCGCTGGTGGCCGAGGACACCAGCGCGCCCTTCAGCGTGAGCTGGACCGCGCGCGCCGGCGTGGCCGACATCACCGCCCGCGCCACCGACGACAAGGGCGCGACCACCGAGAGCAGCGCCGTGCGCATCACCGTGCAGGGCCAGGTCACCGGCGACGAGCGCTGCCGCCCCGAGGGCCTGGTGACCACCGCCGGCACCGCGCCCGCCTACTGCAAGGTCTACGACGACCAGGGCCGCGAGAAGATGGGCGCCGACAAGCCGCGCCGCATCATCGGCTACTTCACCAGTTGGCGCACCGGCAAGACCGGCCAGCCCGCCTTCCTCGCGCATCAGATCCCCTGGGCGCAGGTCACGCACATCAACTACGCGTTCGCGCATGTGGATGCGGCCAACAGGATCTCCGTCGGCAATACCGCTGACGCCGCCAACCCCGCCACCGGCCTGACCTGGCCCGGCACCGCGGGCGCGGAGATGGACCCGGCCTATGCCTACAAGGGCCACTTCAACCTGCTCAACAAGTTCAAGAAGCAGTACCCGGCCGTCAAGACGCTGATCTCGGTCGGCGGCTGGGCCGAGACCACCGGCTTCTACACGATGACGACCAATGCCGACGGCTCGGCCAACACCGCCGGCATCAACACCTTCGCGGATTCGGCGGTGGCCTTCCTGCGGCAGTACGGCTTCGATGGCGTGGACATCGACTACGAGTACCCCACCAGCATGAAGGACGCCGGCAACCCGGTGGACTTCGCGATCAGCAACGCGCGCCGCGCGGCGCTGATGAAGAACTACGTGGTGTTGATGCGCACGCTGCGCGCGAAGCTGGACGCGGCCAGCCAGACCGACCAGCGCCATTACCTGCTCACGATCGCGGCGCCCTCCTCCGGCTACCTGCTGCGCGGGATGGAGGCCTTCCAGGTGACCCAGTACCTGGACTACGTGAACATCATGAGCTACGACCTGCACGGCGCCTGGAACCAGTTCGTCGGCCCGAACGCGGCGCTGTACGACGACGGCAAGGACGCGGAGCTGTCGGCCTGGAACTACTACTCGAGCAGCCAGTACGGCCGCATCGGCTACCTCAACACCGACTGGGCCTACCACTACTTCCGCGGCGCGATGCCGGCGGGCCGCATCAACATCGGCGTGCCCTACTACACCCGCGGCTGGCAAGGGGTCAGCGGTGGCACGAACGGCCTGGGCGGCCAGGCCGCGCTGCCCGACCAGAGCAAGTGCCCGGCCGGCACTGGCGGCGGCACCGTGCAGAAGTGCGGCAACGGCGCGATCGGCATCGACAACCTCTGGCATGACCTGGACGTCGCCAGCAAGGAGGTCCCCGCCGGCTCCAACCCGCTGTGGCACACGATGAACCTGGCCTCGGGCCGCGCGGGCAGCTACCTGGCCGCCTACGGCCTGGATCCGGCCGGCAACCCGGCCGACCGCCTGACCGGCAGCTATGTCCGCCACTACGACGCGACGCTGGTGGCGCCGTGGCTGTGGAACGCGCAGAAGCAGGTGTTCCTGAGCATCGAGGACGAGCAGTCGCTGGGCGTCAAGGCGCAGTACGTCGCGGACCGCGGCATCGGCGGCGTGATGTTCTGGGAATTCGCTGGCGACTACGCGTTCAACACCGCCCGCAACGAGTACTTCATCGGCAACACGCTGACGAGCCTGCTCTACGACAAGCTCAAGACCGCGAGCGCCTACGGCAACCGCCTGACCCCGGCCAGCCTGCCCGCCCAGACGCTGGACATCGGCTTCGCGCTCAGCGGCTTCGCGCTGGGCGACAGCAACTACCCCATCACGCCCAAGCTCACGCTGACCAACAACAGCACGACGACGCTGCCCGGCGGCACCGAGTTCCAGTTCGACGTCCCCACCGCCATCCCGGCGACGGTCACGGACCAGAGCGGCTTCGGACTGACGGTGATCAGCAACGGCTCCAACGCGGCGGGCAACAACGTCGGCGGTCTGAAGAACGACTTCCACCGCGCCAGCTTCAAGCTGCCTGGCTGGCAAAGCCTGCCCCCCGGCGCCAGCGTCACCGTGACGATCAACTACTACCTGCCCATGCCCATGCCCAGCAACTGGACCGTGACGTTCGGCGGCCGCAGCTATGCGCTGGCGCAGGAGGCGCGCCGCGGCGCGGTGCCGGCCGCCACGGCCGCGAAGACCGCGGCCACGGCGCGCCCGTGATTTCCAGGACCTCCCCACCCACCCCCCCAACTTCCTTTTCAGGAGCTCGACATGACGAACCGACTGGCTCAGCTCGGCGCAATCGCGCTGGCTGCCGCGATGGCTGCCGGCAGCGCCCACGCCTATGACTGCAGCAACGTGCCCGAGTGGTCCGCCTCGGCGGTCTACACCGGCACCTCCAACAGCTACGCCAAGCAGAACAACGTCGCCTACCAGGCGAAGTGGTGGACCCAGAACGAAGCGCCGGCCACGCACTCCGGCCAATGGGACGTCTGGAAATCGCTGGGGGCCTGCGACACCGGCGGCGGCGACACGACGCCCCCGAGCGTCCCGTCCGGCCTGAGCTCCAGCAACATCACCACCAGCAGCATCACGCTGAGCTGGTCCGCCTCGACCGACGCCGGCAGCGGCGTGGCCAACTACGAGCTGCTGCGCGGCGGCGCGCTGATCGCCTCGCCGGCCGCCACCAGCTACACCGACAGCGGCCTGAGCGCGGGCACCTCGTACAGCTATCAGGTGCGCGCCAAGGACAAGGCGGGCAACGTCTCGGCCGCCAGCGCCGCGCTGCTGACCAGCACCGCCAGCGGCAACTGCGCCGCGGCGCCGGCGACGCCCTCGGGCCTCACCTCGCCGTCCAAGTCCTCCACCAGCGTCAACCTGGCCTGGAACGCGGTCGCGGCCGGCCCGAACTGCACGGTGCAGTACCGCGTCAACCAGGGCGCGACGCAGGTGGCGCAGGGCGCGGCGACCAGCGCCAGCGTGGCCAACCTGACGCCCGACACCAGCTACACCTTCACGGTCAGCGCGTTCAACCAGGCGGGCGCATCCCAGCCCTCGGCGCCGATCACGGTCAAGACCGACGCGCAGACCGCGGGCGGCAAGGTGCTGCTGGGCTACTTCGCGCAGTGGGGCATCTACGGCCGCAACTACCACGTGAAGAACATCGACACCAGCGGCTCGGCGGCCAACCTGACGCACATCAACTACGCCTTCGGCAACGTGCGCAACAACCGCTGCGAGGTCGGCCTGACGGTGCCGAGCGACCCCAACACCGGCGCCGGCGGCGACGCGTTCGCCGACTACAGCAAGGCCTATGGCGCCGACCAGAGCGTGGACGGCAAGGCCGACACCTGGGACCAGCCGCTGCGTGGCAGTTGGAACCAGCTCAAGAAGCTCAAGGCCAAGTATCCGAAGCTGAAGGTGCTGATCTCGCTGGGCGGCTGGACCTGGTCGCGGGGCTTCTCGAGCGCGGCGCGGCCGGAGAACCGCGCGGCCTTCGTGCAGAGCTGCGTGGATGCCTACATCAAGGGCAACCTGCCGGTGACCGACAACGCGGGCGGCGCGGGCGCGGCGGCCGGCGTGTTCGACGGCATCGACATCGACTGGGAGTACCCCAACGCCTGCGGCCTGGCCTGCGGCGCGCCGGAGGACCGGGAGAACTTCACCGGCCTGATGGCGGAGTTCCGCAAGCAGCTCGACGCGGTGCGTCCGGGCCTGCTGCTGACGATCGCGGCGCCAGCGGGCGTGGACAAGATCCGGCAGTTCGATCCGGACAAGTTCCATCCCTACCTCAGCTTCATCAACGTGATGACCTACGACTTCCACGGCAGCTGGGATCCGATCACCGGATTCCACTCGGCGCTGTATGGCTCGACGGCCGATCCGTCGACCGGGGATGTCCGCGCGTACAACACGAACGATGCGATGCAGGCCTTCCTGAACAAGGGCGTGCCGGCCTCGAAGCTGAACGTGGGCATCGGCTTCTACGGCCGCGGCTGGACCAACGTGCCCAAGGCCAACAACGGGCTGTACCAGACCGGCACGGCGGCGCCGGGCACGTATGAGGCGGGCAACGAGGACTACAAGGTCCTGAAGAACCTCACCGGCTACACCAGCTACGTGGACAGCCAGAGCCGCGCACAGTGGATCTACAACGGCACGACCTTCTGGAGCTTCGACACGCCGGCGCAGATCGCCGAGAAGATGAGCTACGTGAAGTCCAAGGGCTTCGGCGGCGCGTTCTTCTGGGAGTTCTCGGGCGACGACCCGACGGGCTCGCTGGCCAAGGCGATGGGCAACGGCTTGAAGTAAGCGGCTGACGGCGGAAGGCGCGGCCCAGGCCGCCGCCCTCCGAGGACCGTCCGCCCCGCCCCCGTCCGGGTCACCGGCGGGGGCGTTCTTCATGCTGACAGCGCTTGGCAGCACCCCGGCTTCTGCCTCCATGGTCTTGGTTGAATACTGTATGTCCATCCAGTATTCTCCTTCCTCCCATTGAGCAGCCCGCCACCAAGGAACACCGTCATGCGCCGCTATGAAGTCATCCTCGAGAGAGTCATGGTCCCCTATCACCAGCGCGATCTGGCGCGGGTGATCGCCAGCCAGGTGCTGGATGCCCGGCTGGGCGGACCGGCCGGCGTCGTGGACGCCTTTCATGCCGCGCAGGCTGTGACCGGCGGCGATCCGCGCTGGCCCGTGCCGGAGTCGGCCGCCCGCGCCGACGTGGCCGCCGTCAAGCGCTGGCGCCGCGCGACCGAGGCCGCGCTCGACGCGATCGAACGCGGCTTCGCGCACGTGTTCGTCGGCATGTCGGAACAGGAGATCGAGCTCGCCCGCGCCGACGAGTTCCTGAGCATCATCCCCAACGCCATCGAGGCGCCAGCCCGGCTGCTCTCCGAAGCGCGCGTCGGACTCCCCTGGTCCGCCACGGCAGCCGTCGTGGTCAGCGCGGCGGCTCAGGCCGCGATCGTCGCACCGGTGGCGCTGATGGCTCAGGCGCCCGTGATGGCGCATGCGGCAGCGTTCGCGCGCTGAGCCCTCGGCCCCTCTCCAGCCGCTTCAGCCACTGACGCACGCCGGCGGCCGTCGTCCCGCGGCGAGGCGAGGCCTCGACTCAGCTGGCCCGGAACACCAGCTCCCTGATCCGCGCCAGCCGCGGCGCGACCACCGGGATGGTCAGCATCGTCGAGCCGACAGCCATCAGCAGCAGCGCGGTGAAGGTTTCGCTCGTGATGATCTGTTTGTCGAGCAGCACGTTGGCGAAGATGATCATGATCAGCGCCTTGGTCTGCAGCAGCCAGCCGATGATGCCGGCCTCGCCCGGGGCCCATCCGAGCACCCGTCCCGCGATGTGGGTCCCGAGCAGCTTGCCGCCCACGGACGCCGCCAGCAGCAACCCGGCCGCCAGGAACACCTCCCCGCCTTCGAGTCCCCATTGCGTCCGCAACCCGGTGCTGAGGAAGAAGACCGGCATGATCACCAGCAGCACGTGATGCCGTAGCGCATCCATCTGCGCCTGGTCGAACCACTCGGCATCCATCACGACGCCAGCCAGGAAGGCGCCGACCATGTAGTGCAGCCCCGACCAGTCCGCTCCGAGCGCGCACACCGCCAGCCAGATCAGGCCCACGTACCACCGATCGCGCGCCGGGATCGCGCGCATCAGGCGCCGGAACAGCACCGTCGCCGCCGCGAAGGCCGCCAGGAACAGCGCCTGCTTCCCCACCCGCGACCAGTCCATCAGGATCACCGCCAGCACACCCCAGATGGCGATGTCATCCAGGCTGGCGTAGCGCAGGATGCGCTGGCCGATCGGCTGGCGCAGGATCTCCAGCTTCTCCATCAACAGGATCAGGATGGGCAGCGCCGTCACCGCGCAGGACATGCCGACACCGACGACGAACTGCCAGGACTGGCCCCGCGCGCCCATCCACTGGGTGCCCATGCCCATCAGCACCAGCGCGGCACCCGCGCCCAGCAGCATCGGCACGCCCAGCGCCAGCCCGGCGGTGATGCCGCTCTCGACGCGATGGGCCCAGGCCTTCTTCAGGTCGAGCTCGATGCCGGCGATCCAGACGAAGAGCATCACCGCCCACCACGCCACGCCGTTGAGCGACTGCACCACGGCCGGGTTGAAGACGAACCCGTAATAGTCCGGAAAGGCGCGGCCAAGCACGCCCGGGCCGAGCAGGATGCCCGTGATGATCTGCACCACCACGAGTGGCGCCACGTAGTCGGTGCCGCCCAGCCGCCACACCAGATAGGGGACGGTGAAGATGATCGCCATCGCGATCAGGAAGATCTCGGTCGTGCTCATCGGCGGCTCCTCGCGCGCTGTCTCCGCTGGCGGGACGCCACGGCGTCCGCCGATCTCCGACAACGTTGTCTACCCGGATTTCGATTGTGGGGGCCCTGCCCCACGATCGCCGCCCTCGCTAACCCCTATGAAAGCGGTTTCAGATCATTTCACTCCGGGAGCTTCGCCAGGGCAATAGGGGCTCTCCCGCTGGTCGCCGCGATCAGGCCCAGCACGCGGCCCGGCTCGGGGCCGACCATGTCCCAGGTGAAGCGCCATGCCCAGTTGCCGCCGAGGACGCCCGGAATGTTCATCCGGTGTTCCGAGCCCAGGCCGAGCACGTCCTGCAGCGGATACACCGCCACGTTGGCCACCGAGTTGGCGCAGGCGCGGATCATGGCCCAGTGGATGTCGTGGTCGCCGCAGGCGAGGTAGGAGGCGGCGAAGGCGCGCTCGTGCGCGCTGGCCTGGTTCCACCAGCCGCGCACGGTGTCGTTGTCGTGCGTACCGGTGTAGGCAACCGCGGCGCGCGGCCAGTTGTGCGGCAGGAACTCGTGGCCGCCGTCGCCGCCGAAGCCGAACTGCAGGATCTTCATGCCCGGGTAGTTCAGCGCGTCGCGCAGCTCGTGCACGTCGGGCGTGATGAAGCCCAGGTCCTCGGCGACGATGGGCAGCTCGCCCAGCGATTTGGCGATCGCGTCGAACAGCGCCTTGCCGGGGCCGGTCTTCCAGATGCCGCGGGTCGCGTCGGGGCTGTCGCCGGGGATTTCGTAGTAGGCCGCGAAGCCGCGGAAGTGGTCGATGCGGAACACGTCGGCCGAGCTCAGCATGCGCTGCACCCGCGCGGTCCACCACGCGAAGTGCTCGTGCGCCATCTTGTCCCAGCGGTACATCGGATTGCCCCAGCGCTGGCCGGTCGCCGACAGCGCGTCCGGCGGCACGCCGGCCACGACCGTGGTCTGGAAGTGCTCGTCGAGCTCGTAGAGGTCGGGACGGGCCCAGCAGTCGGCGCTGTCATGCGCGACGAAGATCGGCAGGTCGCCCATGATGTGCACGCCGCGCTGGTTGGCGTAGGCCTTCAGCGCGCCGGCCTGGACATCGAAGCACCACTGCACGAACTGCCAGAACGACACCTCGCCGGCGTACTCGGCGCGGGCCGTCGCCAATGCGCGCGGCTCACGCGCCGCCAGGTCGCGCGGCCACTCCCACCACGGCTGGCCGTTGCGCGGCGAGCGGATCGCCATGAACAGCGCGTAGTCGTCCAGCCAGTGACGCTGCGACAGGCACCAGTCCTCATAGGCCTGACGCTCCTGCGGCAGCGCCTTGGCGAAGAAGCCGGCCGCGGCCGCGCGCAGCTGCTGCTCGCGCCACGGCAGCACGCGGCCGTAGTCGACACGGTGCGCGTCGAAGCCGCCCTCGGGCAGCGCCGGCGCGGCCAGCCAGCCCTTCTCCACCAGTGGCTCCAGCGCCACCATCCAGGGGCTGCCGGCGAAGGCCGACACGCCTTGATAGGGGCTCTCGCCCGGGCCGATCGGCGTGCTGGGCAGCCATTGCCAGATCGACTGGCCGGCCGACTGCAGCCAGTCGACGAAGTGGAAGGCCTCGGGCCCGAAGTCGCCGATGCCATTGGGGCCGGGCAGCGAGGTGATGTGCAGCAGGACGCCGGATTGGCGCTTGTGAAGGTCGATCGTCATGGTGTCGCTCAGGATCGTCGGGGGTCGCTCAAAGGGGTTGGAAGCGGCGGTCGATGCACAGCAGCAGGCTGCGCGACGGCGCGGTCATCGCGCCGGCGTCGAGCGGCGCGGGCGCCAGCTCGCCGCTGCTGTCGAGCAGCAGCGACCAGCGCGCGCCCTCGCCCGCCGGCAGCGCGAAGCGCGCCGGCACCGCGCCGGGATTGACCATCAGCAGCAGGCGCTCGCGGCCGTCGCTCAGCAGCGCGGCCAGCGCGTGACGGCCGCCTTGGTGCCAGTCGTGCTCGCGCATCTCGTGGCCGTCGGGATGGAACCAGCGCAGCGAAGGGCCGCCTTCCGCCGTGCCGAACCACTGGGCGTGGCGCAGCAGCGCGTGCTCGCGGCGCAGCCGCGCCAGGCCCGCGGTGAAGGCGATCAGCGCCTCGTCGGCGCTCGGCCAGTCGAGCCAGCCGATCTCGTTGTCCTGGCAGTAGGCGTTGTTGTTGCCGCCCTGGCTGTTGCCGAACTCATCGCCCGAATACAGCATCGGCGTGCCCTGCGACAGCAGCAGCGTCGCGAGCATCGCGCGGCGTGCGCGCTCGCGGGCCTGGCGGATGACCGGATCGCTGGCCGGGCCTTCCACGCCGAAGTTGCCGCACAGCTCGCCATCGCGGCCATCGCGGTTGTCCTCGCCGTTGGCCTCGTTGTGCTTGCGGCCGTGGCTGACCAGGTCGTTCAGCGTGAAGCCGTCGTGCACCGCGAGGAAGTTGATGGACGCCAGCGGCGAGCGCTGCCCGCTCCCATTCGTGGGCGGGTCGGGGCGGAAGACGTCGCTCGACGCGGTGAAGCGGCGCGCGAACTCGCCCCGCCCGACGGCCTGGCCATCGGGGCCGTGGCCAAGCCAGAAGCCCCGCGCCGTGTCGCGGAACTTGTCGTTCCATTCCATGAAGCGGCCCGGGAAGCGGCCGAGCTGATAGCCGCCGGGTCCGGCGTCCCAGGGCTCCGCGATCAGATGGACCTGCGCGAGCAGCGGGTCCTGGCGCAGTGCCGTGTAGAACGCCGCCCGCGGATCGTGGCCCGCCGCGGTGCGGCCCAGGACCGGCGCGAGGTCGAAGCGGAAGCCGTCGACGCCCATCTCGCCGGCCCAGAAGCGCAGCGAGTCCAGCACCAGCTGCGCCACGCGCGGATGCTCGACGTTGACCGTGTTGCCGCAGGCGGTGAGGTTCTCCATCCGCGACGGATCATCGGCCTGCAGGCGGTAGTAGCTCTTCTGATCCAGACCGCGCAGCGACAGCGTCGGTCCCCATTCGTTGCCCTCGGGCGTGTGGTTGTAGACGACGTCGAGCACCACCTCGAGGCCGGCCTCGTGCAACGCATGGACCATCGCGCGGAACTCGGCGGCGACCGCAGCGGGATCATGACGCACGGCGCCCGACGCGAGCCTCGGATCCGGCGCGAAGAAGCCCAGTGTGTTGTAGCCCCAGTAGTTGCGCAGGCCGGTGCCGGACAGGTGCGGCTCGTCGACGGCGAACTGCACCGGCAGCAGCGACAGCGTCGTCACGCCCAGGCGCTTGAAATGCGCGATCGCGGCCGGATGCGCCAGGCCCGCGTAGCTGCCGCGCAGCGCCTCCGGAATCTCCGGATGGCGCATCGAGAAGCCCTTCACATGGACCTCGTACAGCACCACGTCCCGCGGCGCATGGCGCGGCGCGTTCGCGCGCGGACTGAGGCCGCGCAGCGGCGCGGCCACGCGCGCCTTCAGCGCGGTCGCGCCGTTGTCGCGCTCGTCGAAGGCGGCCGGTCCCTCCGGGTGACCGAAGGGGTAGCCGTGATCCTCGGGCAGGTTGCGGAACTGGCCGACGATCTCGCGCGCGTACGGGTCCAGCAGCAGCTTGTTCGCGTTGAAGCGATGGCCCTCGCACGGCGCGTGCGGCCCATGCGCACGCAATCCGTAGAGCTGCCCCGCCTGGATACCAGGCAGGAAGCCGCTCCAGAGGCCGTCGACCGGGCCCTCCAGCGCATAGCGCTTGAGCTCGGCCGTGCCGCGTTCGTCGAACAGGCAGACCTCGACGCGATGCGCGTGCTCCGAGAACACGGCGAAGTTGACGCCGCCATCGCGGACCGTGGCGCCCAGCGGCTCGTGCCGGCCGGGCTCGATGGAATCGGGGAATGCGGAGGAAGCGCTCATGCGAGGATGGCCCGGAAATCGGCGGTGGTGCCGGCTCAGGCCGGCATCAGGAAGATCGTCGCCATTGGCGGCAGGGTCAGCGTGAGGGCCGGATCGCCGTCGGGCGCGATGGCCGGCTGGCCGGGATCGTGCGCGCCGCTCGCGACGCCGCTGCCGCCGTAGATCGCGGCATCGGTGTTGAGGACCTCGCGCCAGGCGCCGCCATGCGGCAGCGGCAGCCGATAACCGGCATGCGGCACCGGCGTGAAGTTGCTGACCGCGACGACGCTGGCGCGCTCGGTGCCCGCGCCGCCGCGGCGCACCCAGGCAAAGACGGACCGCGCGCGATCGTCCTCGACCAGCCATTCGAAGCCATCGCGCTCGCCGTCGAGCCGATGCAGCGCCGGCTGCTCGCGATAGAGCCGGTTCAGGTCGCCGACCAGCCGCTGCACGCCCGCGTGACGCGGGTCGTCGAGCAGCTCCCACGGCAGCGCGCGCTCGAAGTTCCATTCGGCGCGCTGCGCGAATTCCTGGCCCATGAACAGCAGCTTCTTGCCGGGATGCGCCCACATGAAGCCGAAGTAGGCGCGCAGGTTGGCGAAGCGCTGCGACTCGCCCGGATCGCCGTCCTCGCCGGGCATCTTGCCCAGCAGCGAGCCCTTGCCGTGCACCACCTCGTCATGCGAGAGCGGCAGCAGGAAGTTCTCGCTGAAGGCGTAGACCAGGCCGAAGCTCATCGCCTCGTGGTGCCAGGAGCGATGGACTGGCTGCTCGCGCTGATAGCGCAGCGTGTCGTTCATCCAGCCCATGTTCCATTTGTAGTGGAAGCCCAGACCGCCCGCCGAGGCCGGCGCCGACACCAGCGGGAAGGCCGTCGACTCCTCGGCCAGCGTGATCACGCCGGGCGCCTCGGCGCCGAGCCGCTCGTTGAGCTGGCGCAGCAGCGCGATCGCCTCGAGGTTCTCCTTGCCGCCATGGATGTTGGGGATCCACTCGCCGTCGGGCCGCGAGTAATCGCGGTACAGCATCGAGGCGACCGCGTCGACGCGCAGGCCGTCGATGCCGTAGCGCTCGGCCCAGAACAGCGCCGCGCCGCACAGGAACTGCCGCACCTGCGGCTTGCCGAAGTCGTAGATGCGGGTGTGCCAGTCGCGATGCCAGCCCTCGCGCGGATCGGCGTATTCGTACAGCGGCGTGCCGTCGAAGCGCGCCAGGCCATGCGGGTCCTCGGGGAAATGCGCGGGCACGAAGTCCAGCAGCACGCCCAGTCCCGCCGCGTGGCAGGCCGCGACGAAGCGATGCAGTCCGCCGGGCTCGCCCAGCCGCGCGGTGGGCGCATGCAGGCCCAGCGTCTGGTAGCCCCAGGAGCCGTCATAGGGGAACTCGGTGACCGGCATCAGCTCCACATGGGTGAAGCCGAGCCCCGCCGCATACGGCGGCAGCTCGCGGGCGAGGAAGTCCCAATCGGGGAATGAATCGGGAAACGGGCCGCCACCCTGCTCCCGGCGCCAGGAGGTCGCGTGCAGTTCGTAGATGCTGACCGGCGCATCACAGCGGTTCAGCGCGGCCCGGCCGGCGGGCAGCGGATGCGGCGCGGGGAGCTCGTGGACGACGCTCGCGTTGTCCGGACGCAGCTGTCCGCGGAAGGCGTAGGGATCGGCCTTCAGCGGCAGCAGCGCGCCGTCCGGGCCGGTGATCTCGTACTTGTAGAACTGGCCGCGCGCCGCGCCGGGCACGAAGACTTCCCAGATCCCGGCGCCGTGCTCATCGCGGCGGCGCATCGGATGCGCCGCGCCCTGCCAGCCGTTGAAGTCGCCGACCACCGCGACCCGCGATGCGGACGGCGCCCACACCGCGAAGCGGACCCCGTCCGCGCCCTCCAGCGCCATCGGATGCGCGCCCAGCCACAGCCAGGGGCGCGGGTGCTCGCCGCGCGCGAGCAGCGCGAGTTCAGCTTCAGGCAGCAGCGGCATGGGCGGAACCTCGGGAATCGCGCGCCGGCGGGACGTCAGCGCAGGCTCTTGGCCGACCAGACGCGGTCGACGTACTGCTCGATCGTACGGTCCGACGAGAACATGCCCATGCCGGCGATGTTCAGCGCCACGCGCTCGGCCCAGGCGCGGCGATCGCGGAACAGCGCGTCGACCTCGCCCTGCGCGCGCAGGTAGTCGCCGAAGTCGGCCATCAGCAGGTAGTAGTCCTCGTTGAGCAGGCGGTCCACCAGCACGCGGTAGCGCTCGGTGTCGCCCTGCGAAAAATCGCCGCGCGCGATCGCGTCGATGACGGCATGCAGCCGGGGCTGGTCCTCGACCATGCGGCGCGGCGCGTAGCCGGTGCGTTTGACCGAGGCCACCTGCTCCGCCTTCAGGCCGAAGGTGAACATGTTCTTCACGCCGAAGGCCTGCGCCATCTCGATGTTGGCGCCGTCCCAGGTGCCGATGGTCAGCGCGCCGTTGAGCGCGAATTTCATGTTGCCCGTGCCCGAGGCCTCGGTGCCGGCGGTGGAGATCTGCTCCGACAGGTCGGCGGCCGGGATGATGGCCTCGGCCAGCGACACGCCGTAGTTGGGCATGAACACCAGCTTGAGCCGGTCGCCGACGCGCGGATCGCCATGGATCACGCGGCCGATGTCATGCGCGAGCTGGATGACGGACTTCGCCGCCACGTAGGCCGACGCCGCCTTGCCCGCGATGATCACCGTGCGCGGCACCCAGTCGGCCTGCGGGTTCGCGACGATGGCCTGGTAGCGCGCGATGACCTGCAGCAGATTGAGCAGTTGCCGCTTGTATTCGTGGATGCGCTTGATCTGGACGTCGAAGAGGCTGTCGACGTCGACCGTCACGCCGAGCTCGCGCTGGATGCGCGCGGCCAGGCGCTGCTTGTTCTCGCGCTTGACCGCCAGCAGCTGCTCGCCCAGCGCGGGGTCCGAGGCCTGCGGCTGGAGCTTCTCCAGCTCGTCCAGGCGGCGGCGCCAGCCGGTGCCGATGCGCGCGTCCAGCAGCGCCGACAGGCCGGGATTGGCCTGCTGCAGCCAGCGGCGCGGCGTCACGCCGTTGGTGACGTTGTGGAAGCGGTCCGGGAACAGTCGCGCGTAGTCCGCGAAGATGGTCTTGACCATCAGCTCCGAGTGCAGCGCCGCGACGCCGTTGACGCGGTGCGAGCACACGATGCTGAGCGCGGCCATGCGCACGCGGCGCTCACCGCCGTTCGTGCCCTCGTCGATCAGCGAGACGCGGCGCAGCAGGTCCACGTCGCCGGGGAAGCGGCGGCGCACGTCGTCCAGGAAGCGCTGGTTGATCTCGTAGACGATCTCCAGGTGGCGCGGCAGCAGTTGCTCGAACAGGCGCACCGGCCAGGTCTCGAGCGCCTCCGGCATCAGCGTGTGGTTGGTGTAGCTGACCGCCTCGCGGGTGATGGCCCAGGCCTCGTCCCAGCCCAGGCCGTGATCGTCCAGCAGCAGCCGCATCAGCTCGGCCGGCGCCAGCGCGGGATGGGTGTCGTTCAGGTGGATCGCGTTGAGGCGGCCCAGGCGCTCCAGCGACTTGAACTCGCGCAGGTGACGCGCGATCAGGTCCTGCATCGATGCGCTGACCAGGAAGGACTCCTGCTTCAGGCGCAGCACGCGGCCGGCCTCGGTGCTGTCATCGGGATAGAGCACCCAGTTGAGCGCGTCCGCCGCGACGCGGTGCGCAGCCGCGCCGTGGTGGTCGCCGCGGCAGAAGGCGGCGAAGTCGATCGGCGCCGCAGCCTGCGCGTGCCACTGGCGCAGCGTCGAGACGCGCGCGCTGTGGTGCGCCGGCACGACGAAGTCGTAGGCCTGCGCGACCAGGTGCTCGGAGGGCCACCAGCGGCGGGAGCCGTCGGGCTTGACCTCGACATGGCCGCCGAAGCCGACCGGGTAGCGCAACTCGGGCCGCGGGGTCTCCCACGGATTGCCCTGCGCCATCCAGTCGTCAGGGATCTCGACCTGACGGCCATCGCGGATGCCCTGCGCGAACATCCCATACTGATAGCGCAGGCCGTAGCCGAAGGACGGCAGCCCCAGCTCCGCGAACGAATCCAGGAAGCAGGCCGCCAGCCGCCCCAACCCGCCATTGCCGAGCGCCGCATCGTTCTCGCGCTCCAGCACGTCGGGCAAGGACTGGCCCCGGGCCTCGAACTCGGCGCGCAGCGTATCGTCCAGCTTCAGCGCCGCCAGCGCGTTGCCCAGTGCGCGGCCCATCAGGAACTCCATCGACAGGTAGTGCACGCGGCGCACTTCGGCCCGATCGCCGCGCGCGGCGTCAGCCGCCTGCGTGTCGGCCCAGCGCTGGCCAAGCAGCTCGCGGCAGGCCGTCGCCGCGGCGCGCATGAGCGCCTGCGGGCCAGACGCCGTGCCGGCGATGTGGAGTTCGCGTTGCAGCGCCTGCTGGAAGGCGGCGGTCAGATCGATGGGAGCGGTCGTCATGGCACGAAGTATCCCTCAAGCCAAAGAAATTTCTGTAGTTTCACTACATCGGGTTATCCCGAGAGTCATCGCAAGTCGTTGATTTCATGCAATTCAACAGCTCGCGTCGGGGTGAAGCCGCGTTGTGGAATGGTCGTTTGGTATGTATATTCTCTACAGACATCGTCGAAGAACGTGCCGCTGCCACGCGGATGCGGACCGGCGATGGATCGACACCAACGAGCGAGACAGGCGGCGCCCTCCCGGGCGCGCGCGGAGGCACCCAAGTGGCGGATGTGAAGCTGCACAGCGTGGTCAAGGCCTATGGCGAGACCAAGATCCTGCATGGCATCGACCTGGAGATCCGGGACGGCGAGTTCATGGTCTTCGTCGGGCCGTCGGGCTGCGGCAAGTCGACGTTGCTGCGCACGATCGCGGGGCTGGAGGACATCACCGGCGGCGAGATGCGCATCGGCGGCCGGCTGGTCAACGACGTGCCGCCGTCCGAGCGCGGCATCGCGATGGTGTTCCAGAGCTACGCGCTGTATCCCCACATGAACCTGTACGACAACATGGCGTTCGGGTTGAAGCTGGCGAAGGTGCCCAAGGACGAGATCGAGCGCGCGGTGCGCTACGCCGCGCGCATCCTGCACATCGAGCATCTGCTCGAGCGCAAGCCCAAGGACCTGTCGGGCGGCCAGCGCCAGCGCGTGGCCATCGGCCGCGCGATCGTGCGCAAGCCCGAGGTCTTCCTGTTCGACGAGCCGCTGTCCAACCTCGATGCCGCGCTGCGCGTGCGCATGCGCTACGAGTTCGCGAAGCTGCATGAGGACCTGAAGACGACGATGGTCTACGTCACGCACGACCAGGTCGAGGCGATGACGCTGGCCGACCGCATCGTGGTGCTGAGCGCCGGGAAGATCGAGCAGGTCGGCACGCCGCTGGAGCTGTACGAGCATCCGGACAACCTCTTCGTCGCCGGCTTCATCGGCAGCCCGAAAATGAACTTCATCGAGGCCGAGGTCGTCAGCGCCGCAGCCGATCACGCGGTGCTGCGGCTGAGCGACGGCGCGGTGATCCGCGCCCATGTCGACGCCTCGCGCGCCAAGGCCGGTGACAAGGTGACGCTGGGGCTGCGGCCCGAGCACTTCGAGGTCGGCGGCGATGCCAACCTGATCTCCAGCACGGTGACCTTCGTCGAATCGCTGGGCGGCGTCACGCATGCGTACTGCGCCTATCCGGGCGTCGAGGACGCGCTGACCTGCGAATTCGACGGCCGCAAGCGCGTGCGCTCCGGCGATACGCTGCAGCTGCACCTGCCGCCGGACCTCTGCTACCTCTTCGACGCACAGGGCTTGGCGTTCAGGCGCCTCGAGGCCGCGGCATGACGGCGCCTTCGACACGCCTGAAGCTGGCTGCCGCGGCGCTCGCGGCGATCGCGCTGCTCGGCGCAAGCGGGCAGGCCGCCGCGCAGACCGCGCCCAAGCTGCTGGTCTGGATCAACGGCGACAAGGCCTACAACGGGCTGCAGAAGGTCGGCGACGCGTTCGAGCGCGAATCGGGCGTGAAGGTCGTCGTCGAGCATCCGGTCGACGCGCCCGAGAAGTACACGCAGGCGGCCGGCGCCGGCAAGGGGCCCGACGTGTTCTGCTGGCCGCACGATCGCGTCGGCGAATGGGCCAAGGCCGGCCTGCTGACGCCGGTGCAGCCGCGCAAGGCGCTGTTCGACGAGGTCGAGGCCGCGGCCTGGCAGGCCTTCCGCTACCAGGGCCGGTACTGGGGCTATCCGATCGCGATCGAGACCACCGGCCTGATCTACAACAAGGCGCTGGTGAGCAAGCCGCCCGCGACCTGGGACGAGGTCATCGCGCTCGACCAGGAGCTCCGCAAGCGCGGTAAGCACGCGATCCTGTGGGACTACAACAAGAGCTTCTTCAGCTGGCCGATGTTCGCGGGCGCCGGCGGCGTGATCTTCGGGCGTGACGCGCAAGGCGACTTCGACCCGCGCCAGGTCAGCGTCAACAACGAAGGCGCGCTGGCCGCCGGGCGGATGCTCGAGCGCCTGATCAAGGAGGGCGTGATGCCGCGTGGTGCGCGTTACGCCGAGATGGAATCGAGCTTCGCGCGCGGCGAGATCGCGATGATGCTCTCCGGCCCCTGGGCCTGGGACAACGCGCGCAAGGCGGGCATCGAGATCGGCGTCGCGCCGATCCCGGCGGTGATCGCGGGCAAGCCGTCCAGGCCTTTCGTCGGGGTGCTGGGCTGCATGATCTCGGCGCCGTCGAAGAACAAGGACCTCGCGCGCGAATTCATCGAGCGCCACCTGATGCGGCCCGAGGCGCTGCGGGTGCTCGACGCCGACGTGCCCATCGGCGTGCCGGCCAACAAGGCCTTCTACCAGGCGCTGTCGGTGAATCCGCTGATCCGCGCCAGCATGGAGAACGCCCGCGCCGGCCAGGCCATTCCCAACATTCCCGAGGTGGGCCGCTTCTGGACCGCGATGGACGCGGCGCTGGAGGCGATCACCAACGGCCTGCAAAGCCCCAAGGACGCGCTGGATGGCGCCTCCGGCCGGATGCTGCTGAAGCAATGAACGCCACGACCGCATCGACCTCGGCGCTCGCCGCCACCTTGTCCGGATCGCCGCTGTCCCAGGCCTACACCCGCCAGCCGCCCGGCGCGCTGGACCGCCTGGGCCAGGCGCTCTACTGGCCCGCCATCGCGGTGCTCGCCCTGGCGGCGCTGTACCTCGTCTTCATGCTGTACGCGGCGGGGCTGACCGCCTGGGCGCTCGGCGTGCTGCTGCTGGCGGGCGCCGGCTTCGCGGTCTATCTGTCGAAGACGGGCTTCGCGTATCGCTACCTGTTCCCGGGCGTGGCCGGGATGCTGCTGTTCATCGCGTTTCCGCTCGCGTTCACGACGCAGATCGGCTTCACCAACTACTCGTCGGCCCATCTGCTGAGCCAGGAACGCGTGCGCGAGTTCCTGCTCGAGCAGCACGACACGGTGCTCGACGAGGTGCGCGACTACAGCGTGCACGGCGTGGGCAAGGATTTCCGCCTGGTGCTGCGCGATCCGGCGAGCGGCGCGGCGCAGTTCGTGTCGCCGCCGCTCGCGCTGCGCCAGGGCGACAAGCCGGTGGAGGTCGCGATGCAAGCGGCCGGTCCGTCCGACGCGACGCTGGGCACGGCGCTGACGCTCAAGGAGCTGGTCGCGCATCGCCAGGCGCTGGCGCAGCTGCGCCTGCGCCTGCCGGGCGCGTCCGGCGACGCGGCGGTGCTGCGCTACCTGGGCCTGCGCGAGTTCGGCCCGATCCGGCCGCACTTCGAGGAGCAGCCCGATGGCGCGCTCAAGCGCGCCGCCGATGGCGCCCTGTTCCGCCCCGACGCCACCACCGGCTACTACGAGGGTCAGGGCACAGCGGCCGGCACGCATCTGGCGCCGGGCTACAAGGTGATGGTCGGCGCGCAGAACTACCGGCGCATGCTGTTCGACGCGGAGTTCCGCGGCCCCTTCCTGTCGATCTTCGGCTGGACGGTGGTGTTCTCGCTGCTGACGGTGGTCTTCGCCACCGCGATCGGGATGATGCTGGCGGTGCTGCTGAACTGGGAGGACCTGCGCTATCGCACGGTCTACCGCACGTTGCTGTTCCTGCCGTACGCGGTGCCGGGCTTCATCTCGATCCTCGTGTTCAAGGGCCTGTTCAACCAGAACTTCGGCGAGATCAACGCGATCCTGGATGCGCTCTTCGGCGTGCGGCCGGCGTGGTTCGCGGACCCGGGGCTGGCGCGGACGATGCTGCTGATCGTCAACGTGTGGCTGGGCTATCCGTACATCATGATCCTGTGCACGGGGCTGCTGAAGGCGATTCCGTCGGACCTGTACGAGGCCTCGGCGCTGGCGGGCGCGGGACCGCTGACCAACTTCTTCAAGATCACCGCGCCGCTGATCATCAAGCCGCTGTCGCCGCTGCTGGTGTCGGCGTTCGCGTTCAACTTCAACAACTTCGTGCTGATCGCGCTGCTGACCGATGGCCGGCCGGACTACCTGTCGACGAAGATTCCGGCCGGGCAGACCGACATCCTGGTCAGCTACACCTATCGCATCGCGTTCCGCGACTCGGGCACGGACTTCGGCCTGGCGGCGGCGATCTCGACGCTGATCTTCATCCTTGTCGCAGGGATGTCCCTCCTCAACTTGCGCCTGATGCGCAACGCCAACCGCTGAGGACCCGACCATGGCCATCGTTCGAGGCAAACAGGCGCGCTGGCGCGTCGTCGCGGCGCATGTGCTGCTGTGGCTCTTCCTGGCGGTGACGCTGTTCCCGCTGCTGGCGGTGGTGTCGATCTCGCTGCGGCCGGGCAACTTCGCCACGGGCAGCCTGATCCCGACGACGATCAGCCTGGAGCACTGGCAGCTGGCGCTGGGCATTCCGTACCAGGCGGCGGACGGCTCGCTGGTGCAGCCGCCGTTCCCGGTGCTGACCTGGCTGTGGAACTCGATCAAGGTGGCGACGATCTCGGCGCTGCTGATCGTGGGCATCTCGACGACGGCGGCCTACGGTTTCGCGCGGCTGCGGTTCCCGTTCAAGGGCGGGATCCTGAACAGCATGCTGCTGCTGCAGATGTTTCCGCCGGTGCTGGCGCTGGTGGCGATCTACGCGATCTTCGAGACCATCGGCAGCTTCGTGCCATGGCTGGGCATCGAGACCCATGCGGGCGTGATCGTGGCCTATCTGGGCGGTGTGGCGACGCACATCTGGACCATCAAGGGCTACTTCGAGACGATCCCGGTGGAGATCGAGGAAAACGCGAAGGTGGATGGCGCGTCGCACTGGCAGGCGTTCCGGCTGGTGCTGCTGCCGATGGCGGTGCCGATCCTGATGGTGGTGTTCGTGCTGGCCTTCATCGGCTGCATCATCGAATACCCGGTCGCGTCGGTACTGCTGCGCGAGGAGGCCAACCTGACCCTGGCGGTGGGCTCGAAGTACTACCTGCACGACCAGCGCTTCCTGTGGGGCGACTTCGCGGCGGCGGCGGTGCTGTCGGGGCTGCCGATCACGGCGGTGTTCCTGCTGGCACAGCGCTGGATCGTGTCGGGGCTGACGGCGGGCGGGGTGAAGGGCTGAAGCAGCGGCCCTGGCCCGCCCGCGGTGACAGCGCTGGGGCGCGAGGCAATCGCCGCGCCTCCAGCGCGCGCGTTCAGGCCTGAGCGGCGATCGTCGGCCGGATCTCCTGCGGCGGCGCCGAGCCCTGCGATGGCACCCCGCCGTCGCGCGCCGCTATGCCAGCCATCATCGCGGTCAACTCGGCGACCGAAATCGCGATGGCGTGATCAGCGGCATCCCTCGTCTCGACTATCTCGCCAGGTTCCACCAGCTGGCGCCGCCGAATCTCATCAGTGTCCCAGAGATTGTTCGCGGCTCCACGCCCCTCCTCGTGGTGGTTGTCAATCGTGGGGGGGACGGCTTGGGACTCGTCGACAGATTCCATAGCGTTTACTCCTTCAAGAGAGATGTCATCGTGAACGTTCAAGCGATTCAGAGCTGTGAACTCCGGATCGCAAGACGATCTCCGCAGGCCTTGAGAGACTCTTGCAGCCCCTCAGCGGCGCCCGTGGAGAGCGCGTCAGTCCATCTCCCTCTGAGGCAAGTTCTGCGCATCGCCTGCGTGTCTGATCGGGACAAGCGCACCACCGCGATCAAGCGGCGCTGCCGCGGTACTGCGCGTGCGCAGAAAACGCCGCTTCGGTCAGCTCGATGTCCGCTGCGGCGATTCGCGCGCGACGGGCCTGGGAGCGCCAGCCATCAACCGCAATGGCGACCTCTTCAACAACCGCCTGCGCGCGCGCCTCGGCCAGCCCATAGAAGGCGGCCGTAGCCAGCACGGTCTTCAGATCCGGCCGGTTGTCGCTGTCGTCGATGTTGAGTACGTGCTCCGCCTTGTCAACATTTGGATTGACGTCGAACGCAGGCGCGAGGCGCCAGCCGAGCTTGTCCAGGACAAAGCCGTGATTGCGCAAGTGATCATCACGATTGCCAATCGCGACGTTGAATGCCACGCGCCGGAAGAGCTGCTCGAGATCGCTCTTCACATGATCTCCTGCCCCACGCTCCCGGATGAATTGAGCCAGCTCCAGATAGCTCGTTCCCTCGCTCTGCTCCTTTCCCAGGAGCGTCATCGCGGAAGCATAGAAACGCCGCTTGCCGTGGACTCGATCGAAGCGCTGTACGCAGAAGGTGTGGAACTCGCTGTTCAGCCGGACGACTCGTGCCGGCGGAACTTCGATGCCTGCCTTCATCGCAAGCACATGCGCCACATACTCCCAGGCTCCGACGTCCCGATCGTCGTCGCGCGCGGGGAACTTGCCGATCCATAGCGCGCCGTCCGTGTCCGAAAAATTGGCCTTGGGCCTTGCACCACCTAGCGAAGCGCCGGGCGCGACCAACACCGCCAGCCATCGGCGCAGTGCATCGAGGTTGTCCAGGCGCCGGCTCGTGAGCGCCATGGCCACGGACTCCAGCTCGCGTAAGGTGGTCACTGGGGGCGCGGCAAGACCTTCATTGCCGAGGAAGTCCTGTGCACCCGCGCGCCGGAATCGCAACGCCCCCTGTCGCGTGAAGTCCTGGACTCCGATCAGGAAGTCCCACGCATAAAGGGTCCTCGCTGGACGCTTCTCGTCCTTCGCTTGAAGCGCTTCCCGGCGCTTCATGAGCGTCTGCCCCCACCGATCCGGCGACGAGTCCAGGAAGATTCCGAAATTCCCCCATTCGGGCTTCGGGAAGAAAGGGTGAGCATCCAGCGAGAGATCTGGATCCAACGCAAACGCTCGAGGATCTTCCAGCCAGACGCGTTCGTAGCGAAATCGCACCTGTCCGCGATCGTGGGTGAGCAGCCCTACCAAGATCGCCGGGCCGAGATCCCCGTCCAGCCAGACCTCCAATACCTCATCCCGATCCGCCATCACTCCTCCTTCCCGGAAGAACCGGAGCGAGGGGCGGAATTGGCGGCAGCCCGCCTCCGAGGCGTCCCTGAGGGCGACTCCAGTGCCAGATCTTGCAGACGCCGCCCCACCCGGTCGTCCGCCGCCACGGCGTCCAGATCACCGGAAAGGCCCAGCGCCGCCAAGACGCGCAGATAGGTGCCCATCGTGACACCGGCGTCGCCGACCTCCACCTTGTAGAGCGTCGTGCGCGAAATGCCTGCTCGTCCGGCCACTGCAACGCTGCTCAGTTGGCGACGCAATCGAGCCAGACGGATGCGCTCGCCCAACTGGGCGAGCATGCGCTGCTCTTGGGGAAACACAATGGGCGGCTTGCTTGGCATGTTCATCATTCTAGCCATCCGATCCATTTTTTGTCCAGAATGATGAACATATCTACACCGCCAAAAGCACGGCCTTGCACCGCCCGTCGAATGAGTGATCTCGCACGACGCAATCCGCCCGCGTCAGCCGGACAGAGTTGGGTCGCCCGCGTTCAGGTGCCCACATCTCCCCCACCGAACGTCTGAACCGTTGGCGCGTGGAAATGGAAGCCCCACTCGCATCGAAGCGATGCGAGTCGATGTAGCCGCGAGGCTGAGCTTCCAGTGATTTGATGAGGTCCGAGATTCGATCCTGGCGGGACCATCCGTGCTCCACGACAGGCCATTGCCAAGGAGCCAAAGGCACCGCGGGCGTCGTGAAGGCGCCAGTTGCCAGCCCCGGCGGGAGTCCCGCACAACAACACGACGGAAACCTGACGTCCGGACCTGGCCTTCACCTGCACGACCTGCGGCGTGAATTCCCAGCAGCCCACCACCAGGCCGACTTCCGCGAACAGCAATTCGGTGCCGTCCGGGCGATGCACCATCAACGACGAGGACCAGCCCTCCATCCGCTCGTCATCGTCGGCATCGCTGCGCAAGACATAGGTCCCCTGCGCCGTGGTGATGCGCTGCTCGCGGTACTGCGCCGACACCGGCGTCATGCTCATGCCGCCCAACAGCGCCATGGCGACAACCCCCACCCGGCGCAACGCGCACAGCAACAACTGCAATCCCACGACAAGCTCCAACCACGCCCTGAAGAAGGCGCGTCAGTCCGTCGCTCGCAGAGGCGGGTTCCGGCGCCTAGATCCAATGCAAACAGCCCCGCCCGGCTCACGCCGGACGGGGTTGCGTCATTCAGCTCACCCGATTCAGCTCCGCCGCTTCACGTGCTGCGAGGCCAGGTCCGGTCGATCGATCTGCTCGGCCAGCAGCTCGATGTCCCTCGACGACACACCAGCTTGTTGGAAATGAGCCTTCCAGCCGTTGACGACTTCGGCGACGCGCGCGACCTCTTCCGCCGCCTGCTTGTCCTTCATCCCGAAGAGATGAGCCTCAGACATGGCGTTGTCGATCGTCGAATCGTGCCCCTCCACGCCGACCCGCAGTTGCTGATATCCCAGCGCCTGTCCGGACGGCAGCACATCGAACGCGGGTGACAAGGACAACTCTCCGCGCTGCGTGACCAGCAGCACGTGGTTCTTCTCATGGTCATCGGTGTTGTCGATCAGGATGTTGAACACCATCCGCCGGAACAGCTCGCGCATCTCCATCTGCGACCGATCGCCTTCAATGACGCCCCGTCGCCTCAGCAACTGCGACAGCTCCGGATAGCCGAGCCCAGCCTTCATCGCCTTGAGCGCGACATTCGCCGACATCGCATGCACGCGCCGGCTTCCCGCCCGGTCGAACCGCCGCACCGCGACAGCATGCCCTTGCGGCAGCGTCAATGCGCGGGTCTCGGCGACCCGGATGCCGGCACGCGCGCACAGCGTCATCGTCGCGTGCTCGACCAGCGGCATGTCGAAGTCTTCACCCGGCTCCGAGAACTTGACGACCCACTGCTCGCCGTCGATCGTGATCAAGCCCTTCGGGCGCGCGCCACCGAACGTGACGCCCGGAGCGATCAGGCGCCGTCCCGCGTCGTCCACCGGCTCGCCCGCGAGGATGCGCCGCACCAGCTCGTCCATCGAGGCCACGTCCGCGAGATGCGGCAGCGGCCCCAGGCGGCGAGGTTCGTAGACCTCGGGCGATGTCGATACACCGAGCGCCCCGAAGCGCTCGTGTCCAGCGAAGTACAGGTAGTCCAGCACCGCCAGGCGCTTGGGCTTGTCGAGGAAGCGGATCACGCGCTCACCCCATCGATCGGGTCGCGCGTCATCGACCGCGCCGGCCGCGGTCTCCTTTTCCGCAGGGAACTTCTCCCCGGGATCAAGCGGCAGATCCTCGCTCAAGGCGAAGCCCTTCTGCAGCCAGTCCCGCCCATAGATCAGGGATACGCCTTTCAGGGCCCGCGCGATGCGCAATTCCCCAATCAGCATCGGCGCCGCCGGATCGCCCAGCCACCACAGCCAAAGCGCTTCGGACGGCTCATAGTCTCGTTCCCTGCTCATGCATCGCCTCCTCGATCCTTGCCCGCGGCGAGCCGCTCATCGATCGTCGTGCGCTTGCGCACCGCGCGCTGCTTCGCGACCCGCACGGCCTGCTCGAGCGCGCCGCGATCATGTTCGGGCGCGGCGAGATCCGGCAGCGCCGAGTCCCGCCCCATGAGCCACAGCGCCGTCGCATAGACGGCCATGGAGACGGTCGGATCGCCCTTCTCCATCCGCATCAGAGTCGGCTCGGACACACCGATCCGCTTCGCCCAGGACTTCAGCGGCTCCTGCCGCCGCTTCCTGGCAAGCGACAGGTTTTCCCCCAGTTCCCGCAGGTGCGCGAGTACCGCGATGGGCATCTGGTCGGCGGCGGCGCTGCGTTTTGGCATGACATATATATTAGTACATCAGCGAATCTGCAGATATATATCTCATCTCAGCAGCCTCGATGACGCCATGCAAACAGCCCCGCCCGGCTCACGCCGGACGGGGCTGCGTCATTCAGGCTCGCGGGCTCGGCCGGCGATCAGAACTTGTAGGTCGCGCCCAGCAGGAAGGTGCGGCCCCACTTGATGTACTCCAGCGGGCGATCCTTGCTCTGCGCGTAGGTGCGGTACGCCTCGTCGGTCAGGTTGTTGACCTGCGCCAGCAGCCCCAGCCCCTTCAGCGGACCATCGTTGAACGTGTAGCCGATCTGCGCATCCACGATGCTCTCGCCCACCACGTAGCGCAGCGTGCGCGAGCCGTTGAAGTTGCCGATCTCGCCGATGAAGTCCGAGCGCCTGCGCTGGCTGATCCGGAACTCGAAGCCATTGGCTTCGTAGTACGCGGTCAGGTTGTACACACGCTTGGACAGGCCCGGCAGCGCGATCGGACCGCTGCCCACGCTGCTCGCGCTGTCCGGATCCTTGATCGAGATGTTGCTGTCGTTGAAGGTCGCGCTGGCCGTGATGCCGAATCCATTCAGCGACGAGCTGATCAGGTTCAGCGGCAGCGACGCCGTCAGCTCCAGGCCCTTGAGCTGGCCACCCTGGCCGTTGTACGGGGCCGTGAAGTCGCCGGTCAGTTGCGCCGGCGGCTGGCCCGGCTGCGGCTTGTAATCGACCACGAAGCGCGAGAAGTCGTAGCCATCCACCGTCTGCTTGTAGATGTAGCTGCGCAGGTCCTTGTAGTACGCGGCCGCGGCCACGTAGGCCTTGTTGCCGAAGTACTTCTCCCACGACAGGTCGACCGCGTTGGCACGCCACGGATTCAGCGTCGGGTTGCCGCCCGTGGCGCCCGGCCTGCCGGTCGTGCCATTGACGCCGAACTCCAGGCCCGCGTTCATCTGCTCCACGCGCGGACGCGCCATCTGCTTGGCCAGCGCGAAGCGCACCGTCTGATCGCCCGGCAGACTCCACGACAGGTTCAGCGACGGCAGGTAGTCCGTGTAGGTCTTGCCGCCTTCGATCGGCTTCACGCCGCCGGTGCCGTTGTTGAGCGTCGAGTCCCAGTAGTTGGACTGCGAGGACTGGTCCGTGCGCACCACCTGCAGGCCGACGTTGCCGCGCATCGGGATGCCGAAGGTGGTCGCGTCCAGGTTGCCCTTCAGATAAACCGTCGCCGCCTTCTCCTTGACCTGCCAGGCCTTGGGAATCAGGTAGCTGGCCGTTTCACCCGGATTGAAGGTCATGTAGCGGCCGACCGCGCCCGGCACGTTCCAGGCCGGGATCAGACCCAGGCCGGCGAAGCTCAGGTCCACCGGGCTGTACTGCAGGTCCGAGGCGATCGTCGTCGGGCCTTGCGCGCCGACATTGATGTTGCCTTCAGGCTGACGCTTCTTCTTCGAGCGGTCCGCGTAGTTCAGGCCCGCCTCGAAATCCGAGAACAGCCCCGATGCGAAGTCCGGCGCCGGGAGGTTGGCCACCAGCTTGAAGCCGGTCAGCTCGTCCTTGACGCTGGGCACCTTGCCGTAGCCCGAGCCGTAGATCGTGTCCTGCAGGTACAGCAGCGCCGGGTCCGAGTACTTCTGCGTCGGCACGATCTGCGAGAAGTCGCCCGTCTTGAACGCCAGCGCCACGTTGTCCAGCGGCCAGTTGGTCGCCGAGGCCCGCGCGAGCTGGGTGTTGTTCTCCAGGTTCAGTTCGTTGCGCGTGGCGCGCGAGTAGTTGACGTCCGCCGTCAGCGACAGCCCGCTCTCGAAGCGCAGCTTGTTGTTCCAGCCCGCGGCGACGATCTTGTCGTCGCGCTTGTTGTACATGCCGCGCACCAGCGGATACGCATTCAGCAGCGTGCCGCCGGTCTGCGTGCCGTTCTCGTTGATGACCGGATTCGACCAGCTCAGCCCGGCCGGCGCGTTGTTGCCGTTCCAGCCCAGGTTCATCTCGAACTGGTTGGCGGTGTCCACCTGCTTGGCCTTGGTCCAGAAGCCGTCGACGACGCTGGTCCAGTTCTTGGTCGGGCGGAACTCCACCGTGCCCATCAGCGCATCGCGCTCGGTCTTGCCCGTGCGGCGCAGCGCCTTGATGCCGCCCGAGTTGTAGGTGCCCGCCGGCAGCCCGGTGCGGCTGGTCTGGTCCCACGGCTCGTAGAAACCGACCTGCTCTTCCTGCACCGGCGTCTGCTGGTGCGCGTAGCCCAGCGACACGCCGATCGTCCGGTCGGCGAATTGGTCGATGTAGCTGGCGCTGAGCCGATTGCCGGTGGCGCTCGCGTTGGCCGCCTTGCCCAGCGAGTTGCGCTGCCCGCGCGCGTTCAGCGTCACCACGCGGGTGCTGAAGTTGAGCGGCCGCACCGTCTGCATGTCGATCGTCCCCGACAGACCCTGGCCCACCAGACCGGCATCCGGCGTCTTGTAGATCACCACGCCGCTGAGCAGCTCGGACGGGTACTGGTCGAACTCGACGCTGCGGTTGTCGCCGGTGGAGACCAGCTCACGGCCATTGAGCAGCGTGGTGGCGAAGTCGGGCGACAGACCGCGCACCGAGATCACCTGCGCGCGTCCCGCCACGCGCTGGGCCGACAGGCCGGGCAGGCGGGCGATCGATTCGGCGATCGACACGTCGGGCAGCTTGCCGATGTCCTCGGCCGACACCGCCTCGACGATCAGGTCGGAGTTTTTCTTCACCGAGATCGCGGCCTCGATGCCGCGGCGGATGCCGGTGACGGTCACCGTCTCCAGTGTCTTGTCGGCGGCGGCCTTGGCCGCGGCTTCCTTGTCGGCTTCGGTCTGGGCTTGCTGCGCGTGCGCGGCGCCGGCCATCACGGCCAGCGCCACCAGGCAGCCGGCCGCGACCGGCTGCACGCGGAACAGCTCGCGCGAGGCGTGCGATGTCTTCATTTGTCTGTCTCCTGTAGCTCTTGCTGCTCTGGAACGCCATCCGGCGTCCATCTCTGGCTCGCCCTGCGGGGCACTGCGACCTGAAGGTTCACGCTGCAGGGACCACGGAACCCAACGTTCGAAAAGAATTCTGTACTAAAACTAGATGTCGAACCAAGTTCTCGCAAACCCTGGAAGGCCAGTGAGAACCCTCCAATGGCAGAAAAACGACGCCACATTTTCGGGTTAACACCAATAAAACAGCAAGTTATGGAGCACAAATGCAAAACGGCGACCCTAGGGGCCGCCGTTATCAGTGGGTTATGTAGCTCGACTACAACTCAGCGATAGCTCGACTACGAGCTCATCGGACCGACTGCTCCAGCGCGAACGCGGCGCCCGCGAGCGCGGTCAGCGTGTCGGTAATCAGGACGCAAGGAACCGCGCCCAGATAGGAGGCGAAGCGCCCCTTGGCCTCGAAGCGAGCACGGAAGGGAGACTCGAAGAACCGGTCACCCAGCCGCGGAACGATGCCGCCGCCGATGTAGACCGTGGTCGCGCCCAGCGCCAGGGCGACGCTGCCGGCGAAGCTGCCGAGGAAGGCGCAAAACTGCTCCACCGTCTTGGCGCAGATCGCGTCGCCCGCCTGGGCGCGTTCCAGCATCTGCTCCGCCGTCAGGCGCTGCGCGGACGGCTGACCCTCGACCGTCGCGACGGTCGCATGCAGCGTCGGCAGTCCGATGCCGGAGAGGAAGCGCTCGGCCGACACATGCGGGAACTCCCGGCGCGCGACGGCGAGCAACTCGCTTTCGTAATCGTTGGTCGGCGCCAGCGTCATGTGGCCGCCTTCGCCGGGCAGCGCGACCCAGCCGCCGGAGGTCTCGATCACGCCGCCGACGCCAAGCCCCGTGCCGGGTCCGATGACCGCCAGCGTGCCGTGCGGCTTGCCGGCAAGCGCGGGGCCGGGCACGGCGGCCGTCTGCTCGGAGGTCAGACCCGGCAGCGACAGTGCGAGCGCCTCGAAGTCATTGAGCAGCCGCAGCTCATCCAAGCCCAGATCGGCCTGCAACTTGCTGCGCGAGAAGGTCCAGTGGCTGTTGGTCAGTTCGATGCGGTCGCTCTTGATCGCCGTGGCCAGCGCCAGCGAGGCGCGGCGAGGACGAGCGGAGACACCCAGTCCGGCGAGTTCCGCCAGATAAGCCTCGGCTGCGGCGTGCAGCGATTCATAGCGAGGGACGGGGAGCTTGCGTACATGCTCCACCGGCCGGCCGGGACCATCGACCCAGCCGAAGCGGGCATTGCTGCCGCCAATGTCCGCGACCAGCCACGGATAGCCCGCGGCACCGCCTCGACTGCCGGAGACCCCGGTCCGGCTGATGGTCATACCTGGTTCTGTTTGCACTCTTCTTGCCCTACTTGGTCAGCGCCGGATCGGCGAAGCCGAGAAAGGTAGCAAAACTACACAGCTCACACAAGAGAGGAGTCCCGAAGGCGGGGTTTACGGCGACACCTTCGGGTGGCAATCGAATGTGCAAGCGCGATTAACTCGCTGCTGTCATTGAGATTTTTCACCGGCAGTGCGCCGGGGCGATTGATGTAGTCACACTACAGCATGAACCACCCACCGCTCGTCGAAGTCATCCCCTCGCCCCAGCGGGGAGAGGGAGGGGAGAGGGGGATCGCGCCACACCGCTGCTGCCCTTCGAAGCACCCCCTCTCCCCTGCCTTCTCCCCCCTCGCGGGGGGCGAGGGAGTTCTTGCTCGGGGGCCTCCGGATCGCTAGGGCGAACCCTTCCGGCGGCTTTCGAGCGCCGGGACATAATCGCCCTTCCCTTCGCCGCGCGCGTCCGGCCGCGGCCATCCACCCTCTTTCATGCGTGAATTCGACAGTCCCCGGCTGATCGCCGACATCGGCGGCACCTTCGCCCGCTTCGCCCTGGAGACCGCCCCGGGAGAGTTCGAGCACATCGCGCTGCTGCGCTGCTCGGAACACGCCGACTTCCATGCCGCCGTGCGCGCCTACATGGACCGCCTGCCCAAGCAGCTCCAGATCGCGCACGCGGCGATCGCGATCGCCAACCCGGTCGAGGGCGACCTGGTCCGCATGACCAACTACCACTGGCAGTTCTCGATCGAGGAGGCACGTCAGCGCCTGGGCCTGGACACACTGGTGGTCGTCAACGACTTCACCGCGCTGGCAATGGCGCTGCCGCGCCTGCGCGGCAGCGAAATCCGCCAGATCGGCGGCGGCGAGCCGCGCGCCCACAGCGTCATCGGGCTGCTGGGCTCGGGCTCCGGCCTGGGCGTCTCGGGCCTGATCCCGGCCGGCGAAGGCTGGATCTCGCTGGGCTCGGAAGGCGGCCACACCAACTTCGCCCCGCGCGACGAGCGCGAGATCGCGCTGCTGCGCTTCGCCTGGAACGAGTACGAACACGTCTCCTTCGAGCGGCTGCTGTCCGGCCCCGGCCTGGAATTGATGCACCGCGCGATGGCGGACTACCTGAAGCGTCCCTGCGAGCCGCTGAGCGCGCCCGAGATCACCGCCCGCGCGCTCGAGGCCACCGACCCGGTCTGCGAGGAGACGCTGGAGCTGTTCTGCACGCTGCTGGGCACGGCCGCGGCCAACCTGGCCGTGACGCTGGGCGCCCTGGGCGGCATCTACATCGGCGGCGGCATCGTGCCGCGGCTGGGCGAGTACTTCGACCGCTCGCGCTTTCGCGCCCGCTTCGAGGACAAGGGGCGCTTCTCCAGCTACGTCGCCGCGATCCCGACCTACGTGATCACCGCCGAGCACGCGACCTTCAAGGGCGCCTCGGCGATCCTGGAGGCGCAGATGCGCAGCCTGCAGAGCACCGGCGGCGCGTCGGCGATCGTGGGTCAGATCCGGCGCGCGCGCGACGGCCTGTCGCCGGCCGAGCAGCGCGTGGCGGACCACGTGCTCGCCCATTCGCGCAAGGTGCTCAACGACCCGATCGCCGAGATCGCCAAGGCGGCCCATGTCAGCCAGCCGACGGTGATCCGCTTCTGCCGCTCGCTGGGTTGCGAGGGGCTGTCCGACTTCAAGCTGCGGCTGGCCTCGGGCCTGACCGGCACGGTGCCGGTCAGCCACACCCAGGTGACGCAGGACGACTCGATGGTGGAGCTCGGCGAGAAGGTGCTGGGCAACACCGCCTCGGCGATCCTGCAGGTGCGCAGCCAGCTCAACCGCGACACCATCGACCGCAGCATCGAACTGCTGCTCAAGGCACCGCGGATCGAGTTCTTCGCCATCGGCCATTACGGCGTGGTCGCGCAGGACGCGCAGTTCAAGTTCCTGCGCCTGGGCATCGCCTGCAACGCCTACGTCGAGCCGCGTCTGCAGCTGCTGGCCGCGCGCACGCTCAAGGCGGGCGACGTGGCGGTGCTGATCAGCAGCAGCGGCAAGCTGCCCGAGCTGATCGCCGTGGCCGACGCGGCGCGCGAGCGCGGCGCCCACGTGGTGGCGATCACCGCCAGCCAGTCGCCGCTGGCCAAGAAGGCCGACGCGGCGCTGATCGTCGACCACGTCGAGGATGTCGCCACGCACCTGCCCATGATCAGCCGCATCCTGCACCTGCTCGTGATCGACATGCTGGCGGTGGGCGTGGCCATGCGGCGCGACAACGCCGCGCCGGTACTGCGCGCGGCACAGCCGGGACTGGACGAGTCGATCGACAGCGTGCTGTCCAGCGCGCCGGGCGTCACGCTGGCCGCGCCGCTGGCAAAGCTGACCGCGCACAGCCGCTGAACCTCACCGCGGGACGCGGCGCGGCCCTTCGGGGCCGCGATGGATCCGGCACTCAGGGCGCTGGTCCACTTCCGCGCCAGGTGTCGTCATGCATCCCCTTCCCTCCGCGTCCGCCGCGTCGCGCGTGCCGGCGGCCGGCTGGTCGCCGATCACGGCGCTCTCCTCCCTGGAGCGCACGCATGCGGTGATCGACCTGCTGTACGCCGTGCGCGGCGCCGGCCTGACCGACACGACGATCGGCGCGATCCAGGGCATCGCCATCAGGGCCCTGGCCGCCGCCTTGCTCACCAGTCCGAGCGATCCGGCGCTGCAAGCCATCGGCGCCGATCTCGCCGCCGGCCTGAACGATGCCGGCCGGCTCAAGCAGGCGCTGGACGGGCTGCATCGCCTGGACATCCGCCCCGGGATCAACTGGCTCGAAGCACCGCCGGGCATCGACGTCACGGATCCCTTCCTGAGCGATGGACGTCCGTCCTCCGCCGGCCGCTCCTCCGCCGCCTCGGCCGACGTCGTCTTCCTGCGGGTGCTCGACGCGCTGGACGGCTTCCTGAGCGCCCACCTCCAGCGCACCAGCCCGGGCCTCCAGACCCAAGGCCTCGGCAGCACGGCGGCGCATCGCCGCGTGCTGACGCGCGCACTGCGATCAAGCCTGACCGGCCACCCGTTCAGGATCGAACTCGACCCGCCCTCGTCCGCCGACCCGCTCGCGCATCGCCCGTCGGCGGCGCTGCTTGAAGGGTGGCACGCGCAACTGGCCCAGTCGGAGCCCGCCTTGCGACGCATGGCCGCGCTCGATCTCATGCCGCCGCCGGTGGTCACGCGGCGCTCACCGCCATCCTGGCGGGCGGATGCATGGACGGCCACCGAGGACGGTCAGTTCATCTCCACCAGCGCGTCGTTCGCGGACGAACTGCCCTTGCTGCTGATGCTGACCGAGGACCTGGACTTCGATTGGATTGGCCCCGGCGAGTTCAAGTCCTGGTTTCTCGAGCAGCAGGCCGATTGGGCGAGGTTGCGGCGCGAGGATCTGCAGCATCTTCAACTCGAGATCGCGCATGGCCGCAGGCTCAGCGCCGACGAAACCCGGGCCTTGGCCCACCTGATGGACGAGCTCGACGACAAGATCGAGTGGGCCGGCCGGGCCGCCGAACTGCAGGGAAGCGGCGGTGCGCTGGCGGAGGCCGGCAACGATGCGATCAACGACCTGGTGCGCTGGAAGCGCCGGGGCCGGATCGCGCCGCTGCTGCCCCTGTTCCAGGACTCCCCGGACATGGCCCCTCTGCTGGAACAGATCAGGGCGACCGACGAGATCCGTTTCGCCGCGGCATCCTCGGCGCTGGCCTGGCCGGCTTCCCTGGAATCCTTCCTGCCCATGCCCGCGCTCAAGTGGGTCACGCCCGGACTGGCGCAAGTGCTGGATCGAGAGGACGGGTCGGTGACCTTCCTGCGCGAGGGACGCGCGCTCGCCCGCATGAAGGTGCCTGCGCTGCGCCACTATCGGAGCCGGAACCCGCGTCTGTCCCGATGGGATGCCGAATGGCGCCAGGACCTGGACCTGTTCACGCTGGAGCTCTTCATCCTGCGCCACCTGCGTCCCAGGGACGGCCGGAGCCCCATCGCCCTGCTGCCCCGGCTCGAACTGCGCGGGCGCGAGATCCGGGCCGGCGATCTGGTGCTCGCGGCCACGAACACGCCCATCGCGGACTACGACAGCTCCACCTCGACCGTGACCTGGCAGCCTGACCGCGACAACGTCGCCACGGCCCTGCGGCTCCTGCGCCCAGGACCGCCACCGGCCGCCGATGCCGCGCATTGGGGCGCGCACGGCTTGAACCTGCCGCTGCCCGACGAGCCGCCGGCCCCGGCCGCGCCCCCGAAGCGGCTGCGGCTGATCTTTCAGCTCGACGACTCCGCGCAGGGCTACACGGCCGCGTGGCTGCAGTACCGCAAGCATGCCGGCGAGGCCGCGTGGCTCCAGCGCGGCGGCGAGAACCGGGGTGAGGCCCGGATCCTGCGGGGTCAGGCCTTGCTGAACGCCGCCGGCGACGCCACGCAGGTCAGGATCGCGCTGGTGGGCCGTTCCGGCCGCCTGGACGGCGGCAGCGAGCAGGGCCTGGCCGGATGGCCGTCGTGGCGCCTCGCCGGCCAGCTGGACGTCTGGCTGACGAAGCTGGCGCTGGCCGCCCCGGCGCGCGGCCGCATCAGCGGCATCCAGCTGGTGTCCTGCGATGTCGCGAGCCCCGGGCTGGACCCGAACTTCGCGACCCGTTTCCTGAAGACGCTCGACACCTACGAGTGGGCACGCGGCGTCCCGCTCACCGCGCCGACGGGGGAACTGCACCTCACCGAGTCGCGCGGCGACGGCGGCGGCGCCGGCAAGATCCGCAAGCTGACGATGCACGTGCAGGCCGATGGCACACGCAGGCTCACCCACCATCGGCCCGGCGACCTCGTCGTGATGACCTACGACCGCGACAGCGCCAGCGTGCGGGTCGTCGAACGGCATCCCGCGCCGCCCGGCATCCTGCCGTCGGACGAGCGCTTCACCGCCTCCGACCTCGACTGGTCGCACGACGTCGCGATGGACAGTCCGGGCGCGAAGGCCGTGCGCGAGCTCTTCTCCGACCACCGGGGCACGCCGCTGGAGCGCGTGATGGCGGGCATCGCCGATGACGCCCTCGGGCCGCCCCAGGTGCTGCGGGAGGTGTCGAGGATCTCCGCGGACAACGCGCTGGACCATCTGCGGGCGCTGGGCCTGATCGAGGCTGGCACCCGCGGATCGCCGCGGCTGCGGGCGGACCGCTTGTCCGGGCTGATCGCCGGCAGGCACGAGGCCGCGCTGCTGCGCTCCGCCGCCGCGCTGCTCCAGCTGTCCGACTTCGCCTTCGACCGCCTGGTGTCGACCGTGCAGGGCGCGGCCAGGCGTTTCCTCGACAAGGCCCGCGCGCTTCGGACTTCGCTGCGCGAGCAACTGCGCCGCATCGACTGGAACGCCCTGTCCAACCAGGGCCTGGGCGCGATCAACACGATGATCGGCGCCGCCCAGCTCGCGCATGGCTGGCAGACGATGGACATGACCATGCGAGGCCTGTCGCTGACGCAGCTCGGCGGTGTCGTGATCACGCCGCTGACGCTGCGGCTGGGGGCCGCGCTCTCGCGGAGCGCCGGCCGCAGCCGCGTGCTGAGCGCCATCTCCTGCGCGCTGGCCGGCGGCGTGGCCGACGTCGGGCTGTCCGGGCTGGGGCTGGTCGTACTCGGCCTGCAGTGGAGGGAATTCCACCGCAGCGGCCTGGACACCGACAACCACGCGCATCGCAGCCTCGTCGCCAACACGGTGCTGGCCAGTCTCTTCACGGCCTTCAGCCTGGCCACGAACGGCGTGCAGCTGGCCACCGCGTACGCGGGCGGCGCCAGCGCCGTCGCGGGCACCTCGCTGGGCACCGCCTTCTCCGTGGCCGGCGCCGCGGCGCTGCCGGCCGCGCTGCTGGCGATGGCCACCTTCGGCGCCGTCAACACGGGGCTGTGGCTGGACGAGTACGGCGCCTTCATCCGGCGCGGGACCTCCAGCGGCGATGCCTTCCTCGCGGGCCTGGCGCTGACCTTCGGCTTCCAGACCGATGTCATCCGCCGGGCCGAGGTCGAGAAGCTGGCCATCGGCGAGGCCCGCAAACGGTCCGCCGCGCGCCGCGCCGCGTGGGAGGCCGACCTCGCCTTCCGCGGCGCGTCGCTGGCCAAGGCCGGCTACGGCCGCATCCGCCATCCGGATCTGGCGTTTCCGGTGAAGCACGCGACCTTCAAGATTCCAGGCGCGAACCCGCCCTACACCTTCGTCCTGCAGGACCGCGCTCCGGTGCCGCGCAGCTCCGCGATCGTGACCCGTCCGCATGCGGACGCCCGCGCGGCGGACACGGTTTCGACGGCATGGCTGGACGTGCATGAAATGCGGACCTTCGAACTGCCGGGCGCCTCGACCGCGAAGGCCGACCAGCTGTTCGAGCTCTTCGGCGCGGCCGGCGATTTCAAGGGCGGCGCGGGCCATGACCGCTTCCTGCTCGATGCGCGCAGTCACGCCAGCATCGATGGCGGCCCCGGCACCGACGAACTCGTGTTCGATGCCACCGGCCTCAAGGTCAAGCTGCTCGCCAGACAAGCCGGCGGCTACGCGGGGACAGGGAAGTACCAGTTCTCCGTCGACGACATCGCCACCGGCAAGGCCCGGCACAACGATCTGGCCGGCATCGAGCGATGGACGATCCAGAACGCCGCTGAGGTGGACCTGCTCGGCGGCCCCGGCGACGAGCACTTCGACGTGACGGCCGGGCGGGCGCGCATCGAAGGCGGCGGCGGCCGCAACGTCTACCTGCTGCGCGGCGGCAACCGGATCGTGGTCTCGTCGGCGGACACAGCCTTCTGGCCGCGCGGCGTCAGCGCCACCATTGAATTCCTGGGCCGCGCGGCCGCGCTGGAGCTGCGCGTCGACGGGCTCCACGAATCCATCGCCTGGCGCCGCTCCGGCGACGATCTGCTCCTGCGGTGCGAGGGCGGCACGCTGACGCTGGCCCGCTACTTCCTCGGCACGGGCGCGCCGCACGATCCGCCGGTCGTGATCGTCGACGCGACGCAGGTGCGGATGATGTGGATGAACGCGCAAGAGGCCAGCGATCGGGACCGGCCCTCGGCATCGATGAACAGGCACCTCTTCCTCGATGCGCGCGTCCCCGCCTCGCGCCGGTCGCTGACGGGCGAGAACGCACGGACACGGCATCACCTGATGGCCGGCGGCGGCGACTTTTGCGCGCTGCCACGCACCGCGGTCCCGATGGACATCGCACTGGAAGTGCCCGTCGAGCGCCTGCGCCATCGCCGCGTCGAGGACGACCTCGTCATCGAGGAAGTCGCCCCGGCGGACGCCGCCGCCAGCTACCGGCCGCTGAGGCTCACCTTGCCCCGCCGTGCGCGCGCCGACGCCGGCGAGCAGCCGCCGCTCGCGCTGTGGGCCCGCGCCCAGGGGCGCTCCGGGGCGGACGCCCCGCTCCTCATGCCATCCCCCGGCGGGCCGGACGGGGCGATGCGCCTGGCGCAGGACCGGGAGGCGCCCGGGACGCGGTCCTCGGACCCGCCACCGCGGGTCAGCCTTCCGGCCAACGCCGGCCTCGGCACGCCCGGTGATGACGTCATCGACGCCGGCGCCGTGCATCCCCGCGCCGTGATGACGGGCGGCGATGGCGCCGACACCTATCGCGTGCCGGCCGGCCTGTCGGCCGTGATCGACAACAGCGCGAGCGACTCGGCGCACGACGTGCTCCACCTGGCGATCGCGCCCGCGGACCTGCGCCTGCGGCGTGATGGCGACGACCTCGTCATCGAGGGCGGCGGCTCGACCGTCCGGATCCGCGAACACGCCGTCAATCCGCTGGCCCGGCGCCTGACGCTGACCCTCGTGGGCTATCCGGGCATGGTCTACGCGCTGCCGGTCATCCACGAGAGCGGACTGATGGTGTACAGCCCCGATGGCGCCAATGGCGCCAATTGCACCGAAAGCGAGGTGCCGGGCTTCATCCCGGGCCGCCATCTGGTGCTGGCCGCGCCCGAAGCGCCCTGGACGCCCCGGCCCGCGCGCCGGCGGGCCGTGCTGCTGCGCCACCACGCCAGCGCCCGCATCGAGGGCCGATCGCTGCTGCTCACGTCGCATGCGGGGCCCGCACCGGGGCCGGCGTCCTCCACGGTGTTCCTGCAGGACTACTACCTCGCTCCCGAGCATCACCGGCCGGATCCGATGACGCGGGACAAGGCGCGGGTCATGGAGGACTTCACCGGCGACCCGCTCTCACCGCTGCTGCCGGAGGAGCTCGAGACGGACTGGCGGCGATACCAGGCCCAGGGCGCCGACGCCTCGATCGTCGCCCTGCTGCGGGCGCAGGGCATCGTGGACGAGCGGCGAGTGAAGGCGATCTCGCGCATCGCGCGGGATGTCCGCAGCGCGCAAGCCTCCGATCCAGGGCCTTACGAGCTCGCGGCCGTGCGGACCTATTTCCGGCTCAAGGGCCTGCCGCCGGACATCGCCACGCGGCTGCGGTCCATGACCCCGGCGCAGGTGCGGCGCGCCCATCACGTGCTGGCCGCGGCTTCGGCAGCGGGGACCATGCCGCCGGCCAGCTACATCGACGGCTACGCCGCCAGTCCGGCGGTCGCCGCCTTGTCGGCCACCGCCCATGGCGAGCTGCTTCGGCACCTGATCGTCAACGAGCGGTCGTGGACCTACGCGGAGCGCGTGCTGTCGCACGGGATTGCGCTGGACATGCTCGAGGCCTTCGAGACCTGGAGCGGTTCGCGGCCCGCCGGTCCCGACGGCCAGGACCGCCCGGACGGCTCGCTGGCCGCCCTTGACGATCTCGTCCGCCTCCTCGGCGCCAAGCCGGGCGATGCACTGGCCGCGACCGCCGACACGCCGGCGCTGCTCGAACTCATCCTGAGGGTCCGCGGCCGGCCGCCCGAGGTGGCCAAGGCGCTCGCGGCGGCGATGACCGCGGTGGACACCCTGGATGAAGACTGGGTCGACGGCATGCAGCGCGCGGGCGTTGACGACCACGCGATGCTCAAGCGGCTCCATGCCGCGCGCGTCCCGGTCGAAGACCTGGTGCGCGGCAACGCGCGCCGCGCCGCGTACGAAGGATCGGGGGATCGGACCGCGCTGATCCAGGTCGGCACGCGGGGCGATCTTGGGGAAGAGCGCTCATGGGGCAGCTCCCGTCTGGTGCTCACGAAGCACCTGCGCCTGGACCGCGACGGCGACTGGTTCGACCGGGCCGACGACCACGGCCAGAGCGGCATCGCGTACGAGCTCACGCCCGGTGAGCTCGTCCTGCCGACGCTGCGCGCGGATCAGGACATCGCCGTCGTGGCGGCGCTTCACGATGACGCCAGACAGCGCGCGGCACGCCGCTTTCCGCAAGGCAGCGGATCGGGCTGGAAGAAGGACAGAAGCGCCTTTCCCCACATCGTGGCGCCGGACCCGAGCGTGCGCTTCCGGGAAGCCGGGCTCGCGAGGATCGTGAAGGTGCCGGCGCGGCCCCCGGCCGCGGGATGGGGCCGCAGTTCGCCGTCGAATCTCGTGGACGGCTCCGCGGCGCCTGGTGAAGCCACCGCATGGCGGCCGCCAGCGCAGCCGGGGGACGTGCCGCTCGCGCTGGTCACGCCGATGCAGGGCCCCCAGCCATCGCTGGACTTCAGCTTCAAGGACGCGCTCGCGCTGACGCGCTTCGAACTCGCCGTCGCGCCGGCGGAGCGCCCCGGCAACGCGCCGCGCCGATCAGGCGCCGGCTCCTGGAGCGTCCACGCGGTCGGTCCGACCGGCCAGGAACTGACCGTTTCGCGGGGCGTCCGCATCGATGGGCGCGAGCCCGTCCGCATCGACATCGACACCCGCGGCGTGCCTTACCGCCGATATCGATTGACGGGATTCGCCGGCCACTTCGCGCCCGACACCTGGTTCACCGAAGTGAGCTTCACCACCGCCGACGCCGGCGCCACGCCGGCCAGCGATCCGGTCCGGCAGGCCGGTCTGCTGGTCCAGGCCGCGGCCACGCAGACCCGTGGCCATGGTGGTCCGGTGACACCCGGGCCGCCGGCGATCGTTCGAACAAGCGCGCCTCTGGCGTTGCTCACGACGCAAGCTGGCTGACTGGTCACTCACGGTGCCTTCTCCAAGCCCCCTGAGTCCGATGGACGACCCCACTCTCCTCCTTTCCCCGCCCTCCCCGCAGTCCGGCGCGCCGCGCGTCTCGCCGTTCGCCGCGCTCTGCCTGATCGCCGCGTTCCACGAGATCGCCGCCGATCCGGCCCAGCTGGCGCATCAACTGGGTCTGGGTCCCAACGACGACGCCGGCCCCGACGAGGTCCTGCGCGCCGCCCGCCTGATCGGCCTGAAGGCGCGCCGCCTGCCGATCCGCTTCGAACGCCTGGCGCGCCTGCCGCTGCCGGCGCTGGCCTGGCTGCGCGACGAGGGCGCGCCGGCGGACAGTCCCGCGCGCCCCGTGGTGCTCGGCCGCGTTGGCGAGCGCGAACTGCTGGTGGCCGACCCCGCCGTCGGCGACGCCCGCCCGATGCTGCTGGCGCACGACGCGTTCCGCGAACGCTGGAACGGCGAGGTCCTGCTGCTCGCCAGCCGCGCCAGCCTCGTCGGCGAGATGGCGCGCTTCGACTTCTCCTGGTTCATCCCCGCGCTGGTCAAGCATCGCCGCCTGCTCGGCGAGGTGCTGCTGATCTCGTTCGTGCTGCAGGGCTTCGGACTTGCGCACCCGCTGTTCTTCCAGGTCGTGATGGACAAGGTGCTGGTCCACCAGGGCCTGTCCACGCTGCACGTGGTCGTCACCGGGCTGGTGGTGGTGATGCTGTTCGAGAGCCTGCTCAGCGGGCTGCGCCATTACATCCTCAGCCATACCACCAGCCGCATCGACGTGGAGCTGGGCGCGCGGCTGTTCCGCCACCTGGCCGCGCTGCCGCTGGCCTACTTCCAGGCCCGGCGCGTCGGCGATTCGGTGGCGCGCGTGCGCGAGCTGGAGCACATCCGCGCCTTCCTCACCGGGCAGGCGCTGACCGTGGTGCTGGACCTGTTCTTTTCGGTCGTGTTCATCGCGGTGATGTTCGCCTACAGCGTGCCGCTGACGCTGATCGTGCTGGCCAGCCTGCCGTGCTATGTCCTGCTCAGCGTGCTCATCGTGCCGGTGCTGCGCCGCCGGCTGGACGAGAAGTTCGCCCGCGGCGCCGAGAACCAGGCCATGCTGGTCGAGTCCGTCACCGCGATCCAGACGGTCAAGGCGGGCGCGCTGGAGCCCACCTTCTCGCGGCGCTGGGACCGCCAGCTCGCGGCCTATGTGTCGGCGAGCTTCCGCACGCAGAACCTGGCCGCCTGGGGCCACGAGGGCGTGGGCCTGGTCGGCAAGCTGACGCAGGCCGCGACGCTGTGGTGGGGAGCGCAGGAGGTGATGGCCGGCGCACTGACGGTGGGCGAGTTCGTCGCCTTCAACATGTTCGCGCAGCACGTGGCGCAACCGGTGATGCGCATGGCCAACCTGTGGACCGACTTCCAGCAGACCGGCCTGTCGATGGCGCGCCTGGGCGACATCCTGAACACGCGCACCGAGGCGCCGCCAGCCAGCGCCGCGCAACTGCCCGCGCTGCGCGGCGCGCTCGAGCTGCGCGACGTCAGCTTCCGCTACCGGCCCGAGGCCGCCCCGGCGCTGCGCGGCGTCGACCTGTCGGTGCGCGCCGGCGAGGTGATCGGCATCGTCGGCCGCTCCGGCAGCGGCAAGAGCACGCTGACGACGCTGGTGCAACGGCTGCACCTGCCGCAGGAAGGCCGCGTGCTGATCGACGGCATCGACAGCGGCCTGATCGATGCGGCGCAGCTGCGGCGGCAGATCGGCGTGGTGCTGCAGGACAACGTGCTGTTCAACCGCACGCTGCGCGAGAACATCGCCATCACCGATCCGGCCGCGCCGATCGAGGCCGTCGTCCGCGCGGCCCGGCTGGCCGGCGCGCACGACTTCATCAGCGAGCTGCCCGAGGGCTACGACACCATCGTCGGCGAACAGGGCGGGTCGCTCTCGGGCGGCCAGCGGCAGCGGGTGGCGATCGCGCGGGCGCTGTTCAGCGATCCGCGCATCCTGATCCTGGACGAGGCCACCAGCGCCCTGGACTACGAAAGCGAGGCGGTGCTGCACCGGAACATGGCCCAGATCTGCGAGGGACGCACCGTCCTGATCATTGCCCACCGGCTCAGCGCGGTGCGCGGTGCTGATCGCATCGTCGTGATGGAACGCGGGCGGGTCGCCGAACAGGGATCGCACGAGCAGCTGCTGCGCCTGCCGCACGGCATTTACCGCCACCTGTGGTCGATGCAGGACGGCGTGGGAGGCCGGCCATGATGCGGCGCCTGCAGGCGGGCAGCGCGGCGCGCGCGCTGCTGGGCCGCTACCGCGACATCGCGGCCGCCGCGTGGGCGATGCGCAAGGAGCTGACCGGCCCCTCGCGGCTCGCCGACGAGGCGGCCTTCCTCCCCGCGGCGCTGGCGGTGCGCGACACGCCGATGCATCCGGCACCCCGGCGGACCGCGTTCGTGCTGATGGGCGTCGCGGCGATCGCGCTGGTCTGGTCCATCGTCGGCCAGGTGGACATCGTCGCGGTGGCGCCCGGCAAGCTGGTCGTCAGCGACCGCGCCAAACTCATCCAGCCGCTGGAGCGGTCGGTCGTGAGCCGCGTGCTGGTGCGGGACGGCGACCGCGTGACGGCGGGCCAGACGCTGCTGGAGCTCGATCCCACCGCGCCGCAGGCGGACCGGGAGAGCCTGGGTGACCAGCGCCAGCGCGCCGCCTCGGAGCGCTGGCGCGCCCAGACGCTGATCGCGGCGCTGGAGGCGGACGCGGATCCGGCGTCCTCGCCCCCGGCCGACTGGCCGCAGGAGCACCGGCGCGCGGCGGCGCAACTGCTGCGGGCCGACTGGTCGGACCTGCGCGCGCGGCGTGACCGCCTGGATGCGGAGGCGGCGCGGCGGCTCGCCGAACGCGAGACCGCGCTGACCACGATCGCGCGCGTCGAGACGGCGCTGCCGATCGCGCTGCGGCGCGAGGACGACCTGCGCGCGCTGGTGGACGAAGGCTTCGCCTCGGCCCACGCCTGGGAGGACCGGCGCCGCGAACGCCTGGACCTGGCGGGCGAACTCGCCACGCAGCGCGCCCGGCTGCGCGAGAGCGAGGCCGCGCTGGCGGAGGCGCGGGCCACGCGCTCGGCGCTGCTGGCCGAGACCCTCAAGCGCTGGCACGACCTGCGCGACGAGGCCGGCACGCGGCTGGCGCAGTTGCGCGCCGAGCATCGCAAGGCCGGCCGGCGCGAGGCGCTCACGCGGCTGACCGCGCCGGTGGCGGGCACGGTGCAGCAGCTCGCGGTCCACACGCCTGGCGGCGTGGTCACCGAGGCGCAGACGCTGATGGTGGTCGTGCCCGACGATGCGCCCATCACCGCGGAGGTGATGCTCGAGAACAAGGACATCGGCTTCGTGCGCGTGGGCGACACGGCGGCGATCAAGCTCGACACCTTCCCGTTCACGCGGCATGGCACGCTGCCGGCCACGGTGACGCGCGTGAGCCCCGATGCCATCGAGCATGAACAGCGCGGCCCGCTCTATGCCGTGACGCTGACGCTGGACGCGCGCACCATCGAGGTCGACGGACAGCCGCAGCCGCTGCGCCCCGGCATGGCGCTGAGCGCGGAGGTGCGCACCGGCAGCCGCCGCGTGATCGGCTTCCTGCTGAGCCCGATCGAGCGCACGGGCAGCGAGAGCCTGCGCGAGCGCTGACGGCGCTGACGGCGCGGCGGCGCGAGCGCGGATGCCCGGTGCCATCGGGCATCCGCGCCATCCGCGCCAGACGCATGGCCCGCGCAGGGCGGTGAGGCGGGCGACACCGCAATCGGAGTCACCCGACGCTGCCGGGGGAACCGATCGGGGCCGCGCCGGGGGCGGTCCACTGAGGCGGACCCCTTCACTCCTCGCCCGTCCCGCCATGGCTCAATCCCCTGCTGCCGCCGCTTCCTCCACGCCCGCCGGCGCCGCCCGCGCGCCGCGGACCCCGCTCGAACAGCGCGCTTTGGCCATCGCCGGCGAGCTGCAATCACGCCTGCAGGGCTGGCGGCTGGCCGTCCCGGGCGCCGCGGACCTGATCAGGCAATGGGCGCCGGGTCTCCAGGCCGAGCTCAGGTCGCGCCACTCACCGAACCTGGTCAACGGCCGGTCCATGGACCTGGCGGTGGAGCGGCTGCTGAGCGGCATGCTCGACGCCTCCTTCGCCGACCTGCAGACGGCCCACCAGGAACTGCTCAAGGCCTTCGGCCACCCGGACGTGCCGCGCGCCAAGGACATGGCGCTGGATGAACTCGAGCGGCTCAAGCGCCAGGTGGCCGCCATGAACGCGCTCGGGCCGGCGGAGCGCGAGACCGCCGACGCCCTGGCCAGCGCGTTCATCGACGCCCTGCGCCAATCGGCGCAAAGGCCGGAGCTGCCATTGGGCGGCCTTGCCCCCGAGCTGGCGGCCACGCTGTCGCGCCTGCACGGGGCGGTCTCCGCGGAGCCCCAGGACCGCGCCGGCGCGATTGCCGCCATGCTCGACGAGGCAGTCCGCCATTGGCCCCGCAACGCGCCGGTGGACGGCGCGCTCGCCGGCTCGCTGCAGGAGGCGCTCGGCCAGCACCTGGACGAACTCGCGATCACGCTGCCCAGCGATGAGCTGAGAGCGCTCGCCTCGCGATTCCTGCAGGCCGTGCTCGACGCCTCGCCCATGGAGCTGGCCCAGATCCATGGCGCGCTGGTCGAGGCCGAGCGCGGGAACATCGCGCCCGCGCGGCTCGAGGACCACGTGGCGCGGGCCTTCGACCGCCTGCTCGACGCGACGGAGAAGGTGCTGCTCGACGCGGTCGACGCCCAGGCCGAAACGCGCACCGCCACCGGCCGCGCCATGGCGAACCTCTTCGCCGACGCGCTGCGCTCGCGGGCGCCGGACCAGCCGTTCACCATCCGGCTCGACGAGGTCTTCATGGCGCGCGAGGGCGCTGCCGGCGCGGATCTTCGGATCCGCTCCGGCCTGCTGCTGACGGCACGCCAGCGGCTCGCGCGCCTGTCGTCGAGCGGCGTGATCGGTCCCCTGCGATTCGTCGCGGCGAAGGTCCCCGGCGAGACCCCGGCGGCCCTGTGGTCCCCCTTGCCGGGCGGCGGCTTCTCCATCGCTCAGGACGCCGCCTTCCAGGCCCTGCGCCACTACGGGTTCGATCCGGAGTCCGACCGGGTGCGCCACGTCGCGGACGAGCTGGACGAGGCCTGGGACGTCTTCGCCGGCGAGGTCGCCACCTACCCGATGGAGGATCCGGCGGACGCGTCACTCTTCGAGAGCCTGGTGGATCTGGCGGCGTCCGTCATCGATGACATCGCGGGGATCGATGCGCTGGAGCGGCCGGAACTCAGCCCCCTGCTCGACCGCGCCGCCTGGCAGGAGCGGACGAGGACGGCCGCGCCGCTGATCGCGGCCCTGCGCAACGCCCCGGGCGCCGATGCCGCGCGGCTGAGGATCGCGCAGGAGCTGGAACGCCTGCTCTCCGGCTCCGCCGGCCTGCTGGAGCAGGCGCTGGCGGCGCAAGCGGCGCTGGCGGCACAGGTGCCGCGGGCCTCGCTGGAGGCTGCGGCGACGCTGCCCGGCTCGACGCACGCGCCTGCGTCGCCCGCCGGCAGTGGCATTTCGGGAAGCGCCTCCCCGGCCTCCAGCGAGAGCTCGGACGGCTTCGACGACTCGCCGTGGAGCCCGCGGCCCTCCGAGGACGCCGGGCCCAGCGGCCCGGCCCGGCTGCCGGCGCGCTGGACCGCGGACGAGACCGGCGCGCTGACGATCGAGCAACGCGCGAGCGTCATCGCTGCCGCGCTGCAGGCGGACACCGCCCACTGGCCCGTCACGATGGCCGGCGCGGACGAGCGGCGCGAGCAACTGCTGCCCGAACTCCGGCGTGCAGCGGCGGCAGTGCTCGGCAAGTTGTCCGAGTCGGCGCGCGACGCGGTGATCCGCCCCATGCTGGAGGCGTTGCTGCACAGATCCCCGCTGCGAAGCCGTGACGCCTATCTGGCGCTGCTCGACGCGATCGACCCGGCGCGCCGCCGGACCCTGGTCGAGCTGGCGGACACCTCGATCACCTTCAGGGCGCTGAAGCAAGTGGTCTGGGACCGCGTGATCCAGTCCGCCGGGCGGGCCTCGCCGCACCTGGGCGTCGCCACCGCGCAGGCCCTGATCGATGTCTACATCGCCGCGCTCGATGCCAGCCCCGGTCAACGGCTCCAGCTGGACATCGACGCCCTTCAGCTGCACTCGCAGACGGCGCAGGCCTCGGCGGGCGTGCGCTTCGCGCTCTACGACACCTTGAATGCGCTCAGCCGCGCCGGCGTGATCGGCTCGGTGGCGACGGCCGGCTTCGACACGGCGGCGACGAGCCGAAGCTTTGGACCCGCCCCGATCGACCCGGCCCGGCCGCTTCGCGCATTGGCGCAGTTGGCGCCGGGCCTGACGCAGACGTGGGATGCCAGCGCGCGGACCGTGGCGCTGGCCTGGGTCCGCGGCGGCGTCCACCGCCATGCGCTGGTGCAGCTCGGCGCGGCGGACGCCGATGCGGCGCTGCTCAGGCAATTGCAGACGCTTGACACCTTGATCACGGCCTACGTCGCCGCGCCCGGCGGCGCGGACCTGGACGCCCTGCCGCTGGTGCTGACGCTGTCGCCGGATCGCCTGACTGACGGCCACGGGGAGATCGCCCGCCTGGGGCCGGAGGGCTGGACCTTCGCAGCGGCGGCGGAAACAGCGGCGAGATCCGCGGCGGCGACGGCAGCGGGAACGGCAGCGGGAACGGTGCGCGCCGGCATGTCCTCGCACATCCCAGTCGCCCTTCAGGGACCCGACCGGGCGGGGAGCGTCGACGTGATGACCTCGCTCCTGCGCGAGGCGGTGGACCGCTGGTCCCCGGCGGGCGCGGCGGGCACGGCCACGGGCACGGCCACGGATACGGCCTCGCACGACGCGCTCATCGAGCGCTACAGCCGGCAGTGGCTCCAGAAATCCGGAGGTCCGGCGTCGGCCACGCTCCATCCGTTCGCCCGGACCCTGCTCGCCGGCATCCTGGAAGGCTCGGTGCCGACGCTGCACCGGGCCTACGAGCTGTGCATCGACAGCGTCAGATCCGATCCCCGCCAGGCGGGCCGGCCGGCGCAGGTGGCGGCGGCCGTGCTGCTGCGGCGCAGGGTCGCCGACCTCGAGGCCCTGATTGCCGCGGAGCCGGACGCGCCCGGCTTCAGGATCCGCGAACGCGTGCTGGCGGCCTTCTACGCCAACCTGTTGGTCTCGTCCGCAGATCCTGCCACCCCGCTGACGCTGAACGCGGACCTGCTGGAAGAGGCGCTGCACCCCGCCGCGGCCCCGAGCGCCCTGGCCACCGCGTACGCGCGCCTGGTGACGGCCATGCGCGACCAGCTCGCGCTGATGACCCGCACCGGCGTGCTGGGCACCGTCCGGTTCCGCGCCCGGGACGAACGGACCGTCGCCTCGGGCGGCGCCTGGATGCGCGACGAGGCGGGGGGGCGATGGCTGACGCCCGAGGGTCTGTTGCTTGAGCGCTGGCCGACCGCCGCCTTCGATCCATCCACGGGCCGGGTCAAGGTGCTGCTGCGCAGCGACCTGCTCGGCCCCTGGACGCGCTACCGGGACAAATTGACGAGCCTGGCCTTCGGCCACGACGAGGACGAGGAGGCCGCCGGCCGGCTCGATGACTGCGCCGAGGAGATCGAGGCCGAACTCGATGCGCTCGTCGACAGGCCGCGACGCGATCGCGCCGCAGGCATGGACGCCACCGCGTGGAAGCGCCGGGTCGACAAGACGCTCGCGTTGCGCGCGGAGATCGCCAAGGGCGGCGCCAGTGGCGAGGTCATCGCGCTCGCGGGCGAGCTGGTGGACGTGGCGCGCCGGGCCGCCGACCAGGCCATGACGCCGGCCTTCCAGTCCGCGTTCGGCCGCGGCACGCTGCCAGCGTTCGAAGACTGGGCCGCGCTGCCGGAGCCGCCGCTCAGGCTCCCTTCGGGCGACGACGATCCGGACTCGTACTCCGACATCAGCGTGGAGGACGATTCGCCGCAGCCGGGCACCAGCGGTGAGCCGCCGCGGGACCAGACGGACGGCGGCCCAGCGCAGGGCGTCGACGCAGCGGAAGCGGCCTCCGGCGCCGAGCCGCCTGCCGAAGCAGCGGCTGAAACGGCGCCCGAGACGGCGACCGAAATGGCGGCTGAAACGGCGGCCGAGGCGCCGGCCGGCCTGCCCTCGGAGGCCGCGCAGGCTGGCGGCCGGCAGGCGCGGGTGGACCGCGGCTCCCTCGCCGCGAAGGCCTTGGTGGCCGCGCGGCTGGATCTGCAGAGCCCCGTCGAAGAGGCGAAGACACGCATCCGCGATGGCGTGATTGATCGCATCCTGGCGCACATGGGCGTCGAACTGGAGGGCGAAGCGCGGCGGACGGTCGAAGATTTCATCGTCCTGCGCCGGGGAAAAGGGAAGCTCGCCGCCCTGAGCTACGACAGGCCGCAGTTCATCCGCCCCCTCGACCTGCTTCTGCTGGACGAGACGCTGGTGCGGGTGCGGGAACTGATCCATCAGCAGTCCGGCGCGGCCGGGTCGCCCAAGCCCTGGACGCCGCTGCACACGCTGCGCTTCATCGAGGCCGACGACCCCACGAGCTGGTCCGGCATGGAGGGCGGCGCGCCGTCTGCGAAGCGGCTGAGCGCCGAACTCGTGCTCATGGCGCTCGAATCCGCGCGGACGAAGCGGCCCATGCCCTTCGACATCGACTTCATCCGCGAATGGCTGCACGACGTCACGCCGGCCGCCCTGAGCCTGGCACGGCCCTTCAAGCGCCTCTTCCCGGCGCTGGAAGCGCTGTCGGACCTTGGCCTGATCGGCAAGCTCGTCCCGGTCTGGCCGCCCGGGGCCGGCCCGGCCGCCACGCCTGCCAACCGCGCGGACAGCGTCCAGACGGTGCGCCAGCTCCTGCAAGCGCCGCCGGATCCGAAGCCCTCCGGCTGGATGCCGGTGGAATGGCCCGAACCGGTGTTCGCCAGGCCGGACATGCCAATGCCCGCCTGGTCCACGCGCAAGCATCTGCCGGACGGGGCACGCGGCAAGCCCTTGTTCAAGCTCGACAAGCAGGAGATCCATGTCTACCGGTACGAGCCGGACGGCAGCCACCAGGATCGCTTCTTCACCGCGAAGCTGGTGGCTCCGCGGGGCGAGTTCGCGGCCGCGTTCGCCGCCGAAGTCGACGAATGGACGCAGCGCTGGAGCGAAGGTCCGGGCGGCGTCGCCATCCCTCGCAGCCGCCAGCCCCGATACCTGCGCGTGGACGACCAGGGCATGCACGTCCTCAATTCGGCTCAGGACCGCTTCTCCATCCGGGTGGCCGAGCGATTGCCGAGCGGCCGGCTGCGGTTCGACCCGGCGGCGATGCGCGTCGTCCAGGCCTTCCTGGACCGCGTCGTGCTCGAGGAACCGCCCCGTCCACCGGTCACGCAGTGGCGCAACGAGATGACGCCCGCCCACGCGGCGGACCCGCGATGGATCAAGGCGTGGCATGCCGTCCGCGACGCCGAGGGCGAGGGCGAGCCTGCGGCCAAGCGCGCGCGCATTGCCGCAGACCACGAGGCGCGCGGAAAGCTGCGGATCGTGCTGCAGCTGGACGACTCGCCGGCCGCCTTCGAGGCCGGCCTGCGCTACGCGACCAAGTACAAGGACAAGGGCGGGGTCGCCTGGGTGCAGCGCGATGCCCGGGGTGGACGCCGGGTGGTCGCCGGCGCGGACCTCCTGTCGCAGGTGGCCGACCGGTTCGTCAAGCTGGTGATCGTCGGGAAGTCCTCCCTCAATGCGCTTCAGAAGACACGCTTGAGCGGCCACGACCCCGCCCGGCTCGCGGAACTGGCCCGCGACGAGGTCGAGCTTCACACCGGTCTCGATCGCGTCGAGAGCGTCACCCTGCTGTCCTGCGCTCTGGAAAGTCCGCTCGCGGACACCTCCTTTGGCAAGACCTTCCGCAGGAATTTCGTCAAGTCCAGGCTGGATCCGTCCTCTTCCACGATCAGTCCCAAGCTCAAGGTGACGACGTACAGCCGGCCAGTCCTCTTCCCGGATCACGATCCGTCGTCCACCACGCGCTACACGCGTCAATGGCCCGGCGGCCCGCTGCGGCACCACGCCAGCGAAACCACCTTCTCGATCTGGTCCGAAGTGAAGCGGGAGGACAAATACCTGGGGGGCGAGCGCCACACCCTCGATGAACCCGCGGACGATCCGGACACCCAGTACGACGGCTCAGCGCTGGACGTCGAGCAGCAGCGCGCCGCCCAGCCGCAACCGGCCCGCAGCGCCGCGTCGGAGTCCGGCTTGATGAAGGTCATTCAGCAGACGCTCGCGCAGGCGGTGCCCGACACCCCGGCGCGCTCGTTCACGCCAGAGCAGTTCCGCGCCTGGGAGCAGATGCGCGACGACCTGGTGCGGATCATCGGCGAGCGCTTTCCGGAGGTCTCGGATGCGTTCATCCGCAGAAGCGTCGTTGCCACGGCACATGAGCTGCTGCTCAGCGGCACGTCGTCGCTGCACCGCATGCTCGACACGCTCGGCAGGCAGCTCGATCTCACGAGCGACGCCAGCCTGCAGGAAGCGGCGCTGACGGACGGCCCCTTTGGCGACATCGATCGCCTGCGCATCGACGAGCCGCTTCGCCAGACGCTGGCCTCGGGCGCGAAGATCCGGCGGCGGACGGCGCTGATGCTGGACCTGCTCGACGTGATGCCGGCGCTGATCGAGGCCCGGCCGGACATCGTGGAGCAGCCGCACCGGCTGGCGGCCGAGATCCGCTTGTGGCGCGCCGCGCTGGCCAGCGGCCTGGATGGGTCCCCGTTCTTCATCGACGCCGACCTGCAGCACAGCCGTGCCGGGACCCCGGCGCCCGCGTCGACGCAGCGCGGCGACGCCCTGCACGCGCTCTACCCCGCACTGAAGCGGCTGGCCGCCACGGGAGAGATCGGCCCGATCCGGTTCATCAGCAGCGATGCGGCCCGGCGCTCCGGGCCGGGCTGGTCGGCGCTGAACGCGCGCTGGAGCGTCACGTCCGTCGATCAGGTGCCGTCGCCATCGCCCGCCGCGGCAGGACGGACGGACGCTGGCCAGCCGTCCTTCCTCGAGGGCCTGCGGCATGCGCCCGACCACATCGAGTGGGACCTCGACCGTGGCGAGGTCCGATTGACGCCGATGCCGGGATCGGACGCGACGGTCAGGCTGCTGTTCCCGGCCTCGCCTGAGGACCGCGGTGCAGCGCGCGCGAACCTCGACACGCTGGGACGGCTGATGACGCGGCTCGGACTGATCGATCTGCCGGCGCGGGAGCTGCCGTCGCGGATCAGCCTCGGCGCGGACCAGTTCAGCGCCAACGGCCTGGTGCTCGCGCGCCGCGATGACTCGGGCCGCTGGCTCATCGACGAGGAGGCGGTGCGGCGTTTGCGCACGGTGATGCCCCAGGGCGAGTCGGCCGCCGCGCTCCCCGACCTCACGGTGCCCGCCAATCAGTGGGAGAACCACGTGCAACTGCCGCGCGAGCCCAGGGTTCGCGCCCATCTCGACGAGGCACGGGAGGCGTTGCGCCTCTACATCGCGGCGCAGGACGACAAGGCGATGGAAGTGGCCGGACTCGCGCTGCTGGAGAAGTACGGGGATCGGCTGGTCTGGGTGAGGATGGCCAAGGACGGGTCCTGGCAGGTCCGCGCAGGCCGGGACCTGGTCAACGCCTCCGCGCCGGAAACCCGCCTGCGCCTGATCGTCGCCGCGCACGGCTTCACCGACCCGCAGACCAAGGCCCGTCTGCTGGGCGGGTTCACGCCCGAGGAACTGGCCCGGGCCATCGGGCGCCTGCTCGGAGCCCTGCGCCCCGGCATGACGTCCCAGGTGGACAGCGTGCGCCTGCTCGGATGCGTGCTGCAGAGCCCGGCGGCGGAGCGCAACTTCGGCGCGGCCTTCGTCGGTGCCGCGCATGACGAGCAATGGTCGCGCCCCGGCATGCGCGCCACGGTGTATGCGGACCGTGTGGGCCCCGACGCCGGCCCCTCCGGTCTGCGCTTCGTCACCATGGCGGACAGGCGCTCGCCCCGGTATCACCGCGCGTCCGGGCGGACCTGGCAGTACTGGGTCGAGGACGGCACGGTGCATCACGCCGACAAATACGCCGATGCCGGCGCCGGCACGCTCGTCCCAGCCATCGACGAGGACCCGCTCACCTTCGGCGGCCCGGACGATCAGATCGCCGCCGCCTCGCCCACCCCGACGGAGACACCACTGTCCGCGGAGACCCTGCGGGTCTACCGGACCCTGGACGCGCTGGAGCAGCTCCCGGCCTGGCAGGGCGACGACCAGGCAGCCACGGCGACTCTCAGAAGGGAGCTCGCCGACCAGGTCTTGCGCGTGCTGGTGGACTTCAATCCGCAGGCCGGCGAGATCCCGGCACTTGAAGCGGGCGTGCTGAAGGACGTATCCGGGCACGTCGCCGCGGGGCTGCTCGGGAAGCCCGGCCGGCTCCGCCAGGCCTACCTGCCCCTCCTGCAGGCCGGGCTCGCCGCTGACGCCGTCATCCTCAGCGACTCCCTCTGGTTTCCCCGCGCCGGCACCTTGCCCCGCACCGAGCAGACGCTGCGCGCCGAGCTGGGCGAGACACGCCGCATCGGAGCGGCTTCCGGCTACTTCGTGGAGGCGCTGCGCGCCGCCCGCGAGCATCTGACTCGGACCGCGGCGGACCGGGGGGCCGGCGTCTGGGAACGCTTCCTCGGCAAGGCGGCGCTGATGCATGCCGCCGTCGGGGCCGCGGCGACGCAGGGCGCGCTGGTGCTCGACCTGTCGCCGGGCGCCCCGGCCACGGACGCGGACATCGAACTGGTCCGCGCCCGCGACCTGCTGCCGCATCTGACAACGCTGGGCGCGAATGGCGGCGCCTGGGAGGCGGCGACCGATTCGCCCTATCTGCGAGGCAAGAAGGTCTTCAAGCGCCTGGACGGCAACGTGGAGCACGAGATCGCGGTCGCCCAGCTTCACCGGTTCGACCTCGGCCCGCCCTTCCGGCATGTGGTCGCGCATGAGCGGGACGGCCGGGTCAGTTGGTCCACGTCGACGCCCGAGGACGTCCAGCGGCATCTGCAAGGCATCCGCGATCTGTTCGACCAGGGCATCGCCAGACTGCGCGCACAGCGGGCCGATCCGGCGCTGCTATCCGAGGAGACGCGGTTCATCAACCGCGCCATCGAGCACCTGCTCTTTCAGCAAGAGCAGATCTTCAGGGCCACGCCGACCTCCGAGGAGGACGAGGACATTCATCAGGCCCAGCGGGATGGCAGCCTCGAGCACGAGGAGCTTCGCGGCCGGGTGATCGCCCGGGCCAGGCAGACCTTCGCGGAACTCAAGTGGTTCACCCTGGCGTCTTCCGACGACCGTCTGCTGGGCCTGCCGCCCGAACTCCCGCGGCAGGCCAGCGATGCCGCGCGCGTCGCCCACGAAAAGATGACGGCGGTGCGCAGCGGCGTGGCGCGCGAACTGGAGCGGTTGCGCAAGGAACTCGCCACGCGGCTGGCCGCGGTGCACGAAAGCGCGGTCGAGCCGCTGCCCAGGCGCCGGCCGCTCGCGGCCCTGGCCAGCAGCGCGCCGCAGGTCGAGCAGACCCTGGACCGGATCTCGGGCGAGATCACGCTGTCGCACCCGCTGCTGGAGCGGCGGACCCGGATCCGGGTCCGCCCGCTGCGCGAGTTCCAGAACGCCGGAGAGCCCGAGCGTCTGGCGATCCTGCGCCAGGACGCCGACATCCGGCAGGTCGAATCGATGCTGCTCCGCTACTTCGAGCCGGCGCGCCGGCCGGGCGGCTCCTCGCCCTTCTTGCTCCCGGACCTCCCGCCGGAGGTGCTGCTGGAGGAAGACACCTTGGAGATCGGCGATCGGATCGTCGCGAACCGGGACACGCAGGCCAACCTCCTGTTGCCGCCGGTATGGATGCCCGATGAGCAGAACCTCGAAGCAGCCAGACGGACGGTGTGGGGAGCCGGCTACGCCCACGCGCAGGAGCCGCCTGCGTTCGAGCCGCCGGAGCCGCTGCCGGAACCGCCCGCGACGGCTCGTCCCGGCCGGAAGAAGGGCCCCGGCCGGGTGAAGGTCATCCTCCAGATGGCCGATGACCGCGAAAGCGCCACGGCCGCCTGGCTGCTGGCCAAGCGCCATGGGGACGCAGCCGTGTGGATCTCGGTGGCGCATGAGCCGATCACCGGTGGCTCGAGCTGGACTTACCGGCGCGGACGCTCCTTGGTGAGGCCGCTGGCGCCGTCGACGGAAGTCGATGTGCAGGTGGTGGGCCACGGCCGCGTGTCGGCCTCGTTTGAGCGCACCTTGAGCGGCTGGACGCCGGACCAGCTTGCCACGGTGATCAACGGGCTGTTCCCGCATTTCCGCACGGCGCCCAAGAGCCAGCGGCCTCAGTTGAAGCAGGTCAGCCTGGTCGCCTGCGACCTGGCCCGGGAGTTGCCCGGCAAGTCCTTCGCGCTGGCCTTCGCCGAAGCGCTCGACAGCCATCCGTCCACACGCGGCGCCCCCGTGACGGCGCGGACCGGACATCTGCACGTCGTGCAGGAGCGCCGCGCGGGCGGATCGGCGCGGATCATCAAGGTCACCGGCCGGCCGGACGCGCGCGGCGGCGGCTTGCGCCACCACATGCCCGGCGACACGCTGCGCATCACGCGCGACCCGGTCAGCGGCGAGCGCATCGTCACCGACAAGTACCCCGGCCCGGCATCGAAGCGGGAGCAGGAGGGGCGATGGACCGCCCCGCCCGAGGACCTCGATCTCGCGGTCGACGTGACCTTGGGAAGCGATCCGGTCCTGGAGGGCGACACGCCCGAGGAACGCGCGCTCAGGGACATCGTGGAAGGTGCGAAGGATCCGCTCGATCTGAACCGGCTTTCGCGTGTCACGGCCGCGCAGGCGCTGCGCGAACTGCAGGCCAGCGGCGCTCTGGAGATCAACGCTGGCGGCGCGATCCGGCTCGACGACGCGCACATGGCATCGCTCATCGCGGGCACCGATGACGCCGCGCGGATGCGTGTCGGCACGGCGCTCCTGCACCTGCCCGAGCCGCTGCTGGATGAACTGCACGCCAACTCGTCGGCACGAGGACAAAGCCTGCTGGAGCAGGTTCGCAAGGCCCGCGCGGGGGGCGCCGACCGCGCCTCGGGCATCGACCTCGAAGCCGTCGGCGGCCACGTCTTCGGCTGGGCCAACACCATCCTGGGCGCCCTGCAGATCGCCCAGGGCTGGCGCCACATGGACGCGGCGCAGAAGGGGCTGGCCGTCGCCCAGACCAGCGGCATCGTGACCACGCCGCTCACGGTCAAGGTCGGCGAGTGGCTCAAGACCTGGGCCGATGACCTCCAGGCGGTGGCCGCCGAGTCCCGCGCCGGCGCGCTGGCCGGCTCGGCGCTGTCGCGCCTGGGCACGGCGCTGATGGCCGGCAGCGCGGATGTCGGCCTGGCCGGCCTGGGCCTGGTGCTGTGCGGCCTGCAATGGCGAGACTTCTGGAAGTCCGGCCAGCCGGTGGGCGGCTTCGCCTACAAGAGTCTGGTGGCGGGCACCACCGTGGCCACGATCTTCGCCATGCATGCGCTGGTGAGCACGGGCATCAACCTGGCGGTCCTGGCCGCCGGCGGCGCCGAGGCCGTCGCGGGCACGTTGCTGGGCGCCGCGGCCGGCGTGATGAGTGCCACGGCCCTGCCCTTCGCCATCGCGGCCATCGCCCTGGCCGGCGCGGTCAACGCCTTCATGTGGGCCGACGAGTACGCCGACTACGTCGACCCCGCCACCCCGGTGGGCGAGGTGATCCTGGGGACGCTGGCCAAGATGCTGGGCTTCGAGACCGACGCGTTCAAGCGCGCCGAAGTCGAGAAGAGCGCCCACGACGCGGCGGTCGCGCGCTCCGCGATGCTGGACCGGCAGCGCAAGGACTTCATGGTCTTCAGGCGCCAGCAGGTCATGAAGTCCGGCACCTACAACACGGTCCGGTATGGGCACCTGCATCACCCGGTCAGCCACACCACATTCCCTGTCCCGGGCCAGGATCCCCCCTACGCCTTCGTCCTTCAGGACCGCAGCCCGTTTCAAGCCGTGCACAGCGGGCAGGAGATCTGGCGCGCGCCGCGCACTGCCGGCGCGGTTCCCCGGATCGCCTGGCTGGGTCTGCGCGGCACGGTCTGGCCGAGCCTGCCGGGGGAACTCGGCGAGCAGCTGTTCGAGGTCCAGGGGACCCGCAGCGAGTATTACGGCGGGCCCAAGCGCGACATCTTCCTGCTGGATGGCGACTCCAGCTCTCACGTCCACGGCCTGGGCGGCGCCGATGAGCTGGTCCTGGACGCCGGCCGGCGCCACGTGAGGATCCGTCCCAACGGCGAGGACCGGTTGCGGTACGCCATCGCCCTCCAGGCGTCCGGCCTGGACGAAGCCCGGCAGAACAGGCTGGAGACCATCGAGTCCATCACCGTGCGCGACGCCGCCTCGGCGCACGTGACCGGCAGCGCCGCCGACGAACGATTCGATGTCTCGGGCCAGCAGACGGACATCGCCGGCGGCGGCGGCCGCAACACCTACGTGCTGCGTCCGGGCAACCGCATCGTCAGCAGCGCCAGCGACGCTGCCATCTGGGGACGCGGCATCAGCGCCACCATCGACTTCGACGGCAAGCCCGCCGACACCCCGCTGCTGCTGCGGGCCGATGTCCTGCACGAGTCCCTCAGCTTCCGCCGCGATGGCACGACGCTGTTCATCGGCAACGGCGCGGACACGCTGACGCTGCTGGACTTCTTCGCCGCCACCGACGCCGCGCCCGCCGCGCCACGAGGGCTCTTCATCGTCGACGCCGTCGGCACGCACCTGACGCTCATCGATCCGCGGAGGCTGGATGGCACGGCGCGCAGCGCCACGGCACTGGACAAGCACCTGTCCTTCGATGCCTGGGCGCCGGAGTCGCGCCGCGCCCTCACCGGCGACCACGCGCACACGCGGCATCACCTGAGCTCGGGCAGCGGCGCCTTCCGCGTCCAGCCGCGCACCGCGATGCCGATGGACATCACGCTGGACATCGACATCGCGCGGCTGCGCTACGCGCGCACGGGCGACGACCTGATCCTCATCGAGACGCCGCCAGTGAATGCGCCCGCGGACTTCAAGCCGCTGCGCCTGACCCTGCCCGGCTACGCGAAGCGGGACTGGGCCGCCTCGCACGGACAGCTGGCGCTATGGGCCCGCGGCGCCTCCGACCAGGCGGCCGTGGTCAAGTTGCTGCATCCCGCGCCAGGCGATCCCGATGAAGGCGCGATGCGGCGCGCTGAACCCGACTCCCAGGCAGCCGGCTCACCGGCGAACGAGCCCGCCGCGGTCCCGGGTCTTGACGGCGCCACCCAGGCCCCCGCCATTGCGGAGCAGGCATCGGACGTCGCCATCCCGGCCGTCAGCAAGAAGAACGGCGCGAAGGTTTACGCCGCGGACGGGAGGCTCCCCGTGCAAGCCACCGCACCGGGCATCCACATCATCGAGTCCGGACCGGCCGCGCCGTGGTCGGCAGCCAGACCGCGCGTGATCCACGTGCGGCCGGACGCGACGGCGCGCATGACGGGCCGCTCGCTGGAGATCACCGCCGGCGAAGGCGCCGGCCGGACCACGGTCCACGTGCTCGACTACTTCCGCGCTCCCGAACACTTCACGTTCGAACGGCTGAACAGTGAGACCGCCTGGGCGATGAAGCAGCTCACCGGCCAGCAGTCGCCACCGCTGCTGCCGCAGAACTTCCGCGGCCTCTGGCTGGGCATCTACGCCGGCCTCGATGCCGATCCCTGGATCGCGCCGCTGCTGTACGCCGCCGGCATCAAGGATCACGCCGCGGTCCGGGCGGTGTCGAGGATCTCCATCGATCTGCGGCAGGAGCCATCGGCCCAGGACGCGCCCTCGCAGGACACCGCGCATGACCTCGCCGCCGTGCGGACCTATCTGCGCCTGAAGGGCCTGAGCGCGGAGGTCGCGAACGCCATCCAGTCCACCACCACGCGCCAGCTGCGGCGCGTGCGGCAGTTGCTCGCTGTGGCCTCGGACGGGCGCACGGCGCTGCCCGCCGCCTTCATCGACGCCTACGCCGCCAGCAGCGTGGACACGCCGCTCAGCGCCTCGCATCACGGCGCGCTGATCAGGTCGCTCGCCGCGCGCACCCTGCCCTGGGACTATGTCGAGGCGGTCCTGAAGCACGGCCTGTCGAGCCAGGCGCTCCTGGCCTTCGAGGCCTGGGCCAGCCAGCATGCCCAAGGCGGCCTGGCCGGCGCGCATGCGATCCGTGCCATGGAGGAGTTCGATCGCCTGCTGGACGGCAGCCACGGCGCGGACGCCGCGATCACGCCGGACACCCGCGCCCTGCTGGCCATCGCGCTGCGGCTCGACGGCCGGCCCGACGATGTGATCGACGCGCTGGCCGACGCGATGGTGGCGGTCTCGCTGGACAGGGACTGGGTCGACGGCATGCTGCGCGCCGGCGTCGACAGCCACGAGGTGCTGAAGCAACTGCGCAGCGCCAAGGTCCCGGTCCAGGACCTGGTGATCGGCAACGCCAACCGCCATCTCTACGAAGGCAATGGCGACCGCTCCTCAGTGATCGAGGTCAGCACCTCCTCCGGACTCCGGGCTCCGCCGGCCTCGGTCACCCGCTATGTCGCCAAGGGTTACCTCGACCTGGGCGACAACGGCAGGCCGACGATGAAGGACGCTGGCGGCCGCTACCACCTGCGTCCCGGCGACGTCCTGGACCAAGGCGGAAACGCCCCGGAACTCGCCGCCTACCGGCACGAGCTGGAACAGACGAAGGCCCGCCTGCGGCGCAATTTCGAGTCGGGCTACACCGGCGGCGAGACCTCGCTCTTCCGGCAGAACTCCTACGACGGCTTGACGTCCTACCAGCGCAAGGAGGACGCCTGGCAGAACTACCTCAAGGAGCACCTGTCCGTTTCATCGGTGATCCGCCTGCTGGACGCCGGCAGCGTCGACGCGGTCAGCACGACGGTGACCGACACCGCCTGGGGCGGCCGCAGCCTCCCCGGCAATCTCGTCGACGGGCACACGGCCGCTGGCGAAGTCACCGCCTGGCGGCCCGCCCCAAGCCCTCTCCCGCTGGAGACGGGCCAGTTCATCCGCTTCGATTTCCAGCACGCCATCGCCGTGGCCCAGCTCAGGCTGCTGATCGCCGCCGACCCGTCGGGACCGGTACCCGACGGGCGGACCCAGGGGAGCTGGAAGGTCCAGGCGCTGGCAGCTGACGGCCAGTGGCTCGACGTGGCGCCCGGCACCGTGATCCGCAATGAAGCCGACGTGATCTTCTGGAGCATCGAAACCCAGGGCCGCCCGCATCGCTCCTACCGGCTCGTGAGCGAGCAAGGCGCCATGCCGGCGGACGTCTGGTTCAGCGAAGTCGCATTCAGCACCGTCGAAGCCGGCGCGGACCCGCTGGTCGCACAGCTGGGGTACATCGGTTACGCCCCGGACGACGCCAAGGCGCTGGTCAAGGCGGGGCCGTCCGCCCGCGCGCGCGCCATCGAATTCCGCCGCAGCTTCGAGGTGGACGACTTCAGGTGGCTCGTCGGCCAGGGCATCCGGACCGAGGAGACCATGCGCCGTGCGATCGAGCTTCGCCGCGGGTCCCGCGAGATGACCAGGGAGAGCATCGCGCGGGAAGTCCTCGAGCGGCCGCAGTCGCCCGCCCAGGCTTCGCGGCAATCGGCCGCGGCGCTGCTGACGCAGGCCATGGCATCGGGGAGCGGCATCGGAACGGCGGGGGCGCCCGCCAGCACGGCTGGCACGCCCGCAGGCCGCGAACCGTTCCCGGCGCTGGTGCCCGCGATGCCCGTCTGACCCCCGCGATCCCCGATGGCGACGGACAACGGCGGCGTCCGGCGATTCAGGCGACACCGCATCCGGGGGCGATGCAGGATGTCGAGGGAAGCGATCTCGCCCGAGGGGTGGCAGGCGCACTGAGGCCGCTCCATCCACCTCTCCCGCTTCGCCATGGCCATCCCTCAATCCGCCGTCCCGCCCCTCCCGCCATCCGGCGCAGCCCTGGCCGCCGGCCCGGGCAGCCCCACGCGCGGCGCCGCCATCGCCACCCTGTTGGAGGAGGTGACCCGCGCCTGGCCCGCGGGCGCCTCGATGGACGCCGCGCTCCGGTCCTCGCTGCTGGCGGAGTTCAGCCGGGAGCCGCTCGGCGACATCGACGCGACGCTCGACGGCGGCGCGCTCCGAAGCCTCGCGGCGCACTACTTCAACGCCGTGCTCGACGGGTCCCCCGCCGAACTGTTGAAGGTGCATGAGACCCTGGTCGCGGCCGAGCAGGGCCAACACGCGCCAGAGGTGGTCGGTGATCGCGCGCTCGAGGCGTTCGAGCAACTGCGCGACATCGCGGATCGGGTGCTCCTGCGCCAGGACAACGCCGCGGGGGCCGTTCACGCCGCCCTGGGCCGCGCGATGGCGCGCGTCTTCGCTGACGCGCTGCGCTCGCTTGGGCCGGGCCGTCCCTTCACCATCCAGCTGGATGAGATCGTCGATGCGATGCGTCCCGACGTCGATCCGGCATCGCGGATGCATGCCGGCCTGCTGCTCGCGGCCACCGACCGGCTGGCGCTGCTGTCGTCGGCCGGCGTGATCGGACCGCTGCGATTCGCCGCGCAGGCGCCTGCGGACGAGTTCGACGCCGATTGGATCCGGGAGACGGACGGCAGTTATCTGGCTCCCCAGGACGATGCGCTCCTGGCCCTGACGGAGCTCCAGTTCGATCCGGCCTCCGGCCGCGTCCGCGACGTGCTGGAAGAGCTGCGCGGTCCCTGGGATTCTCTGGCCGGCAGCGCCGGCGCGTTCGCGCCGGCGGATGAAGCGGCGGGCTCGACATTCAATCGCGTGGAGACATTCGCGGACGCCGTCCTCGATGACATTGCCCAGTGCAATGGAAGGCCGGCCGCGGCATGGGAACGGTACTTCGGCGCGCCGTCATGGCAGAACCGGATGCAGGAAGCCCAACTGCTGATCGACGCGCTGAATCAGGGCCCGGACAGCGGACATCCGATCGCCGCGGCCCTGAAAAGCCTCATGGCCACGTTCCCCGGGCGCCTGAGCGAGAACCTGGCGCTCCTGCCCACTGTGGAACGCCCTCCCTCGTTGACGAGTCCCATGACGCCGGAGCAGCGGGCCACGGCGATCGCGGCCGCGCTGCTGGCGGACACCGCCGGCTGGCCGCTCGTCACCCCCGACGCGGACCGCATCCGCGAGCGCGTGCTTCCCGGGCTCCGAAACGCCGCGGCGACGGAGCTCCGAATCGTGCCCGCGGCGCCGCGCGAGGCGGCGCTTGGCCACATGCTCGATGCCCTGCTGAACGGCTCCCTGATGAGCAACCGCGACGCCTATCTGACGCTGCTCGACGCGGTGGACCCCGAGCGGCTCCGCACCCCGGCCAGACTGAACGGCACCGCGCTCGTGTTCAGGCGGCTCCGGGGGCTCGTCTGGGACGGGATCGCCGCGGCCGTGCCGGAGTACCCCGCCAACACCGCCCACGCGCTGGCCGGACTCTTCGAGGCTGCCGTCGTCGCAGCGCCGGGCCAGATGCTCAAGCTGGACTTCGACGGGCTCGAGTTCTCCGGGCAGGACAGCCACCTGCCTTCGACGCAGGCCTCCCTGGGCGTGCGCTTCGAGCTCTACGACACCCTGACGTCGCTCAGCCGCGACGGGGTGATCGGGCCGGTGAGATGGGTCACCCGGAAGCAGCGCCCCGGCACGGACTGGATCCCGTCCGGCGATGAATTCCAAAGCGCTTCGGACATGAGAGTCCTGCGCGCGCACTGGCGCTTCGAGCCGCACGCCGGCTTCCTGGAGCTGACAAGCGCCCGCAGCTTCGATCGCGCGCCGGTCGCTCCCGCCGCTCCGCGGCGATCCGGCGCCTCCCCGGAGCACCTGGCGCAGCATGCCGGCAACGTCGACATGGTGTGCGCGATGCTGCAGCGGGTCCTCGACGGGTGGCGCGATCCCGCCGCAACCGGCGCCGCGGCGGCGGGACCGGATCCTCTCCCCCCGCCGCGGTCCGGCGACAGCCAGGGCACCGTGAAGGACAGGTCCCGCGCCATCGGGCGCAGCGTCGCGCAGGCGATCCGGGAGGCCTCGGTGGCCGCCCTGCGCCGGACCTATGACATGACCATGGATCTGATCCGCGCCACCCGCGATGGCGCGATGGATCCGGCTGTGGCGCGGGCGATGGCCGCCGAAGAGTTCCGTCGCATCGTGCGCCGGGCGGAGACGCTCATCGCCGCCCGCGCTGACGGCGACAGCCGCCACGTCCGCGGACGCGTGCTCGCCTCGTTCTTCGCGGACCTGTTGATCTCGGCCACGCATCGCGACACCCCGCTGACGCTGGACGTCGAACAGATGAGGGACGCCATCGAGCGCCACTATGCCCGCAGCGCCCGGGCGACGGCCTATGCAGGGCTGGTGGTGTCCATGCGCGACCAGCTCGCGCTGATGACGCGCGCCGGGGTGATCGGCCCGGTCGCGTACGCCGCCCGGCGGGTGCCGCACAACGACGGAGCACACGGCTGGACCTTCGACGCGCCCAGCTCGACATGGCGCACATCGCGCGATCTGCTGGCGGAGCGCTGGCGCAACGTCGGCTTCGATCCGTCCAGCAGCGAGATCCTCGTGCTTCGCCGCGACGATCTGAGCGGGCCCTGGCGGGACTACATCGCGGATCTTGACAGCCAGGCCTTCGACGGCGCCGACGATGAAGCCGTCCAGAGCCTGGAGGACTGGGCCACCGAGACGGAGGAAGCGCTGAACGCGCTGCTCGACAAGCCGCTCGCCGAGCGCGCGGCCGGCATGAGCGATGAGGCGTGGCGCGGCCGGATCGACGCGGCGGAGAAGCTGCGTGACAGGATCAAGGCCAGTGGCGTCAGCGAGAAGGTGGCCGACTTCGCCGACGCTCTGGTGACGATGGTGACGGCAGCGGGCAGGAACGCCCGGACGCCGGCCTTCCAGTCGGTCTTTGGACGCGGCACCGTGCCGGAAGGCATGCCGCCTGTGGACGCCGGCACGGTGCTCGATCCCTCCCCCGCTGCCGTACAGCCGCCTGCGCCTGAGGAGCGCGCGCGGCCCCGTCCCGCGCTGGCGCCTCGCGACAGCGATGCGCTCGTCGCGCGCGCCCTGGTGGCGGGACGCTTGGAGCTCAACGCCCGCGGGTTTCAGCAACATGCGCGCAGGCGCCTGTCGCCGGACTACGCCGATCAACTCCTCAAGCGGATGCAGCCGCAACTGGACGAGACGGGGCGGCGAGCGGCCCTGGAGTACCTCAAGGAGAACAGGGAATCCCTGATCGCGCTGCGCCATGTCCGGACGCAGTTCATCCGTCCGTTCGACCTGTTGACGCTCCATGAAACCCTGCTCGGCCTGCGCAGGCTGCTGGATCGTCAGCCGGGCGCGGCGGCCTCGCCCGGCACCTGGACGCCGGGCGACACCTTGCGTTTCATGCAGGACGAGGACCCGACGAGCTGGTCCGGGCTCCGCGACAGCCCGGGCTCCCCCAAGCGCGAAAGCGCCGAACTGCTGCTGATGGCACTCGACTCGGCCGACCGCAAGACGCCGATCACCTTCGACGTCGAGCGCATCCGCGGCTGGTTCAAGGGCACCTCGCCCGAGGCGCAGGCGCTCACCGCGCACTTCCTGCAGCTCTTCCCCGTCCTGGAATCCTTGTCGGGCGAGGGGCTGATCGGCCCGCTCCGGTCCCACGCTCCCGACCCCCAGTCCGTGCGTGAGCAACTGGACCCCGACCGGCCGCCAAACCTGGCCTGGGCGACCCCGCTGCGGGCCACGCCGGACATGCCGCTGCCGGGGTGGGAGGCGCGTCAGCTGATGCTCGATCCGCCCGGCGGACGCACCTCGTTCAATCCCTCCAATGGCGAGATTCTGCTGAAGCGGACCATCCGGCAGAACATTCGCAACCCCCGCTACCTTGCCGCGCAAGTGTCGGATGCCTTGGGCCAGTTCTCCCAGGACTACGCGGTCGAGGTCGATGAGTGGCTGCTGCGCTGGAGCGAGAAGCCCGATGGCACGCAGGTCCCGGTCACGGGTTTCCCGCGGCGCTTGCGCGTGGATGCCACTGGCATCCACGTGCGCGACTCGGACGAACCCACCCAGGAGATCCAGGTGGCCGAGCGACAGGCCGACGGCCGGCTGCGAGACATCCCGGCGGCCAGGCGTCTGGTCCGGACATTCCTGGACCGGGTCGTCGTCGACAAGCCTGCCGAGCGTCCGGTGCACGAGTGGCGCAACGCGCTCACACCCGCCCATGAGCATCATGAGGCGTGGCTGAAGGCGCGCCAGGCGATCCTGACGCCCGGCGAACCTCCCGCCAAGCGGCCGCGCATGGAAGCGCAGTACTGGGAAAACAAGCTGCTGCGGATCGTGCTGCAGCTGGACGACTCACCGGCCGCCTTCGAGGCCAGCCTGCGATTCGCGACCAAGTACCAGGGTCGTGTCGCCTGGATCCAGCACGATGCTGACGGCGGGCGCAGGGTCCTGGCAGGCGCGGATCTGCTGGAGAAGGAGCCGGCCGCACCGCTCAAGCTCGTGATCATCGGGAAGTCCTCCCTGGACGCGATGCATCGGCCCTTGCTGAGCGGCCGCACGAGCACGGAACTGGGGCGGCTGGCCGGCGCCGAGCCCAGCCTGGCCGGGCACTTCAGCCGCTTGCGGTTCGTCACGCTGCTGTCCTGCGCGCTGGAGAGCCCGTTCGCCGCCGGGCACTACGGCGACAGCTTCATCAGGAGCCTTTATCTGAATCGATCGACCGGATCGACCGGATCCAACGAGCGCCCGGCCAGGCTGCCGTCGATCCGTGTCACCAGCTACGCCAGACCGGTCCTGTTCCCTGATGACGAGCCGGCCTCCACCAAGCGCTTCACGCGGGAATGGCCGGGCGGCCCGCGGCTGCACCGGGCCAGCGAGACGACCTTCATCACGAAGGGCTCGCACCAGACGGAGAACAGGATCAAGGACAAGTACCCCGCGGGACCCAGGCACGTCCTGGATGGCACCACGGACCCGGACACGCAGTACGACGCCTCCGCGCTGGACGTCCGGGAGGACGACACCGCCGACCACGTCGACACCGTCCTCGAGGACCTGTTCGACGCCTACGAGCCCGCGCTCGACGGCGAGCCCTCCGAGGCGCTCAAGGAGCTGTTCACCGACGGGGCCGGCCGCATCGACGACGCGCGGCTGCAACGCGTCGCCGGGGATCTGACCGAGGAACTGCAACTGCGGTCCGACATCGGGCAGGCACTGCGCGATCAGGCGCAGCAGCCGGCATCGACGGCGATCGCCGCGCATGAGTTGATCGACGACTCGCTGGCGGGGCTCGCGCTGACGCTGGACGGGGTGGCACTGCCGGCCGAGTTCCTCGCGTCGCTGGGCGCGCGCCTGGACGGTCAGCCGCTCACCGCCGATTCGCTGCGTCTGGCCACTGCCAACGGGCACACCGATCTGAGCGGCCGCGTCCAGCTCGACCCCGCGCGCTTCGAGCAACTGCTGCCGCTGCTGCCGGAAGGCGAGGACAGCGCCGCGCGGCTGGTCGCGCTCCAGGCCTGGCTCAGGGCCCGGCAGGCGAAGACCGGCGAGCACAAGCCCCTGTTCCACGGCACCGCCTCCAGCCGCGCCGGCGACCTGGTCGCATGGCTGACAGCCGTCGCGGACGGAGGGCCGGATGCAGCGCCGGGCGACACCACGCCATTGGCCGCGGTCAGCGAGCCCGGCGCTGTCGAGCCGCAGGCCCCGGAGGCCGGGGGCACCGACACGGGCGAGACGGGCGAGACGGGCGAGACGGGCGACACGGGCGACACGGGCGAGACGGACGAAACGGGCGACACACCGCAGGAGCGCGAGCTCAAGGACATCGTGCGCGACGCGAAGGATCCGCTCGAGCTCGGCAGGCTCTCGCGCATGACGTCCGCGCAGGCCCTGAGCGAATTGCACGCCAGCGGCGCGCTGGAGATCAACGCCAACGGTACGATCCGGCTCGACGAATCGCATCTGGCGACGCTCATCGCCGGCGCGGACGACGCCGCGCTGATGCGCGTGAGCACGGCGCTTCTGCAGCTCCCCGAGCCGCTGCTGGACGATCTGCACGCGGACTCGTCCGCGCGCGGCAGGAGCCTGCTCGACAAGGTCCGCCAGGTCCGCGCCGAAGGCGTCTCGCGGTCCTCGGGCACCGCTTGGCAGGCCGTCGGCGGCCACGCCTTCGGCTGGGCCAACACCGTCGTCGGCGCCTTCCAGATCGCCCAGGGCTGGCGCCATATGGACGCGGCGCAGAAGTGGCTCTCCGTCGCCCAGATCAGCGGCATCGTCACCACGCCGCTCACGGTCAAGGTCGGAGAGTGGCTCCAGAGCTGGGCCGATGACCTCAAGGCGGTGGCCGCCGAGTCCCGCCCCAGCGCGTTGGCCGGCGCGGCCTTCTCGCGCCTGGGGACGGTGCTGATGGCCGGCTCGCTCGACGTGGGTCTGGCCAGCCTGGGCGTATTGATGTGCGGCCTGCAATGGCGGGACTTCTGGAAGTCCGGCCAGCCGGTGGGCGGCTACGCCTACAAAAGCCTGGTGGCCAATACCACCGTGGCGGCCGTGTTCCTGCTGCACTCGCTGGTGAGCACGGGCATCAACCTGGCGGTCCTGGCCGCCGGCGGCGCCGAGGCCGTCGCGGGCACGCTGCTGGGCGCCGCGGCCGGCGTGATGAGTGCCGCGGCCATTCCCTTCGCCGTCGCGGCCGTCGCCGTCGCCGGTGCGGTCAACTGCTTCCTGTGGGCCGAGGAGTACGCCGGCTACATCGATCCGTCCACGCCCTGGGGCGAGGTGGTCAAGGGGACGCTGGCCAAGATGTTCGGTTTCGAGACCGACACGTTCAGGCATGCCGAGGTGGCCAAGACCGCCCACGACGCGGCGAAGGCGCGCGCTGATTTCCTGGTGAGGCAGCGGCAGGAGTACCTGGCGTTCCGGGGGAAGCAGCTCGCCAAGACCGGCCGTTACGGCACCATCCTGTATCCCAAGGTGGACCAGAAGGTCTGGCCCGCCACCTTCCGCGTCCCCGATGGGGATCCCCCGTTCGCCTTTGTCCTTCAGGACGATCCCGCGCGTGTCCTGCAGGACTGGGAGCGCCGGCGCGTGCCGTCGAGCCCGGCGGCCGCCTCCGGCACCGCCTGGCTCAGCCTGCGCGGCCTGTCCTGGCCCACCCTGCCCGCGGCCGCCGGTGCGCAGCTGTTCGAGCTCCAGGGCGTGGAGGGCGATTTCGCGGGCGGCGAGGAAGCCGACGTCTTCCTGCTCGATGGGCAGTCTTTCGTTCATGTCGACGGACGGAGGGGCACCGATGAACTGGTGCTCGATGCGAGCTCGCGTCACCTGAAGATGATTCCCGCAAAGGAACAGGCCGGACTGCTGTACACGATGTCCCGCACGGGGGCGGGATTCACCGGGGCGCACTATGCCGCGCTGACGGACGTCGAGTCCATCACCGTGCGCGATGCCGAGTCGGCGCACGTCACGGGCGGCGCCGGCGACGAGCGCTTCGATGTCTCGGGCCTGCAGACCGACATCGCCGGCGGCGGCGGCCGCAATACCTACGTGCTGCGCCCGGGCAACCGCATCGTCAGCAGCTCCAGCGATGCCGCCATCTGGTCGCGCGGCGTCAGCGCCACGATCGACTTCGATGGCAAGCCCGCCGACACCCCGCTGATGCTGCGGACCGATGTCCTGCACGAGTCGCTCAGCTTCCGCCGCGAAGGCACGACGCTGTTCATCGGCAACGGCGCGGATACGCTGACGCTGCTGGACTTCTTCGTCTCATCCAACGCCACGTCCAAGGGGCCGCGAAGGCTCTTCATCGTCGACGCCGTCGGCACGCATCTGACGCTCGCCGACCCACGCCGGCTCGAGGGCGCAATGCGCGGCAGCGACTCGGTCGACAAGCATCTGTCCTTCGATGCCTCGACGCCCGAGCCGCGCCGCGCCCTTACCGGCGACCATGCCTTCACGCGCCACCATCTGCTGTCGGGGAGCGGCGATTTCCGCCTCGCGCCGCGGACCCTGATGCCGATGGACGTCACGCTGGACATCGAGATCGCGCGGCTGCGCTACGAGCGCAAGGGCGACGACCTCATCCTCATCGAGTCGCCGCCAGCGGATGCGCCCGCGGACTTCAAGCCGCTGCGACTGACACTGCCTGGCTACGCGAAACGGGACTGGTCCGCCTCGCACGGGCAGTTGTCCCTCTGGGCCCGCGGCGCCACGAACGAGACGGCCGCGGTCAAGCTGGCGCATCCCGCGCCCGCAGATCCCGACGAAGGCGCGATGCGGCGCGCGGCGCCTGCCGCCGGGGCCCCTGTTCAAGCGCCTGCTCGAGCGTCTGTTCATGCACCTGCGCAGGTCCCCGTCCACGATGCCGGCGATGCCGGCGATGTCCTCGAGGCATCGACCGCCGCGCCGGTCTTGAGCCGCAAGAGCGCCGCGAAGGTCTACACCGCCGATGACGACCGCCCGGTGCAAGCCACCGCGCCAGGCGTCCATATCGTCGAGTCCGGACCGGGCGCGCCGTGGTCGCCGGCCACACCGCGCGTGATCCACGTGCGGCCAGGCGCAACGGCGCACATGAGGGGCCGGTCCCTGGAGGTCACCGCCGGCGAAGGCGCCGACCGGACCACGGTCCACGTGCTCGACTACTTCCGCGCACCGGGGCATTTCAGGTTCGAGCCGCTGAGCGACGAGACCGCCTGGATCATGAAGCAGCTCACTCACGAGCACTCACCCCCGCTGCTGCCGGAGAACTTCCGCGACTTCTGGCTGCACATCTACCGCGATCTCGACGCCGACCCCTGGATCGCGCCGCTGCTGCATGGCGCCGGCATCAAGGACCCCGCGATGGTGAAGGCGGTGTCGGGGATCTCCACCGATCTGCGGCGGGACACGACGCTCAGGTTCGAGCCTTCCAAGGGCACCGCGGCCGAGCACGCCGCCAAGGGGAGCCCGCCGCGCTGGAACCGCCCGGTGAGCACGGCGGTGTCACGGATGTCCATCGATCCGCAGGAGCGTTCGCCGGCCCAGGGCGCGCCCTCGGAGGACATCGCGCATGACCTCGCCGCCGTGCGGACCTATCTGCGCCTGAAGGGCCTGAGCGCGGAGGTCGCGAACGCCGTGCAATCGACCACCACGCACCAGTTGCGCCGTGTGCATCGTCTGCTCGCGGCCGCCTCGGATGGACGCACGGCGCTGCCCGCCGCCTTCATCGACGCCTACGCCGCCAGCAGCGTGGACACGCCGCTCAACGCCTCGCATCACGGCGCGCTGATCAGGTCGCTCGCCGCGCGCGCCCTGCCCTGGGACTATGTCGAGGCGGTCCTGAAGCACGGCCTGTCGAGCCAGGCGCTCCTGGCCTTCGAGGCCTGGGCCAGCCAGCATGCCCAAGGCGGCCTGGCCGGCGCGCATGCGATCCGCGCCATGGAGGAGTTCGATCGCCTGCTGGACGGCCGCCACGGCGCGGACGCCGCGATCACGCCGGACACCCGCGCCCTGCTGACGATCGCGCTGCGGCTTGACGGCCGGCCCGACGATGTGATCGAAGCCCTGGCCGAGGCGATGGTGGCCGTCACGCTGGACAGGGACTGGGTCGACGGCATGCTGCGCGCGGGCGTCAACGACCTCGACCAGCTCAAGCGGCTGCACGCCGCCAAGGTCTCGGTGCAGGACCTGGTGATCGGCAATGCCAACCGGCATCTGTACGAGGGCGACGGCGACCGCTCCGCGGTGATCGAGGTCAGCACCTGCGACCTCTTCAGGCAGCCACCGAACTCGCTCGCACGCTACCTCGTCAAGAACTACCTCAAGTTCGACTATGACGGCAAGATCGAACTCAACGATCCGACGCCACGGCCCGGCGTCACGTACCACCTCCTTCCGGGTCAGGTCGTGGACGCGAACGGGCTGTCGCCGGATCCCGCCGCGGCCAACAACGACCGGTACGAGACCATCCAGCGGCTGACCGACGCGTTCAATCGCAAGGAAGGGCTGGATGACCCCTACAAGCACTGGACCAAGGAGGCGCGCGAGTACGTCGAGCGCCACCGCGACTCCTATGTGAAAAAGCACACGCCCCCGTTGTCCTCGGTCGTCCAGATGTTCAATCAGGGGCTGGTCGGCATCGAACGTCTCGGAGCGGGGGGCGCCTGGTTCGGACGCAGCACGCCAGGCAACCTGGTCGACGGATCGACGCTGCCGGACGAGGTGACGGCCTGGCGCCCTTTCTTCACGCTCTCCAAGGACGACGGAACAGGCGTACGCCGCGCGCCGCCCCTGTTCAACTACGAAGACCCCGCCTCCCCCGTCTTCATCCGCTTCGACTTCCAGCACGCCATCGCGCTGACCGAGATCAGGCTCCAACTCAAGCTGCGGCCCGACCCGAGCGAGACCAAGGCGGATCCGCACTCGATGAATCAGGGGCGGCTGAAGGTCCAGGCGCTGACCGCCGAGGATCAATGGATCGACGTCTCGCCCGACCTCTTCTTCGAGAACGTGGACGCCACGCTGATCTGGAAGGTCAACACCCAGGGGGCTCCCCATCGCGCCTATCGGCTCATGGGTGCAGGCGGTGGCATGCCAACGGAGGCCTGGTTCACCGAGGTGACCTTCGAGACCGCCGAGGTCGGCATCGAAGGGCCGATCGCGCCGCCCGAGGGCACCAGCACCGCTTCGCAACGGATGAGGGCCATCGCATCGAGACTGCCGGTGCTTGAATCTGCGCTGATCCGGCCCGAGACACTTGAACCCCTGCGCTCGCACGTCGCCGCCTTGGTGCTCGACACCTTTGGCCTGGCGGGTGGCCAGCCGCTGCCCGATTACGTCCCGCAGCACTTCCTGGACGCGGCGCTGGGCCGGACCGAGTCGTTGATGTTGGCGTTCAACTGCCTCACATCGGAGGGTTTCAAGCGGGAGGGCCCGACCGCTGGACGCCTCGCTCAATTCGCAGTCCTGGGGCCGCCCAGGCGACCGGCGGCGCTCGCATACGAGGACCAGACGGTCGTCGGGGTGCTGAGCGTCCATGAGCGCCTCATCGACGCGCTCTTCGACCGCTTCGCCAAGGGCCAGGACCCCATTCAGGCGCTGAAGGCCACAGTGCCCCTGTACCTGAATCTCCTGGCGCTCAAGGCCGCTGCGAATTGGCAGCCGCTGCAGCTGCGGATGCCTGCGGGGGATACGAGCGAAGGCAAGGTCGTCCTGGACCTCATGAACCGCGCGCTCGGTGCGCTGCAGCCGCTGGAGAACGCCAAGCTCCTGGACCTGCGCACGGTGGTCGCGCCCGCGCCGCTCGTCAGCGGGACCGCCAGCGGCCAGGCCGCGAATCGCTGGGCTGCGCTGCTGACCCAGGCGATGGCGTCGGTGGACGATGCGGGCGCGCCGGCCTCATCGCGGGGCATGGCCCTCGTCGACGGGTGGACCGGCCCGCGGCAGGCCCCGTTCGTGCCCAACGACGACTGACGCGCGCCCGTCCGGCCGGCCGCCATCAACAGCCGGCCATCACCAACCCGCCATCACCAACCCGCCAGCACCTCCTCCGCCAGCCCGAAGGCCGTGCCTCAGGTCTCGAACCCGGCGCACTGCCGGCGGGCCTGTCTCAGCAGCGCCGGCCACACGAAGGCGCCCCCCAATCCGCCGGTCTGCACGCGCATCGACTCGGCGGTGCCGCGGATGATCGCGTCATCGACCGGCGTCAGCGCGGCGCCCCCAGCTTGCGCGGCGATCTGGATCTGGCAGGCGCTCTCGAAGGTGTACATCGACAGGAAGGCATCGCCGATGGTCCGCCCCACGGTCAGCAGGCCGTGATTGCGCAGGCAGTAGAAGATCTTGTCGCCGAGATCGTTCTGCAGCCGCGGCTGCTCGTCGGGACGGATCGCGACGCCCTCGTAGTCGTGGTACGCCAGCGAGGCCAGCACGAAGGTCGATTGCTGCGAGATCGGCAGCACCCCGCCCTGCTGCGCCGACACCGCGACGCCGGCCCGCGTATGCGTGTGCAGCACGCAGCCCACATCAGGCCGGGCCGCGTGGATCGCGGCATGGATGATGAAGCCGGCCTGGTTCACCGGGAACGGCGTGTCCTGCAGTTTGTTGCCCTGCGCGTCGACCTTGATCAGGCTGGAGGCCGTGATCTCGTCGAACATCAGCCCATAGGGGTTGATGAGGAACTCGTGCGCCTCGCCGGGCAGGCGCGCGCTGATGTGCGTGAAGATCAGGTCGCTCCAGCCGTAGCGCGCCACCAGCCGGTAGCAGGCGGCGAGGTCCACGCGCAGCTGCCATTCAGCGTCGCTGACCTGGCCCTTGAGCGAAGGGATGTGGGCGGTGATGTCGTCCATGAACGCGTCTCCTGGTCGCGCCGGGCCATCGCGCGGGCCCGGTCCGCCGCGGATCGTCCCCCCGGAGCGCGGGAGTGGCTGTCGCGTTCAGGACAGGGCCGTCGGCGATAGAAGGCCGGGGAACTTCTTCTCCCGCAGTTCGTCGAGCACCTTGGAGGTCAGCTTCCATCCGTCGCCAGGCAGACGCTGGATCAGTTGACGCCAGACGTTCTCGAAGGCGATGAGCGCATCGGACTCGTCGAAGCGCACACCTGCCGGCAGCAGCGGTCCGATGTCGTCTGTCAGGCTCGCCACGAGTCGCTTGAGCATGCGCTCCTCGGCCTGTGCCCGGGTGATCGAAATGCCTTCCAGCCTCAGGTAGTGATCGAACGCCGCCAGCACTCGGTCTGGGTCGAGTCCGAGCGCATCGAGTCCGTGGTGCAGATCGAAGAGGTCCCGATTCTTCCGTCGCTGAAGCAGCGCGCGAAGCTTTGTTCCGAACAGCTCCTCCGGGGCGAACGTCGTGATCTCGCACGCTCCGTTGTACCAGCCGCTGTCCACCTTGAAAGGCATCTCGCGCAGACCCATCAGATGAGCATGCTCCCGAGTGTTCATCTCCACCTTCAGCTGAAGCCGCTCATCCGGTGCCACTTCGGGGCTGAACCGATACATGAGATGCATCGAGTGTCCGGCGATCTTCCGCGAGGGCGTTCCGAGCCACGACAGCGCCTCGCGAATCGCATCGAGCGTCGGACCGATGGGTTCGGCCCTGGTCTGCACGAGATCGATGTCTTCCGAGTAGCGCAGCGGTTGAGGGAACAACAGCTTGTTGATCGCCGTCCCGCCCCGGAAGGCGATCCGATCCTTCAAGGCCGGCGCATTGAACAGGTCGCACAGAGCGCGGCAGATGAGCAGATCCTGCTCCACCTGCCGCTCTTCCATCCAGGGCGCGACATTCACCCAGGTTTCGAGGTAGGTCCGAGGAATCAAAGGTCTATCTCCACCTCCCCGTTCAAGAGGAGTTTCCATCTGGTATCGGTCTCGAAATCCTCCGCCAGCGAGGTGATGATCGGCTTGGCGGACGGATCCAGCAAAGCCACCGTCTTCGCCCGCTCCGCAAAGACCTCCAGGGCCTTCGCCTGCCTCACGTGGTGAAAGTGCTCGAGAAGAAATCCAAGTCGTCGCACGCACGGTGTCTCGTAATGGGCTGCCAACTCCGACAAGCGCCTTGGAACAGCCTTGTCGCCGAAGGTCATCACCATCTGCGCAACACCATTGATGCCGCCCGCCTTCGCTGAATAGCGGACCGAATCGAGGAGGGTCAATTCGACGCCCGCGGTTTTCGCGAAGCCAGCCCTCGACTTGATGTTTGTCAGAAATTCGCGCTGATTCACCGCAAGGAAGGCCGCCGCGGCCTGCGTGAGGAACTGAATCCTGATGCGGCCGATCTCGAAGCCGCGCAACTGCTTGGGAACAATCACTTGGAAGACCATCGCGGCCTGGTGTGACGAGCCATGAAGCGCTGCTGCACGGAACAGCGATACGCGGTAGTCGAGGTCCAGGTGCTCCATCAGAGGACCGATCCATTGCGCAGGATCAGGTGCGCCATAGGCGACGTCTTCCGGTCGAAGGACGACATAGAAGCCCTTGTAGACGTTGACGATGCGTCGCCGTTGTCCCAGTCGCACCAGCGCAGTGTCGAGTCCGGACCGCGTCAGCGGCAGCATGGCCTCGGCGTCCTCGCGGGAGAACGTCGAGCGACCATTCATCAGCAACTCATCGACGAAACGCTCAAGGGTGGAAGGCATTCCCAAACCATATGCAGGAACATGCAAATTTGCAAGTTTCTGCATATGAGATGGGAGATCGCAAGAACAGAAAAGGGCGCCCGCGGCGCCCTTCATTCCGGTCCCCTGACGATCGCCGTCAGAACGCCGCGATCCCCGTCTGCGCACGGCCGAGGATCAGCGCATGGATGTCATGCGTGCCCTCGTAGGTGTTGACCACCTCCAGGTTGACCAGATGCCGCGCGATGCCGAACTCGTCGCTGATGCCGTTGCCGCCCAGCATGTCCCGCGCCGCGCGCGCGATGTCGAGCGACTTGCCGCAGCTGTTGCGCTTCATGATCGACGTGATCTCCACCGCCGCCGTGCCCTCGTCCTTCATCCGGCCCAGCCTCAGGCAGCCCTGCAGCCCCAGCGTGATCTCGGTCTGCATGTCCGCCAGCTTCTTCTGCACCAGCTGGTTCGCCGCCAGCGGCTTGCCGAATTGCTTGCGATCCATCGTGTACTGCCGCGCGGTATGCCAGCAGAACTCCGCCGCGCCCAGCGCGCCCCATGCGATGCCGTAGCGCGCGCTGTTCAGGCAGGTGAACGGCCCCTTCAAGCCGCGCACGTCGGGGAAGGCGTTCTCCTCGGGACAGAACACCTCGTCCATCACGATCTCGCCGGTGATCGACGCGCGCAGCCCCACCTTGCCATGGATCGCCGGCGCGCTCAGGCCCTTCCAGCCCTTCTCCAGCACGAAGCCGCGGATCTGGCCGCCATCATCCTTCGCCCAGACGACGAACACGTCCGCGATCGGGCTGTTGGTGATCCACATCTTGCTGCCGCTCAGCGAGTAGCCGCCCTCCACTTTGCGCGCCCGCGTCACCATCGAGCCCGGGTCCGAGCCGTGGTTGGGCTCGGTCAGGCCGAAGCAGCCGATCCATTCGCCGCTGGCCAGCTTGGGCAGGTACTTGCGCCGGGTCGCCTCGTTGCCGAACTCGTTGATCGGCACCATCACCAGCGAGCTCTGCACGCTCATCATCGAGCGGTAGCCGCTGTCCACGCGCTCGACCTCGCGCGCGATCAGGCCGTAGCACACGTAGTTCAGCCCCGCGCCGCCGTACTCCTCCGGAATCGTCGGGCCCAGCAGGCCCAGCTCGCCCATCTCGCGGAAGATCGCCGCGTCCGTCTTCTCGTGCCGGAAGGCCTCCAGCACGCGCGGCGCCAGCCGGTCCTGGCAGTAGGCCCGCGCCGCGTCGCGCACCGCGCGCTCGTCGTCGCTCAGCTGCTGCTCGAGCAGCAGCGGGTCGTCCCAGTGGAATGCGGCCTTCGAGGCCTTCGATGCTTGGCTCATGATGTCTCTTCCGTTCCTGTTGATGTGACCCTGCGTCCCGGGGACGCGGCGCAGGCTGGGACCGATCCTAGTCCCGCGCCGGCACCACCGCCGTCACCTCGATTTCAACCTTCGCACGATCCTCGATCAGCCCCGCTACCTGCACGGCGGTCATCGCGATGCCGTACTCGCTGCCCAGCACCTCGCGATACGCCTGCCCCACCTCACGGCCGCGGGCGACGTACTCGCGCTTGTCGAGCAGGTACCAGGTCATCCGCACAATGTGCCTCGGTTCGGCGCCGGCTTCGGCCAGCACCGCCTTGATGTTGGTCAAGGCCTGGCGACATTGATCGACGAAGTCATCGCTCTCGAACTGGCACTGGCCGTTCCAGCCAATCTGGCCGGCCACGAAGACCTGCGTGCCCGCCGCGGCCACGCCGTTCGCATAGCCGCGCGGCGCCATCCAGCCTTGCGGCTGCAGCAGGCGCTTGCCGGCGCCCGTCCTTCCGAACTCGTTGTCGTTGTCGTGATCGTTGTCGTTGCTCATCGTCGGACTCCTCTACTGCGATGACGATTGATGGGATTGCTGTTGCTGGACCGCACGCACCAGCGCGGCGCGGACGTCCTCGGGGAAGGGTTGCGACTGGTGCGTGTCCAGCGAGGTGCACACCAGCACCTGGCCGAAGCTCACGCGCGTGCCGTCGGCGCCGTCGAAGCTGATGCGCAGCGTCAGCGAGCTGCGTCCCACGCGCTCGATCCACAGCCGCTGCGTGAGCCGGTCGCCCTGCCGGCTGATGCGTTCGAAGCTGGTCTGCAGCTGCACCGTCGGCAGCCCCACGCGGCGCGGGCCGAGCAGCTCGGCATAGGGCACGCCCAGTCCGTCGTTGAACCAGTCTTCGACGAAGGCATTCAGCAGCTCGTAGTAGCGCGGAAAGAAGACGATGCCCGCCGGGTCGCAGTGCCCGAAGCGGATCAGCACCTCGCGCTCGAAGATGGCGCTCATGTCGTCGTGCTCCTTGAGAGTTCGAACATCGCGGCCGCCGCGCTCACACGCCCAGATGGCGGTGCCACAGCCCCGGGTCGGCCGACAGCGCCGTGGAATCGCCGCGCCACACGACCTGGCCGCGTTCCAGGATGCTGTGCCGGTCCGCGAGGCGGATCAGCCGTTTCACGTACTTGTCGACGACGAGGATGGTCTGCCCCGCCTGCCGCAAGGTCTCCAGGCAGCGCCAGATGTCCTCGCGGATCAGCGGCGCCAGGCCCTCGGTGGCCTCGTCCAGCACCAGCAGCCGCGGATTGGTCACCAGCGCGCGCCCGATGGCCAGCATCTGCTGCTCGCCGCCGGAGAGCTGGCCGCCGAGATGATCAGCGCGCTCGCGCAGCCGCGGGAACAGCGCGAAGACCCGCTCGATGGTCCAGGGCTGCGCCGCGCCGCAGCGATTGGCCGCGAAAGCGCGCAGGTGCTCGGCCACGCTCAGGTTGGGAAAGACCTGCCGCCCCTCCGGCACGATCGCCAGGCCGAGCCGCGCGATGCGGTCGGCGCGCCAGCCGGTGACGTCCTCGCCGGCGAAGCGGATGCGGCCGCCGCTCGGCGCCAGCCAGCCGGTGAGACAGCGCAGTGTCGTGCTCTTGCCCATGCCGTTGCGGCCCAGCAGCGTCGCGACCTCGCCGGACGCGATGCGCAGGTCCAGCCCGAACAGCACCTGGCTGCCGCCATAGCCGGCGCGCAGGCCGTCGATCTCGAGCAGGGCCTCGCTCATGCGCCGGTCTCCGCGTCCTCGCCAAGATAAGCCTGCTTCACCGCCGCATCCTGGCGGATCTCGTCCGGCGTCCCCGTCGCGATGACGCGCCCGCCAACCAGCACCGACACGCGGTCGGCGAGCCGGAACACCGCATCCATGTCGTGCTCGACCAGCAGCAGCGTCAAACGCTGGGCCTTGAGCGCCAGCAGCAGCTCGACCATCCGCGCCGATTCGTCCGGCCCCATGCCGGCCATCGGCTCATCGAGCAGCAGCAGGCGCGGCCGGGCGGCCAGTGCCAGCGCGAGTTCCAGCTGGCGCTGCTCGCCGTGCGCGAGGCTGCCCGCCACGCGGCCCGCCAGCGCACCGAGTCCGACCAGCGCCAGCATCGCCTCGGCATCGGCGAAGGCGGCCTCGTCGGCGCGGGCGGGGCGCCACCACGACGGGGCCTTCGGCCGCCGTGCGAGCACCGCCAGCACCGCGTTGTCCAGCACCGTGAAGCGGCGATAGAGGCTCGTGATCTGGAACGAGCGCACCAGGCCCGCCTGCACGCGCCGCGGCATCGGCAGCGCGGTCACGTTCTCGCCATCGAAGAAGAGCCCGCCGCCATCGGGCGCCAGCGCGCCGGAGATCTGGTGGATCAGCGTGGTCTTGCCGGCGCCGTTCGGGCCGATCAGCGCATGGGTCTCGCCGGCGCGGACGTCGAAGCTCGCCTCATCCGTCGCGGTCAGCGCGCCGAAACGCTTCACCAGTCGATGGACCTGAAGCAGCGACAGCGCCGGCAACGGCGAGGCGCGTTCGGTGTTGCCGTGTTCACGCATGCGCATCTCCCCGGGGCCGGAAGAGTCCCGCCAGACCACGCGGCGCGAACAGCACCACCGCGAGCAGGATCGCGCCAAGCGCGAACTGCCAATGGATGGTTACGCCGGAGAGCAGTTCCTCGAGCAGCAGGAAGACCAGCGCGCCCAGCGGTCCCCCCCACACCGCGCCGGCGCCGCCGAGGATCACCATCACCATCAGTTGCCCGGACTGGGACCAGTGCATCAGGTGCGGCGACACCATGCCGTTGAGGTTGGCCAGCAGCGCGCCCGCCAGGCCCGCGAGGGCGCCCGCGATGATGAAGGCGCTCCACTGCACGGCGAAGACGCGGCCGCCGGTGGCGGTGACGCGGGTCTCGTTCTCCCGCGCGGCCTGCAGCAGCCAGCCCAGTGGCGAGTTGACGAGCCGCTGCAAACCCGCGAAGACCAGCGCGAAGAGCCCCAGCGCGACCCAGTAGAACGACGCGTCATCGGCGAGGTTCACCGGCAGCGCCGTCAAGCTCGAGCGCGCGGCCAGCGGCAGGCCGTCGTCGCCGCCATAGGCCTTCAGCGAGACGGCCAGGTAATGGAACATCTGCGCAAAGGCCAGCGTGATCATGATGAAGTAGACACCGCGCGTGCGCAGGCTGATGGCGCCGATCACCGCGGCCGCGAGGCCCGACACCAGCATCGCCGCCGGCCACGCGATCCACGCAGAGGCGACGCCCGCCTCCATCAGCACGCCCACCGTGTAGGCCCCCAGGCCGACGAAGGCCGCGTGGCCGAAGCTCACGAGGCCGCCGAAGCCCAGGATCAGGTTCAGGCTCGATGCCGCGATGGCGAAGATCAGCACCCGCGTCGCGACCACCGTGTAGAACTCCAGCCCCATCACCTGAAGCAGCGGCGGCAGCGCGGCCAGCAGCGCAAGCACGGCCCAGGTCCAGGGCCCGAGGCCGCGGTGATGCAGCAAGGTCTGGCGCGGCGGGCGCGCGGGGGAGGCCGGCGTGCTCATCGGCTCAGCCTCTCGCGGGGAACAGGCCGCGCGGTTTCCAGAACAGCACCGCCGCCATCAGCACGTAGATCAGGATGGACGCCACCGCCGGGCCGACGCTGGACGCGAGTTCGGGCGAGGCCACCTGCCGCAGCGCCGCCGGCAGCAGCGTGCGCGAGCCGGTGTCCACCAGTCCCACCAGCAGCGCGCCCACCAGCGCGCCGCGGATCGAGCCGATGCCACCGATGACGATCACCACGAAGGCCAGGATCAGGATGCTCTCGCCCATGCCGACCTGCACCGCCAGCAGCGGCCCCAGCAGCGAGCCCGCCAGCGCGCACAACGCCGCGCCGATGCCGAAGACGGCGGTGAACAGCCGGTCGGCGGGCACGCCCATCGCGGACGTCATCGCGCGGTTGGACGCGCCCGCGCGCACCCACATGCCCCAGCGCGTGCGCGTCACCAGCAGGTACAGCGCCATCGCGACCGCCAATCCCACGCCGATGATCAGCAGCCGGTAGGCGGGATAGCTCAAGCCCGGCAGCAGCTCGACCGGGCCGGACAGCGCGGCCGGCGTGTTCAGCATCAGCGGCTGCTCGCCCCAGATCATGCGCACGCCCTCGTTGAGCATCAGGATCAGCGCGAAGGTCGCCAGCACCTGGCTGAGGTGGTCGCGCTGATAGAGGCGCCGCAGCAGCGTGACCTCGAGCGCCATGCCCAGCAGCGCCGTGCCCGCGATCGCCGCGAGCACCGCCGCCAGGAAGGGCGCGCCCGCCACCAGCGCTGCCGCGGTCAGGTAGGCCCCGACCATGTACAACGAGCCATGCGCCAGGTTGATCAGGTCCATGATCCCGAACACCAGCGTCAGGCCGGCGGCCAGCAGGAACAGCATCAGCCCGAATTGCAGCCCGTTCAGGGCCTGCTCGGCGACGAGGATGAGATCCATCGATGCGCGTCCGCCGCCGTCACTTCATCTTGCACAGCGGCGCGTAGGCGTCGGCGTGCTGCTCGAAGATCCTGCCCAGCGTCCGGTTGGTCACGCGGCCCTGCGGGTCCTTGGTGATGACGCGCAGGTAGTAGTCCTGCACCGGGTACTGGTTGTGGTTGAAGCGGAAGGCCCCGCGCACCGACTCGAACTTCGCCGCCTTCAGCGCCTTGAGCATCGCGGGCCGGTCCTCGACCTTGCCCTTCACGTCGCGCACCGCGGCCCCGATCAGCAGCGCCGCGTCGTAGCCCTGGCTCGCGTACAGCGAGGGCAGGCGGCCATACGCCTTGACGAAGTCCGCGACGAAGCGCTTGTTGACGGGGTTGTCCAGGTCATGCGCCCAGTGCGAGCTGTTGAACATGCCCAGCATCGGCTCGCCGACGGCCTTGATCACGTCCTCGTCGGCGGAAAAGCCCGGCCCGAACAGCGTGACGTCCTTGGACAGGCCGGCGCCGACGAACTGCTTGATGAAGTTGATGCCCATGCCGCCGGGCAGGAAGATGTACATCGCATCGGGCTTCGCGGCGCGGGCCTGCGCCAGCTCGGCGGCATAGTCGAGCTGGCCGAGCTTGGTATAGATCTCATCGGCGACCGTGCCCTTGTAGTAGCGCTTGAAGCCGGCCACCGCGTCCTTGCCCGCCGGGTAGTTGGGCGCCAGCACGACAACCTTCTTGAAGCCCTTGTCCGTCACCGTCTTGCCGATGGCCTCGTGCAAGTTGTCGTTCTGCCAGGCGACGTTGAAGAAGTACGGGTTGCATTGCTCGCCGGCGTACTGCGACGGGCCGGCATTGGCGCTCACATAGGGCACCTGCGCCGCGAAGACGCCGGGCCCCACCGCCAGCATCACGTTGGAAAACACGATGCCGGTCATGACGTCGACCTTGTCGCGCTTGATCAGCCGCTCGGCGGACTGCTTGGCGACTTCGGGGTTCTGCTGGTCGTCGGCGATCACGATCTCGACCGGCAGGCCGCCGAGCTTGCCGCCGCCCTGCTGGACCGCCAGCGCGAAGCCGTCGCGGATGTCCACGCCCAGGCCGGCGCCCGCGCCAGACAGCGTGCTGAGCATGCCCACCTTGAGCTTGTCGGCGGCCATCGCCGCGGACGGCAGGACGGCGCAGGCGGCCGCGATGGCGAGCAGGAACGCGAGGGACTTCGGCGACTTCTTCATCGGCATCTCCACGGAGGAACAGACGGTCGGAAGGCTGCGGTTACTGCTCACGCAGACGGAAGCGCTGCAGCTTGCCGGTCTCGGTCCGGGGCAGGCTGGCGCGGAACTCTATCGCACGGGGGTACTTGTACGGGGCGATCGTCGCCTTGACGAAGTCCTGCATCGCCTTGACCAGCGCCGCCTCGTCGCCGGCGCCGGCCGCGTCCGGCTTCAGCACGACGAAGGCCTTCACCAGTTGGCCGCGCTCGTCGTCCGGCACGCCGATGACGGCGCACTCCGCCACCGCCGGATGCGCGAGCAGCGCGGACTCGACCTCCGGGCCGGCGATGTTGTAGCCGCCGGAGATGATCATGTCGTCGGTGCGCGCCTGATAGACGAAATAGCCGTCGGCATCGATGAGATAGGCATCGCCGGTCAGGTTCCAGCCCTGCTTCACGTACTTCAGCTGGCGGTCGTCGGCCAGGTAGCGGCAGCCGGTCGGCCCTTGCACCGCGAGCTTGCCCACCTGCCCTGGCGGCACGTCGCGCCCCTCGTCGTCCACGACTCGCGCGCGGTAACCCGGAACCGCCTTGCCGGTCGCGCCGGGCCGCGCGGTCTCCTCGGTGTGCGAGATGAAGATGTGCAGCATCTCGGTCGCGCCGATGCCGTCGATCAGTTGCAGGCCGGTCGTGTCCTTCCACAACTGGCGCGTGGCGGCGGGCAGCGCCTCGCCGGCGCTGACGCACTTGCGCAGCGACGAGAGGTCGTGAGAAGCCGCCTGCGCCGCCATCGCGCGATAGGACGTCGGCGCGGTGAAACACACCGTCGCGCGATGCTTCGCGATCGCCGGCAGCAGCGCGTCCGGCGAGGCCTTCTCCAACAGCACCGTCGATGCGCCCACGCTCAAGGGGAACAGCACCAGCCCGCCCAGCCCGAAGGTGAAGGCCAGCGGCGGACTGCCGATGAACACGTCGCCGGCGTTCGCGCGCAGGCAGTGCTCCGGCCAGCAGCGGCAGATCGCGATCACGTCGCGATGGAAGTGCATCGTGCCCTTGGGCTGGCCGGTGGTGCCGGAGGTGAACGCGATCAACGCGCAATCGTCGGACGCGGTGTCGACGTTGTCGAAACGATCGGATTGACGCCCGGCCAAGGGCTCCAGGCCATCGGCCGCCTCGCTGCGGAACAGGCAGACCCGCTCCAGCACCGGGAACCGCGCCCGCGCCGTCTCCAGCTCCCCGGCCAGCGCCGCGTCGCACAGCGCATGCGAGATGCGCGCCTTCTCGATGACCTGGCCCAGCTCCTTCGCGCGCAGCAGCGGCATCGTCGCGACCGCGATCGCGCCAGCCTTCATCACCGCGAACCAGCAGGCCACCATCTGCGGCGTGTTGGCGCCGCGCAGCAGCACGCGATTGCCGGGCACCACGCCCATCTCGTTCACCAGCACCTGGGCGATGCGGTTGGCCTGCGCCTGCAGCTCGGCGTAGGTCCAGCACACTTCCCCGCGGCTTCCGCCGCTTCCATCGCTTCCGCCGCTCCCGATCACGCATGGGCGATCGCCCTGCCCCGCCTCGACCCAGCGATCCAGCAGCTCATGCGCGCAGTTCATCCGCTCCGGGAATCGCAGCGACGGCAGGTCGAAGACCAGCGCCGGCCACTGGTCCGGCGGCGGGAGGTTGTCGCGGGCGAAGGTGTCCTGGTGGGCGCTGCGGTGCATGAGCAAGTCCTTATCCGTTCTTCAACAGGTCTCGTCCGATGATCAGCTGCTGGACCTCGCTGGCCCCTTCATAGATGCGCAGCGCGCGGATCTCGCGGTATAGCGACTCGACGATCTCGCCGCGCCGCACACCGCGCCCGCCATGCAGTTGCACCGCCGCGTCGATGACGCGCTGCGCGCCTTCCGTGGCCATCAGCTTGGCCATTGCGGCCTCGCGGGTGATGGTGCGGCCTTGATCGCGCTCCCAGGCCGCGCGGTACACCAGCAGCGCGCTGCTGTCGACGGTGCAGGCCATGTCGGCCAGCTTGGCCTGCGTCAGCGGCAGGTCCGCCAGCGTCGCCCCGAACATCGCGCGCGCCTTCGACTGCAACAGCCCTTCCTCCAGCGCGCGACGGGCGAAGCCCAGCGCCGCCGCGGCAACCGAGGTGCGGAACACATCCAGCGTGCGCATCGCCACCTTGAAGCCTTCGCCCGGCGCGCCGACCATCGCCGACTTCGGCACGCGGCAATTCGTGAATCGCAGCGTCGCCAGCGGGTGCGGCGCGATCACGTCGATGCGCTCGGCGATGTCGAATCCCGGAAGTCCCGCGTCGACGATGAAGGCGCTGATGCCGCGGGCGCCGGGCGCTTCGCCAGTGCGGGCAAACACCACGTAGAAGTCCGCGATGCCGCCGTTCGAGATCCAGGTTTTCTGCCCGTCGAGCCGGTAGTGGTCGCCGTCCTCGCGCGCCGCGCACTGCATCGCCGCGACATCCGAGCCCGCCTCCGGCTCGGAGAGCGCGAATGCCGCCAGCGCCTGGCCGCGCGCGACGCGCGGCAGATAGGCCTGGCGCTGCGCCGGCGTGCCCATCAGCGAGATCGCGCCCGATCCCAAGCCCTGCATCGCGAAGGCGAAGTCCGCCAGACCGTCGTACCGCGCCAGCGTCTCGCGCAGCAGGCAGATGGCGCGTGTGTCGATCACCTCGCCCTCGCCGGCGACCGCATGCGTCAGCCAGCCGCCATCGCCGAGCGCCTTCACCAGCACCTTGCAGCGCGCGTCCACGTCCTCGTGATCGACCGCGCCCTGGGCGAGGTGCTTGGCGCACCACGCGTCCAGGTCGCTCGCGAGCGCCCGATGCCGGTCCTCGAAGAAGGGCCAGTCCAGATGCTTCAACTGGTTGATGGCCATGTTCAATCGCCCTTGAACTCGGGGCGCTGCTTCGCGACGAACGCGTGGTACGCGCGGTGGAAGTCCTGCGTCATCATGCAGATCGCCTGGGCCTGCGCCTCGGCCTCGATGGCCTCGTCCACGCCCATCGTCCACTCCTGATGCAGCATGCGCTTGGTCATCGCATGCGCGAAGTTGGGACCGGCGGCGATCTCCGCCGCCCAGGTCACGGCCTCGGCCTCGAGCGCGTGCGGCTCCGCCAGACGGTTGAAGAAGCCCCATTGATGCGCTTCCTCGCCGCCCAGGCTGCGCCCGGTGTAGAGCAGGTCCGACGCGCGGCCCTGGCCGACGATGCGCGGCAGCAGCGCGCAGGCCCCCATGTCGCAGCCGGCCAGCCCGACGCGGGTGAACAGGAAGGCGGTCTTGCTGCGCGCGGTGCCCACGCGCAGGTCCGAGGCCATCGCCATGATGGCGCCCGCGCCGGCGCAGACGCCGTCCACCGCCGCGATCACCGGCTGCGGGCAGGCGCGCATCGCCTTGACCAGGTCGCCGGTCATGCGCGTGAACGCGAGCAGGTCCGGCATCGCCATCCGGGTCAGCGGGCCGATGATCTCGTGCACGTCACCGCCGGAGCAGAAGTTGCCGCCCGCGCCCTGCACCACGATGGCGTTCACCTCGTCGACGCAGGCCAGCGTGCGGAACAGGTCGCGCAGCTCGGCATAGGACTCGAAGGTCAGCGGGTTCTTGCGCTCGGGCCGGTTCAGCGTGATGACGCCGACCGCGCCGTCCTGGCGCCAGCTGAAGTGGCGCGGCGCGAAGCCTTCGAGGCTGCGCCGGTTGCCGGTGATGAGATGGCTGTCCATCGGAACTCCTTGATCGGGGGACTGCTTGGAAACGGATTCACTTGCGGGCGGCGTCGAGCTGGGCGAGGTGGCCCTTGAGCCCCGCCAGCAGCTCGCTCACCGCGGTCTTCTGCTCGGGCGACCAGCCGGCCAGCAGCTCGACGATCCAGCCCTCGTGCGTGGCCGCCATGCGCTTGAACTGCCGGCGGCCCGCCGGCGTCAGCCGCACCGTCACGCTGCGGCGATCCGACGGATGCGGCTCGCGCACGACGAGTCCCTCGGCCTCCAATTGATCGGTGATGCCGGTGACATTGCCGCCGGTCACCATCAGCCGTTGCGACAACTCGCGCATCGTCATCCCGTCGGGACTGCGCTCGAGCTGCGCCAGCAGGTCGAAGCGCGGCAGCGTCGTGCCGAAATCGCTGCGCAGGCGCTGGCGGATCTGGTCCTCGATGCGCGTCGTGCATGAGAGCAGCCGCAGCCACACGCGCAGCGCCTGGTGATCGCCGTCCTGCAGCCGCGACTCGAGGTCGGGGCCCAGGTCCTGGTCTGCGTCGAGGCTCACATCACCTCCCCGCCGGCGACCGCGATGGCCTGGCCCGTGATGGCGCCGCTGTCGCGCCGCGCCAGCCATGCGACCGTCGACGCGACCTCCGCCGGGTCGACGAGCCGCCCCTGCGGATTGACGGACGCCAGCTCGGCGCGCGCCTCCTGAGGCGTGCGGCCGGTCTTGGCGACGATCGTGTCGATGGCACTGGCGACGATGTCGGTCTCGGTGTAGCCCGGACAGACCGCGTTGACGGTCACCCCCTTGCGCGCCGTCTCCAGCGCCAGCGCGCGCGTCAGGCCAAGCACGCCATGCTTGGCCGCGCAGTAGGCCGCGACATAGGCGTAACCCTTCAGCGCGGCGGTACTCGCGACATTCACGATGCGGCCGAAACGGCGTTCGCTCATCGCCGGCAGCACCTCGCGGCTGCACAGGAAGCTGCCGGTGAGATTCACGTCGAGCAGCCGCCGCCAGGTCTCCAGCGAGGTCTTGCCCAGCGGCGCCGTTTCGACCTGGCCGGCGTTGTTGACGAGCAGGTCGACCGGTCCCGCCTCAGCGACCGCGGCGGCGAAAGCCTGCCTCACGGCGGCCTCGTCGGCGACGTCGCAGACCTGCAGCCCGATCGACGGCCCGCCGTCGACGCTGAGCCGGTCCCGCTGCGCCTTCAGTGTGTCCAGGCGCCGTCCCATCAGCGTGACGCGCGCGCCGTCGGCGATCAGCGCCTGCGCGATCGCGGCGCCGATGCCGGAGCCGCCGCCGGTCACCACCGCGTGCAGGCCTTCGAGGGGGTACTTGCCGCTCATCGATGCGTTCCTCCGCCGCTCAGACGCCAAGCGCCCGGTTGGCCTGTTCCTGCGCCGCGGCGCCGCCGCCCATCGCGCGCTGGCGCTCGAAGTCGCGTTCCATCTGGCTCTTGCCGGACAGGTACTGCACCGGCCAGTCCAGGCCCGGGCCCGACAGGTAGCCGATGCGCGCCGCCTCGGTCAGCGTCCAGGCCGGATTGGCCAGATGCGGCCGCGCGATCGCGCACAGGTCCGCCCGGCCGGCCGCGATGATGCTGTTGACATGGTCGGCCTCCGAGATCGCGCCCACCGCGATCGTCGCGATGCCGGCGCGGTTGCGCACGCTCTCGCTGAACGGTGTCTGCCACATGCGGCCGTAGACGGGCTTCTCGCGCTTGCTGACCTGGCCCGAGGACACGTCGATCAGATCGGCGCCCGCGGCCTTGAAGGCCTCGGCCATCGCGACCGCGTCATCGACCGTCGTGCCGCCGGCCACCCAGTCGCTGGCGGAAATCCGCACCGACATCGGCTTGTCCCGCGGCCACGCCGCGCGCATCGCGCTGAAGACCTCCAGCGGATAGCGCAGCCGGTTCTCCAGCGGACCGCCGTAGTCGTCGGTGCGCTGATTGGTCAGCGGCGACAGGAAGCTCGACAGCAGATAGCCGTGCGCGCAATGCAGTTCGAGCCAGTCGAAGCCGGCCTGCGCCGCGCGGCGCGTGGCGGCGACGAAGTCGGCCGTCACGCGGTCCATGTCCTCGCGCGTCATCGCGCGCGACCACTGGCTCACGCCCTCCAGGTACTGCTGCGGCGAGGCCGAGATCAGCGGCCAGTTCCCCTCCGCCAGCGGCTGGTCGATGCCCTCCCAGGCGACGCGGGTCGAGCCCTTCGCGCCGGCGTGGCCCAGCTGCATCGCGATCTTCGCGGTGGAGCGGCGATGCACGTGATCGACGATGCGCGCCCAGCCGTCGCGCTGCGCGTCGTTCCACAGCCCGGGACACCCCGGCGTGATGCGCGCGTCGGGCGACACGCAGGTCATCTCGACGAACACCAGCCCCGCGCCGCCCATCGCGCGGGCGCCCAGGTGCGTCAGGTGGTAGTCGGCGGGCTGGCCGTCCTCGCACGAGTACTGCGCCATCGGCGACACGACGACCCGGTTCTTCAAGGTCACGCCGCGCAGCGTGAACGGCGTGAACATCGGTGGCGCGGCGCGATCCAGGCCCGCGCGCCGCGCCAGCCAGCCCTCGTACTCGCCGACGTAGCGCGCGTCGCGCAGCCGCAGGTTCTCGTGCGAGATCCGCTGCGAGCGCGTCAGCAGCGAATACGCGAACTGCTCCGGCGCCAGGCGCGCGTGGCGCTCGACGTTCTCGAACCATTCGGTGGAGTTGCGCGCCGCGTTCTGGATGCGCAGCACCTCGATCGAGCGCGTGGCTTCGTACTCGTCCAGCGCCAAAGACAGGCTCTCGACGCCACCGCCGTGGCGGGCGATGTCCCTGGCCAGCGCGATCGCGTCCTCGAGCGCGAGCTTGGTGCCCGAGCCGATCGAGAAATGCGCCGTGTGCGCCGCGTCCCCCATCAGCACCACCGGCGCGCGGCCGTTGTGATGCACCCAGCGCTTGCAGACCACGCGCGGGAAACGGATCCACTGCGCGGAGCCGCGCAGGTGCGCCGCGTTGGAGATCAGCGGATGGCCGTCCAGCACCTTGGCGAAGAGCCGCTCGCAGAAGGCGATGCCTTCCTCCTTGCTCATGTCCTCCAGGCCGGCGGCCTTCCAGACCTGCTCGGGGGTCTCGACGATGAAGGTCGAATGCGTCTCGTCGAAGCGGTACGCATGCGCCTGGAACCAGCCCCACTCGGTCTGCTGGAAGTCGAAGGTGAAGGCGTCGAAGAGCTGGGTCGTGCCCAGCCAGACGAAGCGGCAGTGGCGCAGGTCGATGTCGGGCTGATAGGTCCCGGTGTACTTCTGGCGCAGCCGGCTGTTGAGACCATCGGCCGCGATGATCAGGTCGGCGTCGATGCCGGCGTCGTCGGTGACGTCGGTCTCGTAGCGGATCTCGACGCCCAGTTCCTCGCAGCGCGCGCGCAGGATGTCCAGCAGCTTGCGGCGGCCGATGCCGCAGAAGCCGTGTCCCCCAGACACCATGGTGCGGCCGCCGATGTGCACGGCGATGTCGTCCCAGTGATTGAAGGACTGCAGGATCTGCTCGGCCGTCTTCGGGTCGGCCTCGCGCAGCGCGGCCAGCGTCTGGTCGGAGAACACGACGCCCCAGCCGAAGGTGTCGCCGGCGCGGTTGCGCTCCAGCACCGTGACGTGATGGGCCGGGTCCTGCCGCTTCATCAGCAGCGCGAAGTACAGGCCGGCGGGACCGCCGCCGATGCAGGTGATGCGCATGTTTCCCGAGGCCCGCTCGCGCCGGCCGATGACTGCTTGACGGGAGCACTTTAGGCATTGATAGTTGAGGTGTCAACGATCTGGATAACCCTGAGCCCATCGGCATCGCGAGGCCGGGCGGCTTGCGGAAACGATCCGGCCTTGTTGGAATTAACCGACACCACGGCCACCGGCCCGGCGCTAACGTGCGCGCCGCCGTCCCGAGGACCGGCAGGAGCAGCAGATGAAGTCAACGAGTCCCCACCCGCAGCGCACGCTGTGGGACATCTCGCCGGTGGTGGCGCCCGACGCGCCGATCTTTCCCGGCGATGAACCCTACGCGCTGACGTGGACCGCGCGCCTGTCGCCGCAATGCCCGGTGAACCTGAGCGCGATCACGATGTCACCGCATGTCGGCGCGCATGCCGATGCACCACTGCATTACGCCGATGGCGTTGCGAGCGCGGCCGAGGTCGCGCTCGATCCCTACCTCGGCCCTTGCCGCGTGATCCATGCGATCGGCTGTGGCCCGCTGATCCACGTCGAGCACCTCCAGCACGCCGCGCATGAGCTGCCGCCGCGCGTGCTGGTGCGCTGCAACGAGCGCGCCGACACGGTCTGGAATCCCGAGTTCAGCGCCTATGCGCCGGAGACCGTCGAGTGGCTCGCGGCGCGCGGCGTCAAACTGATCGGCCTGGACACGCCGTCGGTCGATCCCGCCAGCAGCAAGACGCTGGACAGCCATCAGCGCCTGCTGCGCCTGGACCTGCGCGTGCTGGAGAACCTCGTGCTCGACGAGGTGCCCGAAGGCGACTACGAGTTGATCGCACTGCCGCTCAAGCTGGCCGGCGCCTGCGCATCTCCGGTGCGCGCGGTGCTGCGCTCGCTCTGAAACACAGACCCTCATTCCCCTCTCTTTCTCGCTTTCTCGCATTCCTCTCTCTTCCCTCCCTTTCCCATTCATCGCTCTGTCTGGAACGCCCATGACGACAAGACAAGACTGCCTGGCCCTGGACGCCGCCGATCCGCTGGCGCCGTTGAAGGACCAGTTCTCGCTGCCTGCGGGCACGCTGTATCTCGATGGCAATTCGCTCGGCGCGATGCCCAAGGCGACCGCCGCCCGCGTGCAGCAGGTCATCGCCGACGAGTGGGGCCGCGACCTGATCAAGAGCTGGAACACCGCCGGCTGGATGGACCTGCCCGCGCGCATCGGCGACAAGATCGGCCGGCTGATCGGTGCCCGGCCCGGCGAGACCATCGTCGCGGACTCCACCTCGCTCAACCTCTACAAGGTGCTGACCGCCGCGCTGCGCATCGTCAGGAGCGACGACACCAGCGGCCGCCGCACGCTGATCGTGTCCGAGCGCAGCAACTTCCCCACCGACCTCTACATCGCCGAGAGCCTGGCCGAGCAGCACGGCATGACGCTGCATCTGGTCGATCACGTCGATGAGATCCCCGGCCTGCTCGACGAACGCCTGGCTGTGCTGATGCTCACCGAGGTCAACTACCGCACCGGCCGCAAGCACGACATGAAGGCGGTCACCGCGGCGGCGCACGCCGCGGGCGCGCTCACCGTGTGGGACCTGGCGCACTCCGCCGGCGCGATCCCGGTTGATCTGAATGGCGCCGACGCGGACTTCGCCATCGGCTGCGGCTACAAATACCTCAACGGCGGCCCCGGCGCACCGGCCTTCGTCTGGGCCCACCCGCGCCACGCGGACCGCTTCTGGCAGCCGCTGTCGGGCTGGCTGGGCCATGCGGCGCCGTTCCAGTTCACGTCGAACTACGCGCCCGCCGCCGGCATCAAGCGCTACATCTGCGGCACGCCGGCGATCCTGTCGACCGCCGCGCTCGAATGCGGCGTGGACACGCTGCTCGCGGCCGAGCCCTTCGGCGGCATGGCGGCGCTGCGCGAGAAATCGATCGCGCTGACCGAGCTCTTCGCGCGCCTGGCCGAGGAACGCTGCGGCGCCCAGGGCGTCTACGTCGTCTCGCCGCGCGAGGCCGCGATGCGCGGCAGCCAGGTCTGCCTGGCGCTGAAGGCGCCGCTGCATGAGGCCGGCTACGCCGTCGTGCAGGCACTGATCGAGCGCGGTGTGGTCGGCGACTTCCGCGCCGGCGATGCGGCGCGGTTGGACCAGGTGCCGCACATCCTGCGTTTCGGCTTCACGCCGCTGTACATCGGCTTCGCCGACGTGTGGGATGCGGTCGAGCATCTGCATCAGGTGCTGGCCAGCGGCGAATGGCGCGAGGCCCGCTTCAACACCAAGGCGGCGGTGACATGAGCTGCCCGATGGGACACGGCACCGGCGCCGTCACGGGAAGCGGTGCGGGCGACACGCCGGCGCCGGGCGGCGAAGCGATCGTCCGCGAGGAAGGCGCGCAGCTCGACTTCTCCAAGGACATGAGCTACGGGGACTACCTGCACCTGGACAAGGTGCTCAGCGCGCAGCATCCGCTCTCGCCCGACCACAACGAGATGCTCTTCATCATCCAGCACCAGACCTCGGAGCTGTGGATGAAGCTGATGCTGCATGAGCTGCAGGGCGCCGTCGCCCACGTCGCGGCCGACCAGTTGCCCGAGGCCTTCAAGATGCTCGCGCGGGTCTCGCGCATCATGGAGCAGCTGGTGCACGCGTGGGACGTGCTGGGCACGATGACGCCGCCGGAGTACTCGGCCATCCGGCCCTATCTGTCGAACAGCAGCGGCTTCCAGAGCGCGCAGTACCGGCGCATCGAGTTCATGCTCGGCAACAAGAACGCCGCGATGCTCAAGCCCCATGCGCATCGCGCGGACCTGCTGGCCGAGGTGACCTCGGCCTATCAGGCGCCCTCGCTGTACGACGAGGTGCTGCGCTTGATGAAGCGCCGCGGCATCGACGTGCCGGCCGCGCGCCTGGAACGCGACTGGACGCAGCCCTACGCCGCGGACGAGGGCGTCAAGGCCGCCTGGCTGGAGGTCTATCGCCATCCCAAGGAGCACTGGGACCTGTACCAGATGGGCGAGGAACTGGTGGACCTGGAGGACGCCTTCCGCCTCTGGCGATTCCGCCATGTCACCACCGTGGAGCGCGTCATCGGCTTCAAGCGCGGCACCGGCGGCACCGGCGGCGTCAGCTATCTGCGCAAGATGCTCGACGTCGTGCTGTTCCCCGAGCTGTGGGCGCTGCGCACCGAGCTCTGACACAATCGCTGGCTTCGACGCGGGCCGCCCATCCGGCGGCCCCCTTGTCTTTGCCCGCCAACCCGCCGAGGCTCTCCCATGGACACCCGTCTCTCCCAGATCAAGCTGCGCATCGCCAAGCTGCGCGACGCGCTGCGCAACGCCGGCGCCCACGCCATCCTGGTGCCCTCGGCCGACCCCCATCTCTCCGAATACCTGCCGCGCCGCTGGCAGGCGCGCGAAGTGCTGTCGGGCTTCACCGGCTCGATGGGCACGCTGGCCGTCACGCTGGACGACGCGCAACTCTTCGCCGACAGCCGCTACTGGACCCAGGCCGAGCGCGAGCTCGCGGGCAGCGGCATCAACCTCTTCAAGATCCCCACCGGCGCGTCGACGCAGCACATCAGTTGGCTGGCGGACACGCTGCAGCCCGGCCAGACGCTGGTCGTCGACGGCCAGGTGCTCGGCCTGGCGCTGGCGCAGCAGCTGCGCGCGGCGCTCGGCGCCAAGGGCGTGAAGCTCGACACCAGCCTCGATCTGATCGACCACGCCTGGGAGGAGCGTCCCGGCCTGCCCGACGCCCCGATCTACGAGCATGCCGCGCCGCAGGCCACCGTGAGCCGCGCCGACAAGCTCCAGCAGGTCCGCGAGGCGATGGCGCGCCAGGGCGCGTCGCATCACCTGATCTCCAGCGTCGACGACATCGCCTGGCTGTTCAACCTGCGCGGCTCGGACGTGACCTACAACCCGGTGTTCCTGGCGCATGCGCTGCTGGACGCGCAGGGCGCGACGCTGTTCGTGCAGCCCGGCAAGATCGACGCCGCGCTGGCGCAGCGGCTGGCCGCCGACGGCGTGCGCCTGGCCCCCTACACCGAGGCCCGCGCCGCGCTGGGCGCGCTGCCCGCCACGGCCAAGGTGCTGATCGACCCGCGCCGCGTGACGCTGGGCCTGCGCGAGGCGCTGCCCGCGGCGGCGGCCGTCGTCGAGGCCATCAACCCCAGCACGTTGTTCAAGAGCCGCAAGAACGCCGCCGAGGCGCAATTCATCCGCCAGGCCATGGAGCAGGACGGCGCCGCGATGTGCGCGTTCTACGCCTGGTTCGAGGCGGCGATGGCGCGCGGCGAATCGATCTCCGAGCTCACCATCGACGAGCGGCTGAGCGCCGAGCGCGCCCGCCGCCCGGGCTTCGTCGGCCTGTCGTTCTCGACGATCGCCGGCTTCAACGCCAACGGCGCGATGCCGCACTACCGCGCCACCGAGGAGGCTTTCGCGCAGATCCAGGGCGACGGCCTGCTGCTGATCGACTCCGGCGCGCAGTACCTGGGGGGCACCACCGACATCACCCGCGTCTGGCCCATCGGCACCATCACCGAGGACCATCGCCGCGACTACACGCTGGTGCTCAAGGGCACGATCGCGCTGTCGCGCGCGGTCTTCCCGCGCGGCACGCTGAGCCCGATGCTGGATGCCCTCGCCCGCGCGCCGCTGTGGGCCCATGGCCTGGACTATGGACACGGCACCGGTCATGGCGTCGGCTACTTCATGAACGTGCACGAAGGCCCGCAGAGCATCTCCAAGGCCGTGCCCGACGCCAACATGGCGATGGAGCCCGGCATGATCACCTCGATCGAGCCGGGTCTGTACCGCCCCGGCCAATGGGGGGTCCGGATCGAGAACCTGGTGCTCAACGTCCCCCGCGACACCCCCGAACAGGGGCAGTTCGGCGAGATGCTGGCCTTCGAGACGCTGACGCTGTGCCCGATCGACACCCGCTGCATCGCGATCGCGTTGCTGTCGGATGAAGAACTCGTGTGGCTGAACGCGTACCACGCGGAAGTGCGCCGCCGTCTCGCGCCACTGGTCGACGGGGACGCGCTGGCCTGGCTGAACACGCGCACCGAGCCGCTGACCCGGTGAGCCTGCGGGCGCTGGTCGCGACTGGTCCCAGACCACTCGCGGCCGGGCTTGCGACAGAGCGAGGAAAAGCGCGGATCAGCCGCGCTTTTTTACGTCCGGACGCCCTGGAAGCGCTTCGAACCGGCACCTAGACTTGATTCAGGTTGTCGACGAGGAGCAGAGACCATGGACACCCGACTCTCTCAGGCCTGGCACGACTGGCGCATGCACGGACGTGGCGCCACGCCGGCCCATGACGAACACACGCTGCATCGCTTTTCCGACGGTGCGATGCATACCGCGCTGATGGCCGCGGTCATCGCGGTCGCCGTGATGGCGGTGGTGCAAATGGTGAACATGGGCGTGCAACTGTGGCGGCTGGATCCGGTCGTCGTGCAGGGCAAGGCGCAGAACGTGCCGCTGCCGGCGGCGCCGCAGCCGCTCGAACAGGCTCAGCCCAAGCGCTGAAGCGCTGCTCACATCTGCCGGAACAGGTGCAGGTAACTGCGGCTGACCGGCAGTACCTCGGGTCGGGCCTTCAGATGGAGGTCCGCTGTCTCGTTGGGGCCGCGCGTGACGTGGCTGATCGCATGCAGGTTCACGACCACCGAGCGGTGGACCTGCACGAAGCGCTGCGGATCCAGGCGCTCGATCAGTTCCCGGATCGGCGTGCGGATCAAGGCCTCGCCGTCGCCGGTGACGACCAAGGTGTATTTCTCGTCGGAACGCAGGAACAGGATCTCGTCGACCGGGATCAGCTTCAGCGTCGAGCCCACCGACGCCCGGATCCACTGCAGCGGACCCGTGTCGGCGCCCAGGCCGCCCGCTGCCGGCGTGGACACGCCCGGCGGCCGGGCCATGCGCCGCGCGAGTTCATCGATCACCGCTTCGAGCGCGGCCTGGCCGGGCGCGCCGGGGGCCCTCGGCGCACGCTCGGCCAGGCGCTCCCTCATGCGTTCCTTCAAGCGCTCGATCGTGTCGGCCAGCCGCGACTCGTCGACCGGCTTGACCAGGTAGTCGATGGCGCCGCGCTCGAAGGCCTGCAGCGCGTACTCCTCATAGGCGGTGACGAAGACCACATGGGCCTGGCGCGCGATCTGCCGCGCCGCCTCCATGCCGTTCAGGCCCGGCATGTGCACGTCGAGGAAGGCGATGTCGGGGCGGTGGTCCTCGAACATCTCCACGGCCTCGCGGCCGTTGCGCGCCTGCGCCACGACGCGCAGCTCCGGCCATAGCTGGGAGAGGCTGCGCTCGAGGCTGTCGCGCAGCAGCGGTTCGTCGTCGGCGATCAGCGCCGTGGGGGCGGTCGGCAAGGCAGTCCTCTCAATGGGGCGTGAAGCGCAGTTCGGCCCGCAGGCCGTGCGGGGAATTCTCGGTCAGCGACAGACCGGCACTGAGGCCGTAGAACAGCGTCATCCGCTCGCGCAGGTTGCGCAGGCCCGTGCCGGTGCCCATGCTCTGCGTCATGCCGACGCCGGTGTCGCTCACCCAGAGCGTCACCTGACCCTGGTCCAGCGCGCCGCCGACCTCGATGCGGCCGCCCTCCTCGCCCGGGTCGATGCCGTGGCGCACCGCGTTCTCGACCAGCGTCAGCAGCGCCATCGGCGGGAAACGCAGGCTCGCGAGCTCCGGCGGCACATCGACGAAGAAATCCAGCCGGTCCGGCATCCGCAGGTGCATCAGTTCCAGATAGGCGCGCACCAGCGCCAGTTCGTCCGACAGCGTCGTCGAGTCCCCCTGCAGCCGCGGCATCGCGGCGCGCAGGTAGGCGATCAGGCTGCGCAGCACCGGCGCGGCCTGGGGGGAGCCGGTCTCGACCAGCGCCCGCACGTTGGCCAGCGTGTTGAACAGGAAATGCGGCTCGACCTGCGCCTGCAGCAGCCGCAGCCGGGCGTCCAGCGCCTGGCGCTCGAGCTCGCTGCGTTCGAGTTCGAAGCTCAGCGCCTGGCTGCGAGCCTCGGCATCGCGCTGCCGGTAGAGCGCCCCCATCGCCAGCAGCGGCCCCACGACCAGCCCGGACCCGGCGATCCAGAGGAAGCCCAGCATGCGGGATTCCGATTCGACGAAGCTGGAGAAGTCGCCGCCCACGGCCACCATGTAGACCGCCAGCGTCGCCAGCGGCACGGCCGCCGCGACGACGACCACCTGGAACAGCCAGCGCGCCCACCAGCGCGGCAGCCGCCGCGGCCATTGCCCGGCTGCGGAGAAGGCCAGCAACGCCAGCATGCCCACGAACATCGTCCGCCCCAGCAGGACGGGGAAGGGGGTGATGAAGATCGGCTGCAGCGCGAGCGCGAAGACGGTGGCCAGCGCCAGCGCCAGCAGCACCCGCTGCGGCGTCAGGTAGGAGACGAAGCCGTGCCAGGCCGGGTGCGCGGGGCGCGCGGTCTCGGGCGGGCTGGCGGGAAGGACCGGGGTCGACATGCCCGCACGATAGCGGCCGCGCCGGAGGGATCCAAGCCGGGCCGGGGGGCCACGCGACGAATCACGGGATGGGCCGCTTGAGCCACGGCTCGCGGGCCGGCAATCGCCCCGGGCTGTTGGCCGGCCGCCGCGCTCACGCGGGGCAGCGACCGCAGAAAGTCCTCGAACAGCGCGTCGTTCATGTGTACATCCCGATCCGGCACATGACCGCTTCCTTGCCGGCGCTGATCGCGAAGCGCAGCGCCTCGGCCGGCGTCGCCCAGCCGTAGCCGCCGGCCAGGTTCTCGTCGCGGAAGGCCTCGCGCCGGTTCATCGACTCGATCGCGCCCATCCGCACGACGACCACCGCCGCCACGTAGCCGAACTGGCGCGGGCGCTCGATCGCGCCGGCATAGATGCGGTAGTCCCCGGTGTCGACTTCGGCGAAATGCATGGCTGACTCCTTCAGCGCCTCCGAGCGCGAGCGGCCCGGAAGGGGCCGCGATGGAGTCACTTTGCGCGACGCAAGCCGCGATGCCTACCCAACTGAGGTGGGCCCTCGTAAGGGGGGTAGTCCGCAAGCATCCCCCCATCGGGCGATGGGGGCGCCGCGTTCGGGCGAGGCTTCAGAGGAGCCGCGCGTCAGAACTGCTTGTTGGCGATCGCGTTGTATTCGCGCAGTTCGGCGTCCACGACCCGCTTTGGCGGGACATCCGCCGGCCGCTCACCCAGCTTGGGATGGACGACGTCATATGCGCGGCGCTCGGCCGGGGACACCACGCCGTTCTGGTCCCGGTCGGCTTCCGCGAAGACCAGGTTGGGAATCAGGCTCACCGACGGCGGGAACTTCTCCACCGTCGACTGCCCCACCGCCGCGGCGAGCGCGTTGCTGGGCTGGAAGGAGGTCGATTGCGCCGTCACGGTCAGCGCGGGAGCGGGCGTCGGCGCCAGCGAAACGGCAGGAGCCGGCGCCGATGCGGCGGGCGCTGGCGCAGCGGACGCTGGCGCGGGCTCAGCGGGCGCTTGCACAGAAGCGGCGGGAGCTGGCGCGGTGGCCGCGGGAGCCGGCTCGGACGCGGCCGGAGCCGGTTGGGGCGCCGCGGCCAGGTTGGCCGCCTGCGGCGACAGGCTCACCACGGCGGACGCCTCGGCCGGCTGGCCGGTCGAGGCGTCGTAGACCTCGGCATCGCGCAGGCGTGCCGACTGCCCGGTGGTCGCACCGGGACCATTTGAAGTCGTTGTGTTGTTCAGGGCAGCAATCATGGCGAGCCTCCCGCGAGGTTTCCGCACGTTCCGGCCAGCGGGCGCCGGGCTCGGAACGGAATCCAAGCCGATGCCCTTCCTGGGCATGTTCGGTTTATCGGCGGGCGATCTCCGGACTTTAGGCCCCGACAGCCGCCTTTCGCACCTTCTTGATAGGTGAAAACCCTCAATCGCACCGTCCAGGGGCGACCCGCGCCGCAATTCCACTTGCCGGAAACCCCTGTCGCCATCGGTTAAATTGCCACGCATGGGTCTCCGTTCCTTCGCCACCGCTCACATCCCCGGCCTGACCGGGCTGGCCGGTTCCCGCACCGCGCCGGACACCGCCGCCGAGGCCTCGTCCTTCGACGCGCTCGTCCATCGCCTGCACTACCTGCCCAAGGCCGACGTCAAGCGCATCCGCGAGGCCTACAAGTTCGCGGACGAGGCGCACCTGGGGCAGTTCCGGGCCAGCGGGGAGCCCTACATCACCCATCCGATCGCCGTCGCCGGCCTGTGCGCGGACTGGCGCCTGGACGCGCAGGCCATCATGGCGGCGCTGATGCACGACGCGATGGAGGACTGCGGCGTCACCAAGACCGAGTTGATCGAGCGCTTCGAGGCGCCGACGGCCGAGCTGGTCGACGGCCTGACCAAGCTGGACAAGCTGCAGTTCTCGACCCGCGAGGAGTCCCAGGCCGAGAGCTTCCGCAAGATGCTGCTGGCGATGGCGCGCGACGTGCGCGTCATCCTGATCAAGCTGGCCGACCGCCTGCACAACATGCGCACGATGCAGCACATGGCCTTCGACAAGCGCCGCCGCATCGCCCGCGAGACCCTGGACATCTACGCGCCGATCGCGCACCGGCTCGGCCTCAACGAGATCTACCGCGAGCTGCAGGAGCTCTCGTTCCAGTACATCCATCCCTGGCGCCACGCGGCGCTGGCCAAGGCGGTCACGAAGGCGCGCGGCCATCGGCGCGACCTGGTCGCGCGCATCGAGCGCGACGTCCAGAAGGCCTTCGCCGAGGCCAGCCTGCGCGTCGAGATCCAGGGCCGCGAGAAGACGCTGTTCAGCATCTACAAGAAGATGCGCGAGAAACACCTGAGCTTCGCCCAGGTCAGCGACATCTTCGGCTTCCGCGTGATCGTCCAGGATCTGCCGCAGTGCTACTGGTCGCTGGGCGTGCTGCACCAGCTGTACAAGCCGCAACCGGGCCGCTTCAAGGACTACATCGCGATTCCCAAGCCCAACGGCTACCAGTCGCTGCACACGACGCTGGTGAGCCCGCTGGGCACGCCGGTCGAATTCCAGATGCGGACCGAGGCGATGCACATGGTCGCCGAGAAGGGCGTCGCGGCGCACTGGCTCTACAAGAGCAAGGGCGACGCCAAGGGCGCGCAGCAGCTGGGCTCGCGCTGGCTGCAGTCGCTGCTGGACATCCAGGACGAGACCCGCGACGCGACCGAGTTCCTGGAGCACGTCAAGATCGACCTGTTCCCGGACGCGGTCTACGTGTTCACGCCCAAGTCCAAGATCATGGCGCTGCCCAAGGGCGCGACGCCGGTGGACTTCGCCTATGCGATCCACTCGGACGTCGGCGACCACTGCGTCGCGGCCAAGGTCAACGGCGAGCCGGTGCCGCTGCGCACCGAGCTGCGCAGCGGCGACGTGATCGAGATCGTCACCGCCGCCGGCGCGCGGCCGAATCCGGCCTGGCTGAGCTTCGTGCGCACCGGCCGGGCCCGCTCCAAGATCCGCCACTTCCTGAAGAACCTGGAGCAGGAGGAATCGCGCGAACTCGGCCACAAGATGCTCGCGCAGGCGCTGCGCGCCGAGGGACTGGCGCTGCCCAGCCTGAAGGCCGAGGACGAATCGGCCGCCGCGCTGTGGCAGGACCTGGCGCGCTGGGCGGGCAACCGCAACGTCGACGAACTGCTGGTCGAGATCGGCCTGGGCCGCAAGATCGCGACCATCGTCGCCAAGAAGCTGGCGCGCACCCTGTCCGAACAGGGCCAGCGCCCGGACGCGGTGCTGCTCACGATGGGCCGCTTCTCGACCGACGACGCACCGGCCCAGGGCCAGGTGCTGATCGACGGGAGCGAGGGGGCGTCGGTGCGCCTGGCCACCTGCTGCCGACCGATCCCGGGCGACGACATCAAGGGCTATCTGGGCCGGGGCGAGGGGCTGGTCGTCCACACGGCGGAGTGCTCGGTGGGACGGCGGCTCTTCCAGCGCGACAGCGAGCACTGGATCGCGGTCGGCTGGGGCGAGGAACTGTCGCGCAGCTTCGAGGCCGAGGTCGGCGTGCTGATGCGCAACGGCAAGGGCGTGCTGGCGCAGATCGCGACGGCCGTCAGCAGCGCGGAGGCCGACATCACCCACATCGCCATGAGCGACGACTCGCAGCAGCGCGAGACGGCCGAGATGACGCTGCTGCTGGCGGTCAGAGACCGGCTGCACCTGGCCGACACGCTGCGCACGCTGAAGCGCTCGAGCGCGGTGATGCGCGTCTGGCGCGTGAAGCCCTGATCAGCCCCCTGGCTTGGGGTAGCTCACCTCGACCACCTCGATCGACTCCACGCCGCCCGGCGTGACCAGTTGCAGCTCGTCGCCCTCGCGGGCCTTCAGCAGCGTGCGCGCGATCGGCGACACCCAGCTCACTTCGCCGGCCAGGCTGTCCGACTCGTCGATGCCCTTGATCGTGATGGTCCTCTCCTCGCCCTTCGAGTTGGCGTAGGTCACGGTCGCGCCGAAGAAGATCTGGTCGCTGCCGTGATGCGCGCTGGGATCGACGACCTCGGCGATGTCCAGGCGCTTGGTCAGGAAACGCAGGCGCCGGTCGATCTCGCGCAGGCGCTTCTTGCCGTAGAGGTAATCGCCATTCTCGGAGCGGTCGCCGTTCTTGGCGGCCCACGAGACGATCTCGACGATCTTGGGCCGCTCGACGTCCAGCAGCTGCATGAACTCCGCGCGCAGCCGCGCGTAGCCGGCCGGCGTCATGTAGTTGCGCGAGCCCTTGGGCAGCGCGGGCAGCGACGGGCCGTCCTCGTCGTCATCGCCGGGCGCGGTGTCGTTTTCCTTCGTGAATGCCTTGCTCATCCAGACATTGTGACGAAAACGAAAAGGGCCGGCGCCCTTCGGAGCCGGCCCCTGCTCAGCGGAGGCTTGAATCAGCCGCGCGCCTTGGGATCAGTCAGATTGACGACGAGGTCGTCGTAGTCCCCATCATCGTTGCGCCATTCGTCGAATCCCAGTCGATAGCCAGCCCCGGTCGCGGTGACCCTGCCGTGATCCTTCCCGTCAACGTTCTGGGTGGTGCCGGCACGGTAAAACTCGTTCTTATCGTTGCCATTCCGGATCCGGAACTCGATCTTTGAGTTCGGCGGAGCGGAAATGGTCGACGTAACCCCCCATCCCAACTCAGTCCATGTTCCTCCAGAGGTCCTGTATTGCAGTGCGGAGTTCTCATCGCTCTTCCCGCAAGTTACTTGCACCTCGCCACTCTGTCCGACGATGTATCCACCCTTGGAGGCATCCCACAGCCCTTCGCGAGGTGCGACGATGGCTGGCGCCGGGGCCGGGGCCGGGGCCGGTGTCGGCGCGGGAGTGACGGGGGTTGTGTTCACCGGCACCGGCATCGGGACGGGGACGGGGACGGGGACGGGGACGGGCACAGGGACGGGGACGGGATTTGCGGGCCAGCGGGCGGCATGACCGTAATCGCCGCGGCCATACCAAGGAGATTGCGGGTATGACGGGCAACCACAGCCTCCCATCCACGCAGCGCACTGGCTCATGAACCAATTGCCCAGAAACTGGCTCATCGCGTTCATGCGCGCGCCGGGCCAGCTCCAGGGACGCATCTGATTCATGACGGGAAAAGAGCCGAAGCTTGGCGTTGCGGACGCGTAGTCTGACTGGAAGTGATTGAAGTACATGTCTTCGATTCTCCGAAGTAGTCGAATTTGGCGCTCGAATGCCCGATCGATGAGGTGACTGATCGAGGCATCGCGCGGCAGGTCCAGTACGACAGATGGGTGGACCAGTTCGGACGCCGTCGCCCGGGCGCGATATCGTCGAGGCCCCAATTCGGAGGCACCCGGCATGGCGCACGCAACGGCGAACAACACGAACGGCCCATTGAGCGGCTTGAAGATCGTCGAGTTCGCCGGCATCGGCCCCGCGCCCTTCGCCGGTCTCGTGCTGGCCGACTTCGGCGCCGAGGTCACGGTGATCGAACGCCCTGGCGGTACCTCGCGGGTGGGCGGCGGCGCGGCGCTTCATCGCGGCAAGACGGTGGTTCAGGCGGATCTGAAATCACCGCCGGATCTGGCGCGCGTGCGCGACTTGATTGCAGGCGCCGACGCGCTGATCGAGGCCTTCCGTCCTGGCGTGATGGAGCGGCTGGGGCTCGGCCCCGACACCTTGCTGGCGGCGCATCCGCGCCTGGTCTACGCGCGGCTCACTGGCTGGGGCCAGACCGGCCCTCTCGCGCGAACCGCCGGCCATGACATCAACTACGTCGCGTTGAGCGGGCTGATGCCGTTCGCCGCTCGTCCCGGCCAGCCCCCCGCCCTGCCCGCCACCTTGCTCGGCGACATCGGCGGCGGTGCGCTGACGATGCTGTTCGGCTTGATGTGCGCGCTATGGGAATCACGCCGCTCCGGCCGCGGCCAGGTGATCGACGCCGCCATCCTCGACGGCGTCGGCTACATGGGCACCTTGATCCAGGCCCTGCGCGCCGATGGACACTGGAGCGATGACGCTTCGCGAAACTTCTTCCGCCATGGCTCGCATTTCTACGACTGCTTCGAATGCGCGGATGGCCGTTGGCTGTCGCTGGGCGCCATCGAAGCGGACTTCCATGAGGAACTCATGCGCCGGCTCGGGTTGTCGCCGATGTCACCCCAAGACGACCCGGCGCAGTGGCCCGAGCTGCGCGAGCAGGTCGCTGCGCGCCTGCGCGAGCGGCCACTGGCGCATTGGGTGGCGGTTTTCGACGGCAGCGATGCCTGCGCGGCGCCAGTGCTGACCCTGGCCGAGGCGCCGCATCACCCGCATCAGCAGGTGCGGCGCAATTTCTTCATTCAGGACGGACAGGCCTGGCCGATGCCAGCCCCCAAACTCTCGCGGACGCCGGCAAGGCCGGGCTCTGCGGCTCTGCCAGATACTCAAGACCGAGTATCCGGCGCGGACGATATTCGCCCGGAGTGATTCCCCGCCGAATACTCGGCCGCCGCCTGCCATTCAGGCAAAGAACTCAGGCAAAGAAAAAGGCCAGTGTTTTGCAACACTGGCCTTTCGATTTGGCGCGGCTGGCAGGATTCGAACCCACGACCCCTTGGTTCGTAGCCAAGTACTCTATCCAACTGAGCTACAGCCGCACGACTTTTACTGATCAGAAGCCACCGTCGTGGAAGCGGCCCCTGGTTTTTGTTGTTGCTTTTTCTTCTGAGTGCTGAATCATTGGTTTCCCTCTGATTCAGCAGTTTTTCTGGCGCGGCTGGCAGGATTCGAACCCACGACCCCTTGGTTCGTAGCCAAGTACTCTATCCAACTGAGCTACAGCCGCTGAAAGACTGCGACTATAGCATGCGTTTTTGGAGGTGCGCAAGAATCTCTACGAAAAATATTCAGAACCCACCGCCAAGGCTTGCTGGAACCCGGGCATGAGGCCGTCTTCAACGGCCGTCAGCCCAAGCGGGCGGCGGCCTCGAAGCAGCGTGCGCGGCGCTCCGGGTCGTCGTCCTGCTCCGCCATCTCGGCCAGACGCAGCCAACTGCGGCGGCGCGCCGCGATCGACAGTTCGCGATCGTCGGCCGCCTGCTCCAGCATCAGCCGCGCCTTGCCCCACAGCTGACGCTCGGCCAGCGCATGGCCCAGCGCCAGCGCCATGGTGCCGTCGCGCGGGAAGCGCTGCACCGCGCCTTCCAGCCGCTGCAGCCATTCCGGTCCGAGCCCCGGCGTGCACAGCACCAGCGCCTCGGCCAGCGCCTGGCGCTCGTCGGCGCCCTGCTCCGCGATCGATTCCCAGAACGGGCGCAGCCAGCCGCGTCCGTCCTCGGGCGCGCCCAGCGCCGCCGCGCAGTGGGCCGCGCGCGCCGCCACGAACACGTCGCGGCGGTCCGACGCATCCAGTTGCTGCCAGATGCCGCGCAACTGATCGATGTCGCGCGCCGTCTCCAGCGCCTCGCAGGCCAGCGAGCGCAGCAGTCCCTGGGCCGCCGATTTCGAGAAGCCCTGGTGCTTGGCCAGCAGCCGCGCGGTGCGCAGTGCCTCCAGCGGCTGACGGGCCAGGCGGCTGGCCTGCAGCTTCAGGCGCAGCGCCTGCGTGCGGCGCGCCACGCCTGGCGTCAGTTCGCCGAGCAAGCCCAGCGCGCGCGGCGCGTCGCGGTCGTCCAGCGCCCATTCCGCGGCCAGCAGCCGCGCGCCCTCTTCCTGCACCCGCGCGCCGGCCGAGCTCGACGCCATCTGGAGCGCCTGGCGCAGGTGCTCGTCGCGGTTGCGGCGGTCCTGCAGCTTGTGGGCGCTCTGCGCGGCGACCAGATGGGCCAGCGCCATGAACGCGCCATCCTGGGCGAGGTCTGGCGTCTGCGCCTGGATGGTCAGCGCGCGCTGCGCCGCCTTCTGGGCGCGGCTGTAGCGGGCGCCGAAGTACTCGGCCCAGGCCTCGCGCAGCGCGACCTGGGCGCTGCGTTCGCGCTGGGCCATGCGCCACAGCCGCGCGCGCTTGGGCAGCGTCAGCAGCGCATCCAGCGACTGCATCAGCGTCATCAGCGCGAAGCAGCCCGCCACCAGCAGCAGCAGGAACAGGTTGAGCGACAGGTCCATCCGCCAACCGCGCCAGTAGAAACTGGCCAAGCCGTCGTTGTTGCCCAGGGTCAGCGCCGCGACGACCGCCGCGACGAACAGCAGCACCAGCCAGATCACCATGCGCATGGCGATCTCCTCAGCGGGCCACCGCGCTCAGCGCGGCGAGCGTGTCGTCGGGGCGCGGCACGCTGACCTGACGGGCCTGGCCCTGCACCTGGCGCAGCAGCTCGACGGTCAGCGACAGCTTGCGCGAGCGCGCGTCGAAATAGCGGTCCAGCATCGCCTGCGCCTCGCGCAGGTCGACCTGCGCGGTGTCGAACTGGCGGCTCAGCAGCGCCAGCCGCGCGTTGAGCAAGCGCAGCTTGAGGTTCTCGCGCAGGAAGAAGGCCTGCTCCGGTGCGATCAGCGCCGCTTCGGGATGATCGATGCGCGTGACGCGCAGCAGGCCGCGGGCTTCGCGCCAGACATCGCCGCTGAGCGTGTCCCAGCGCTCGCCGGCCTGCTCCCACAGACGCTCCCACCAGCCCGGCTCGCCGTCGGAGGCCGCCTGGGCCGGAGCAGACGGAGCGGTCTTGCGCGATCCGGCCGTCTTCGCGGGGGCGGCCGGGGCCGCCGTGGTGAGGCCGGCATGCGCGGCGGCGGCCTGTTGTGCGGCCTGTTGTGCGGCCTGTTGCGCGGGCGCTTGATCGCGGACCGGCTGGGCGACAGCCAGCAGCGGCAGGTCGTCGATCTGGCGCACGACCTCGTCCAGCTTGATCGTCAGCGTCGAGACATCCACCACGCTGACCGCCCTGATGCGCTCCAGGTCGCGCGTGACGGCGCGGCGCACGCCCTCCAGGCGCGGCTGCTTGTAGCGGGCCAGGCGCTCGTCGGCCTGGCGCAGCGCGGCCACCAGCGGCTCGGCGCTGCCGGTGATGGTGCCTTGCTGCATCGCCACGCGCAGCGAGGCTTCGACGTCGCCGACGACGTTCTCGTCGCGCGAGCGGTTCATCGACTGCATCAGCGCCTCGAGCTGCTCGCGCTGCACGGCGACCTCGGCCAGCCGGGCGTCCAGCAGCGCGACCTTGGCCGCGGTGTCGCGGCTCAGGTCCTGCGCCTGGCGCGCCTGGTCGCGGGCGATGTTGGCCTCGCTCTGGCTGGAGTCCTGGCGCCGGACCAGTTCCTGTTCGACCTGCTTGAGCCGTTGCTGGCTCTGCCAGGCCAGGCCGAGGGCCAGCAGGGCCACCAGGCCGACCCCGGCCACGACGGCCTGGGTCAAGGTGGCGCCGGAATGCCGGGCGGGCTTGTGGGGCGACGGAACGTCGGCCGCTGGGGTGGTGGTCTCGCTCACGTCGGCGATTCTAGGGTGGACCCTGACAGCATCCGGAACCCGGCCGCGACCGCCGCGGCATCGGGTCGCACCAAAACCACATGCCCGGCGCCGAGCGCGCGCGCGCGCGCCGCGATGCGTTCATGGGTCGCCAGCGCCAGGACCCGCCCCCAATCGGCGGGAGGGCCGTTCCCGCGCGTCCCCTGTTCGAGCGAGTCGAGATGGCCGATGGCCTCCGAACTGCTGAACAGCCAGACGTGACGCTGCGGCTCGGACAAAGCCTCGCGCAGCAACGCGGCGATCTCGGGCGACGGCGCGGGGCAGGTGCGCCGGTAGACGCCGACGGCCGAGACCTCGGCCCCCGCCTCGCGCAGCCGGTCGCCCAGCCATTCGCGCCCGCCATCGCCGCGCACCAGCAGCGCGCGGCGGCCGGTCCAGTCCTGGCCGGCGACACGGACCAGCTCCGGCCACAGATGCTCGGAATCGAGGCTGTCCGACGCCGCCGGCGGCTGCACGATGCGCGCGGCGGGCACGCCGTGCTCGATCAGCGCCCGGGCGCTGCCGGGACCGACGGTGGCCGCCCAGGTCCGTTCCGGCCAGACGCGCGCGGGCTTGCCGCCAGCGGCTCTCCCGCCAAAGAAATGCTCGACCGCGTTCGGGCTGACGAACATCGCCAGGTCCGTGCCGGGCAGCGCGGCCCAGGCGGCCGCCAGCGAGGCCGGATCCCGCGCCGGCGCGATGTCGATCAAGGGCAGCGACGCCGTCGGCACACCGAGCGCCGCCATCCGCGTCGCCCACTCATCCGCCTGCGCCCGCGGACGGGTCAGCAGCAGTCTGGCCGGCAGGTCCGGGGCGGCGGCGGCCGCCATCAGACGTCCTTCAGGTACTCGGTGGCGCCCTGCTCCCGCAGCGCGCGCGCCGCGGCGATGCCCAGCGCCTCGGCCGCCGCCAGGTCGGCGACCACCGCCTGCGCGCTCGAGCGCAGCAGCGGCCGGGCCGTCTCGACCGGGTGCCCCAGTGCGGCGGACAGCGTCAGGCGGCCCTCGGCCGACCAGACCGCATGCGCGGCCAATGGCATCGAGCAACTGCCGCCGAGCTCGCGCGAGACCGCGCGCTCCGCCGCCGCGGCCAGCCAGGTCGGGCGATGGGCGAGCGCCTCCAGATGCGCCGCGAGATGCGCCTCGGCATGCGCCCCCAGAGGCGAAGCATGCGGCGCCTGCCCGGCGCGGATCTCGATGCCCAGCGCGCCCTGGCCAGCGCAGGGAATCATCTCGTCCACCTCGAAGTACTGGCGGATGCGTCCATCGAGCGCCAGCCGCTTCAGCCCCGCCGCGGCCAGCACGATCGCGTCGTACTGCCCCTCGTCGAGCTTGCGCAGCCGCGTGTCGAGGTTGCCGCGCACCGGCTCGATGCGCAGGTCCGGGCGCAGATTCTTCAGCTGCGTGACGCGGCGCAGGCTCGAGGTGCCGACGCAGGCGCCGTGCGGCAAGGCCTGCAGGCTCGCGTGCTTCGGCGACACCAGGGCATCGCGCGGGTCCTCGCGCTCGAGCACCGCGCCCAGGACGAAACCGGCGGGCAGCTCCATCGGCACGTCCTTGAGCGAGTGCACCGCGAGCTGCGCGCGGCCATCCTCGAGCGCCGTTTCCAGCTCCTTCACGAACAGCCCCTTGCCGCCGACCTTGGACAGCGTGCGGTCCAGGATCTGGTCGCCGCGCGTCGTCATGCCGAGCAGCCGCACCGACAAGCCGCGCGCGCGCAGCAGCGCCTGCACATGTTCGGCCTGCCACAGCGCGAGCCGGCTCTCGCGCGTGGCGATCACGAATTCTTGGTTCATGGGGCGGGATGCTAGCCGAGCCCGCCCGCCGCCCCGAGGGATCACCGCTTGCCACGAAGCGTCGCTTGCGCGATCCCGGAGCATCGGGCGGCGCGCGCGCCACGCCCGGGGGCGAGGCGCGCACGGAGAAACTGCTACAGTCAGCCGGAGGTAACTCGGTTACATCACCCCGCCCCTTCCGGTCTCTGACGAACCCTGACGACACCATGCCCGCCAGTACCGCCTCCCGCACCGCCCGCCCCGCCGCCAAGCCGAACGCCAAGCCGAACGCCAGGCCGGCCGCAAGGACCGCCGCAAAGACTGCCGCCACGACCGCCGCGAAACCTTCCGCGGCCCGGTCCATCCGGACGATCAAGGACAAGAACCAGCCGCTGATGGACGACATCCGTCTGCTGGGCCGCATCCTGGGCGAGGTGATCCGCGAGCAGGAGGGCCGCGAAGCCTACGAACTGGTGGAGCGCGTGCGGCAGTTGTCCGTGGCCTTCCGCCTCAAGCGCGACGCGCAGGCCGGCAAGCAGATGGACAAGCTGCTCAAGGGCCTGTCGGGCGAGCAGACCGTCAGCGTGATCCGCGCGTTCAGCTACTTCTCGCATCTGGCCAACATCGCGGAGGACCGCCATCACGTGCGCCGCCGTGAGGTCCACGAGCGCGAGGGCTCGCTGCAGCCCGGCTCGCTGGCCTATGCGCTGGAGCGGCTCTTCGACGCCGGCGTGCGGCCGGCCGAGGTCGCGCGCACGCTGGAGAACGGCTTCGTGTCGCCGGTGCTGACCGCGCACCCGACCGAGGTGCAGCGCAAGAGCATCCTGGACGCCGAGCGCGCGATCGCCGAGCTGGTGGGCGCGCGCGACCGCCTGCACACCGAGCGCGAGAAGGCCGCCAACGAGAACCTGATCCGCGCCCGCGTCACGCAGCTGTGGCAGACGCGCATGCTGCGCTACTCGAAGCTGACCGTCGCCGACGAGATCGAGAACGCGCTGAGCTACTACCACGCGACCTTCCTGCGCGAGATCCCCAAGCTCTACACCGAGCTCGAGGAGGCGCTGCCCGGCGAGCAGGTCGCGCCCTTCCTGCGCATGGGCCAGTGGATCGGCGGCGACCGCGACGGCAATCCCAACGTCACCGCCGACACGATGCGGCTGGCGCTGCGCCGCCAGAGCGAGCTCGCGCTGCGCCACTACCTGACCGAGCTGCACGAGCTGGGCGCGGAGCTGTCGATCTCGCTGCGCCTGGCCGGCGTGACGCCGCGGATGCAGGCGCTGGCCGAGCGCAGCCCCGATCGCAATGAGCACCGCATGGACGAGCCCTACCGGCGCGCGCTGACCGGCATGTACGCGCGGCTGGCGGCGACGCTCGAAACCTTGACCGGCACCGAGGCGCTGCGCCACGCGGTCGCGCCGCAGGATCCCTACCTCACGCCCGAGGATCTGCTGGACGACCTGCGCGTGATCCAGGACTCGCTCGAGCATCACCACGCGCACGCGCTGATCGCGCCGCGGCTCAAGCCGCTGATCCGCGCGGTGCAGGTGTTCGGCTTCCATCTGGCGACGCTGGACCTGCGCCAGAGCAGCGACCAGCACGAGCTGGTCATCGTCGAGCTGCTCAAGACCGCGCGCGTCTGCGAGGACTATTCGGCGCTGGGCGAGATGGACCGCCGCGCGCTGCTGGTGGACCTGCTCAACCAGACCCGCCCGCTGCGCGTGCTGGGCGCCGAGTACAGCGAACGCGCCGTCGGCGAGCTCGCGATCTTCGAGACGGCGCGCGAGTCACTCCAGCGCTTCGGCCGCGAGGCGCTGCGGCACTACATCATTTCCCACACCGAGGACGTCAGCGACCTGCTCGAGGTGCAGCTGCTGCTCAAGGAGGTCGGGCTGCTGCGCGGCACGCTCGATGGCGAGGCGGTCAGCGACCTGATCGTGGTGCCGCTGTTCGAGACCATCGCCGACCTGCGCAACGCGCCCGGCATCATGCGCGGCTTCTACGAGCTGCCAGGCATGGCCGCGCTGGTGCGCCGCTCCGGCGGCGAGCAGGACATCATGCTGGGCTACTCCGACTCCAACAAGGACGGCGGCGTGTTCACCAGCAGCTGGGAGCTGTACCGCGCCGAGATCGCGCTGGTGCAGCTGTTCGACGAGCTGCGTGCCCAGGGCCCGCTGACGCTGCGCCTGTTCCATGGCCGCGGCGGCACGGTCGGGCGCGGCGGCGGTCCGAGCTACCAGGCCATCCTGGCCCAGCCGCCGGGAACGGTGAACGGACAGATCCGCCTGACCGAGCAGGGCGAGGTCATCAACTCCAAGTACGCCAACCCGGAGATCGGCCGGCGCAACCTGGAGACGCTGGTGGCCGCGACGCTGGAGGCGACGCTGCTGCACCCGACCAAGCCAGCGCCCCAGTCCTTCATGGCCGCGGCCCAGGCGCTGTCGGACGCCAGCTTCGCCGCGTATCGCGGGCTGGTCTACGACACGCCCGGCTTCGCCGACTTCTTCTTCGCCGCCACGCCGATCCGTGAGATCGCCGAGCTCAACATCGGCTCGCGGCCGGCCTCGCGCAAGGCCAACCGCGCCATCGAGGACCTGCGCGCCATCCCGTGGGGCTTCAGCTGGGGCCAGTCGCGCATCACGCTGCCGGGTTGGTGCGGCTTCGGCTCGGGGGTCCTGGCCTTCCTCGGCAAGGACAAGATCGGCCGCGACGAGAAGCTGGCGCTGCTCAAGCGCATGTTCAAGCAGTGGCCCTTCTTCCGCACGCTGCTGTCCAACCTGGACATGGTGCTGGCCAAGGCCGACCTGGACATCGCGCGCCGCTACCTGGAGCTGGTGGAGGACAAGCGGCTGGGCAAGAAGATCTTCGCCGCCATCGAGGCCGAATTCGCCCGCACCGAGGAGGCCCTCACGCTGATCACCGGCGAGGACGGCCGCCTGGCCGCGAACCCGGCGCTGGCGCGCTCGATCGAGCACCGCTTCCCCTACATCGATCCGCTCAACCACCTGCAGGTCGAGCTGATGCGCCGCTACCGCGCCATCCCGGCCGAAAAGCGCGCCGAGGATCCGCGGCTGGAGCGCGTGCAGCGCGGCATCCACCTGTCCATCAACGGCATCGCCGCCGGACTGCGCAACACGGGCTGACCAGGGTCGCGCCGGGCGCCGTGGCGCTCAGCGCTGGCCGGCCAGCGCCTCCCGCACCGCGGCGACCTGCCGCCGCGAGACGGCGAGCCATTCGTTGACATGGGCGATGCGCACGGCCCAGCCCAGTTCGCCGGCCGTGTCGCCATCGCCCTCGGCGCCGCCATCGGTGGGCACGTGGCGCTCGAGCTCGCGGACCGCGGACTTGGCCACCAGCGCATTGCGGTGCACGCGCAGGAAGCGCTCGCCCAGCCGCTGCTCCAGATCGCTCAGCGAGCCGTCCATGACGTGGCTCTGCGTCGCGGTTCTCAGCGTCAGGTACTTGAGCTCGGCCTTGAAGTAGAGGACTTCGCTCAAGGGCACGCGCAGCAGGCGGCCGCGTTCGGTGATGTTGATGACCGGCACCTCGGCGCCGGGAGCAGCGCTGGCCGACTGGGCCTCGCCGGCCTCGCGCGCCTTGGCCGCCGCGCGCTCGTCCAGCCGCTGCGCGGCCCGCGCCAGACTGGCCTGCAGCCGCTCGCGCCGCACCGGCTTGGTCAGATAGTCCAGCGCCTCCAGCTCGAAGGCCTGCAGCGCGTGCTGCGCGTGCGCGGTGACGAACACGATGGCCGGCGCGAACGGCCGTCCCCGCAGCGCCTGCGCCAGCCCCAGCCCATCCAGGCCCGGCATCTGCACGTCCAGCAGCACCAGGTCGCAGGCGTGGTCCTTGAGCCAGGTCAGCGCCTGTTCGCCGCTGCCGGCCTCGGCCACGACCTCGGCGCGCGGCTCCTCGTTGGCCTCGACCAGGCCGCGCAGGCGCAGGCGCGCCAGCGGCTCGTCGTCGACGATCAAGACCTTCAGCGGGGGGTGCGTCAACATGTCCTTGTTCCCTCTTCTCTTCACGCGGCGCGTCTCAGCGCGGCATCACGATACGCACGACGAAACGGCCTTCGCCCGGCCCGGCCTCGAGCCGCGCCGCCACGTCGTGCATCAGCCGCAGCCGCTGGCGCACGTTGCGCAGCGCCAGCCCGTGCCCCTGGCCGCGCGACGGCAGTCCGACCGTATTGACGATGCGGATCTCGATCTCGCCGCCGCGCGCGCGGGTCACGATGTCGACGTCGCCGCCATGATCGTTGGGCTCGACGCCGTGGCGCACCGCGTTCTCCACCAGCGGCTGCAGCAGCAGCGGCGGCACGCGCGCGTCGGCGGCGTGCGGATCGAGCTGCCATCTCACCCGCAGCCGGTCGCCGAAGCGCAGCTGCTCGATCGCCAGGTAGCGGCGCGCCAGCTCGACCTCCTGGTCCAGCCGCACGCCCTCGGCGCCGGGCCCCTCGTCGGCGAGCGCGACGCGGAACAGCTCGGCCAGGTCCTCCAGCACCTCCTCGGCGCGATTGGGATCGACGCGCACCAGCGCGATCGCGGTGTTCAGCGTGTTGAACAGGAAATGCGGACGGATGCGCGACTGCAGCTCGACCAGCCGCGCCAGCGCGTCGGCGGGGGCCTGGGCGCGCTCGCGCAGCTTCAGCCAGCCCAGCAGCACGCCCGCGGCGACGGCGCCGGACAGCGTCGCCGCCACGCGCTGCACCGCGCCGAGCCGGCCGAGCTCGACGGCCTCCAGCAGCAGCGCGCCGCCATGCGCGCAGGCCGCGCCCAGCGCGATCGGCAGCGCCCATTGCGCCCATTCGGGCAGGCTCGCCAGCAGGCGCTTGGCGGCGCAGACGATCAGCAGCCAGGCCAGCACCGCGCTCAAGGACGCGACCGAGGCGGCGCCCATCGACCAGAGCCATTGGCCCGGCGTCTCGCTGGCCATCGCCAGCCCGAGCGAGAACGCCAGCTGCACGCCGAGCACGGCCCGCAGCACGAGGCCGACATGGCAGACGTCGAAACGCCGCTGCGCATCGATCAGGCGCGGGGGCTCGGCCGGGCGCGCGTCGAGGCGGGTTTCCTCCCAGGCCGGCTGCGTCGGCAGCGGCTGGGTGCTCATCGGCTGCGTGCTCATCGGCTCCAGCCACGTGGACGCGGCGTCGCCAGGCGTGTCCATCGTCCGCCCGTCCGTTGCCCTGGTCGCCATCGGCTCCTCCCGTCCCCGCACTGTCCGCCCTCTGTCCCCGGCCACCCGCGGCCCGCCGGGCGCCCCGATGGCGCCCCTTTAGAATCGGCGGCTCATTCTCACCCAGGCGTCCAGCCGCGATCCATGCGGACACGCCCGGGGCGCCGCGAAGTCGTAACGCCTTGCAAGCCGATGTCCTCCACCCCTGACCTCTCTTCTGACGCCGGCCAGCCCGCCGACAACCAGCTCGCCAACAAGTCGCAGGCCTGGTCCGCCCTCTTCTCCGAGCCGATGAGCGAGCTGGTCAAGCGCTACACCGCCAGCGTCGACTTCGACAAGCGGCTGTGGGCCGCGGACATCCAGGGCTCGCTGGCCCACGCCGACATGCTGGCCGCGCAGGGCATCATCGGCGCCGACGATCTGGCCGCGATCCAGCGCGGCATGGCGCAGATCCGCGAGGAGATCGCGTCGGGCCGCTTCGAATGGAAGCTGGACCTGGAGGACGTGCACCTGAACATCGAGGCGCGCCTGACCGAGCTGGTCGGCCTGGCCGGCAAGCGGCTGCACACCGGCCGCAGCCGCAACGACCAGGTCGCCACCGACGTGCGGCTGTGGCTGCGCGGCGAGATCGACACGCTGGTCGGTCTGCTGGGCGAGCTGCAGCGGGTGCTGGTCGAGCAGGCCGAGCGCCATGCCGACGTGATCCTGCCCGGCTTCACCCACCTGCAGGTGGCGCAGCCGGTGGCCTTCGGGCATCACCTGCTGGCCTACGTCGAGATGTTCGCGCGCGACACCGAGCGCCTGCTCGACGCGCGCAAGCGCGTGAACCGCCTGCCGCTGGGCGCGGCCGCGCTGGCCGGCACCAGCTATCCGCTGGACCGCGAGCGCGTGGCGCGCACGCTGGGCATGGAGGGCGTCGCGCAGAACAGCCTGGACGCCGTCAGCGACCGCGACTTCGCGATCGAGTTCAGCGCCGCCGCCGCGCTGATCATGGTGCACATCTCGCGCCTGTCGGAGGAACTGATCCTGTGGATGAGCCAGGCCTTCGGCTTCATCGCGCTGCCGGACCGCTTCTGCACCGGGTCGAGCATCATGCCGCAGAAGAAGAACCCGGACGTGCCCGAGCTGGCACGCGGCAAGAGCGGCCGCGTGGTGGGCCACCTGATGGGTCTGATCACGCTGATGAAGGGCCAGCCGCTGGCCTACAACAAGGACAACCAGGAAGACAAGGAGCCGCTGTTCGACACCGTCGACACGCTCAGCGACACGCTGCGGATCTTCGCGGAGATGATGGCCGGCCTGACGGTCAAGCCCGAAGCGATGGAGCGTTCCGCGCTCAAGGGCTATGCGACGGCGACCGACCTGGCGGACTACCTGGTCAAGAAGGGCCTGGCCTTCCGCGATGCCCACGAGGTCGTCGCCCATGCGGTGAAGACGGCGCAGGCGCAGGGCATCGACCTGTCGGCGCTGTCGCTGGACGCGCTGCGCCAGTTCGACGCCCGCATCGGCGAGGACGTCTACGAGGTGCTGTCGCTCAAGGGCTCGCTGAACGCACGCAACATCCTGGGCGGCACCGCGCCGGCGCAGGTCCGCGCGCAGGTGGCGCGCCATCGCGCACGCCTGAGCACGCGTGCGGGCGCCGAGGCCAAGGCCTGATCATGAGCACGCTGGCCTGGACCGACGAGCTGGTGCTCAACCAGCCCGAACTCGACCACACGCACGAGGAGTTCGTCGCGCTGCTGAACCGCTACGGCGAGCTGCTCGACCGCGGCGAGGACGCACTGCCCGCGTTCAAGGCGCTGCTCGCGCACACCGAGGCGCACTTCGCGATGGAGGAGCGCTGGATGGCGGCCACCGGATTCGAGCCGGAGAACTGCCACAGCAGCCAGCACGCGATGGTGCTGAACGTGATGCGCGAGGTGGTGCGCTATGCCGAGGACCTCGGCGACCGCGAGCCGCTGAGCATCGTGCGCACGGAGCTCTCGCAGTGGTTCCCCGGTCATGCGGAGATGATGGACGCGGCGCTGGTCTACACGATGCAGCAGCGCGGTTTCGATCCGAAGACCGGCGAATGCCGAGATCCGATCCGCGCCCCGGCCGAAGCGGCGGACGCGGACGCGGACGCGGTCCCGGCCTGCGGCTCGGCGTCCTGCGGCCACTGAGCCGCCCTTCATGCGCCGGAGTCCGGAGCGGCTCCGGCCCTGCTGACAGCGCGTGTCAGCCGGCGCCGCCACAATCCGCCGCATGGCCGAGCCGACGCCCGCCTTGCCCGATCGCCTGATCGCCCATCTGGACATGGATGCGTTCTACGCGTCCGTGGAGCTGCTGCGCTATCCGGAACTCAAGGGCCTGCCGGTGGTGGTCGGCGGCCGACGCGCCCACACGCCGCGGGAACTGCCGGACGGCAAGCGGCAGTTCTTCAAGCTGGCGGACTACACCGGGCGCGGCGTCGTGACGACGTCCACCTATGCGGCGCGGGACCTCGGCGTGTTCTCCGCGATGGGGCTGATGAAGGCGGCGCTGCGCGCGCCGCAGGCCATCCTGCTGCCGGCCGACTTCGATTCGTATCGCCACTACTCGCGGCTGTTCAAGGCGGCGGTGCGCGAGATCGCGCCGGTGATCGAGGATCGCGGCATCGACGAGATCTACATCGACCTCACCGACGTGCCGGGCGCGCGCGATGCGGTCGGGCATGACCCGCTGGGCGGCGTGCGGGCGGTGGCGCGCGAGATCAAGAACTCGGTGCAGAGCGCGACCGGGCTGACCTGCTCGATCGGCGTGACGCCCAACAAGCTGCTGTCCAAGATCGCGTCGGAGCTCGACAAGCCCGACGGCCTGACCGTGATCACGATGGCCGACCTGCCCACGCGCATCTGGCCGCTGCCGGTGCGCCGCATCAATGGCATCGGCCCAAAAGCCGGCGCGAAGCTCGATGGGCTGGACATCCACACGATCGGCGAGCTGGCGGCGGCGCCGCAGGAGCTGCTGCTCCAGCATTTCGGGCCCGGCTACAGCGTGTGGCTGCACCAGGCCGCGTGGGGGCTCGACGACCGGCCGGTGGTCACGCACAGCGAGCCGGTGTCGATCAGCCGCGAGACCACCTTCGAGCGCGACCTGCACGCCAAGCGCGACCGGCCGGAGCTGTCGCGGATCTTCACGGCGCTGTGCGAGCAACTGGCCTCGGACCTGCAGCGCAAGGGGTACCTGGGCCGGACCATCGGCATCAAGCTGCGCTTCGAGGGATTCCGCACCGTCACGCGCGACCTGACGCTGGAGGAGCCGGTGCAGGACGCGGCCTCGATCCGGCATGCGGCGGGGCTGTGCCTCAAGCGCGTAGACCTGAGCCAGCGCCTGCGGCTGCTGGGCGTGCGGGTCGGGAAACTGAGCCGGCCCGGCGAGGTGGAGCCGCCGCGGCGCGGACGCGCTGCGGCGACGGCGGAGGACGCGTCGCCGGCGCGGCCCAAGCCGGAGAACCTGCCGCTGTTCAACTGAGCGAGACCACCGTCGTCTGGCGTGGTCCGCCGCGGTCGGCCACCGTCCGTTGTCAGGCCGTGGGAAGCCGCCAGAGCCACAGGCCGACGGCGAGGCAGCACACAGCGGGCAGCCAGGGCAGGACCGGCATGACGAGCGCGCTGATCACCGAGCTGACGGCCATCATGATCCAGGCGGCCTGCTTGGCGCGCAGCGGCACGGCGCGGGTGGCGCGCCACTGCAGGACCATCGGCCCGAAGCGCGGATGGCCGACCAGCCACGCCTCGCAGCGCGCCGAGCCGCGCGCGAAGCAGAACGCGGCCAGCAGCACGAAGGGGGTGGTCGGCAGCAGCGGCAGGAAGATGCCGATCACGCCGAGCAGCAGGCTCAGCGCGCCCGCCGCCATCCACGGGAGGCGGCGCCACAGCGCGGCCTGATCGAGCGCGCGGCCGGTGGCGTCGGCGGCCGGCCGCTGGCCGAGCGCGATGGGCGGACGTTCCTGGGAATCGGACATCGCGCGACTGTAGCTCGCAGGAGACCGGGGCCGGAGGACGCTCGTGCCGCGGCACCTGCGTCGCGAAGCTACAGTCGCCGCCATGAGCGATGCTCCCAGCGACTCCCCGCGCCTGCCCTCCATCGACGGCCTGCTGGCCTTCGAGGCCGCTGCCCGTCTGGGCAGCCTGGAGCGCGCCGCCGAGACGCTGCACGTCAGCGCCAGCGCCGTTGGCAAGCGCATCGCGACGCTGGAGGAGCGCCTGGGCCAGCCGCTGCTGACGCGCCAGCCACTGCGGCTCACCGCCGCGGGCAAGGAGTACCTCGGCCAGGTCCAGGCGGCCCTGTCGCTGCTGGCCGCCGTGCCGCTGCACCGACGCGAGCAGCGCCGCGTCACGCGGCTGAGCATCAGCAGCCCGCCCACCTTCGCGCGCCAGGTGCTGGTGCCCGCCCTGCCCGGCTTCGAGGCCGCGCATCCGGATGTCGAGCTCGAGCTGCTGCTGTCCACGCCCTTCCTGGACCAGCCGGCCCCGCCCGCCGAGGTCGAAATCTTCGCCGGCGCTGTCCCCGCGGGCGGCGAGGTGCTGCTCGACGACGTCGTCACGCCGATGGCGGCCCCCTCGCTGCTCGCGCGGCTGCCCGCCATCCGCGCGCCGAAGGACCTCGCCCAGGCGCCGCTGCTGCGCACGCCGCTGCAGCCGTGGACCCCGTGGCTGCGCGCCGCCGGCCTGGACTGGCCCGAGCCCGCGCAGGGCACGCGCTTCGTGGACCTGGGCCTGACACTCGAGGCGGCGGCCTGCGGCCAGGGCATCGTGCTGGGCCGCCCCAGCCTCGCCGCGACCTGGCTGCGCGGCGGCAGCCTCAAGCGGCTGTTCGACCTGGCGGTGCCGGCGGCGATGCCCTATGGGCTGGTGCGCCATGGCGACGGCGACGCGGCGCGGGCATTCTCGCGCTGGCTCGTCGGTCACTGCGACTCGTTGAGCGCCAGCGCGGGTCAGGCCTGACCCCGGGAAGTCCCTGAGGCCGCCGGAAGCTTCTTCCGGCGCGGCCCGCCAAACTTTCCGCCCGGGCGCGAGACGGCTGACCTAGCATCCGCCGCATGAGCGTCATCACCTGCATCGAAGACCTGCGCGTGCTCGCGCAAAAGCGCGTGCCGCGCATGTTCTACGACTACGCGGACTCCGGTTCCTGGACCGAGAGCACCTACCGCGCCAACGAGGCGGACTTCCAGTCGATCAAGCTGCGCCAGCGCGTGGCGGTCAACATGGAAGGCCGCAGCACGGCGGCCACGATGATCGGCCGCCCCGTCGCGATGCCGGTGGCCATCGCCCCGACGGGGCTCACCGGCATGCAGCATGCCGATGGCGAGATCCTCGCCGCGCAGGCCGCCGAGGCCTTCGGCGTGCCGTTCACGCTGTCGACGATGAGCATCTGCTCCATCGAGGACGTGGCGGCCCACACGACCGCGCCCTTCTGGTTCCAGCTCTACGTGATGCGGGACCGGGGCTTCATCAACAGCCTGATCGATCGCGCCAAGGCGGCGAAGTGCGACGCGCTCGTCCTGACGCTGGACCTGCAGATCCTGGGCCAGCGGCACAAGGACCTGAAGAACGGGCTCTCCGCCCCGCCCAAGCTGACGCTGCCCAACCTGATCAACATGGCGACCAAGCCGCGCTGGTGCCTGGGCATGCTGGGCACGCCGCGGCGCCAGTTCGGCAACATCGTCGGACACGTGAAGGGCGTGGGAGACATGGGCTCGCTGTCGGAGTGGACGGCCAAGCAATTCGATCCGCAGCTCAGCTGGGATGACGTGCAGTGGATCCGCGAGCGCTGGGGCGGCAAGCTGATCCTCAAGGGCATCATCGACGAGGAGGACGCGAAGCTGGCCGCCGCCTCGGGCGCCGACGCGCTGATCGTCAGCAACCATGGGGGCCGGCAGCTGGATGGCGCGGAATCGAGCATCCGCGCGCTGCCGCGCATCGTCGACGCGGTCGGCGACCGCATCGAGGTGCACATGGATGGCGGCATCCGTTCGGGGCAGGACGTGCTCAAGGCCTGGGCGCTCGGCGCCAGAGGCACCTACATCGGGCGCGCGTTCCTCTACGGGCTCGGCGCGATGGGACGGCCCGGCGTGGCCAAGGCGCTCGAGATCATCCACCGCGAGCTGGACCTCACGATGGCGTTCTGCGGCCATCGCCGGCTGGACGGCGTGGACCGCCAGGTCCTGCTCGCGCGCTGAGGCCGCAATGACAACGCCCCGCGCGAGGCGGGGCGTTTCAGCGCCGGAGCGCGTCAGCGGAACATCGCCATCACAGCGCGTTCATCTCCTTGAGCAGGCGGTCCGCCTTGTCGACGACCTTCATCTGCCACAGCATGTAGCGCGCATCCAGACAGATGCTGCGGTTCATGTGGTCGTTGAAGTCCCAGTCCGAGATCACCGCGTCCAGCGTGCCGTCGAACAGCAGGCCGACGAGTTCGCCATTGCCGTTGAGCACCGGAGAGCCCGAATTGCCGCCCGTCGTGTCCAGCGTCGCCAGGAAGTTCACCGGCACCGAATCCAGCGCCTTCACGCCGTACTTGTCGAAGCGGCGCGCCTTGATCGCTGTCAGCTGCTCGGCCGGCGCGTTGAACTCGCCGCTGCCTGTGTGCTTGGCCACGATGCCGCGCAGCGTCGTGAACGCGGTCCAGGTCGTGCCGTCCACGCCTGGCGTGCGCCCCTTCACCTGACCGAAGGCGACGCGCAGCGTGCTGTTGGCGTCCGGATAGACCGGCTGGCCGCGGCTGGCCCTGAAGTCGATCTCGGCCTGCATCGCCGCCGAGTAGGCCTGCTGCATGCGGCCCGCCAGTTCGCGGTCGCGGTCCTCGCGCGCCTGCTCGTCGGCGCGCAGCGCCACGGCGGCCTTGACCAGCGTGTCGGCGCTCGCCTCGAAGGCGGCGGCATCGCGCGACAGCCATGCGCTACGCTCGGCCTTGTCGGTCAGCTTCGTGCCCGCGTACAGCGCGTCCACGCGCGCGGCCACCGCCGCGGCGTCCATGCCGGCACGCACGCCCAGCGCGTTCAGGAACGCGGCGTTCAACTGGTCGGCCGGCTGCGCGAGGTACTGCGTCAGGAAGTGGCTGACGACCTTCTTCTCGACGCCTTCGTCGAAGCGGCGATCCACCGTCTCCAGCGCCTGCTGGCGGCGCAACTGATCGCGATCCTGGAAGCCCGCCTTGCGCTCGGCATCGGGCTTGCGGCGCTCGAGCGCCTGCTCGTACAGCTCGCCGGCGCTCTTGACCAGACTCGGCGTGGCGTAGCTCAGCAGGAACTCGCGGCGCACGATGGCCTGGCGTTCGGCGATCAGGCGGTCCACCTCGGCCAGCGCCGGGCCATAGGCCGCGCGGCGCTTGGCATCGGCGTTGACCCAGGCCTTCATCTCGTCGAAGGCCGCCTGCTTGCGCGCGAGGATGTCGCTGCCCGCGTAGCTGGCCATCTGGCCCTGGTAGTTCTTGTAGTAGTTGTTGACCCCGGCCACGGTGTTGGCCAGCTTGATCTCGGCGTCGCGGCGGCCGGCGGTCGCCTCCTTGATCAGGTCCAATTGCTCGCCCATCGCCTTGACGCGATGCGGGAAGTCCCACGCGAACGCGAAGTCGACCTCCTGCGGCAGGCGATGCCGGTTGGTGCGGCCCGGATACCCCGCCACGGCGACGAAATCGCCTTCGTTCAGCGGCGAGCTCGCCAGCTTCAGGAACTGCGCGGGCTGGAAGGGCTTGTTGTTCGCGCTGAAGTCCGCCGGCTTGCCATCCGGGCCGACATAGGCGCGGTAGAAGCTGTAGTCACCCGTGTGGCGCGGCCACATCCAGTTGTCGGTGTCGCCGCCGAACACGCCGACGCCTTCGGCCGGCGCGTGGACCAGGCGCACGTCGCGGATCTCGAGCTGCTTGGTCAGCTGGTACATCAGGCCGCCGTAGAACGCGCCCACCGAGCAGCGATGGCCGGCGTCCTTCTCGCAGGCGGCGACCAGCGCCTTCTCGTTGGCCTCGATCGCGTCCAGACGCGCCTTGCCTTGCAGCGCGGCGGTCTTCTTGTCGATCACGCGGTCGGTGACGTCGGTCAGCGCCACCGTGACGAGGATGCGGCTGCCCGGCGCGGCGGGCAGTTCGTCGGCCAGCGACGCGGCCAGGAAGCCGTTCTTCAGCAGGTCCTTCTGCGGCGTCGAGTTGTACTGGATGCTGCCGAAGGCGCAATGGTGGTTCGTCACCACCAGCCCTTGCGGGGACACGAACGAGGCCGTGCAGCCGCCCAGGCTGACCACCGCCCCCATCGGATAGCCCAGCGGCTGGGACAGGCGGGCGGGATCGAACTTCAGGCCCGCGGCCTTCATGTCCTTGGCCACCAGCGGCAGCTGTTGCGGCATCCACATGCCTTCATGCGCCTGGGCGCCGGCCGCGGCGCCCAACGCCAGCGCGGCCCACATCATTCGGTTCATTCGCGGGACTCCTGTCCACCTTCTGAGAAGGGGCGAACCATACACGAGCGCCGGTGAGCGCTCCCGTGCCGGTGGACACCCTCCCCCCGACCGGCGCCACGGGACAACCCGTGACGGCCCAGGGACTCCGTGTTCTTGGGATGGGAAAACCCTGACTCGAAACTTACACTCCGGCCCATTCGTCCCGCCCGATGCCATTCAGGAGTGCCGTCATGACTCTCAAGCAGCTCAGCCAGGTGAAGCGCTGGATGGTGATGCACAGCGGGCGTCACCCGGTGGAGCTGGCGGTCTGGAATCTGGTGCTGACGATCTGGATGCTGGGATTCATGGGTGTGCCGGGGGTGCTGCTGACGCAGGCCTGGATTGCGCTGCCGCTGTGTCTGCTGGCCTGGCTGCTGCCGATGGTCTACACGGGCGGCCGGCGGCGCCTGCACGATGCGGGCCGCCTGCGCTGCGACTGGCTGACGGCCCTTTGAACGGTCGATGCCGATGCCTGTATTGGCGGTCTGGTTCCCGGACTGGCGGTGCCGGTGCCCCTTGAAGCGAATGCCGAGCGGGCGCAGGCGCTTGAGCGGAAAGGGGCACCGGCACTGCCAGTCCGCGCTCGGTCCTTGCAGGCCGTCTTCGCAGGCCGTCCTTGACATCATCGTCACTTCTGACGATGATTCGCTGCATGAAGTATCCAGGCGGCAAGGGCAAGACGTTCCAGCACGTCATCAACCTGATGCCTCCGCACCGGGTGTACATCGAGACGCATGTGGGTGGAGGCGCGGTGCTGCGTCACAAGCTGCCGGCGGCGCGTTCGATTGCCATTGATGCCGACGAGCGGGTCATTGCGCGGTGGCGCGAGATGGCGTTTCCGGGTGTCGAGTTCATTCACGGCCGGGCGGAGGATTTTCTTGCGCGGCATGTATTCGAGGGGGATGAGCTGGTCTACGTGGACCCGCCTTATCACCCTGAGACGCGGCGCCGGACGCGCATCTACCGGCACGAGTACGGCGCCTCGGATCATGAGGCCTTGCTGGTGCTGCTTGCGGCGCTGCCGTGCCGGGTGATTGTGTCGGGTTACGCGCACCCCGCTTATGACGCGCTCCTGCGGGGGTGGCGCACGGTGGAGTTCCGTGCGAAGACGCATACCGACGTGCGCACCGAGACCTTGTGGTTCAACTTCGAGCCGCCTGAGGTGCTTCATGACAGCCGGCATCGCGGGGCCAACTTTCGCGAGCGCCAGACCAACAAACGGCGTCTTGAACGCCTGCAAGAGCGTGTCCATGCCATGGACCCGGTCGAACGCGCCGCGTTCGCCCAATGGCTGAACACCACTTATCCAGCCGCTCAGAGAAGCGGTGTTTCCGCAGTCCCATGACCCAGATCGTTGCCATCGTTTCCCGCCACGGCTCCCTTCAACGAGAACTTCCAGATCCTGACCAACTGCTCTTCGCCGGCGTGCGCTGGGGCGCCCTCGAGGAGTTTCCGACGCCTGCGTACTGGACGCAGCAGGCGCTGAAGCACCGGCTCGAGGCGCCGGCCGTCATGGCTTCTGGGCGCTCGCTGGCCGAGGAGGTCGGCGCGTCGCTGCTGGGCGGGCCGGGCATTCCTGCGGCCGTGGGGCTGGCGGCGTTCGCGCGGATGCGCGAGCGCGGCGCCTTCGTGCAGCCCGGCGTGTCCGAGTCCACCTTGACCGAGTGGCTGAGCGAGCCGCTCGACGTGCAGGGCAAGCCCTTGGGCTTCCGTTTCGCGGCGCAGAAGGCGCGGCACCTGGCCGCGGTGATGCCGGCGCTGCTGTCGGCGCCGGACTTCGAGGCCGGACCGGACGTGCGCAACTGGCTGATGGCGCTGCCGGGGGTCGGACCCAAGAGCGCGTCGGCGATCGTGCGCGCCTGGTCGGCCTGCGAGGAGGTCGCGCTGCTGGACACGCATCTGCTGCGCGTGGGCCAGGTGATCGGGTTGTTCCCGCGCAAGCTGACGGTGGAGCGCCATTACCTGGAGGCCGAGGCACGCCTGCTCAAGCTGTGCGCCGCGATGGACGTGCGGCCGTCGGAGCTGGAGGCGGTCGTGGCGGCGGAGATGAGCCGCTCGCCGGAGACGGCGCGCTTCCTCGTCGATCACTTGAAGGCGACGGAGCCGGCATCCAGGGCGGCGCCCTCGGCGAAGGCGCGCGCGATCCGCGAGCCTGAGCAGATCGCGCTGGTGTTCACGGCCTGAGCGCGCCGCCGCTCAAGCGCTCAAGCGCTCAGGCGGAATCTCGCGACGACCTGCGAGAGCTGCGCGGCCTGGTCCCGCAGCGCTTCCGCGGCGGCGGCGGATTCCTCGACCAGCGCCGCGTTCTGCTGGGTCATGCCGTCGAGCTGCGACACCGCGGCGTTGACCTCGGTCAGGCTCTGCGTCTGGCCGCCGCTGGCGGCCGCGATGTCGCGGATCAGTTGATGGACCTGCTTCACGGCCTCGACCACCTGGCTCATCGTCGAGCCGGCGTCGTCGACGGCGCGCGACCCCGTTTCCACCTGCTCGACCGAATCGGCGATCAGCGCCTTGATCTCGCGCGCGGCCTGCGCGCTGCGCTGCGCGAGCCCGCGCACCTCGCTGGCGACGACCGCGAAGCCGCGGCCCTGCTCGCCGGCGCGGGCGGCCTCGACCGCCGCGTTGAGCGCCAGGATGTTGGTCTGGAACGCGATGCCGTCGATCACGCCGATGATGTCGGCGATGCGGCGCGAGGACTGCTGGATCGCCGACATCGTCTCGACCACGCGGCCGACCATGTCCCCGCCGCGGGTCGCCACGCCGGCCGCATCCTGGGCGATGCGGCTGGCTTCGCCGGCCGTGCTGGCGCTGTGGCGGGCGGCGTCGGTGAGCTGGTGCATCGCGGCCGAGGTCTGCTCCAGGTTCGAGGCCGCCTGCTCGGTGCGGGCCGAGAGGTCGCTGCTGCCGGTGGCCACCTCGCGGCTGGCTTCGGCGATCTGGTCCGCGCTGCTGCGGACGGTGGATACCGAGGCATGCAGCGCGTCCCGCATCCGTCCGAGCGCGCGCAGCAGATCACCCAGTTCATCGCGCCGCGAGGCCGCGGCCAGATCGCGCAGGTCGCCGCCCGCGATGCGGTCCGCCGCCGCGGAGGCCGCGCGCAAGGGCTGCGTCATGGAGCGCGTCAGCAGCCAGCCGACGAGCGCGCCCAGGGCCATCGCGGCGGCGACCAGCGTCCAGATCGCGCTCAGCACCACGCGGTAGTCCTCCCGCGCCTGGGTATGCGCCTGCGCCGCGCCGTCGCCATTGATGGCGACCAGCTCGGACAGACGCTGCGTCGCGACGCGGAAGGCGGCCCTCGAGTCGCCGCGCAGCAGCGCCAGGGCGCTCTCGCGCTGCCCCTCCGTCAGCAGGCGGACATAGCGCTCCTGCGCGGAGCGGTAGACCTGGATCTGGCGCACCAGTTCGTCGAAGACCTGGCGTTCGCGCTCGCTGACGCCGAGCTTGTCGTAGGCGGCCAGATGCTCCGGCAGCAGTTTCCACTGCGCGGGCAGACGGGCGGCCTCCTCGGCGACCGCCTTGGCATCGCCCCCCACCAGCATCTGCAGCTCGGCCCGGCGCATCTGGTTCATCGACTCGCCCATCGCCCCGAGCAGCCGGGTACTGGGCAGCCAGTTGGTGGCCAGGTCCTCGACCCGGTCCTCCACCTGCGCCACGCGGCTCGCCGAGAAGGCGCCCATCGCCAGCATCAGCAGCACCAGCAGCGCGAAGCCCATCCCGAGCCTCACGCCGACCTTCAAGTCGGACAGCATCCGCATGGCAAGCTCCCTTGGCGCCGGTTCGTGCGGCGTCCAACGGGAAAGCTAGCACCAGTCCGTGAGGATTCCCAGCCCCATCGACAGAGGCTCGCACGCTCATTGCGGGGGGACGGCCGTGGCCTCGGCCACATCGTCGCCAGCGATCTCCGGGGACGACATCCCGGCCGGCGACAGCCAATAGCGGCGGCGGCGCAAGCGTTCGCACCCGGAGGGCGCCGGCTCATCGCGATCACTGCGCCATCGCCAGGCGCCGCACTCGGCGGTGTTCAGCAGGGCCGCGCCGGCCTGGAGGTATCGCGCCACGATGTCGGGTTTCGGATGGCCGAAGCGGTTGAGGTGGCCCGATTGCACGACGGCCACGCGCGGCGCCACCGCGTTCACGAACGCCAGCGACGACGAAGTCCGGCTGCCGTGATGGGGGACGGCGAGCACCTCGGCTGCAAGCTCGTCATGCTCGGCGGCATCGCGCACCAGGTGCGCCTCCTGGGGCGATTCGATGTCGCCGGTGAGCAGCACGCGGCGCCCGGCCGCCTCGACGCGCAGCACGCACGATCGCGCGTTGGGCTTCCTCAACTTTGATGAGGCCGCTGTAGTCACGGCCTCCGCTGCCGCGGCGTCGATCGGCCAGAGCACCTCGAAGCGCACGCCGTCCCACTCCCAGCGCTGCCCGCGCCGGCAGGCCTCACCGCCCGGCACGGCGCCGAGCCGCCGCGCCACCGGCATCGCCCGCAGCAGGCTCGCCGCGCCGCCGGCGTGATCCTGGTCCTCGTGGCTGACCATCAGCAGGTCCAGCCGCCGCTCGCCCAGCCCGCGCAATAACGGCAGCAGCACGCGCTGCGCCGCGTCGGAGCCCGGCCCCCAGCGCGGCCCGGCGTCGAAGACCATCGCGTGCCGGTGCGTCCGCACGAGGGTCGCGCCGCCCTGCCCCACGTCCGGCAGCCACAGCTCGACATGGCCCGGCACCGGCCGCTCGACGGCCGGCCACAGCATCGGCAGGCAGAGCGCAAGCCCGCCGATCCTCAAGCGCCAGGGCCACGGCATCGCCAGCGCCACCCCGCCCGCCAGGCCCAGCGCCTGCGCCCATCCCGGCGCCCAAGGCAGATGCCAGACGGCGAGCGGCAGCGCTCGCATCGCCTCGAGCAGCGCGTTCAGCCCCGCGACCAGCCACGCGCCCAGCGTCCACAGCGGCGCGAAGCCCGCACCGAGCATCGCCAGCGGCGTGATCACGTAGGACACGAGCGGGATGGCGACGGCGTTTGCAAGCAGGCCCACGATCGAGAGCTGCTGGAACAGCAGCAGCGTCAGCGGCGCGAGCCCCAGCGTCACCAGCCACTGCGTGCGCCAGGCCGTGCGCAAGGCGCCGCGCCAGCCCGATCCGGTTTGCAGATCGGCCGCCATCAGCAGCGCGACCGCGCAGAAGGAGAGCCAGAAGCCCGCCTGCGTCAGCGCCCAGGGGTCCGCCGCGCAGACGGCCGCCGCCGCCGCGCACAGGCTCATCGGCCACGGCCAGCGCGCGCCGGCCTGACGCAGCAGCGCGAGGAGCGTCAGCAGGCCCGCCGTGCGCTGCGCGGGCACGCCCCAGCCGGAGAACACGGCGTAGAGCACGGCGGCCGCCGCGCCGATCCACATCGCCGCGCGCGGCGCGGGCCAGCGCAGGCACAGGCGCGGACAGCGGCGCCAGGCCCACGCGGCGGCCGCACCGGCGAGCCACGCGAACATCGTCACGTGCAGTCCGCTGACGCTCAGCAGGTGCGACACGCCGGTGTCGCGGTACAGGGACCAGTCCGCCGCGCTCACCGCCCCCTGGTCACCCAGGCTCAGCGCGGCCAGCACGCCGGCGCCGCGCCGGTCGCGGGTCTCGCCGAGCCGCCGGTCGATCGCATCCCGCAGCGATTGGCGCAGCGCATCGACGCTCCACGCGCCCTCGCCCAGGCGCTGCTGCGCCTTCGCGCGGCAGCCTCCGGCGGCCGGCAGGTCCTGCTCGAGCATCCACAGCGCCTGATCGAAGCCATGCGGATTCATGAGACCGTGAGGACGGCGCAATTTCGCCTCCAGTTGCCAGCGCTCGCCCGCGCGCGGCACGGCGGGCATCTGGAAGCACGACAGCAGCACGCGTGGCGGCGCGCGCGCCTGGCTCGCCGCCACATCGACTTCCAGCACGAAGCGCCACCCTTCGATGCCGCCGAGACCCAGGGTCCGCTGCGGCAGGCTGGCGACGCGTCCGGTCAGGCGCATGACCTGGCCCTCGAGTTCGGCGGGAAGCACCTCGGCCATGCGCAAGTCCGCGCGAACGGCGGTGAGCACGAAGCCCGCCAGCGCGGCCAGCAAGGCCCAGGCGAACCACCCTCCCCTGCGGCGCACGCCAGTCCAGGCGGCGAGCACGAGCCCGATGACCAGCAGCGCCAGCCAGGCGCCCCATGCCCGGGAACCGGGCAACGCCGGCATGGCCTGCACCAGCCCCACGCCGGACAGGGCCGCCAGCGGAACCATCGTCCAGCGCCAGGCCGGGGTGTAGGATTCGCGGCGATTTTTTCCACTTCCGCGCAGACCCTCATGAGCACTTCCGTCTACGACCGCCTGAAGCAACTGGGCATCGAACTGCCGCCCGTGGCGGTGCCCGCCGCGGCCTATGTCCCGTTCGTGCGCACCGGCAACCTGGTGTTCCTGTCCGGTCATATCGCGAAGAAGGACGGCAAGCCCTGGGTGGGCCAACTGGGCAAGGACACCGACACGGCCACCGGCCAGCAGGCCGCGCGCGCCATCGCGATCGACCTGCTGGGCACGCTGCACGCGGCGGTGGGCGACCTGGACAAGGTCACACGCATCGTGAAGCTGATGAGCCTGGTCAACAGCACCGGCGACTTCACCGAGCAGCACCTGGTGACCAATGGCGCCTCCGAGCTGATCGGCCAGGTCTTCGGCCCCGAGAAGGGCGCGCATGCGCGCAGCGCCTTCGGTGTCGCGCAGATCCCGCTCGGCGCCTGCGTCGAGATCGAGCTGATCGCCGAGATCGCCGGCTGATGCGCGCCCTGACCGCTTCGCGCGTGCTGGCGTTCAGCGCACTGGTGTCGCTGGCCGCCGTGGCGGCGGCGATGGTGGCGCAGTACCAGTTCGGGGTCAAGCCTTGCCCCTGGTGCGTGATGCAGCGCGGCATCTTCCTGCTGATCGCGGCGGTGAGCGCGCTGGGCTGGCTGCTGCAGCGCGTGGGCGCTGTCCGCGTGCTGGCGCTGCTGCTGACGGCGGCGCTGGGCGTGGCGGGGCTGACCGCGGCGGGCTACCAGCATGAGGTCGCGTCCAAGCTGGCCAGCTGCGACATGACCTTCGCCGACCGCGCGCTGACGGCGCTGCAGCTGGAGGAGCGGTTCCCGAGCGTCTTCATGGTCACGGCCAATTGCAGCGAGGCCTCCGCCTATGCGCTGCTCGGCCTGCCTTATGAAATCTGGAGCGGCGCGCTGTACACCCTGATCGCGCTGCTGTGCCTGCTGGCGCTCAAGCGCGGAGCCGTGCATCGTCGGTGAGAGGCCTCGCCGATGTCCTTGAGATCGATCAACCGAGTGAAGGAACCTTCATGAAGCGCGTCACTGGCATCGGCGGCATCTTCTTCAACGCCAAGGATCCCGCTGCGCTGCGGGCCTGGTACCAGAAGCACCTGGGCATCGACGTGCTGCCGTGGGGCGGCGCCGCCTTCACGTGGACCGGCGATGACGGACAGCCCAGCGGCGGCACGACGGTCTGGTCGATCGGCTCGGCGGACCCGGACGGCTTCGGCCCGGCGAATCCGCCCTTCATGATCAATTACCGCGTGGCCGATCTCGCGTCGCTGCTGAAGGCACTGCGCGAGGAAGGCTGCAAGGTGCTCGACAAGACGGACGACTCGGAGTACGGCAAGTTCGGCTGGGTCATCGATCCCGAAGGCCACAAGGTCGAGCTGTGGGAGCCGCCGGCGGGGCAGTGAGCTGACCGCAGCCGCGCGGGCCGTCCCCGTCAGAAGTTCAGTTGCCCGGGGCGGATGCCCAGAGCCTTCGCGATCCGTTCGCGCGACGAGCGCCGCGGCCTTCCGCTCGCCTCCAGTTGCGCATAGGCCCCCTGCGTGATTCCGAGCCGGTCAGCCACGACCTGCTGCGTGAGGCCGAGATGCGTGCGCCACGCTTTTGCGCTGGTCATGTTCTCGTTGAACACGAGTTGCGCGACCGCGTCCGGGATCAGGTCGCCCACAGCCTCGAAGTGCCGCACGAACTCGTCGTAGGCCAAGACCACGAATGCCGGCGTGCCGTCGACGCCCAGGATGGTCTGAAAGTCAATACGTTTGTTCATCACGCTTCCTCACTTCCTCGATGGAGACGATCCGCACCTCGACGGCGAGATCGAAGAACACCCGGTAGTCCCCCACTCGCAGCCGATAGGCGTAGGGATGATTGAACAGTCGCTTCACGTTGCGGGCGTTCTTGAGGTCCGCGAGCTCGAGGAGGACGGCCCCGGCAATCGCCTTCACCGCCTCGCGAGGCAACCTCAACATCTGCCGCATCGCCTTCTCGGTCCAATTGATGCGATTCATGAATGCTATACGGTTTGATTAGCTTCTGTGACGCTAATCTGATGTCCGTTCAGCAAGGTTGACCGCGATCAACATTGGATTTCAGCCCCCTCTCCAGCGGGAGGTGTTGGGGGATGCGACGCGTTGCAAACACGCCGACTGTCAGCTTGGAGAAAGGCGGTCACCACCCCGTCACGCCTTCCCGGCAGCATCGCGGACTTTCGTCGACTCGCCGGGAGACCCGCATGGACCGCCGCCGCTTCCTCCACGCCAGCGCCTTGCTCTCAGGCGCCTCGCTGCTGACGCCGCATGGCGCGCACGCGCAGGCGCCCGCCCTCATCACCCGCGACGCGATGCGCCCGCAGATGCCCCACGGCATCCAGTCCGGCGACCCGGTCGCCGATGCCGCCGTCATCTGGACCCGCAGCGATCGACCCGCCCGCCTCTGGCTCGAGTGGTCCACCACCGCGAGCTTCGCCGATGCCCAGCGCGTGCGCGGGCCGCATCTGCTCGAGGACTCCGACTTCACCGGCCGCGTCGACCTGCGCGGCCTGCCCTCGGGACAGGAAGTCTTCTATCGCGTGCTGCTGCAGGATCTGCACAACGAACGCGTGATGTCCGAGCCCATGGCCGGCCATCTGCGCCTGCCGCCGGCGCTCGGCAGCAGGACACTGCGCGACGTGCGCTTCGCGTGGAGCGGCGACACCTGCGGTCAGGGCTGGGGCATCAACGAGCAATGGGGCGGCATGAAGATCTACGAGCAGATCCGCCGCATCAACCCCGACTTCTTCCTGCACTCCGGCGACACCATCTACGCCGACAGCCCCATCCCCGCCGAGATCAAGCTCCCCGACGGCTCGATCTGGCGCAACGTCGTCACCGAGCAGACCAGCAAGGTCGCCGAGACGCTCGATGAGTACCGCGGCCGCTACCGCTACAACCTGATGGACGCCAACATCCGCCGCATGGCCGCGGACGTGCCGCAGATCTGGCAATGGGACGACCACGAGGTCAGCAACAACTACTCGGATTCCAAGGACGTCAGCGGGGACGCGCGCTACACGGAGAAAAACATCCCGCTGCTGGTCGCGCGCGCCACCAAGGCCTTCCAGGAATACGCGCCGATGCGCCGCTTCGGCGACGCCGAGAGCGAGCGCATCTACCGCCACCTGCCGCAGGGCCCGCTGCTGGACCTGTTCGTCGTCGACATGCGCAGCTACCGCGGCCCCAACAGCGCCAACCTGCAGACCGAGGAGAACGCCGAGAGCGCCTTCATGGGCCGCCCGCAGATCGCGTGGCTGCTCGAGGGCCTGAAGCGCTCGAAGGCGGTATGGAAGGTCATCGCGGCCGACATGCCGATCGGCCTGCAGGTCAACGACGGCAAGGACGCCGAGGGCCGCGACAAGTGGGAGGCCATCGCCAACGGCGACGACGGTCCGCCGCGCGGCCGCGAGATCGAGATCGCCCGCCTGCTCAGCGAGATCAAGAAGCACCGGCTGCACAACATCGTCTGGCTCACCGCCGACGTGCACTACACCGCCGCCCACTTCTTCGACCCCGCCAAGGCCAGGCACGCCGACTTCCTGCCGTTCTGGGAATTCGTCTCCGGCCCGCTGCACGCCGGCGGCTTCGGCCCCAACCAGGCCGATGCCACCTTCGGCATGCAGGTCGTCTACCAGAAGGCGCCCGGCGTCGCCAACGCCGCGCCGGCGGTGGGCACGCAGTTCTTCGGCCAGGTCGACATCGACGCCCGCACCCGCGCGATGACGGTCACGCTGAAGGATCTGGAAGGGAACAGCCTGTTCGCCAAGACGCTGGAACCCCAGCGCGCCTGAAGCGCCACGCCGGCGGCCTACTTCGCGACCAGCACGCCCTTGTTGGCGAGCGCGTCGGCACGCTCGTTGCCGGGGTCGCCGGCATGGCCCTTGACCCAGCGCCATTCCACCGTGTGCAGCTTGCGCAGCGCGTCCAGGCGCTGCCACAGCTCGGCGTTCTTCACCGGCTTGCCGTCCGCGGTCTTCCAGCCGCGGCGCTGCCAGCCCGAGATCCACTCGGTCATCCCCTTGCGCACGTACTCGCTGTCCGTGTAGATCACGATGTTGCAGCTGCGCTTGAGCGAGCTCAGCGCCTCGATCACCGCCGTCAGCTCCATGCGGTTGTTGGTGGTGTTGCGCTCGCCGCCGAACAGCTCCTTCTCATGGTCGCCGCTCTTGAGCCAGGCGCCCCAGCCGCCCGGTCCCGGGTTGCCCTTGCAGGCGCCGTCGGTGTAGATGACGACGGCGGGCTTGGCGATCTTGGGCGCGGCGGGAGCGGCGGCAGCGGAGGTATCGGCGGAGGTATCGGTCATGAGCGGAACAGGGGAATCCAGGAAGGGCCGCGGTCAATCGACCTCAGCGTCGTCGAGCTGATGGTGATGGTGGTGCACGGCCGCGACGGCCGGCGCCGGCTTGGCGACACGCTTGACACCGCGCGCCAGGCCGATCAGCCGCATGCCGTGCACGCGCTTGACCGCGATCACGCCGTACAGCGCGCCCAGCACCGTCCACCACTTGCCGCCGGGCTTCTCGATCCACTGCCAGCGCGCCAGCCAGGGATCGCTCAGCAGCGGCGGCCGGTAGCAGCCGAACTGCGCCCGCTCGACCTCGAAAGACAGCAGCCGCAGCCAGTCGCGCAGCCGCCAGTAGCCGATGTATTCGCGTTCGGCCGGCAGGTACAGCCGCGGCGGACGGCCCAGCAGGCGGCCGTTGACGCGGGCGAGATTCTGCCTCACCGCCCACAGGCTGGCCGGATTCAAGCCGAGGATCACGACCCGGCCTTCCGGCCGCAGCACGCGTTCGACCTCGCGCAGGCAGCGATGCGGATCCGCCGACTGCTCCAGCGTGTGCGGCAGCAGCACCAGATCCAGGCTGTTGGACTCGAAGGGCAGCGCGTCGAACTCGCAATAGACCGCCGTGCGGACCGCGCCGTTCAAGCCGGGCGCGAGTTCGGCGCGCGGCTCGGGCTGGTATTCGAGCGGGTGGGCGGCGAGGTCGGGCACCGGCGGGCCGGCCGCCGGCTCCTCGAGGGGCCGGTGGTCCAGCGCCAGCCAGCGATTCGTCATGCGGTTGGTCCGCAGTCCATGCAGCTGCGGGAAGCCCAGCTGGAGCGCGTGATAGCCGAACCAGTCGATGACCGCGGCATCGATGAAGCGCTGTTCCCAGGCCAGCAGGTAGCGCCCGGCGGGCGTGCGCAGCCAGTGCGCGAGCTCCGCCGCGGCGATGTCCGGCTGCAAGGGCGCCTCTACAATCGGCGCCTTTCGCTCGTCCATGCCGACGGCCCGTGGGCCGCGCTTGTCGCGCTCGTCATCCTGACCCGGAGTCTTCATCGCTGGGACCCGATCCCCTTGCCTGCATGAACCTCGTCGCCGTCCCCGCCTTCACAGACAACTACCTCTGGCTGCTGCATGACGGCCAATCGGCGCTCGTCGTGGATCCGGGCGACGCGGCGCCGGTGAAGGATGCCCTTCGCGCGCTCGGCCTGGACCTGCGAGGCATTCTAGTGACCCACCACCATGGCGATCATGTCGGCGGTCTGAGGGAATTGATGCCCCTGCTGGCCGAGGGCGCGAAGGTCTGGGGTCCGGCCAATGAAGCGATGCCGGTGCCCGTGGTGCCGCTGCGCGAAGGCGACCGCGCCGAGCTGCTCGGCCAGGTCTTCGAGGTGCTGGACGTGCCCGGACACACGGCCGGTCACATCGCTTTCGTGTTGAAGCGTCCCAGCGACGGCGGCGCGCCGATCCTGTTCTGCGGCGACACACTGTTCTCGGCCGGCTGCGGGCGGCTGTTCGAGGGCACGCCGGCGCAGATGCATGCGTCGCTGGCCAAGCTCGCGGCGCTCCCCGGGGATACCCGCGTGTGCTGTGCGCACGAGTACACCTTGTCGAATCTGCGATTTGCTCGCACAGTCGAGCCCCAGAACGAGGCGGTCGCGCGCCACGAGGCCTGGTGTCTGGCCCGGCGCGAGCAGTCGCTGCCCACCCTGCCCTCCACGATCGCCGTGGAGCTCCAGATCAACCCCTTCCTGCGCTGCGGGCACGCTGAGGTCCGCGCGTCCGCGCAGCGCCACGACCCGAGCGTCACCGCGCAGCCGGTCTCGGTCCTGGCCGGGCTGCGCCAATGGAAGAACGAATTTCGCTGAGCCTCCGATGCATCGACACCTGACTTCGACCACCCCCTTCCTCCGCGCCCTCCGCGCCCCCCGCGCGGCCGCGGACGCCGCCGCCGCCGGCCAATCCTCCCCCGCCAAACACGCCTCCCCACGTCCCGCCCTGACGCTGCTCGCCGCGCTGCTGCCGCTGGTGCTGGCCGCCTGCGCCCACCGGCCGGCCGCCAGCGGCGACAACGACGCGGCGCAGGCGGTCGCGCAGCAGACCGTGCAGGCGGTGGAAGCCGCCGCCTCGGCCGTGCCCTCGCCGGCCGCGCCGGTGGCACGCGTTGCCACCGCGCCGGAGGAGAAGCTGGACGTGCTGCTCGAGGACAACCTCAATCCCGGCGAGAAGGTCGATCTGGACGCGCCCAAGACCCATGTCGACCTGTGGGCGCGGATGCGCGCCGGCATGGCGATGCCCGACCTGGACAACGAGCTGGTGCGCAAGGCCGAGGACTGGTACAGCAGCCGGCCCGACTACGTCGCCCGCATGACGGGCCGCGGCAGTCTCTATCTCTATCACGTGGTCGAGGAAGTGCAGAAGCGCGGCATGCCGATGGAGTTGGCGCTGCTGCCCTTCGTCGAGAGCGCATTCCGCAACGACGCGCAGTCCAGCGCCAAGGCGGTGGGCATGTGGCAGTTCATGCCGGCCACGGGCCGCGACTTCGACCTCAAGCAGAACATCTTCCGCGACGATCGCCGCGATGTGCTGGCCTCGACCAAGGCGGCGCTGGACTACCTGCAGCGCCTGAACAAGATGTTCGACGGCGACTGGCAGCTCGCGCTGGCCGCCTACAACTGGGGCCAGGGCAACGTCAGCAAGGCGGTGGCGCGCAACCAGAAGGCGGGTCTGCCGATCGACTACGACAGCCTGCGCATGCCCGACGAGACGCGCTACTACCTGCCCAAGCTGCAGGCGGTGAAGAACATCGTGATGCGTCCCGAGGCTTTCGGCATCGAACTGCCGGCGGTGGCGAACCATCCGTACTTCCTGTCGGTGAACATCGATCGCGACATCGACGTGGCCCGCGCCGCGCAGCTGGCGGAGCTGGACGAGGAGACCTTCCGCCAGTTCAATCCGTCGATGAACAAGCCGGTGATCCTGGCCGCCAGCAGCGGCCAGTTGCTGCTGCCGTACGACAACGCCAGCACCTTCGTCGCCAACCTGGAGCGCCATCAGGGCCCGCTGGCGTCGTGGACGGCCTGGGTGGTGCCGCGCACGATGAAGCCGGCCGAAGCGGCCAAGCAGGTCGGCATGAGCGAGACCGGCCTGCGCGAGATCAACCGGATCCCGGCGCGGATGCTGGTGACCAAGGGCTCGACGCTGCTGGTGCCGCGCACGGCGGGGCGGGACCGCGATGTCTCGGAGCACCTGGCCGACAACGCGAGCATCGGCTTCGCGCCGGACCTGCCGCCGATGCGCCGCGTGACGCTCAAGGCCGGCAAGGGCGACACGGTGGCGAGCATCGCGCGCCGCTATCGGCTGGGCACGACGCAGGTGGCGCAGTGGAACCGCGTGAGCACCAAGGCCTCGTTCAAGCCGGGCCAGCAGGTCGTGGCCTATGTGCGCGAGGGCCAGACGCTGGCGGCGGCGGAGCCGGCGGGCCAGACGGCCAAGGCCGCGGCGAAGCCGGCGCGCTCCTCGGCCAAGACCACCAAGGTCGCCTCGAGCGCGACCAACAAGAAGTCGAACGCGAAGACGCGCTCGGCCAAGGTGGCCGCGAACGACGGCAAGCCGGTGCGCACCGTGGCCACCAAGACCGCGATGCGCTGACGCTTCAGACGAAGAACAGCGCGATCGACAGCGCCATGCCGATGGCCCAGACCCCGCTGCGCAGGGTGGGCTGGTCGGCCACGTACAGCGCGATATAGATCAGCCGGGCGGCGATGAACGCCATCGCCAGCGCGTCGATGCGGCCCTGGTCGTGCTGCATCTGCTGCGCGGCCAGCACGCCGGCGATGAACAGCGGCAGCGCCTCGAAGCTGTTCGCCTGCGCCGCGTTGGCGCGCGCCTGCCAGCCCGTCTGCCGGCCAAGCCAGCCGCGCGGATCGTGGTTGTCGAAGCCGCCATCGCGGCGCCGCTTGCCGATCCCCTTGGACTTCGCCAGCCAGGCGCACAACAGCGGCAGCAGGCAGGCGACGATCAGGCAGGTGTTGGCGATGGTCATCGAAAGTCCTCCGCGGGCAGATTCATGCCGGCGCGCCGGCCGGCTTCGTCGATGTCGTCGGCGCGGCCCATTGCCCTCAGGTCGAGCGCCGGTCCACCAGCGCGTGCGCGATGGTGCCCAGGTCCACGTATTCGAGCTCACTGCCCACCGGCACGCCGCGCGCCAGCCGCGTGCTGCGCAGGCCGCGCGCGCGCAGCGCCTCGGCCAGCACATGCGCGGTCGCCTCGCCCTCGGCGGTGAAGCTGGTGGCGAGGATCACCTCCTCGACCTGCCCATCCGTGGCGCGCTCGAGCAGTTGCTCGACGCCGATCTCCCGCGTGGACACGCCGTCCAGCGGGCTGATACGCCCTTGCAGCACGAAGTAGAAGCCGAAGTACGAGGCCGTGCGCTCCATCGCCGCCTGGTCGGCCGGCGACTCCACGACGCACAGCAGCCGCGCGTCGCGGTGCCGGTCGGCGCAGATCGGACACAGCGGGGTCTCGCTGAAGGTGTGGCAGCGCTCGCAATGGCGCACGTTGCGCGCCGCGTCCTGCAGCGCGCGGGCCAGCGCGTCGGCGCCGGCGCGGTCGTGCTGCAGCAGGTGGTAGGCCATGCGCTGGGCCGACTTCTGGCCCACGCCGGGCAGGCGCCGCAAGGCCTCGATCAATTGGTCGAGCGCGGTCACCGTCGTCCGATCAGAACGGGAACTTCATGCCCGGGGGCAGCGGCATGCCGGCGGTCAGCTTGGACATCTTCTCGGAGCTGACCTGCTCGGCGCGGCGCACGGCGTCATTGAACGCGGCGGCGACGAGGTCCTCCAGCATGTCCTTGTCGTCCGCCAGCAGGCTGGGATCGATGGCGACGCGCTTGACGTCATGCTTGCAGGTCATCGTGACCTTCACCAGGCCGGCGCCGGACTGGCCTTCGACCTCGATGTTGCCGAGTTCGTCCTGCGCCTTCTTCAGGTTGTCCTGCATCGCTTGCGCCTGCTTCATCAGGCCGGCGAGTTGACCTTTCATCATGATCGTGATTCCTTGTTCAGAGATTCAAAAACCGCGGGGAAGTGCGACCCGGAGGTCGGTGCGATGGGCGCGATTGTCGCCGAGGGCGGGCGCGCGGTCCCGCCCGTCCGCGCCCGCGGTGGGGTTCGTCAGCAGGGCTTGATCGAGCCCGGCAGGATCCGCGCCGTCTTGAACTGCGCGAGCAGCTGCCGGACCTCGGGATCCTCCTGGATGATCGATTCGGCGCGCTGCTGGCGCAGCCGGGCCGCCATCGAGTCACGCAGCGCCGGCGAATCGGTGGCGCGGCCGGCTTCGATCTCGACCCGCACCGGCCTGCCGGACAGCGCCGTCAGCGCGGCCTGCAGCTTCTCCAGCAGGCCGGCCTGGCGCAGCGATTCGCGCTCGACACGGAAGCGCCAGCGCTGGGGCTCGGCGGATTCGTCGATCTCCAGGCACTCGGCCTGCAGCGCCAGCTCGCGCGTCAGCGCGTTCAGCCCCAGTTGCGGCGCGATCGCGTACCAGCGCTCGCCCAGCGGCGTGGGCACCAAGGTGACCTCTTCGGCAGCGGTCGAGACATAGATGCCGTCACCGGCGTTGTCGGGCACCGGATCGTCCATGTCCGGCATCGACATGCCGAGCGAGGCCTCCTCGTCCGACGGCGGCGGCACGTCCAGCCAGGGCGGCGGGCCGTCGTCATCGTGCGGGGGGGACAGGTCTTCCGGCTCTTCGCCGTCGGCATCGGCCTTCGCGGCCGCCGGCGGCGCCGCACGCGGACGCAACCGGTCGCTGAAGCGGGTCGCCGGGGCGCCCGCAGGGGCGGCGCGCAAGGGGCCGGACGGCGCCGGCGCGCGAGGCGCTTCCGACGCGGGAGCAACCATTGGCGCGGGAGCGGGGTCGGGTGCCGGCGCCGGCGCCGTGGCGATGGGTTCGGGCGCCGCTGCGACCGCCTGGGGCTGAGATTCCGGCTCGGGCGCAGGCGCCGGCTGAGGCGTCGGTTCGGGCGCCGTCTGAGGCGCCATCTGCGGCGTCGGTTCGGGCGCGAGCTCCGGCGGCGATGCGAGCTCGGGGACTGGCGCAGGCTCGGGCTCGGGCTCTGGTTCGGGTTCCGGCGCAACGGCTTCCGCCACGCGCGGCACGGCGGGCGCCGGCGCGGGAGCCGGCGTCGCCGGCGCGGGCGCCGGTTCCGCAAGAGCGGGCGGCGCCGCGCTCACGGGTGGACGAGAGACCGGCGCGGCGCTTGCCACCGGCGCTGGGGCGGGCGCGGTCCGCGTCGCGTTGCCTTCCGGCGCGGACGGCTGACGCGCGCCCTGCCCGTTCGGCCGGAACGCCATCATGCGCAGCAGGACCATGGTCAGGCCGGCGTACTCGTCCGGCGCCAGCGGCAGTTCCTGGCGGCCGTGCAGCGCCATGCTGTACATCAGCTGGATCTCGTCCGCGGGCAGTTGGCTCGCGAGCGGCAGCAGCTCGGCCAGGTCGGGATCGCCCGCGTCGAGCGCGCCCGGCGCCGCCTGCGCGACGGCCAGATGCTGCAGCGCGACGGCCAGGTCCTCCAGCGTGCCGCCGGCCGACAAGCCCATGTCGCGCAGCCGGTCCGACGCGGCGACCAGCGCGGCGCCATCGCCGGCGATCAGCGCGTTCAGGATGCCCAGCACATGGCCGCGATCGACGCTGCCCAGCATCTGGCGCACGCCGGCTTCCTTGAGTTCGCCCGAGCCGAAGGCGATCGCCTGATCGGTCAGCGACAGCGCGTCGCGCATCGAGCCGCGCGCCGCCCGTGCCAGCAGGCGCAGCGCGCCGGGCTCGTTGGGCACCTGCTCGTTGGCGAGGACGCGGGTCAGGTGCTCCAGCACCGTCTGCGGCGCCATCGGCCGCAGGTTGAACTGCAGGCAGCGCGACAGCACCGTCACCGGAACCTTCTGCGGATCGGTGGTCGCGAGAACGAACTTCAGATATTCGGGGGGCTCCTCCAGCGTCTTCAGCATCGCGTTGAAGGCGGTGTTCGAGAGCATGTGCACTTCGTCGATCATGTAGACCTTGAAGCGCCCGACGACCGGCTTGTAGACGGCCTGATCCAGCAGCTGGGAGATTTCCTCGACGCCGCGGTTGGAGGCGGCGTCGAGCTCGACGTAGTCGACGAAGCGGCCGGCGTCGATGTCGCGGCAGACGTCGCAGACATTGCAGGGATGAGCGGTGATGCCGCCGGTGCCGTCCGGGCCGATGCAGTTCAGCGACTTGGCCAGGATCCGCGACACCGAGGTCTTGCCGACGCCGCGGGTGCCGGTGAACAGATAGGCGTGATGCAGGCGCTGCTGCGTCAGCGCGTTGGCCAGGGCCTGCACGACGTGTTCCTGACCCATCAGCTCCTCGAACGTGCGGGAGCGGTATTTGCGTGCGAGGACCTGGTAACTCATGGCGGGGCATTCTACGGGGGCTGGCTCCGCCGCCGAGGCGGGCCGAAGGGCCCCCGCGTCCGGGTTTGTCAGGAGGGTCGGTTGGCGCTGACGGATAATCCGCGCCCATGAGCACCCATGCCCCGCACGATCCTTCCTCCGGCACGCTGAGCTATGAACAGGCCGGCGTCAATTACGACCTGATCGATCCGCTGAAGATCAGCGCCCAGCGCGCCGCGGCCGCCACGGCCGTCCACATGAGCGCGCATGGCTTCACCGAGGTGAAGGCGTCGCGGGGCGAATCGGCATACGTGGTGGATGTGGGGCCCTTCTACATCGCCTCGATCGTGGAATGCCTGGGGACCAAGACGCTGGTGGCCGACGAGATGGCGACGCTGACCGGCAAGAGCTACTACGACGGCATCGCGCAGGACACGATCGCGATGGCGGTGAACGACCTGATCACGGTGGGCGCGACGCCGCTGGTGGTGCAGGCCTACTGGGCCGCCGGCGGTTCGGACTGGTTTGGCGACGCGCAGCGCGCGCAGGCGCTGGTGGCGGGATGGAAGAAGGCCTGCGACGTGTGCCAGGTGGCCTGGGGTGGCGGCGAGACGCCGGCGCTGGCGGGCATCGTCGAGGGCGGCCGCATCGACCTGGCGGCGTCCTGCACCGGACTGATCAACCCGAAAGAAAGGCTGTCGGTGGGCGACAAGCTGGGCGCGGGCGACGCGATCGTGCTGCTGGCCTCGTCGGGCATCCACGCCAATGGCCTGAGTCTGGCGCGCAAGCTGACCGAGCGTCTGCCCCAGGGCTACCTGACCGAAGTCCAGCCGGGCCTGACCTACGGTGATGCGCTGCTGGCGCCGACGACGCTGTACTCGCCGGTGACCGAGGCGCTGTACAAGGCCGGCATCACGCCGCACTACTGCGCGAACATCACGGGCCACGGCTGGCGCAAGCTGCTGCGGCATCCCGGCAAGTTCACCTACCGCATCCACACGGTGCCGCCGGTGACGCCGGTGCTGAAGTTCATGCAGGAGCATGCGCAGCAGGACGACCGCGAGGCCTATTCGACGCTGAACATGGGCGCGGGTTTCGCGATCTTCGTGAAGGCCGATCAGGCGGCGAAGGTGGTGGAGATCGCCAAGTCCTGCGGCATCGAGGCCTGGGACGCCGGCCGTGTCGAGGACGGAGAGAAGCAGTTGCTGATCGAGCCGCTGAACATCCGATTCGGAGACGATGACCTGCAATTGCGCTGAGCGGGGCCGGGTCTTGAGGGAATGAAGGGCGCTATGGCGCCCTTCGTCGCATTGATCTCCGCGCGGCAGAGTGGATGAAGCATCAGCATGTCGCGGCTTGCCAATAGTCGAGTCGGCCGGCGAGCATCTTCAAAGCAGCCCTGACAAGCCTTGATCGCCGCATCGCTTCATCGCGCTCACGTCGAGTGAAGAAACGCCTGGTCGAATAGTCGGCCTCATTGCGACAGTCCCGCAGGAATCGAAGATCCTTGGCGATCTGTTTCTCTCCGAGGCTCATGTAATGCTGCAGCGTTCGTTGGTGGACGTCCGCACTCCTGTCTTCAATCTCCGCCAAGTCGCGCGCCAAGAGGAACACAGCGTAATAGGCGCGCGATACCGCGCTGCGGCGATTGCCTTCGCCCTCCCTCGTCACGAGATGCTCGGCGACCTCGAACGTTTCGTCCGGATTGAATTGGTGCATGGATCAGCTCCCCGCGGAACGAAACCGGTCCTCGAAAGCGCAATGCCGCACGTTCACGCTGACGTCTCCGAACAGCCGCTTGTATGCCGGGACCGAGAACCAGATGCGATCGATCGATCGCACTTCCGGAGACTCCAGGCCGTACTGCCCTTCCGCCGAGTAGCCCCAGAGGGTGAACGAGAGGCTCAGTTGAGCCAGCTCAGGGTCATTGCAGACACCCACGCTGAGTTGACGGCCTTGCGCGCATCGGATCACTTCCTGAGCGAAGCTGAGAACGTCCTCGCGGGACAGGGTCGGGTGCCGCTCCAGATACCAACCAACGATGTCATCCCAGTCTTCCGTTCCTTGCAACGCCTGCAGGTCGTACGGCCATTCATGCGGCGAGCACGGATTGAAGCAAGGATGAAACTTGTAAGGCGCCTGGGACTTGCTGTCGACCCGCACCCAGCGGTAGTGCGGCCACTCCGCCTCCCTGCCCGACGCGGCCAGCGTGCCGCTCGGCTTGCATTCCACTTGGTCAACCATCTTCACGACCTTTCGACTCACCGACCCACGTCGATGGAAGGCGCTCATTCTCGAAAGCGCGGCGCGTCTTGCCATGACTCAAAGTGGTTGGCGGCGGGGGGTTTGAAGTGGGCCCACTTTCGAGGGAGATCGCTGGGTCCGTGTGGCCCTGCCCCGCGTTCCCCGGATTGACATCCCCCGGCCGGGTGACGAAGCTCCGCGCTCATGGACTGGTTCTATGTCCCGATGGTCAAGATGCATGCGCTGCTCGCGTGGTGCAGCGTCGGGCTGTTCCTGGTGCGGGGCCTGGCGCATCAGTTCGGCGCGGTCTGGGTGATGGACGAGCGGTTGCGCACGCTCGTGTTCAGCAGCCATGTGCTGATCGTCGTCTCCGGGCTGAGCCTCTGGGGCGCCATGCACTACGACCCGCGCTACGAGCCCTGGATGACGGCGAAATTCATCGCGCTTGGCGCCTACTTCGCGCTCGGGCACTGGGGCATCGGACGCGGGGAGTTCCGCGTGATCGGCTATCTGCTGGCGCTGGTCGCGCTGGCCTATGTCGTGGCGGTGTCGATGACGCGCCAGGTCTTGCTCGGGCTCTGAGTCACCCGCGCGCACGCCACGCCCACATGGCCTTGACGCCGGCGAGCCATGCCAGGCGTAGCATGGACCGATGACCTCGCCCCGCCCCATCCACGACGCCGCGCAGCGCGGCTACACCAGCGCCTCGGACAGCTACCAGCGTGGCCGCCCGGAATACCCGGAGGCACTCGCCGGATGGTTGAGCGCGACGCTCGGTGTCCGCGAGGGCGCGCGCGTCGTCGACCTTGGCGCGGGCACCGGCAAGTTCACCAAGCTGCTGGCGCGCACGGGGGCGGCGATCACGGCGGTCGAGCCGGTTGACGCGATGCGGGCGCGGCTCGCGGAAAGCCTGCCTGACGTGCGGGCGCTCGGTGGCACGGCGGAGGCGATACCGCTGGAGGATGGTGCGGCGGACGTGGTCGTCTGCGCACAGGCCTTTCATTGGTTCGCGAACGCGCAAGCGCTGCGCGAGATGCATCGCGTGCTGCGGCCGGGCGGCGTGCTGGGGCTGGTGTGGAACGTGAGGGACGAGTCCCGCGACTGGGTCGCCGCGATCACCGAGATCATCACCCCCTATGAGGGTGATGCGCCGCGCTTCTACAAGGGGACGTGGAAGCAGCCTTTCGAGGGGCAGTCGCTGTTCGGGCCGCTGCGGCGGACGGTGCTGCCGCACAGCCACGTGGGGACTTTCGATCAGGTCGTGATCGACCGGATCCTGTCGGTGAGCTTCATCGCGTCGCTGCCGGAGGCGGAGCGGCACGTGGTCGCGGAACGGCTGCGCGCGCTGCGGGATCGTTTCGCCGAACTGAGAGCGCCGGCGATCGCCTTCCCTTACGCGACCGAGGCGTGGTTGTCGGAGCGGCTTGCGTCGGCGTGATGGCAAGCGGGACGAGCGCCCCGCTCGCGCGCGGATCAGCCGACCAGCTTCCAGCCCGATTGCCAGAGCTGACGGACGGCCGCGGCCAGGAGCGCGCGGCGCAGCTCGGCGGGACGCTCGCCGGGCCGCGCGGCGTGAGGGGCGCTGATCCATTGGGGGCCGACCTCGCGCGACACGCGCGCCTGGCCATGGCGATCGGCGCGCAGCAGCGCGAGGCGCCAGACGGCATTCAGGCGCTGGGCGTGAGCGTCGTCCGCGAGCGGGCCGATCCAGTCGTCGCCGTGCAGGCGATGGGCGGCCTTGAGCAGCTCGAGGTCGGAGGGGAAGCGGGAGAACTCGGCGACCGGCTCGCCCCAGGGATCGCGCAGGGTGCGCAGGGGCTGGGCGGGCGCGGTGGTGGCGCGAGCGGCGCGGCGGCGGGTCAGCAGCGAGTCGAACTGAGCCAGACGAGCGGACATGAAAAAACTCCGAGAGCCCACAGAGATCACCGGCGTTTGCCGGCCCGGGGGCAGTCGGAGCCGCAACGCTTTAGCCGCATTTGTGAATCGCCCGCAAGTAGTTGGTAAATCGGCGATGGACTTGGAGGGCTGGCCCTCGAAGCGTGGGGCGGATTTAACCACAAACGCGGACGGTGAGTCCACGGCGAGGCGGCGGTGTTCGCACGCGAGAGCGTGTGGAGATGTGAGCGAGGGGGAGGCTGGTCCGGAGGGCCTCGAAAGCTCGGCTAGAATCCGCCCCCGACGGGCCTCCTCGCATGGAAGCGCGGCCAACCGGGTCAGGTGGGGAACCAAGCAGCCCTAACCGTTGTGACCAGTGCCGAGGGTAAGGCTCGTCAACCTCATTCAAGTGAAAACCGCCGGGAGGCGGTTTTTTCGTTTGTGGAACCTGCGGCGAAAACTGCGTCCAGGCGGATTGCTCGCTTCCGTCTACGGCGTGATCACCGCAGCGACGAGCGCCACAACGATGGCCGCCGTGACGTAGACCACCGCTCCTCTCCCGACCGCCAAGCGTCCCAGCGCGACCGAGCCCGCCAGAGCCAGCGTCGTGACCGCCGCGACCAGGACGAGGCCGTACATGCCGACCAACGTGGGCGCTGCACATTCCTCATTGCATCGAGGCGTCCAGAACAACAGCAGCCAGCGCAGCCCGGCTGAGGAACTCGCCAGCATCGCGCAGGCGAGGAGCACGCGCTGAATCACTTGACCTCCCAGAACCATATCGTCTTCGCCTTGCCGACATCGGAAAACCCGGGCAGCCATGCTATGCCAAGGCCCAGTCAGCGAGTTGACGGTCGGCCATGACCGATGCCTGGGCAGCCTTGCTTTCGATCCTTCACGTATGGACGCGGAGTATCAGGCGTAGATCACATGCTGCACAACGACGCCCCGGCGATGCCATGAGTAGCTCGCGGGCGTCGCATCAACGAAATAGAGGCCCCTTCAAACGCCTCTCCGGCTTCGCCACGCGAAGGACTTAGGTCACTTCGGGAGCCGCGCCATCCCGCCCACACTGTTCCTTCAACCGTGCTGGGAGCAACAGATGAGCGTTACCACCTTGAAGGATGTGCTTCGTTCCTTAGGAGAGGATCACAACTACTTCGACGGCAAGGTGCCGGTGAATCTCTGGCGCGGCCTTCACGCCAAAAAGGGTGGCGGTCTGTTCGACCTCATTGAGGAAGTCGTTGTCTACTCGGCTGGCCGCATCCGCTCGCCTGACATCGACATCGTGAATCGTGGCGGCAGCAAGTGGGTCACCGTCGCGAAGAGCCCGAGAGGCATCAGCACCTTCGACAAGGCCGGCGTGCCGCCCGGAAAGGACTGGTCGTATTACCGCATTTCGGCTGGGACCGTGCTGCCGAACGGCCTGGCTATCGTGAAAGACAATTTCAACGCGCGATTGGGCTCCACCCACTACACCATCGCTCCAGCGCATGACATGCCGCTGGACCAGTTCAAGATGCTCTTGAACCAACTCGCTGTGAATGCCATCAAGGAAGCCGCATGATCACGATCCCGAATCCCTACGCGGCGCTGCTCATGACTGCTGTCCGCGACGCCGTTCTCTACCAAGAAGGTTTGCTTCGAAGCGAGACCATCCGCGACCGGTCCGAGCATGAGGAGCACTACGTCTACCTCACGCAGTTCTTCGAGTTCCTCAAGAAGGAATACCGGCAGAACGAGGGGGAAATCGGATTCCCATTAGACAAGCTGCTCCCGGGCGAATAAGTTTCTCAACCTACCATGCGGAGCCGTCCACTCGACCCGGGCAGGCCGTTGCAGCACGCGACCTAGAATGGAATCTCGTCCTCAATATTGGTTGCACTATTGTCAGACTTCTTTGTCTCCCTTCGCACCTGCACCAATTGATCGTTCCAATCGCCCGGCGCGCGCGGGATGAGTCGGCCATCGTCCTCGAATAATTGTCGACTGATCAGCAATGTTTGGATCTCAACCCTATTTCTAACCGGATACTCCTTAACAAACTCATAATATTCAGTCTCCATAGAAAAGAGCTCCTCCTCGAAGCTCTTTGCAGCCTCTAGCCATTCTTTCATTTCGGCAACATTGGAGAAGTAAATTCGATACTTATTTCGAAGCTTCTTACGAAGATCTTCGAAAATGGGGTGACTCGCGAAGAGAATCTCATTGATCGCTTTGTCACCCTTACCCTTCTCTTCGGTCAGAAACTGCACTAGCTGTCCGACCGTCTGAAGACTCCGCTGAAGCTCGTCTATCAGCGTTGCGTGGGACCGAATTGAGTTCTCCACAAGAAGTCTTTGAAATAGGCCCGCCCATTGTTCGCTAAGCATCGAGGTGATGTCGCTCGAAACCCCAAACTGGAATATGGGATTACCCTTTGGCAACGCATATATCTCCTCTAAAAATTCATGGATCTTTACATTATCCACAGCGGTGTACTTGATGCCAACCACGGACTTATTCGCGGCATAGTAGCGATGTTCGTGGTGGACGGACTCCTCCACAAAAATGTAGACCTGCTTACCTCTTTCGAGCGCCGTCTTTAGCTCCTTCTGGGTTATCGAGTACGGACCTTCTTTTGAAGTAGAGCCAAAGCGTCCGCCAATAATGCAAACGAGCATTTCGCAGGACTCAATCTCCCTATAAGCGTAAGTCTCAGGGGCATCGTCTTTTCCGTAAGAGACGTGACCGCGCTCATGACGCACGGGCTCAAAGCCCATGCTTCGAATAAAGCGATCTAGATCGTCTCGGACCGTGCGAAGGTCAAAGTAGGTAGAGCTAACAAAAATTCTTGGCTTTGCCATGGTGTCTCCCCAAACACCGGCAAAACGTTACCATTTCTTTCGGCAAGTGCCTAAGTGGTTTGCCTTACCGATTCGCCATGCTCACCCTAGCGTTCCAATCCGGCACCCCGGCCAGCATTGAGGCCCGCAGTTCTCGAGCCCGGGGGCCCTCGACCATGACGCCCGCCTTGTTCCTGTAGGAAACGCGGGTCTCGTCAGAGAACTCCTGGGTCTTGCCTGCGGCCAGTGCGGCCCGCGCCTTCTTGAACTGAGCGGGGTCACCGACCTGGTACGCGATATCGACCATCACGGCCCGTTGAGACGCCGTCATGCGCACCCAGAGGCCCGGGGCGGTTCACTTCCTCCACCCCGGACATTTCCCGTTCTTATCGCGAGGCCCTCACGGTCCTCCGCGCGAGCCGCAATCGCCGCTATTACCACCGCCTCCGCCTCCACGGCCACCGCGACTGCCGCCTCGCCCTCCACCGCCCCGGCGGCCTTTGGCTTCCGCCGATCCGATGCCGAGCGCGAGCAATCCGCCCAGCACGAGCAAACGCCGAGAAATGATCTGAGCCATATGGGCCTCCTCCCTTTGAAAACTTCAGTCTGGAAGAGTCGCGGCGTGGGGCGCATCGGAGGAACCCTCAAAGGCTTGCGGAGTTTCATCAATCCTGAGGAGAACCACCGCCATCAGGGGGATACCTCCCACCGAATGGGTTCCCTCCGATTCAGGCGTCCCCCTTGCTAGAGTCTCCGGAATCCCAGCCCCATCCGCGACCGCCATGCCGGCCCCCTTCGACCTCGACCGCTTCCTCACCGCCCAGTCCCCGCAGCTCGCCGACGTCCTCGACGAGCTCAAGCGCGGTCGCAAGGTCAGCCACTGGATGTGGTACTTCTTCCCGCAGCTCCGCGGCCTGGGCCTCAGCAGCACGGCCCAGTTCTACGGCGTCGAATCCCTCGATGAAGCCGTCGCCTATCTGGCCCACCCCGTCCTCGGCCCGCGTCTTCGCGAATGCGTGACGCTGATGACCTCGCACCGCACCCGATCCGCCGAACAGATCCTCGGCCACGTCGACGCCATGAAGTTCCGCTCCTCGCTGACGCTCTTCGCGCGAGCCTCCGGCAACGACGCCCTCTTCCTCGACGCCCTCGAGCGCTTCTACGATGGCCAGCCCGATCCACGCACGCTGGAACTCCTCGATGGCCGCTGACTCCGCCCCTCGCGGCGCCGCCTTCACCCGCCTCCCCTGCCCGCTTCCCGGCGTCGACATCGTCCGCGCCGACACCGCGCGCGCCTTCTCCCGTCACATCCACGACGAGTTCGGCATCGGCCTGATCGATCGCGGCGCGCAGAAGTCCGCCAGCGGCCGCGGCATCGTCGAAGCCGGTCCGGGCGACCTCATCACCGTCAACCCGGGCGAGGTCCACGACGGCCTGCCCATCGGCGATCACGGCCGCGCCTGGCGAATGCTCTACCTCTCGCCGGAGCTCGTGCTGAACCTCCTGGCCGACATCGCCGAAGACCATCCCGGCCTCGATGTCGAGTTCCACCACCCCACCCTCCACGACACCCGCATCGCCGCCCGCTTCGAGGCGCTCTTCCGCGCGACGGCCTCAGCCCCCGCCGCCTCGACCGACACGCTGGGCGTCGACTCGGCGCTCCTGCTGTTGCTCCAAAGCCTGCTCCATCCCCGCGCGCCAGCGCCGACCGCGATCCCTTCCGGCATCGCCGCCGCTCGCGCCCGTCTCGATGACGACCTCGCCTCCCCGGTGAGCCTCGCCGACCTCGCCCGCGAAGCCGGCCTGAGCCGCTTCCAGTTCCTGCGCACCTTCACCCGCGCGACCGGCCTGCCGCCGCATGCCTATCTCGTCCAGCGCCGCCTTCAGCGCGCGCGCCGCCTCATCGGCCTGGGCACCCCGCTCGCCGAGGCCGCCGCCGCCAGCGGCTTCTGCGACCAGAGCCACCTCACGCGCCACTTCGTCCGCTGCTTCGGCATCCCGCCCGGCGTCTACGCGGCCGCCCTGCGCTGAGCCTCCCGGCCCTGCAATTTCGTCCAAGACGCGCCGCCCCTCGCGCCACGACCATGACCTCTCCGCAACCACCGCATCGAGGTCCGCCGTGCCCTTCGCCTCCCTCGCCAACCCCGAGTTCCTGATCACCTCGCTGATCGTCGTCGCCTCGCCGGGCACCGGCGCGCTGGTGACGCTCGCCGCCGGCCTGTCCAGCGGCGCACGCGCCTCGCTGATCGCCGCCTTCGGCTGCACGCTCGGCATCGTCCCGCACATGCTGGCCGCCATCACCGGCCTGGCCGCGCTGCTGCACGCCAGCGCCGTCGCCTTCGACGCCGTCAAGTACGCCGGCGTCGCCTACCTGCTCTACATGGCCTGGATGTCGCTCCAGGAGCGCGGCGCCCTCGCCATCGACGCCACGAGCCCGCCTCGCACCGCGCGCGAGATCGTCGTCCACGCGGTGCTCGTGAACCTGCTCAACCCCAAGCTCTCGATCTTCTTCCTGGCTTTCCTGCCGCAGTTCATCGCCCGCGACGAGCCGCGTCCAACCCACCTGATGGTCGAGCTCTCCCTCGTCTTCATGGCGATGACCTTCGCCGTCTTCGCGGTCTACGGCGTCTTCGCCGCCGCAGTGCGCGACTGCGTACTCGCGCGGCCGCGCGTGCTCCAGTGGATGCGCCGCGGATTCGCCGCCGCCTTCGTCGGCCTAGGCGCGAAGCTGGCGCTCGTGCAGCGCTGAGACGTCGAGGTCCTTTGGCCCTTCCACTCTCGGACACCGGATACCTCCCGGTATCAAATCTGCGAAGATCCGGCGCACCTAACGAGGGAGAACCTGATGAGTATTCGACGCGACGGCGCAAACCTCTGCCTAGCCAAATCCATTCTCTTCACCGCCGTTGCCGCGGCTGCAATAGGCGGTCCCACACAACTGATTGCCCAGACAACGCCACAGTTCACTGAGACCGACAAGGGGATCAAGTTGATCGCCGCTCAAGGCACGGACTACTACGTAAATTTCCACGAGCCATTCGCACAGCAATGCATCTGGGACGTTGCGTACATCACGAGCGACAAAAAGGGGTTGTACGCCACCTTGATGGCCGCGTACCTATCCGGCAAACGCGTTCACAAGATCACCTACACGCAGCCCGGCGGCAATGGTTCCAAGTGCAACTTGGACCAAGTCGAACTCGCGAACTGACAGTGCCTGCGACGCCTTCGCGCTCCACGTTCATTCGTCCGCCTCGTCCTTCACTTCCCCATCGAAGTCAAACAGCTCGACGCGCCGCGGCGCGGCCGAGCGGCGCTCCACCTTGTGCTGCGGCCCGATCGCCTTGCCCGTGCGGGCATCGATCAGTTGCAGCTCCACCGGCTCGCCGGTCTCCGTGTCGATGAGCCGCATCGGCTTGCCCTTCAGCGCCGCGTGCCGGTTGCCCCAATTCAGCATCGTCAGCATCACCGGCCGGAAATCGCGCCCCTTGGGCGTCAGCACGTACTCGAAGCGCGGCGGCTTTTCGCTGTAGGGCCGCTTCTCCAGCAGGCCCCGGTCCACCAGCTCCGCCAGCCGCCGCGTCAGCGTGTTGGACGCAATGCCGAGCTCGCTCACGAACTCGTCGAAGCGGTGATGCCCGTAGAACACCTCGCGCAGGATCAGCACGCTCCAGCTGTCGCCCAGCATGTCGGCCGTGCGCGCCACCGGGCAGGCCATCTCCTCAAAACTCGTGCGGCGCATCGGCGGCCTCCTTGGGTTGCCCCGCGATTCTCTCTGACTTCCATCATGGAAGTCAGTTGACGAATCTGGAATGGTGCATTCCGCCGCCAGTCACTTCCATCATGAAAGTGACGTTCCTATAGTCCGCTCCATCACCCGCCGCCCCGGCGGGCCCTCGATGCCGGAGCTCCGCCATGACCGCCCCTTCCCCCGACTCCACCGCCACGGCCGCTTCCCCGGCACCCGTTCCTTCCGTTCCTTCCGCTCCTTCCATCCCTCCCGCTTCCTCCGCCGGCTCGCGCAAGCCGTTCGGCCGCACCGCGCTGTCGTGGGCCGCGCTGACCGCCGCCGTGCTCGCGGCCGGGGCCTATGGCGCCCACTGGTGGACCACCGGCCGCTTCCATGAAGAGACCGACGACGCCTACGTCGGCGGCGACGTCACCGTGGTCGGCGCGAAGGTCGGCGGCTACATCGCGGAGCTGCCGGTCACCGACAACCAGTTCGTGCGCGCCGGCGAGCTGCTGGCCCGCATCGACGCGCGCGACTACGACGCCGCGCTGCAGCGCGCCACCGGCGCCGTCCAGGCGCAGGAGGCCGCCATCGCCAACCTCGCCGCGAGCGCCGCGCTGCAGCAGGCGGTGATCGCCAAGGCCAGCGCCGGCGTCGCTGCCGCCTCCGCCGAGGAACAGCGCGCCCGCGACGACTTCGCGCGCCATCAGGACCTGGTGCGGCGCTCGGCCGTCTCGGTCGAGAGCAGCCAGCGCGCCGAGGCCGCCTTCAAGACCGCGCAGGCCGGCTCCGCCCGCGCCCGTGCCGAGCAACTCGCCGCGGAGCGCCAGCTCGACGTCATCGCGACGCAGAAGCGCCAGGCCCAGGCCGCGCTCGATCAGGCCCGCGCCGAGCGCGAACTCGCGCGTCTCAACGTCGGCTACACCGAACTGCGCGCGCCGCGCGACGGCTACATCGGCAACCGCAAGGCGCGGCTGGGCACCTACGTCGGCGTCGGCACGCCGCTGATGTCGGTCGTCCCCGCGCAGGGCCTCTGGGTCGATGCCAACTTCAAGGAAGACCAGCTCGCCCGCATGCAGGCCGGACAGCCCGTGCGCATCCGCGCCGACGCCTGGCCCGGCGTCGTGATGCACGGACGGCTCGGCAGCCTGGCGCCCGCGACGGGCGCGCAGTTCAGCGTGCTGCCGGCCGAGAACGCCACCGGCAACTTCACCAAGATCGTCCAGCGCGTGCCGGTGCGCATCCAGCTCGACGCCGCGGATGACCGCCTCGGCCGGCTGCGCCCCGGACTGTCCGTCGTGGTCGAGGTCGACACCGCCGCCGGCAGCGCCGCCCCCGCCACCAAGACCGCGAGCCTGCCATGAGCGCCGCGCCCGCCGCCTCCGTGTCCTCGCCGGCGCCAGCATCGATGCCGCAACGCGCGCGTCCCGCCTTCTGGTCCAACGACGTCATCCCCGTCGCCCAGCTGAGCACGCGCGACAAGGTGCTCGCCTTCGCGACCATGTGCATCGGCATGTTCATCGCGCTGCTGGACATCCAGATCGTCTCGGCCTCGCTGCGCGACATTGGCGGCGGCCTCTCCGCCGGCGCCGACGACACGACCTGGGTCCAGACCAGCTACCTGATCGCCGAGATCATCGTCATCCCGCTGTCGGGCTGGCTCGCCAGCGTGATGTCCACGCGCTGGCTGTTCGCCGCCTCGGCGCTGGGCTTCACGCTGACCAGCCTGCTGTGCGGCCTGGCCTGGAACATCCAGAGCATGATCGCCTTCCGCGCGCTGCAGGGCTTCCTCGGCGGCTCCATGATCCCGATGGTCTTCACCACCGCCTTCATGTACTTCGACGGGAAGCAGCGCGTCATCGCCGCGGCCACCATCGGCGCCATCGCCTCGCTGGCGCCGACGCTCGGACCGGTGGTCGGCGGCTGGATCACCGACATGCTGTCGTGGCAGTGGCTCTTCTACATCAACCTGCTGCCCGGCCTCGTGGTCACCGTCGTCGTGCCGCTGATGGTGCGCGTGGACAAGCCCGACCTCTCGCTGCTCAAGGGCGCCGACTACCTGTCGATGGCGCTGCTCGCGGTGTTCCTGGGCTGCCTCGAGTACACGCTCGAGGAAGGCCCGCGCTGGAACTGGTTCGGCGACACGACCATCGCCATCACCGCCTGGACCGCCGCGCTGAGCGGCATCGCCTTCATCGCGCGCAGCCTGACCGTCGCGCGGCCCATCGTGGACCTGCGCGCGCTCAAGGACCGCAACTTCGCGCTCGGCAGCCTGTTCTCGTTCATCACCGGCATCGGCATCTTCGCCACCATCTACCTCACGCCGCTGTTCCTCGGCCGCGTGCGCGGCTACGGCGCGCTGGACATCGGCCTGGCCGTGTTCTCGACCGGCGTGTTCCAGGTGATGAGCATCCCGCTCTATGCCTTCCTCGCCAGCCGCTTCGATCTGCGCTGGATCCTCTTCGCGGGTCTGGCGCTGTTCGCGCTCTCGATGTGGGAGTTCATGCCGATCACGCACGACTGGGGCGCGCATCAGCTGCTGCTGCCGCAGGCGCTGCGCGGCATGGCGCAGCAGCTCAGCGTGCCGCCGGTGGTGACGCTGGCGCTCGGCGCGCTGCCGCCGGCGCGGCTCAAGCTGGCCTCGGGGCTGTTCAACCTGATGCGCAACCTGGGCGGCGCCATCGGCATCGCGGCCTGCGCGACGGTGCTCAACGATCGCACCAACCTGCACTTCCAGCGCCTGGCCGAGCGCCTGCATGACGGCAACGAGGCGATGAGCGGCTTCCTCGCGTCCGCCGGCGCGCCGCTGTCCTCGCTGCCTTCTGGCGAAGCGGCCACCGCGGCGCTGCGCCAGCTCTGGTCCCTGACCTACCGCGAGGCGCTGACGATGACCTTCTCCGACGCCTTCCTGCTCGTGATGGTCTGCTTCGTCGCGGCACTGCTGTTCGTGCCGCTGCTGCGCAGGATCACGCCGCCATCCGCCCCTTCCGCCGATGCCCATTGAGCTTGCACGCCCTCCCCTCGCTTCGCGCCGCACTTCCTGGAGTTCCACCATGACGCTCCCGCTGTCCTCCGCTGTCCGCCTGCCACGGCGCGCCGCTTCGCTGAATCTGGCGCTCAGCGCCATGCTGGCGGCTGCGCTTGCCGCTTGCGCGCCGATGACCGATCCGGCCGGCCGCCCGCGCGCGCTCGACGAGCAATTCGCCGGCCAGGCGCTGATCGCGCAGCGCCAGACCGGCGACTCGCCCGCAGTACTCGCCGCCTGGTGGCAAGGCTTCGACGATCCGGCATTGAGCGCCATCGTCCAGCGCGCGCTCGACCAGAACCTGGACCTCGCCATCGCGCTGGCCCGCACCGAACAGGCGCGCGCCGCGGCACAGGGCGCCGGCGCGAATCGCCTGCCGCAGGGCCTGCTGCAAGGCCAGTTGCTGCATCAGCGCCAATCGCTGAAGAGCCCCGAAGGCAAGCTCGCACACGGCTTTCCCGGTTACGAGCGCGAGCAGACGCTGCAGACGCTCGGCATCGGCGCGAGCTGGGAAGCGGATCTGGCCGGCGGCCTGCGCCAGGGCGAGACAGCCGCCATCGCCGAATGGCAGGCCGCCGAGGCGGCGCGCATGGGCGCGCGCGTGACCGTCGCGGCCGAAGCCGCCGATGCCTACTTCCGCGTGCGCGGCGCGCAGGCTCGCATCGCCGTCGCCGAGGCGCATCTGCGCAACCAGTCCCAGTTGCTGCGGCTGATCGAGGACCGCTTCAACGGCGGCCTGGCGGCGCAGCGCGAAGTCGCGGAGGCCCAGGCGCTGCAGCTTCAGGCGCGCGGCACGCTGGCACCGCTGCGCACCGAGCTGTCGCAGCAGTTGCATCGGCTGGACGTGTTGATGGGCGAGCAGGCCGGCACCTACGCGGCGAAGCTGATCGCGGACACACCCGAGGCGCCGCGCGCCGCCGCGCCTGCCGAACCGGGCGTCACGCGTTCGTCCCCCTACCTCGTGCCGTCGCTGCCCGCGGACCTCACCCCCGCGGCGCTGATGCGCCGCCGCCCCGATGTCATCGCCGCGGAGCGTCAGCTCGACGCGAGCCAGGCGCGCATCGACGTCGCCACGGCCGAGTACTACCCGCGCCTGACGCTCGGCGGCGTGCTCGGCGCATCGAGCCTGAATGGCGGGCTGCTGTCGGCGGCGGCTTTCCAGCCACAGGCGCTGCTCGGGCTGCACTGGCGTCTGTTCGACTTCGGCCGCGTCGACGCCGAAGTCGCTCAGGCCCATGGCGCGCGCGCCGAGTCGCTCGCGCAAGTGCGCCTGCGCATGCTGCGTGCCACCGAGGACGTCGAAAACGCGATCGTCAGCCTCTCCGAGCTGGAGCAGCAGCGCGGCGATCTCACGCAGGAAGTCCGCGCGCATCAGCTCGCGCGCGACGCGGCGGAGGATGCCTACAAGGGCGGCGCCGCCAGCCTGATCGAGGTGCTGCAGGAAGACCGGCTGCTGCTCGGCGCGCGCGACCAGCTGGCGCAGCTCGACGCGGCCCACGCACGCGCGGCAGTCGCCGCCTTCCGGGCGTTTGGCGGCGGCTGGGACGCGCCGGCCCCCATCGCGGCTCGGTAGCATCGGGGCCCATGAGCCCGCCCTCCGCATCGCCCTCGCCTTCGCCTTCGACCACGCCAGCCACGCCCGGCGCCGCGCGCGCCCATTCGATCCAGGAGCTGCTGCCGCTGCTCTTCGTCGCCGTGTGGAGCACCGGCTTCATCGGCGCCAAGTTCGGCCTGCCCGACGCCGAGCCGCTGACCTTCCTCGCCTGGCGCTATGCCGCGGTGATCGCGCTGATGCTGCCGGTGGTCCTGCTGCTGCGCGCGCCCTGGCCGCGCTCGCCCGCCGCCTTCGGCCACATCGCGGTCACGGGGCTGCTGGTCCACGGCGTGTACCTCGGCGGCGTGTTCACCGCGATCGGCCATGGTCTGCCGGCGGGCATCACCGCGCTGGTCGTCGGCCTGCAGCCGCTGGTGACCGCGCTCGGCGCGCGCGCCTTCCTCGGCGAGCGCATCCAGCCGATGCAATGGCTGGGCCTGGCGCTGGGCTTCGCGGGGGTGGGACTGGTCGTCGCGCAGAAGGTCGCAGCCGTCCCGGGCGGCGCCCTCGCCGCGATGCTGGCGCCCGCGGTGATCGCGCTCATCGGCATTACCGCCGGCACGCTCTACCAGAAGAAGTTCTGCCCTTCCTTCGACCTGCGCACCGGCTCGGTCATCCAGTTCGTGCCCAGCCTCGTGGTCACCGGCGCGATCGCCGCGATGACCGAGACGATGCGCGTGCACTGGACCGGCCAGTTCGTCTTCGCGCTGGCCTGGCTGGTGCTCGTGCTGTCGCTGGGCGCGGTCAGCCTGCTCAACCTGCTGATCCGCCGCGGCAGCGCGGTCAATGTCGCCAGCCTCTTCTACCTGACGCCGCCGGCCACCGCGCTGATCGCCTGGGCGCTGTTCGGCGAGACGCTGACCGCTCCGGCCATGGCGGGCATGGCGCTGGTGGCGGTCGGCGTCTGGCTGGCGCGGCGGACGGCGCGCTGATCAGTTGCGGTCGGCGCGCGCCGGCAGCGTGCTGTCGCGGTTGGCGTTGTCGCTATTCATCGACGAATCGCTCGGCGTGCCGTTGTTCATCGAAGACGAGTTGTCCTGCGGCATCGGCGCGACTGGCGTGCGGACGTTGGGATCCTGCCGCTGCTCGGTGGTGGTGTTGTTGCCGTTGTATTGGCTGCTGGTCGCGGGCTGCGTGTTCTGCATGTCCTGCGTACCCTGCGTGCCGGCGGGCTGGCCCGTGCCCGGATTGGCCGCGGGCGTCGCGCTGGTCGAGCTGTTGGTCCGCGGCGGGTTGTTCTGGTTGTTGTTGTTGGACAGCGGATCGTTGGTCTGATCGCGCGCGCCCACCGAGCCCGAGCTGCCGCCCTGCCCGCCGCTTTGGGCATGCAGGAAGCCGACGCCGGAAGCCAGTGCAATCGCCATCGCCACGGTGGTGATCTTGGAACGGGGGTTCATGAGGATCTCCTGAAAGCTGAGGATTGAGGTCGTGCCGGGAGCGGCCGCGGGTCGCGTCGCATCGCATCGCGTCACGCCGAGCGGATCGCCCTGCGAAAGACTACGGGCAAACCCGATACCCGCGCTGCGTCTCGCCTTGGCGCCGCCTAACCCCGCCGCGTCGCGTTCGATGGGCGGGAAGGCTCGAGTTCATCGAGCTCCGCGCGGATCGCCACCGGCGCCGCCGCGCTCATCGGCGTCGTCGGCGTCATCGGCACCACCGGCGAGACGGGGGTCACCGGGCTCACAGGCGTGAAGGGCGCGCGCGGCGCGGACGCTGGCGGCCCCGATGGCTGCGCCGCAGGCGGCCGCGCCAGTGCGCGCAGGCGCTCCCCCAGCGCATCGAGGCTGCCGGCCTGGGCATGAGCCTCGTCAGCGGCGTCGAAGGGCTCCAGGCTGATGCGCTCCGACGCGATGCCCAGGCCCACGGCATGGAAGTAGGCCGCCTCGCTGACGACGCTGAGCTGGCTTGCGACCAGGCGGTGGACCTCCAGATCCGGCATGTCCAACTGCACGCCTTGCACCGTGCTGAGCACCGGGGTGCGCGTGATGCTGCCCGCCAGCCCGGCGAGCCGGTGCGCATTGGGCAGATGCGCATGCAGCACGTCCGCGTGGCGGTTGCGGATGAGCCCCACCAGCACCTGGATCGCGTGCCACGCGGGATCGTCGGGCATCGGCACCACGACCGTCTCCGCGCCCAGCGCGCGCAGTTGCTCCGCGTAGGGGCCCTCGGCCGGACACAGCACCGTGAAGCGGAAGCCATCGCCGGCGCCGAGCCGCTCGACGAGACGCGCCACCAGCAGCGGCGCGCCCTCGCCGTCCGGCGGCAGCGCGCCGACGATCTCCACGACGTGAAGCGCCGATGTCGATGCCGGCGTGGCGGTGGCGGGTCGTGGACCGGGACGGATCATGGAGCGCCTTTCGCGACCGCCCGACGGGCGGTCAACGCGTTCGGCAAGCCCCATACCCGCGGCAGCGCCGATCGAGCGGCCTCAAACCGCTCGGAAGGCCTCGCGCGGTGTCACGTGGCACCACGCGGCCTCACGCAGCCTCACGCGGGGTCGAGCGGCTTGAGCGACTGCAGCACCGTCGGCAGCAACTCGCTGACGGTCGGATGGATGCGCACGCCGCCGGTGAGCACCTCGGTGTAAGGCCGCCGGGACGCGATCGCATCGAGCAGCGACTGCACCGCCTCGTCGCCGTCGACGCCCAGCACCGTCGCCCCCAGGATCGCCTTCGACTCCGCGTCGACGAGGATCTTGATGAAGCCTTCGGTCTCGCCCTTCTCGATCGCGCGGCCCACACGCGTCATTGGCCGCGTGCCGATCAACGCGGGCCGGCCACTGGCGCGCAGCTCGCGTTCGCCCAGACCAATGCGCGCCAGCGGCGGGTCGGTGTACAGCGCATAGGTCACGACGCGGCCGCCGACGCCGCGATCAGCGCCTTCGAAGAGATTCGCCGCGGTGACCTCGAAGTCGTTCCACGCGGTGTGCGTGAACGCGCCGCGGCCGTTGCAATCGCCGAGCGCCCAGATGTGCGGCGCGCTGCTTCGCAGCCGGTCGTCGACGGCGACGTTGCCGCGTTCATCGAGCGTCACGCCCGCGCGGTCCAGGCCCAGGTCGTCGGTGTTGGGCCGGCGGCCGGTGGCGATCAGCACATGGCTGCCGCGCACCTCGGGCTCGCCCGTCTGGCAGTTCACCCGCACGGCGACGCCCTCCTGCGCTGGCGCGAGGCGCACGCATTCGGCACCGGTGCGGATCGTCAGGCCCTCGCGTTCGAGCAGGCCGCGCAGCGCCTCGGCGACATCGGGGTCCTCGCGCGGCACCAGTTGCGCGCCGCGCTGCACGACGGTCACCTCGGAGCCGAAGCGCCGGAACATCTGCGCGAATTCCAGCCCGATGTAGCTGCCGCCGACGACGACCAGGTGCCGGGGCAGTTCGCTCAGCCGCATGATCGAGGCGTTGGTGAGCCAGGGCACGGAGTCCAGGCCCTCGACGCCGGGCTGCGCCGGCCGTCCGCCGACATTCAGGAAGAAGCGGTCGGTGCGCAGGCGCCGGCCGGCGACCTCGATGGTGTGCGGGTCCTCGAAGCGCGCATGGCCCAGGACCAGTTCGACCCCGGGCATGCCGCGCAGCCATTGCTCGACGTTCTGACGCGACTGGCCGGAGATGCGCTCCTTGCGCGCGATGATCGCCGGGACATCGACCTCGAAGCGCTCGGGCGGCCGCACGCCCCAGCGGGCGGCCTCGCGCACGACCCAGGCCGCATGGGCGCTGGCGACCATCGCCTTGGTCGGGATGCAGCCGGTGTTGACGCAGGTCCCGCCCACGCGCGAACGCTCGACGACCGCGACGCGCCAGCCCTCGCGCGACATGCGCTCGGCGAGCGCGGGCCCCGCCTGCCCCGCGCCAATCACGATGGCATCGAAGGAATCGCTCATCGCCGCTCCTGCAATGGAATGAGCGCTGAGTCTGCCACCGGCGCATGACGCGGCTCAAGGCGGACCGCAGCGGCCGGCGCGTCCCCGGCTTCAGGCCGCGCCGTAGCGGCGGCGGATCGCCGCCAGCCTGCCGCGCTGCTCGAGCGCGTGGATCGCCTGGTCCAGGCGCGCGACGTCGGCCTCGTCGAGGCGGCGCCGGCTCAGCATCAGGCTCACCGGCTGCACGCTGTCGCCGAAGGCCTGGCGGCGCAGCCGCTGGCCGGAAAGCTTCGCCTGCGCCGTCAGTTCGAGCTCGTCGCCCAGGATCAACGGCGCCCGGCCGAGCCGCATCATGTCCAGACCCTGCCGCGCGGTCTGGTAGGGGATCAGCAGGCCGGCCTCGGCAAGCCGGGGCCGCCAGCTCTCGAAGTCCGCGCCGAGCCGGAAGGCGTCCACGTGCAGCAGCGGGACGCGGCGCCGCAGCACGTCCTCAAAGCCCTTCAGACGGTCGAGCCGGGCATCGCGCCGGTCCGCCGCGGCGACCATGAAGGCCTCGTTGCGATAGGGGCGGCTGTACAGCACCACTTGGTCGTGCTCCCGTGCCGGGGTGGCCGAGAAGATCACGTCGAACTGGTCGTTCTGCAGTTCACGAAGGCGCCGCCGACGCCATTGCTGCGGTCCGCGGACCCAATTGAGCTGGAAGCCCGCCTGCTTGCAGATGGCCTGGAGCAGATCGGCATCCAGGCCGCGCATCGTGCCGTCGGCGCCGGGGACCAGGTAGGGTGCCCACGATTCCACGAGCGCGCGGATCACGCGCGGGCGTTGCGCCGCCCGGACAGTCCCGATGCCGGCGGCCATGATGCCCAATGTGCGCAGCGCCAGGCGGCGCGTGATGGGCCGTCCGTGAAGAGACGAGCCGTCGCTGGCCAGGGGTGCCTCTTTGAAAGCGATTGCGGGGGGCATTCGAGCCAGTGTGCGATACCCCTCAAAGAGCGGCAAGGTGAAGATTCGGTGATCGTACGACTCCCCCTTGAATGGGGGCTGGCCCCGGCCACCCTGCCGATGACGCTGTCCTCGCCGCAGGCGTTTTGAGGCTCAGGTCCCGTCGTCGGGACGGGCCACCACCATGCGCAGGCCGGGCGACTCGCGCTCGGCCGACAGCGTCCAGCCGTGGGCGTCCGCGATCTCCTGACAGATCGCCAGCCCCAGCCCCGCGCCATGGTCGCGCCGGTGGGCGCCGCGCCAGAACCGCCCGAACATCCGCGACAACTGCTCCGGCGTCACGCCCGGACCGCGATCGCGCACGGAGACTGCGCTCCCGCCCACCTCGACGCTCAGCCGGCTGCCCGCCGGCGCATGCTGCAGCGCGTTCTCCAGCAGGTTCTTCAGCAGCGTGAACACCGCGCCGCGATCCGCATGCCAGATCATGTCCTCGCCGCTCGCGTGGAGTTCGACCTCGACGCCCAGCGTGTCGGCCATCCGGCGCAGGTAGCCGATGGTCTCCCGCGCGGCGGCGGCCATGTCGGTCGGCTGGAACTGGTAGTTGCGCACCTCGCAGGCCTCGGCCAGCAACAGCAGTTGCTGCACCTGCCGCGTCATGTGCTCGACGTCCTGCAGCAGCGAGTCGTCCACCAGCCCCTTCTCCATGAACTCCACCTGGGCCCGGATCAGCGCCAGCGGCGTCTTCAATTCATGCGCGGCCATCGCCAGGAACTCCTGCTGCACGCGATAGCCGCGCTCGAGCCGTTCCAGCACCCGGTTGAAGCTTTCCACCAGCGGCACGATCTCCGACGGGACGCGATCGACCTGGAGCCGCGCGTGCAGCCAGCGCGGCGAGATCGCCGCCGCGGTCGCCGAGACCTCGCGCAGCGGCTTGAGCACCCGCTTGAGCATCACGAACACGCACACGCCGAACAGCAGCAGCATCACCGAGCTGAACAGCACCATGCCCATGCCCATGAACGGCAGCGCGAAGTCCAGGCGGAAGAGTTCGAACAGCCGCGCGCTGCCGGCCAGCTGCAGATACCAGGTGCGGCCCTGGTGCCGCACCACCTCGGTCGCGCCGTGCATGCGCTGGCCGGCGTGGGCGAACTCGAACTGACCCGGGCGCAGCGCGCGAGCGCCCTCGCCCGCCGCCAGCCAGATCGGATTGGCCGGAGTGGGCTCGATCACGACCCGGCCCGAAGCGTCGAGCACCCGGTAGGCCAGGTCGTCCTTGAGCGCGCGGTAGAGCCATTCGCGGCCCCGCTCGTCATCGGCGAGGCCGACCGGCGTGCCCGAAGCATCGAAGTGCAGGTTCTCGCCGAGCTCCTCGGCGAACTCGGTGATGTCCTCGTCGAAGAACAGCGGCCCGCGCAGCGTGGTCACGCCGTTGAAGACCAGCGCCAGGGTGGCGACGGTCAACAGCACGCCGGCCACGTAGGCCAGCATCACCTTCAGGGTCAGGCTACTCAGCCACGCGGGCGTCGCGAAGGGCATATCCGGGGTTTCTCACAGTGACGATGCGCAGGGGCGCCCTGAGCGCGAAGATCTTGCCGGCATCGTGCCGTGGATCGACTTTCCGGATCCTTACCGCCGTTCTCACGCCAAACACGGATGGCGTATTTTGCGGAGGAATGAAAAAAGCCCCTGGCAAATTGCCAGGGGCTTGTTTCTTTGGAGGAGAGGGGGGGATTCGAACCCCCGAGACGTTTCCGTCCGCCTGATTTCGAGTCAGGTACATTCAACCACTCTGCCACCTCTCCGAATTCGGTGCCCGCTGTGGTTGTTAGCGAGTAAGCCTAAGAGTATAGCGAGCTTTTTGGCTTCGGCACAAGAAATTCCTGCGCCAATGGCAGATGCGTGCGTCAGGCGCGCAAAACATCCTGGCCGCCCAGGTATGGACGCAGCGCCTGCGGCACCGCGATGCTGCCGTCGGCCTGCTGGTAGTTCTCCAGCACCGCCACCAGCGTGCGCCCCACCGCCAGCCCCGAGCCGTTGAGCGTATGCACGAGCTCGTTCTTGCCCTCCGCGTTCTTGAAGCGCGCGAGCATGCGTCGCGCCTGGAAGGCACCCATGTTGGAGCACGAGCTGATCTCGCGGTAGGTGTTCTGCGCCGGCAGCCAGACCTCCAGGTCATAGGTCTTGGTCGAGCCGAAGCCCATGTCGCCCGCGCACAGCAGCATCGTGCGGTACGGCAGGTCCAGCTTCTGCAGCACGGCCTCGGCGTGAGCGGTCATCTCCTCCAGCGCGGCCATGCTGTGCTCGGGCTGCTCGATGCGGACCATCTCGACCTTGTCGAACTGGTGCTGGCGGATCAGGCCGCGGGTGTCGCGGCCGGCCGATCCGGCCTCCGAGCGGAAGCACGGGCTGTGCGCCGTCAGCTTGATGGGCAGATCCTCGGCCTTGAGCACGCTCTCGCGCACGGTGTTGGTCAGCGAGATTTCGGAGGTGGAGATCAGGTATTGCTCTTGCGCCTCGTCGTCACCGCCGCGCAGCACCCAGAACATGTCTTCCTTGAACTTGGGCAACTGTCCGGTGCCCTCCAGGATCTCGCGGTTGACGATGTAGGGCGTGTAGCACTCCGTGTAGCCGTGCTGCTGCGTCTGCATGTCCAGCATGAATTGCGCGAGCGCCCGGTGCAGCCGCGCGGCCGGTCCCTTCAGGAAGGCGAAGCGCGAGCCCGACAGCTTGGCGCCCATCTCGAAGTCCAGGCCCAGCGGGGCGCCCAGGTCGACGTGATCCTTGATCGCGAAATCGAAGGCGCGCGGCTGGCCCCAGCGGCGCACCTCGACGTTGCCGGTCTCGTCCGCGCCGGCCGGGACGCTGGCGTCCGGCAGGTTGGGCACGCCCATCAGCATCGCGTTGAGCTCGACCTGGATGGCGTCCAGCCGCTCGGCGCCGGCCTTCAGTTCGTCGCCGATGCCGGCCACTTCGGTCATCACGGCGCTGGCGTCCTCGCCCTTGCCCTTGAGCACGCCAATCTGCTTGGAGAGCTGGTTGCGCCGGGCCTGCAGCTCCTCGGTGCGGGTCTGCAGGCGCTTGCGATCGGCCTCCAGCGCCTTGAAGCGCTCGACGTCCAGGAACGGTTGCGGGTTCTTGCGCAGTTGCAGGCGCTCGATGACGGCGTCCAGGTCCTTGCGCAGCAGGGTGATGTCCAGCATGGGGATGTGTCTTTCGTGTTCTGCGCCAGCGGCCTCCCCTTTCCGGGGGGCGTTGGCGATCGCATGGGGGGATGTGTCAGCCGGAGGTCAGCGGCCGGCCCGGACGGGGCCGGACCGCGCGGCGATCAAGATCGATCGCTGGTGACCTCGGCCATCGACTTGTCGCCCAGGCCCATCGGCAGCGGGAAGCGCACATGCTCCTCGACGCCCGGCAGCGTGCGCACCGTCGTGGCGCCCAGCTCGCGCAGCCGGGCGATGACCGCCTGCACCAGCACGTCGGGCGCCGAGGCCCCCGCCGTCAGGCCCACCCGGGAGCGGCCGTCCAGCCACTCGGCCTTCACGTCCTCGGCGGCATCCACCATGTAGGCCGGCGTGCCCAGCCGCTCGGCCAGTTCGCGCAGGCGGTTGCTGTTGGAACTGGTCGGGCTGCCGACCACGATCACCACCTCGACCTGCGGTGCCAGCACCTTCACCGCGTCCTGGCGGTTCTGCGTGGCATAGCAGATGTCCTGCTTCTTGGGCTCGCGGATCTGGGGGAAGTGCCGCTTCACCGCCGCCAGGATCTCGGCCGCGTCGTCCACGCTCAGCGTGGTCTGCGTCACCACCGCCAGCTTGGACGGGTTGTTGACCCGCACATGCGGCACGTCGGCGGCTTCCTCGACCAGGTAGATCCCGTCGCTGAGCTGGCCCATCGTGCCCTCGACCTCGGGGTGGCCCTTGTGGCCGATCATGATGAACTCGTAGCCCTCGCGATGCAGCTTGGCGACCTCGACGTGGACCTTGGTCACCAGCGGACAGGTCGCGTCGAAGATCTGGAAGCCGCGCGCCTGCGCCTCCTTGCGCACCGCCTGGCTGACGCCGTGCGCCGAGAACACCAGCGTCGCGCCGGCCGGGACCTCGGCCAGGTCCTCGATGAAGATCGCGCCCTTGGCCTTCAGGTCGTTGACGACATAGGTGTTGTGCACGATCTCGTGCCGCACGTAGATCGGCGCGCCGAACTTCTTCAGCGCGCGCTCGACGATCTCGATCGCGCGGTCCACGCCGGCGCAGAAGCCGCGCGGCTCCGCCAGCACGATGTCCTTGTCCATGGTCATGTCCGTCATCACAGCACCCCGATCAGCTGCACCTCGAAACTGACGGGCTGTCCCGCCAACGGGTGATTGAAGTCGAACAGCAGCCAGTCCTCGCCCAGCTCGCGGACCACGCCGGCGTACTGGCCCTGGCCGTCCGGCGTCGGGAACTGCACCACGTCGCCGACGTGGTAGTCCTCGTCCGGATCGCCCAGCTCCCGCATCAGGCTGCGCTTGACGCGCTGCAGCAGCTCGGGGTTGCGCTCGCCGAAGGCCTCGCCCGGCGCCAGCTCGATGCGGGTGTGGGTGCCTTCGTCCAGGCCGATCAGGCGCGCCTCGATCGCGGGCGCCAGTTCGCCGGCGCCCAGCGTCAGCGTGGCCGGCAGCTTGTCGGCGAAGGTGTTGATCAGATCCTGGCCGTCCGGCCCGCTGAGCCGGTAATGCAGGGTCAGGAAGGATCCTGGTTGAACGAGGTTCACTAGTCAGGGGGATTTTGGGAATCGAGGCGCGATTTTAGGCTGGAGCGCCGTGGTCCTTCCGCCGAAAGCCGTCATGACCGTCCTGACCGCCGACTTCCCGCCCTCCGCCTCCCTCCATGCCCTTGCGCCGGCGCTGCGTCCGCGCGAGAAGCTGCGCGACCTCGGCCCCGCCGCCCTCGCCGACGCCGAGCTCCTGGCCATCCTGCTGCGCACCGGCCTGCCAGGCCAGCCGGTACTGCACCTGGCCTGCGAGCTGCTCGACGAATTCGGCGGCCTGGACGGCCTGATGCGCGCCGGCCAGGACGAGCTGGCCAGGATCAAGGGCCTGGGGCCGGCCAAGCGCACCACGGTCCAGGCGGTGCTGGAGATCTCGCGCCGCGTGTTCCGCCGCCCGCTCTCCCGGGCGCCGGTCTTCGAGTCCGCCGGGCAGGTGCGCGATTACCTCAGGATCACGTATGGCGGCCTTGAATCCGAGTGTTTCGCCGTGATGTTCCTGGACATCCGCCATCGGCTGATCGCCCTGGAGACCCTGTTCCAGGGCACCGTATCCCATACCATTGCCTACCCCCGCGAGGTGGTGAAGCGCGCGCTGGCCCTGAACGCCGCGGCGGCCGTGCTGGTCCACAACCATCCTTCCGGCCATGCCGAACCGTCGCCCCAGGACCTCACGCTGACCCGCGCGATGGCCCAGGCGCTGGCCCTGGTGGACGTGAAGGTGCTGGACCACTTCATCGTCGGCGCGGGCGATCCCGTATCGATGACCGACCTGGGCCTGCTGTGACCGACCGACTGCGCAGCCTGCAAGACCTGCAGACGCTGCATCGAGAACTGAAGCTCCGCCAGCGCGCGGAGGAGGAACGCCGCGAGCGCGAAGCCGCGCTGGCGCGGCTGCGCGAGCATGAGGCGCGCATCTTCGAGCGCAGCGTCGGCGACGTGATCCCGCTGCCCGACGCCAACCGCGTCCTCCTGCATCCCGGCCGCCCCGAGCCGGAGCCGCGCCAGCGCGAGCTCGATGAACAGCGGGCCTGGCGGCAGGCGCTGTCGGATGATTTCGACGTCGACTCGCTGCTGGAGACCGACGAGACGCTGTCCTTCCGCCGCCCGGAGATCTCGGCGGAGTCGGTGCGCAAGCTCAGACGGGGGCATTGGTCGCTGCAGGCGCAGATCGACCTGCACGGGCTGCGCCGCGACCAGGCGCGCGAGGCGCTCGGCCAGTTCATCCACGACAGCGCGCGGCGCGGGCTGCGCTGCGTGCGGGTGGTCCACGGCAAGGGCAATGGCTCGCCCGGCAAGGAGCCGGTGCTCAAGGCGCGCGTGCGGCGCTGGCTGGTGCAGAAGCAGGAGGTCCTGGCCTTCGTCCAGGCCCGCGCCAGCGATGGCGGCAGCGGCGCGCTGATGGTGCTGTTGAACGCGGCCTGACGGCCGCCCCGCTCAGTGCAGCATCAGGCTGCCGTAGGGGGACACCGGCGTCGTGAACGCCATCAGCAGGCGCTCCGGGCGGAACTCGCCGACCGTGTCGGCGCCCTGCCAGTGGGTCTCGATCGCATGCTCGAGTCCCTTGAGCACGCAGAACGACATGAAGGCGTGTTCGGCCTCGTCGCAGTCCATGTCCACATGCTGCAGCCGCACGCAGGCCGCGCGCAGGAAATTCAGCATCTGGATCGGGCTGTCCGTGTCGGGGCAGTAGCCAGCGCAGACCTCGATGTCCTCGCGGGCATCCTCGGACAGCCAGAGACGGCCGTCGTCGATCCTCACGTGCAGCAGGTCGGGATTGGCATCGATGCCGACCACATCGTCGTCGAGCAGGGTTTCCATCATGGACCAGACAGTAGACGAAGGCCCCCGCCACGTGATCACCGGGCCGGGCACGCGGTCCGGGCCGGTGTCAGATATGCACGCTGCCCGCGCCGTTTACATCATTTCGGCGCCGCCGCCCTGCGAACCGATGTCTCGCCAGCCGCCACGCGGCCGGGCCGTCGGGACTCAGACGTTGCGCATCCAGTCCGCCGTATGGGCGAAGGACGCGGCCAGGCGCCGCTGCAGCTCGACGTCGAGTTCGCACTCCGCCATCGCCTGCGTCATCGCCGACATCCACTGGTCGCGCTCGGCGATGCCGATGCGGTACGGCAGGTGACGCGCGCGCAGACGCGGATGGCCGAAACGCTCGACGAAGTGGTCCGGACCGCCCAGCCAGCCGCACAGGAACCAGAACAGCTTGTCGCGCGAGCCGTCCAGCGTCGTCGGGTGGATCGCCCGCAGCTGCGCGTAGCGCGGCTCCACGTCCATCAGGTCGTAGAAGCGGTCGACGAGGCGGCGCACCGCCTCCTCGCCGCCGACCCACTCGAAGGGGGTGGCGGGCGCGGCACCCGCCGGGGTGCCGGCGCCACGAGGGGCGCCGGTTTCAGGGGAATCGGACATCGGCAGGGGAATGCGGCCGCTGCGGCCGCGGATCAGGGATGACCGGCGGATTGTTCCAGCACCTTGGCGGCCAGGCCGCGGATGCCCTGGGCGGCGTCGCAGCCCGGGTAGTGCTCCAGCAGCAACTGGCGCTTGAGCACCGCCTGCCGGACCATCGCGTCGTTCTTGACCTCGCCCAGCAGCTCGAGCTTGAAGCTCTGGCCCGGCGCCGGTCCGACGAAGCGCTGCAGCACCTGCTGCAGCTGGCCGCAGATCAGCTTGCCCTCGCCCGGCCGGTTGGCCTGGTTGATGATCAGGTGCACCTGGCGGCGCTCCTGCTGGGTCGCCAGCACCTTGATCGTCGCGTACGCGTCCGTCAGCGACGTCGGCTCCGGCGTCGCCACGACCAGCACGTCATGCGCCATCGAGACGGCGAACAGCACCACGTCCGAGATGCCCGCCCCCGTGTCCAGCAGCACGTAATCGAAGCGTGGCCGCACCACCTCCAGGATGTGCAGCAGCTTGTCGCGCACGTCAGGCGTCAGGCGCGAGTACTCCACCATGCCCGAGCCCGCCAGCAGCACGTGGAAGCCACCCGGGGCCGGCAGGATCGCCTGCTCCAGCGTGCAGCGTTCGGTGAAGACGTCGTGCAGCGTCAGCTTGGGGTGCAGGTTCAGCACCACGTCCAGGTTGGCCAGGCCGAGGTCGGCATCCAGCACCAGCACGCGCTCGCCGCGCGCGGCCAGGGCCGCCGCCAGGTTGGCGGTGACGAAGGTCTTGCCCACGCCGCCCTTGCCGCTCGTGACGGCCAAGGTGCGAGCGCCTGCGCGGGCTTTCGGTGCAGCAGGAGCTGTTGTCATGCTCATTCACTATCCTGTTGCGTTACGGCGAACAACATGCCTTTTTCCTCGGCGCTGACCAGCGAGTCGACATGGCTCTCGAGACAGGCGCGATTGCGGCCCTCGGCCTTCGCGCGGTAGAGCTGGCGGTCGGCCCGCTCGGTCCAGATCAGCGTCGACGACCGCACCCACTGCGGCGCGAACGCCCCACCGATGCTGATCGTGCAGGTCAGCGGCGGCTGGCCGCTGCCCATGCTGACGGCCAGCGCCTGCACCCGCTGCCGGATGCGCTCGGCCACCGTCACGCCGTACGAGGTCGGGCAGTTGGGCAGGATGATGGCGAATTCCTCGCCCCCGATCCGGGCCACCGTGTCCATCGGCCGCACCGTCTGGCCGATCGCCTGCGAGACCGCGCGGATCACCAGGTCGCCGGCGGCATGCCCGTAGGTGTCGTTGACCGCCTTGAAGTGGTCGATGTCCAGCACCAGCAGCAGCGCCGGCTCTCCGGACCGCGCCACCCGGTCCACCTCGCGTCCCAGCGCCATTTCGAAGCTGCGGCGGTTGACCAGCCCGGTCAACGCGTCCTTGCTCGAGAGGTCGCAGAGCGCGTCGAGGATGCCTTGCAGCCAGGCCTCGGAGTAGGGCTCCGCGTCGGGCAGCATCGCCCCGGCCTGCTGCAGGAGCTGCAAGGCCAGGTCCAGGCGCAACTTGTGCGCGGCAATGAGACTGTGGGGAGCGTCCAAGATCGGATGGGGCAATTTCGGGCGGAGTCTAGCGGCTTCCCCCCCAAATGAGCGCGCAGAAAAGAGGGCTTCCCCCCACCTCTTTCACACATCATTCCGACCGAACACAATCAAACTAACGATTGCCGACAATGGCGGCCATCCGGTGCTACGGCATCCCACCTTCGAAGAAGTCCAATACAGCCCCATGCGCCAAGGTCAACCGGTCTCGCTCGCGACGCCGTCGCCCGTCGAGGCGATCGATCACGAGTTCAGCTTCAGCCGCGCCGACTTCGAACGGGTCCGCCAGCTGATCTATCAACACGCTGGCATCTCGCTGCACGACGGCAAGCATGCGATGGTCTACAGCCGGCTGTCGCGCCGGCTGCGCGACACCGGCCACAAGAGCTTCGCCGACTACCTGAACTGGCTGGAGAGCGTCAGCGGCGCGCAAGGCGACCAGGAGTGGCAGGAGTTCGTGAACTGCCTGACCACCAACCTGACCTCCTTCTTCCGCGAGGACCATCACTTCCTCTCGCTCAACGACGACCTCAAGGCGCTGACCGGCAAGCCGATCCGGATCTGGTGCTGCGCGGCCTCGACCGGCGAGGAGCCCTACTCCATCGCGATGACCTGCCAGGAGTCGCTGGGCAGCGGCGCGGGCGTGCAGATCGTCTCCAGCGACATCGACACCAACGTGCTGAACACGGCCCGGCGCGGCGTCTACGCGGCCGAGTCGCGCGGGCTGTCGCCGCAGCGGCTCAAGCAGTTCTTCCTGCGCGGCACCGGCGCCAACGAGGGCCGCATCCGCGTCAAGCCCGAGCTTGCCAAGATGATCGAGTTCAGGACGCTGAACCTGATGCACACCTCGTGGCCGCTGGGCGACCCCTTCCACATCGTGTTCTGCCGCAACGTGATGATCTATTTCGACGCGCCGACGCAGCGCAAGGTCCTGGAGCGCATCCACAAGGTGATGCGTCCGGGCGGGCTGCTGTTCGTCGGGCATTCCGAGAACTTCACCGATTCCCGCGATCTCTTCCGCCTGCGCGGCAAGACGATCTACGAGCGCGTTTAACGGAACCATCCCATGACCCTGCCTTCCGCCTCCTCGGCCCTGCAGCAAAGCGCGGCGATGGCCAGCGCCGGCGCGCAGCGCGTGGCCCAGTTGAAGTTGGTGTCCCGCAAGAACGGCGAAGCCTCGTTCTTCTTCTACGACGCCCACTTCAAGAACGCCGCGGTCAAGGTGCTGCCGGGCGAGTACTTCGTCGACAACGACGATCTGCTCGTCATGACGACGCTGGGCTCGTGCATCGCGGCCTGCCTGTGGGACCGCCACGCGCAGATCGGCGGCATGAACCACTTCATGCTGCCCGAGGGCCATGGCGACTCGGGCCGCTACGGCTCCTTCGCGATGGAGCTGCTGATCAACGAGATGATGAAGCGCGGCGCCGCCAAGAGCCGCATGGAGGCGAAGATCTTCGGCGGCGGCGCGGTCATCTCCGGCATGAACACGATCAACGTGGGCGAGCGCAACACCAACTTCGTCATCGACTTCCTGAAGCTGGAGCGCATCCCCATCGTGTCCAAGGACGTGATGGACGTGTACCCGCGCAAGGTGTGCTTCCTGCCCAAGAGCGGCAAGGCCATGGTCAAGCGTCTGGCGCCCACCAACACCGACGCGCTGGTCCAGCAGGACAAGGCGGCCGCGCAGCGCGCGCAGCCGGTGGCCAGCAGCGGCGGCTCGATCGATCTGTTCTGAGACGGCCAGACGTCCCGAAGTTCCGAGGAGTAAGAAGCCATGGCCAAGACCACCGTCGTCGTCGTCGACGATTCCGCGCTGGTGCGCAGCATCCTGACCGAGATCATCAACCGGCAGCCCGACATGCAGTGCGTCGGCGCGGCCAGCGACCCGCTCGCGGCGCGCGAGATGATCCGCAACCTCAACCCGGACGTGATCACGCTGGACGTCGAGATGCCGAAGATGGACGGCCTGGATTTCCTGCAGCGGCTGATGCGGCTGCGGCCGATGCCGGTCGTGATGGTGTCCACGCTGACCGAGCGCGGCGCCGAGGTCACGCTCAAGGCGCTGGAGCTGGGCGCGGTGGACTTCGTGGCCAAGCCCAAGATCGGCGTGGCCGACGGCATCCGGGCGCTGGCGCAGGACATCACGGACAAGATCCGCATCGCGTCGAAGGCGCACATCCGCCGCCTGCACGCGCCGGGCCCGGCCGCGGCACCCGGCGCCCCGGCCCCGGCCGGCGGCACGACGCCGCCCCTGAAGCCGGCCGCGCCGATCGCGAGCCTGGGCCGGCTCTCCACCGAGAAGCTCATCTTCATCGGCGCCTCCACTGGCGGCACCGAGGCGACCAAGGACGTGCTGATCAACCTGCCGGCCGACTGCCCCGCGGTCTGCATCACGCAGCACATGCCGCCGGGCTTCACGCGCAGCTACGCGGCGCGGCTGGACGGCCTGTGCAAGATCCGCGTCAAGGAGGCGCAGGACGGCGAGCGCATCCTGCCCGGCCACGGCTACATCGCGCCGGGTGGCATGCATTTCAGCGTCGAGCGCTCGGGCGCCAACTACATCGCGCGCGTGCAGGACGGCGAGCCGGTGAACCGCCACAAGCCCTCGGTCGAGGTGCTGTTCAACTCCGCCGCGCGCGTGGTCGGCCCCAATGCGCTGGGCATCATGCTGACCGGCATGGGCGCGGACGGCGCCAAGGCGATGAAGGCGATGAAGGACGCGGGCGCCTACAACCTCGTGCAGGACGAGGCCACCTGCGTCGTCTTCGGCATGCCGCGCGAGGCGATCAATGCCGGCGCGGCCGACGAGGTCCTGCCGCTGCACCAGATCGCCACGCGGCTGATCGAGCGCCTGCGCAGCACCGTGGGCGCGTCGCTGAACCGCGTCTGACAACCACTCGATTCCGAACCCGCCAGCCACTCCCCCTCCACGCAGAAGCGCTCCAGGCAGCCCCGCTGTCCCGGAGCGTCTTCATCAACCTGGAGGAGCGCCATGCGCCTGGCTGGATTCCACATCGAGAATTTCAAGAGCATCGGCCCGACGGGCTGCCTGATCCGCATCGACGAGATCGTCGTGCTGATCGGCCGCAACAACGTCGGCAAGTCCACGATCCTGGACGCCTACGAGGCCCTGGCCTCCAGCGGCGCGCCGCTGGATTCGGGCCATTTCCACAACCAGGACCCGAGCGTCCCGATCGTCATCACCGGCTTCTTCGACGAGGTCTCGGACGAGGACGAAGCGCGCATCGGCCGGGGCTGGCGCTTTCCGCACGCGGACTTCGGCGACTGCGTCGCCTTCCGCTACGTGTGGCGGGCGCCGCACGAGCGCGCCCGCAAGCAGTCCTACGACCCCGACACGGCCGCCTTCGAGGATGGCGGACTGGGCGGCTTCGATGCGCTGATCATGAGCCGCATCCCGCAGCCCGTGCGCATCCGGCCGACGGACCCGATGGACACGACGCAGGCCCGGCTGCTGGCCATGCTCAAGGAGCACGTCAAGCAGAGCCTGAAGGCCGACGCCAGCCAGACGCAGGCCGCCTTCGAGCAGATCGAGCAGTTGGCGCAGCAGATCTTCGCCGGCGCGAGGCAGGCCTTTGACGAGGTGTCCGAGCGCATCACGCGCCACGTCGGGCAGGTGTTTCCGGGCACGTCGATCGAGCTGGTCCCGCGTTCCAAGGACGCCCTCGACGAGAAACTGATCGCCGCCGATTCCTATCTGCGGGTGACGAATGGCTCGAGCGCGCCGCTCGAGCTGCAGGGCACCGGCTTGCAGCGCGCGCTGCTGTGGTCGACGCTGTCGGTGATGTCATCGGGCCCGCGCCGCCGCGCCGCCGACCCGTCCCAGCCGCGCATCCTGCTGATCGACGAGCCCGAGGCCTTCCTGCATCCCCCCACCATCCGCGGCGCCCGCGAGGCGCTGTACGCCTTCGCGCTGGGCAATCCGGACTGGCAGGTGATCGCAACGACGCACTCGCCGATCTTCATCGACCTGTCCAAGGACCACACGACCATCATCCGCGTGGACAACTCGCCGGGCGCGGCGCCGCACTTCATCTCGACGGACCAGGTCTCCTTCAACGCCGAGGAACGCGAGCGCCTGAAGATGATCCGTGCCTGCAACCCGGTGGTGAACGAGTTCTTCTTCTACGACGACATCGTGCTGGTCGAGGGCGCGACGGAGCAGATCGCATTGCTGAGCGTCGCGCAGGACCTGGGGCGGGACGTGCACGTCATCAACGCGCTGGGCAAGGCCAACCTGCCGATGTTCGCGCGCATCCTCAACCACTTCGAGGTGCCCTACACCGTGATCCATGACGCCGACACGCGCTTCGCGCGGACCGCGCGCGGCTATCAGCGCAACGCGATGTGGACGATGAACGCGAGCATCCGCGCCGCCGTCGGCGCGGCCGGCCTGGGGCGCATCCACACGCAGTTCCCGCACTTCGAGGGCGAGTACTTCGGCGAGGCAATCAAATCGGGCAAGGTCGACCGCGTGCTGCGCGCGCTGGAAGACCGCGAGTCGGAGGACTTCCGGCGTGTCGCCGCCGCCTACCTCCGGATCATCGAAGGCGATCCGGAAGGTGAGACGACGACGCAGACAGCCTTCGACCGCAAGCTCGACGCCTACCTGACGAGCCACGTCGCGCCGGGCGATCCGCTGTGGCATCAGCCCGACCTGCCGGTGCCTGAAACCGGCCACTGAGGGAACGCGTCACTGGGGACGCGGCTCCTTCCTGGCGGGCGCCGGCGCGGCCGCGGGCGGCTCGGGAGCAGCGCCCGCGGCCTTGGCCGGCGTGGCGCTCGCCAGCAACGCGGCCCGGCGCGCGGCCTGGGCGCGGGCGACGCGCTCGGCCTCCGCCTTCGCCAGGCGCTGCTCGCGCGCCGCGATCTGCAACTCGGCGTTGACGTCGTTGAAGGCGTTGGCGTTCGAGACCAGCGCCAGCGCCCCGAGGATCGCGATCAGCACGGTCAGCGCCGGGCCAATCACGGGGAAGCGCTCCCAGGGCGAATAGGCGTAGCAGGCCGTCGCGGGCAAGCGGCCGGCGTCCGGGCGGCAGGTGATGACGGGCTCGTTCATGGTCGTTCCTTCTGGCATCGGGGGGTGGGGGATCGATTCAGCGGCACAGGCCGTTTGAATCAGTGCTGGTAATGCTAGATGCCCAAGAAGGCGCTTCCAAACGCTATATCCTTGCCTCCTTGTGCAGACTGGCTTTCCAGAATGCCTCCCACCGCCCAGACAAGGACGCCCCGCCGATGCGCAGCCCCCGCCTTCCGCTCCAGTACCTGGCCGCCTTCCGTGCCGCCGCGCTGCACCAGAACCTGCGCGCCGCGTCCGAGGAACTGAATCTCACGCACAGCGCGGTCAGCCAGCAGATCCGCGCGCTGGAGGTGCAGCTCGGCTTTCCGGTCTTCGATCGCCAAGGGCGGCGCGTGGTGCTGAACGCGGCCGGCTCCGCGCTGCTGCGTGGCGTGGAGCGCGCCTACCAGGAGCTCGACCAGGCGCTGCGCGCCGCGGCCTCCGCCCATGGCGTCGAGCAACGCAGCCTGCGCGTCACGATGCTGCCTTCGTTCGCACAGCGCTGGCTGCTGCCGCGGCTGGGCCGCTGGCACGCGCTGCATCCGGAGGTCACCATCGAGATCGAGGCCTCGCCGCGCGTCGTCGACCTGGAGCGCGAGGGCTTCGACATCGGCCTGCGCCAGGGGCTGGGTCCCTGGCCTGGGCTCGAGAGCGAGCCGCTGTTCGACCTGTCCATGCTGCCGGTGGCCTCACCGGCGCTGGCGCACCAGCTCATCGGACAGCCGCTGGAGGCGCTCGCGCAGGCGCCGCTGCTGGGCGACGCCGGGCAATGGGAAGACTGGTTCGCGCAGGCCGGCCTGCGGCGCCAGGTCGTGCCGGTGGCGATCTTCAATGACTTCGGCATCCTGCTGCAGGCCGCCGAGCAAGGCATGGGCGTGGGCCTGACGCGCGAGCTGCTGGCCGCCGATGCGCTGCTGGACGGCCGGCTGGTGCGCGTCGCGCCGCGCCAGGCAATGCTCAAGGAGCCGCAGCGCTATCACGTGGTGTATCCGCCCAAGGTCCGCGACGAGCCCGCCGTGCGCGCCTTCATCGCGTGGCTGCACGCGGAGATCGCGGAGTCGCGCGCGGCGTTGGACGGCGCGCGGACCTGCCTGTCCACGGGGATGGTGACCCCCATGGCACGCGGTGACGCGCTCACGGCGCCAGGAACAGCTCCTGCAGATCGCTGAGGAAATCGAAACCGCGCGGCGTCGCACGGATCAGCGCCGGATCGGGATCGAGCAGGCCTTTGGCGCGCCCCTGCTCCATGGCCTTGGCGATCGCCGACGGCGGCAGGCCGGTGCGCTCCAGGAAGCTCTGCATCGTCACGCCTTCGCGCAGGCGCAGCGCATTCAGCATGAACTCGAAGGGCAGCTCGCTGCGCGTGACCTCGTGCTCGTTGGACACCGCCTGGCCCTCGGCCGCCTTCTGCATGAAGGTGGCCGGATCGCGCCAGCGCACCTGCCGCAGGATCCGGTGCGCGAAGCTCAGCTTCGTGTGCGCGCCCGCGCCAATGCCCAGGTAGTCGCCGAACTGCCAGTAGTTGGTGTTGTGCGTGCAGCGATGGCCATCGCGTGCATAGGCCGAGACCTCGTAGCGCGACATGCCGCGCTCGCCGGTCCGCGCGGTGATCAGGTCCAGCATCTCGCTGGCCAGGTCCGGATCCGGCAGATGCTCCGGCGGCGCGTTCGCGAAGCGCGTGTTGGGCTCGATCGTCAGGTGATAGACCGAGAGATGCGGCGGCTCGAAGGACAGCGCCAGGCGCAGGTCCTCGTCCAGCTCCGCCAGCGTCTGCCCGGGCAGCGCATACATCAGGTCGATGTTGAAAGTCGCGAAGGCGCGGACCGCCTCCTCGATCGCCGCGCGCGCCTGCATGCCGCTGTGGACGCGCCCCAGCGCCTGCAGCTTGCGGTCGTCGAAGCTCTGAACACCGATGGACAGCCGCGTCACGCCCGCCTGCGCGAAGCCGGCGAAGCGCTCCTTCTCGAAGGTGCCCGGGTTGGCTTCCATCGTGATCTCGCAGCCCGGCTCCAGCGGCAGCCGCGCGCGCAGGTCGGAGATCAGCTCGGCGATCTGATCCGGCGCGAACAGGCTGGGCGTGCCGCCGCCGATGAAGACCGACACGACGGGCCGGCCCCAGACCAGCGGCAGCGCCGCTTCCAGATCCGCGCGCAGCGCGGCCAGGTATTCGCGCGCGGTCTTGGCGCCGAGCTCGCGGCCATCGCGGTACTCGTGCGAGTTGAAGTCGCAGTACGGGCATTTGCGCAGGCACCACGGCAGGTGCACGTACAGCGACAGCGGCGGCAGCGACGGCAGCGTCAGCGTGCCGGGCCGCATCATGCGGATGATGTCGGCCACGGGATCAGCCCAGGTGCCAGCTCTGGCGCATCTGGCGCAGCAGGTCCTGCGACGCGAGCGCGCGATGGCTCAGCCGGTTCTTGAGCTCCGCGCCGAGCGCCGCGACGCTCTTGCCCAGCTCGGGAATGAACAGCAGCGGGTCGTAGCCGAAGCCGCCCTCGCCTTCCTCGGCGCGCAGGATCTCGCCCTGCCAGCGGCCCATCGCGATCAGCGGCTCGGGATCATCGGCCGAGCGCACCGCGACCAGCGCGCAGACGAAGCGGGCGCGCCGATCCTCGATGCCATCGAGCTTCTCGAGCAGCACGCGGTTGTTCTCGGCATCGCTCTTCTCGCGGCCGAACAGCGTCGCATAGCGCGCCGACAGCACGCCGGGCATGCCGCCCAGCGCCTCGACCGCCAGGCCCGAATCGTCGGCCAGCGCCGGCAGGCCGCTGGCCTGGGCGGCGTGGCGCGCCTTGGTCAGCGCGTTCTCGACGAAGGTGTGGAAGGGCTCTTCCGCCTCCGGGATGCCGAGGCTGCCCTGCGTGACCAGCTCGATGCCCAGCGGCTCGAACAGCGCCTGCAATTCCTTCAGCTTCTTCGCATTGTTGGAGGCCAGGACCAACTTCATCGCTTGCTCCACTCCAGACCGCAATTACTTCAGGCCGAGCGCCTCGCGCTGCGCGGCGAGCAGTTCGCGGATGCCCTTCTCGGCCAGGTTCAGCAGCACGTCGACCTCGGCGCGCGTGAACGCGACGCCCTCGGCCGTGCCCTGCAGTTCGACGAAGTGTCCCGCGCCGGTCATGACCACATTCATGTCGGTGTCGCAGGCGGAGTCCTCGACGTACTCGAGGTCCAGCAGCGCGTGGCCTTCATGAATGCCCACCGAGATCGCGGCCACCGCGTCCTTCAGCGGCGACGCGGCGATCTTGCCCTGCGACATCAGCCAGCTGACCGCGTCATGCGCGGCGACGTAGGCGCCGGTGATGGCCGCGGTGCGGGTGCCGCCGTCGGCCTGGATCACGTCGCAGTCGAGCTGAATGGTGCGCTCGCCCAGTTTGGACAGGTCGAAGACGGCGCGCAGCGCGCGGCCGATCAAGCGCTGGATCTCCTGCGTGCGGCCGGTCTGCTTGCCGCGCGCGGCCTCGCGGTCGCTGCGCGTGTGGGTGGCGCGCGGGAGCATGCCGTACTCGGCGGTGACCCAGCCTTCGCCGCTGCCCTTCTTGTGCGGCGGCACCTTCTCCTCGACGGAGGCGGTGCACAGCACCTTGGTCTCGCCGAACTCGATCAGCACGGCGCCTTCGGCATGCCGGGTGTACTGGCGGGTGATGCGCACCGGACGCAGGGCGTCGGCCGCGCGCCCGTTCGGGCGGCTGGCATGGCTCATGAGAAATTCCTTCAGTGGGGCTTCTTGCCGGCCTTGCGGATCGCGTCCTGGATCTCGCGCACGGCGGAATCGATCTCGGCTTCGTCGAGCTGCACGTCCTGGGCCGCGCCCTGGATCGTGGAGGCGAAGCCCTGGTCATCGAGGTCCTGCGTGGAGATGGAGTCGGGCGCATCGCCCTCGCCTTCCCATTCCACCGCCAGGGCCGTCACGTTGTCGCTGCGCGCGCCGGCCTGGCGCAGCGCCAGCTCGACCAGCTCCGGCACCGCGTCGCCGACCGAGCGGCTGTCCGACAGGTGGCGCAGGATGTCGGCGTCGCTGACCGAGCTCCACAGCCCGTCCGAGCACAGCAGCATGCGGTCGCCGTTCTGCAGCAGCACCGGGCCGTTGACGTCGATCATCGGCTTGCCGGGGCTGCCCAGGCAGGTGAACAGCACATGGCGGTTGAAGCGCTCGGCGCCGGTCGCATGGCGGCCCAGCGCCTCCTGCAGCTCGCTGTAGGAGTGGTCGCGGGTGCGGGCGATCAGCTCGGCCTCGCGCAGCAGGTACATGCGCGAGTCGCCGCAATGGGCCCACCAGATCTGGCCCTGCTGCATCACGCCGACGACGATGGTCGTGCGCGGCGTGTCGTTCATGTTGCGCTCGGCCGCGTAGGCCAGCAGCTGCTGGTGCGCGAGCAGGACCGCGGTCTCGAGGAAGCGCGCTGGCTCCTTCAGCACGGGCTGCGCGTCGCGCTGGAACAGCGCCGCGACGTTCTGCAGCGCGAGGTGCGCGGCGACCTCCCCGTCGGGGTGGCCGCCCATGCCGTCGGCGAGCGCGAAGAGGCCGGCCTCGCGGGTATAGCAATACCCCATGCGGTCCTCGTTCTTCTCCCGGCCGCCACGGCGGCTCACCTGGTAGACGGAGAACTTCACGCCTTCGCCCCGGTCTTCAGGTTCTCCAGCTGCAGCTTCAGGCGCTCGCTGAAGCTGAGCTTCGTGTAGCGGCGCTCGGTCTCGCGCGAGAGTTCCTTCTGCAGCGCGAAGACGCTCTGCGGCCGGGTCAGCGGGTCCAGCGACATGCACCACTCGGTGACCTCGAGCAGGTTGTCGGAGTAGACGTTGCGCAGCCGCGAGAGCGACAGCCCGAGGCGGTCCTTCTCCAGACGCTGCGGCGCGTCGTTGGGCGGGTAGCCCTGCATGCAGGCGTAGATGCAGGCGCCGATGGCGTAGATGTCGGTCCACGGGCCCAGCGAGCCGTCGCGGCGGTACATCTCGGGCGCGGCGAAGCCGGGCGTGTACATCGGCCGGATGAAGTTGCCTTCCTTGGACAGCACTTCGCGCGCCGCGCCGAAATCGAGCAGCACCGCCTTGTTGTCGTTGGTGATGAAGATATTGGCCGGCTTGATGTCCAGGTGCAGCATCTTGTGCTGATGCACGATGCGCAGGCCTTTGAGAATCTCGTCGAACAGCGACCGGATGGTCGATTCGCGGAAGACCTTGTCGCGTTTCAAATCACGCGCGGTCACGATGAAATCCTGCAAGGTATCGCCTTGCAGGTAATTCATGACCATATAGACGGTCTCGTTCTCGCGCAGGAAATTCAGCACCGAGACGACGCTCGGATGCGAAATTTGCGCGAGGGAGCGTCCCTCCTCGAAAAAGCTCCGCAGCCCCAGGCGGTACAGGGGCTGCTTTTCTGGCTTCACTCGAGGCGTGAGTTCGCCTGGGGATCGTTCTGCAAGGGACGAGGGGAGGTATTCTTTCAGAGCCACCAAATGATGGTCGGGGTCTTCGGCGAGATAAACGACGCCGAATCCACCCGCAGCCAGCTTCTTGATGATCTGATAGCCCCCCACCACCGTGCCTGCGGGCAAGGGCGCCGGTTTCGGCTTTGACATAATCGCGGTTCGATTGTTCTACCGATAGCTGATGCCAGTTTACAGCATGACCGGTTATGCCAGCGCCACGGCACAACCCGCGCACCCCGGCGAAACCCCTAGCCCGGCGTCCGCGCCGTCCGTCACGGTGGAGGCGCGCTCGGTGAACGGACGCTTCCTGGACCTGAGTTTCCGCATGCCCGACGAGCTGCGCGCGCTGGAGCCGGCGCTGCGCGAGCTGGTGGCGGGGAGCGTCAAGCGCGGCAAGATCGAACTGCGCATCAGCGCGCAGCGTGATGCCGACAGTTCGTGGCCGAACCCGCAGCCAGAGCAGCTGAACCGGCTCGCGCGGCTGGAATCGCAGGTGCAGACGTGGCTGCCGAAGGCGCAGGGATTGAGCGTCCAGGAGGCGCTGAACTGGTGCAAGACCGGCGCGACGGGCGGCGGCGCGAACGACGAGACGGTGCTCGAGGCGGCGCGCCAGTGCATCAAGGGATTCCTGGAGGCGCGCGAGCGCGAAGGCGGCAAATTGGTGACGATGCTCAAGCAGCGCGTCGCCACTTTGCGGGACCTCGCCACACAGGCCGAGCCGCTGATCCCCGCGGCGGTGCAGCGGCAGCGGGAGCGCTTCCTGGAGCGCTGGCAGGAGGCGCTGAGCGCCACGGGCGCGACGCAGACGATCTCCGAGCAGACGCTGCAGGAACGCGCGATCAACGAGGCCGCGGCCTATGCGCTGCGCATCGACGTGGCCGAGGAGCTGACGCGGCTGCGCGCGCACCTGGACGAAGTGGAGCGGCTGCTGAAGAAGGGCGGCGAGATCGGCAAGCGGCTGGACTTCCTGATGCAGGAGCTGCACCGCGAGGCCAACACGCTGGGCTCGAAGGCAGTGGCCATCGAGCTGACCAACATCTCGGTGGAGATGAAGGTGGCGATCGAGCAGCTGCGGGAGCAGGTGCAGAACATTGAGTAAGTTCTCATGAGAGCTGGCGGCGCGGCGGGTGCGCCGCCAGCTTCTCGCGCCGGGGCCATTGACGTTCGCCGGCAGGCCGGCCCGGTTGCAGCGCTTCAGTCTCGGCGGCCACGGCCGCCAGATCGCTGTCCAGCGAGTCGGCCCAGGAGCTCAGAGCGGCGCAAAAATCGGCAGGCGCTCCACCGGACCGACGCGCTCCCCTGCCCCATGACCTCATGGCCGCGCCAGTGCGTCGACCGGGTCGAGCCGGGCCGCGTTGCGCGCGGGCAGGAAACCGAAGATCACGCCGATCATCGAGGACACGGCAACGGCCCCCGCAATGGCGCTCGTCGAGACCATCATCCTGAAGCCCGCCGCCTCGGCGAAATGGTTGAAGACCTGGCTTGCGCCGATCGCCAGCACCACGCCCAGCCCGCCACCTATCAGGCAGACCAGCACCGCCTCGATGAGGAACTGCCGCAGGATGTCCGTCTGCCGCGCACCGACGGCCATGCGAACACCGATTTCACCGGTGCGCTCGGTGACCGACACCAGCATGATGTTCATGACGCCGATGCCGCCCACCAGCAGCGAGATGAACGCGATCGAAGAGATCAGCAGCGTGATCACGCCGGTGGTCTTCTCGACCGTCTTGCGGATGCTGTCGCTGTTGAACAGGAAGAAGTCGGTAGACCCGTGTCGCTGCGTCAGCAGCGCGCGGATGCCTTGCTCGGCCGCGGCGCTGGACACCGCGCCGTTGACGCGCAGGGTGATGCTGTTCACGTGGTCCTGACCATTGATGCGATTCATCGCCGTCGTGTAAGGGATCCAGACGTTGAGCGAGTTGTCGTTGCCGAAAGCGCTGCTCTTCTTCGCCGTCACGCCGACGATGCGAACCGGGACGCTGCCCAGCAGGATGACCTCGCCGAGCGCCGGCTCGCCGTTGCGGAACAGGCGTTTGCGGGTGCTTGCGTCGATCACCGCGTCCTGCGCCAGCGTGCGCTCCCCCTGGGCATCGAAGGCGCGGCCTTCGGCAAGTGAGTAGCCTCGCGCGCGGAAGAACTGCGCGCCCACGCCGGTCACGCTTGCCGACACATCGACGTTGCGATAACGCAGCCCGCTGTTGACGATGACGGAGGGCGTCACGCTGTCGACGTAGTTCAGGTGCGCCAGCGCATCCGCATCCGCGGCGCTCAGCGTCCGGATCGTGGCGGCGCGCCGGTCGCCGAAGCCCTCGCCCGCCATCACCTCGATCGTGTTGGTCCCCATCGAGTTGATGTCCGCCAGCACCTTCTCCCGCATGCCCTGCCCCAGCCCGACGACCGCCACCACCGCGGCGATGCCGATGATGATCCCGAGCATCGTCAGCAGCGCGCGCAGCCGGTGGGCCAGCATCGCCTTGAGCGCCATGCGCGTGGCCTCGGCCACGCGCGCCAGCTCCGCGGCCCAGGCCGGCCCCGCCGGCGCGGGGTCCGGCTTGGCCATCTCCGCTGGTGGCGCCGCATCCGGGCGGCGGCGGTCCGCGACGATGACGCCGTCGCTGATCTCGATCACGCGCTGCGCATGCGCGGCCACCTGTGCGTCGTGGGTCACCAGGATCACGGTGTGACCGTCGGCATGCAGCTCCTCGAGGATCTTCATCACCTCGCGGCCGCTGGCCTGATCGAGCGCGCCCGTGGGCTCGTCGGCCAGGATCACGTCGCCGCCGTTCATCAGCGCCCGCGCGATCGACACGCGCTGCTGCTGACCGCCGGACAGCTGGCCCGGCCGGTGATGCAGCCGCTCCGCCAGCCCCAGCCGCGCGAGCAGCGCCTTCGCGCGCGCGTGCCGGTGCTCGGTCCGCGCGCCGGCGTAGATCGACGGGATCTCGACGTTGCCGACCGCGTCCAGGTCGCCCAGCAACTGATAGCGCTGGAAGATGAAGCCGAAATGCTCGCGCCGCAGCCGGGCGAGCTCATCCGGCCCCATCGCGCCGGTCTCCTGGCCGGCAACGCGGTAGCTGCCGCGGGTCGACCGGTCCAGGCAGCCCAGGATGTTCATCAGCGTCGACTTGCCGGAGCCCGACGGACCGACGATGGCGACCATCTCGCCAGCCTCGATCGTCAGGTCGACATCGCGCAGCACCGCCACGGTGCCCTCGCCGGCCGGATATTCGCGGACGAGGCCGCGCAGTTCAAGGAGGGCCGCCATGCTCAGTTCTCCAACGGCGACGGACGAAGCTCGTCGCCGAACCCCATGGCATCAGCCACGCTGGCGCCCGCGGACGGCTTGGCCTCGGAAGTGACCACCTTCTCTCCTTCTTCCAGCCCATCGAGGACCTGCGCGCGAACACGGTTGTTCAGGCCGATGCGGACCTCCCGGTCCTCAAGCTGCCCGTCCTCGCCCACCACGCGAACCCGGTAACGGTCGGTCTTGCCCTCGCGGGGGCCGAGCGCCGCCACGGGGATCGACAGCACGCCCTTGGCCTGCGTCAGCACGATGGACGTCTGCGCCGTCATGTTGATGCGCAGCGTGCCGTCGGGATTGGGCACGTCGAAGATACCGTTGTAGTAGATCGCGTTGGCCGCGCCCGAGACGGTCGACGTCGACAAGCCCGAGACATTCGCCGCGTCGGCCAGCCCCGTGTCGCCGGGCTCGACCGCGCGCAGCGTGGCCCGGATCCGGCGGTCGGGCTCCCCCAGCAGCGCGAAGTGCACCGGCATGCCGATCTTGACTCGCGGCACGTCGGCTTCGGAGATGCGCGCCTTGATCGTCATCGTGTCCAGCCGCGCCAGCTTGATGATGGTGGGCGCACTCTGCGTGGCGTTCACCGTCTGGCCCTGTTCGGTGACGATGGCAACGACGGTGCCGTCCATCGGCGCCAGCACCTTCGCATAGCCCAGGTTCAGCCGCGCGGTGTCCACCTTGATGCGGGCCTGCGCGACGATGGCCTGCTGCGACTCGGCATCGGCGCGCGCGGTGTTGAGCGCCGCTTCCGCGGTTTCCAGATCGGCGCGCGCGCCGGCATCGCCCGAGGCCAGCTCGCGCTGCCGCTTCGCGGCGAGGTCGGCCTGCTCCAGCGTCGCCCGCCGCGCGGTCAACAGCGCTCGGGCGCTGCGCAGCGAGGCCTCGGCATCGCGCAACTCGTTGCGCTGCGTCAGCGCGTCGATCTCGGCGATCAACTGGCCTTCCTTGACCCTGTCGCCCAGCGCCACCGCGAGCCGCTTGACCTCGCCGGATGCACGGGCGCCGACACTCACCAGCTTGAAGGCGTTGATCGTGCCGGTGGCCAGCACGCTGACCTCCAGGTCGCCGCGTTCGACCGCGGCCGACGTCACCTGCGGCGGCGGCAGTGGGCTGAACCAGATCATCTTCACCGCCACGCCCGCAGCCGCGAGCCCCGCCACGACCAGCACCAGCCGGCCCGGCCTCATCCATTGCTTCATTGGAAATCCCTCGATCCTTGATCACGCCGCGACGAGCCAGCCGTCGCGCGCTTCACAGTTGTGGCGACCGTGTCGCCGCTTCGCCTGCTCGGCCGTCTCTGCCGCTTTCGCCCTCTCGCCAGCCGCCGCCGAGCACCTTGTAGAGCGTGATGCGGTTGAGCTGCTCGCTCAGCCGCAGCGTCACCAGCGCCTGCTGCGCGCCGACCAGCGAGCGCTGCGCGTCCAGCAGGTCCAGCTGCGTCGTGCTGCCGGCGCGGTACTGCGCCTGCGCCAGACGGAGCTGGCGCTCCGCCGAGTCCAGCAGCGCCTGCTGCGCGGCCAGCCGATCAGCCAGCGTCGCGCGCACGGCGAGCGCGTCGGCGACCTCGCGGAACGCCGTCTGCACCGTCTTGTCGTAGGTCGCCAGCGCGATGTCGCGGCTGGCCTCGGCCTGGCGCACGGCCGCGTCGCGCGCGCCACCATCGAAGATCGGCAGCGAGGCGGAGGGGCCGAAGCTCCATGAGCCGCTGCCCGCCTTGAACAGCCCGGACAGCGCACTGCTGCCGGTGCCCGCACTCGCGGTCAGGCTGATGGACGGGAAGCGCGCCGCGCGTGCCGCGCCGATGTCGGCGTGCCTGGCGATCAGCGCATGCTCGGCCGCGAGTACGTCGGGACGGCGTTGCAGCACGCTCGACGGTACGCCGGCGGGCAAATCGACCAGCAGGCTCACCGTTGCCAGCGCGTCGTCGGCGTGCGGCTCGAAGTCCGCGGGCAGCGCCGCGCCGAGCAGCAGCTCCAGACCATGACGGTCCTGCGCGATCGTCGCGGGATAGGCGGCGGCCTCCGCAATCGCGCTCTGCACCGCCGTCTCCGCCTGCGCAAGCACCAGGCCCGACACCGCGCCCGCCGCATGTCGGCGGCGGGTCAGCGCCAGCGAGCGCTGCTGGCTGTCCAGCGTCTGCTGCGCGAGCCGTTGGCGCTCCAGGTCGGCGGCCCAGGTCAGCCAGGCGCTCGCGGTCTCGGCAACCAGCGAGATCTGGACGCTGCGGCGCGATTCGGCGGCGCCCAGCAGCGACGCTTCGGCCGAAGCGCTCAGATTGCGCACGCGGCCGAAGAAATCGAGCTCAAAGCTCGACAGCGCCAGTTGCATCGACGCCTGCTGCGTGACCCGGCCCGCGATGCCGCTGCGCGTTGCGCCGGCGGTGGCGCCCACCGCGGGCAGGCGCTGCGCATCGGTCTGGCGAAAGACGGCACGGGCCTGCTCGACCTGCAGCGCCGCCACGCGCAGGTCGCGGTTTTCGCGCAGCGCCAGGGCAACGGCGCCGCGAACGCGCGGGTCGAGGAACATCGCCCGCCACTCCAGTTCGGGCGCGCCGGTGGCCGACGCAGAGCCGGCCCTGCTCGGAACGGCGGCCTCGGGACGGCGGTAGTCCGGTGCCAGGTTGACGCAGCCCGTCAGCGCCAGCGCGGTGACCAGCGTGAGAGCCAGGCCGTGTGGCATCAGGCGGGGAGTGGGCGACGGAAGGCGGCGCGAGGATCGCGGCCCCCGGCTCGGGAATGGGCTCATCGGCGGGGTTCAGGCAAAGCGGAAACGACGAAGACGACGCCGGACCTGACCTGCGCTCCTCATGGGAGTCACGGAACCTTGGTCTCGGCGAGCCCGAGTCTCCAACCCGACGATGGAGCGCTCACTGCGAATCCATTGAGATTCGATGGAGCACATCGATGACCGGTTGCCGCATCTTCACGCGGGGCGGCGCCGCCGCTTCCCACGGCGGTGTTCGCTTCGGTCGCGCCTGTGTCCAGCATCTGGATCCACCGCTCGTCCACGGATGCGCAACGCAATCTCCATCTGATCGCGAGAGAGTGCTCGTCCCGGAGCAGTCGCCTCCGACGACGTATCGCAAACATGCCGCGCCGCGTGCCGGGTCCTCGCCGCAGGCCTCATACACCGCGTCGGGAGCAGCGATGCGCTTACCTTCAACAGAGATTCCATGAATTACGAGACGCCGCAAGCGGGACCGACGCGGTCGCAAGGTCCTGGGCAGCAATCTGCGCTTCAAACGTTGACTGCCCTGAGCAAGGTGCACGCCGGCAAGCTGACGCTGACGTTCGGTCTGGTGCTCCTGGAAAACTCGCTCATGGTGGCGTATCCGCTGTTCGCCGGTTTCGCCATCAACGCGATCCTGGAGGGAAACCTTTTCAGGGCCATGCTCTACGCGGGCGTGGTGATGGCCTTCTGGGTCATTGGCGCCATCCGCCGGGCCGTGGACACAAGGACGTTCACGACCATCTACGCCGAACTGGCCGTGCCGGTGGTGCTCAGACAGCGTTCACAACAGCAGAGCACTTCGACGGCAGCAGCGCGCGTTGTGCTGGCCCGAGAGTTCGTCGACTTCTTCGAGGACCACATTCCGATCATTGCGACGGCTCTGATCGCGCTCGTTGGCGCGGTCGGCATGCTCTTGTGGCTCGAACCATGGCTGGGCGCGGCGTGCCTTCTCGCCTTGATTCTTTGCGCCATGCTGATGCCGGGATTTGCCCGCAAGAACGAGGAACTCCACGGTCGACTGAACACCAGGCTCGAGAAGGAAGTTCGTCTTGTCGATTCGGTCGGCGCGTCCACGCTGACGCGCCACTATCGAACGCTCGCGATGCTGCGAGTGCGCCTTTCTGACCGGGAAGCGACCGCGTACTTGATCATCGGCGCGGCAGCGGCCACGCTCTTCGCCATCGCGATCTACGAGCTGTCCACTGGCATCGGTGTCAAGGCTGGCCACATCTACTCGGTGATGACCTACCTGTGGAACTTCGTCATTGGCCTCGACGACGCGCCTTCGGTCGTGGACAAGTTGGCGAGGCTGAAAGACATCGGGAAACGCGTCGATCCTGGCATGGATCAAAAGGCGGAGGCGGCGTTGGATTGAGCTTAGGTGCCTGACTGCCCAGCTCGTCTGCCGGGCAGGGGACTGCAGACCTGCCTGCTCGGTGACGATGGCCCGATGGAGCCCGCGATCCGCTTCGATCATGACCTGATGTCCCGACAGACACAGCTTGCCCCGGGAGACCGGCCGCTCCCGCCTCGCCATCCGCGGCCGTCCGCTGCCAGCAGTCTGTCAGGCGCTCTTGGCGAGTGCGGCAATCTCCGCGGCGCTCAGGGCTCCGGCATAGATGCGGAAGTCCTGCAGGCGGCCGTTGAATGCCGGGTGCCCCCAGTTGCGCCCCAGGAAGGTCACCTGGTCTCCCACCTGACGCGGCGACAGCGTCATGTGGTCCGCATTCGCCACCTCATTGCCATCCATATAAAGCCGCCCCGTCGTGCCTTTCTGCGTGTAGGCCACATGAACCCAGCGCCTCGTGGGCAGGGCACTGGGGCCTTCCACCGCACGAATGTCGTTTCCGGTGGCGCCGAATATTCCGAACTGCAGTCCCCCTCGGCCGGCCTGAGCGGCAATGCCGAGGGCGGAATTGGCATCGGTCCCGGCGAACAGGATGCAGGTGTTCCAGCGGTACCCGTTGGCATAGGTCCATATCGACACCGTGAAGTCGTCCAGGTTGTTGAACAGACCCGCCGGCAGCTGGATGCCCGCTGACTTGCCATCGAACGCGGGAGCCTGGTCCTTGTTGCGCCCTTCGCCCCAAGTCACGCCGTCCAGCAGCTTGCCCTCCACGGGCGTCGCGACGCCATCCGGATTCAACAGCACGCCGACAGGGGCCGTGCCGGTCACGCCGCCCAGCGGCATGCGAAAGCGCAGCTCGCCAGGGGCCGCGACTCGAACCGTGTTGGAGCCGGCACGCGGCGCGCCCGGACCTTGCGCAACGACCTGGTAGAACCAGACGCCGTTGGACGGTGCATCGGTGTAGGTGAGCAGCTGGTCCGCAGCCACCGTGGCCACCGTCGTGAAGGGGCCCCTGGGTGACGTGCCGCGCTGCACCAGATAGGACGTTGCTCCCACGCTCCCCCACCACGACAACAGCACGCGGCCGTCATTCAGATGACCCGTGAGGCCGGACGGCGGCTTCATCGGCCCGGCATACGGCACGCGGCGATGGATCAGCGTCGGCCACCAGATGTCGTCGCTGCTGCCGCCGTACTTCGCCTCGCAGTACGGCACCATGCGCGCGACGTTCGGTGCCGCTATTCCCAGGCGGTTGACATAGTGGTTGAACATCGGCTCCCAGCAATTGCGCCCGAATCCGATGTATTTGCCGTCAGGGGTGGGACCAAAGGCCACCTCCGTCCATTGGCTGGTGTGCGGCGCGGTCGGGTTCTGCTCAGGCACGAACGGCATGGGGTAGGGCTTGCCGTTCTCGTCCTGCAGGTTGGTCCGCGCCACGTACTCGGCGGCCGCGAGGAAGCGGTTGTTGTACAGCCCGTAGAGGTCGTCGCCCTGGTTCCAGGCCATTTCCATCACGTCGCCGCCGAGCGACATGCCCAGCGTCGCGTGCCCCTGATCGCGCCCGCTCTCCTCCCATTGCCCCAAGTGGCCGGGGTGCAGGTAGTACACGCCGTGCAGGGCCGAGCCGTTGCCGAAGTTCCGCAGCTTGCCGCGGTTGTTGCAGGCGTACGCATCGACGGCCTGCCGGTACAGCTCGGCGTTGTCGCAGAAGATGCCGATGGCCATGGCGCCGACCATGGAGGCCATGTCCCAGTTGGCGTGGGACCCGATGCGGCCCTCGCTGAGGAACCACGAGGAGATGGGCGCGAACACCGTCATCAGCATGTCCTGGAAGCGCTTCAGGTTCTCCCGTGGCCAACCGGAGTAGGTACGCAGGATCTCGCCGATCTGCGCGAGCTGGTGGCCCTGCATGCCGGCCATCAGGATGAAGGTGTGGTCGTCATGGGCGGTCGACCCCGGCGGGACGGTGCCGACCACCTTCAGCGTGTTCGCCCAGGCGTCCAGGAACTCCGCCGCCTTGTCGGCGAAGCGATCGTCACCCGACAGCTTCCAGCGCAGCGCCAAGCTCCAGGCGCGCCAGATGTCGACGTAGAGGTTGTTCTTGCTGCCATCCTGCCGGTAGACGCCCGCCAACGGATAGGGTCGAGTTTCCAAGCCGCCGAACTTGTCGACGCACAGCTTGTTGTACCAGTTCGTCCAAGGTTGCTGACCGGTCTTGATCAGGTCACGGATGCGCGCGAAGTCCGGCTCCGTGACGAGCAGGCCCGGATGCTGGAACACGCCCGTGACGGACGCGGGCTGACGCTGGGTCGTCGCGGGCGGCTGGATTCCGGCAGCTGGCGACAAGCTCTCTGGCGCGGCAGCAGGCGCCTCGGATACAGCGGCGTCCGCCTGGGGCCCAGAGCCGGCACTGCCGCCGCAGCCGTGCAACACGGGCAGCAGCGGGAACAGACCCAAGCCCAGCGACAAAGCACGCCGGGCCGGGCTGGCCGGGTGAACGGAATCGAAGTCTTGATCGGTAGGTGTCGACATATCCCATCCCTGGAGCAGCAGCTTTGGAGGCCCGCAGCGTAAAGGCGCCGCATTCATCGGCGATGATTTTGGTCTGACCGGTTGCGACAATTTGTGCGCAATCACATGACCTGAGCACGCTCCGCCCGGACCTGCCGCCCCTGCTCCGCTTCGACGGCGGCTACGTCAACGACCGCCAGGACCCAGGCGGTCCGACCAATCAGTCAGTAGCCGAAGGCTTTGGAGCGAGGCGTTGCGGCCCTCCAGCCCTCAACCGGCGTCCCGCTGCCGCTCCGCCTCACGCCAGTCCTTCGGCGAACGCCCCGTGAGCCGCCGGAAGAACCGCGTGAAGTAGGCCGGGTCCGAGAAGCCCAGCCCATCCGAGATCTGCCGCACCTGCAGCGTCGTGTAGCCCAGTTCGCGCTTGGCCTCCAGCAGCAGGCGCTGATGCAGCACGTCCAGCGGCGAGCAATGCAGATGCCGGCGGCACAGCCGGTTCAGCTGAGTGGGCGTGATGCCCAGCGGCTCGGCCAGCGCCGCCAGCGGCGGGTGCTGGCGGAAGTGACGCTCGACCTGCTCCCGGAAGCGGGCCAGATGCACCATCGAGCGCCCCTCGATCGCACCGCTCGACGCCGACTCCTCCACCAGCCGCGGCAGCCGCGCGACCAGGGCCGCCAGCATCAGCACCGCGCCATCCAGCGCCTGGCCGCGCCAGCGATGCAGGGCCGCGTACTCCGTCCGCAGCGCGCCGGTGACCGAGCGCAGCCCGCTCAGCGGCGCCGATCCGCGCCTGAGCGGCAGCGCCCGCGCATGACCCAGCTCCTCCCACAGGCCGCCCGCACCTTCCAGCAGCTTGCGCAGCCGCGCCTGGTCCAGCGTTACGACCTGCCCCTGCGTCTCCGGCGCGAAACCGAAGCCGTGCACCGCGAAGGTCGGTACCCACACGGCCGCCGGCCCGCGCAGCGTCAGCTCGCGGCCGTCGATGCCGACCCGGGCGCTGCCCCGCTCGATCAGCAGCAGCTGCAGCAGCGCGGCGTGCCGGTGCGGCCGGATTTCCCAATTGTGCAAGCGGCTGCGATCGGCGATCGATTCCAGATGCAGCCCGTCCAGCGCCGCGTCCCGTCCCAGCTCGCCATAGAGCTCATACGAGGGCAATTGCGAAGAAGCGGGCGCGCGCGGCATGGTTCGGATTGTGCAATCACTGGTTCACTGCGTGCATTCCTTCCCCGCTTCCGCCGGCCTAGTCTCGCGGCCAGACCAACAAACAGACGGAGCGGGACATGAAGACCTTGCGCACCCAGGTGCTCATCATCGGAGCCGGACCGGCGGGGCTGCTGCTGGGGCAGTTGCTGCACAAGGCCGGCGTGGACAACCTCATCCTGGAGCGCCAGACCGGCGACTACGTGCTGGGCCGCATCCGCGCCGGCGTGCTCGAGCAGACGACAGCGGACCTGCTGGACGAAGCGGGCGTCGGCGCCCGCATGCACGCGGAGGGCCTCGTGCACCACGGCTTCGATCTGATGGTCGATGGCCAGCGCCATCACGTGGACCTGCACCGGCTGACCGGCGGCAAGTCGGTGGTGGTCTACGGCCAGACCGAGGTCACGCGCGACCTGATGCAGGCCCGCGCCGCTGCCGGTCTGCCGACCTTTCATGGCGCTGCGGATGTGCAGCTCTCGGGCTTCGACACCGGCCATCCGCTGGCCCGCTGCACCGTGGACGGCGAGACCGTCGAGGTGCGCTGCGACTTCATTGCCGGCTGCGACGGCTACCACGGCGTGAGCCGCGCCAGCGTGCCGCCCGGCGCGATCCAGACCCATGAGAAGGTCTATCCCTTCGGCTGGCTGGGCCTGCTCAGCGACACGCCGCCGGTCTCGCACGAACTCATCTATGGGCGTCACGAGCGCGGCTTCTCGCTGTGCAGCATGCGTTCCAGCACCCGCAGCCGCTACTACCTCCAGGTCCCGCTGACCGAGCGGGCCGAGGACTGGAGCGACGCCCGCTTCTGGGACGAATTGCGCCGGCGTCTCGATCCCGGCACCGCGGACGCGCTCGTCACCGGCCCTTCGCTCGAGAAGAGCATCGCGCCGCTGCGCAGCTTCGTCGCCGAGCCGATGCGCTTCGGCCGCCTGTTCCTGGCCGGCGACGCTGCCCACATCGTGCCGCCCACCGGCGCCAAGGGGCTGAACCTGGCGGCCTCCGACGTGCGCTACCTGTCGCAGGCGCTGATCGAGCACTACCGCGAGCGCAGCGACGCCGGCATCACGCATTACTCGGCCCGCTGCCTGTCCCGGGTCTGGAAGGCCGAGCGCTTCTCGTGGTGGTTCACTGGCCTGATGCACCCGCTGCCGGACGAGCCCGCGATCGATGCCCGGCTGCGCCGCGCCGAGCTGGACTACCTGGTCGGCTCCGACGCCGCGATGACGGCGATGGCCGAGAACTACGTCGGCCTGCCCTGGTGATTCAGCGCAGGGGCGGCGGCTCCTGGCGCGCCAGGCGCATCAGCAAGGCCGCCGTGCGCTGCGTCAGCGGCGTCGAGCGCTTGAGCGCCGGCGTCACCAGGCACAGCGTCATGCGCACGTCGGCGTCCGCGAACGGCGTGACCGCCAGCCGCTCCGGATGCTCGAAGGCGCGCAGCACGTCCTCGCTCAGCGCCGCATGACCCAGACCCGCGCCCACCAGCTCCAGGATCGCCGGCACGCTCGACACCTCCCAGTCCACGCGCAGCTGCACGCCCGCCATCGCGGCGGCCTCCTCCATGCGCTTGCGGAACACATGGCCGCGCTGCGGCATGACGAGCGGGTAGCGCGACAGTCCGGCCAGCGTGAGCGGCCCCGGCGGCGCCGCGCCGGCAGGGCTGAGCAGGCGCAGCGACTCCTCGCGCAGCGGCAGGATCTCCAGCGCCGGCAGCGGCTCCGGGTTGTAGACCAGGGCCAGGTCCGCCCGGCCCGACACCAGCCACTCGGTCAGATGGGCCGAGAAGCCCTCCATGACGACCAGCCGCGCGCGCGGACAGGCGACCCGGAAGGCCTCGATCAAGGGCAGCGTGTGCAGCCGCGCCTGCGTCGGCGGCATCGCCACGACGATCTGTCCCAGCGGTTCATGGCGATGGGCCGACAGGTCGTCGCGCGCCTGCGCCACCAGATGCAGGATGCCCTGCCCATGCTCCAGCAGGCGGCGTCCCGCCTCGGTCAGCTCGACGCCGCGGCCGTTGCGCAGGAACAGGGTCTCGTGCAGCTCCGTCTCCAGCGCCCTCACCTGCCGGCTCAGCGCCGGCTGGGCCACGCCCAGCACCAGCGCCGCCTTGCTGAAGCTGCCGTGTTCGGCCACCTGGATGAAGTACTCGAGCTGGTTCAGGGTCATGCCGCGATCTTGGCAGAAGCGATGCCGATTCGATATAGCAGCTAGCCCGAGCCAGACCTAGCGTGATAGACGCGATGCACGAAGAATCGCCCTCCATCCCCTTCCACCGGCGAGCGCATGAGCACCGCACTGACCCTCATCTCCTCCATGGCCACGCGGCATCTGCTCGCCGACCTGGCCCAGGCCCATGCGCGGGCCGGTGGACCGGAGACCCGGATCGAATCGGTCGGTGGCGTGGATGCCGCCCGGCGGGTGTGCGGCGGCGAGGTCTTCGACGCCGTCGTGCTGGCCAGCGACGCGATCGCCCGGCTCGACGCCGATGGGCGGCTGCGGCCCGGCAGCATCCGGCCCATCGCCGATTCCAGCGTCGCCATCGCCGTGCAGGCCGGCGCGCCGCGGCCCGACACCGGCAGCGAGGCGGCCCTGCGCGCGGCGGTCCTGGGGGCTCGCGCCATCGGCTATTCGACCGGTCCGAGCGGCACGGCGCTGATGGCCCTGTTCGAGCGCTGGGGCCTGACGGACGCGCTGAAGGACCGCCTCGTCCAGGCCCGACCCGGCGTGCCCGTCGGCAGCCTGGTGGCCAGCGGCGAGGTCGAACTCGGCTTCCAGCAGCTCAGCGAGCTGATGGACCTGCCGGGCATCACGCTGCTCGGCGGCATGCCGCCAGGGCTCGAGATCGTGAGCCGCTTCAGCGGCGCCGTCCCGGTCACCGCGGCCCGGCCCGAGGCGGCGCAGGCGCTGCTGGACTTCCTGGCGAGCCCGGCCAGCGACGAATCCAAACGACGACACGGCATGCAAGCCGTGCGCGACCCCCAAGACGGGCGCTGACCCGTCCAACCGCCAGGAGACAAGCTTGGACCCTCGACCCATCGCCCCCGCCGGCGCCCGCACGGTGGACGTGCAGCGCCTCATCGACGACCACCCGCTGTCCGGCTGGCAGTGGCTGGTCTTCGCGATGTGCTTCCTCATCGTGCTGCTCGACGGCTTCGACACCGCCGCCATCGGCTACATCGCACCCTCCCTCATCAAGGAGTGGGGCGTCACCAAGCCGATGCTGGGCCCGGTGCTCAGCGCGGCGCTCTTCGGCCTGGCCGCGGGGGCGCTGTCGGCCGGTCCGGCGGCCGACCGCCTCGGCCGCAAGCGCGTGCTGACGATCGCGGTGCTGGTCTTCGGCCTGGCGTCGCTGGCCTCGGCCTTCGCCGCCGACCTGTCGCAGCTCGCCACGCTGCGCTTCATCACCGGCCTGGGCCTGGGCGCCGCCATGCCCAACGCCGTGACGCTGATGAGCGAGTACTGTCCGACCTCGCGCCGCTCCACGCTGACCAACCTGATGTTCTGCGGTTTCCCGCTGGGCGCGGCCTGCGGCGGTTTCCTGGCCGCGTGGATGATTCCGCAATGGGGCTGGCGCAGCGTGCTGGTGCTGGGCGGCATCGCGCCGCTGCTGCTGACGCTGGTCATGGTGGCGCTGCTGCCCGAATCGGTGCGCTTCCTGGTGACGCGGCGCCAGAGCGTCGAGCGCATCCGCGCCGCGCTGGCCCGCATCGCCGGCGCACGCGTCCACGACTACGACCGCTTCACGCTCAGCGAGACCCGCGTCGTCACCAACGAACGCGGCGGCCTGGCCCAGGTGCTGGCACGGCCCTACCGCCTGGGCACGCTGATGCTCTGGACCGCCTACTTCATGGGCCTGGTCATCTTCTACGGCCTGATCAACTGGATGCCGCTGCTGCTGAAGGAAGCCGGGCTGGAGCCGCGGACGGCGACGCTGATCTCCGCCCTCTTCCCGCTCGGCGGCATCGGCGCCGTGTTCTTCGGCTGGCTGATGGACCGCTTCGAGCCCAACCGGCTGCTGGCGCTGGGCTGGGCGCTGACCTCGGTGGCGATCTTCTCGATCGGCCAGCTGGTGGGTCAGGTGGGCCTGCTCGTCGTCAGCGTCTTCCTGGCCGGCGTGCTGATGAACACCTCGCAGTCCTCGCTGGCGCCACTGGCCGCGGCCTTCTATCCCACCAACGGACGCGCCACCGGCGTGGCCTGGATGATGGGCGTGGGCCGCTTCGGCGGCATCGCGGGCTCCTTCCTGGTGGCCCAGCTCAACCTGATGCAGGCCAGCATCGGCACGGTCTTCACGGTCGTGGCCATTCCCGCGCTCATCGCCGCCGCGGCCCTGTGGGTCAAGCGCGGCACCGATCGCGCCACCGATCCCGACGACGAGCCCGCGGCCAGCGCGCTCGCCCACTGACCCTTCCGGACCCGTCCCATGATCATCGACATCCACGGCCACTACACCACCGCGCCCAAGGCGCTGGAGGACTGGCGCCACCAGCAGATCGCCGCCATCAAGGATCCGTCGCTCAAGCCCCGGGCCGCCGACCTGAGGATCAGCGACGACGAGCTGCGCGAGACCATCGAGAGCAACCAGCTGCGGCTGATGCGCCAGCGCGGCTCGGACCTGACGATCTTCAGCCCGCGCGCCAGCTTCATGGCCCATCACATCGGGGACTTCGAGGTCTCCAGCACCTGGGCCGCGATCTGCAACGAGCTCTGCTTCCGCGTCAGCGAGCTCTTCCCCGAGCATTTCGTCCCCGCCGCGATGCTGCCGCAGTCCCCGGGCGTCGCGCCTGAAACCTGCATTCCCGAGCTGATCAAGTGCGTGGAGCAGTACGGCAACGTCGCGATCAACCTCAACCCCGATCCCTCCGGCGGCCACTGGACCAGCCCGCCGCTGACCGACCGCCACTGGTACCCCCTCTACGAGAAGATGGTCGAGTACGACATCCCGGCGATGGTCCACGTCAGCACCAGCTGCAACGCCTGTTTCCACACCACCGGCGCGCACTACATCAACGCCGACACGACCGCCTTCATGCAGCTGCTGCAGGGCGACCTGTTCAAAGACTTCCCGACGCTGAAGTTCATCATCCCGCACGGCGGCGGCGCCGCCCCCTACCACTGGGGCCGCTACCGCGGGCTCGCGCAGGAGCTCAAGAAGCCGCTGCTGACCGAGCATCTGCTGAACAACGTCTTCTTCGACACCTGCGTCTATCACCAGCCCGGCATCGACGTGCTGACGAAGGTGGTGCCGGTGAAGAACATCCTCTTCGCCAGCGAGATGATCGGCGCGGTGCGCGGCATCGATCCGGAGACCGGCTTCCACTACGACGACACGAAGCGCTACATCGAGGCCAGCACCCAGCTCAGGGCCGACGAGAAGCACGCGATCTACGAAGGCAACGCGCGCCGCGTCTATCCGCGGCTGGACGCGAGGCTGAAGGCAAAGGGGCTCTGAGATGTACGAACTCGGTGTGGTCCATCGCAACATCCGGCGCGCCGACCGCGAAGCGGCGGATGCGCTCGCCGCGCTCGGCTCGGCCACGGTGCACGAGGCCATGGGCCGCGTCGGCCTGCTCAAGCCCTACATGCGGCCGATCTACCCGGGCGCGCAGGTCTCGGGCACGGCCGTGACCGTGCTGCTGCAACCGGGCGACAACTGGATGATGCATGTCGCGGCGGAGCAGATCCAACCCGGCGACATCGTGGTGGCGGCCGTCACCGCCGAATGCAGCGACGGCTACTTTGGCGACCTGCTCGCCACCTCCTTCCAGGCGCGCGGCGCGCGCGCGCTGGTCATCGACGCCGGCGTGCGCGACGTCAGGACGCTGCAGCAGATGGGCTTTCCGGTCTGGAGCAAGGCCATCAGCAGCAAGGGCACCATCAAGGCCACGCTGGGCTCGGTCAACATCCCCGTCGTCTGCGCCGGCATGTGGATCACGCCGGGCGACGTGATCGTCGCGGACGACGATGGCGTCGTCTGCGTGCCGGCCGCTCGCGCCGTCGAAACGCTGGAGGCCGCCCGCAAGCGGGAGAGCCTGGAGGGCGAGAAGCGCGCCAGGCTGGCGGCCGGCGTGCTCGGCCTGGACATGTACAAGATGCGCGAGCCCCTCGAGAAGGCCGGCCTGCGCTACATCGACTGACCCGAGGCCCCGCCGTGGCATTCACCAAGACCCCTGGCTGGCTGGACTGGTACGCCGGCCCGAGCCGCCCCCGCTTCCAGCTGCCCGCAGGCAGCGTCGACGCGCACTGCCACGTGTTCGGCCCGGGCGGCGAGTTCCCCTACGCGCCCGAGCGCAAGTACACGCCGTGCGACGCGAGCAAGGCGCAGCTCTTCGCGCTGCGCGACCACCTCGGCTTCGCGCGCAACGTCATCGTGCAGGCCACCTGCCACGGCGCGGACAACCGCGCGATGGTCGATGCCTGCCTGGCCTCGGGCGGCCGCGCGCGCGGCGTGGCCACCGTGCGGCGCGACATCGGCGACGACGAACTGCAGCGCCTGCACGCGGCCGGCGTGCGCGGCGTGCGCTTCAACTTCGTCAAGCGGCTGGTCGACTTCACGCCCCGGGACGAATTGATGGAGATCGCGGGGCGCATCGCGCGGCTGGGCTGGCATGTCGTCATCTACTTCGAGGCCGTGGACCTGCCCGAGCTGTGGGACTTCTTCAGCGCGCTGCCCACCACCGTGGTCGTCGACCACATGGGCCGTCCGGACGTCTCCCAGCCCGTCGACGGTCCCGAGTTCGCGCTCTTCCTGAAGTTCATGCGCGAGCACCCGAACGTCTGGAGCAAAGTCAGCTGCCCCGAGCGGCTGTCCGTCACCGGCCCGCGCGCGCTGGACGGCGAGCAGGCCGCGTACCGGGACGTCGTCCCCTTCGCGCGCCGCGTCGTCGAATCCTTCCCCGACCGCGTGCTCTGGGGCACGGACTGGCCGCATCCGAACCTGAAGGACCACATGCCCGACGACGGCCTGCTGGTCGATTTCATCCCGCACATCGCGCCCACGGCCGCGTTGCAGCGCAAACTGCTGGTGGACAACCCGATGCGTCTCTACTGGCCTGAAGAGCTCTGACCCCATGGCACTCGACAAACCGTACAAGGACATCCCCGGCACCACCATCTTCGATGCCGACCAGTCCCGCAAGGGCTACTGGCTGAACCAGTTCTGCATGTCGCTGATGAAGGCCGACAACCGCGTCCGCTTCAAGGCCGACGAGCGCGCCTACCTGGACGACTGGCCGATGACCGACGCGCAGAAGGCCGCCGTGCTGGCGCGCGACCTGAACGAATGCATCCGCCTGGGCGGCAACATCTACTTCCTGGCCAAGATCGGCGCCACCGACGGGCGCAGCTTCCAGCAGATGGCCGGCAGCATGACCGGCATGACCGAGGCCGAGTACCGCGACATGATGCTCGGCGGCGGCCGCTCCATCGAGGGCAACCGCCGCATCGGCGAGGACGGCGACGCGCAGGCACAGCATCAGCCCCAGGGCCACGCGGCCAAGGACGTCTGACCGTGGCACGCATCACCGCATCCGTCTACACCTCGCACGTGCCCGCCATCGGCGCCGCCCTGGACCAGGGCAAGGCCGGCGAGCCCTATTGGCAGCCGCTGTTCCGCGGCTTCGACTTCTCGAAGCAGTGGCTGGCCGAACAGAGGCCCGACGTCGTCCTGCTCGTCTACAACGACCACGCCACGGCCTTCAGCCTGGACTTCATCCCCACCTTCGCGCTGGGCACGGCGGCGCGCTACGCGCCGGCCGACGAAGGCTACGGCGCGCGTCCGGTGCCCGAGGTGCTGGGCGATCCCGAGCTCGCCTCCCACATCGCGCAGAGCGTCATCCAGGACGACTTCGACCTCACGCTGGTCAACCGCATGGACGTGGACCACGGCCTGACCGTGCCGCTGTCGCTGATGTGCGGGCAACCGCGGGCCTGGCCCTTCCGCGTCATCCCGCTCGCGGTCAATGTCGTGCAGTACCCGGCACCCTCGGGCCGCCGCTGCTTCCAGCTCGGGCAGGCGATCCGCCGCGCGGTGGACAGCTTCGACGCCGGGCTGAACGTGCAGATCTGGGGCACCGGCGGCATGAGCCATCAGCTGCAGGGGCCGCGCGCCGGCCTCATCAACCGCGAGTGGGACCAGGCCTGGCTCGACCAGCTCATCGACGACCCGGTGGCCTGCAGTCAGATCCCGCACATCGACTACGTGCGCGAGGCCGGCAGCGAGGGCATCGAACTGGTCATGTGGCTCATCGCCCGCGGCGCGATGGCCGATGTCGCCGGCGGCGCCAGGCCGGTCGTGAAGCACCGCTTCTATCACGTGCCGGCTTCCAACACGGCCGTCGGTCACCTCATCCTGGAGAACCCGTAAATGAGCAGCAAGATCAGGGTCGCGCTCGCGGGCGCCGGTGCCTTCGGCATCAAGCACCTGGACGGCATCCGCCACATCGACGATGTCGAGGTCGTCTCGCTGGTCAGCCGCGACCTGGCCAAGACCCGCGAGGTGGCCGAGCGCTACGGCATCGCGCACGTCACCACCGAGCTGGCCGACAGCCTCGCGCTGCCGCAGGTCGACGCCGTCATCCTGTGCACGCCCACGCAGATGCATGCGAGCCAGACCCTGGCCTGCCTGAAGGCCGGCAAGCACGTGCAGGTGGAGATCCCGCTGTGCGACGTGCTGAGCGAGGGCCAAGCCGTCGTCGAACTGGCCGCGCGCAGCGGCAAGGTCGCGATGTGCGGCCATACACGCCGCTTCAACCCGAGCCACCAGTGGGTGCACCGGCGCGTCGAGGCCGGCGGCTTCGCGCTGCAGCAGATGGACGTGCAGACCTATTTCTTCCGCCGCAGCAACATGAACGCGCTGGGCCAGCCGCGCAGCTGGACCGACCACCTGCTCTGGCACCACGCCGCCCACACGGTCGACCTCTTCGCCTACCAGGCGCGCAGCCCGGTCGTGCAGGCCCACGCGCTGCAGGGGCCGATCCATCCGGAACTGGGCATCGCCATGGACATGAGCATCCAGCTCAAGGCGGCGAGCGGCGCGATCTGCACGCTCAGCCTGTCCTTCAACAACGACGGGCCGCTGGGCACCTTCTTCCGCTACATCGGCGACAGCGGCACCTACATCGCCCGCTATGACGACCTGTTCACCGGCAAGGACGAGCGCGTGGACGTGTCCGCCGTCGACGTGTCGATGAATGGCATCGAGCTGCAGGACCGCGAGTTCTTCGCCGCCATCCGCGAGGGCCGCGAGCCCAATGCCAGCGTCGCCCAGGTGCTGCCCTGCTACCAGGTGCTGCACCGGCTCGAGCAGCAGCTCCATGCCGGATGACGCCTGTCCGGGGGGCGGTCCGCAGCGCGGGCGACGGGCAAGCAGCCGTTATGCTGCTCGGCCATGAGCGCGCCGCGTGACAAGCACCCTCCCCTCGACCAGTCCCGCCTGGCCCACACCCTGGGCTATGCCATTGCCCGTGCGGCGGTCACCACCAACCAGTTGTTCAACCAGGGCGTGGGCGACCCGCTGGGCCTGCGGCCCGTGGAATTCACGCTGCTGCAGCTGATCCTCTCCAACCCCGACACCACGCAGAAGCGCCTGTGCGATCTGCTGCGGGTGCCGGCGCCGCAGATGACGCTGATCCTGGACCGGCTGCAGGAGCGCGGCTGGGTCAAGCGCGAGCGCTCGGCCAACGACCGGCGTGCGCTGCACCTGCGGCTCTCGCCCGCCGGCGCGCGCCTGGCCGAGAAGAGCCTGGCGGCGCTGCAGGAGACCGAGCAGGTGATCGACGGCATCCTGACCAGCGGCGAGCGCCAGCTGCTGCAGGAGCTGCTCGCCAAGGTCGCGCGCTGACGCCCAGGGCGCGGCTCAGCCGTTCAGCGCCTGCCTGAGCGCGGCGGCCATCTGCCCCAGCGCCAGCCGCGCGGCCGGCACGGCGCCGGCCATGCTGATGAAGCCATGCGCCAGGCCGTGGTACTCGACCACGGTGATGGCATTGCCGGCCGCGCCCAGCGCCTGGCCATAGGCCATCGCCTCGTCGCGCAGCGGGTCATGGGCCGCCAGCACCAGCAGCGCCGGCGGCAGGCCGGCCAGGCTGGGCGCGAGCAGCGGCGCGCCGCGCCAGTCGGGCGCCTTCGCCGCGGGGCCGAAGTAATGCCGGCTGAAGAAGTCCATCGTCCGGCGCGTCAGCGTGGGGCCCGCGGCATGCCGCTCGCGGGAGGGAAAGTCGCCCTCATGGCCGCCAGCGGCGGGCGGGTAGACCAGCAGCTGCAGCGCGATCGCCGGCCCGCCCGCGTCGCGCGCCAGCAGCGCGGCGGTAGCGGCCAGCGCCGCGCCGGCGCTGTCGCCCGCCACGGCCAGCCGGGCCGGATCGCCGCCGAGATCGCGGATGGACTCGGCCACCCAGCCCAGCGCGGCGATGGCGTCCTCGACCGCCGCCGGATAGGGATGCTCGGGCGCGAGGCGATAGTCGGCCGAGACGATCATGACGCCGCTGTCCGCGCAGAGCTGGCGGCACACCGCGTCATAGCCCTCGAGGTCGCCCAGCACGAAGCCGCCGCCGTGGAAGTAGAGCGTCACCGGCAGCGGTCCTTGCGCGCCGCGCGGCCGGTACAGGCGCACGCGCACCGCCTGGCCGCCGAAGCGGGCCTCGTGCAGCGTGACCTCGACATCGGCCGGCGGCACCGTCGCGGCCGTGCAGATCTGGCGGTACAGGCCGCGGCTGGCCTCGGGCGGCAGGTCGCAGAGGTCGGGCGCGCCGGCCGCCTGGGCGAGCAGGTGCTTCAAGTGCTGGTCGAGCATGAGGATCTCCGGTGGGGGGTGAGCAGCCAGTGCGCCAGTGCCGGCAGCAGCACCAGCGCACCGACCATGTTCCAGACGAACATGAAGGCGAGCAGCAGGCCCATGTCGGCCTGGAACTTGATCGGCGACAGGGCCCAGGTGCCCACCGCGAGCGCGAGCGTCACGCCGGTGAGCATGACCACGCGGCCGGTGAACTGCAGCGCGTGCAGGTAGGCCGCCGACAGGCTCTCGCCGGCGCGCAGCCGGGCCAGCATGACGCTGAGCACGTAGAGCGCGTAATCCACGCCGATGCCCACGCCCAGCGCGATCACCGGCAGCGTGGCGACCTTGACCCCCATGCCCAGGCCCACCATCAGGGCCTCGCACAGGATGGAGGTCAGCACCAGCGGCAGCACCGCCACCACCACCGCCCGCCACGAGCGGAAGGTCACCCAGCACAGCACGACGACGGCGCCGTAGACCCACCACAGCATCTCGCGCATCGCCTGCTTGACGACGATGTTGGTGGCCGCGGCGATGCCGGCCGAGCCGGCCGCGAGCATGAAGCGCTCGGAGGGCGCGGCCGCTGTCCCGGACGGCCCGGACGGCCCGGCGCCGCGGCCCGGTGCGGCGGCGGCGGCGGTGGCGGTGGCGTTGGCGGCGATGAAGGCCTCGACCGTGTCGACGACGCTCGTCAGCGTCTCGGCCTTGTGGTCCTTCAGGTAGACGTACAGCGAGAGGAAGGAGCAGCCCTGGTTGAACAGCTCGCGCGGCGCGCGCGTCTGCACGCCGCCGAGCGCGCTGTCGTTGGGGATGAGCTCATACCACTTCAGCTGGCCCTCGTTGTAGCCCACCATCGCGAGCTTGGAGAGCGCGGCCATGGAGTTGGTGGACTCGACGCCGGGCAGTTGCTCCAGCCGCCAGGCGAGCTGGTCGACCTTGGCCAGCGTGCCGTAGCGCGTGCACTGGTCCTCGGGCGTGGCGACCATCACGACCAGGATGTCGCTGGACGCGGCGTAATGCTGGGTGACGTAGTCGTTGTCGCGGTTGTAGCGCGAGTCCGCGCGCAACTCGGGGGCGCCGGGGTCCAGGTCGCCCACGTGCAGCCGCGTGCTGACGGCGTAGCCCGCCACGGCCAGGAGGGCCGCGACGCCCAGCGCGATCGTGGCCGGGCCGCGCCGCGTGAAGCGGTCGAGCAGGCGCCACAGCCCGGCGTCGCCGGCCGCCGGGTTGAACGCGGGGTCGTCGCGCAGGCTGCGCCTGGCGGCGGCCGGGCTCACGCCCACGTAGGACAGCAGGATGGGCAGCAGCACGAGGTTGGTGAAGATCAGCACCGCCACGCCGATGCTGGCCACCAGCGCCAGGTCCTGGATGGCCTGGATGCGGATCAGCGCCAGCACCGCGAAGCCGACGGCGTCGCACAGCAGCGCGGTCAGGCCGGCGACGAACAGCCGGCGGAAGGTGTAGCGCGCCGCCACCACGCGATGGATGCCGCGGCCCACGTCCTGCATGATCCCGTTCATCTTCTGCGCGCCATGGCTCATGCCGATGGCGAAGACCAGGAAGGGCACCAGCACCGAATACGGATCCAGCGCGTAGCCCAGCAGCGCCAGCAGCCCGAACTGCCACACCACGGCGATCAGCGAGCAGGCCACCACCAGCGCGGTGCTGCGCACGCAGCGCGTGTAGGCCCACAGCACGCCGGCGCAGATCACCAGGGCCACGCCGAAGAACACCAGCACCTGGCGCAGCCCCTCGATGAGATCGCCCATGACCTTGGCGAAGCCGGTCACGTGCAGCGTGACGACGTCGCCGTCGTACTTCGCGCGCAACGCCTCGATCTGCCGGCCCAGCGCGCCGTAGTCCAGCGCCTGGCCGGTCTTCGGATTCACGTCCAGCAGCGGCGCGAAGACGATGCTGGAGCGCGCGTCGCCGGCGACGATCTGGCCGATCTCGCCGGAGCGCTCGACGTTGGCGCGGACTTCGGCCAGCGCGGCGGGCGAGCCGTCATAGCTGTCGCCCATCACGGTGTTGCCGTCCAGGCCCTCCTCCGTCACGGCCACCCAGCGCGTGTTGGCCGTCCACAGCGACTTCATGAAGGGCCGGTCCACGCCCGGCATCAGGTAGACCTCGTCGCTGATCTTCTGCAGCGTGTCGAGGTAGCGCTGGTCGTAGATGGTGCCCTGGCGGGCCTCGACGACGATGCGCAGCGCATTGCCCTGGCCGCCGAGGTCGCCCTTGTGCGCCAGGTAGTTGGCGATGTAGGGATGCAGGGTCGGGATGGTCTTCTCGAAGCTGGCGTTGAGCGTCAGGCGCCAGGCCTGCTGGCCCAGCCACAGCGTGGCCAGCAGGCAAAGCAGCATGACCCAGGGCCGATGGTTGAACAGCAAGCGCTCGGCCCAGGAGCCGGAGCGGGTGTCGAAGTCGTCGAGCCGGGTCACCACGGGTGGGGTACCGGCCAGGTTGGTGGCGGCGTGCATCGTCGTCGGTGTCAGGGAGTGGGTGGGGCGCGGCGCGTGCCGCGCAGGCTGGCGATGACCCAGGCGCCGTCGGGGGCGGCGGCGAGGCCGGCGGCCGGCAGGGGCCCGGCGGGCGGGGGACGGCGCGTGAAGCGGTGGCCGTCGTCGGTGCTGACGAAGAGCTCGCCGTTCTGCGCCAGCAGCGCGAGCTCGCCGCGGTCCGCGCGTTCGAGGCCGGCCTGCAGGCTGACCGGCGTGCCGAGCTCCACCTTGTCCCAGCTCACACCGGCATCGCCGGAGCGGTAGACGCTGCCGCGCAGGCCGTAGGCCAGCAGCGCGCCGCTGCGCGTGGACAGCAGGCCGAAGAAGCTGCCCTTGTACGGCGAGGCCAGGGCCGAGAACGTGGCGCCGTCATCGCTGGAGCGCAGCAGCAGGCCCTGCTCGCCGGCGATGACCCAGTGCCCGCCGACGGCGCGCACGCCGTACAGGTGCAAGCCGCGCGGATTGACCGCGCGCAGCGGCAGCGGGTCCCAGGTCCTGCCGCCGTCGCGCGTGGCCATGGCCAGGCCGTAGGCGCCGACGGCGATGGCCCGCTGCGCGTCGATCGCCTCCAGGTCGAACCAGGGTTTGTCGGCGCCCTCCTCCACCAGGCGCTGCGCGGCGCGGCGGCTGGCGTCATCGGTCGCGGCAGCCAGCATCGCCTGGGCCGCGCGCAGCCCGTCCAGTTGCAGCGACCAGGTCTTGCCGCCGTCGTCCGTCTTCAGGATGACGCCGAGATGGCCGGCGGCCCAGCCGTGGCGGGCGTCGACGAAGCGCAGCGCCGTCAGCCCCGCGCGCACCGGCACCCGGGCCTGCTGCCAGGTCTTGCCGCCGTCGTCGGACCACAGCACGGTGCCACGCTCGCCGGCGGCCACCAGGCGCTCACCGGCGCGCGCGACCGCCAGCGTCGCCGCGCCCAGCGCCTTGGGGCTGATCAGGGCCGGTTCAGTCAGCGCGGCCGGCGTGGCCACGGTCGGCGCGGCGGCGACGGCGGCGCCGGTGGGCCCGCCCGGTGCGCCGGCCCCGGCGGTCACACCGGGCGCCGTGGCCGCCGTGGCCGCGGTGGGCACGAGTGCGGTGGCCTGCGCCGAGACGGCGTAGGCCAGCAGCGCCAAGGCAGCCAGCCCGCGCATCACCGCGCTCCTTCGTTGGCCAGTTCCTCGGGGCTGAAGAAGCTGCGCGGCAACGGCGCGACGACCTTGTACTGACTGGGCAGCTCGTTGCTGGCCATGTTCAGGTAGTAGGCGCCGGTCTGCAGGTCGTAGCCGCCCCAGTACATGTTGCCGACCAGGGCCGGGATGTCCGGTGCCAGCAGCGTCAGCGTGTAGTTGGTGCGCCAGAGGTCGCCCTTGGCGTCCCAGCCGTCGAACAGGATGATCTGCCAGCTGTCCTCGTCGATGTAGTACTTGCGCTTGGGCACCACGTGGCGCTTGCCCTCGGCCAGCGTCGCCTCGACCTCCCAGACGCGGTGCAGCTCCCAGCGCACCAGGCTCGGGTTGAGCGTGCCCGGCGTCACCAGGTCCGCCACCTTGGCCGAGGCCGCGCGGTTGTTGTTGTAGGGGATGTAGAGCTCGCGCTTGCCCACCAGCTTGAGCGTGTGCTTGTCGATGGGCCCGAAGAGGTTGAACGCTTCATCGAACAGGCCGATGCCCGAGGTCACCGAGTCCGGCGTGTCGTAGGCCACCGATGGTGCCTTGCGCACGCGGCGCTGCCCCACCAGGTACTGCCACAGACCGCGCGGGTTGCTGGCGTTCAGGTTGTCGTGCGCGAGGATGGCCTCGCCGGTCTTGGAGCCGGGCTCGCTGACGGCGAACTTGCCGAGCTGGTAGTAGCCATCGAACTTCTCGAGGCTGCCCTCGGGATCGTAGAACTGCTTGCGGAAACTCTGCGTGCCGCCGGAGGCCATCGCGCGCTTGCCGTCGGCCGTCACGACCCACACGCGCACCGGCGCCTGGATGTAGGTGCCGGTCCACGCCAGGCGATGGTTCTGGAACACCTCGTAGCCATCCTTGGGAATGGGGAACGGCGTCCCGCCATAGGCGCCCTCGGTGCCGTGGCCGTTATCCACGAGCTTGGCGCGCGTGGCGTTCTTGAAGGTGTTGTCGTAGACCCATTGCGGCGCGGCGGCGGTGCGGTGGGTCGGGTAGACCTCGATGCGGAAGTCGGGGTACTTCTTCATCAGCGCCTTCACGCCGTCGCTGAGTTTGGCCTCGTACTGGGCCATGTTCTTCGCGCTGATCGCATAAAGCGGCTTCTCGCCCGGGAAGGGATCGGGCCGGGCGTCGCCGGCCTTGAAGCCCGCAGGCGCCTTGGTCATGCCGCCGTCCCAGGCAGGGATGCTGCCGTCCTTGTTGGCGCCGCGCTCGGCGCCCAGCGGGGTCAGCGTGGTCTTGAGCCGGGCGGCCTCCTCGGCCGTGACGGCGGCGAGCGCGGGACCGGACAGCAGCAGAGCCGCTGCGGCGGCGGTGGCGGCGCTCAGGGCGCTCAGGGCGCTAATGCCGGCAGAGGCGGTAGTGGCGGTGACGGCGGTAGCGGCGAGCAGGCCCGCCTTGGCGTGGATGCGGTTCATGGGGTCTTTCCTGGAGCGTCAGAAGGTGCGCGAGACGGCGAGGCTGACGTAGGCGCGGTCGCGCAGCGTCTGGCCGAAGGTGAGCTGGCGCGGCGAGCCGCTGCCGGCGACAAGGGTCTCGGTGAAGGTCTTGGCGGTGCCGAAGAAATCGCTGTAGGTCAGCGCGACGTTCCAGGCGTTCTGGTACTTGCCCTTCAAGCCGATGCTGTAGTCCCCCGCGCTGGAGGCGCCGCCGGCGAAGTTGGCGACCGCCGAGGAGCGGCCGCCGAAGTTCCAGCCCAGTCCGATGGGCACGGACAGGTCCAGGCCCGGCAGCACCTGGAAGTACTGCGGCTCGAACAGCACGCGCAGCGCGAAGGCGCCCTTGGTGGTGTTCGGGTCCAGGCCGCCGATGCCCTGGCTCGCGCCGTTGCTGGCGGCGAAGATGTCCTTGGTCACGCTGAGCCGGCGGTTGTAGGCCAGCTCGGCCAGCAGCGAGCCGCCCTGCCACAGCGCGCCGGGCTGCAGCACGTAGATGCCGGAGGTCTGCAGGTGGGCGGTGCGGCCCACCGCGAAGCACGGCGCGTCGCTGCCCCCGCAGCTCAGCACCGGGCCCAGGCCCAGCACGGCGGGGTCGCTGTTCAGCGGCGCATTCCAGCGCAACGAGCCCTCGACGGCCCAGTTCAGCTGGCCGATCGATGAGGTGACGCTCGCGCCGATCGTGCGGATGTCGTCGCCATAGGCCAGGTGCACGTTGCCGTTGACGAAGTCGAACACCGGCACGGCGGGCGTCTTGTCGTGGTACTGCGCGGCGTAGAGGCCGAACTCGAAGTCGCTGCCGGTCGGGCTGATGCGCAGTTGCACGCCGCCCTGCCCCGAGTCGCGCGGACGCAGGTCGCGGCGCTTGTCGTAGGTCAGCAGGATGGGACTGCCGTCGGGCGCCTGGCCGAAGTTGACGGTGCCGGTGCCGACGTAGTCCTGGTTGGAGAAGTAGCTGCCGACGCCGGGGATCTTGCTCGGCCGCCACTTGAGCTGGTAGTAGGCGCCCAGCGAGAGGCCCTCGGCGATCTGCAGCGAGCCCGACACCTGCTCCACCGGCAGCAGCACTTCCTTGAACTGCCAGCCGGGCACCGACATGATCTTGGCCACGTCCACCGGCCCTTGCGCGTTGGCGATGCCGTTCTGGCCGAAGAACAGGCTCTCGCCCCATTGCAGCGTGTGGCGTCCGATGCGCACGGTGCCCTTCATGCCGGCGATCTCGCCCTTGAAGTAGACGAAGGCGTCGAGGAACTCGCCACCGCGGCCGTGCTGGCGGCGCGTGTCGGGCAGGAACTCGTTGGCGGCCTGGCCGGGGAAACCGTTGGACGTCGACACGGCGGTGCCCAGGTCGTTGCCGCCGGCCTGGACCTCGGTGCCGGCGTAGCGGTTGCGGCGCAGGTAGACCGCGTCGTGCCAGGCATTGCCGCTGAGCCGCGCGCCGAAGTTCTGGCTGGTGAGGTCGAGCTCGGCCAGCAGATCGAAGCGGTTGGAGATCTGTCCGCGCTTGAAGTTGTGGTCGCCGTCGTCCTCATTGACGGTGCCGGGATCCACGGCCACGTCCAGCCGCGTCAGCGCGGCGGACGGATTCTTGAGCCGCACGGCGGTGCTGTACTTGGGCGTGAGGTCCAGGCGCAGCTTGTAGTCGCTGCTGGGCAGGTCGATGTCGAAGGCGTGCGCGGCCGGCAGGGCGAAGCCTGCCGCCGCCGCCGCCGCCAGCGCGAGGCGGGTGGGTCGGGTCATGGTGTCTCCTCGAGGGTGGTGCGGGCTCGGCGGCCTGCTTGAATGAATCAGAGGTAGGTCGAGGCCAGCCCGCCATCGACCGGCAGGTTGGCCCCGCTGATCCAGCGCGACTCATCGGCGCACAGGAACGCGATCACGGGCGCGACCTCGTCCGCCAGCGCCGGGCGCTTGATGCGGTGGGCGTCCCGCTGCACGCGCTCCTCGCCAAGCATCTGCACGAAGTCGCCCAGGATGGGCGTCATCACCGGACCGGGCGCGACGCAGTTCATCCGCACGCCGTGGCCGAGGAACCACTTCTGCGACTGCGTGAGGGTCCAGACGATCAGCGCTTCCTTGAAGTACTGGTAGCAGGTCTCCTGCGGCACCGGCTTCTTCGCGAGGAAGGCCAGGCCGGCCTCGAAGCTGGGCGTCTCCGCCAGCGCCTTGTGCAGCGCCAGCCGCTCGGGCCATTCGGCGCCGAGGATGGAGGCGATGTTGACGATCGCGCCGCCTTGATGCCCATGGGGCAGGCGCTCGACGGCGCGCGTGCACAGGTGACGCAGCCCGAGGTAGTTGACCCGCGCCACCCGGTCCACCGGCGCGGTGCCGGGCACGCCGGCGACGTTGCACAGCGCGTCGAAGCGCTCGGGCAACTGCTTGAAGGCGGCGTCGATCGCGGCCTGCTCCGACAGGTCGGCCTTGATGAAGCCGTCCAGCGTCAGCGCGGGCTCGTTGCGGTCCACGCCGATGACGCGCGCGCCCTTCAGGCGCAGGAAGCGCGCGGTCTCGGCGCCGATGCCGGAGCTCGCGCCGGTGATGACGATGGTCTTGCCATGGAAGTTCATGCTTGTCTCCTTGTGTGTTGTCGTCTGTCTGCTGCCGCGGGCCCGCGCCGTCTCGCGCGGCGCGCGTCAGAACGGGAACTGCGGCGGCGCGTCCTTGACGGTCAGCCACTGCCAGGTGCTGAACTGCTCCCAGTCGCCGGGGCCGCCGTGCGAGTTGCCGTTGCCCGCGATGCCGGGGCCGCCGAAGGGATTGACCGCGTCGTCGTTGACCGTCTGGTCGTTGATATGGACCATGCCGGCGCGCAGTTGCCGCCCCAGCGCCAGCGCGCGGCCGACCGAGCGCGAGATCACGCCGGCTGCCAGGCCGCCCTGGCTGTCGTTGGCCAGCGCCACGGCCTCCTCGTCCGTCTTGAAGGTCACCAGGTTGACGACGGGGCCGAAGGTCTCGTGGTCGAAGGTCGGCATGCCAGGCCGCACGCCGGCCAGCACGGTGGGTTTGTAGAAGAGCCGATCGAAAGTGCCACCGGCCAGCAACTGGGCGCCGGCCCGCACGCTGGCCTGCACCGCGGCGTGCACGCGGTCGCGCTGGCGCTCGTCAATCAGCGGCCCCAGCGCGACCTGCCCGGTGGCGCCGTCGCCCACCGGCAGTTGCTGGGCCTTGGCCACCAGGCGCTCGGTGATGGCGGGGGCGATGGCCTCGTGCACCAGCACGCGATTGCTGGCCATGCAGATCTGGCCCTGGTGCAGCCAGGCGCCCCAGGCGATGTTGCTCGCGGCCAGGTCGAGGTCGGCGTCGTCGAGCACGACCAGCGCATTGCTCCCGCCCAGCTCCAGCGAGACCTTCTTCAGATGGCGGCCCGCCAGCTCGCCGATGCGGCGCCCCACGCCGACCGAGCCGGTGAAGGAGATCATCGCGATGGCCGGATCCTCGACCAGTGCCTCGCCCACGGCCGCGCCGCCCGGCAGCACGTGCAACAGGCCGGCGGGCAGGCCGGCGGCCTCGAAGACGCGGGCGATCAGGAAGCCGCCGCTGACCGGCGTGCGCGGATCGGGCTTGATGACGACGGCGTTGCCCGCGGCCAGCGCCGGCGCCACGACGCGCAGCGTCAGCACCAGCGGGAAGTTGAAGGGCGAGATCACGCCCACCACGCCGAGCGGCACGCGCCGCGCGACCGACAGCCGCCCCGGCGTGCTGGGCAGCACCTGCCCCTGGGATTGCAGCGGCATCGAGGCCGCGATCTGGCAGAAGGCGATGGCCTCGCGCAGCTCGTGCTGGCCCTTGGGCAGGATGGCGCCGCTCTCGCGGGTGACGAAGAGCGCCAGCTCGTCGAAGTGGTCCTGGAAGCGCTGAGCCGCGCGCAGGAACACCGCGGCGCGCTCGCGCGGCGGCGTGGCCGCCCAGTCCGCCTGGGCCTGCGCGGCGGCGCGCGCGGCCGGCGCCACGTCGGCGGCCACGGCGATGCCGGTGCGCGTCAGCACCGCGCCGGTGGCCGGCTCGATCAGGTCGGCGGCTTGCGCGGCGGCGCGCCAGCCGCCGCTGTACACGTGCTCCTGCCACAGGGCGGGGTCGAGGAAGGGTCGAGAGGTCATGTCAGGCCACGCTGAAGAGGTTGAAAGGCACGAACCCGGTGTTCGCTCGCCCTCTTGCAGTGCAACGCCCGTGCCGCGCCGCGCCAGGGCGGCGCGCCGCCGCGGTGCATCGATGCGCCTTCCTGGATCGATTTCAGAGTGGAACCATCGCTCACCCTGGGACTTTCCCTCACCCCAATGTGGATGGTCTCGTCACGGGTTATCCCGGGTCATCGATATTTATGAAATGAAAACAATTTGAGAACCCGACCCGCGGTCGATCTGCTCAATTGATCAAGCCATGACCAAGCCGCCCCGCATCTCCCTGGCCGAAGTGGCCCGCCAGACCGGCACGATGCTGCGCCGCGGCGACAGCCGGCACTTCGTCGAGGCGCAGCAGCCGACGATGGACGACCTGACCGAGTCGCTGTTCTTCTCCCCGGGCGACGGCCGCATCTGGCTCAACGACCAGCGCATGCTGCTGCTGCACAGCTCCGCCGTCGGGCACCTGCGGCGCGAGCTGATCGACACGCTGGGCCTGGAGCGCGCGCGCGGCCTGCTCACGCGCGCCGGCTACGTGTCCGGCGCGCGCGACGCGCAGCTGGTGCGCGAGCGTTGGCCGCAGGCCGACGCGGCCAACGTCTTCATGGCCGGTACGCGGCTGCATGCGCTCGAGGGCGTGGTCAAGGTGACGCCGCTGGCCTTCGACTTCGACATCGACCGCGGCACCTACGAGGGCGAGTTCCTTTGGGAGCACTCCAGCGAGGACGACGAGCACATCAGCGCCTACGGCCTGGGCACCGAGGCCGCCTGCTGGTCGCAGGTGGGTTACGCCACCGGCTACGTGACCAGCCTGTTCGGCCAGCTCGTGATCTTCCGCGAGGTGGAGTGCCGCGCCATGGGCGCGAGCGTGTGCCGCGTGATCGGCCGGCACGCCGCGGCCTGGGGCGACATCAGCGAGGACCTGCGCTACCTGGAGGCCAAGGACTTCCGCCGCATCAACGCCGCCGCGGAACCCGCCCCGTCGTCGCCGGCCGCGCCGGCCGACGCCCGTGGCGAGCGGCCCGCCGAGCGTGATGGAGCCCCCGCGGAACGCCACGCGGAAGGCCGCGCAGACCGCCAGGCCGAACGCCATGACATCGTCGGCGCCTCCTCCGCCTTCAACTCCGCCTGCCACCAGCTGGCGCGCGTGGCCGCGACGCGCGCCACCGTGCTCTTCACCGGCGAGTCGGGCGTGGGCAAGGAGGCCTTCGCGCGCCGGCTGCATCGCATCAGTCCGCGCGCGGCCGAGCCCTTCATGGCGGTGAACTGCGCCGCCATCCCGGAGACGCTGATCGAGAGCGAGCTCTTCGGCGTCGAACGCGGCGCCTTCACCGGCGCCAGCCAGTCGCGCCCCGGGCGCTTCGAGCGGGCGCACGGCGGCACGCTGTTCCTGGACGAGATCGGCACGCTCAGCCTGGTCAGCCAGGGCAAGCTGCTGCGCGCGCTGCAGGAGGGCGAGATCGAGCGCGTGGGCGGCACGCGCGTGCTGGAGGTCGACGTCCGCGTGGTCGCCGCGACCAACGTCGACCTGCAGGCCGAGGTCAGCGCCGGGCGCTTCCGCGAGGACCTCTACTACCGCCTCAACGTCTACCCCATCCACCTGCCGCCGCTGCGCGAGCGGCGCGACGACGTCCCGCTGCTGATGGCGCATTTCCTGCGGCGCGAGGCCCAGCGGCACGGCCGCCACCCGACCGGCTTCACGCCCCGCGCGGTGCGGGCCATGCTGCATTACGCCTTCCCCGGCAACATCCGCGAGCTGCAGAACCTGGTCGAGCGCGGCGTCATCTCCGCCGAGGACGGCCAAGCCATCGACGTGGCCCACATGTTCCGGCGCGAGCAGCTCAGCGACGAGGCGCTGCTGGCCATCGGCGCGCACGGCACGCTGCGCAAGGGCGCGGCGCCTGCGCCGCGCCTGCTGGACCTGCTGGGCGAGGCCCTGCATCCCGGCAGCGCCGGCCACGTGGCGCTGGACGCCATCGAGCGCCAGCTGCTGCGCGAGGCCACCGAGGCCGAGCACGGCAATCTCGCCGCCGCCGCCCGCCGGCTGGGACTCACGCGCGCGCAGCTGGCCTACCGGCTCCAGCGCGCCGCGCAACCGCCCGCGCCCGCCGGCTGAGCCGCGATATCGCCCTCCGGCGATCGATTCATTTCGCTAATCAATCCACTGGTTCGCGGCCAGCGGCGGCATCGCCACTGGCCCGCTCATTCTCGCCATCCTCATGCGATTCATGGCCTTCAAAGCCGGTGATCACGACGTGTAGATCCGTGCAAACCCTGAAAGACACGACTCGCTTTTAGTTAATACTGTTAATCATCAGCAGCCAAGCAACTGGCCTCGCCAGTCGTTCCCATGCCCGACTTCTCCGCCCGATTCGATGATCACTGGCTCCTCGATGGCGCGCGCACGCCGCTGGTGGACTACTGCGGCGCGCTGGCCGAGGTCTCGCCCATCGACCTGGGCATCAAGGCGGCCCGCGCCGCGCTGACGCGCGCCCAGGTGCCTGGCGCCGCCATCGACTCGGTGGTCACCGCCTCGATGGCGCAGGCCTCCTTCGATGCCTACATGCTGCCGCGCCACGTCGGTCTGTACGCCGGCGTGCCCATCGCGGTGCCGGCCATCCTGGCGCAGCGCATCTGTGGCAGCGGCTTCGAGATCATTCGCCAGGCCGCGGACCAGATCACGCTGGGCTACGCCAGCCTGGCGCTGGTGGTGGGCGCGGAGTCGATGTCGCGCAACCCGATCTGCGCCTACACGCACCGCGGCGGCTTCCGGCTCGGCGCGCCGGTCGAGTTCAAGGACTTCCTGTGGGAAGCGCTGGACGACCCGGCCGCGAAGGTCTCGATGATCCAGACCGCCGAGAACCTCGCCCGCCAGTACGGCATCACGCGCGCCGAGGTCGACGCCTATGCCGCGTCCTCGTTCGAGCGCGCGCTGCGCGCGCAGGCCGAGGGCTTCCATGCCGGCGAGATCGTGCCGGTGACGAGCGAGCGCTTCGAGCTCGACGGCTACGAGCCGCGCGGCATCCGGCTGCCGCGCAAGGTCGCCGTCGCGGACCGCGACACGCATCCGCGTCCGTCCTCGTTCGAGGCGCTGGCCGCGCTGCGGCCGGTCTACGAGGGCGGCGTGCAGACGGCGGGCAACTCCTCGGCGCTGGTGGACGGCGCGGCGGCGGTGGTCGTGGCCTCCGGCGTCCAGGTGCGCGATCGCGGGCTGCGGCCGCTGGCGCGCCTGCGCGGCGCGGCGGCCGCCGGGGTGCCGCCCGAGATCATGGGCATCGGCCCCGCGCCGGCCATCCGCGCGCTGCTGTCGCGCTGCGGGCTGACGCTGGCCGACATCGACCTCTTCGAGATCAACGAGGCCCAGGGCGCCCAGACCCTGGCCTGCGCGAAGGAGCTCGGTCTGGACCTGGACCGGCTCAACGTCAATGGCGGCGCCATCGCGCTGGGCCATCCGCTGGCCGCCACCGGCGTGCGGCTCACGCTGACCGCCGCGCGGGAACTGCAGCGCCGCGGCGGCCGCTACGCCGTGGTCTCCGCCTGCGTCGGCGGCGGCCAGGGCATGGCGCTGCTCATCGAGAACCCTGACGCCTGAGGCCCGCATGAAGATCATCACCGCCGACCAGGTCGGCCCCCTCGTCCAGGACGGTGCGACCGTCTTCCTCGGCGGCCTGGCCATGATGGGCCTGGCCGAGGAAGCGCTGCAGGGCCTGGAGCGCCACTTCCTCGCCACCGGCCACCCGCGCCAGCTCACCACCTGGGCCTGCGGCGCCATCGGCAACGCCGGCAGCGGCGGCATGACGCACCTGGCGCACCCGGGCATGGTCAAGCGCGTCGTCGCGGGCCATTTCGGGCAGACCGGCAAGGCCATGATGGCCATGGTCCATGCCGGCGAGGTCGAGGCCTACAACTTCCCGCAAGGCTCGCTGTCCAGCCTCACGCGGCACATCGCCAGCCGCTCGCCGGGCCTGCTGACCAAGGTCGGACTGGGCACCTTCGTGGACCCGCGGCAGGAAGGCGGCCGGCTGAATGCAGCGTCGCGCGAGGACCTGGTGCGCCTGGTCGAGTTCGAGGGCGAGGAATGGCTCTTCCATCCCGCGCCGCGCATCGACGTCGCCTTCATCCGCGCCACCTATGCCGACGAGCGCGGCAACCTCAGCATGGACAAGGAAGGCGTGCTGCTGGAGCAGCTCGCCATCGCGCAGGCGGCGCGCGCCTGCGGCGGCATCGTCGTGGCGCAGGTCGAGGCGGTGGTGGCCGCCGGCAGCCTGCATCCCAAGAGCGTGAAGGTGCCCGGGCTGGTGGTGGACTACGTGATCGTCGCCCAGCCCGAGAACCATCTGCAGACCATCACCACGGCCTTCAATCCCGCCTTCAGCGGCGACGTGCGCGTGCCGCTGGACCGCGTGCCGGCGCTGCCGCTGGACGAGCGCAAGGTCATCGCCCGCCGCGCCGCGATGGAGCTGCGGCCCGGCGCGGTCACCAACCTGGGCATCGGCATCCCGGCCGGCGTGCCGTCGGTGGCGGCCGAGGAAGGCGTGGCGGGCCTGCTCACGCTGAGCGTCGAATGCGGCGTGAACGGCGGCGTGCCCGCGCAGGGCGGCGACTTCGGCCTGGCCTACAACCCCGAGTCCATCATCGAGCAGTCTTCGCAGTTCGACTTCTACGACGGCGGCGGCCTGGACTGCAGCTTCCTGGGCCTGGCCCAGACCGACCGCCACGGCAACGTCAACGTCAGCAAGTTCAACGGCCGCCCGGTGGGCTGCGGCGGCTTCATCAACATCACGGCTTCGACGCCGCGGCTGGTGTTCTGCGGCAGCTTCACCGCGGGCGGCGTCGAGCTTGCCGTCTCGGACGGCGCGCTCCACATCCGCCAGGAAGGCCGCGCGCGCAAGTTCGTCGAGCAGGTCGAGCAGATCACCTTCAACGGCCGCGATGCCGCGCGGCGCGGCCAGGAGGTGCTCTTCGTCACCGAGCGCGCCGTCTTCGCGCTGCGCGAGGAGGGCCTGGAGCTGACCGAGATCGCACCCGGCATCGACCTCGAGCGCGACGTGCTGGCCCACATGGAATTCCGTCCGCTGATGCGCGGTGTGAAGACCATGGACGCCGGACTCTTCCGCGACCATTGGGGCGGCCTGGCCGCCGCCCTTGCCGCATCGACCTCCGCATCGACCTCCGCATGACCCTCGCATGAACGCCGCCACCGACTTCCTCCCCGCCAGCGGTCTGCTGGCCCAGCTCGACCTGCTGCTCATCGAGCATGCGGGCGCCATCACCCGGCTGCGCCTGAACCGCCCGGCCAAGCGCAACGCCATCAACGAGGCGCTGATCCGCCAGCTGCACACCGCGCTGCTCAACCTGCCGGCGTCGACGCGGGCGCTGGTGATCAGCGGTGAAGGCGAGCACTTCTGCGCCGGTCTGGACCTGTCCGACCTCAGCGAACGCAGCGTGGCCGAAGGCGTGCTGCACTCGCGCGGCTGGCATGTGGTCATGGACGCGCTGCAGTTCTGCAGCGTGCCGGTGGTGGTCGCGCTGCATGGCGCGGTCGTCGGCGGCGGACTGGAGCTGGCGGCCGCCGCCCACATCCGCGTCGCCGACGAGACCGCCTACTTCGGCCTGCCCGAGGGCCAGCGCGGCATCTTCGTCGGCGGCGGCGGCTCGGCCCGCATCCCGCGCCTGGCCGGCGTGGCCTGCATGACCGACATGATGCTCACCGGCCGCGTCCTGGACGCCCAGGAGGGCGAGCGCCGCGGCCTGGCGCAGTACGTGGTGCCGGCCGGACAGGCCGTCGCCAAAGCCATCGAGCTGGCCGCGCGCATCGCGCAGAACGCGCCGCTGTCCAACTTCGCCGTGACGCAGGCGCTGCCGCGCATCGCGGATCTGCCGCAGGCGGACGGGCTCTTCATGGAATCGCTGATGGCGGCCATCGCCCAAGGCGATGAGGTGGCCAAGCAGCGGCTGCAGGACTTCCTGCACAAGCGCAGCCCCAAGGTCCTCAAGTCATGACGCCGCGCTACCGCCCCGTGGCTGTCGGCGGCTGCCTGGACCGCGCGCGGGTCGAGCACCGCGGCGACGGCGGTTTCGTGCTGCGCTCACCCGAAGCGCTGGCGCCCTACCCGCGGCACATGGGCGAGCGCCTCTCGCACTGGGCGCGGACCGCGCCGGACCGGCTGTTCGCGGCCAGGCGCGGCCCGGACGGCGCATGGCGCCGTCTCGGCTACGCGGACATGCTGACGCGGGCGCGCTCGCTGGGCCAGGCGCTGCTGGACCGCGGCCTGAGCGTCGAGCGGCCGCTGGTCATCCTGTCCGACAACGACCTCGAGCACCTGAGCCTGATGCTGGGCGCGATGTGGGCCGGCATCCCGAGCGTCAGCCTCTCGCCAGCCTATTCGCTGGTCTCGACCGACTTCGGCCGGCTGCGCCACATCGTGGCCAAGGCCACGCCGGGCGCGCTCTACGCGGCGGACGCCAGCTACGAGCCGGCCATCGAGGCCGCGTTGTCGGCCACGCCCGGGGACACGCGCATCGTGCTCGGCGAAGGCCGGCTGGCGGGCCGGGCGGCGGAGCGCTTCGACGAGTTGCTCGACACCGCGCCGGGGCCCGCGCTGGAGGCGGCCCATGCGCAGGTGGGTCCCGACACCATCGTCAAGCTGATGTTCACGTCGGGCTCGACCAAGGCGCCCAAGGGCGTGATCGTGACGCAGCGCATGTGGTGCGCCAACCAGCAGATGACGCTGCAGACCCTGCCCTTCCTGGCGCAGGAGCCGCCGGTGACGCTGGACTGGCTGCCGTGGAATCACACCTTCGGCGGCAACCACAACCTGGGCATCGTGCTCTACAACGGGGGCAGCCTGTACATCGACGAGGGCAAGCCGGTGCCCGGCCGCTTCGAAGAGACACTGCGCAACCTGCGCGAGGTCGCGCCGACGATCTTCTTCAACGTGCCCAAGGGCTATGACGAACTGGTCTCGGCGCTGCGGGCCGACAGCGCGCTGCGCGACCATTTCTTCAGCCGGCTGAGCCTGGTCGAATGTGGCGGCGCCGGCCTGTCGGCCAAGACGCTGGACGCCTTCAACGAACTGGCCGAGGCCGCCATCGGCGCGCGCATCCGCCTCGCCGCGGGGCTGGGCATGACCGAGACCGCGCCGACCTGCACCTTCGCCATCCCAGAGGACTCCCGCCCCGGCTTCATCGGCTGCCCGATGCCCGGCGTGGACGTGAAGCTGGTGCCGGCGGGCGACAAGCGCGAGGTGCGCTTCCGCGGCCCCAACGTGATGCCCGGCTACTGGCGCGAGCCGGAACTCACGCATGAGGCCTTCGACGATGAGGGCTACTACCGCACCGGCGACGCGGCGCGGCCCGCCGATCCCGGCGATCCGTCGCTGGGGCTGATGTTCGACGGACGCCTGGCCGAGGACTTCAAGCTGTCCACCGGCACCTTCGTCAGCGTCGGGCCGCTGCGCGCCCGGGTCATCGCGCTGGGCTTTCCCTGCGTGCACGACGCAGTCGTCACCGGCCTGGACCGCGACGAGATCGGCCTGCTGATCGTGCCGCGCATGGGCGAGGCGCGCCGGCTGGCCGAGCTGCCCGACAGCGCCCCGGCCGCCGAGGTGCTGGCGCATTCGATCGTGCGCGGCTTCTTCCAGGACCTGGCCGACCGGCTCTGGGCCGAAGGCACCGGCAGCGCCAACCGACCGGCGCGGCTGCTGGTGCTGGCCGAGCCGCCGTCCATCGACGGCGGCGAGATCACCGACAAGGGCTCGATCAACCAGCGCGCGGTGCTGAGCCGCCGCGCCGCGCTGGTCGAGCTGCTGCACGGGGCGGCCGACGGCCATCCCGACGTCATCACCCCCAACCGCTGAGCTCCCATGAACCTCTCTGGACAAGCTGCCCTCGTCACCGGCGCCGGCTCCGGCCTGGGCGAAGCCGTCGCCCGCGCGCTCGCCGCGCAGGGCGTCCGCGTCGCGCTGCTCGACATCAACGACGCCGGCGCCCGGCGCGTCGCCGCCGACATCGGCGCCGATCGCGCGCTGCCGCTGCGCTGCGACATCACCGACACCGCCTCCGTCACCGCCGCGCTGGACGCGGCGGCGGCGGCCCATGGACCGGCCCGCATCCTGATGAACGTCGCCGGCATCGGCACCGCCAAGCGCCTCGTGCAGCGTGACGGGTCGCCCGCGCCGCTGGAGGATTTCGAGCGCGTGGTGCGCATCAACCTGATCGGCACCTACAACATGACGCGCCTGGCGGCGAGCCGCATCGCGGCGCTGGCACCGCTGGCCGACGGCGAACGGGGTGTCATCGTCAACACCGCGTCGGTCGCCGCCTTCGACGGGCAGGTGGGTCAGGAGGCCTATGCCGCGTCGAAGGGCGGCATCGTCGGCATGACGCTGCCGCTGGCGCGCGACCTCGCGCAGTTCGGCGTGCGTGTCTGCACCATCGCGCCCGGACTGTTCGCGACGCCGCTGATGAAGGAGCTGCCCGAGGAGGTCCAGCAGAGTCTGGCCGCATCCATCCCCTTCCCCAAGCGCCTGGGCCTGCCCGAGGAGTTCGCCGCGCTGGCCGCGCACATCGTCGCCAACGGCCACCTCAATGGCGAGGTCATCCGCCTCGACGGCGCGCTGCGCATGGCGCCGCGCTGACCGCGCAAGGAGACCCGCACCATGTTCCTCACCCACACCTGGTACGTCGCCGCGCGCAGCGACGAGGTCGGCGGCGGCCAGCCGCTGGGCCGCAAGATCTGCAACCACGCGATGGCCTTCTTCCGCGACAGCGCCGGCGCGGTCCACGCGGTGGAGGACTTCTGCCCCCACCGCGGCGCGCCGCTGTCGCTGGGCCGCGTGGCCGGCGACACGCTGGTCTGCGGCTACCACGGCCTGGCCATGGGCGGAGATGGCAGGACGGTGTCCATGCCCTGCCAGCGCGTGCGCGGCTTCCCGGCCATCCGCAGTTTCCCGGTCCATGAGGCGCATGGCTTCATCTGGGTCTGGCCGGGCGACGCCGCGCGCGCCGACCTGGCCGCGCTGCCGGCCTTCGAGTGGCTGGGCAATCCGGCCTTCGGCTATGGCGGCGGCCTGTACCGCATCGCCTGCGACTACCGGCTGATGATCGACAACCTGATGGACCTCACGCACGAAACCTACGTGCATGCGGGCAGCATCGGCCAGAAGGAGATCGACGAGATCCCCTGCAGCACGCGCGTCGACGGCGACCATGTGATCACCGAGCGCCACATGCGGGGCATCGAGGCGCCGCCGTTCTGGCAGATGGCGCTGCGCATGAACGGCCTGCCGCACGACCAGCCGGTGGACCGCTGGCAGATCTGCCACTTCACGCCGCCGAGCCACATCATGATCGAGGTCGGCGTGGCGCTGGCCGGCCACGGCGGCCATGAGGCGCCCGACGAGGTCAAGGCGGCGAGCTGGGTGGTGGACTTCATCACCCCGGAGACGGATACCTCCATCCACTACTTCTGGGGCATGGCGCGCCGGTTCAAGCCGCGCGACGAGGCGCTCACCGAGCAGATCCGCGAGGGCCAGGGCCGGATCTTCGCGGAGGACCAGGAGATGCTGGAGCGCCAGCAGCAGAACCTGCTGGCCTGGCCGCAGCGCCAGCTGCTGATGCTGAACATCGATGGCGGCGGCGTGCAGTCGCGCAAGGTCATCGAACGTCTGATGGCGGCGCAGGCATGAGCGACCTGATCCCTGTCCGCGTCCTGGCCAAGACCGCGGTCGCGCGGGACGTCTGCGCCTTGAGCCTGGTCGCGGCCGACGGTGGCGCCCTGCCCGCCTTCACGGCCGGCGCGCATGTGGACGTGCATCTGCCGGGCGGTCTGGTGCGTCAGTACTCGATCAGCAACGATCCCGCCGACGCGCGCCAGTACGTGCTGGGCGTGCAGCTGGCGGCGGACTCGCGCGGCGGATCGCGCGCGGTGCACGAACAGCTGGCGCCGGGCCAGACGCTGCGCATCGGCGCGCCGCGCAATCACTTCGCGCTGGCGCCGGCGGCGCGCCACAGCCTGCTGATCGCTGGCGGCATCGGCATCACGCCGCTGCTGGCGATGGCGCGCCAGCTCGCGCGTGAAGGGGCGAGCTTCGCGCTGCACTACGCGGCGCGCGACGCCGGGCGCGCCGCGTTCCGCGCCGAGATCGAGGCCAGCGCCTGGGCCGGCGCGGCCCGCTTCCATGTCGGGCCAGACCGGCTGGACGTGCGCGCGCTGCTGGCTGAGCAGGCGGCCGGCACGCATGTGTACGTCTGCGGTCCCCGGCGCCTGATCGATGCCGTCACCGATGCCGCCGAGCAACTGGACTGGACGGGCGAGCGGGTGCATCACGAGTTCTTCGCCGGTCCCCAGGCGCCGCCACCGGACGAGGATCGTCCGTTCGAGATCGAGTTGCGCTCGGGCCGCGTCATCCCCGTGGCGGCGGGACAGAGCGCCGCGCACGCGCTGATCGCCGCGGGCGTGCCGCTGCTGACCTCCTGCGAGCAGGGCGTCTGCGGCACCTGCCTGACGCGTGTGGTCGCGGGCGAGCCGGAGCATCGCGACCTCTACCTCACCTCCGAGGAGCAGGCGGCCAACGACCAGTTCCTGCCGTGCTGCTCGCGGGCACGTGGTCCCCGGCTGGTGGTGGATCTGGGCTGAAGCCGGGCGGCTCCACCGCTTCTGACTCAAGGCTCGCGCCGGATCGCCGCATCGATGGCCCGCAGCAGGTCACCTTGCCCGAAGGGCTTGGCGACGCGGCGGAACCACGGGATGGCGGTGTCGCTGGCCGCCGCGGTTTCCGCGCCCGCGCTGACGGCGACCACGGGGATGCCGGCGGTGCGCGGGTCCTGCGCCAGCAGCTCGAAGGCCTGATGTCCCGTGAGTTCGGGCATGCAGTTGTCCATGAGGATGACCGCGGGCCGATGCGCGATGGCCAGGGCCACGCCCTCGCGGCCATTGCTGGCGGTGATGAGGCGCAGGTCCTCGCGCGGGGACAGCTGCGCGCGCACCAGTTCCTGGCTGGGCAGGTCGTCTTCCACGAGCAGCACGGTGTGATGACCGGGCGTGTCGGCGGCGCGCTGCGGCGGCGCGGCGATGGGCGTGTCGGCCGCGGCGGCGGCCTCACCCCCTTCCTTGACGACGAGATCGATCCAGAAGGTGCTGCCCTGGCCGGGCGTGCTGTCCACGCCGATGCGGCCGCCCATCAACTCGACAAGATGCTTGGTGACCACCAGGCCGAGGCCCGTGCCTTCGACGCCGCCGGGGCCTTCCTGCGTGCGTCCGAGGCGATTGAAGGGCTCGAAGAGATGGGCGACCTGCTCCGGCGCGAGTCCGTGGCCGCGGTCGCTCACCTCGACACGCAGGTGCTGGCGATCAGCGGACCGCACGGCCAGCGTGAGTTCGCCGTCGGCGCGGTTGTACTTCACCGCGTTGGACAGCAGGTTGAGCAGCACCTGCTTCAGCCGCGTGCGGTCGGCCACGACGGCCAGGTCCTCGGGCGGCGTGGCGAAGCGGGTCTTCAAGCCGCGCGCCTGGGCCTGCGGCTCGATCATCGCGGCGCATTCGGCCAGCACGGCATGCAGCGCCAGCGGCTGCAGGTCGAGCTCGACCTTGCCGGCCTCGATGCGCGCCAGGTTCATCAACTCGCTGATGAGCGTCAGCAGGTGTTCGCCGGCCTGGAGGATGTGGCCGTTGAACTGGGCCTGACGCTCGGCCGGAAAGCCGTGGCCGGGCTCGGCCAGCAGGCGCGAGAAGCCGATCACCGCGTTCAGCGGCGTGCGCAGCTCGTGGCTCATGCGGGTGAGGAACTCGCTCTTGGACTGGCTGGCCCGCTCGGCGGCGCGGGTGGCCGCCACCAGCTCGCGGTTGCTGGTCTCGAGCTGCTCGGTGCGCTGCGCGACGCGGCGCTCCAATTCCTCGTTGAGCTGGCGCAGCGCGGTCTCGGCGAGCACCCGCTCGGTCACGTCCAGCGGCGCCACGAAACGGGCGGCGCGGCCGTTGTAGGTCAGCTCGTGCGAGGTGATCTCGACGTAGATCAGCCGCCCGTCGCGCAGCCGGTGACGCCACACGCCGCTGTTGAAGACCTCGGGCGGCGTCAGCAGCACCGACTGCTCCACCGCGCTGACGTCCTCGGGCGGGCGGATGTCGCGGATGGTCATGGACAGGAACTCGTCGCGCGAGTAGCCGTATTTCTGGCAGGCGACCTCGTTGACGTCCAGGAAGGCCAGCGTCTGCAGGTCGTAGATCCACATCGGCACCGGGTTGGCCTCGAACAGGCGCTGGTACCAGCGGGGGTCGGATGTACCGGGTGCCGGGCACTGCGTCATGAGGGGTTCCTCTCCTGCGAAGTGACTCTCGCCTGCCGTGGGTGGGCCAAGCATAGACCGAACCGGCCGGACGAACAGCCGCCCCGCCAGTCACCCGCGAATGGCGCCTGGGCATGCCGCGTGCCGCAGGGCATCGACGGGCCTCTTTGCCGCCCGGGAGACGGAGTCGTGCATGTCTGAAGCATCGAGCGAGGACCGGTTCTTCAGCGGCTTCTCCGCGCAACACGTGGCCCTGTCGGGCGCGACGCTCTGGTGCCGCTCCGGCGGTGCAGGCGGCCTGCCGCTGTTGCTGCTGCACGGGCATCCGCGCACCCACGCGACCTGGCATGCCGTGGCGGCGCGGCTCCAAGGAGATTTCCAGGTCATCTGTCCGGACCTGCGCGGCTATGGGCGGTCGAGCAAGCCGCCCACCGACGCCGAGCATGCGCCGTACAGCAAGCGCGCGATGGCGCGCGACATGGCGGAGCTCATGACGAGCCGAGGCCATCGGCGCTTTATCGTGGCCGGGCATGACCGGGGGGCGTATGTCGCGCTGCGGCTGGCGCTGGACCATCCGGAGCTGGTGTGCGGCCTGGTGATCCTGGAGGCGGTGCCGATCTCGGAGGCCCTGGGCCGCTGCGACGCGCGGTTCGCGCAGCGATGGTGGCACTGGTTCTTCTTCGCCCAGCCGGACAAGCCGGAGGCCGCGATCAACGCCGATCCGAATGCCTGGTACGGCGCGCCGGAACGCAAGCGGCAGCAGATGGGCGACGAGGCCTTCGAGGACTATCAACGCGCGATCCACGACCCGGCCACCGTGTCCGCCATGCTGGAGGACTACCGGGCCGGGCTGGGGGTGGACCGGGAGCACGAGCTGGCCGATGTGCGGGCGGGGCGCCAAGTCGCCTGCCCCATGCTGCTGGGCTGGGCCAGCGGCGATGACCTCGGTGAGCTCTATGGGAAGCCTGCCGCGGTGTGGGCGCGCTGGTGCGCGCATCCGGTGCAGGAGGTGGTGTTCGACTGCGGACATCACATCGCCGAGGAGCGCGCGCCCGAGCTCGCGCAGGCCATCGTCGCATTCGCGGCGCATTGCGCCGATTAGTGACCGCAGTACATATCAGGGTTTCTACTGATTTTTAGACCCTTGAAGCGGGCGCGCGCAGTTCCTAAATCCGGCTCGTCAAGCCATCACTCGATTCGGATGAGGACCTGGATCATGGCCAAGCAGCAAGTTGAATCGTCCCGCGCGCCCATGCGGCGCTCCTCGCGCCCGGCGCGCCTTCCACTGAGCCTGTCGCAGCTTCAGGCCTACCTGATCGCACGCGACGCGCTGCGGCGCCTCAAGGGGCCCTCGCGGCCGCTGCTCGCGCGGGAGCCCTCCCCGCCGCCGGCTGCTTCTCGCGCGTCTCCAGCTTCTCCCGCTGCTCGCGAGCATCCCCCGCAGCGCTGACCCGCGCCGCATCCGATCGACCGCGGCAGGCGCGCCCGCGCCCGCCTCGGGGATGGTCTTCGCCCCATCGGGGCACCGGTGCCGGCGGCGGCCGCCGGCTCCCTCAACCCAGGAAAGGAGGTCTTTCATGTTCGATCCCGCATTCCATCGGCCTCGCGGCCTGCTCGATCAGCTGGCGCAGCTGCAACAGGCGCTGTCGCGCTCGCTGGCGCCGGACGGCTTCGCCGACGGCATCCGCTCGTCGGCGGCGGGGAGCTTCCCGCCGATCAACGTCGGCCGCACCGAGCGGTCCATCGAGGTCTACGCCTTCGCACCGGGCCTCGAGCCCGAGGCCATCGACGTGACGGTCGAGCGCGGCGTGCTGCGCCTGTCCGGCGAGCGCAAGCCCACGCGCCGCGCCCAGGACGAGTCGGTGCAGGTGTACGCCGCCGAGCGCTGGCACGGCCGCTTCAGCCGCGCCGTCAGCCTGCCGGACGACGCCGACACCAGCAGCGTGGAGGCGAACTACCGCGACGGCGTGCTGCGCGTGAGCGTCGGCCTGCGCGAAGCGGCCCAGCCCCAACGCATCAACGTGCAATGAACGGATCCCCGCATCGGAAGGAGTTGCCATGTCTGATCGCACCCAACTGACCCGCACCGGCGAGACCGCCGACACGCAGCGACACGCCGTCGCGGAGACCGCCTCGCGCGGCGACCGCTCCGGCCAGGACAACCGCGCCGTCGCGGAGCCGGCGGTCGAGATCCTCGAGGACGCCGCCGGCATCACGCTGCTGGCCGACATGCCGGGCGTGCCGCGCGAACGCGTGGACGTCCGGCTCGATGGCGAGACGCTGTGGATCGAGGGCGAGGCCGATGTGCTGGCGCCGGCCGGCATGCGCGGCCTGTGGGCGGAGGTAAAGGTCCCGCGCTTCCGCCGGGCGTTCACGCTGAGCCGCGAACTCGACGCGGCGCGCATCGAGGCCGGCGTCAAGGACGGCGTGCTGACGCTGCGGATCCCGAAGCAGGCGCATGCCCAGCCACGGCGGATCACGGTGTCGACGGGCTGAGCCCGGCGCCCGCGGCCGGTTCAGGCGCCGCGCGCGAAGTCGCCCAGACCGGGGCGGGCACGGTCCGCGTCGTTGCTGGTGTCGCTGGGCAGGCCGAGCTCCGGCCGCTCCTGGCGCTTGAGCGCCTCGACGCCTTGCGCGCCCTCCAGCGCCGACGACGAGACGGCGCGGCCGGGTTCGCCGCCGCTGGATTCGCCAGCGTCCAGCAGGTCATCGGTGCGCGCGTTGGGCGGCGATGCGCCCCACTCCGGCTTGCCGGGTGATCTGAGGGTGCTTTGTGGGCAGCCCTCTTGCGGCGAAGGACAATGCGGCATGGCCTCCAACTCCCGCACCCAGGATTCCGGACGAATCTCGCGCCTTTTGCTGCGCGGATACAAGTCCATCGGCGAATGTGACCTCGAACTCCGGTCGCTCAATGTCCTGATCGGCGCGAACGGAGCGGGCAAATCCAATTTCATCGGGTTCTTCCGGCTCGTCAACGAGGTGATCGGGCAGCAGCTGCAGCGAAGCGTCACGCTGGCGGGCGGTGCGGATGCCGTGCTCAGGTTCGGACGCAAAGTCACCGACCAGCTCGATTGCACCATCGAGTTTTCAGAAGGCGCGCGCTACGGTTTTTCGCTCGAGGCCACGGTCGACAACCGCCTCGCATTCAGTCGCGAAGTGGTCGGCATCCTCGATGGCGTCGAGGTGACCAGCCAGGGTTACCTGGAATCCCAGGCTCATCTCTACGACAGTCACGGCAATGGCAACGCGCTCGACAGCGTTCTGCGCTCCATGCGCTCATGGACGGTCTATCACTTCCATGACACCGGCCCATCGGCCAGAGTCAAACAGGTCCACAACATCCACAACAACGTGCGCCTGCAGGACGACGCTCGCAATCTGGCCGCATATCTCCTGATGCTGAAGCAGGTTCACCCCGAGCACTACGGCCGGATCGTCAAGGTGATCCGGCTGGTGGCTCCCTACTTCGGCGACTTCCACCTGCGTCCGGTCGTCGGCAACGAGAAGACGATCCAGCTGGAGTGGACCGAGGCCGGCCAGTCCGAACCGTTCACGGCGAGCGCGCTCTCGGACGGCACGCTGCGATTCATGTGTCTCGCGACGGTTCTCCTCCAACCGGAAGCGCTCATGCCAAGCACCCTGCTGATCGACGAACCCGAACTTGGTCTCCATCCGTTCGCGGTCCAGGTGCTCGCCGGGCTCATGAAGTCGCTCTCGCATACGCGGCAACTGATCATCTCCACGCAATCGGTCGCGTTGGTTGATGAGTTCCAAGCCGAGGATCTGATCATCGTGGACAAGCATCAAGGCGCCTCCCGCTTCAAGCGGCTGGATGTGCACGCGCTGAAGGAATGGTTGGCGCAGTACAGCCTGGGCGACCTGTGGCAGAAGAATCTCCTTGGGGGAAGGCCCGGCCGATGAAGCGTATCCACGTCCTGGTGGAAGGTCAGACGGAAGAAGCCTTCGTGCGCGAGCTTCTCGAGCCTCACTACAGCGCGTCCGAGACCTATCTGAACGCCATCGTCGTCAGCACCGGTCCGGCGTCGAAAGGCGGCATCGTCAGCTACGGCAAGGTCCGGTGGCAGATTGAGCAGAAGTGCAAGGAGGATCCGACGGCGCATGTGACGACGATGTTCGATCTATACGCGCTTCCGGAAGACTTTCCCGGCATGCGGAGCGAAGCCTTCGCAAGGGAACGAAATGGTCGGCGCAAGGCTCAGGTGCTGGAACAGGCTCTAGCGGACGATATCGGCCAGCGCAACTTCCTGCCTCATCTGCTGGTGCACGAGTTCGAGGCGGTCCTGTTCTCCGATCTCGACGCCTTCGAAGAGTGGACCGACGACGATGCGATCCTGAAGCCACTGCGGGCCGCCCGGCACGCCGCCATGCCGGAAGACATCAACGACGGCCCTGGCACCGCGCCCTCCAAACGGATCAAAGCTGCGTTTCCGACGTTTGAGAAGACCGTCCATGGGCCGCTGATCGCCTGCGAGATCGGTATCGACGCCATCCGTGCCGCCTGTCCGCATTTCGACGAGTGGCTCCGCCGGCTCGAAGCTTTGCCTTGAGGCCGTGAACTAGTGCTGGCTCTCAGCCAGGCCGTCCTGCCGGGCTCTTCACACCGCCTCCCATAAAATCGCCCGATGGAATACCCGGGCAATCTCTTCGTCGTCGCCGCGCCGAGCGGCGCCGGCAAATCCAGCCTTGTCAAGGCGCTGCTGGAACTGGACGCCAAGCTGAGCGTCTCCGTGTCGCACACTTCCCGCGCCCCGCGCGGCCAGGAGCAGCACGGCCGCGAATACCTGTTCGTCACCGAGGACGAGTTCCGCGGCATGGTCGACCGCGGCGAGTTCTTCGAGTGGGCCACGGTCCATGACAACCTCTACGGCACCTCCCGCGCGGCCATCGAGGCCCGCCTGGAACACGGCGACGACGTCGTCCTCGAGATCGACTACCAGGGCGCCCTCCAGATCAAGCAGCTGTTCCCTCATGCGGTGCTGATCTTCATCCTCCCCCCCAGCTGGGACGAGCTCAAGCAGCGCCTGCTCCGCCGCGGCGACACCGCCGACGAGGTCATCGCCAAGCGGATGAAGACCGCCCGCGACGAGGTCGCGCAGGCCCGGCACTTCGATTTCGTGGTCATCAATGCCGTGTTCGAAACGGCGCTTTTCGACCTGAAAGCGATCGTCCAGGCGCAACGGCTAAAATACGCGACTCAGCGCCGCAACCGGTCGACCGTGTTCCGCGCGCTCGACCTGATCGAATAACCCTCTCCCGCAGGAACCAGCATGGCCCGCATCACCGTCGAAGACTGCCTGACCAAGATCCCGAACCGTTTCCAGCTGGTGCTCGCCGCGACCTACCGCGCCCGCATGCTGAGCCAAGGCCACGCGCCCAAGCTGGAGTCCAAGAACAAGCCCGGCGTGACCGCGCTGCGCGAAGTCGCCAACGGCGATGTCGGCGTCGAGATGCTGCGCCGCGTCCCGGTCTGAGCCCCTCTCGACCCGAGCCGAAACGCCCCGCACGCGGGGCGTTTTTCATTGGGCGGCGATATCGCGGTATTGCGGCCTCGCCGCCCGGCGCTCACTGCCGGGCGCGCTCGCGCCAGAACGCGGCGTCGATGGGCACTTCGTTGCCGCTCTTCTCGTTGATGACCCACAAGCGCGCGCCATCGGGCGCGATGCGGTCGACCTCGCCCACCAGCCGCCCCGCCGCGACGCGCCGCCCCTTCGTGTTGAACGGGAAATCGTCCGCCTTCGCCAGTTCCAGCAGCGGCGCCGCCTCGCGCGGATCGCCGGCCAGCCGCATCCGGTGAACGATGGGCGCGAGCACCTCATTCGTCAGGTCGGCCGACGACAGGTAGATCACCACCTTCGCCTGCGCGCGGCTGAGCGCCACGTTGAGCAGGCGCCGCGCCTCCTCGGTCTGGAGGAAAGGCTGGGTGCCGTCGGCGGGATCGAAGAACACCACCGGCGCCTCGCTGCCCTGCGCGCGGTGCACGGTGCTGACGCGAACCCGCTCGTCCACGCCCAGCGCCGCGAGCCGCTGCCGGATCAGCGCCCGCTGCGCGCGGAACGGCGTCAGCACGATGAGTTCCTCCGGCTGCCAGTCCCCGCTGGCGAGCGCCCCGGCGATGGCCGTGGCGATCGCGCCGGCGGATTCGCGCCGCACCGGGCCACGGTCCTTCGCCGACCAGCCGCCCTCGCGCGTGACGCGATGCACCTTCACGTGGACGTCGGCCGGGATGTCGCCGAGCACCCGTGCCCGCGCCCTCCCCCAGTCCTCCGAGGCCAGCGCGTCCGCCGCGACGCGCAGCGCGCCGTCGTAGAACAGATCGCTGACCAGCGCACCGATGGGCGCGGCCATGCGGGATTGCTCGTCGAGCATTGCCACCGAGACCGGCGCGCCCGTCGCGGGCGCGCCTTTGGGCATCGCCGCGAAGGGCGAGCGCCCGAGCCAGGTCCGCGCGAGCCGGTCCTCGCTGCGCAGCACTGGCGAGAGCTGCTGCGGATCGCCCGCGAACAGCCGCGCGCGGCCCAGCGGCATCAGCGCCAGCGCATGGGCCAGGCTCACCTGGCTGGCCTCGTCGAACACCAGCAGGTCGAAAGGCGGCTTGCCATCGTCGCGGAGCTCGCGCAGCGTCTTGAGCGTGAAGGCGGCGCGCGTGGTGGTCATCGTCGCGAGGCGGCATCTGCGCAGCACCTGCGGCGACGGCGTGCCGCTCTCGGGAATCAGATGCCCCCGCCCCGCGTAGGCCGCCGCGTCGAAGCGCGAGCCCAGCCGCTGCACGGCGCCGCGCAGCGCCTCGCGCCGCCCCTTCTGCAGCGCCTTGTCGACGGCCAGCGTCGCGAGATCAACCGCGTGATTGGTCGTGGAGAGCAGCAGCACGCGCGCCTCGGGCCGGCGGTCGAGGTACTCGGCCAGCAGCACGCCCAGCGTCGTCGTCTTGCCGGTGCCGGGCGGTCCCCAGAGGAAGGCGTTGTCGGCGGCCACCAGGCCGAGCGCCTCGCGTTGCGCCGCGCGCAGCCACCGGAACGGCGAGCCGTCGAGCACCGGCGCCTGAGCCACGCGGCCCGGCCGCGCGAGCCCCGGCCAGCAGGCGGCGGCGCGTTGCGCCCAGCCGTCATCGGCCCAGGCGTCCGCGATGGCCTTGAGAAAGCGCGGCGGATAGAGCCGGATCAGATGGCCCTCGCCGGGCGGCGGCGAGCTGGCGTCCTTCAGCACGAGCTGGTCCTCGCCCGCCAGCACGGCGAGCACGCTCGCGCCGCCCTTGACCGGCGCGCCCCACCACGCGGAGGCGCCCTCCAGGCGATCGTCGAGCAGCGTCTGCGCCGATGACTGGCCGGGCCGCTGTCCTTCGGCGTAGACATAGCCGGGCTCGAGCATCACGCGCCAGAGCGCGCCGTCGGCCACGGCCTGCAGGACCTTGAAGTCGTAGAACTCGGGCGTCGCGGCCATCTCGGCGTCGATCGCCGCGCGGAGGTCGGCGATGGGCATGGCGCGCGACGGAACAGCGGGAAGTGCGAAGGAGGCGGGACTATAGCGGCCGCTCCCCGGCGCGATCCCAGGCCCGGTCCGTGACGAGCGTTACCCGCGCCGGCCGCTCCCCATAATCGCCCGGCCCCTCGCTCTTCATGCCCGACGATGCCCCGCTCGATGATGTCCTTCCCGGCGAACCGCCGTGGATTCCTGATCGGCTCGACGGCCGCGCTGTGCCTGCCCATGGGCCTGCCCGCCGGGCTGCGGGCGCAGACCTCACCGGCGCCGGTCACCGCCTTCGTCGACGTGAACGTCGTGCCGATGGACCGCGAGCGCGTGCAGCGCGGCATGACGGTGCTGGTGCGAGATGGCCTGATCATGTCGATCGCGCCCGCTGCGTCCGCGGCGCCGTTGCCCGAAGGCGCGCTGCGCATCGAGGGACACGGCGCGCTGTGGCTCTCGCCCGGCCTGGCCGACATGCACAACCACTGCGACAGCCGCCAGGACATGGCGGTGCTGCTGGCGCAAGGCGTGACGACCATGCTGAACATGGGCGAGGCGCGCAACAGCTTCGTCGGCCGGCTGCGCCTCGCGATCGAGCGCGGCGAGGTGACGGGTCCGCGCGCCTTCGCCGCGCTGGCGGTGGATGGTTCGCCGGACTACGGGCACCTGGTGCTGCGTTCCGAAGACGACGTGCGCGCCGCGGTGCGGCTCGCGGTGACGAACCGCTACGACTTCCTGAAGGTCTACAACAACCTGGCGCCGGAGGTCTTCGCCGCGCTGGTGCGCGAGGGCCGGGCCGCGGGGCTGCCCGTGGTGGGCCATGGGGTCACGAAGGTCGGCCTCGCGAAGCAGATCGAGTCGGGCCAGGTGCTGATCGCGCATGCGGAGGAGTTCTTCTACACCTACTTCCCGCCAGCGCGCGAGGACGATCCCAACGGCGCGCCGCCGGAGTCCGCGATCGCGGACGCGGTGGCGCTGCTGCGCCGTCACGGCACGACGGTGGTCGCGGACCTGGTGACCTACCGCAAGCTGGCCGAGCAGTGGGGGCGGCCGGAGGTCGTGACCGGCTATTTGAAGCAGCCGGAGGCAGGTTTCGTGGCGCCGACGCAGCGCGCGCTGTGGCCGCTGTCCGGCTACGCGCGGCGCAAGGGCGACCTGATGCGGCGTTACGCCTTCCTCGAGACCTTCGTGCACGCAATGCAGCGCGCGGGCGTGCCGCTGATCTCTGGAACGGACGTCTCGGACATTCCGGGCCTGGTGCCGGGCTATGCGCTGCACGAGAACCTGCGCTGGCTGACGCAGGCGGGGCTGTCGCGCTTCGAGGCGCTGTCGACCGCGACGCGGCAGGCGGGCGAGTTCATCGCGAAGACGAAGCCGGGGCTCGCGCCCTTCGGCACGGTGACGGCGGGCGCGCGCGCCGACTTGCTGCTGACGGCGGCCAATCCGCTCGACGACCTGAGGACGCTGGGCGCGCCGCGCGGCGTGCTCGCAGCGGGCCGCTGGCATGACGAGGCGGCGCTGTCCGCGTTGCTGACGGACGTGGCGGACACATACCGTCACGGCTGAGCGCGACGCCATGGCTGAGCGCCATGGGGCGGCGGCTCAGCCCACGAGCGCGCCGATCAGCGCCACGTCGGCGACGCCTGTAGCGGGCAGACCGCGTGCGCTCTGGATCTCCTTGACGCAGCGCGCGGAGGCGGCGCCGAACACGCCATCGGCCTTGATGTCGGCGCCGAGGTTGGAGAGCGCGAGCTGGAGCAGCCGCACATCGAGTCCCCGCAGCAGCGGCTCCTGCACCGACAGCGCGCGCGAGCCCGGCGCCGGTCCGTTGTAGCAGCCGGGCGGCATGCCGTTGAGCGTGGTCATCGAGATCTCCGCGCCTCGGACCACGAGCGGCAAGGCCAGGCCCCACTGGTTCAGATCGATGAGCCGCTGGAAGGCGTCCATGCGATAGACGGTGTTGCGCAGGATCGCGATGCTGTGCGTCGCCAGCCAGCGGCGGCGCGTGGCCACGTAGGCGCCGATCCAGGCCTGCTCGCCGATCTGGTCGAGCGGACCGGCCGCCTGGTCGGTCTCGCCGCGGATCCTGGCCCAGGAGCCGTGCACGGTGCTGTCGTAGACAACGGCGGTGGCCAGCGCCGAACGGATGCCGAGCTTGACGGCGGCGCGGACCGCGGGCTGCCAGAAACCGTCGTCGAAGAAGCGGTCCTGGGTTTCGCGCATCACCGGATCGTCGGCGCAGGCGCGCAGCAGGTTGTGCAGGCGGCTGTTGGTGTCCAGGTCCGCGCCCTGCGCGTCGATGGCGGGCAGCCAGTCGCGGATGGCGGCGCCGAAGCGCGCGCCGGGGTTGCCGGCGTACTGCTGGAGCAGCTCGGCGAGCTTGCCGGAGGCGAGCGTCGTCTGCGACCGTCCGTAAGTCAGGCGGCCGGGATCGTCCTTGAGCACGGTGACCTGGCCGTAGTCGCCCAGCACATGCCCGGTCTCGAAGAGGTTGACGATGGCCTTGGCGGTGCGCGCCTGGGAATCGGTCAGCGGGACATTCAGCGGAACGTCGGCGGCGATGGTCGGGCTGGGCATGCCGGTCTCCTGGGGACGCAGATCGCGGGAGTCTGGCAGCGGCGTGCCGGTGCGGCATCCGCAATCCGGTGGATGACGCGGCGCCGGAACCCGCGTTCATCCGGCCCGAGAATGCGCCCCATGCTCGGCCTGCCCACCACCGCCACCGCCCCGTTCTGTCCGTCGGAAGTCCACGGTTCCATCGCGCTCCAGCAAGGGGCGCCGTTGTGGAAGCGGTTGTTGCGCGTCGCGGGGCCGGGGCTGCTGGTGTCGGTGGGCTACATGGATCCCGGCAACTGGGCGACGGACATCGAGGCCGGCTCGCGCTTCGGGCACGCGCTGCTGTGGGTGGTGCTGGCGTCGAGCCTGGCGGCGATGCTGCTGCAGACCTTGTCGCTGCGGCTGGGGCTGGTGACGGGGCTGGACCTGGCGCAGGCCTGCCGCGAGCGCTACCGCCCGGCGGTGCGGCTGCCGCTGTGGGTGATGGCGGAGCTGGCGATCGTCGCCTGCGACGTGGCGGAGGTGCTGGGCACGGCGCTGGCGCTGCATCTGCTGTTCGGGATGTCGCTGCTGGCGGGCGTGGGCATCGCGGCGCTGGACACGGTGATCGTGCTCGGACTGAAGGGGCGGGGCTTCCGGCAGGTGGAGGCGATCATCCTCGGCCTGGTGATGACGATCGGCGTCTGCTACGCGGTGCAGCTGGTGCTGGTGGGGCCGGACTGGGCGGCGGTGGCGCGGGGCTTCATTCCCAATGGCGCCGCGGTGCACGACTCGAAGGCGCTGCTGCTGGCCATCGGCATCCTGGGCGCGACGGTGATGCCGCACAACCTCTATCTGCACTCGTCGATCGTGCAGACGCGGCGCGTGGCGGACACGGCGGCGGCGAAGCGCGATGCGATCCGGCTCTCGACGATCGACACGCTGGTGTCGCTGACGCTGGCGCTGATGGTGAACGCGGCGATCCTGATCCTGGCGGCGACGGCCTTTCATGCGAATGGACATCGCGACGTGACGGAGATCCAGGACGCGTATCACCTGCTGGATCCGCTGGTGGGGAGCTCGATCGCGTCGGTGCTGTTCGGCGTGGCGCTGCTGGCGGCGGGACAGAGTTCGACGTTCACGGGCACGATCGCGGGCCAGGTGCTGATGGAGGGCTTCCTGCGGCTGAAGATCCCGTGCTGGCAGCGGCGGCTGGCGACGCGCTTCCTGGCGCTGGTGCCGGCCTTCATCGGGCTGCTGTGGCTGGGCGAGGCGGCGGTGGGCCGGCTGCTGGTGGCGAGCCAGGTCGTGCTGAGCCTGCAGCTGCCGTTTGCGATGTGGCCGCTGATCCGGCTGACGGGCGACCGGGCGGTGATGGGCGGGTTCGCCAACGGGCCCGTGGTGCGGGCGCTGAGCTGGCTGCTCTTCGCGCTGGTGACCGGGGCGAATGCGGCGCTGTTGTGGTCGCTGGTGAATTGAAGGCGCGCAGGGCCCGTCCGTCGACGAAGTGCTGGAACGCCTCAGCGAGGTGGTTCAGCTGCTCGTTGAGGAAGGCGAGCTGGATGTGCTGAATTTCGCGCCAGGCGGCACGTCGACGCCATACTGAGTCGCCGCTGCCGCTCCAATCCGAAGGTTGCCAAGCGATTCCCGCTGGCGCCTCCTCTTCCCACTTCGAGATCGATCTCATGCTGAAGACATCCGCCCTCTGCGCTGCCGCGCTCGCTTTCGTTTCCGTGTGCTCGCATGCGCAATCGGCGCCCAAGCCGCAGTGCCAGAGCTCGACGATCGAGAACTCGAAGGTCGAGATGTGCATGTATCCCGGCGCGAGCTTCCAGCACGACACCTACGTGCTGCGGGTGGACCGCATGACGATCTTCGCGCTCGTCGATGACTTCGCCGATCAGGTCGAACTGACGCACACCGTGCCGGAAGGTCCGGCGCTGGAACTGCCGCTGTCGCGCGGCGAGAAGGTCGTGAAGCTGGTGGGCGGCTGCGTGCCCGAGAGCAAGGACGGCGCGGAGGTCGCGCGCGTCTGCAATTTCCGCTGGGGCCGCCACGAAGTGGTGAAGAACGTCCGCTTCACGTTCGACTGATCGCCACGCGATACATCCCCACCACCACCCCGCTCGGCGTGGTGGTCGAGCTGACGAGCTCGAAGGTGTTCGGCATGGCGCGCTCCGGGAAGCAGCGCTTGCCCTGACCGAGCAGCAACGGGTAGACCGCGAGCATCACCTCGTCCACGAGGCCGTGCTCGAACAGCGTGGACGCCAGCATCGCGCTGCCGCAGACGATCAGGTCGGGCCCGTCGCTGGCTTTGAGGCGGCGGATGCCCGCCAACACGTCGGGCCCCAGATCCCCGACCGGCCCCCACTCGAGGCCCTCACGCCGATGGGTCGCGACGTACTTGGTCGCGGCGTTCAGGCCTGACGCGAACGGGCCGGCCTTCATCGCGGGCCAGTAGCCGGACCACAGGTCGTAGGTGCGGCGGCCCAGCAGCAGGTCGTAGCCGCTGCCGTAGGCCGCGGCGACGGCGGCGGCGCCTTCCGGCGTGCGGTAGGGCGCGGTCCAGTCGCCGTGCGCGTAGGCGCTGTCGACGCCGGGGCCGCCGGGTTCAACGAAGCCGTCCAGCGAGATGTGTTCGGCGATCCTGATCTTCCTCATGAGAGCCTCCGCGAGGTTGAAGTCCTGGACCGGGGCGCGATCGCCTCGGCCTTCATCCCTACGACGTGCGGCGGCGCTGATTCTCGACAGCGCGGTCTCTCGTTCCCTGCGCGGCCTCGCGCGGCCCGGCCGCGCAGGCCCGGGTCGCGTGGTTCTTGGCGAAGCCGCGGTAGCAGAACCGGACGTGGCCAAAAGGCAAAACGCTGCGGACTGTCCGATCAACACATCACTGTTCGTCGATCGTTGGCGTCGGTTTGACCGCTTCGTGGTTCGTCAGATCCGCCGATGAGTTCCCTTCCCCAAAAGCGGAAGAGCTTTCCTAGACTGCCAGGTCTCCCCCGTTCAGCAGTCAGGAGCGCTCCATGCTTCGCATTCCGACCTTGCATCCGCATCGCGCGCGCCTCGTGCGCGGCGCTATGCTGCCGCGCATGATCTTCAATGCTCTGATCGAGCGCGACCCAGGCAGTGATGTGCTGGTGGGCAGCGTGCCTGAAGTTCGCAGCGCCTATACGCAAGGCGCCTCCGTTGAGGAGGTGCTGGAGCGCCTGACGGAGGTGCTGCAACTGCTCGCGGAAGAGGGCATGGTGAACATCGACGGCGGCATCGCGTTCAATACGACGCTGCGGATGGAATGAGCACATGGGCGCCGGCCTGCCGGTGCTCAGCGCCAGGGAAGTTGAGCGGATCCTGCTTGGGCTGGGATTCACGCAGCGCGCCGGCAAGGGAGCACATCGCTTCTACCGTCATGCCGATGGCAGGACAACGATCGTGCCCTTTCATGCGGGCAGCGACATCCGGCCCAGTTTGCTGCGCAAGATCTGCGCGGACGTTCGAGTGCCCGTTGACGAGTTCGTGGTGGCGCGCTGAGCGATAGACCGGGGCCGGGGTCCAACACGGCCGCGGCGAAGAACGTCCGCTTTGTCCCCTACCCGCCCTTGCGCGGCTCGGCCGCGTAGGCCCGCAGGAAGGCCTGCACCGCGCGCTCGGCGGAGCGCGTGATCTGCGTGCGGGTCACCGGCGGCAGATCGCGATGGAACCACCGGTGCTGGTGCTCCGAGCTCACCAGCGCGCCGAAGTGCTGCGTCAGCACCCACGGATCCTCACGGCGCAACTCGCCGTGCTCGATCGCCTGCTTGAACACCTCCATCAGCACCGACATGCCGCGCTCCGGACCCGCCTCGTGGAACCGCTCTCCAATGTCCGAGTGCCCCGCCGCGCCCAGCACCATGCGGTGCGCCGCGATCGCCTCCTCGCTCGTCAGAAAACCCACCAGCTTCTGCGCGAAACGCGTCAGCACCGGCTCCAGCGTGCCGCCGCGGTACTCCGCGATCTCGGTCAGCGCGGACGCCATGTGCCGCTCGCCCACCGCCTCCGTGACCGCCAGGAACAGCTCCTCCTTCGACGGGAAATAGCCGTAGATCGTCGACTTCGAGCCGCCGATGCGCTTGACGATCTCCGCCATCGACGCCCGCTCGTAGCCGAACTCCAGGAACACCTGCGAGGCCACCTCCAGGATCGCGTCCCGCCGCGCCTCCGTGCGCACTTTCACGACAACTCCTTAACCGTACCAATCGGTCCATTTTTTCTTGACACCCGTGAATTGTCAAACCAATAATCCGCCCGCAAATACCGAACCGTTCGGTACGCTTTCAAAAGACCCGCCCCTGCTCGACCTGGAGTTCCGCCATGAGCATCCGCCCTGATCCCTTCCTGCCGACGGCGCTGCTGGCCAGCGCCGCGGCGCTGACCCTCACCGCCTGCGGCGAGCCCCCTCACCCGCCCAGCATGGGCGCCGGCGGTCCGCCGCAAGTGAGCGTCGTCACGGTGGCGGCGCAGCGTCTGGCCTTGACGACCGAGCTGCCGGGCCGCGTGACCGCGGCGCTGGTGGCCGAGGTGCGGCCGCAGGTGGGCGGCCTGGTGCAGGAGCGCCGCTTCAAGGAAGGCAGCGACGTCAAGGCCGGCGAGCTGCTGTACCAGATCGATCCGGCGACCTACCGCGCCAGCGTCGACAACGCGCAGGCGAGCCTGGCCAAGGCGGAGGCCACGCTGGTCTCGGCCCGGCTCAAGGCGGGCCGCTACCAGGAGCTCTCGGCCATCAAGGCGGTGAGCCAGCAGGACGCCGACGACGCCGCCGCCAGCCTGCTGCAGGCCCAGGCCGATGTCAGCGCCGCGCGCGCCGCGCTGCAGACGCAGCGCATCAACCTGGCCTACACCCGCATCACCGCGCCGATCAGCGGCCGCATCGGCCGCTCGTCGGTGACGCCGGGCGCGCTGGTCACCGCCAGCCAGGCCAGCGCGATGGCCACGGTGCAGCAGCTCGATCCGATCTATGTCGACGTCACGCAGTCGGCGGGCGCGCTGCTGGCGCTCAAGCGCTCGCTGGAGAACGGCCGGCTCAAGAGCGGCACCGCCAACGTGCGTCTGGTGCTGGAGGACGGCAGCGTCTATCCGCAGACCGGCCGGCTGCAGTTCTCCGAGGTGTCGGTGGACCAGAACACCAGCGCGGTGACGCTGCGCGCGGAGTTCCCCAACCCGCGCGGCGACCTGCTGCCCGGCATGTACGCCAAGGCGGTGATCGAGGAAGGCGTGCTCGAGCAGGCCGTGCTGGTGCCGCAGCCGGCCGTCTCGCGCGACAGCACCGGCAAGCCGGTGGCCTTCGTCGTCGATGGCGACGGCAAGCTGGCCCAGCGCGCGCTGACCACGGACCGGGCCATCGGCGACCAGTGGCTGGTGGGCAGCGGGCTGAAGGCCGGCGACCGCGTGGTCGTCGAAGGCCAGCAGAAGGCGCGGCCGGGGCAGCCGGTCCAGGTCGTGCAGGCCCAGGCGCCGACCGCGGCCGCGGTGAAGACCGCCGCGGCCAGCGCCGCCGGCGGCGCGCACTGAGCATCGGACGGAGACCCCTCATGGCTCGCTTTTTCATCGACCGTCCGATCTTTGCCTGGGTCCTGGCCATCATCACGATGCTGGCCGGCATCGTCGCGGTGCTGACCCTGCCGATCGCGCAGCACCCCACCATCGCCCCGCCCGCCATCGCCATCACGGCGAACTATCCCGGCGCCTCCTCCAAGACCCTGGAGGACACCGTCACGCAGGTCATCGAGCAGAAGATGAAGGGGCTGGACCGGCTCTCCTACATCGCCTCGACCAGCGAATCGACCGGCAGCGTGACCATCACGCTGACCTTCGAGACCGGCACCGATCCGGACACCGCGCAGGTGCAGGTGCAGAACAAGCTGTCGCTGGCCACGCCGCTGCTGCCGCAGGAGGTGCAGCAGCAAGGCGTGCAGGTCGCCAAGTCCGCCGCCAACTATCTGAACGTGCTGGCCTTCATTTCGGAGGATGGCAAGCTCAGCGGCTCGGACCTGTCGGACTACGTCGCGGCCAACGTGCAGGACCCGATCAGCCGGGTCGATGGCGTGGGCGACACGCTGCTGTTCGGCTCGCAGTACGCGATGCGCCTCTGGCTGGATCCGGCCAAGCTCAACAGCTTCAAGCTGACGCCGCTGGACGTGAAGGCCGCGGTGCAGGCGCAGAACGCGCAGGTCTCGGCGGGTCAGCTCGGCGGCCTGCCGGCGGTGCCGGGTCAGCAGCTCAACGCGACCATCACCGCGCAGACGCGGCTGAAGACGGCCGAGGAGTTCGAGGCCATCCTGCTGCGCACGCAGGCCGACGGCTCGGCCGTGCGGCTGCGCGACGTGGCGCGGGTGGAGCTGGGCAGCGAGGGCTACACCAGCGTCGCGCGCTTCAACGGCAAGCCGGCGGCGGGCCTGGCGATCAAGCTGGCCACGGGCGCCAACGCGCTGGCGACGGTCAAGGGCATCGACGCGAAGCTGGAGGAGCTGAGCCGGTTCTTCCCGCCCGGGGTGAAGGTCATCAAGCCCTATGACACGACGCCCTTCGTGCGCATCTCCATCGAGGAGGTCATCAAGACCCTGGTCGAGGCCGTGGTGCTGGTGTTCCTGGTGATGTACCTGTTCCTGCAGAACTTCCGCGCCACGCTGATCCCGACGATCGCGGTGCCGGTGGTGCTGATGGGGACCTTCGGGGTGCTGGCGGCGTTCGGCTACTCGCTCAACACGCTGACGATGCTGGCGATGGTGCTGGCGATCGGGCTGCTGGTGGACGACGCGATCGTGGTCGTCGAGAACGTCGAGCGGGTGATGAGCGAGGAAGGCCTGTCGCCGCTGGAGGCCACGCGCAAGTCCATGGGCCAGATCACCGGCGCGCTGGTGGGCGTGGCGCTGGTGCTGGCGGCGGTGTTCGTGCCGATGGCCTTCTTCGGCGGCTCGACGGGGGTGATCTACCGGCAGTTCACGGTGACGATCGTCTCGGCGATGACGCTGTCGGTGCTGGTGGCGATGATCCTGACGCCGGCGCTGTGCGCGACGCTGCTCAAGCCGGTGGCCAAGGGCCATGCGCTGGCCACGACCGGCTTCTTCGGCGCGTTCAACCGCGCCTTCGACCGCGGCAACCGCCGCTACCAGGGCGTGGTGCGGCACATGCTGGGCCGCGGCTGGCGCTACATGGCCGGCTACGCGGTGCTGGTGGCGGTGGTGGCGCTGGTGTTCAGCAAGATCCCGGCGGGCTTCCTGCCGGAGGAGGACCAGGGCACGCTGTTCACGCTGGTGCAGCTGCCGCCGGGAGCCACGCAGGCGCGCACGCTGGAGGTGCTGGAGCAGGTGGACCACCACTTCCTGGTCGAGCAGAAGGACGCGGTGGACTCGATCTTCTCTGTGGCGGGCTTCAGCTTCGCCGGCAGCGGCCAGAACGCGGGCTTCGCCTTCGTCAAGCTCAAGCCCTGGGGGGACCGGGTCCGGCCGGAGCTCAAGGCCGCGGCGGTGGCCAACCGCGCGATGGCAGTGCTGTCGACGATCCGCAATGCCAGCGTCTTCGCGATCGTGCCGCCGGCGGTGTCCGAGCTGGGCAATGCCAGCGGTTTCGACCTGATGCTGCAGGACCGGGCCAACCTGGGCCATGCGGCGCTGATGCAGGCGCGCAACCAGCTGCTGGGCGCGCTGATGAAGGAGCCGGGCCTGGTGGCGGTGCGGCCCAACGGCATGGAGGACGCGCCGGAGTTCCGGCTCGACATCGACGAGCACAAGGTCGGCGCGCTGGGGCTGACGATGAGCGACGTCAACACGACCTTCTCGACGGCCTGGGGCAGCAACTACGTCAATGACTTCATCGACCGGGGCCGGGTGAAGAAGGTGTTCCTGCAGGCGGATGCGCCGTTCCGGATGCTGCCGGGGGACATCGACCACTGGTTCGTGCGCAATGCCGCCGGGACGATGGTGCCGTTCAGCGCGTTCGCGACGGCGGGCTGGACCTCGGGCTCGCCGCGGCTGGAGCGCTACAACGGCGTGCCCTCGGTGGAGATCCTGGGCATGGCGCTGCCCGGCGCGATGTCCAGCGGCCAGGCGCTGGACCTGGTCGAGCGTCACGCGGCCGCGCTGCCCGCGGGCATCGGCTACGAGTGGACGGGGGTCTCGCGGCAGGAGCGCGAGGCCGGCGGCCAGGCGGGCCTGCTGTACGCGGTGTCCATCCTGGTGGTGTTCCTGTGCCTGGCGGCCTTGTACGAGAGCTGGTCGATCCCGTTCTCGGTCATCCTGGTGGTGCCGCTGGGCGTGCTGGGCACGCTGCTCGGGGCGGTGCTGACGTGGAAGATGAACGACGTCTACTTCCAGGTGGGCCTGCTGACCACGGTGGGGCTGGCGTCGAAGAACGCGATCCTGATCGTCGAGTTCGCGAAGGAGCTGCATGCCAAGGGCATGTCGACGCTGGACGCGGCGATCGCCGCGGCGCGGCTGCGCTTGCGGCCGATCCTGATGACCTCGCTGGCCTTCATCCTGGGCGTGCTGCCGCTGATGGTCAGCAAGGGCGCGGGCGCGGGCGCGCAGAACGCGCTGGGCACGGCCGTCGTGGGCGGCATGGTGTCCGGCACGGTGCTGGCGATCTTCTTCGTGCCGCTCTTCTACGTCGTGGTGCAGGGACTGTTCGGGCGCGCGAAGGCGCCGGCGGTCACGCCTGGCGAAGGCGGCACCAGCACCAGCACCAGCACCGGCACCGGCAACGGCACCGACACCCCCACCACTCCCCTGCTGAACGAGGGTCACTGACATGTCCCGGCTGAATTCCCTGATCCCGAAGCGCGCGCTGGCGGTCTTTCCGGCGTTCCCGGCGCTGCTGGCGCTGAGTGCCGCGCTGCTGCTCGGCGGCTGCGTCAACCTGGCGCCCGGCTACGAGCGCCCCGCCGCGCCGGTGCCCGGGCGCTATCCCGAGCCCCTCGCGAAGGGCGCCGAGGACACGTCCGCGGAGGGCGCGGCGGCGAGCGACGTCGGCTGGCGGAGCTTCTTCGCCGATGCGCGGCTGCGCGGCCTGATCGAGCTGGCGCTCGACCACAACCGCGATCTGCGGGTAGCGGTGCTCAACATCACGCAGGCCCGCGCGCAGTACCGCATCCAGGACGCGGCCACGCTGCCCACGCTGAGCGCCGCGGGCAGCAGCACGGCCACGCGCACGCCGGCCGGTCTGTCCGGCACCGGCGAGGCGGTGACCAGTCATCAGTACAGCGCGACGCTGGGCGTCAGCGCGTACGAGCTGGACCTGTTCGGCCGGGTGCGCAACCTGAGCGCGCAGGCGCTGGAGCAGTACCTGTCGACCGAGGAGGCGCGGCGCAGCACGCAGATCTCGCTGGTGGCCGAGGTGGCGACGGCCTACCTCACGTGGGCGGCGGATCTGGAGCGGCTCGCGCTGGCGCGGGAGACGCTGCGCAGCCAGTCCGACACCTACGCGCTGACGAAGCGCCGGTTCGATCTGGGCAGCGCGTCGGCGCTGACGCTGCGGCAGGTGCAGACCAGCGTGGACAGCGCGCGCGTGGACGTGGCGCGCTACACCGGTCAGGTCGCGCAGGACCGCAACGCGCTGGTGCTGCTGCTGGGCGCGCCGGTGCCGGAGGAGCTGGCGCCGCGGGCGCTGGGGGACTCGCTCAATGCCTTGCCGGAGTTGCCGGCGGGGCTGCCCTCGGCGCTGATGCTGCGGCGGCCGGACCTGCTGCAGTCGGAGCATCAGCTCAAGGCGGCGACGGCCAACATCGGCGCGGCGCGGGCGGCCTTCTATCCGCGCATCAGCCTGACGGCGTCGGCGGGCAGCGGCAGTGGGGAGTTGTCGGGCCTGTTCAAGGGCGGGTCGGGGAGCTGGACCTTCCTGCCGCAGATCAGCCTGCCGATCTTCGACGGCGGTGCCAACCGGGCCGGTCTGGACAACGCGGTGGCGGGGCGCGACATCGCGCTGGCGCAGTACGAGAAGGCGATCCAGTCCGCGTTCCGGGAGGTGGCGGATGCGCTGGCGCAGCGCGAGGCGCTGAGCGGCCAGCTGGAGGCGCAGCAGTCGCTGGTGGAGGCCAGCGGAGAGGCGCTGCGGCTGTCGGATGCGCGTTTCGCGCGCGGGGTGGACAGCTACCTGGACGTGCTGGATGCGCAGCGCACCTGGTACGGCGCGCAGCAGACGCTGATCGGGACGCGGCTGTCGCGGCTGACGAACGGCGTCACGCTGTACAAGGCGCTGGGCGGCGGCTGGAACGGGTGATGCGCGAGGCGGCGCCGCCCTGCATGCAGCGCCGCCATGCACGCCGCCAATGGCGCGATGAGCGCCTGAGGAGCCGGCTCAGTCAGCGCTGGCCAGCGCGTAGGGGCCGCCGCGTTCGAGCGCGCGGTGGTAGGCGGGACGGGCGTGGATGCGCTTGAGGAAGTCGGTGATGCGGGGCTGGCGGGCGACGGCGCCGGCGCGCTGGACGGCGGCCTCGAGGGGGAAGCTCATCTGGACGTCGGCGGCGGAGAACTCCTGACCGGCGAACCACGGGCTCTTGGCGAGTTCGGCCTCGAGGTAGTTCATGTGGTTGTCGATCTGCGGCTGGACGAAGCTGGCCTTGGCCTTGGCGGCGAGCCCCTTGGCGATGGGCCGGGCGAAGAACGGCATCGGGGCGCGCTCGAGGCGGTCGAAGACCAGCTTGAGCAGCAGGGGCGGCATCGCGGAGCCCTCGGCGTAATGCATCCAGTAGCGGTAGCGCAGCGCGTCGGGGGTGCCGTCGGCGGGTTTGAAGCGGCCGTGGCCGTGGCGGTCGACGAGGTATTCGAGGATGGCGCCGGATTCGGCGATCACGAAGCCGTCGTCGCTGATGACCGGGGACTTGCCGAGCGGGTGCACGGCGCGCAACTCGGGCGGGGCCAGCATGGTCTTGGGGTCGCGCTGGTAATGCTTGATCTCGTAGGGGAGCCCGAGCTCCTCAAGCAGCCACAGGACCCGCTGCGAGCGGGAGTTGTTGAGGTGGTGGACGGTGAGCATCGGCGGAGTCTATGCGGGGTGAGAGATGGCACCGGGGCGGCGGGTGATGAGAATGACCGCATGAATACCCCTACCCGCCCCTTCGAGCCGCCGTATTACGCGGTGATCTTCTGCAGCCAGCGCACCGAGGCCACGCCCGGCGATGGATATGGAGAGATGGCCGAGCGGATGGTGGCGCTGGCGGCGGCGCAGCCGGGGTATCTGGGGGTGGAGAGCGCGAGAGGCGCGGATGGGTTGGGGATCACGGTGTCGTATTGGCGGAGCTTGGAAGACATCCGCGCATGGCGCGCCGTCAGCGAGCATCAGGCCGCGCGCGATCAGGGCAGGCGGGATTGGTATCGACATTACGAGCTGCGCATCGCGAAGGTGGAGCGGCATTACTCGTGGGATGAGGCCGATGGGACGGGGGATCCGGTGCCTGTTGGGGAGCGATGAGGCGGAAGAATCCCCGATGAAATCACCTACTCCGAAGCATTTTTGACGGCCGCACCGCGCTCATCATCAGAAGCGTCGAAAGCGACGTCCCCAAGCCTGACACCCGCCGCTTCGAAACGTCGAATCATTTCGCTCAGGAACGCCCGGCACCGGGTTTCCCTCTCGTCTTCGTTCAATCCGGCCAACTCAAGATGGAGGTTGGCGAGGAGATCCCTCCCCGCCTTTGAGAGCGCGATTTGAGGACCGCCCCAAGCGGCACGTCCCGCGAGTAGATCGTCGAACTCGAAGGGATTGAACTTCATCAGTTCTTGCGCGTAATCAAGAGGCCCATTGAAGCCAAGATCGCCGCCACCGAAGAGAACCCCTTCAGGCAGGAGTTCCAGCGTGCCAGAGACCAGTCCCGCGTAAATGAAGCCGACCGCCACACGGCGGATTTCGTCGTTTCCAAGCGAGGTCCCCGTTACCAGAGCGCTGGGAGTCACCGAATCGCAGATCAGGCAGTCCACGAGCCAGTGCTCCAGCCAGTCCATTATTTCCTGCTTCATCTTCTTCTCATTTGATACAGGCGTGGGCAGTCGCGATCTACTGACCGAACCTTGTGGCGATAGACGCGGGTGCTGCTTAACCCGCGGTACTAGACCCAGGTTGCCAGCCGCATTCATTGAGCTTCTCGCGGTAGAGCGCGTCTCCGTCGAACACCTGCGACGGCGATAGTCGGCCCACCGCATCCAGATATTGATCCGGGGGACGATATCCGTGCACCTGAATGAAGTGGACGATCTGGACCGGGGATGCGAACACGCGATGCCCGTCAGGAATCCATAGCTCGGCTTCTCTCAGCGCCCTTCCGCCGAAGTGCTCGACCAAGGGACCACATACCGGGCAAATCGGGTTGCCTCTCGCCGGCTCAACGATACACCCCGGCAAGAAGAGGCCAAATGCCAAGGATCGCAATTTCTCCAGCAGACCGTCAGGAACATCACCCTGTTCGTACGCTCCAAAATCGATCCAGCCAATATTGAATACGTCCTTGAAGAAATACGGCGCCACCATATGACGATAAGGACTCATGTCTGAAAAGATTTCCATTGCGGCTCACCGATTGGAGAAGGAGATCACCCGGGAAATTCAGGCGGCAATGAGAAGCTCGATTCAATATTCTTCAGCGTCGGCACCGACCTTCAGCCTAGCTGACGAGAATCCGCTGAGCCCAAAAAGCGTAAGCGTCGAGCAGCCCGTTCCGCGACTCGCTTCCGTCCATTACACCAAAAGCAAATGACGTTGCGACTCGAACGGGATTAATGACACGCCGGACGGCTCCCCCGATCACGGGCTGCCCATAGTCGGCCATGCTCTTGCCTTTGAGGAAATGGACCCAAGCGGCGCCTGGATTTCTCCGCACCATCACCTCACCGTAGTACATCCCGGCAGCGACGATTATTTCTCGCGAGGCATCCGTGAAATCCCACAGCGGCGGCTGCGCGTTACACAGCTCCGGCGGAATCGGCGCCTTCCCGGCGTTTCCCGAAACGTCCTCGCCTTCCAATGAGCATTGAAGCCAATCGGCAAGTCGAAGTAAGGAGTTCTCATGAAAGTTCGCCTCCCAGTCTGAGAAGCCGGGGGTGCGCCAGATCTTTGCGAAGAGTTCATCCAAGCTATATGGCAGAGCCGCCATGAACCCTTCGTAAAACTCTCGCAGCCCCTCCTTGTCAACCTCAAAGAATACAGCGGAGTGGGCATAGTAGTTCGGTGTGAACTTCATGCTGCGTTCCAGAGTCACCCAAAAACGTTGTTGTGATCGTACATGAGGGTCTCACGTTCATCCGAGTTCCAGATATGGCCATCCGATCTATCCACCATGATCCGGCCGCCGACCAAATCGCCCGCCGGATCGATGACGGAGCGAGGAGCTCACGACGATCAATCGCTCAGCCGAAGGATTTCGGCCAATCCGCATAGCGGGGGCTCCCCCATTTTTCAGGAAAATCCGGAAAACTCTCGAAGCCCTCATCTACTCGCCTGACGTATTCGGACAACATCGCCGGAACGTAGACCTCGCCGAATATAAACCTCCATGCGAGCTTCTGAAATACCGCAAGATCAGAACGGTATTCTTCCATGTCGCCACTCGCCTTCCAGCGATCCTCTATGCCCGGAAGCCAGTACCCGGAGAATGCCACGTTCTGGCTAATGCAAACGCGGCAAGCCTCCATTCTCAACGCTCGACCCGTATCACTCCAATCGGCGACTTGAGGCAGAAGCCAATTCTCAATCGCGCGCTGTGCCTGCCGCGCGTCATTTAAATCGAGTGAGAAGAGCTGGTCGTAATACTGGTAATGTTCGGCCACATCCTGATGAAATGGCCACATGATCAGTGCCGCATGTTCTAACGATACTTCCTTCATTTATCACCTAGATCACGAGGACGACTTCTGTTGAGTCGCCCAATTCGCGCTGGAGGCGTGTGCGCAATCGCTCGCCCTCGTCACGAAAATGGACCTCTTCCTGCTCTGACAGAAAGCAGGATTCCCGCGGATTGTCCCTGTTCAGGGTTGCGTCATATTTGCTCGCCCACGCCATCAAATCGTCGGCGAGCGGTGCGGAAATGCCGATGGCGTGCGGATCGATGTTCACTCCGGAGCTATCCCAGAGTGGATAGCAGTCATAGTCGGTCATCAATTTAAGCCTCATGGCGCCGCCATCTGCATTCAACCAAAGTCGGCCATGCCGCTGTAGATCAAGTAGACATCCGTCCCGTTGGAACTGGCGCGATACCCGCCATCCGCTCCCGACTTGCTCGCCGCAAAACCTAACCATGCCCATAGTCTTGACTCATCCACCCGCACCTTGCGCTGGGTCAAGTCCAACTCTCCATGGGCCAGTCCCCACTCGCGCATCTCGGCTGCCGACCTTCGCAGGGCCTCTGGGACGGACGGGTGGTCCCAAGCCCAAAGAAACGAGCCGTCTTCCTTGTTGAAAGTCCCAAGTACTTGAACTTGGCCCGCGAGTCTTCGACCATCAGAAAAGGATAGGCTGAAACGTCCCGCACGCAGGTCGAGATCCCAGTTCGACTCGCTCCCAAGACCCCAGGACTTGCCATCTTCTGCGGTTCTTTGCTGAAGCCAAGATAGACCCTGCCGCTCCCATTCGCGCAAGTGAATGGTCGTCTGCTCCGATCGCGGATTCGTCTCTTCCCATGCCAGCAACGGATCTTCTTCTTCGATGTACCAAGCCGGCACCTCATATCCGTGCGTGACCGAGAACCTTCCGTCTTGTGTTACGGCAACCTGCATTGACCAAAGGCGGCTGCCAGTCTCGCGGAGTAGATGGTCGCGGACCTGCACAAAGCACCGTTGCAGTTCCAGTAGTTGCCGAACGTTCAGATCCATGTCCAAGCTACTGCCCGCGGCGTCCCGAGCGGCCAGCTGAAAGCCACCTGCCGATTCCCCACCGATTTCCGCTGCCACGGACGCCTCGGCGAATCCGACGGGGGCGTTTCGAAAGATGATTGAGCTGGCGGCTTCGTAGAGTTCGTCCAACTTACTGGCTACGTCAGGTGACGGCTCTTGTTGTAGGCGAGACAAACCATCGACCTCATGGGCCGGGACACCCGGCGGATTCTTCGCCTCGGTCGCGTGCTCTTGAATCTGCTCCGGCGTCGTCAAGGGATGAGATGACGACGCTTCGCGAGGCTCCTCGGACTGGTCATACCATGACGGCCGTTCATAACCAAACCTGGCCGACATTCTCCCGTCCCTCTGCAAGTCAAAGCCGACCGACCAGATTCTGGTGCCTGCATTCTCCAAAAGCGCATCGCGAATCTTCAAGAATGCGTCATCGACTGCAGCAATGGCATGAGATGTCGGCTTCAGCCACTTTTTCTCTCCCGCCAACGTCGTACACGAAAGCTCCATGCCGCCGCATCGCGTACCAAGCACCGGTGCGGAAACAGAAGCGGTCGTCCAATCTTCGCCTGCCAAACCGACAAGTGCCTGGGCGACCTGTTTATATAACGGTTCGAGGTCCTTCATCTGTACTCCAGAACACACTGGAACTCAACGCACCGGCCAAAATATTTCATTGATTTCAAATGATCACGGCCCATGCCCAATAACTGCAAAGACCTCAGTCCAAACGATGGGTTGCCCCCTCGAGGTAACGCGCTGATGAATCAGACCGATCTGTGTTCTAAAGAAGCAAGTGCCGCCGATCGTTTCACCGCGAATAAGGGCATTCGCCCCTGGAGGACTAATATTTTCAAGATAGTCTTGAAACTTTCGCCAAGCGGGAGAGCTCAGTTCCGGCGATTGATTCCCTCGGCAACTTTCAAGCAGTTCCTTGATCACCTGATACTGGTGCGGGACGGCTTCGAACTTCCTCTTCACAGCTATTAGATTTTGCGCTAGCTGCCAGTCCCCAGAGATCATCAGAAGTCGAACCGCGTACATGAACTGGCTCTGCACCAGCTTATCCGCCCAATCTCTCCCCTTCTCCAGCAACGCCGACCTTGCGATTTGGTCCGCAGCCTCACGAAGCGCATCTTGCTCGATCTCTGCGCCGCTCTTCATTGCCTTCGCTAGCGCGCTGATCGCCATCACTCGTCCGCGATTTCCAGGAAAGGAAGGGGGGTTCTTCCACCCCTTACTTCGGTTCTCAGCCCCGATCTCAAAGCGGGGATCTGCTATTGCTCGATCGGCAGTTGACATTGCCCATTCCAGAAACCTTCCGCAAAGCGGATGGCCATAGTCTCCGAGAGCAATATAGGTGGCATCCTCCATCAACATTTCGCAAGGACCTTCAGGAGAGGCCAAACGCTCCCATAAAGGAAACGGGCCATCCCTCTCGTTGATCACGGCGGAAGCGGTCAGGCCATCGTCTCGCCGAAGGTTCTCCATCACCGGATGGGACCATACATTATCTTTTGCCAGCATCAATTCCTCCCACCCCTTCCGAGGAAAGTCGAAACTCGATTAGCTTTCGGTCCCAGTTGATCCGCCAGCCCGTTATTGACGCGACTCGCAGCTTTCGGCGCCACGCTCGGCGAAGCATGATTTTCGGCTCACCGAGCTTGAGACGTTAAATTGCTTATATCGGGAAAGGCCACTGCTTCGAGCCATTTGGCCCATAAAGCCGCCATCAATGAAACCATATAGCCGATCGCGTCAAGGCTAATGACCGCATCATGGTCACCCAAGCCGTGTTGAGTCTGCGACTCCTTCTGGGAACGGAACGTCGTTCTTCAAGTTCTGTTTAAAGAAGCATTAGATCTTCAGGTCCAAATCAACTGAGACCCAGTTCGAGGCAGGTCCAGAGCGAAGAAATTTCAACCATTCCACCAGAGCGGTCTTGAGGGCGGTAGTGGCGACGTATTCGAAGCACTGCTCATCGTACAACGAATAGATGCGAGTATTCTCGCCAAATATTTCAGCGCCCCATGACTCCCTGTTCCAGTCGATCTTCCCCAGTTTTTCGCTTGATTGAAAGGCATCGATCTGAGCAATTCCCTCCTGAAGCCAAACGAGGGACGCGCGCTCGTCGAGACCGCCATCGTCCATCAGTAAGCACGCGAGAGGCGATATGTCATTCACGGCGAGCCCCTCGACATTACAGTTCGCCTGCTGCCCCGCAGCTCCCGGCATCCAACTGAATCCCAGTTTCATGACTCACCTTAATGGACTGAGCGGCCCGGCCCCTGATTCTTGGTTCTGCTAGGCTAACTCTCGGCACCATACGCGAACTTCGTTTTTGCCCTGCCGTCAGCCCCCACCCGCAGCACAAAAGATTTCCAGTCACCGCCCGTGTGGCCCTTCATCAAAGAATGAAGTTCCCGAACATGATGAATCATGCGATTGCGCGGATCCCGGAGAAAGGCGCTCATCGACTCTCCATTTCGCACGAACGAAAACTCAGTATCAATCGACCAAGAGCCCTCGGGATTCAAATAGCGAAACACGCACGCCATCTCTTCGTAATCGCCATTTGCGCTGTGATGCATGACCTCAACCAAATCATTGAGAAGTTCAGTTTGTCTCTCAATACTCATTTTGGTGCCTCGTTTCAGAATTGATCAGGCGCCTCTTGCATCTTCACGCCGAAATGGCATAGAAGACGTCTTCCCACCTTCCGGCGATCGTTTCCCCCAGTACGTATCTCTGCCGGATCAATGCCAAATCGAGCCTAAGCTGCATGACATCTTGGCCAAGGTGCTTATCCGAGTCATCGAAGGACGGAACGGTCCGAAAATCGGGGTCGCGTATAACGTCAAACCGTTCCTCAAAGGTCGATCGCTCCTCCGCAGACGCTGTATGGAGTTGAGGGTCCTCAGGAATCAAGTCGAGGACGTTCTGCAGCCACCGACGATGCTCGTCCACATACTTGAAGCTTCGGCGAACCGTGAGCATCGCTCGCGCTGCATCCGCCTGCCCTGCAATCATCAAAAACTGAACGGCTCTCAAATAGCCGCCTTGAACAATGTGGGTGTTCCACGCTTGGCCCCTGGCATTCAGCGCGCTTGTCTCAAGTTCCTTTGCAGCTTGGATCAATTGGGTTGCCATAGGTTCGGAGTTCCGCTTCATCGCCTTTACCAGCGCAAAGATCCCAAGAATCACGCCGTGATTTCCGGGATAGCTCCCCGAGTTCTTCCAGCCCTTCCTGGAATTATCTGCTTCGATGTCAAAGCGTGGATCCGTTAATGCCAGCTCTGCGGCCTGTTCCGCCCACGAGAGAAACAGTTCCTTATAGGGGTGAGACCAAGCACCGATCGCAACCTCAATAAAGAGCTCGAAATTGCTGGATACGGCAAGCTCCGGCATTGCCAACAGGTGCCAATCAATGAAGCGTCCGCCCTTTGCTTCCGCGGACGCGACAACCCCGGGAAAGCCATTGGCTTTCTGAAGCTCCTTGGAAACACGATCGGCCCAGATTTCTCGATAGCTCTTCATCCTTGCTCTTTCTTGGTAGGCTGCTGAAGCACCGGTTCTAGGACGCGGCGCCAAGAATGTTGACCTCATAGAACAGCCTACACGCGATTTGTTTGTGCTTGCGAAGGGATGCGGCACCCCCGCATGGACCACTTTCGAAGCGTCCGGCGATGCGTTTCGGCAGCCTGTTAGGGGGATTCACAAATCGCCTTGAACACGTCATTCCAGTTGGGAAACGGTAAGACGTTTGCAAGAATCCTATGACGGATGAGCGAAAGCTCCAGCCGATAACAGTTTGCTGGCCAAGCAGAATGAGCATTGAGCAACTCCTTCCCGGCAGGGCTTCGCACCGTTTGGAAGTAGCTTTCGAATGCGCGTACAGCATCTGGCACAACCTTTCCGCCCTCATTCTCCGCCGAATATGCCATTGCGATAGCCTGAAGGATTTCGAACTGCTGGTTGAAAATATCGAATTTCCTATTTACGCTCAGCATGCGGCCTGCAGCCCCCCAGTCGCCCGCAATCATTGAGAGCCTTACCGCGTACAGATAACGACCCTGCACTATTCGATCGCTCCAGCTCTTCCCCTTGGTAAGGAGTGCGGACTGCTCGATTTCATGCGAGCTCTTCTTTAGCGCATCAAGGTCGACCGGTGCATCCTGAAAGAGGCTCATAGAGAGCGCATGGACTGCTCGGACCTCGCCCATATTTCCAGGAAAATCGGGATGATTCATCCAGCCCTTGGAAGAGTTCTCGGAAGCAATGGCAAAGCGCTTGTCTTCCAGTGCTCGTTGCGCCGTAGCCATCGCCCATTCCAAATATTGACGAGAAACTGGGTGATTCCGGTCTAGGAGGGCAACGTAGACCGCGCTTCCGAAATACCTTTGGCAAGGTCCTTCGGGAAATGACAGACGCTCCCAGTTCGCGAACGGTCCGCCATTTTTTTCAGTGACTGAGATGGCTGCTGGGATGCCGTCCCCTCTAGACAGATCGGCCATCACCTGATCCGCCCAGTTATTTACGTAACTCGCGTCCGGCGACCCCTGAGGCTTATGGAACATGTGGACTGGCTAAGTACGGGACAGGGCCCTTATGAAATCACGTACTCCGCGGCATTTTTGACAGCCGCACCGAGTTCATCGTCAGAAGCGTCCAGACAAAGTATTGCCAATTGGACCCATCTGGATAGCTCCATTTCGTACACCTCGAACTCGATCCGCCCACCCTCAAGAAGAACATTGAAGCTTGAAGAATATTTCCGAAACTGATTCTCGGACATTCCACCTCGATCCTCTTCGAGCGCCTTTCGGTAAGAGAGATAGGCCTGGCGCTCCTTCCACATTTGGGGAACGTAGTGGCCATCCTGCCGATCTGATATTCGCCGGCGCAATGCGGCCCCGATCTCCGCATCCGGTGAATCAATGGAGAACTTCTCGAACTTGCCATGACCAGCAGCAGTCCCCTGCGAGCACTTGGAGAAACTCAGCATAAGAAGGTTCGTCTTCTTGTAGACGAATACAAATGCACCTTGAAGTTTGGTGTTCATGGATTGCGAATAGCCCCCGAGATCCCATCACCTGTGCCTCCCGAGCTGAACACAACCTTGCCAATTCCGAGGTGCGCACAAGACGCGCATCATTAATTAGCGGCTCAAAACCCGGCGCCAACTGCCAAAATGTTCCGTGGCTTCCTCAGTAAAGCGATTGCACATGGGGTCGTGGACTCGTTCGGCGATTCAACCCCGACTTATCCTGGCGTTCAAACCTAATAGGTGAAAATACGCGTAGGCTCAACGTGCCTGCCAAAGAGAACCACCGGGACATTCTTCGCTGAAGAACCATAGTCCCCCATTCATTTCCTCGGCGCCCCTCGGGAATACCTTCATAAATGCGTCAATTTGTTGCTCAGCAGTTCCGGACATCGGCACCTTCGTATGCATGTGGATCAGTCTGATGTTTCCTTCACGAATCAATTTTTCGAGAATCATGAAGAAGAACTGTCGCTGCTCATCGAAGAAGTCACTTGCCTCTAAAGCGTAGTCCCATAGGGCGTCAAGCTCCATGCCTTCGATACCATCTCGTATATATTCAAATCGCTCGCGATTCATACAACCTCGCTTCTCCTGACGACTATGCTTCGTCAGGCCTAGATAGTTGGCTGAGCAATTTTTCGATCATCAACCTGACAGGAGGCGAGCCTTCAGCGGAAAGCCTCTTTAGCGCCTCTATTCTATTGAGAGGCAAGCAAGTCATGCCCTTCGACCGCAAGCTATCAGCAGCAGCAACAACCAAGTCTCCGGCGTCAGAATGAAGAAATTCAATGAGAATCTTGGTAGATATTTCGTGGTCGACAAGATCCAATATATGAGCGCACCTTATTCGCCATTCAACCGACCTTGCCGAACACGAATTTTCAAGCTCCGCCCAATCATCTTCGTCGAACTTGAAAAGAATGAGAGATGCGATCCCCATCCCTTCGTCATACCAATAGTCGATCAAGAACTCGAGCTTGAGATAGTCGTCCAATACTGAAAACAATCCGCCTCCTTGAGGCTCTCGCGAGTTCAGCGCCAAATCCTGCACCTGGGAGAATTCGCGAGAGAAATTAACTCTGAGGACGAATCCAAAACGGCGGACCGTCCAGAGCTTCATATTGCGCGAGGGGCCGCATCTTCTCCCAAACAAACCAAGTGACGTCCGACATCATGACTCGGATCGCCTGATACTCCCCAAAACCCTCAAGGAATAGACGCGCAGACTCGCTACAATGCTCGAACGCCTCAAAGTACTTTGAAAATGCCGCAGCAAGATTCGGGGACGACATATCGATGGCAGAAAGCACTTTTCCATCTTGTTGCCATTCGACCTGTGACAACGGCAGTCGCGCAAAGTCCTCTCGAACTCGACGCATCAAACCCGCTGTCTCAGCAATATCTCCCACACGCACGTATCGCTTGTAGAGGCGGTCGGTAATCAGTTCCCACCGAAGTCCATCCGCATCGCGCGCGGAAAATGCTTTGACACAATCGAAGAAGAGAACCACGTCGGAAACGGTGCCAACTTCAAAGATCGTGCACCCTCCAAAGATTCCCACATTCATTACTTCAACCCAAGCGCTTCGGGAAGTCCAAACACAAATTCCCTGCGAGCGGCATCGCCGTATTCGGCACTCACTTCTTTCAAACGCCGGATGAGCGCGCTCCTATCCGAATCGTTCATCTTCTTCAAGTCCCTTGCAAATTGCTCCATCACTTGAATTGCCGCGTCCGGGTCTAGCACGTCCTCCGCAGCATCTTCAAAAAAGATGGCGACATTTGCGATTGCCTTAGCGAGCTCTTTGGAAATGGAGTGGTTCATGGCTGGTCCGTCCTCGCTAATTTCTTGATGGCGAGCGATTCCAACCCTTCTTTGAGTGCATGCGTGCTCGTCAGCCCCAAGGCTGCCAGCGACCCGCATGCGCGCCAATGTTGTCCGGTTGCTGCGCGCACCGCCATCGTGCCGTCCAGGGCGCCCCGCCCGATGTTCCTCAAGAGGCCGGCATCAAGATTCCCTATAAATTGATTCGAAAATCAATCCCCAGTCCGGAAACGCCGGCGAATCTTGAATAAGTCTTTGCCGAATAAGAGCAAACTCTAGCCGATAGTTCGTATCAAACGAAGCGCCGTCGGCATAAATCTGATCTTTACCGTCAGGACGCCTAATCGTTTCGAAATATTCTTCGAAAAACTTCAGGTCTGCTGACTCGCCTTGGCCTTCCGGCGCCGCTCTTGAAGCAGCGAGGAGTACTTCAAACTGCCTCGAGAGAACATCGAATTTCCTCTTTACGGACAACAAGCGCCTTGCTCCATCCCAGTCCCCGCCGATCATTGCAAGTCTGACGGCATAAAGATATTGGCCCTGAATTATCTCATCGTTCCAGTACCTACCCTTATTAAGGAGCGCCGATTCAGAAATCTCGGATGCGCTCTTCTTCAGGTCTTCTTCCACAATAGACGACTGTTCGGCAATCGCCTTGGAGATAGCATACACAGCCCGTACCTCCCCTAGATTCCCTGGAAACGTCGGACTATTCATCCAGCCTTTAGATGAGTTTTCCGAAGAAATCTCAAAACGGGGGTCTTCCAAAGCTCGCTTGGAGGCATCAATCGCCCAATTTATATATTTTCCAAAAAACTCATGCGATCGATCGGCGAAGGCAATATAAATCGCACTTCCCAGATAACGTTGGCCGGGTCCTTCGGGAAATGCAAGCCGCTCCCATGTAGAGAATGGCCCACCTTTCTTTTCAATCGCCGCGACGGCTGCTCCGATGCCATCGCCCCTTTTTATATCAGCCATGACCAAGTCAAGCCAAATGTTTGATTCACCCATAACCAATCACTATCATTCGCCGGTCACAAATTCGAGTTCGCCGCCTGCACCAAGGTTATTCAGTTGCGGCACTCGCACGTTGACTGCACCGAACTGATTGCGGATACAACCAGCCGATCACTCTGGCGACTTCGTTTCAGCAAGCTTCCCTTCCAGCGCATTGGAGAACTCCGACAAAGTCATTTCTCCGCCTTCAGATACATATTGAGCGTCATCAATTATTACATTACCAAAAGCTTTCAAAATGGACAACGAAACAATAGCAGAAAAGATGTCACTGCCACGACTCTCTATAGAGCACGCGTATCGCAAATCGAAATTTAGACTGAGATCAGATGGCCATTCATAAACCCTGACCCAGCACCATTCCTCCTTCCCCACACCCTCTACATAAGTGACGAGACCACCCTTTCCATATGGGCGCAGAGATAATTTCGGGCTTTTTAGTCCCCGACGGGAAAACTCCTCCATCACAACAAGTTCAATTTCCGCATTGGAAATATCACGCATCAATGGTATTTGTGCATCTCTCATGGTTTTGGAGCTACCGAAATTGTAGTTCGAGTCAAAGTTATCCAGCCATCTGAAGCCTTAATAACAACATTCTTCACAACCCCTTCATTAAGAATGTTTGATATTGGAGTTCCAGGCACCACCCAATTAGACACATTTTTCGTAGTAACGCCAGCAGCCACCGCATCCACATACATGTCTCCGGCGACACCAGCCTTCGACATCTGATCGGCGCCCTTAACGATTCCACGCTGCACTGCAATCATTCCATTTCCGGTGACAGTCTTAAGACTCACAGGAACACCGTCCAAATGTCCGTCGATGCCGGGGGTATTCGACAACTCTTGTCCGACAAAGGTGCCTCCTTTAAGTTTGACGATATCCTCTGCCTGTGCGACTTCTTTCTGACTCATTGCGTTTGCAACCACATTCCCCGGCTTTGGCGGAGGGAGCAGTGCAGTGGGCGACGCATCGGTAAGGGCTCCTGATGGGTCGATCTTTCCAGCGTTCGCCAGCGACGGGTTTGTAGTCTCTGCGGCCGCGCTACCGGCGTTCTTGTTCCCGGAAGGGATTTCGAACTGAGGTTTTTGTCTAGTCTGCGCAACATACTGCCCACCAATCGCCGCCGTATACCCAAGCAGACCCAAGCCAATATCAGCCAAGCCGCCCGAAGTATCGCCATCTCGAATGGCCCCGATCCCCATGCCGATCTGGGTACTGCTCTGCGCGGCCTGAATCAACCGAGCCAGATTACCAACCGGACCTGCCAGAACCTCCAGCGCCGGAGTACCGATCGCCGCCTGCCCTTCGTGCACCGCGTTGACTCTCAGAATCGACTCCGCCTTCTGCGAAAGCGTCCATCCTGAATTCTCGAAACTCGCGTCCACACTCGGCTGCGGCCCGTACTTCACCAACTTCTGCGCCGCGTCCTTGCCGTTGCTCTGCGCATATTCCCCGAGATAGACCGCCAGCTGATTCACCTCGGCGTTGGACATCGGCGTGCCGGAACGATACATCTTGAGCAGACGATCGCTCTCCACGTCCATGGCCTTCAGCGTCTGCTGAACCTGGGCCGCGTCGAGAAGGCCGCTCGTCGGATTCAGCAGCCTGCTAGCCCAGTTCTTGCTCTCGTCTTCATCGAGCACCTTGAGCGCCTGGCGCTTCTTCAGGTAGTTCGGATCGGACAGGAAGTTGTTGTCCGTCGCATTGAAGCCCGTGGAAGCTCCTTCAGCACCGCCAACGGCCACGCCAATGGCCGTGCCCGCCGCCAGCATCAGCGACTGCTTCACCTCCAGCGGGAGATCGCTGTCCCTGATCTTTTCCGCGAGCGCCGGGACAGCCGCTTGGCTGGCCACGCCGCCCAGCGCCGCGTCGACGCCACCGCTCAGCCCGCCGATCACGCCGTGCATGGCCACGCGATAAGCGCCGCCTTCATCCCACTTCTGCGACTCCGCCCAGAGCTTCTCCGCCTTCGCCTTGTCTCCCGAAGTCGCGGCCTGGACTGCCTCCGCACGAAGCCCGTCTCTCTTCTCCGTCGCGTAATCAGCGCCCCGCTTGGCCGCCTCCGCCCCGAACTCCGCAAAGATCTGCGCGTTGACCTTCACCTGCTGCTCGAGCTTCTGCCCATCCCAGCCCTGCGCGAGCTTGCCCGCCGTCGCATCGTTCGTTGCGCCGCGATCGAGCTTCTCCAGCTCCGCTTGGCTCGCCGCATCCCCACTCGTGATCGTCGTGCTGCCCGCACTGATCGTGCTTCTGGTCGTGCTGCGGTCGTCGCCGCTGTCCTTGTACGCACCGGCCATCCCGCCGCTCGTGCTCACGCTGACGGTCACCGCGCTGGCGCTGTACTGACTGCGGTTGTCGATGTCGCTCGTCGTCAGCGTGCCCGTGCTGAAGCTGTTCTTGCCCGCGTCGATCGCCCCCTGGCTGCTCGTGATGGCACCGCCCTTGAGGTCGGTGTTGCCCTTCACGCTGACCTGGAAGCCACCGTCACCGGCTCGAATCCCGGCCTGCGTGCCCACCGCGGCGTAATCCGCCGAGACCTTCGAGTTGCTGTACGACGCGCTCGCCGCGCTGACCCCCGTGAGGTTGAAGGTGCCACTGGCGCTCGCGCTCATGCTCTTCGAAGCGAAGGTCGCCGTGTCCTGCAAGCTCTCGATGTTCAGCTTGCCGCCAATGTCCGCCTTGACCGTCGGAGCAGCCACGACGGATCCCTTGAGCGTCGTATCGCCGCCCGAGATCATCGTCACGCTGCTGCCGCCCTTGACCTCGCTGGCGGTGAAGCTCGTGTCGACGCCATCCGAGTTGCCCTTGGACACGCTGCCGCTGACCGTCACGCCCCAGCTGTTCTGCTTGCCGATCGTGAAGCCGATGCCAACCGACGCGCTTGAGCTCTGGTTGTTGCTGTGCTGCTCGCTGCTGTTGTTGGCGGCCAGCAGGTTGATGGCGTTGTCGGCCTTGATGAGGATGTCGTTGCCCGCAATCGAGCTGCCCTGCACCGTGACGTTGGAGTCCTTGTCCGCGCCGGTGGCGATGAGGCTCAGCTTGCCGTCCGCCAGCACCGAACTGCCCGCGGCCTGATTCGCCGTGTTGGTCTGCTTGCTCGAGCTCTGCGTGCTGCCGATCGAGATGCTGACGCTGACGTTGCCCTTGACGCCCTCCTCGTCCAGCGCCTTCACGGTCTTGGCGATCTCTTCTTGCGCCCTCATGGCCTTGGAGATCGCAGTCGCCGCGGCCAGCGCCTTCATCCGGTCGTCCTGCGTTTGCGTGACGTGCTCGCCTGCCTTCACAGCCTCCATCGCGGTCGACAAGCCTCCAACGCTCAGCGACACCGACAGACCACTCTGCTTGAACTTCGTCTCCGTGTCCTGCGCTGACTGGTTGCGTGCTTCGAGGATGTCGATGGACTTGCCCTGGATCGACACGTCGCCCTTGGGCGCTTGCACCTCCGAGCCGACCTGGCGGTACTTGCCGCCGGCCAGGATGTCCACGTCGCCGCTCACGCTGGCCACGGTCGAGCCTTGGTTGGTCTCCTGCGTGGTCTTCGTCGCCTGCGACACCGCCTGCTTGCCGATCGTGATGCCAATGCCGCCACCGCCCAGCAGGCCCGACTTCACGGTCTTCTTGAACTGCTCCGTGTTCACCGAGTTGGTGACGCCGTCGATCGTGATGTCGCGATCCGCGAGGAGCTTGGTGCCGTTGTCCGACACGGCTTGGGCAGCTTCGAGGTTGATGTCTCGGCCCGCCACGATGTTGACCTCATCGCCAGACACCGTCGTACCCACGGCCGTGGTCGTATCCGTCTTGTTGTACGTCGTGACGGTCTTCTTCTTGAACAGGCTCTTCTTGGTCTTCTGGGTCATCTCCTCGACGACCTTGTTGGCCTCGCCCGCGAGCAGCTCCACATCCCGCGTCGCATTGAGCGTCACCGCCCCTTGCGCGCTGGCGATCTGCGCCGCGGTGGCGCTCAGGTCCTGATCCGCCTTGAGCACGATCGCGCCTTCGGCCTTGACCTCCGTGCCCACGTCCTGGCTCTGGTGCTCCTTCTTGTAGTTGGTGGCGTTCCAGATCTGCTCTCGTGAACTCGATGTCTGCACCGTGCTCAGCGTGAGGTCACGCCCTGCGCTCACGAGCACGCCGCCGTCCTTCCCCGCGCCATCGGCACCGCCTTGCGTGATCTGCACGGCCTGCAGTTGCACGTCGCGATCCGCCTTCACCAGCATCACGCCGCCCGCCGTCAGCGACGCGACCTGATCCAGCACCGTCGCCCGGGTGGCCACATTGCCCTTGATCTTTGCGCCGCTGGCCGTGGTGCTCTCCATGACGATGTCGCGCCCCGCCGACAGACTCATGTCGCCGGTAGCCGCGAGTTGTCCGCCGATGTTGCGCAGGTCCTCGCGCGCCGTCAGCGCCAGCGTCGTGGCGCGCATGTCTCCCGTGTTGGAGATGTTCTGCGCCTGGATGTTCACCGCGCCGCCGCGCACGCTGCCGCCGTTGTCGAAGTTGCCGCTGAGGGCCATCTCCACGCGGCCACCCGCGATGAGCGAGCCGCTCGGCAGCAGATCGCCTTCGCGCGGCACCAGATACACCTGCGGCACGAGCACGCGCTGCACGGTGCCGTCGGCCAGCGTCACCTCCTGCTCCACCAGCCACACGAGGTCACTCGTGAGCTGCGTCATCTGCTCGGCCGTTAGCGCGATGCCCGGCACCAGCTGATGCGCCTTGGCGAAGGTCGCGCCGTTGGTGAGCAGCGCGCGGTACATCGACTCGTCGTCCGCGTAGCCCGACAGATAGCCGGTGCCGGTGAGCTGTCCGATCTGCTCACGCACCAGGCGCTGCTCGTAGAAGCCGTCGCCCAGGCGCTTCTGCGTCACGGTGGGATCGAGCGCCATCTGCTGCAGCAGGAAGTCGCTGGAGAGCCAGTCGCGGTAGTTGGCGAAGCGCGGGTCCGTCTCGACGAGGTACTTCGAGCCGGGCTCGCTGTGCACCTTGAACAGGCTGTTGGCCGGCAGCGTGAGGTTGGGCTTCACGCCGAACAGGCGCCCCCCGACGCTGAGCCCGGCGACCTTCAGCGCTGCGCTCTGCGCCGAGCCCGGCCCGTTCGTCGAGCCCGCCTGTGTCGTCACCTTGCCGATCTGCGTCGTGGCCTTGTCGGCCTGCGCAGATGCATCGACCTGCGCGGCGGCTGCAGCCCTTGCGCGTTGGAGCACACCGGCAATGCCGCTGCGAGCCGTGCCTTGAACTTGCTGCGTGGTGCCGTTGCCCTGCGCCGACTCGATCGCCCCATCGCGGAACTGCGTCGTCACGCGCGCGCCTTGCAGGTCCTGCACCGAGCCCATCTGCACCGCGTCGCCATCGCGCTCGTGGCCAATCAGCAGTTGCACTTGCCCCCCCGCATCACCGGCCTGCGCGGCAGCGATGGCGCGCTCGGTCGCTGTCGCGCCGCTGCGCTGAGTTGCCTGCAACGCACCGGCACCTGCGGCGCCGTTGCCCGTCGCGACTGCCTTCGACGCGATCGCTCCGCCGACGCGCACCTGAGCGTTTCCTTGCGCGTTCGTCTGCGCGGCATCACCAGCTTGCGTGCGGCGCACCGCGCGCTCGATGAAGGCCCTCAAGCCGAGTCCACCGCTCGCATTGGCGGCCGCGCCGCCCTGCGCCTGCTGCGCCGACGCTCCGCCACCCGTGCTCACCGCGCCAGCGCCTTGACGCCCGCCCGGCGCCTGCGACACCTGCCCCACTGCCGGCGCTCCTCCCGCCAGCGACAGATTCACCGTATGCGCCACGCCTTGCGCGTCCGTGGCCGTCACGGTATGCGGCACATTCGTGACCTGCCCGCCGGTGATGGCCACGCCGGTCATCCCGACCACCTGGCTCATGTCGTTGTTGATCGTGCCCGCACCGATGCTCAGCGTGCCGCCCACGATGATCTTGCCCGCCAGCGACTGCGTCAGCGGCGAGCCGGCCTCGCCGTCCACCGCTGTCGACGTGTGGGACACGATGATCCGGTTCGGATACGAGCGCTCGAAGTCGGCCAGCGCCTGCTGCTCCGTGCGGCCGTTGAGATCAATCTCCGTGTCGTTGATGTCGGCGTTCTTGCCCTCCTTGTACTGAATCATCAGCGTGCCTTCCGTGCCGCCGCCGCTCGAGTACTGGCCCCACATCAGGTACGGATTGACGTTGTCGATCCGATTGGCCGTCAGCGTCAGATTGCCGCGTCCCTCGATCGTGGCGCCGCTGTTGAGCAGCGTGTCGCCGGAGATCGTCATGTCCCCGCCCGCTCGGATGAACGCCTTGGACGCCAGTTCCCCCTGCCCCGCGCCCTGCCCCGTGCCCACGCCCTGCAGCACCGTCCGGTTCACGATGCCGCCCGTCATCTGCAGCGCGAGCCCCCGAGTGGCCTCGATGGTCGAGTTCTCGTTGAGCAGACTCGCGCCCGCGAGCCTCAGGTCCCCGTCCGCGAAGATCAGCGCCCCGTCCGTGTTGGACACCTCGCGCGTGAGCTGCGCATCCACCGAGCGCCGCCCCGCGATCACCGCCGCCACGCCGCTCTCCGCGCCGTTCACGAGCGCGCCGCCGTCGATGACCACGTCCCCGCCGTAGATCCGACCCGTGCCCACGTTGACCAGCCGGTCCGCGCTCAGCAGCACGCCGTCGCCATCGATGAGGCCGCGGTTGGTGATCTGCCCGGCCGCGGTGAGCAGCGTGTTCACGCCGCTGAGCTCGCCGCTGGCCGCGTTGTCGATGTTCTGAGCCGAGATCGACAGCGTCCCGCCGCTGCGCAGCGTGCCCTGGTTGGCGAAGTTGCCCGAGACATCGAGCACCATGTCGCCCGCCGACTGGAACTGGCTGCCCGCGCCGTAGACGAAGTCGCCCACGAGCTTGACGCTCATGCCCGCGCCGCTGCTGATCTGCCCGCCGACGCCGCCAGCGAGCTCGCGCAGGTTCAGCCCCATCGCGCTGCCCGACCAGATGCGCCCGCCCGCGTTGTTCAGCGACAGCGCCGACACCGTCGCCCCATCCCCGATCGTCTGCGCGCCCGACGCGCCCAGCGCACCGCCCGCGTTGTTGAGCGACTGCGTGATCGTGAGTCCAAGCCCGCCGCTGGCCAGCACCTGGCCGCCGACGTTGTCCAGCTGCTGCGCTCGCACGTTGACCGCGCCGCCCTGGATGCCCTGGCCGGCGCCGCTGGTGTTCGTGTTGTCGATGCGGCCCGCGGCCGTGAGGGTCAGCGCGCTGCCGCCGTAGATCAGCCCGCCCTGGTTGAGCACCTGCTGCGCCGACGCGTCCAGCGTCTGCGCGCCAATCAGCCGTCCGCCCTGGTTGTCCAGCGTGCCGCTCACCGACACCGTCAGCGCCGAGGCCGACAGCTCCGCGCGGTTGACCAGTTGGCCCAGGTTCACCTGCGCCGACGTGCCGGCGCTGATGCCCTGCTCGTTGGTCAGCGTGCCGGCGTTCAGCGTCATCGCGCCCTGCGCTCGGATGCCCGTGGGCGTCGTCACCGAGCCATCGCGCGTGTTGTTCAGCGCCGCGCCATGCGTCTGCACCGACAGGCCGCCGCCCGATTGCAGCAAACCGCCGCGGTTCTCCAGCGTGCCGCTGTCCACCGTCAGCGACTGCGTCGCGAGCAGCCGGCCGCCGCTGTTGTCCAGCGTCTGCCCGCGCGCGTCGATCACGACCATCGCGCCCGAGACCTCGCCCCGCGCGTTGATCAGCGATGCCGAGCCCAGATCCGCCGTCTGCCCGGCCTGGATCGCGCCGGCCGTGTTGTCGATCGCGCCCTGCGCGCGCAACGTCACGCCGCCTTGCAAGCTCGAGATCCGGCCCTGCTGGTTGCCCAGCGTCGCCGCGCTCAGCGACACGCCCTGCTGCGCGAGCAGCGTGCCGCCCGCGTTCTGCAGCGCGCCGCCCGTGGTCACGCTCAGCGTGCCGTCGCTGCCAGCCCAGCCGCCACGGTTGTCGACATTGCCCGCGTTCAGCGTCATCGCCGCGCCGCTGCGCAGGCGGCCGCCCTGGTTGTCGAGCGTGCCGCCGATCGTGGCCTGCAGCGTCGAGTCGCTTTGCATCAGGCCGTTGCCGCCGTTGAGCAGGCTCGCGCCGCGCACGTCGAGCGCGCCTGCGCTGGCGACCGTGCCGCCGCGGTTGTCGATGCCGCCCGTGAGGTTGAGCAGCGCCCCGCCATTGCTGACGAGGTTGCCGCCACGGTTGTCGAGGCTGCTGCCCGACACCGTCACGCCCGTGCCCTGCGTCTGCGCGCTGACCAGCGTCACCGCGCCGGTCGCGGCGATCGTCACCGCGCCGCTCGCGAGGATCTGGCCCGAGCTGCCATCCAGCGAGCCCGTCGTGACCGTCAGCGGACCGCTGCCCGCCGCCATCAGCGTGCCCCGCACGTTGTCCACCGACTGCGCCTGCAGACGCAGACCGGTGCCGGCCGCCTGGATGCGGCCATCGGTGTTGAGCAGCTGGTTGTTGATCGTCGCGGTCAGCGCGCCGGCCGCGCCGGTCTGCGTCAGCGAGCCGCCGACATTGCGCCAGTCCGTCGCCGTGATGCCGACGTTGGCGCCGCTCAGCGTCGCCGCGTCCGTCGACAGCAGACCCGCGCTCGCGAGCATCAAGTCACCAGCGCCCGCGACGATGGCGCGGTCCAGGCGCAGCGCACCCAGGCCCGAAACGCCCGTCGAGCTCATCGACACCGATGCCGCCTGCAGACGGCTGTCCTGCAGTTGCAGATCGCCGCCGCGCAGCGTCATCGCGCCCGCGGCCAGCATCGATCCGGCCGATTGCAGCGTGCCCGTCGTGCGGACCGTCAGGTCGCCTTGAGCGCCCAGCGAGTTGTCCGGACGCAGGCCCGCGGCCAGCGTGCCGGCGCCAGCCAGCGCGGGTGCGTCCACAGTCAGCGCGCCCTGCGCGCCGATCAGGCCGTTGTTGGTGAGCGTCTGACCCGCGCTCACCGTCGCGCTGCCTTGCGCGTAGACGTTGCCGCTGTTGGTCAGCGCGCCGGTCGTCGTCAGCCGCGTGTCCGCGCCCGATTGCAGCGAGCCCGCGTTCGTCACCTGGCTCGCGCCGATCGTCAGCGCGGTCTGCGCGTTGATCAGGCCCTGCGCGCCGTTGGTCAGCGTGCCCAGCGTCAGGTCGACAGCACGAGCGCCGAGTTGGCCGCCAGTGTTGTCCAGCGACGCTGCCTGCGCGCGCAGATCACCGCCCGCGCCCATCGCGCCGCCGGTGTTGTCGATCGCGCCAGCGACGCGCAGCTGCGCATCGCCGCCGCTCAGCAGCTGGCCGCCTTGATGACGCAGGCTGTCCGCGTGCAGCGTCACCGTGCCGCCCTGCGTCTTCGCCTGGCTCAGATCGACCGCACCCGTCGCCGTCAGCGTCACCGCGTGCGCGCCGAGGATCTCGCCGCTCGCGCCGCTCAGCGTGCCGGTCGTGAGGCTCAGCCCCTGCGCGCCCGCATGCACCAGACGGCCGCTCGTGTTGTCGATCGAACCCGCATTCACCGTCAGCGCGCGGCCCGCCGCGGCGATCTCGCCGCGCGTGTTGTCCAGCGCGCCCTGCAGCGTCGCGCTCAGCGCGCCGGCCTGGCCGGTCTGCGTGACCACCCCATCGACGTTGGACCAGCGCTGCGCCGTCACCGACAGCGTGTCGCCCGAGATCGACGCCGCGCCCGTGTCCATCGCGCCCGCCGCCGACATCGTCAGCGCCCCCGACGACGCCAGCGTCGCGCGGTTCAGACGCAGGTCGCCGGTGCTGGCCGTCAGGTCCGCGCGCTGCGCCTGCAACTTCGCGTCCTGCAACTGCAGCGTCGTGCCCGACAGCGTCATCGCGCCTGCGGCCACGGTCTGGCCGCTCTGCTGCAGCGCGCCGCTCGTGCGCAGCGTCAGGTCGCCCTGCGTGCCGAGCGTGTTGTCCGGCTTCAAGCCCGCGACGAAGCCGCCGCTGCTCGCGATGCTCGCCGCCTGCACCGACAGCGCGCCCTGCGCCGCCAGCATGCCGCTGTTCGTCAACGCGCCCTCGGCGGTGATCGTCAGCGGACCGCGCGCGTACGCGCTGCCGGTGTTGCCGAGGGCGCCATGCGCCGTCAGGTCCATCGCCGCCTGCGACTGCAGGCTGCCGGCGTTGTCGAGCTGACCGGCTTCGATCGTCAGCGCCTGCGCCGAAGCGATCAGGCCCTGGCCGCCGTTGAGCAGCCGGCCCGTCGTGCTCAGGCCGACCGCGCGGCCGCCGAGCTGGCCATCCGTGTTGTCCAGCGAAGCCGCGACGATGCGCAGGTCCTCGCTCGTCTGGATCAGGCCGCGCGTGTTGTCCATCGCGCCACCGACGGTGAAGGCCGTGCCGGTCTGGCTCAGCAGCTTGGCGTCGCGATGGCTGAGGCTGCCCGCGTTCACCGTGATGTCGCGCGCCTGCGTCAGCGCGCCATCCAGCGTCAGCGCGCCCGGCGTCTGGATCGCCAGCGCGCCCTTGCCCAGGATCTCGCCGCCGGTGCCGTCGAGCTGCTGCGCGCTCAGCGTCAGCGTGCCGGTGCCTGCATGCAGCAGCGTGCCTTGGCGGTTGTCGATGCGCACCGCGGCGAGCGTCACGTCCGCCGCGTTGGCCGCGATCGAGCCGCCCTGGTTGATCAGCGACTGCGCCACCGAGACGCGCAGCTCGCCATCCGCCGCGCTCTGCGCGAGATCGCCGCCGGCGTTGCGCCAGTCGGTCGCCGTGATCGACACCGAGCCCGCGCCCAGCGTCGCGCCGGAGCTGTCCAGCGCATTCGCCGCGGACAAGGTCAGGCGCTCGCCGCCAGCCACGGTCGCGCGGTCCAGGCGCGCGTCGCCGGCCAGCGCCGTCATCGTCACGCGCTGTGCCTGCACGCGGCTGTCCTGCAGCGCGAGCCCGGCGCCACTCATCGTCAGCCCGCCGCCCGCGAGCGCGGTGCCGCTCTGCTGCAGTTGACCGCTCGCGGTCAGCATCAGGTCGCCGCGCGTGGCGAGCGTGTTGTCGGCATTCAGGCCAGCGGCGAAGGCGCCGCTGCTGGCGATCTCGCGCGCCTGCGCGATGAGCGCGCCCTGCGCCGTCACCGTGCCGGTGTTGACCAGCGTGTCGGCGTTCAGCGTGCCATCGCCCTGAGCGCGAACGGTGCCGCTGTTGCGCAATGCACCGCTCGCGCGCAGGTCGAGATCGCCGCCCGCCTGCATCGAGCCCGCGTTGCTCAGGCTCGCCACGTCCGCCGAAAGCTTCCCGCGCGCCGCGATCAGGCCAAGGCCCGCGTTGTCGATCGTGCCGCCCTTGAGCGTCACATCCACCGCGCCGAGCTGGCCATCGCGGTTCGTCAGCGTGCCGGCATCGATCGTCAGGCTGCTCGCGCCATGCACCAGGCCGCCGGTGTTGTCGAGCTCGCCGCCAACGGTCAGCGCCGCCGAGCTCTGCCCGAGCAGCTCGCCGCCGCGCAGCTTGAAATTGGCCGCGTGGACCGTCACGCGGTCGCCTTGCGCCGTCGCGCCGCTCAAGTCGGCATCACCCGCGATGTTCAGCGCCAGCGCGCCGTTGCCGGCGATCGTGCTGTTGACGCCATTCAGCGTCGTCGCATCCAGACGCAGCGTGCCGCCCGTCGCGCCCGCATGAATGATCTGACCCGAGCCGTTCTCGATGCGGTCCGCCGACAGCGTCAGCGCCGTGCCATTGCCCGCGATGCGCCCGCCCTGGTTGTCCAGAACCCCGCTCAGCGTGGCCGTGAACTGGCCCGCAGCATCCGTCTGACCGATCTGGCCGCCGGCATTGCGCCAATCGACCGCGGTGATGGCGACGCTGGCGCCGCTCATGCGCGCGCCCTCGGTGTTCAGCGTGCCGCTGCTGCGCAGCTCGAGCAGATCACGCACCGACAGCAGCGCGCGGTCCAGGCGCAGCTCGCCGCCACGCGCGTTCAGCGCGATCGACGCAGCCGTGGTCTGGCTGTCCTGCAGCAGCAGCGACGCGCCCTCGAGCGTCGCGCGGCCCACCGCCTGCGCCGTGCCCGAGTGCTGCAGCGCCTGCGCCGCGGATAGCGTCAGCTCGCCCTGCGCCGCCGGCGTGGTATCCGGCTTCATGCCGGCGGCGAAGGCGCCGCTGCTGGCGATGCTGTCCGCCCGCACGGTCAGGTCGCCCTGCGCCGCGATCAGGCCGGTGTGCGTGAGCGCGCCGCCCGCCGTCACCGTCATCGCGCCCTGCGCGTAGAAGCTGCCGGAGTTGTCGAGCGCGCCGCTCACGCGCACCGCGGCATCGCCCTGGCTGAGCAGCTGGCCATCGCGATGGCTGAGGCTGCCCGCGTCGAGCGTGATCGTCCGGCCTTGCGTCTGCGCGCGATCCAGCGTCGCCGCGCCGCTCACGGTCAGCGCGAGGTCGCCGCTGCTGGCGACGCGGCCATCCGCGCCCGACAGCGAGGCCGCCGAGATCGTCAGCGTGTCCGAGCCGGCATGCGTGATCGCGCCGCCGCGGTTGTCAAGCTGGCCGGCGTTCAGCGTGGCCGCTTGAGCGTTCGCGCCGATGCGGCCGCCCTGGTTGTCGAGCAGTCCGGCCACATCGACGCGCATCGCGCCCGCTGCGCCGGTCTGCGCGAGCGTGCCGCCCGCGTTGTGCCAATCGGCGGCCGCGATCGAGACGGAGTCGCCGCTCAGCGTCGAACCCGCCGCGTCCAGCGCGCCCGAAGCCGACAGCGCCAGCTGCCGCGTCGCCGCGACCGTCGCCTGATCGAGCGCGAGGCCGCCCGCCAGCGCCTGCAGCGACACCGATCCCGCCTGCGTCTTGCTGCCCTGGAGCGCGACGCTGTCAGCGCTGAACGTCATCGCGCCGCCCGCCACGGAGGTGCCGCTCTGACGCAGCTGCTGCGCGGTGATCGTCAGGTCACCGCGATCGCCGACGGTGTTGTCGGCCTGGAGCCCCGCCGCGAAGCTGCCGCTGCTGGTCAGCGTGCCGGCCGTGACGCGGGTGTTGCCGCTCGCCGCCACGGTGCCGGTGTGATCGAAGGCGCCCGCATCCACGCGGGCATCGCCCTTCGCGGTGATCAGGCCGGCATTCGTCAGCGCGGCGCGAGCCGTCACGTCGACGTCGCCCGCGGCTTGCAACTGGCCCGCGTTGTCGAGGCGGTCCGCGGTCACCGTCAGGCCCGCGCCCGACGCCACGAGGCCCTGACCCGCGTTGTCGATCGCGCCGGCGCGCAACGTGACCGCCGCGCCGCCGATCTGGCCGTCGCGGTTGGTCAGCGTCGCCGCCTGCAGCGTCACCGGGCCGCCGCCCTGCACCAGACCGCTCGTGTTGTCGAGCGCCTGCGCGGCCGTGAGATCGACCGCGCCCTTCGCCACCAGTTGCGCGTTCTGCAGCGACAGGCTGGCGGCATGCACCGTGATGCGGTCAGCTTGCGTCTGCGCCAGGCTCAGGTCGGCGGCGCCGCTCGTGGTCAGCGTCAGCGCGCCGTTGCCGAGGATCTCGCCCCGCGCGCCGGCCAGCGTGCCGGCGTCGATGCGCAGTTCACCGGTGGCGGCGCCCGCGTGGACGATGTGCCCGGCGGTGTTGTCGAGCTGCTGCGCCGACAGCGTCAGCGCCGCGCCGTTGGCGGTGATGCGGCCGCCGCGGTTGTCGAGCTCGCCCGCCACGGTCGCCGTGAGGCGTCCGGCCGTGTCGATCTGCGAGAGCTCGCCGCCGGCGTGACGCCAGTCGGCCGCCGTCAAGGTCACCGAGCCGCCGCTGAGCTGCGCGTTCTCGGAGACGATGGCGCCGGTCGCGCCCAGGTCGAGCGCGCCCGCCGACGCCATGGCCGCGCGATCGAGGCGCAAGTCGCCGGCGTTCGCGCGCGCGGTGACGCTCGCGGCCTGTGTGCGGCCGCCTTGCAGCTGCAGCTCGGCGCCTTCGAGGCGCGCGGCGCCGCCGGCCAGCGTCACGCCGCTGTGCTTCAGAAGGCCATCGGCCTTCAGCGACAGGTCGCCCGTGGTGCCGACGCTGTTGTCCGTCTGCAGTCCCGCGGCGAAGGCGCCGCTGCTGTCGATGGCGCCGGCGTGCACGCCCAGCGCGCCACCCGCGGCCAGGGTGCCGCCATGCGTCAGCGTCCGCGCGTCGATCGACGCCGCGCCCGCCGCGCGGATCACGCCGGCGTTGGTCAGCGCGTCGGCGCGGACGCTCAAGTCGCGCGAGGCCGCGATCAGGCCGCCGCCGGTGTTGTCGAGCTGCTGCGCGCGCAGGTCGACGCCGCGGCCGCTCAGCTCGCCGTCGCGGTTGTCGAGCTGGCGCGCCTCGACCCGCAGGTCGCCGCTGCTCGACAGCGTGCCGCCCGCGTTGGCGAGCGACTGCACGGTCATCGTCATGGCCTCGCCGGCGGTCGAGAGGCGGCCGCCGGTGTTGTCGACGCCCTGCGCCGTCAGCGTGACGCTGCGGGCGTTCGTCTGGATCTGGCCCTGACGGTTGTCGAGCTGACCGCTCAGCGCGACGTTCCAGTCGCCGGTGCCGCTCATCGCGAGCAGGCCGCCGGCATGGCGCCAGTTCTGCGCTTGCAGCGTCAGCGACGAGGCGCTCATCCGCGCGCCTTCCGTGACCAGGTCGCTGGCCGTGCTGAGGCGCAGCGCGTTGGAGGCTTGCAGCTGCGCGCTGGCCAGGTCGATGCCGGCGGCGTCGAAGGCGGCGTCGACGGCCAGCAGTTGACCGCGCAGCGAGAGTGCCGAGCCCGCGGACATCGCCAGCGCGCCCTGCGCGCCGACGCGGCCGTCGATGCCCAGGCCGGCGGCGACGGTCGCGGCGCTGCTCGTCTGCAGGCGCCCGGCGGCGCTCGCGTTCAGGTCGCGTTGAGCGGCGAGCAGGCCGCTCACGCTGAGATCGCCGCCCGACGTGGCGCTCACGTTGCCGCCATAGATCGAGCCGCCGAGCACGGCGCCGTCACGCGCGGCGAGGGTGAGCGCGCCGCTGGCGCGCACCTGCGCGTCGGAGGCGATGGAGGCGGCGTCGACGGACAGGCCATTGCCGGCGGACAGCCGCGCGCTCGCGTCCTGGCGCAGCGCGCCCTGCAGCTTCAGCGTGACGTCCTGGCCATCGATCGAAGCGCCCTGCTCCTGCACCAGCGAGCGCGCTTCCACGGAGATGCCATCGCGCGCGGCGATTGCGCCGGCGGTGTTGACCACGTCGGCCTGGCCCTGGATGACGATGCCGCCCGCGGCGGCGTGCAACTCGCCGCGATCGTTGCGCAGCTCGGTGCCGGCTTGTAGCGTCACGCCGCCATCGGCGGCGACGCGCGCGTCGCGGTTGTCGATGCGGTCGGCGCTCAGCATCGCAGCGCCGGCCGAGCGCAGGGAGGCGCGTTGCTGGCTCAGCGTCCCGTCGGCCTTCAGCGAGATCGACAGCGCCTGGACATCGGCACCATCGAGCGTGAGCTGGGCCGAGCGCGCCGACAGCGCGCCGTTGGACCACAGCGTCGCGCCGGTGAGCGTGAGCACGCGGGCGTCGAGCGTGAGGCCGCCTGTGCCGTACTGCTCGAGGCTCGCGCCGACGCCGCTGAAGGCATCGGCCACGATGGAGAGCGCGGCGCCGTTGCTCGCGAGGCGGGCGCCGTCGGCGGTGATGGTGGGGGCTTGCAGGGAGATGCCGTCGGCGGCGAGCAGTTGACCCAGCTGCGTCGCCGACTGCGAGGCGGTCAGCGACAGGCTGCCGGCTCCGAGGACGATCGCGCCGTCCGAGTTCATGCCGGCGACCGTCACGCTGCCGGCTTCTCCGCTCAGTTGCGGCGCCTTGGCGTCGACGCTGCCGCGCGAAGCGAGCCATCCGGCGTTGCGCACGCCGGTGTTGGACTGCACCGTCAGCGACGGCGTGCCGTTGGCGTCGGCTTCCTGCGCGTAGAGGGTGCCGGTGTTGTCGAGCCAGCCATCGGCGCGCAGCGTCAACTGCCCACCGACGATCTGACCGGCCTGGCGCACGCCAAGACCCGCTTCGGTGCCGACGAGCGTGATGCGCTGCGCGTAGATGCCGCCCAGCGCCGTGCTGTCGAGCGCGTAGCGCGGGCGCTCGCCGGTTGGCGTCAGCGCTTCACCGGCGCCATTGCCCGCGCCTGCGCCTTCGACCGTCATCACCTGCGTGCCGGTCTGAATGCGCGCGTCCTTGGCCCACAAGCCGGCGTTGAGCTCGACCGCTCGCGCCAGCAGCGCGGTGTAGTCCGTCTGCGAGCCGTCCAGCCCTTGTCCATCGATGCGAATGAGCCCGCCCTGCACGCCGTACCCGGCGATGCTGCCGTCAGCGTTGAAGCGCGGCGTGCCCGTCGTCAGCACCGCGGCGCTGGCGTTGATGAAGCCGCCGCCATCGACCTGGATCCCGGACGGGTTGGCGATGATCACCTCGGCTCGCTGTCCCGCGACTTCCACGTAGCCCTTGAGCTGGCTGGGCGCGCTGCTGTTGACCTCGTTGAGGATCACGCGCGCGCTGCCACGCGCCAGCCAGGGGTTGCCCTGCACGAAGCCGCCCAGCTGCG
>NZ_JBCNLG010000003.1:0-419307 GCF_039595595.1 Roseateles sp. | reverse complement strand
TCGCCAGGATCACCGCGTCGGCGGTGTACACGGCGCTGTCGCCGGTCAGCGTGAACGGGCGCTTGGAGAAGTCGACGCTGTTGATGTGGTCGAAGACGATCTCGGTCTGGAAGCGCTCGGCATGCTGTTGGAAACGCTGCATCAGCTCCGGTCCCTGCACGCCCATCACGTCGGCGGGCCAGTTGTCGACTTCGGTGGTGGTCATCAACTGACCCCCTTGCGCCATGCCGGTGACCAGCAGCGGCTTCAGGTTGGCGCGGGCCGCGTAGATGGCGGCGGTGTAGCCGGCGGGGCCGGAACCGAGGATCAACAGCTGGGCGTGGCGGGTGTTTTGGCTCATGACGAAGGAGATGGGGATGCGCACGGTGGACGCAAGGGTCGACAGCCTAAAGGCCTGTCGGCGTAGACCCTATGAACAGCCGTGAACAAATTGGCACAATGCATCCATTCTAGGTGGCGGGTCCCTCTGTCATCCTGGACACCACGATTGACCCTAACCCCCGACAGGAGGCACCCCTTCATGGCCATGTTGTCCAATTTGGATCTGATCCGCAGGGTTCCCTTGTTCTCCCTGCTGACCGCCGACCAGGCCCAGTCCATCGCGGACAGCGTGGTGAAGCGGCGATTCAAGCGCGGCGAACTGATCGTCGAGCAGGGCACCAAGTCCAACGCGCTCTTCATCCTGCTGAATGGCCGGGCGCGCGTGCTGACCGCCGACAGCCGCGGCCGCGAGGTCATCCTCGCGGTGCTGCAACCTGGCGACTACGTCGGCGAGATGAGCCTGATCGACAACGAACCGCATTCGGCCACGGTCAGAGCCGAGGTGCAGACCGACATGCTGGTGCTGGGCCGCGCCGATTTCGCGCGTGGCCTGCCGGAGCCGTCCAGCCTGGCCTACGGCATCCTGCGCGGCCTGGTCGCGCGGCTGCGCAATGCGGACCGCCAGATCGAGTCGCTGGCCTTGCTCGATGTCTATGGCCGCGTCGCGCGCACGCTGCTCGACATGGCCGAAGAGGAGAAGGGCGTGAAGATCATCCGCGGCAAGGTTTCGCGCCAGGACATGGCCAAGGTCGTCGGCGCGTCGCGCGAGATGGTCAGCCGCGTCATGAAGGACCTCGAGGACAAGGGCGTGATCGAGACGCTCGAGAACGGCTCGGTGGTCATCAAGGAGCGCCTGCAGCACGATTGATGCGGCGAGTCCAGGCGCGGTCGTCCGCGCCTCAACGTTTCTTCACCATGCGGCCGGCGCCCCGGTCCGGGATGCGGGCCGGCTGCGTCACAATCGCGGGATGAGTTTTCCCGGTTCCCTGCTGGGCGGCGGTGACGACGCCGCCCCACCCGAGCGCCCCGCGCCGGCGCGCAAGTCCAAGAAGGCCGCAGCCGCCGCGGCGGCTCCCGTGGCCACGCCCAGTCCGCTGCGCACGCCGCTGTGGCTGCTGGCCGGCGCGCTGGTGTGGTGCCTGGTCTTGCTCGCGATGGTCAGCCATGACCGCGCTGACGCCGCCTTCAGCACCGCCGGGACGTCTGCGCTGACGCACAACCGCGTCGGCTCGCTCGGCGCCTGGATCTCCGACCTGCTGCTGTTCGGCTTCGGCTACTCCTGCTGGTGGCTGATGCTGGTGTCGCTGCGCGCCTGGCTGAGCGGTCTGGCGCGGCTGCTGCGCGCTGACGGCAGCCCCACGCCCACGCTCAAGCAGCGCCTGCCGACCCTGGCCGGCCTCGCGCTGCTGATGGCCGCGAGTTGCGCGCTCGAATGGACCCGGCTCTACGGCTGGGAGGCGCGGCTGCCGGGTCATGCCGGCGGCGTGCTGGGCTACCTGCTGGGCCCGGCCAGCATGAAGCTGCTGGGTTTCGCGGGCTCGGGCGTGGTCTGGATCGCGGCGCTGGTGACCGGCGTCGCGCTGGCGCTGAAGTTCTCGTGGCTGCGCGCGGCTGAGCAGATCGGCACCTGGATCGAGCGCCTGATCGAGAAGCGCGAGACCCGCCGCGAGATCGCCGAGGACAAGCGCGTCGGCAAGGAAGCCAAGCGCGAGCGTGAGGCGATCGTCGAGGTCGAGCGCCAGGTCGAGGAGGAGCACCACATCCCGATCGTGATCGAGCCGCCGGTGCCGGAAGTGCCCAAGTCCACGCGCGTCATCAAGGAGCGCCAGCAGACGCTGTTCAGCGACCCGGCCGACACCAAGCTGCCGCAGGTCGACCTGCTGGACGCGCCGCCGCCGCGCATCGAGACAGTCACGCCTGAATCGCTGGAGATGACCAGCCGCATGATCGAGAAGAAGTTGAAGGACTTCGGCGTCGAGGTGCGGGTGGTGGCGGCCTCGCCGGGACCGGTGATCACGCGCTATGAGATCGAGCCGGCCACCGGCGTGAAGGGCTCGCAGATCGTCAACCTGGCCAAGGACCTGGCGCGCTCGCTGAGCCTGACCTCGATCCGCGTGGTCGAGACCATTCCCGGCAAGAACTTCATGGCGCTGGAACTGCCGAACGCGCGGCGCCAGACCATCCGCCTGTCGGAGATCCTGGGCTCGCAGGTCTACGCGGACGCGTCGTCGGCGCTGACGATGGGCCTGGGCAAGGACATCGTGGGCCTGCCGGTGGTGGCCGATCTGGCCAAGATGCCGCACTGCCTGGTGGCCGGCACGACCGGTTCGGGCAAGTCGGTGGGCATCAACGCGATGATCCTGTCGCTGCTGTACAAGGCCGAGGCCCGTGACGTCCGTCTGATCCTGATCGACCCGAAAATGCTGGAAATGAGCGTCTACGAGGGCATCCCCCACCTGCTCGCGCCGGTCGTGACCGACATGAAGCAGGCCGGCAACGCGCTGAACTGGTGCGTCAACGAGATGGAGCGGCGCTACAAGCTGATGTCCAAGCTGGGCGTGCGCAACCTGGCGGGCTACAACAAGAAGATCAGCGACGCGGCCGAGCGCGAGGAGAAGATCCCCAATCCGTTCAGCCTGACGCCGGAGGAGCCGGAACCGCTCGAACGCCTGCCTCACATCGTCGTCGTCATCGACGAGCTGGCCGACCTGATGATGGTGGTCGGCAAGAAGATCGAGGAACTGATCGCGCGCCTGGCGCAGAAGGCGCGCGCGGCCGGCATCCACCTGATCCTGGCGACGCAGCGTCCGTCGGTGGACGTGATCACCGGCCTGATCAAGGCCAACATCCCCACGCGGCTGTCCTTCCAGGTGTCGAGCAAGATCGACTCGCGGACCATCCTCGACCAGATGGGCGCCGAGGCGCTGCTGGGCATGGGCGACATGCTCTACATGGCCTCGGGCACCGGGCTGCCGGTGCGGGTGCACGGCGCCTTCGTCAGCGACGACGAGGTGCATCGCGTCGTCGAATATCTGAAAGAGCAGGGCGGCGAACCCAACTACATCGAGGGCATCCTCGAGGGCGGCGTGCTCGATGGCGATGGTGGCGGCGACGGGTTGCCGGGCCTGACGGCCGGCGGCGACGGCGAATCCGATCCGATGTACGACCAGGCCGTCGCGGTGGTGCTGCAGCACAAGCGGGCGTCGATCTCGCTGGTGCAGCGTCATCTGCGCATCGGCTACAACCGGGCGGCCAGATTGCTGGAACAGATGGAGAAGTCCGGGGTGGTGTCGGCGATGGCCACGAATGGCAACCGCGACATCATCGTGCCCAAGCGAGACGAATGAGCAAGGCTGACATGTTTCTCCGTTCCCTGACCCGCGGCGCGGCCGCGATCGCGCTGAGCGCCTCGGCCGCGCTGGCCCATGCCGACGGCGTGAGCGCGTTGCAGCAGTTCGTCACCGAGGTGAAGAGCGGCCGCGCGAGCTTCACCCAGACCGTCACCGCGCCGGACGGCAAGCGCAAGAAGACGAGCGCCGGCGTGTTCGAGTTCCAGCGGCCCAACCAGTTCCGCTTCGCCTATGCGAAGCCCGCGGAGCAACTGATCGTCGCGGACGGCAAGGAGGTCTGGGTCTATGACCCGGACCTGCAGCAGGCCACGGTCCGCCGCATGGACCAGGCGCTGGGCGCGACGCCGGTGGCGCTGCTCGCGGGCGGTGACCTGTCGAAGGATTTCGTGCTGAAGGCGCTGCCGGCGGCCAATGGGCTGGACTGGGTGCAGGCCACGCCCAAGCGCAACGACGCGAACCTGCAGAGTCTGAAGCTCGGCTTCAAGGGCCGCGAGCTGTCGGCGTTGGAGATCCTCGATGGCTTCGGTCAGCAGTCGGTGATGCAGTTCTCGGCGGTCGAGCCCAACGCCAAGGTGCCGGCCGAGCGCTTCCGCTTCACGCCGCCGCCGGGCACCGACATCGCGCGCCAGTGATCCGCCGATGAGCAACGCGTCGCTGTTCCCCGACGAGTTCGACCCCGTGCCGGGCGCTCAGCGCCTGGCTGCGGCGCCGAGCCCGCATGCGCCGCTGCCCGAGCGGCTGCGCCCGCGCCAGCTCGACGAGGTGGTCGGCCAGCGCCATCTGCTGGGCGAGGGCATGCCGCTGCGCGTCGCGCTGGAGAGCGGCCGGCCGCATTCGATGATCCTGTGGGGCCCGCCGGGCGTCGGCAAGACGACGCTGGCGCGGCTGATGGCGCAGTTCTTCGATGCGCAGTTCATCGCGATCTCGGCGGTGCTGGGCGGCGTCAAGGACATCCGCGAGGCGGTGGAGCGCGCGCAGGCCGCCGCGGGGCAGGGGCGCCGCACGATCGTGTTCGTGGACGAGGTGCACCGCTTCAACAAGGCGCAGCAGGACGCTTTCCTGCCGCACGTCGAGTCCGGGCTGTTCAGCTTCATCGGCGCGACGACGGAGAACCCGTCCTTCGAAGTGAACTCGGCGCTGCTGTCGCGGGCGACGGTGCATGTGCTCAAGGCGCTCGACGAGCAGGACATGCGCGAGCTGCTGACGCGCGGGCGTGAGGCACTGGGCGCGCCGCCGGTCAGCGAGGCCGCGACGCTGCGGCTGATCGGCTATGCCGACGGCGACGCGCGGCGCCTGCTGAACACGCTGGAGACGGTGTCGCAGCTGACGCCGCCGGACACTTCGGAGATCGACGAGGCGCTGCTCGAGCGCACGCTGGGCGAGCAACTGCGGCGCTACGACAAGGGCGGCGACCAGTTCTACGACGTGATCTCGGCGCTGCACAAGTCGGTGCGCGGCTCCCATCCGGACGCGGCGCTGTACTGGCTGGTGCGGATGCTCGATGGCGGCGTCGATGCGCGCTACATCACGCGGCGGCTGATCCGGATGGCGAGCGAGGACATCGGCAACGCCGATCCGCGCGCGCTGCGGATCTGCCTGGACGCGGCCGAGACCTACGAGCGGCTGGGTTCGCCCGAAGGCGAGCTGACGCTGGCGCAGGCGGTGGTCTACCTGGCGATCGCGCCGAAGTCGAACGCCGTCTACAACGCCTACAACCAGGTGCGCGCGCTGATCAAGCAGGACAGCTCGCGGCCGGTGCCGGTGCACTTGCGCAATGCCCCCACGCGCCTGATGAAGGAGCTCGGCTACGGCAAGGCCTATCGCTACGCGCATGACTTCCCTGGCGCCTACGTGGCCGGCGAGCAATACCTCCCGGACGGTCTCGAGGACCAGCGCTTCTATGAGCCGGTGCCGCGCGGTCTGGAGATCAAGATCGGCGCGCGTCTGGACGAGTTGCGCCGCCTCGATGCCGAGGCGCTCGGCCAACCGGGGACGGAGCCGTCCGATGCCGACCCTTCCAGCGAGGCCTGAGCGATGAACGCGAGGATCGTCATCGTCATGGCCGCGGCCCTGCTGGCGCTCGCCGGCACCGTGTGCGCGGCGGTGTCGCCGCCAAGAGCCGGCAAGCTGGTCTCGACCAAGCCGGTGACGCAGGCGCCGCATGCGGCCTCGCGCGCGGCTCAACCGGCCGAGGGGCCGACGCTCACGCGCATCCGCGAAACCGGTGTGATCGTCATCGGCTACCGGCCCTCGTCGGCGCCGTTCTCCTTCCTCGATGCCCAACTGCGGCCGACCGGTTACTCGGTCGACCTGTGCGAGCGCGTCATCGCCTCGCTGCGGGTCCGGCTCAACCTGCCCGACCTGGAGGTGCGGCGCGTGGCGGTCGGTTCGGCGACGCGGATGCCGATGGTCAGCAACGGCTCGCTGGACATGGAGTGCGGCATCACGACCAACACCGCGGAGCGGGCGCGCAGCCAGGCTTTCTCGGTGACCATCTTCGTGGCCGAGACCAAGCTGATGAGCCGCCACGGCGAGAAGGTGCAGAGCCTGCCCGACCTGCGCGGGCGGCCGGTGGTGAGCACCATCGGCACGACCAGCATCCAGCACCTGGCCAAGGTCAACGAGCAGCAGGGACTGGGCATCCGCATCGTCGCCGGACTGGACGATCCCGACGCATTCCAGCTGCTGCGCAGCGGCCGCGCGGACGCGTTCCTGATGGACGACGTCATCCTGCGCACGCTGCTGGCGCAGCAGGGGGCGGCGGTCTCGGCGGACGACTACGTGATCTCCGACCACGCGCTCACGATCGAGCCCTACGCCATCGGGCTGAACCGGGACGATCCGATGTTCAAGACCATGGTCGATGACGTGCTGACAGGGCTGTATCGCAGCGGCGAGATCCACGCCATCTACAAGCGCTGGTTCGAATCGCCGCTGCCGCCCAGCGGCATCAACCTGAAGCTGCCGATGTCGGCCGCTTTCCGGCGCGTGATCGCGCAGCCGACGGATTCACCGGACCCGGAGCGTTATCGCTGAGCGGCGCGCCGGCTGGCGTCCGGTCGCTGGTCAGCGGATGAACGACAAGGAGATCGACATGGTGTGGGGTGTGCTGTTCCTGGCCGGGCTGTTCGAGATCGGCTGGGCCGTCGGCCTGAAGTACACGGATGGGTTCACGCGGCTGTGGCCGACGGTGGGCACGGTGGCGGCGATGGTGGCCAGCGTCGTGCTGCTGGGCTGGGCGTTGAAGCACCTGCCGGTGGGAACGGCCTATGCGGTGTGGACCGGCATCGGCGCGGTCGGCACCGCGATCGCGGGCATGGTGCTGCTGGGCGAGTCGGCGTCGCTGGCGCGGCTCGCGTGCATCGGGCTGATCGCCGCGGGGATCGTCGGATTGAAGATGGTCACGCCGCAGTGAGCGGCCTCGCGGGCGCTCAGCGGAAGGTCTTCAGCGCCTGCTGACCCGCTGGCGTCAGGAAGGGCCAGACCGCATCGAGCGGCAGCGCGACATCCTCGGCGCAGGGCGTCATCGCATACGAGGCCTGGGTGTGGAACACCAGTTCCTTCGGCGCGGGATGAATGAAGCGGCCCATCCAGCGCACCTCGTCGCGGCACTCGGCCTCGTTGCCGTTGCCGCCGCCTTCCGCGTAGGCCTTCATCAGGAGGCGCCCGAGCTTCGAATCCTTCGAGATCTCGTCGTTCCACTCGGCCCGCAGCCAGGACTGGACCTCGGCTTCGGCGCCGGTGTCCAGGCGGTAGGTCGTGACGCCGTTGTCGTGCCAAGGATGCGCGCCACCGCAGTAGCCCTCGTTCCACGTGTTGATCACGACGAAGGCCGCATTCCAGGCCAGCACCGATTGCGTCTGGGAAGACGAAAATCCCGCGTCCGGCCCGCGATCGCGGCGGCCCATCGCGGCGCAATCCAGATGGTCCATCACCGCGTCGATGGAGCGGGCCAGTAGCGTCGCGTTGACCGCGGCGATGCCGGGTGTCGAGCCGGCGAGGCGGATGCCGCCGTGGATGGCGTCGGTGTCCGCATCCTTCTTGCCGCTGGCGCCAGGAAGGGGGAAGGAGAGCTCCTCGAAGCGCTGTCCGCCGACCTGACCCGTCTTCACGACCTTCGGCTTGAGGCCGGCCTTGCGGGTGGCGTTGTAGTCCGTGTCCTTGATCGCGCTGGCGGTGATGGGCAGTCTCTTCGCGCCATCGACGGACTGCCATTCGCCGCTGAGCGTGCTGGCGTCGCAGCTCAGGCTGAGGCGGCCCGTGAGTTTCTCCTTGGGATCGAGCTCCTGCCATTGGCCGGTCTTCGCGTCGGGAACCAGCGTCAGGTCGGCGAGCGAGGCGCGGTAGTAGTAGCGGCCCATCGCGGGGCGTTCGCCTTCGGCGGGCGAGAGTTCGATCGAGACCGGCGTCGCGCCCACGGTCCCGCGCCAGGTGCCGTGATCGCAGGCCGCCGGCGCGGCTTGGACGGCCGGGGCGCCGAGCACGGCGCAGAGGATGGGAGCGAACGCGTGGACGCGGCGGAGGGGGGCAGGGCGGGATCGCATGGCGGCGACTGTAGCCGCGCTCAGGGCATGGCACTTGCCGACGAAGGTCATCCAGACTTCCGGAGACTCCCATGCCCGACTTCGATGAACGCCGTGACAAGGCCTACGACCGCGAGCACGAGGCCGCCTACTGGCGCGACAACTACGCCAAGCGGCCCTACATCCAGCCCGGCGACACCCATGACGATTTCGGCCCGGCGTATGCCTACGGGGTGGACGCGTTCTCCCGCTATCCGGACCGGGAGTTCGACGACTTCGAGGCCGAACTGCACCGCGACTGGGGCAGTCAGCGCCAGGGCTCGTCGCTCGAGTGGGCGCGCGCGAAGCCGGCGGTGAAGGACGCCTGGCAGCGCATCAAGGAGGCGTCGAACATGCCACCTTCCACGCGCTGAGCACGCGGATCACTTTTTCTCCTGCAGCGCCCGCGTCACCGCTTCCATCGGATCCTCCGCCTCGGAAGCGGGCGGCGACGCGGCCGAGGCCGGCGCCGACGCGGCGTCCGGCAGCCCGAACAGCGCGTTCGTGTCGGCGTTCGGATCGGCGCGTCCGGATTGGCCGGCGTCCATCCCTTGCAGCATCTCGGTGGCCTTGTCCAGGTCCACCGCCTCCGCCTTGTCCAGGAAGGCCGTCACCGTCACCGGGAAGAAGATGACGATGGCCACGAGGATCAGCTGCATCAGTACCCAGGGGATCGAGCCCATGTAGATGTCGCTCGACTTCACCCGCTGCGGCAGCGAGCCGTTCTTGAACAGCGAGTCCGCGATGCCGCGCAAGTAGAACAGCGCGAAGCCGAACGGCGGATGCATGAAGCTGGTCTGCATGTTCACGCACAGCATCACGCCGAACCACACCAGGTCGATGCCCATCTTGTCGGCCACCGGCCCCAATAGCGGCAGGATGATGAAGGCGATCTCGAAGAAGTCCAGGAAGAACGCCAGGAAGAAGATGAACAGGTTCACCACGATCAGGAACCCGATCTGGCCGCCCGGCAGGTTCGTCAGCAGGTGCTCGATCCACTTGCCGCCTTCGACGCCCTGGAACACCAGCGAGAAGGTGCGCGAGCCGATCAGGATGAACACCACCATCGCCGTGATGCGCATCGTCCCGACGGTGGCCTCCTTGATCACCGGCCAGGTCAGGCGCCGGTGCATCGCCGCCAGGATGAAGGCGCCCACCGCGCCCATCGCGCCGGCTTCGGTCGGCGTGCAGATCGCCGTGTCGATGCCAGGCAGCCCGCCCATCGAGCCCAGCACCGCGAAGATCAGGATCGCCGACGGGATGATGCCGCGCAGGCACTTGCGCCACAGCGCCCAGCCGTTGAGCGTGCGCGCCTCCTTCGGGACGCCGGGCACGTGCTCGGGCTTGATGCGCGAGAGCGCGAAGGTGTAGAGCGCGAAGATCAGCACCTGCAGGATCGACGGTCCCCACGCGCCCTTGTACATGTCGCCCACCGGCTTGCCGAGCTGGTCCGCCAGCACCACCAGCACCAGCGACGGCGGCACCAGCTGCGTGATCGTTCCCGATGCCGCCAGCACCCCGGTCGCGTAGCGCATGTTGTAGCCGTAGCGCATCATGACCGGCAGTGAGATCATCGCCATCGCGATCACCTGGCCGGCCACCGTGCCGGTGATCGCTCCCAGGATGAAGCCCACGATGATCACCGAATAGCCCAGCCCGCCGCGCACCGGCCCGAACAGCTGGCCCATGGAATCGAGCATGTCCTCGGCCAGGCCGCATTTCTCCAGCAGCGCGCCCATCAACGTGAAGAAGGGGATCGCCAGCAGCAGGTCGTTGGACAGGATACCGAAGACGTTCTGAGGCAGCGCCGACATGAACTCCGGCGGGAACCAGCCCTGGCTCACCGCGAAGAAGCCGCAGGCCAGCCCCAGCGCCGCCAGCGAGAACGCCACCGGGAAGCCGATCAACATGATGATGATCAGCCCCGCGAACATCAGCGGGGGGAATTGCTCCATCGTGATCATTGCAGCGGCCTCTCGTAATGGGTGTCCATCTCGACGAGATGGGCCAGATAGCCGATGCGCTTGATCACCTCGGAAATGCCTTGCAGGAACACCAGCAGGAAGCCCAGCGGCAGCGTCAGCGCCGCCGGCCAGCGGATCAGGCCGCCGGCGTTGCCCGACAGCTCACCGCTGCTGAGCAGCTTCCACACGTAGCCGCCCAGGCCGAGGGCGGCGACGGTATCGTCCGCGCGCATGCCGGTGGTCAGCTTCACCAGGAAGAAGTCCCACGACAGCCAGCCCGCGTAGCTCATCACCGGCAGCAGGAAGACGATCAATCCGAACAGGTCGACGTAGACCTTGCCGTGGCCGCGCAGCCGCGTGTAGACGATGTCCACGCGCACGTGTTCGTTGAGCCGCAGCACCTGCGCCGCGCCCAGCATCACGCAGACGGCGAACAGGTACCACTGGATTTCGAGGAAGGCGTTGGAACTGATGTCCAGGCCGTAGCGGATCACCGCATTGGCGGCGCTGATCAAGCACGACAGCAGGACGGCCCCGGCGGCAAGCGTGCCGAACCGGTCCGTCAGCCAGTCGATGCCCTTGGCGAATGCAAGCAGGGCGTTCATCGACGAGTCCGTCTCCAGGAGCCCCGACGGGAGGGCTCGGTTCTTGTGTGTGGAGACGGACTGTAGCCAGCCCGCGCTGACGGAAAGCTGATTTCAGCAGGGCCTGCGGGAAAGCCCTGACCCGGTCAGAGCTGCGTCGCGGCGGCGTACAGACGCGTGGAGCGCGCGCCGGAGCGGCAGAAGGCCAGGACCGGCTTGGGCACTTCGTCGAGCAGGTCGCGCATCGCGGCGATCTCCTCGGGCGACTGGTAGCCGCCTTGCACCGGCAGGTGGCGGTAGACCAGGCCCGCAGCCTCGGCCGCGGCGCGGACCTGCTCGCTGGTGGGCTGGTCGGGGCCGCCCTCGAAGTCCGGCCGGTTGTTGATCACCGACTTGAAGCCGGCCGCGGCCAGCGAGGCCATGGCCTCGGGGGTGAGCTGCGGGGCGACGCAGAAATCGGGCGTCAGTTGTTGGACGGTCAGTTCCATCGACATGCTCCTGTGTGCTTGAGAGGCGCCAGGCGCTCAGCCCGCCAGCGCCGCCTTCACCGCCGCCGAGACCAGCCCCATGTCGGCCTTGCCGGCGAGCTTGCCCTTGACGGCGCCCATCACCTTGCCCATGTCGGCCGGGCCCTTGGCGCCCAGCTCGGCGACGATCGTGGCGACCTCGGCCTTGATCTCGGCCTCGCTCAGGCGCTGGGGCAGGTAGGCCTCCAGGACCTTGAGTTCGGCGCTTTCCTTGTCGGCCAGATCCTGGCGGCCCGCCGCGGCGAACTGGCTGATCGAGTCCTTGCGCTGCTTGATCAGCTTGTCGACGATGGCCACCAGCATCACATCGTCGACCTCGACGCGCTCGTCGACTTCCTTCTGCTTCACCGCCGCCAGCAGCATGCGGATCGTGCCCAGGCGGTCGCTGTCCTTGGCGCGCATCGCCGCCTTCATGTCTTCGGTGATCTGTTCCTTCAAGGTCATAGAGGCTCCTTGCTGATTTTCTGAATGGGGTGCTCGAGCGGGCGAGATACCGCTGAGTCTCGCGCAAAACAGAAAAGCCCGCGGCAGCGTCCTGCGCGGGCTTTCTGTGCTGTTCGGGCGGTGGGGATCGTCAGTCGAGAATCCCCGGTGCCGAAGCGGTCCGATCCTTCGATCAGTACAGCTTCTTGGGCAGCTGCATGCTGCGCACGCGCTTGTAGTGGCGCTTCACGGCGGCAGCCTTCTTGCGCTTGCGCTCGGCCGTCGGCTTCTCGTAGAACTCGCGGGCGCGCAGCTCGGTGAGCAGGCCCAGCTTTTCGATGGTGCGCTTGAAGCGGCGCAGGGCCACGTCGAACGGCTCGTTTTCTTTGACGCGAATGGTGGTCATGAAATTCCTTCAAATAGCGCTCGGTGTTCGCGAGGAAGGGATTGCCTTCGAAGCGGAGTATCCGGATTCCACTTCCGAATCGACGCGCAGGGTTTGCCAGCAAAACGCGCATTCTAGCCTTATTTTTGACCGCCCGCCAAATCGCGTGACAACAGCGCCGAACCGCCGCCGCGGCGCGCTAGGATGCCGCACCCCAAGCTTAGGGGGAGTGGCGTCCCGTCCCCGCCGTGGGCACTTGCCCGGGCAACGGACGCCCATCTACATTCGATCCACCACCATTCGACTGCCAGGGGCACGCCCCGGCCTGGCCGCACCCATGGAATTACAAGCCGCCGCGACGCCCGCGCCTGCCAGTTTCGATGCTTGGCTGGCGTCGTCGGGATCGCCGCAGGGGCCCGTCGCGGCCGGCCTGCTCAGCCTGCTCGAACCGACGGGCGCCTGCCTGACCGTCAAGTCGATGGCCACCGGCCGATACGTGTTCGCCAGTCCGGGCATGAACGAACTGTTCGGCCGGCAGGAGTCCGGCATCGTCGGCGCGGCCGACGCCGAGCTGATGCGCGGCGACGAGGTCCAGGCGATGCGCCGCTCCGAGCAGGCCACGCTGGCGCAGCGCGGGGTCGTGAGTTCCGAGCACCGCCTGGAGATCGGCGGCCGGCGCCGCGAGTTCATGGTCACGCGCATTCCGCTCGGCTCCGAGCACGTGATGGCGCTGTGGAGCGACAAGACCGAGGAGCGTCATCGCGAGACGCATCTGCAGCGCGCGCTGCAGCAGCTCGAGCAGCAGCAGAAGTCGCTGGAGCAGATGCGCCGGGAGCTGCAACAGGGCAGCGGCCGCGACGAGGTGTCGGGCCTCTACATGCGGGCGCAGTTCGACGACCAGTTGCTGCGCGAGATCGATCTCTCGACCCGCGAGCATCGCGAGTTCACGCTGGTGCTGATCGCGCTGGATCCCGTGCCGGCCGACGCCGTCCAGGGGCTGGGCGAGGAGGCGCGGCAGCGCCTGCTCGAGGGGCTGGGCCGCATGCTGCGCGCGAACACGCGGGCGATGGACGCGGCCTGCCGCATCGGCGACGACCTGTTCGCGGTGCTGTTGTCGGGCGTCGGACTGGCCACCGCGCACGCGCGCATGGAGCAACTGCGCCGCCAATGCCACGCGCAGATCGTCGTGCTGCAGGGGCAGGATCTGGGGCTGTCGCTCTCGATGGGCGTGGCGAGCTTCCCGCACACCGCCTCGCGCCAGGAAGAGCTGCTCGGCGCCGCTGAAATGGCGGTCAAGGAGGCGCTGCGGCGCGGCGGCAATCAGGTCGTGCTGGCGTCGATCCCGTTCGGGATGAGCGGCTGAGGCCGCAGGCTGAGGCCGCCGGTCAGGCGAGCAGCCGCTGCAGGTGCGCCCACTCCGCCGGCGTCACCGGCGTGATCGACAGCCGATTGCCCGGCTGCAGCGTCTTCATGGACGCGAGCACGGGATCGCGCTTCATCTCCGCCAGGCTCAGCAAGCGCGTCTTGCGCACGAAGCGCACGTCGACGTGCAGCCAGCGCGGCTCCTCGCGCCTGGCTTTCGGGTCGTGGTACGGGCTTTGCGGATCGAACTGGGTCTCGTCCGGATAGGCGCTGCTGCTGACCTCCGCGAAGCCCGCGATGCCGGGCTCGGGACAGGACGAGTGATAGAACAGCACGCCATCGCCGACGCGCATCGCGTCGCGCATGAAGTTGCGGGCCTGGTAGTTGCGCACGCCGGTCCAGGGCAGTTCGCCGGCGGCCTGCAGGTGATCGATCGAGGCCTCGTCCGGTTCGGACTTCATCAGCCAGTACTGCCGGCCGGCGTGCGGTGGGGAAGTGCTCAAGACCTGGCCCTCGGGTGAGCGGCCGGCCTTGCGGCCGGCCATGAAAAAACCGCGCTCGACGGGAACATCAGGCGCGGTTTCGGGAAGAGGTGTCCACGGCGAGCCGTGAGCCGCATTCCTGAACCCAAGGGGTACAGGTGGGCGAGGTCAACATGGCTTCGGGTTCATCTGACGCGAGACGCTCACACCAGCCAGGTAATGTTCCAAGCCCTTGCTCGCGAGAGCATCGGTTCAAGGAAATATAAAACTCACGCGAACGCAGTGGACGGGGTGGATTCTACGCGCGGCGTTTCGCCGATCACAGCAGTTGCCCGTCTTGGACAAGGGCTTCATCGAGCTTCTTCATCAGCGCGTCAAGATCGGGTAGAGACTCGCCGTCACTGGCCGTTGCATGGGTTGCAAGGCCCGTGGCCATCGGGCTCGCCGGCGATTCGGTGAGCGAATAAGCGAGGTTGAGCGCGGCCAGGACGGCGATGCGTTCGCGGGCCTTGATGCGGCCGGCGTCACGGATCGCGCACATCTCCTTGTCGACCCGGGCGACCGCCTTCTGCAGCGCGGCCTCGCCGCCTTCGGGGCAGCCGAGCAGGTAGCTCTGCCCCATGATCGTGACTTCCATCTGCTTCATGCGCCAGGCTTTCCTGAGTCGGTGGGATCGGCACCCTCGGTGCCTTCGATGAGATCGGCCGCCTCGAGCGGCAGCCGGTCCAGCAGCGCGTCGACGCGGGCGCGGGCCGCGGCCAATCTCGAGCGCAGGCTGTCGCGCTCCAGCGTGAGCGCCTGGACCTGCTGCTCCAGCAATGTGTTCGTGCGCTTGAGCTCCTCGTGGCGCACCAGCAGGCGCTCCACGCGGTCGACAAGATCGTTGATGCTGGACATGGCTTCTCTGACGGAATGAACGCGCGGATTGTAGGCGCCGGGGTTCGCTCAGCGGGCCGCGGCCATGGGCGCGCTGTCACATTGCGCGACGACGGCGCAGCGCTCGCACAGCGGCCGGCGTGCCTGGCAGACATAGCGGCCATGCAGGATCAGCCAGTGATGCGCGTCGACCAGGAACTCCTGCGGCACGCGCTTGAGCAGTTGCTGTTCCACCTCCAGCACATTCTTGCCGGGCGCGAGTCCGGTGCGGTTGCCGACGCGGAAGATGTGGGTGTCGACCGCCATCGTCGCCTCGCCGAACGCGACGTTGAGCACCACGTTCGCCGTCTTGCGGCCGACACCGGGCAGCGACTCGAGCGCCTCACGGCTGCGCGGCACCTGGCTGTCGTACTGCTCGACCAGGATGCGGCAGGTGGCGTACAGGTTCTTGGCCTTGGTCTTGTACAGACCGATGGTCTTGATGTACTCCGCCAGCTTCTCCTCGCCGAGGTCGAGGATCTTGCGCGGCGTGTTGGCGACGACGAACAGCCGCCGCGTCGCCTTGTTGACGCCGACGTCGGTGGCCTGCGCCGACAGCAGCACGGCGGCGAGCAGTTCGAAGACGCTGGCGTACTCGAGTTCGGTCTGCGGCGACGGATTGGCCTGGCGCAGGATCTCGAAGAACTCGCGGATCTGGGTCTTGTTCATGGCGAGCGAGGGGCTGGCGAAGGATCATGCGCCGCGCTTGGCGCGGGCGCGGGCGAGGGCGGCGGCAATGACCGCGCGCTTGCGGTCGAGCTGCTCGGGATCGGTCAGCCGCGATGCCTCCTCGAGGTGGGCCAGCTTGTGCTCGGCCTTGGCTTCGAGCCGGGCGTCGTGCTCGCGCTGGGCGCGCTCGACGCGGATCTCATGCCAGCGGTAGCGCTCGCGGGCGCGCGCGGCCTGCGCGTCGCTCCAGGCGGCCCAGCCGCCGCGGCCCGGTGTGACCTCGGTCAGCGAGATGCAATCCACCGGGCAGACCGGGATGCACAGTTCGCAGCCGGTGCAATCGGCGTTGATGACGACATGCATCTGCTTGTTGCTGCCGACGATCGCATCGACTGGGCAGGCCTTGATGCAGAGCGTGCAGCCGATGCACCAGGCTTCGTCGATGACGGCGAGCTGGCGCGGCCCTTCCACGCCGTGCTCCGGGTTGAGCGGCTGCGCCGGGCGGCCGGTCAGGGCGGCGAGCCGGGCGATGCCCTCGGCCCCGCCGGGCGGGCACTGGTTGATCGCCGCCTCGCCGCGCGCGATCGCGTGGGCGTAGGAATGGCAGTCCGGATAGCCGCAGCGCGTGCATTGCGTCTGCGGCAGGGCCAGGTTCAGGCGCTCGACGAGCTCGTCGAACGCGGCGCCCTGTGCGGGCGCCTCGGTCGAGGGGGCGGAAGGGGCGGGCGTGAAAGGCGCTTCGGGATTCACTCGGTCGGCTTGCGCGTGCGGCGCGCCGCCGGCCGGGTGCTGGTGGCGCGCTTGGCCGCGGCGGGCTGGTGCAACGGGGCCGCATCGTACTTGGCAATGAAGTCGCGGATCACCGGGTACACCTTCTCGCGCCAGCGGCGGCCCGAGAAGATGCCGTAGTGACCGGCGCCGATCGCGTCGTAGTGGACCTGGTTCTTCGCGTCGATGCCGCTGCACAGCTCGTGCGCCGCCTTGGTCTGGCCGGCGCCGGAGATGTCGTCCAGCTCGCCCTCGACCGTCAGCAGCGCGGTCTCGGTGATGTCCTGCGGACGCACCAGGTCGCCGCCGACCGTCCAGGTGCCGTTCACCAGCGCGAAGTCCTGGAACACCGTCCTGATCGTGTCCAGGTAGTACTCGGCCGGCATGTCCAGCACGGCGTTGTACTCGTCGTAGAAGCGGCGATGGGATTCGGCGCTGTCGTCGTCGCCGCGCACCAGGTCGAGGAAGTAGTCGTAGTGCGAGGTCAGGTGGCGGTCCGGGTTCATCGCCACGAAGCCGGTGTGCTGCAGGAAGCCGGGGTAGACCTCGCGGCCGGCGCCCGGGTAGGTGGTCGGCACGCGGTAGATGACGTTGTTCTCGAACCAGCTGTAGCTCTTGTTCATCGCCAGGTTGTTGACCGCGGTCGGGCTCTTGCGGGCGTCGATGGGGCCGCCCATCATCGTCATCGAGCGCGGCGTGGTCTCGCCCTTGGAGGCCATCAGCGAGATCGCCGCCAGCACCGGCACGGTCGGCTGGCAGACCGAGATCACGTGGCAGTCCTCGCCGACATGGCGGATGAAGTCCTGCACGTAGTAGATGTAGTCGTCGAGGTGGAAGGGACCGGCCTCGAGCGGGACCATGCGGGCGTCGGTCCAGTCGGTGATGTAGACCTTGTGGTCCTTGAGCAGTTGCTTGACGGTGTCGCGCAGCAGCGTCGCGTGGTGGCCCGACAGCGGGGCGACGATCAGCACCGTGGGCTGCGCCTTCATCTTGGCGAGCACGGCCGGATCGTCGGTGTAGCGCTTGAAGCGCAGCAGGCGGCAGAAGGGCTTCTCCAGCGCCACCAGTTCCTGCACCGCGACGTCGATGCCGTCGACCTCGACGCTGCGGATCTCGAATTCCGGCTTCTCGTATTCCTTGGCCAGGCGGTGCATCAAGTCCAGGCCGGCCGACATCCGATGCGACAGCGGCGTGTGCGCGAACGGCGACAGCGGGTGGCTGTAGAGCTTGGCCGTGGCGCTGGCGAACTCGGAAAACGGGCTCAGCAGCGCGCGTTGGGTTTCATAAAGCTGGTAGAGCATCTGGCGGACCTCGGGAGGGGGAGGGGAGGCGAAGGCTGGCACCCGTTGTGCATTGCAGCAATTCTAGGTCCCGGCTGTTGGGAGTGTGTGTCGCCGAGCTGCGGAGCAGGCCCGGGGCAAGGGCTTCGAAGCCTGCGATTTCGCCATAAATGCGCAGGGCCGGCCCGCTTGCGGCGGAACCGGCCCTGGTTCGATGAGCGATCGTGCGATCAGCGCATCGAAGTGTGGTGTCAAAAGGGGATCACGCCTTCTTGACGGCGGCGATCGCGGCGGCGACCGGCTTGAGGTTCTTGCTGTTCAACGCGGCCACGCAGATCCGGCCGGAGTCGACGCCGTAGACGCCGAACTCGGCGCGCAGGCGCTGCATCTGCTCGGCGGACAGGCCGCTGTAGCTGAACATGCCCTTCTGGCGGGTGACGTAGCTGAGGTCGTCGGTGATGCCGGCGGCCTGGAGCTCGGTGACGAGCGCCTCGCGCATCTGCTTGATGCGCACCCGCATGCCGGCCAGTTCCTCCTCCCACTGGGCGCGCAGCGCGGGCGTGGACAGCACGGTGGCCACGACCTGGGCGCCATGGGTCGGCGGGTTGGAGTAATTGGTGCGGATCACGATCTTAAGCTGGCTCAGCACCTTGGCCGCTTCCTCGGCCGAGGCGCAGACCACGCTCAGCGCGCCGACGCGCTCGCCGTAGAGGGAGAAGCTCTTGGAGAAGCTGGTCGAGACGAAGAAGTCCAGGCCGGCGGCCAGGAACTGCTGGATCACGGCGCCGTCCTCGGCGATGCCTTCGCCGAAGCCCTGGTAGGCCATGTCGAGGAAGGCGACCAGGCCGCGCGCCTTGACCGCCTCGACGACCTGTGCCCACTGGGCGGGCGTCAGGTCGTAGCCGGTCGGGTTGTGGCAGCAGGCGTGCAGCACGACGACCGTGCCGGCCGGGGCGGCGTTCAGCGCGCCCAGCATGCCGCTGAAGTCGATGCCGCGGTTGGCGGCGTCGTAGTAGGGATAGGTCTCGACCGGGAAGCCGGCATTGGTGAACAGCGCGCGGTGGTTTTCCCAGGACGGGTCGGAGATCAGCACCTTGGCGCCGGGATTCAGGCGCTTGAGGAAGTCGGCGCCGATCTTCAGGCCGCCGGTGCCGCCCAGCGCCTGGACGGTCGCCACGCGCTTGGCTTTGAGGACCTCGCTGCCGGCGCCGAAGACCAGGCCCTGCACGGCGCTGTCATAGGCGGCGATGCCGTCGATGGGCAGGTAGCCGCGCGGCTTGGGGGCCGCCTGCATCTGCGCCTCGGCGGCGGCCACGCAGGCCAGCAGCGGCAGCTTGCCGTTGTCGTCGTAATAGACGCCCACGCCCAGATTGACCTTGGCGGGATTCGGATCGGCGTTGAATTGCTCGTTCAGACCCAGGATGGGGTCGCGGGGGGCCATGGCGACGGCGGCGAACAGGGACATGGAGGCTTTCCTGACAGTGCGTTGGCAAGAGCGGAGAGGACCGGATCCGGTGAAACCTGTCCGGCTGCGCTACGCTGTCGCGTCCTGACGCCCGAGGCGCCTCCCGCGCGCCCAGCGAAGCCCGCCGATTGTAGGCAGGGAACACGCGTTGCCCCTGGGAAACCCTGATGAGCCGATCCACCGCCGCCAAGCCCGCCAACCCCGTCGCCAAGGGGAAGAAGTCCGAGTCGACCGAGGCGCCGACCGCTTCCGCGAGCGAGCCGCCGAAGGGCGAATTCGTTTCTTTCGAAGGCTCTCCGTTCCAGCTGTTCCAGCCTTATCCGCCCGCGGGCGACCAGCCCGCCGCCATTCAGCAACTGGTGGAAGGCGTCAACGACGGCGAGAGCTTCCAGACGCTGCTGGGGGTGACGGGCTCGGGCAAGACCTTCACGATGGCCAACACCATCGCGCGGCTGGGCCGTCCGGCGATCGTCTTCGCGCCTAACAAGACGCTGGCGGCGCAGCTGTACAGCGAGTTCCGCGAGTTCTTCCCGAAGAACGCGGTCGAGTACTTCGTCAGCTATTACGACTACTACCAGCCCGAGGCCTACGTCCCGCAGCGCGACCTGTTCATCGAGAAGGACAGCGCGATCAACGAGCAGATCGAGCAACTGCGGCTGTCCTGCACCAAGAGCCTGCTGGAGCGGCGCGACGTGGTGATCGTGGCGTCGGTGTCGGCGATCTACGGCATCGGCAACCCGAGCGACTACCACCAGATGGTGATGACGCTGCGGGTGGGCGACAAGCTCGGCCAGCGCGACATCATCCAGCAGCTGGCCCGCATGCAGTACACGCGCAACGAGATGGAATTCACCCGCGGCCACTTCCGCGTGCGCGGCGACACCATCGACGTCTTCCCGGCGGAGCACTCGGAGCTGGCCCTGCGCATCGAGCTCTTCGACGACGAGGTCGAGGGGCTGACGCTCTTCGACCCGCTGACCGGCCAGATCCGGCAGAAGATCCCGCGCTTCACCGTCTATCCGTCCAGCCATTACGTGACGCCGCGCGACCGCGTGGTCGCGGCGATCGAGACGATCAAGGAGGAACTGCGCGAGCGCGTGGCCTTCTTCATCAAGGAGGGCAAGCTGGTCGAGGCGCAGCGGCTGGAGCAGCGCACGCGCTTCGACCTGGAGATGCTGCAGGAGGTGGGCCACTGCAAGGGCATCGAGAACTACACGCGCCACCTCTCGCAGGCCGCGCCGGGCGATCCGCCGCCGACGCTGGTCGACTACCTGCCGCCGGACGCGCTGATGTTCCTGGACGAGAGCCACGTGCTGATCGGCCAGTTCAGCGCCATGTACAACGGCGACCGGGCGCGCAAGAGCACGCTGGTCGAGTACGGCTTCAGATTGCCGTCGGCGATGGACAACCGGCCGCTGAAGTTCGAGGAGTACGAGCGCAAGATGCGCCAGGCCATCTTCGTCAGCGCGACGCCGGGCGACTACGAGAAGCGCCAGGCGGGCGCGGTCGTCGAGCAACTGGTGCGGCCGACGGGGTTGGTGGATCCGGTGGTCGAGGTCAGACCGGCGACGCACCAGGTCGACGACGTGCTGCAGGAGATCCGAGATCGGATCGAGGTCAACGAGCGCGTGCTCATCACGACGCTGACCAAGCGCATGGCCGAGCAACTGACGGAGTACCTCAGCGACAACGGCGTGAAGGTGCGCTACCTGCACTCGGACGTGGACACGGTCGAGCGGGTCGAGATCCTGCGCGACCTGCGGCTGGGCACCTTCGACGTGCTGGTCGGCATCAACCTGCTGCGCGAAGGGCTGGACATCCCGGAGGTGTCGCTGGTGGCGATCCTGGACGCGGACAAGGAAGGCTTCCTGCGCGCCGAGCGCAGCCTGATCCAGACCATCGGCCGGGCGGCGCGCAACGTGAACGGCAAGGCGATCCTGTACGCGGACCGCATCACCGACTCGATGAAGAAGGCCATCGGCGAGACCGAGCGGCGGCGCGCCAGGCAGATCGCGTTCAACGAGGCCAATGGCATCACGCCGCGCGGCGTGGTCAAGCGCATCCGTGACCTGATCGACGGGGTCTACAGCGACAAGCCGGGCCGCGACGACGCCAAGGTCATCGCCGAGGCCGCCGAGGTCGAGGCGATGAGCGAGAAGGATCTGAGCAAGCGCATCCAGCAGCTGGAGAAGCAGATGCTGGAGCACGCGCGCAATCTCGAATTCGAGAAGGCGGCGCGGCTGAGAGACCAGCTCGCGCAGCTCAAGGAGCAGGCGTTCGGCGCCGCCGTGCACGACAACGTCGTGCCGATCACGGCGGGCAAGGGCAAGTAAGGCTGGCGCTCAGCGCTCCAGGACGCGGAAGAAGTGGGTCCCGTCGCGATCGAGCTGCGCGAGCAGCCCGGTCTCCCAGTCGAGGTAGGCCTGGATTTCGTCGCGCGCGTGGTGGGCCCCTTCGTAGGGGCGGCGATAGCGATCGTCGCGAGGGAAGGCCAGGCGCGGATTGGCTGATTCGATGGGCAGGCCGGCGTCGTACCAGGCGCTGGTGCCGCCTTCGAGCACCAGCAGCTCGCGCCCTTCGGCGGCGAGCTCGGCCGCGAGGTCCGCGGCCACGAAGCGCGGCAGCACGCCGAGATTGCCCGTCAGCACGACGCGGCGCGCATGCGGGATCACCGAGCGGAGCGCCTCCGCCAGGCGCGCGCGCGGGCTCCACCAGGCGCCCGGGATGTGCCGCACGATGTAGGTGATGCTGGGCGCCACGTCGACGACCACGGTGTCGGGATGCTCGCGATCGGCTTCCTCGGCGCGCCACCGGGCGAGCTGGGCGGGCGTCACGGTCGCCACGGCGGGGGAGAGCGGCTGCGGGGGCAGGTCGGGGCCGGTCTCGGTGTGGGCGGCGTGGTCGGGCGGGAGCACGGCGGTTTCCCATCCCATCTGCGCCAGCCAGGCGGCGGCGACCGGCGCGCGGATGCCGTCGTCGTCGGCGAGCACGATGCGGGCGCCTCGCACCGGGACGAAGTGGTCCGTCTCCTGGACCAGTTGGCCGCCCGGCGCGTGGCGGAAGCCGGGCCGATGGCCTCGCGCGTATTCGGAGCTGCCGCGCACGTCGAAGCGATAGGTCGTGCGGCGCGGATCGGCCAGCCATTCGGCGACCACGGCCGTGTCGATGCGCTGCACCCGCGCGCGGCGGGCGAAGGCGGTGGCGCCCTCGCGGGCGGCGCTCAGGTCGCCCAGGGGCAGGTCCTCATGGGAGCGCCCCTGGCCGCTGGCCAGCGGCAGGCCCGCCAGTGTCCAGCCGATGGTCCCGTTGCGCAGCGCGAAGACGGGATTCGGGAGGCCGGCGTCGATCAGCGATTGGGCGCCGATGAGGCTGCGGGTACGGCCGGCGCAGTGCACGACGAGGGTGGTCGACGGATCGGGCGCGAGGTCGCGCGCGCGCCGCACCAGTTCGCCGCCGGGCACGCTGATGGCGCCGGGCAGGCTCGCGGTGCGGTACTCGTCGAATCGGCGCGCGTCGAGCACGACGAGGTTCTCGCGCCGCGCCAGGCGGGCGTGGACCTCTTCGGCGGACAGCGACGGCGTGCGGCGGCGCGCGTCGAGCAGTTCACCGAAGGCCTTGCTCGGGACGTTGAGGTCGCGGAAGAGCTCGAAGCCATCCTCGCGCCAGGCGGAGAGCCCGCCGGCAAGCAGTGCGACATCGGTGTAGCCCAGTGACTGCAGCTTGCGCGCCGAGGCCGTCGCGACGCCTTCGCCATCGTCGTAGACGACGATGGGCACGTCGCGGCGGGGCAGGCGGCCCCAGGCGTCGAGTTCCAACCGGGAAGCGGCGAGGTTGGCGGCCCACAGCGGATGGCCCTCGGCGAAGGCGGCTTCCTCGCGGACGTCGAGCAGCGCGATTTCCACGCGGGCGAGCAGCGCGGCGCGGACGTCGGCGGCGGTGCGCGTCGGCAGCGGCGTGGGATGCGCCGGGACGGGCGGGCGCGGCAGGGACGAGGCCGCGGTCGAGGCGAGAGGGTCGAGGACGGACATGGCGGCTTCCTTGGAGCGGTCGGCGAATCCGCAGCCTAGAAGCAGGGCCGGGTACGGCAAACGAAGCAATGCGAGGATCGATAGGCGGTCCTGTTTCCAATTGCTGTCGCGCATGCCTCCAATCTGCTAAGTGAATATCCCGGAAGAATTTCGGTGGCGACCGCTCTAGAGTTACTGGCGATGACGCTCGACTCCTCACGAAAGATCTTCGGCCCCTTGCTTGCTGGGCTTGGTGCGTTGATATTGATCGCGGCGGCCGTCGGCGCAACGCCCGCAGAACTGCCAATGGCGATTGCGAATGCGCGTTTCTATGCCTGGGGTGTGGTCGGCACGCCTGGCCGGACTTCGGAAGAGGAGCAGGCGGCGCGCGTCATTGCCCGAGATTGGCCGAGTCAGAAGCTCATGGCCTCGATTTCCCAGGCGAATGCCGAAGGGCGCCTCTATTTGCTTTGCGTGGCACGAAGGAGATTCCCGGATGATTACGCAAATGCAAAATCGCTGGCGGGATTCTCGGCTGGGCAGCGGGTCTCGATATTCTCCGGATCCGTTCTTCAAAAGGTCGAAGCCGAAGATTTGATTCGACAGCTCGAAGCCAGTCACTGCGCGCCGCTCGGTTGGCCGCAATGAGCCCCTTGCTCCGCCCGAATGGCGTGACAATCGCCGCCCATGTCCGCCGACCTGTCGATCCTGTTCATCTGCACCGGAAATATCTGCCGCTCCCCCACGGCGGAGGGCGTCCTCCGCCATCAACTGGAGCGTCTGGGTCTGGCCGACCGTGTGCTGATCGACTCCGCCGGGATTCAAGGCTGGCATGCCGGCGAAGCCCCCGATGAGCGCTCCCAAGACCACGCCCGGCGCAGGGGCTATGAACTCTGCGACCAACGGGCGCGCGCAGTGCGCCCCGACGATTTCGAGCGCTTCGACCTGCTCGTCGCCATGGACGCCGGCCATCTGCGCGAGCTCCGCCGCCGTTGCCCTGCCGCGCTGCAGCACAAGATCTCCCTCCTCCCGGGGGACATCGAGATCCCCGATCCCTATTACGGCGGCCCTGACGGCTTCGACCGCGTCCCCGACCTCCTTGAGTCAGGTTGCGAACGCCTAGCGCAAATCGCCGTCAGCCGCCTGGCCTGAACAGGCCCCCTCGACGCCAGTCGGGGGTAACCCGAGCAAGCGGCTTCTTAATTGAGTAAAATGCTCGGACATTGCAGGGGGAAACCCTGCTTCGTGAGTCGACCCGGCGTCAGCCGAGCCGCCGCCTCCATGTCCTGAAGCCCGACACGGGCGCCAAGGAGAAGTTCGATGCGTCTCACCACCAAAGGTCGTTTTGCCGTCACCGCGATGATCGATCTGGCCCTGCGCGAAAACAGCGGCCCTGTCGCGCTGGCGGCAATCAGCCAACGCCAGCAGATCTCGCTGTCCTACCTGGAGCAGCTGTTCGGCAAGCTCCGCCGCCATCAGCTCGTCGAGTCCACCCGCGGCCCCGGCGGCGGTTATTCGCTCGGCCGCCGTTCCGATGAGATCACCGTCGCCGACATCATCGTCGCCGTCGACGAACCCATCGACGCCACCGGCTGCGGCGGCAAGGAAAACTGCATGGGCGACGACAACGGCCGCTGCATCACGCACGACCTCTGGACCGCGCTCAACAACAAGATGATCGAGTTCCTGGACTCCGTCACGCTGCGCAAGCTCGTCGACGACCAGCTCGCCAAGGGCGTCACCGTCGAGGAAGCCCCCGTCAAGCGCGCCATCTCCAGCACCCCCGTCGTCAAGCCCATCCGCATCACCGCACCGAACTCCGTCTTCGCGCTCGGCAATGCGATGAGCAAGTGATCCCGGCCCTCCGCTCCGCTCCGATCTGCGTCAACCCGATTCAGTAGTCGACAAGAAGAACGTTCCCATGGACATGACCCCGCACTTCCCCATCTACATGGACTACGGCGCCACCACGCCGGTGGACCCGCGCGTCGTCGACGCGATGATCCCGTGGCTGCGCGAGCATTTCGGCAATCCGGCGTCGCGCAGCCATGCCTGGGGGTGGGAGGCGGAAGAGGCCGTGGAGAAGGCCCGCGGCGAGGTCGCCAAGCTGATCAACGCCGATCCGCGCGAGATCGTCTGGACCTCCGGCGCGACCGAGTCCAACAACCTCGCCATCAAGGGCGCGGCCAACTTCTACCAGTCCCGCGGCAAGCACCTGATCACCGTCAAGACCGAGCACAAGGCCGTGCTCGACACGACGCGCGAACTGGAGCGCCAGGGCTTCGAGGTGACCTACCTCGACGTCAAGGAGGACGGCCTGATCGACCTGGACGTGCTGAAGGCGGCGATCCGCCCCGACACGATCCTGATCTCGGTGATGTTCGTGAACAACGAGATCGGCGTGATCCAGGACATCCCCGCCATCGGCGCGCTGTGCCGCGAGAAGGGCATCATCTTCCACGTCGACGCCGCGCAGGCCACCGGCAAGGTCGAGATCGACCTGGCGACGCTGCCCGTCGACCTGATGAGCCTGGCCTCGCACAAGAGCTATGGCCCGAAGGGCATCGGCGCGCTGTACGTGCGCCGCAAGCCGCGCGTGCGCCTGGAAGCCCAGATGCACGGCGGCGGTCACGAGCGCGGCCTGCGCTCGGGCACGCTGCCGACGCATCAGATCGTCGGCATGGGCGAGGCCTTCCGCATCGCCCGCGAGGAGATGGCCACCGAGCTGCCCCGCATCAAGGCGCTGCAGCAGCGCCTGCTGGACGGCCTGAAGGACATCGAGCAGGTCTTCATCAACGGCGACCTCGAGCGCCGCGTGCCCCACAACGTCAACGCCTCGTTCAACTACGTCGAGGGCGAGTCGCTGATCATGGGCATCAAGGGCATCGCCGTGTCCTCGGGCTCGGCCTGCACGTCCGCCAGCCTGGAGCCCAGCTACGTGCTGCGCGCGCTGGGCCGCAGCGACGAACTGGCGCATTCCTCGCTGCGCATGACGATCGGCCGCTTCACGACCGAGGAAGAGATCGATTACGCCGTCTCCTTGCTCAAGGACCGCGTGGCCAAGCTGCGCGAGCTGTCCCCGCTGTGGGACATGTACAAGGAAGGCATCGACCTCAGCACCATCCAGTGGGCCGCCCACTGACGCGCGCCCGCATCACCGAACAAGAGACGTTGGAGAACTGACATGGCATACAGCGACAAGGTCATCGACCACTACGAGAATCCCCGCAACGTGGGCGGCTTCGACAAGGGCGACGAGTCGGTCGGCACCGGCATGGTCGGCGCCCCGGCCTGCGGCGACGTGATGAAGCTGCAGATCAAGGTGAATCCGACCACCGGCCTGATCGAGGACGCCAAGTTCAAGACCTACGGCTGCGGCTCCGCCATCGCGTCGAGCTCGCTGGTCACCGAGTGGGTCAAGGGCAAGACGCTGGACGAGGCGCTGTCCATCAAGAACAACCAGATCGCCGAGGAGCTGGCGCTGCCGCCGGTCAAGATCCACTGCTCGATCCTGGCCGAGGACGCGATCAAGGCCGCCGTCGACGACTACCGCGCCAAGCACGGCGCCGCCGTCACCGCCTGAGGTCCGCGATGTCCGTCACCCTGACCGAAGCCGCGGCCCGCCACGTCACGCGCTACATCAGCAAGCGCGGCCGCGGCGTGGGCGTGCGCCTGGGCGTCAAGACCACCGGTTGCTCGGGCCTGGCCTACAAGCTGGAGTACGCCGATGAGGTCGCTCCCGAGGACATCGTCTTCGAAGGCCATGGCGTGAAGGTGCTGATCGACCCGAAGAGCCTGCCGTATCTGGATGGCACCGAGCTGGACTTCGTCCGCGAGGGCCTGAACGAGGGCTTCAAGTTCCGCAACCCGCGTGAAAAGGACCGCTGCGGCTGCGGCGAATCCTTCCGCGTCTGACTGTCGGCCCCCGGACGGGCGTGTACGCCCGTCCCGCCCCCCCCCGAGGGGGCAGCAAGACATCTTGGGGCGGCCCGGCGATGTCTTGCGCGCGCTGACGGTCACCGCTTCATCGGCGCGGCAGCTCGGCCGCGCTTTTTTCATTGACATCGTGAAACTCGACGACGACGACTTCACCCTGTTCGGCCTGCCGCAGCGCTTTGCGCAGGATGGCGCCGAGATCGCGCAGCGCTGGAAGGCGCTGGCGGCCAAGGTGCATCCGGACCGCTTCGCCGCCGATGGCGCGGCCTCGCAGCGTCTGGCGATGCAGTGGTCGCTGCGCGTCAACGAGGCGCATCAGCGCCTGCGCGACCCGCTCAAGCGCGCGTCCTATCTCTGTGAGCTGCGCGGCGCGCCGATCCAGGCCAACGAGAACACCCGCATGCCGGCCGCCTTCCTGATGGAACAGATGGAATGGCGCGAGTCGCTGGACGAGGCCAGGACGCCCGAGGCGATCCTGGCCATCGACCAGCAGGTCGCCGGCCGCGAACGCGCGCTGCTGGCCCAGGCCGGCCGCCAGCTCGACGACGAAAACGACGCCGCGGCCGCGGCCGAATCGGTGCGCGCGCTGATGTTCCTGACGCGCTTCCGCTCGGACATCGACCAGCGCCTGGACGCGCTCGAGCATTCCTGATTTCCCCTTCGAAGAACAAGACCAGACACCATGGCCCTGCTGCAAATCTCCGAACCCGGCGCGTCGCCCGATCCCCATCAGCGGCGCATCGCCGTGGGCATCGACCTGGGCACGACGCACTCGCTGGTGGCGGCGATGCGCCACGGCGTCGCCGAGTGCCTGCCCGACGGCCAGGGCCGCGTGATCCTGCCGTCGGCGGTGCGCGTGATGCCTGAAGGGCGGCGCCAGTTCGGCTACGACGCGCTGGCCGCGCAGGCCGAGGATCCGGAGAACACCATCGTCTCGGTCAAGCGCTTCATGGGCCGCCGTGTCGATGACATCGCCAATCGCGACAAGCTGCCTTACCGCTTCGAGGACACGGCCGGCATGCTGAGCCTGGCCACGCGCGAGGGCCTGAAGTCGCCGGTCGAGATCAGCGCCGAGATCCTGGCCACGCTGCGCCAGCGCGCCGAGGACACCTTCAACGACGACCTGTTCGGTGCCGTCATCACGGTGCCCGCGTACTTCGACGACGCGCAGCGCCAGGCCACGAAGGACGCGGCGCAGCTCGCGGGCCTGAACGTGCTGCGTCTGATCAACGAGCCCACCGCCGCCGCGATCGCCTACGGGCTGGACAACGGCAGCGAAGGGCTCTACGCCGTCTACGACCTGGGGGGCGGCACCTTCGACATCTCGCTGCTGCGCCTGACGAAAGGCGTGTTCGAGGTCGTGGCCACCGGCGGCGACGCGCAGCTTGGCGGCGACGACTTCGACCGCCTGCTCGCCGACTGGGCGCTGCAGCAGGCGGGTCTGGCCGCGACCAGCGCGCAGGACAAGCGCCGCGTGCTGGTGGCGGCCCGCCAGGCCAAGGAGGCGTTGACCGACAGCGAGCGCGTGACGCTGAGCGCGGCGCTCGACGCCGGCGCGCTGAGCGTCGAGGTCTCGCGCGCGCAGTTCGACGAGCTGGCGCTGCCGCTGGTCAACAAGACGCTGCTGGCGGTGCGCCGCGTGCTGCGTGACGCGAAGGTCACGGCGGACGAGGTCCACGGCACGGTGATGGTCGGCGGCTCGACGCGCATGCCGATCGTGCGCCGCACCGTGGGCGAGCTGTTCGGCCGCGAGGTGCTGACCAACCTGAATCCCGATGAGGTCGTCGCGCTCGGCGCCGCCGTGCAGGCCAATCAGCTCGCCGGCAACAGCGCCGACGGCGAGATCCTGCTGCTGGATGTGATCCCGCTGTCGCTGGGCCTGGAGACCATGGGCGGACTGGTCGAGCGCATCATCGAGCGCAACGCCACCATCCCCGTGGCGAAGGCGCAGGACTTCACCACCTTCAAGGATGGCCAGACCGCGCTGGCCGTCCATGTGCTGCAGGGCGAGCGCGAGCTGGTGAGCGAGTGCCGCTCGCTGGCGCGCTTCGAGCTGCGCGGCATCCCGCCGATGGCCGCTGGCGCCGCCCGCATCCGCGTGACCTTCCAGGTCGATGCCGACGGCCTGCTGAGCGTGTCCGCGCGCGAGCTGGGCTCGGGCGTCGAGGCGGCGGTGCAGGTCAAGCCGAGCTACGGCCTGTCCGATGACCAGATCGCCACGATGCTGCGCGAGGGCTTCGCCAGCGCCGAGTCCGACATGGCCGCCCGCAAGCTGCGCGAGGCGCGCGTCGAGGCCGAACGCATGATCCTGGCCACCCAGTCCGCGCTGCGCGCCGACGGCGATCTGCTCAGCGATGCCGAGCGCGCCGCGATCGCCGCGCTGCAGGCGGATCTGCTCGCGAAGGCGCAGGCCGGCGACGCGGCCGCGAACGCCGATGCCATCGATGCCGCCGTGCAGGCGCTGGCCAAGGGCACCGAAGCCTTCGCCGCCGCGCGCATGAACCGCGGCATCCAGCAGGCCCTGACCGGCCGCAGCATCGATCAAGTCTGAACGCGAGCCCCGCCGCCAGCTTCAAGGACATCCCATGCCCGTCATCAAGATCCTTCCCCATCCCGAGTACGCCCCCGAGGGCAAGACGCTGTCGGCCCCGTCCGGCACCACGATCTGCGAGGCGCTGCTGGACAACGGCGTCGAGATCGAGCACGCCTGCGACCAGGTCTGCGCCTGCACCACCTGCCACGTGATCGTGCGCGAGGGTTTCGCCTCGCTGTCCGAGATGGAGGAGAACGAGGAGGACATGCTGGACCGCGCCTGGGGCCTGGAGCCCAACTCGCGCCTGTCCTGCCAGGCCATCCTGTCCAACACCGACGTGACGGTCGAGATTCCCAAGTACTCGATCAACCACGCCAAGGAAAATCACTGAGGTCGCGATGCGGGTCCTCGGCATCGAATCCTCCTGCGATGAAACCGGCGTGGCGCTGGTCGACGCGTCCGGCGACGGCGTGCCGCGGCTGCTCGCGCATGCGCTGCACAGCCAGATCTCGATGCACCAGGCCTATGGCGGCGTGGTGCCCGAACTGGCCTCGCGCGACCACATCCGCCGCGTGCTGCCGCTGACCCGCGAGGTGCTCGCCGGCGCGGGGCTGTCGCTGGCCGACGTCGATGTCGTCGCCTACACGCAGGGACCCGGGCTGGCTGGCGCGCTGCTGGTCGGCGCGGGCGTGGCGGCGTCGCTGGGTGCGGCGCTGGACCGGCCGGTGATGGGCATCCATCACCTCGAAGGGCATCTGCTGTCGCCGTTCCTCTCCGAGGATCCGCCGGAGTTCCCTTTTGTCGCGCTGCTCGTCTCGGGCGGGCACACGCAGTTGATGCGCGTGGACGACGTCGGCAGCTACGAGCTGCTCGGCGAGACCATCGACGACGCAGCCGGCGAGGCATTCGACAAATCGGCCAAGCTGCTCGGCCTGCCGTACCCCGGCGGCCCGCATCTGTCGAGGCTGGCGGAGCAGGGCGATCCCGAGGCGTTTGCGCTGCCGCGTCCGCTGCTGCACAGCGGCAAGCCCGACTTCAGCTTCGCGGGCCTGAAGACGGCGGTGCTGACGCAGGTCCGCAAGCTCGAGGCGCAGGCCGGGGGAGTGACGCAGCAGCAGCGCGCGGATCTCGCCGCTTCCACGCAGGCGGCGATCGTCGAGGTGCTGCTCAAGAAGGCCCTGCTCGCGCTGAAGGAGACGGGACTGAAGCGGCTGGTCGTCGCGGGCGGCGTCGGCGCCAACAAGCGCCTGCGCGAGCAGCTGAACGCGGTCTGCGAGAAGCGCCGCGTCCGCGTCCACTATCCCGAGCTGCATCTGTGCACCGACAACGGCGCGATGATCGCGCTCGCCGCCGCGCTGCGGCTGCAGCGCGACATGGCGACGCTCACGCGTGGCGGCGGCTTCGAGGTCAAGCCGCGCTGGGATCTGTCGCAACTCGCCGGTCCTGCGCAGCTGTGATCCGCCGGACGAGGAGGGCGGTGGCCTTCGGGGGCGCCGCGATGGCCGTGGCGATGTCCATGGCGATTTCAGCCCTGGCGGCCGCGCCGGGGCTGTCATCGGCGGCCATGGCCCAGACCCGGGCGCCGATCCGCCTCGCGCTGATCGAAGGTCTGTCCGGCCCGCTCGGCAATGGCGGCGAGGCGGTGTTCCGCAACCTGGTCTGGGCGACCGAACGCGTCAATGCGCGCGGCGGCGTCAAGCTCCCTGGCGGCGCGCGGCCGCTCGAGCTGGTGCGCTTGGACAGCAAGGGCTCGGTGGAGGAGTCGCTGTCGCTGCTTCGCGCCGCGACCGACCAGTCCATCCCCTTCGTGCTGCAGGGCAACAGCTCGGCGGTGGCCAGTGCGCTGATCGCGGCGCTCGACAAGCACAACGCCCGCGAGCCGGCGCGCCGCGCGCTGTTCCTCAACTACGCCGCCGTCGATCCCGCGCTCACCGGCGCGCGGTGCAGCTTCTGGCATTTCCGCTTCGACGCCCACACCGACATGCGGCTCGCCGCGCTGATCGAGGTGATGGCGCAGGATCGCGCGCTCAAGCGGGTCTACCTGATCGGCCAGGACTACAGCTTCGGCCAGCACCTGCGCGAGCAGGCGAGGGCGATGCTCGCCCGGCGCCGGCCGGATCTGGACATCGTCGGGGACGAGCTGCATCCGCTGGGCCGCGTGAAGGACTTCCTGCCGTATGCCACCAAGATCCGCGCCAGCGGCGCGCAGGCCGTGCTCACCGGCAACTGGGGCAACGACCTCACGCTGCTGATCAAGGCGGCCCGCGACATCGGTCTGGAGGCGCGCTTCTACACCTTCTATGGCAATGCGCTGGGCGTGCCGGGCGTGCTCGGCGAGGCGGGCGTCGACCGCGTGCTGGCGGTGGCCGAATGGCATCCGAATGTCGGCAATGCCGATTCCGAGCGCTTCTACGCCGCCTTCCGCCAGCGCTTCCCCAGGCCGGAGCACGACTACCTGCATGCGCGGATGCAACTGATGGTGGAGATGCTGGTGGCGGCCATCGAGAAGGCGGGCCGCGTGGAGCCGGGGGCGGTCGCGCTGGCGCTGGAGGGCTTGAGGCTCGACGGGCGGCCGCTGGGGGTCGCGCATCAGGGCTGGATGCGGCCGTCGGACCATCAATTGCAGCAGCCGCTGTACGTCAGCGTCATGCGCCGCGCGGGCGAGGCCGGCGTGCCGCACGACAACGAGGGCTCCGGCTACGGTTTCCGGACCTTGCGCTTCCTCGATGCCCCCCAGGCGGAGCAGCCCGCCAGCTGCCGGATGACGCGCCCTTCCTGAAAAGTTCAGCGCTGCGCTATACTGCGCGGCTGTCCTGGCGGGTCACCTGCCGGGGCGATTAGCACGGCACGGGTCGGTTTCACCTGTGACCGCAAGTCCAACCTCGGAAACCGTCTGCGCACTCGATGCCTTCCTGGGCCATGCCGGCGGACCTTCCGAATTCATCCGGAACAAGGATCGCAACATGTCCAGCTTCGACCAGAACAAGGCCGAGATCGTCAAGGCCAACGCCCGCAGCGCCAACGACACCGGCTCCCCCGAAGTCCAAGTCGCCCTGCTGACGGCGCGCATCAACGAGCTGACCCCCCACTTCAAGCTGCACGCCAAGGACCACCACGGCCGCCGCGGCCTGCTGAAGATGGTCAACCAGCGCAAGAGCCTGCTGGCCTACCTGAAGAACAAGGACGCCGACCGCTACACCGCCCTGATCCAGAAGCTGGGTCTGCGCAAGTAATCGGCGCATGAAGACAAAGAGCCTGATTGGTCTGATTCCAACAGGCTCTTTGTCGTTTCTGAACGCCGCCCGCGGGGTGTCCCTCAGGCGGCGGATCCACCGGTCGACTCGCCGGTGAACTGAACAATCGGAGTCGGGCTGACGTGGCGCTGCTGTGTCATTCCAATGCGCTTGCCGGCAGGGGCCGGGCAAGCAGGCGCTCTGGAATGGCATCCCGCCAAACCCAGCTTCACTCCCGGTTCCGCGCCGCACCGCGAGCGGCGCATCCATGAACTGAGGAGAACTCGAATGAGCATGTTCAACAAGGTCACCAAGACCTTCCAATGGGGTCAGCATCAGGTCGTGATGGAGACGGGCGAGATCGCCCGTCAATCCACCGGCGCCGTGCTGGTGAACATCGAGGACACCGTGGTGCTGGCGACCGTCGTCGCCAAGTCGGCCCCCAAGGCCGGCCAGGACTTCTTCCCGCTGACCGTCGACTACATCGAGAAGACCTACGCCGCCGGCAAGATCCCCGGCAGTTTCTTCAAGCGTGAAGGCCGTCCGAGCGAGCTCGAGACCCTGACCTCGCGCCTGATCGACCGCCCGATCCGCCCGCTGTTCCCGGAAGGCTTCTTCAACGAAGTCCAGGTCGTCATCCACACCGTCTCGCTGAACCCGGAAGTCCAGGCCGACATCGCCGCGATGATCGCCACGAGCGCCGCGCTGGCGATCTCGGGCATCCCGTTCAACGGCCCGATCGGCGCCGCGCGCGTGGGCTATGTCAACGGCGAGTACGTGCTGAACCCGGGCAAGACCCAACTGATCGACTCGAAGCTGGACCTGGTGGTCGCCGGCACCGAAGCCGCCGTGCTGATGGTCGAGTCGGAAGCCGACCAGCTGAGCGAAGACATCATGCTGGGCGCCGTCACCTACGGCCACGACCAGGGCAAGATCGCGATCGCCGCGATCAACGAGCTGGTCCGTGAAGCCGGCAAGCCGTCCTGGAACTGGACCGCCCCGGCCAAGGATGAGAGCTTCATCGCCAAGGTCACCGCGCTGGCCGAGGAAGAGCTGCGCGCCGCCTACCAGATCCGCTCCAAGCAGGCCCGCACCGAGGCTTGCCGCACTGCCTACGCCAAGGTCAAGGACGCCCTGACCGCGGAAGGCGTCGCCTTCGACGGCGTGGAAGTCGACGGCCTGCTGTTCGAGATCGAAGCCCGCATCGTGCGTGGCCAGATCCTGGCTGGCGAGCCGCGCATCGACGGCCGCGACACCCGCACCGTCCGCGCCATCGAGATCCGCAACAGCGTGCTGCCGCGCGCTCACGGCTCGGCGCTGTTCACCCGCGGCGAGACGCAGGCGCTGGTCGCCGCGACGCTGGGCACCGACCGCGATGCGCAAGTCATCGACGCGCTGGCCGGCGAGTACTCCGAGCGCTTCATGCTGCACTACAACATGCCCCCGTTCGCCACCGGCGAGACCGGCCGCGTGGGCAGCCCCAAGCGCCGCGAGATCGGCCACGGCCGCCTGGCCAAGCGCGCGCTGGTCGCGGTGCTGCCGAACAAGGAAGACTTCCCGTACTCGATCCGCGTGGTGTCGGAGATCACCGAGTCCAACGGCTCGTCGTCGATGGCCTCGGTCTGCGGCGGCTGCCTGTCGCTGCTGGACGCCGGCGTGCCGCTGAAGGCGCACGTCGCGGGTATCGCCATGGGCCTGATCAAGGACGGCAACCGCTTCGCCGTGCTGACCGACATCCTGGGCGATGAGGATCACCTGGGCGACATGGACTTCAAGGTGGCCGGCACGACCTCGGGCATCACCGCGCTGCAGATGGACATCAAGATCCAGGGCATCACCAAGGAGATCATGCAGGTCGCCCTGGCGCAGGCCAAGGAAGCGCGTCTGCACATCCTGGAGAAGATGGTCGACGCGATGGGATCGGCCAACGCCGAGATCTCGCAGTTCGCGCCCCGCCTGTACACGATGAAGATCAATCCGGAGAAGATCCGTGACGTGATCGGCAAGGGCGGCGCGACCATCCGCGCGCTGACCGAAGAGACCGGCACGCAGATCGACATCGCCGAGGACGGCACCATCACCATCGCCTCGACCGATGGCGACAAGGCCGAGCTGGCCAAGAAGCGCATCGAGCAGATCACCGCCGAAGCGGAGATCGGCAAGGTCTACGAAGGCCCGGTCACCAAGATCCTGGACTTCGGCGCGCTGGTCAACATCCTGCCCGGCAAGGACGGGCTGCTGCACATCAGCCAGATCGCGCACCAGCGCGTCGAGAAGGTCACCGACTTCCTGAGCGAAGGTCAGATCGTCAAGGTCAAGGTGCTCGAGACCGACGAGAAGGGCCGCATCAAGCTGTCGCTGAAGGCGCTGCTGGACCGCGACGCGGCCCCGGCCGCTCCTCACCACGGCGAAGGCTCGGCCGAGTAATCGGCCCCGCCGCACCGCGCGTCACGTCATGAAGGCGATCGCCATCACCCAGCCCGGCGGACCCGAGGTCCTGCATCTGGTCGAGCGCGCTGACCCCGTCGCCGGGGCTGGCGAGTGCCTGATCCGCGTGCAGGCCTACGGCATCAACCGGCCGGACGTGCTGCAGCGCAAGGGCGCGTACCCGCCACCGGCGGGTGCCAGCGATCTGCCGGGTCTGGAAGTCGCCGGGACCATCGCGTCCGGCGACGCCCAGGCGCTGGCGGCCGCCGGCCTGAAGGTCGGCGATGCGGTCTGCGCGCTGGTCGCGGGCGGTGGCTACGCCGAACTGTGCGTGGCGCCGGTGGTCCAATGCCTGCCGGTTCCGAAGGGCTGGAGCATGGCCGAGGCCGCCAGCCTGCCGGAGACCTTCTTCACCGTCTGGAGCAATGTCTTCGAGCGCGCCCGCCTGCAGCCCGGTGAAAGTCTGCTGGTGCATGGCGGCAGCAGCGGCATTGGCGTGACGGCGATCCAGATCGCCAAGGCGCTGGGCTCGACGGTGCTGGTCACGGTGGGCAATGCGGACAAGGCCAAGGCCTGTCTGGCGCTCGGCGCCGACGTCGCGATCAACTATCGCGAGCAGGACTTCGTCGAAGAGGCGAAGGCCGCGACGGGCGGTCGCGGCGTCGACGTGATCCTGGACATGGTGGCGGGTGGCTACGTCGCCCGCAACGTGCAGTGCCTGGCCGACGACGGCCGTGCCGTGATCATCGCGGTGCAGGGCGGCGTGAAGGCCGAGTTCGACGCGGGGCAGGTCTTGCGCCGCCGGCTGACGATCACGGGCTCCACCCTGCGTCCGCGTCCGGTCGAGTTCAAGGCGGGGATCGCCCGCGCGCTGCGCGAGCGCGTGTGGCCGCTGCTCGAGGCCCGTGCCATCGTGCCGGTGATCCATCGCCAATTGCCCGCGTCGGACGCCGCCGCGGCGCATGTGCTGATGGAGTCGGGCGAGCATGTCGGCAAGATCGTGCTCACGTGGTGAGCCCCGAGCGTCCCCACAAGGATTTTCGGTTTCAAGGGAGTTGATCTGATGCGCAAGAAACTGGTGGTCGGCAACTGGAAGATGCATGGCAGCCGTGCAGCCAACGCCGTGCTGCTGGCGGGCCTGAAGGAAGCTGGCCCGTGGAACGCCCAGGTCGCCGTGTGCGTCCCGTTCCCGTACATCACGGAGACGGCGCTCGCGCTGACCGGCACGCAGGTCGCGTACGGCGCGCAGGACTGCTCGGCGCACGAGCAGGGCGCGTTCACCGGCGAGGTGTCCTCGGCGATGCTGGCCGACATCGGCTGCCGTTATGCGATCGTCGGCCACTCGGAGCGCCGCGCCTACCACGCTGAGAGCGACCAGCTCGTCGCCGACAAGGCCAAGGCGGCGCTGGCGCATGGCGTCACGCCGATCGTCTGCGTCGGCGAGACGCTGGCCGAGCGCGAGTCCGGCCGTACCGAAGAGGTCGTCAAGCGTCAGTTGGCAGCGGTGATCCACACGCTGACGCATTGCATCGGCGAGATCGTCGTCGCGTATGAGCCGGTGTGGGCGATCGGCACCGGCCTGACGGCCACGCCGGAGCAGGCGCAGCAAGTGCATGCCTTGCTCCGCCAGCAATTGCGCGCGGCCACGCAGAAGGCCGATCAGATGCAGATCCTGTATGGCGGCAGCGTCAAGCCCGACAACGCCCCACAACTGTTTGCGCAGCCCGACATCGATGGCGGCCTCATCGGAGGCGCCGCGCTGAAGGCGGCCGATTTCGCGGCGATCTGCCGCGCTGCCGGTTGAAGTCCGGCGTTCAAGGTTCCTGGAGAAAAAAGCAATGCAAGTGATGATGAATCTGGTGCTGGTGCTGCAGCTGCTCGCGGCCCTGGCGATGATCGGCCTGGTGCTGGTGCAGCATGGCAAGGGCGCGGACATGGGCGCCTCGTTCGGCAGCGGGGCCTCGGGCTCGCTGTTCGGTGCGACCGGCAGCGCCAACTTCCTGTCGCGCTCGACCGCGGTCGCGGCGACGATCTTCTTCGTGTCGACGCTGGCGCTGGCCTACATGGGCAGCCATCGCGACGGCGGCTTCAATGCTGGCCCGTCGGCGGGCGAGCAACTGCTGGAGCGCGCGGCGCAGCCGGCCTCGACGGCCTCCGCCGCCGTGCTGCCGGGCGCCTCGATCGCACCCCAAGCGGCGCCGTCGGCGGCTGCTTCCGCGGCGTCCAACTGACAGACGTGGGCGGCAAGCGCCAGCAGTTGAATAAAATTGCCTTGGTTTCCTTTCGGACCCCAGAAAGCTGTATAGAATTCGAGGCTGTCTGAAACGCGAGCCGTCAAGACAAGGTCACTGAAGGGTGACAACAAGCCGACGTGGTGAAATTGGTAGACACGCTATCTTGAGGGGGTAGTGGCGAAAGCTGTGCGAGTTCGAGTCTCGCCGTCGGCACCAAAATAAATCGGCCTGCCATGGTCTTCGCGATCTAGCCGGAAAGCCGGATCAAGAGTGATCAAGCAGGTCGAGGGACTCAGGAAATCTCCACGCGATACACGTGTGCGATTCTCCGGAGGACAAGGCGGGCGCGGTCCGTGAGCGATTGGATAATCGCTGGCGGCGCGCCCGTTGCTTTTGCCGAATCGTTGGTCGGCCTCAGGTCCGCCAATCATCGGTGACACGTCGGGAATTGGTTTTGCCGCGCCCAGTCGGCATATCTCGAATCCCGGCATCAAAACGAGAGCAAGCCGTGAGCCTGGAACAATACCTGCCCGTCATCCTTTTCATCCTGGTCGGTTGCGGAGTGGGTATCGCCCCGCAAGTGCTGGGCTTCCTGGCGGGCCCGCGTCGCCCTGACGCGGCGAAGAACAGCCCCTACGAATGCGGCTTCGAGGCCTTCGAGGACGCGCGCATGAAGTTCGACGTGCGCTACTACCTCGTCGCCATCCTCTTCATCCTCTTCGATCTGGAAATCGCCTTCCTGTTCCCGTGGGCGGTCTCGCTGCGCGAGATCGGCGCCCCCGGCTTCTGGGCGATGATGATCTTCCTGGGCATCCTGGTCGTGGGCTTCGCCTACGAGTGGAAGAAGGGTGCGCTCGACTGGGAGTGAGCGCCCGGTGACGGACTCCCGGCCGCGAGGCCGGAGCCGTGAATGCATCAGGACACGGCGCCCGTTTCGGGCGCGTGTCCGTTAGGGAAGGGCGAGTCGTCAAGAGGACGTCAAGCGATGTCCGCAGGATCGAAACCCTTCTCCGCTGATCTCGAAAGATTGGAAATTCGATATGGGTAACGAAGGCGTTTTGAAGGAAGGCTTCATGACCACCCAGCTGGACAAGCTGGTGAACTGGTCCAAGACCGGCTCGTTGTGGCCGATGACCTTCGGTCTCGCCTGCTGCGCGGTGGAGATGATGCACGCGGGCGCCGCGCGCTACGACATCGACCGCTTCGGCATGCTGTTCCGTCCGAGCCCGCGCCAGTCCGACCTGATGATCGTGGCCGGCACGCTGTGCAACAAGATGGCGCCCGCCCTGCGCAAGGTCTACGACCAGATGGCCGAGCCGCGTTGGGTGCTGTCGATGGGCAGCTGCGCCAACGGCGGCGGCTACTATCACTACAGCTATTCGGTGGTGCGGGGCTGTGACCGCATCGTCCCGGTCGACGTCTATGTCCCGGGCTGTCCGCCGACCGCCGAGGCGCTGCTCTACGGCATCCTGCAGCTGCAGGCCAAGATCCGTCGCGAGAACACCATCGCTCGCTGAGCAGAAGCAGGCTGACTCCCATGACCATGAAACTCGACACCCTGCAGGCGGCGCTGCACTCCGTGCTCGGCGAGCAGATCGTCGCGCTCAAGCGCGAGCTGGGCGAAATCACGATCACCGTCGCGGCCAAGGACTACTTCAACGTCGCCAAGCTGCTGCGCGATCACTCGGAGCTGCGCTTCGAGCAGTTGATCGACCTGTGCGGCGTGGACTACTCGACCTACAAGGACGGCGCCTACGACGGCGCGCGCTTCGCGGTGGTCTCGCACCTGCTGTCGATCAACAAGAACTGGCGCCTGCGCGTCAAGGTCTTCGCGCCTGACGACGATTTCCCGTCGGTGGCCGCGGTGACGCCGATCTGGAACGCCGCCAACTGGTTCGAGCGCGAGGCCTTCGACCTGTACGGGATCATCTTCGAGGGTCATGAGGACCTTCGTCGCATCCTGACCGACTACGGTTTCATCGGCCACCCGATGCGCAAGGACTTCCCGGTGACGGGCCATGTCGAGATGCGCTACGACCCCGAGCAGAAGCGCGTGATCTACCAGCCGGTCACGATCGAGCCGCGCGAGATCACCCCGCGCGTGATTCGCGAAGACAACTACGGGGGCCTGTGAGCATGCCAGCCGAAATCAAGAACTACACCCTGAACTTCGGTCCCCAGCACCCGGCCGCGCACGGGGTGCTGCGCCTGGTGCTCGAGCTGGACGGTGAGGTGATCCAGCGCGCCGACCCGCACATCGGCCTGCTGCACCGCGCCACCGAGAAGCTGGCCGAGTCCAAGACCTTCATCCAGTCGCTGCCCTACATGGACCGTCTCGACTACGTGTCGATGATGGCCAACGAGCATGCCTACTGCCTGGCCATCGAGAAGATGCTGGGCCTGGAGGTCCCCGAGCGCGCGCAGTACATCCGCGTGATGTTCGCGGAGCTCACCCGCATCCTGAACCACCTGCTCTGGCTGGGCGCGCACGGCATCGACTGCGGCGCGATGAACATCCTCATCTACTGCTTCCGCGAGCGTGAGGACATCTTCGACATGTACGAGGCGGTGTCGGGTGCGCGCATGCATGCGGCCTACTTCCGTCCGGGTGGCGTGTACCGCGACCTGCCGGATTCGATGCCGCAGTACAAGGTCAGCAAGATCAAGAACCAGAAGGCGATCGACAAGCTCAACGAGAACCGTCAGGGCTCGCTGCTCGATTTCATCGAGGACTTCTGCAACCGCTTCCCGGCCAACGTCGACGACTACGAGACGCTGCTGACCGACAACCGCATCTGGAAGCAGCGCACGGTGGGCATCGGCGTCGTGTCGCCGGAGCGCGCGCTGAACCTGGGCCTGACCGGCCCGATGCTGCGCGGCTCGGGCATCGCCTGGGACACCCGCAAGACCCAGCCCTACGACGTGTACGGCCGCATGGACTTCGACATCCCGGTCGGCACCAACGGCGACACCTACGACCGCTACTGCGTGCGGGTCGAGGAGATGCGCCAGTCCAACCGCATCGTGCAGCAGTGCGTGAAGTGGCTCAAGGCCAATCCGGGTCCGGTCATCACCGACAACCACAAGGTGGCGCCTCCCAGCCGCGTGGCGATGAAGACCAGCATGGAAGAGCTGATCCACCACTTCAAGCTGTTCACCGAAGGCTTCCGCGTCCCCGAGGGCGAGGCCTACGCCTCGGTCGAGCATCCGAAGGGCGAGTTCGGCATCTACATCGTCAGCGACGGCGCCAACAAGCCGTACCGGCTGAAGATCCGCGCGCCGGGCTATTCGCACCTGGCCGCGCTGGACGAGATGGCGCGGGGCCACATGATTGCCGACGCCGTGGCCGTGATCGGCACGATGGACATCGTGTTCGGTGAAATTGACCGTTGAGTGGTGAAGCGATGAGCAGCACTGAATTTGTCTTGAGCGACGCGACCAAGTCGCGCTTCGCGCGCGAAGTCGCCAAGTACCCGGCGGAGCAGGCGCAATCGGCCGTGATGGCCTGCCTGTCGATCGTCCAGCAGGAGCAGGGCTACGTGTCCCGCGAGGCCGAGGATGCGATCGCGGACTACCTGGGCATGCCGGCGATCGCCGTCTACGAGGTCACGACCTTCTACAACATGTACAACCAGCGCAAGCTGGGGGCGTTCAAGCTCAACGTCTGCACGAATCTTCCGTGCCAGCTGCGCGACGGCCAGAAGGCGCTGGACCACCTGTGCGCGAAGCTGGGCGTCGAGGCCGGCGGCACGACCGCCGACGGCGTCTTCACCGTGCAGCAGAGCGAGTGCCTGGGCGCCTGCGCCGACTCGCCGGTGATGCTGGTCAACGACCGCCAGATGCTGAGCTTCATGAGCGCCGAACGGCTGGACGAGCTGGTGGACGCGCTCAGAGCCCACCATGCGGCCAACAAGAACTGAGGGACCTGGACGATGACCAACATCGCGAACATCGACCTCTCGAAGTGGCAGGCCACCGGCAAGGAAACCTGCTTCCACGACCGCAACATCACCCCGCAGATCTACGCGGGCCTCGATGGCAAGAACTGGTCGCTGAAGGACTATGAAGCGCGCGGCGGCTACCAGGCGCTGCGCAAGATCCTGGCCCAGGGCGAAGGGCAGGGCATGACCTCGGATCAGGTCATCGCCGAAGTGAAGGCCTCGGGCCTGCGCGGCCGCGGCGGCGCCGGCTTCCCGACCGGCCTGAAGTGGAGCTTCATGCCGCGCCAATTTCCGGGTGCGAAATATCTCGTCTGCAACAGCGACGAAGGCGAGCCGGGCACCTGCAAGGACCGCGACATCCTCATGTACAACCCGCACATCGTCATCGAAGGGATGGCGATCGCGGCGTACGCGATGGGGATCAAGGTCGGCTACAACTACATCCACGGCGAGATCTTCGAGGTCTACGAGCGCTTCGAGGCGGCCCTGGAAGAGGCCCGCGCGGCCGGCCTGCTGGGCGACAACATCCTGGGCAGCGGCTTCAGCTTCCAGCTGCATGCGCACCACGGCTTCGGCGCCTACATCTGCGGCGAGGAAACCGCGCTGCTCGAATCGCTGGAAGGCAAGAAGGGCCAGCCGCGCTTCAAGCCGCCGTTCCCGGCCTCGTTCGGCCTGTATGGCAAGCCCACGACGATCAACAACACCGAGACCTTCGCCGCGGTCCCCTGGATCATCCGCAACGGCGGCCAGGCCTATCTCGAAGTGGGCAAGCCCAACAACGGCGGCACCAAGATCTTCTCGATCTCGGGCGACGTCGAGCGTCCGGGCAACTACGAGATCCCGCTGGGCACCTCGTTCGAGAAGCTGCTCGAGCTCGCCGGCGGCGTGCGCGGCGGCCGCAAGCTCAAGGCGGTGATCCCGGGCGGCTCGTCGGCCCCGGTGCTGCCGGCCGACATCATGATGCAGTGCACGATGGACTATGACTCCATCGCCAAGGCCGGCTCGATGCTGGGCTCGGGCGCCGTCATCGTGATGGACGAGACCCGCTGCATGGTCAACAGCCTGCTGCGCCTGTCCTACTTCTACGCGCACGAGTCCTGCGGCCAGTGCACCCCCTGCCGCGAGGGCACGGGCTGGATGCACCGCGTGATCGAGCGCATCGCCCACGGCAAGGGCCGCGTCGAGGACATCGACCTGCTGAACTCCGTGGCCGACAACATCCAGGGCCGCACCATCTGCGCGCTGGGCGATGCCGCCGCGATGCCGGTGCGCGCGATGCTCAAGCACTTCAAGGGCGAGTTCATCGCGATGATCGAACAGGCCCAGCAGAACAAGGCGCCCGCCGCGTCGTCCCCGTCCGCCACGGCGAAGTCGCCGGCGCACGCCTGATCGGAGCCGCTGAGAAGAACTATGGTTGAAATCGAACTCGACGGCCAGAAGGTCGAAGTGCCCGAAGGCAGCATGGTGATGCATGCCGCCGAGAAGGCCGGGACGTACATCCCGCACTTCTGCTACCACAAGAAGCTGAGCATCGCGGCCAACTGCCGCATGTGCCTGGTCGACGTGGAGAAGGCGCCCAAGCCGCTGCCCGCCTGCGCGACCCCGGTCACGCAGGGCATGATCGTGCGCACCAAGAGCGAGAAAGCCATCAAGGCCCAGCAGGGCGTGATGGAGTTCCTGCTGATCAATCACCCGCTGGACTGCCCGATCTGCGACCAGGGCGGCGAATGCCAGCTGCAGGATCTGGCCGTCGGCTACGGCGCAGGCTCCTCGCGCTACACCGAAGAGAAGCGCGTGGTGTTCCACAAGAACGTCGGCCCGCTGATCTCGATGGAGGAGATGAGCCGCTGCATCCACTGCACGCGCTGCGTGCGCTTCGGCCAGGAGATCTCCGGCGTGATGGAGCTGGGCATGGCGCACCGCGGCGAGCACAGCGAGATCCAGACCTTCGTCGGCCGCACCGTGGACTCGGAGCTGTCGGGCAACATGATCGACATCTGCCCGGTCGGCGCGCTGACGAGCAAGCCCTTCCGCTACAGCGCCCGCACCTGGGAGCTGTCGCGCCGCAAGAGCGTCAGCCCGCACGATTCGACCGGCGCCAACCTGATCGTCCAGGTCAAGAACAACGAAGTGCTGCGCGTCGTCCCGCTGGAGAACGAGGCCGTCAACGAGTGCTGGATCGCCGACCGCGACCGCTTCTCGTATGAGGCGCTGAACAGCGACGAACGCCTGACCACGCCGATGCTCAAGCAGGGCGGCGAGTGGAAGCCGGTGGACTGGACCACGGCGCTCGAGTACGTCGCCAACGGCCTGAAGCAGATCAAGACCGAGAAGGGCGGCGGGTCCATCGCGGCGCTGGGCTCGGAGCACAGCACCGTGGAAGAGCTGCACCTGCTGGCGCAGCTGGTGCGCGGCCTGGGCAGCGAGAACATCGACACGCGCCTGCGCGTGGTCGATCCGGCGCTGCGCGCGGGTGAAGGCAAGGCCTTCTGGCTGGGCACCTCGATCGCGTCGCTGTCGGCGCTGGATCGCGCCTTCGTCGTCGGCTCGTCGCTGCGCAAGGACCACCCGCTGTTCGCGCAGCGCCTGCGCCAGGCGGCCCGCCGCGGCGCGCAGATCGTCGCGCTGGGCGGCTCGGTCGAGGACTGGAAGATGACGGTCGCTTCGACGCTCGTCGCCGCGCCGTCGGCCTGGGCGAACGAGCTGGCCAACGTCGCCGCCGCGATCGCCTCGGCCAAGGGCGTGAGCGCCCCGGCCCAGGCGGGCCAAGGTCAGGCCACCGACGCCGCCAAGGCGATCGCCGGCGCGCTGCTGTCGGGCGAGCGCAAGGCCGTGCTGCTGGGCAATGCCGCGATCCAGCATCCGCAGGCCGCGACGCTGCTGTCGCTGGCGAACTGGATCGGCGAGCAGACCGGCGCCAGCGTCGGCGTGCTGTCGGCCGCGGCGAACACCGTCGGCGCCCAACTGGTGAAGGCCCAGCCGGGGCAGGGCGGCCGTTCGGCGGCGCAACTGCTGAACGACCAGCCGGCCAAGGCGCTGCTGCTGCTGAACACCGACCCGGTGCTGGATGGCCCCAACGCCGCCGCCGCCGCCAAGGCCGTCAACGCGGCCGAAATGGTCGTCGTGCTGAGCCCGTTCAAGACCGGTCCGGTGGTCGAGTTCGCCGACGTGCTGCTGCCCACGGCCCCGTTCACCGAGACCTCGGGCAGCTTCGTCAACGCGGAAGGCCGCCTGCAGAGCTTCGTCGGCGTGGCCAAGGCCCGTGGCGAAACCCGTCCGGGCTGGAAGATCCTGCGCGTGCTGGGCAACCTGCTGGGCCTGCAGGGCTTCGAGTTCGACAGCTCCGAGCAGGTCCGCGCCGCGGCGCTGGGCTCCGAGCTGGACCTGACGAACCGGCTGTCCAACGGCATGTCGGCGCAGTCCGCGGCGCTTGCTCCGGTGCAAGGCCTGGAGCGCCTGACGACGGTGCCGATCTACGCGACCGACGCGCTGGTGCGCCGCGCCACCTCGCTGCAACTGACCCGCGACGGCCGTGACGCGGCCATCGCCTCGCTGCCGCAAGCGCTGTGGACCAGCCTCGGTCTGGCCGAGAGCGGCAACGGACGCGGCGCGCAGGTGCGCGTGACCCAGGACGGCGGCGAGGCCGTGCTGGCCGCGCAACTGGACGCATCGCTGCCCGCGAACGTGGTGCGCATCCCCGCCGGCGTCCTCGAGACCGCCGCGCTGGGCGCCCTGACCGGCGCGATCGCCGTGACGAAGGCCTGAGGACGAGACGACGATGGAAAACTTCTACAACGCCGGCGCCTCGGCGCTGGGCATGCTGTGGCCGGTGATCTGGAGCCTGCTCAAGATCATCGCCGTGCTGCTGCCGCTGCTGGGTTGCGTCGCCTACCTGACGCTGTGGGAACGCAAGGCCATCGGCTGGTCGCAGATCCGTCCGGGTCCGAACCGTGTCGGTCCGATGGGCCTGCTGACCCCGATCGCCGACGCCGTGAAGCTGATCTTCAAGGAGATCATCGTCCCGAGCGCCGCGAACAAGAGCCTGTTCTTCCTCGGCCCGATCATGACGATCATGCCGGCGCTGGCCGCCTGGGCGGTCGTGCCCTTCGGTCCGGGCGCCGCGATCGCCGACGTCAACGCCGGCCTGCTGTTCCTGATGGCCATCACCTCGCTGGAGGTCTACGGCGTGATCATCGCGGGCTGGGCGTCGAACTCGAAGTACGCCTTCCTGGGCGCGCTGCGCGCCTCCGCCCAGATGGTGTCCTACGAGATCGCGATGGGCTTCTGCCTGGTCGTGGTGCTGATGGTCACCGGCTCGATGAACGTCAGCGCCATCGTGACGAGCCAGGAGAAAGGCCTGTTCGCGTCGCACGGCGTGAACCTGCTGTCGTGGAACTGGCTGCCGCTGCTCCCGATCTTCCTGGTGTATTTCATCTCCGGCCTGGCCGAGACCAACCGCCATCCGTTCGACGTCGTCGAAGGCGAATCGGAAATCGTCGCTGGCCACATGATCGAGTACTCGGGCATGTCCTTCGCGATGTTCTTCCTGGCCGAGTACGCCAACATGATCCTGGTGTCGGCGCTGGCGGTGCTGATGTTCCTGGGCGGCTGGTCGGCCCCGGTGTCGTGGTCGCTGCTGGGCATGGAGACGCCGCACTTCTTCCAGCAGACGATGGCCTTCTGGAACTGGTTCTGGCTGTTCGCCAAGACCTTCTTCGTCGTGACCTGCTTCCTGTGGGTGCGCGCGACCTTCCCGCGCTATCGCTATGACCAGATCATGCGTCTGGGCTGGAAGATCTTCATTCCGGTCACCCTGGTGTGGCTCGTCGTGGTGGGTCTGTGGATCCAGTCGCCGTTCAACATCTGGAAGTAATCCGAGGTATCTGCTGTGATCAAGGACCTAGTCAAGAGCTTCATGCTCACCGAGCTGCTGAAGGGCATGGCCCTGACGGGCCGGCATTTCCTCTCGAAGAACATCACGGTGCAGTTCCCGGAAGAGAAGACGCCGCTGTCTCCTCGCTTCCGCGGCCTGCACGCGCTGCGCCGGTATGAGAACGGCGAGGAGCGCTGCATCGCCTGCAAGCTGTGCGAGGCCGTGTGCCCCGCCATGGCGATCACGATCGAGTCCGACGTGCGCGCCGACGGCTCGCGCCGCACCACGCGCTACGACATCGACCTGACCAAGTGCATCTTCTGCGGCTTCTGCGAGGAGAGCTGCCCGGTCGACTCGATCGTCGAGACCGAGATCTTCGAGTACCACGGCGAAAAGCGGGGCGACCTGTACTTCACCAAGGACATGCTCCTGGCGGTCGGCGACCGCTACGAGAAGCAGATTGCCGCTAGCAAGGAGGCCGACGCCAAGTACCGCTGACCGGCCTGGCGGTTCCAGCTCCCCGCGCTCGCGCCGGGGGAGGGGATCGCGGCCGGCGGCCTGCTTGCAGGAACCCGCATGGATATCACTACCGCGCTGTTCTACGTTTTCTCGGCCGTGCTGCTGGGCTCCGCGTTCCGTGTCATCACGGCGAAGAGCACCGTGCACTCGGCCCTGTTCCTGATCCTCGCGTTCTTCAACGCGTCCTGTCTGTGGATGCTGCTGAAGGCCGAGTTCCTGGCCATCACGCTGGTGCTGGTCTACATCGGCGCCGTCATGGTGCTGTTCCTGTTCGTCGTGATGATGCTGGACTTCGAGTCCACCGCCGTGCGCGAAAGCGTCTGGAAGCACCTGCCGATCGCGAGCCTGGTGGGCGCGGTGATCGCGCTGGAGATCGCGGCCGTGCTGATGGGCGGCTTCCGCGGCGTCGAGAACGCCCCGGAGATCGCGAACATGGCGCAGCTGGGCAACACCAAGCTGCTGGGCATCGAGATCTACACGAACTACCTGTTCCCGGTGCAGATCGCGGCGGTGCTGCTGCTGGTGGGCATCATCGCGGCGATCGCGCTGACGCTGCGCGGCCGCAAGGACTCGCGCCACCAGGATCCGTCGCAGCAGGTCAAGGTCCGCAAGGCCGACCGCCTGCGCATCGTGAAGGTCGCGGCGACCGTCGAGGCGCCCAGCGCGCCGCCCGTCCCGGCTGACAAGAACGAAGGAGCCGCGTGATGACCGCGCTGAGCCTGAACCACTTCCTGATCCTGGGCGCGTTCCTGTTCGCGCTGTCGGTGATCGGCATCTTCCTGAACCGCAAGAACCTGATCGTGCTGCTGATGGCCATCGAGCTGATGCTGCTGGCGGTCAACATGAACTTCGTGGCGTTCTCGCACTACCTGGGCGACATGGCCGGCCAGGTGTTCGTGTTCTTCATCCTCACGGTGGCGGCCGCCGAGTCGGCGATCGGCCTGGCGATCCTGGTGGTGCTGTTCCGCAACCGCAGCAGCATCGACGTGGAAGAGCTGGACGCCCTGAAGGGCTGACGAGCGTCAGGAAGAGAGAAAAACAATGTCTGCAACACTCTCCCAGAACATGCTGCTGGCGGTGCCGCTGGCCCCGCTGGCGGGCGCCATCGTGGCGGGCCTGTTCGGCAAGCAGGTGGGGCGCCGCGGCGCCCACACCGTGACCATCCTCGGCGTGCTGGTCGCGTTCATCCTGTCGGCGATGACCCTGAGCGCGGTGCTCGACGGCGCGCGCTTCAACCAGACCGTCTACGAGTGGATGACGCTGGGCGGCCTGAAGATGGAAGTCGGCTTCATGATCGACGGCCTGTCCGCGATGATGATGTGCGTGGTGACCTTCGTCTCGCTGATGGTGCACATCTACACCATCGGCTACATGGAGGAAGACCCCGGCTACCAGCGCTTCTTCAGCTACATCTCGTTGTTCACCTTCAGCATGCTGATGCTGGTGATGGCCAACAACATGCTGCAGCTGTTCTTCGGCTGGGAAGCGGTGGGCCTGGTGTCCTACCTGCTGATCGGCTTCTGGTACACGAAGCCGACGGCGATCTTCGCCAACATGAAGGCCTTCCTGGTGAACCGGGTCGGCGACTTCGGCTTCATCCTGGGCATCGGCCTGCTGGTGGCCTACGGCGGCTCGCTGAACTACACCGAGACCTTCGGCAAGGCGGGCGAGCTCGCGAAGATCGGCTTCCCCGGCACCGACTGGATGATGCTGACGGTGGCCTGCATCTGCCTGTTCATCGGCGCGATGGGCAAGTCGGCGCAGTTCCCGCTGCACGTGTGGCTGCCGGACTCGATGGAAGGCCCGACCCCGATCTCGGCGCTGATCCACGCGGCGACGATGGTGACGGCCGGCATCTTCATGGTGTCGCGCTTCAGCCCGCTGTTCGAGCTGTCCGACACGGCGCTGAACTTCGTCATGGTGATCGGCGCGATCACGGCGCTGTTCATGGGCTTCCTGGGCATCATCCAGAACGACATCAAGCGCGTGGTCGCGTACTCGACGCTTTCGCAGCTGGGCTACATGACGGTGGCGCTGGGCGCTTCGGCCTACTCGGTCGCGGTGTTCCACCTGATGACGCACGCGTTCTTCAAGGCGCTGCTGTTCCTGGGCGCGGGCTCGGTGATCATCGGCATGCACCATGACCAGGACATCCGCAACATGGGCGGCCTGCGCAAGTACATGCCCATCACCTGGATCACCTCGCTGCTGGGCTCGCTGGCGCTGATCGGCACCCCGTTCTTCTCGGGCTTCTACTCGAAGGACTCGATCATCGAGGCGGTGCACGCCTCGCACCTGCCCGGCGCGGGCTTCGCGTACTTCGCGGTGATGGCCGGCGTGTTCGTGACGGCGTTCTACAGCTTCCGGATGTACTTCCTGGTCTTCCACGGCAAGGAGCACTTCCACCACAAGCCCTTCCCGGGCGAGCACGACCATCACGACGACCACGGCCATGGCCACGACCACACGCCGCACGAGTCGCCGTGGGTGGTGACGGTGCCGCTGATCCTGCTGGCGATCCCGTCGGTGGTCATCGGCTACTTCACGATCCAGCCGATGCTGCACGGCGAGTTCTTCAAGGACGCGATCGTCGTGAACCACGAGCTGCATCACGCGATGCACGAGCTGGGCGAGGAGTTCCACGGCGCCTTCGCGATGGCGCTGCACAGCCTGCAGTCGCCGGTGCTGTGGCTGGCGGTGGCCGGCGTGGTCGCGGCCTACGTGTTCTACCTGGTCAACCCGGCCATCCCGGCTTGGTTCGCGCGGACCTTCCGGCCGATCGTGACGATCCTCGAGAACAAGTACTACATGGACTGGTTCAACGAGAACGTGCTGGCCCGCGCGGCCCGCGCGATCGGCACCGGCCTGTGGAAGGCCGGCGACCAGGGCGTCATCGACGGCGTCCTGATCAACGGCTCGGCGCGCACGGTGGGCGGCATCGCCGGCCTGGTGCGCCTGATCCAGACCGGCCACCTGTACTGGTACGCGCTGGTCATGATCCTGGGTGTCGTGGGTCTGATGACCTGGCAGCTGTGGCCTTCCATGTGGCCCCAATTCAAGGCCCTGCTGGGTCTGTGACGCGGGCGGAGAATAAGAATGTTGCTGAGTCTCTCCATCTGGCTGCCCATCGTCTGCGGCAGCCTGCTGCTCGCGCTCGGACGCGACAACAACGCCGGCGCGGTGCGCTGGATGGCGTTGGTCGCCTCGATCGCGTCGTTCCTGGTGACGCTGCCGCTGATCTCGGGCTTCGACACCTCGACCGCCGCGATGCAGTTCGTCGAGAACGCGTCCTGGATCGAGCGCTTCAACATCCACTACCACCTGGGCGTGGATGGCATCTCGATGTGGTTCGTGCCGCTGACGGCCTTCATCTCGATCATCGTGGTGATCGCGGCCTGGGAAGTGATCGAGACGCGGGTGCACCAGTACATGGGCGCCTTCCTGATCCTGTCGGGCCTGATGATCGGCGTGTTCTGCGCGCTCGACGGCATGCTGTTCTACGTGTTCTTCGAGGCCACGCTGATTCCGATGTACATCATCATCGGCGTCTGGGGCGGACCGCGCCGGGTGTACGCGGCCTTCAAGTTCTTCCTGTACACGCTGGCGGGCTCGCTGCTGATGCTGATCGCGCTGCTGTACCTGTACAGCCAGTCGGGCAGCTTCGAGATCCTGGACTGGCACAAGCTGCCGCTGGCGATGCCGGCGCAGACGCTGCTGTTCTTCGCCTTCTTCGCGGCCTTCGCGGTGAAGGTGCCGATGTGGCCGGTGCACACGTGGTTGCCGGACGCGCACGTGGAGGCGCCGACCGGCGGCTCGGTCGTGCTGGCGGCCATCATGCTGAAGCTGGGCGCCTACGGCTTCCTGCGCTTCTCGCTGCCGATCGCGCCTGACGCGGCGCGTCACTACGACTGGTTCATCATCGGCCTGTCGCTGATCGCGGTGATCTACATCGGCCTGGTGGCCATGGTCCAGCGCGACATGAAGAAGCTGGTGGCCTACTCGTCGGTCGCGCACATGGGCTTCGTGACGCTGGGCTTCTTCATCTTCAACGAGCTGGGCGTCTCCGGCGGCCTGGTGCAGATGATCTCGCACGGCTTCGTGTCGGGCGCGATGTTCCTGTGCATCGGCGTGCTGTACGACCGCGTGCATTCGCGTGAGATCGCCGACTACGGCGGCGTCGTCAACACGATGCCCAAGTTCGCGGCGCTGGCGGTGTTCTTCGGCATGGCCAACTGCGGTCTGCCGGCGACGGCCGGTTTCGTGGGCGAGTGGATGGTGATCATCGGCTCGGTGGCGCACAACTTCTGGATCGGCCTGCTGGCGGCCACGGCGCTGATCTTCGGCGCGGCCTACACGCTGTGGATGATCAAGCGCGTCTACTTCGGCGCGGTGACGAACGACAACGTCCGCAACCTGACCGACATCAACGGCCGCGAGTTCCTGATGCTGGGCGTGCTGGCGGCGGCGACCCTGTACATGGGCGTCTATCCGAAGCCGTTCACCGACGTGATGCACCAGTCCGTCGACGCGCTGCTCAAGCACGTCGCGGTCTCCAAGCTCCAATAAGGACCCAACACAATGAACGACATGAACTGGGTCGCGGTCTATCCCGAAATCCTGTTGCTGGCGTTGGCCTGCGTGGTCGCGCTGGTGGATCTGTTCGTCACCGACCCGCGCCGCACGCCGACCTTCTGGCTCACGCAGCTGTCGCTGGCGGTGGTGGGCGCGATGCATTTCGCGGCCATGGGCCAGCCCTCGTCGGACGCGATGCAGGGCATGCTGGTGGTCGATCCGCTGAGCCACCTGCTGAGCGGCGTCAGCGCGATCGCGCTGATCGTCACGCTGGTCTACGCGCGTCCCTACGCCGAGTCCCGCGACATCCTCAAGGGCGAGTTGTTCACGCTGAGCCTGCTGTCGCTGCTGGGCGTGAACGTGATGGTGGCCTCCAACAACTTCCTGTCGATCTACCTCGGCCTGGAGTTGATGAGCCTGTCGCTGTACGCGCTGACCGCGCTGCGCCGCGATCACACGGTCTCGACCGAGGCCGCGATGAAGTACTTCGTGCTGGGTGCGCTGGCCTCGGGCTTCCTGCTGTACGGCCTGTCGATGATGTATGGGGCGACCGGCTCGCTGTCGATCCCGCGCGTTTTCGAGGTCATCTCGACCGGCACGCTGAACAAGGGTGTGCTGGTGCTGGGCGTGGTCTTCGTCGTGGCCGGCCTGGGCTTCAAGCTGGGCGCCGCCCCGTTCCACATGTGGGTGCCGGACGTCTACCAGGGCGCGCCGACGGCCGCCACGCTGCTGATCGGCGCCGCGCCGAAACTGGCCGCCTTCGGCATCACGCTGCGTCTGCTGGTGGAAGGCATGCTGCCGCTGGCCGCCGATTGGCAGCAGATGATGCTGGTGATGGCGGTGGCCTCGCTGGTCGTGGGCAACCTGGCCGCGATCGCGCAGACCAACCTGAAGCGGATGCTGGCCTACTCGACGATCTCGCAGATGGGCTTCGTGGTGCTGGGCCTGGCCTCGGGCGTGGTGAACAACCAGCCGGACGCGCATGCGCTGAACGCCTACAGCTCGGCGATGTTCTACGCGATCACCTACGTGCTGACGACGCTGGGCAGCTTCGGCCTGATCATGCTGCTGGCGCGCCAGGGCTTCGAGTCCGAGCAGATCAGCGATCTGGCCGGCCTGTTCAAGCGCAGCCCCTGGTATGCGCTGGTGATGGCGATCTACATGTTCTCGCTGACCGGCATTCCGCCGACGGTGGGCTTCTACGGCAAGCTGGCCGTGCTGCAGGCGATGGTCACGACCGGCCAGTCGCTCTATCTGTGGCTGGCGGTGATCGCGGTGGTCCTGTCGCTGATCGGCGCGTTCTACTACCTGCGCGTCGTGAAGGTCATGTTCTTCGACGAGCCGGCCGATCGCAGCCCGCTGAGCGCGCCGGCCGACGCCCGCGTCGTGATGTCGCTGAACGGCATCGCGGTGCTGGTCTTCGGTCTGCTGCCGGGTGGCTTGCTGGCGCTGTGCAGCCAGGCCGTGACCCGCGCGCTGACGCACTGAGCGCCCCGGGCTCGCAACGCCGCGATCGCTGATGGAGCAGGGCGCTTCAGTCTGGGTGGTGCTGGTGGTCGCGCTGGTCGCGGCCAACCTGCCCTATCTCAGTTCCCGCATCCTGCTCGTGGGCCCGCGGCGTGAGCCCAAGGCCGCCGGCTGGCGGCTGTTGGAACTGTTCCTGCTGGCGCTGATCACGCTGGCCGTCGGCTTCGGACTGGAGTCGCGGCTGGGGCAGCGCGCGCCGCAGGGCTGGGAGTTCTACGCGGCGGCGCTGGCGCTGTTCGTCACGCTGGGCTTCCCGGGATTCGTGTGGCGCTATCTGCGCCGGTCGCGCTCGAAGGTGCGGGAGTTCGATGACGAAGAAGCTGCCTGAGGCCAACCGGCCCGACGTGGAAGGCGTGATCGGCATCGCGCCGGCGGCCGATGCCGACGCGCATCTGCGCGAGATGCCGCTGTCCTCCGACTGGATCCTGCGCGGCAACTTCCTGCACGTGAAGCGCGATCGCATCGCGCTGCCCGATGGCCGGGAGGCCACGCGCGAGTACATCCGCCACCCGGGCGCCGTGGTCGTGGTGCCGCTGCTGGACGACGGCCATGTGCTGCTCGAGCGGCAGTACCGTTATCCGATGGGCCGCGTGGTGATGGAGTTTCCCGCGGGCAAGCTGGACCCGGACGAGTCGCCGCTGCGCTGCGGCATGCGCGAGCTGCTCGAGGAGACCGGCTACACCGCGCGCGAATGGGCCTATGCGGGCGTGATGCACAACGCGATCGCCTATTCGGACGAGCGCATCGAGATCTTCTTCGCGCGCGGCCTGACCGGCGGCGAGCGGCAACTGGATGACGAGGAGTTCCTCGACCTGCTGCCGGTGGCCGAGGACGAGCTGGATCGCATGGCCTTCGATGGCCGCATCACCGACGCCAAGACGCTCACCTGCCTGCTGTGGCTGCAGCGCTGGCGCGCTGGCGCCTGGTCTCTGGACTGGCTGCCGGCGGACGAGGCGGCGCGGCGCTAGCATCGACGCATCATGCTGGTCCTGAATCTGGCGTGCGATGCCGGCCATGCGTTCGAAGGCTGGTTCGCCTCCTCCACCGACTTTGAATCGCAGCAGCAGCGTCATCTGCTGAGCTGCCCGCTGTGCAACAGCGTCGACGTGCGCAAGATGCCGAGCGCGCCGCGCCTGAACCTGTCCTCCGCGCCCGAGCCCACATCGGCCCCGTCGGCCGAACCCGCGCCGCCGGCGCCATCGCGGATGCCCGAGGGGGTGCCGGCGATGGCGGTGGAGCTGCAGAAGCAGGTGATGAAGGCGGTGCGCACGATGATCGCCAACACCGAGGACGTCGGCGACCGTTTCGCCGACGAGGCGCGCCGCATCCATTACGGCGAGACCGAGCAGCGCGGCATCCGTGGCCGCGCCACGCCGCAGGAGGCGCGCGAGCTGGCGGACGAAGGCATCGACATCGTCGCATTGCCGGTGCCGGACGCGCTGAAAGACCCGCTGCAGTAACCCTCTGACGCGCGTTCGAGTTGCGTCCGCGCTGCCGATGGGTGTCGAATCGGCCTCGTTTCAGCAACGAGGATTCCGGCTCATGAAGACTTTCCGATTGCTTGTCTGTGCGGCGGCGGTGACCGCGAGCGTCGCGTTCGCGCCGATGGAGGCGTCGCTGGCGGCGTCCGCCGCGCCGGTGGCCGCTCAGAACGGCATGGTGGTGACGGCGCAGCATCTGGCCACGCGCGTCGGCGTGGACGTGCTGAAGGACGGCGGCAACGCGGTCGACGCGGCGGTGGCGGTGGGCTACGCGCTCGCGGTCGTGTATCCCGCGGCCGGCAATCTGGGCGGCGGCGGCTTCATGACCATCCAGCTGGCCGATGGCCGCAAGACCTTCCTCGACTTCCGCGAGAAGGCGCCGCTGGCCGCGACGGCCAACATGTACCTCGACAAGGAGGGCAATGTCGTCAAGGGCCTGAGCACCCACGGGCACCTCGCGGTGGGCGTGCCGGGCACGGTCTCGGGCATGGAGTACGCGCGGGAGAAGTACGGCACGATGAAGCGCACGGCGCTGATCGCGCCGGCGATCGCGCTGGCGGAGCGGGGCTTCGCGCTGGACCAGGGCGACGTCGACATGTTCCAGACGGCGACCAAGGATTTCCAGGCCGACCCGCCCTCCGCGGCCATCTTCCTGAACAAGGGACAGGCCTTCCAGGCTGGCGACAAGCTGGTTCAGAAGGACCTGGCGAAGACGCTGCGCGAGGTCTCGGCCAAGGGCACCGACGGCTTCTACAAGGGCTGGGTGGCGAAGGCGCTGGTCGAGTCCAGCCAAGCGGGCAAGGGCATCCTGACGCAGGCCGACCTGGACCAGTACCGCACGCGCGAGCTCGCGCCGGTGGAATGCGACTACCGCGGCTACCACGTGGTGTCGGCGCCGCCGCCGAGTTCGGGCGGCGTGATCATCTGCGAGATGCTCAACATCCTGGAGGGCTACCCGCTGCGTCAACTGGGCTGGGGCTCGGCGCAGGGCACGCACTACATGATCGAGGCGATGCGCCATGCCTACGTGGACCGCAACAGCACGCTGGGCGATCCGGACTTCGTGAAGAACCCGCTGCAGCGGTTGCTGGACAAGGACTACGCGGCCAAGATCCGCGCCGCGATCGACCCGGCGAAGGCGGGCGTGTCGATGGAGATCAAGCCGGGCGTGCCGCCGCATGAGGGCAGCAACACGACGCACTACTCGATCGCCGACAAGTGGGGCAATGCGGTGTCGGTGACCTACACGCTGAACGACTGGTTCGGCGCGAAGGTGACGGCGGCGAAGACGGGCGTGCTGCTGAACAACGAGATGGACGACTTCACCTCGAAGGTGGGCGTGCCCAACATGTACGGCCTGGTGCAGGGCGAGGCCAACGCGATCGCCCCGGGGAAGCGGCCGCTGTCCTCGATGAGCCCGACCATCGTGACCAAGGATGGCAAGCCGGTGATGGTGGTGGGCACGCCGGGAGGCAGCCGCATCATCACGGCGGTGCTGCAGACGATGATCAACGCGATCGATCACGACATGACGGTGCAGGAGGCGGTGGACGCGCCGCGCTTCCATCAGCAATGGCTCCCCGACGTGACCAACGTGGAGCCCTACGCGCTGTCGCCGGACACGAAGCGGATCCTCGAGCAGATGGGTCACAAGCTGGGCGCGCCGCAGCCGGCCAACCACCTGGCGGCGATCATCGTCGGCGCGCCTTCGCTCAGCGGGAAGCCGGCGGGGAATAACCGCTTCTACGGCGCCAACGATCCGCGGCGCAACACAGGGCTGGCGGCGGGGTATTGAATCGCGGCCATCAGATCATCCGGATGCAGCATCAGCTCGCGCACCGTGCGCAGCGTCGGGTACTGGTGCAGCACCGGGCCGAAGGCCGGTGATTCGAGCAACTGGTGCCAGACCGGCTCGAGGCGCGACGGATCCGGCGCCGCGCCGTCCTCGATCCGTGCGGCCACCGCCAGGCTCGCCGGCGCGGACAGCAACTGCATCCGGCTCGCCGCGTTGAGCGGGCGCGGCGCGCGCTCGGCCTCGCCGTCGCTGCAATAGATGACCGCGCGGGCGAGATCGGCTTCCTCGGTCGGCAGCGCGGCCAGCGAGGCGCCACGCAGCCGGACCTCGCCGCCGTGCGCCGCGAACGGATAGTCCGTGTCGAGGTCCGCGCGCGCGAGCACGCGAAGCCCGCGCAACAGACGGGGCAGGTCGGTGGTCGCGGCATCGGGCGAGGCCTTCGCCTCCGCGATCAGGCACAGGTCCCAGGCCTGGTCCGCCTCATGGCGGCGCAGCAGCGCCACGTCCCACTCGCTCTTGGCGCCTTGCGCATCGCCGCCCAGCAAGGACGGCACCCGCAGCGAGGTCGCGATGCGGTAGCGCGGCGCGTCCGGGGCCGCCTCGGCCTGGGCATTCAGACGGTCGGCGAGGGCCTGCAGCGCCGCGGCGGCCAGTGCTTCCACGGCGTCGCCGCGCTGCTGCGCCCCGGTGCCGGTCGACGTGGCCAGTTCGCTGCCGGCCGCGGGGCCCTGCCGCGCCCATAGCGAGCGATAACGCTCGACCTCGCCCAGCTTGAACAGCGCGTCGATCCGGCGCAGCCGCGTGAATGCGTCATCGAAGACGAGCCGCTCCAGACTTCGAAACAGCACGGGATCGTCCCGGTTCCCGGGCAAGCCCATGAGGTCCAGGAGCGCGTCTGCGACGCTGGACCAGTCGCCCGCGGTGCTCGCCGCTTGCGCGCGCTGCAGGGTGTCCCGGATCTGGCCGGGCGGCTGGCGCTGCAGCTTCTCCGGATGAGCGAGCGCGTTGACCCCCGAGCGGATCCGCCGCCGATCCCGCTCCGCGTGCGCGTTGAGCGAGGCGAACTCGCGCACGAGCGGCGAGCGATGGCGCAGCACCATGGCCTGGAAGGCGGCATCGCCGTGCTCCGGCCGCATTGCCTCGGCGATATGGCGTGCGAGCGCGTCGAGGAAGAGCGCGCGGATGTCCCTGCCGGGCGCCGAGCCGGCCGCCAAGGCCAGCCGCGCTCGCTCGATCGCGGTGGCGAGCGCGGTGGCGGTGCCTCGGCCGCGTGCCTCCTCGAGCGAGTCCGGCAGAGGCGGCGCACGGAAGCGGCGCACGGCGAGTCTTAACCGCTGCGCGATCGCGTGCGGGAGCGGCTCGCATCCCAGGCGCGGGTCAGGGGATGGCGAAGGCAGGGGCGGCGGAGTGGACGACATGGCGGCAACGGGCGTCGAAGGCGTGTCGATGGCGCGTCAAGGGCGCGTCAAGGGCGCGTCGAGCGCATGGAGGCGCCATTGTGTCCCCCTCGCGTGCCGCGGTCGGTGCCGTGATCAGCGCAGCGGCAGCACGATCGCCAGCGCGAGCCCGAGCGCGCCGCATGCGCCGAGCAGCGGCAGCACGCCCCACTGGAAGCGGAACAGCGCGATGGCGGCCCCGGCGGCGATCAGCGCGGACACGGTGTCGAAGGGGCCGCTGAGCCCCTGCGGCCAGAACACATGTCCGGCGAAGAACAGCGCCAGGTTCACGATGACGCCCACGACCGCGGCGGTGATGGCGGTCAGCGGCGCGGTCAGGCGCAGGTCGCCGTGGGTGGCCTCGATGACCGGCCCGCCGGCCAGCACGAAGATGAAGGACGGCAGGAAGGTGAAGAAGGTGACCACGGCGGCGGCCGTGGCGCCAGCGGCGAACAGCGCGTCCGGGCCGAACACCTGCGCCTTCCATCCGCCGAGGAAGCCCACGAAAGCGACCACCATGATCAGCGGCCCCGGCGTGGTCTCGCCCAGCGCCAGGCCGTCGATCATCTGCGGACCGGTGGCCCAGTGGTGATGCTCGACAGCGCCCTGCACGACGTAGGGCAGGACCGCATAGGCGCCGCCGAAGGTCAGCAGCGCGGCCTTGGTGAAGAACAGGCCCATCTGCGTGAAGGCCCCGTCGAGACCGTACACGGCGATGAGCGCGCCCATCGCGGCGAACCAGAGCCCGATGCCCACGATCAGCACGCGGGCCAGTCTGGCCCGGGTGAAGAGGGCGTGGGCGGGCGTGGGGGTGTCGTCGTCGATCAGCGCGGGACCGTAGCCGCCCTGGGCGGCGGCGTGCGCGGCGCTGCCGGAAAACACCCGCGGCGCGAATCGTGCGCCGATCGCGCCGGCGACGCCCGCGCCCAGCACGATCAACGGGAAGGGCAGGTCCAGCAGGATCGCCACGAGCGCCGCGGCGGCGATGCCCCAGAGCCAGCCATTGCGCAGCACGCGGCGGCCGATGCGGTGCGCGGCGTGGAGCACGAGCGCGGTGACGGCCGGCTTGATGCCGTGGAAGATGCCGGCGACCGCGGGCAGGGTGCCGAAGGCGACGTAGATCCAGGAGAGCGTGATCAGGATGAAAAGCGATGGCAGCACGAACAGGCCGCCCGCGGCCAGGCCGCCGCGGGTGCGGTGCATCAACCAGCCGATGTAGGTGGCGAGCTGCTGGGCCTCGGGGCCGGGCAGCAGCATGCAGTAGTTGAGCGCGTGCAGGAAGCGCCGCTCGCTGATCCAGCGGCGGCGCTCGACCAGCTCGGCATGCATGATCGCGATCTGCCCGGCGGGACCGCCGAAACTGATGAAGCCCAGCTTCAGCCAGAAGCGGAAGGCGGCCCAGAAAGAGACCGGGGCGGGGCGCTCCAGCGACGACGCAAGGGTGGGGAGGGAGTCGGTCGCGACGGCGGGATCGGGCGCGACGGTGGAATCAGCCGGACGGGTCATGGACAGAGGATGCCATCCTTTGCATGGCGCCAGCATCCCCAGCACCGGCGCGGGCCTGTGCGTCGAAGACATCCGTCATCGCTATCATGCGCACCCGCCGCGCCCGCATCAATTCGAAACAACTGGCCGGCTTGAATCAGGGAAAAGAAGTCATGCGTGTGGTGTTGCTCCTCGTCGTCCTGGCGGTGGCCGGCGTGATCGGATGGAAGCATCGGGACGAGATCCCCTTCCTGCGCGACGCCGCGCGCCAGGTCGAACGCGTCGAGGTGCCCAAGATCCGCCTCGGCAACGACCAGCCGTCGACCGCGGGCGCGCAGGACCGGCCCGCGGCCTCGTCCGGCGCGCCGCGCCGCTGCCTGGTGAACGGCAGCGTGCTGTACACCAACGATGCCTGCCCGGCCGGCAGCACCGAGCAGAAGGTCAAGGGCGGGGCGGTGACGGTGGTGCCCGGCTACAAGGCGCCGGTGGCGCCGGCGTCGGCGGGCTCCGGCATTCCCAATGCCCGCGAACTGCTCGCGCCCAAGGGCGGCACGCTGAAGGAGCAGGCGCAGGAACGCGCGATGGAAGGTCTCTGAGGAAGATCGCCGGGCGAGAGAGATCCATTCCGCGCCAGCCTGCGTAGAAGCCGCAGGTCACCACCGCCGGATTTGCGACATGACGCTCGATCTCTCTTCGTTTGCCGTTCGTTTGGCAGAGCGCGGCCTGCTGCCCGAACCGGCCTTGCGGATGGGCATCCGCCGCTTGCTCCGCGCCCGGCTGGCCGAGTCGCGCCATCGCGATCACGAATCGGCCGCAGCGCTGACACAGGCCTTTCTCGACACCTTGCGGGCGGCGCCACTGGCGCTCCAGCCGGACAAGGCCAACGAACAGCATTACGAGCTGCCGGCGGCGCTGTTCGAAGCGATGCTGGGCCCGCGGCGCAAATACAGCTGCTGCTGGTGGCCCGAGGGCGTGACCACGCTCGAAGCGGCCGAGGAGGCCGCGCTGGCCGAGACCGCCGCGCGAGCCGGCTTGGCCGACGGTCAGACCATCCTGGAGCTGGGCTGCGGATGGGGCTCGTTGAGTCTGTGGATGGCCGAGCGCTTCCCCTGCGCCACCATCGTCGCGGTGTCGAATTCGGCCTCGCAGCGCGCGTTCATCGAGGGCCAGGCCGCGGCCCGCGGGCTGCGCAACCTGCAGGTGCTGACCTGCGACTTCAACCGCTTCGGCGATGACGGCAGCGTCGACCGGCGCTTCGACCGCATCGTGTCGGTCGAGATGTTCGAGCACCTGCGCAATTGGCCGCAGGCCTTCCGCAAGGTGGCGAACTGGCTGGCCGACGACGGCCGATTCTTCCTCCACGTCTTCGCCCACCGGGAGGCACCCTATGCCTTCGAGGTGCGCGACGCGACCGACTGGATGGGGCAGTACTTCTTCTCCGGCGGCATGATGCCCAGCGACGACTTGGCGCTGCTGTGCCAGGACGATCTCGCGCTGCTGCGGCGCTGGCGCTGGGATGGCCGCCATTACGCGCGCACCGCCGCCGCCTGGCTGGAGCGATTCGATGCGCATCGCCAAGCGTTATGGCCGGTGCTCGAGTCGGTGTACGGCGTGGCCGACACGCCGATGTGGTGGCAGCGCTGGCGGCTGTTCCTGCTGTCGGTCGAAGAGCTGTTCGGCTACGACCAGGGCCAGCAGTGGTGGGTCAGCCATTACCTGTTCGCGCCCCGGCGCTGAGGCCGCCGACATGGATCTCGCAGCGTCAGCCATGCTCGAGGCCGCGGGCATTGGACTGCTGATCGCCGCCGGAATTGCGATTCCCACCTGGCTCGCCAGCCTGCCACTGCGCGACGCGAGCCTGGCGGATCGCCTCTGGTCCGCCTTCATCGCCGCGCCGTCAGCGTTCTACGTCTGGCGGCTCGGCGGCGACACGCGCTCGATCGTGATGCTCGCGATCCTGCTGGCCTGGGCCGTGCGGCTGGGGCTGTTCATCACCGTGCGCAATTGGGGTCATGGCGAAGATCGCCGCTACCGAGCCATCCGTGACCGGAACCAGCCAGGCTTCGCGCTCAAGAGTCTGTGGTTGGTCTTCCTGCTGCAGGCAGCGCTCGGATGGGTGGTGAGCTGGCCCGTGCTCGCCGCCACTGGTCAGGGCCGGCCGGGCTGGGGCGGCTGGGATCTTGTGGGTGCGTCACTGGCGCTCACGGGCCTGGTCATTGAAAGCGCCGCCGATGCTCAACTGGCGCAATTCCGCCGGAATCCCGCGAATCGCGGCCAAGTGATGGACCGCGGCCTCTGGCGATATTCGCGCCATCCCAACTACTTCGGCGAATGCTGTGTGTGGTGGGGACTTGGCGTCATGGCCCTGTCCGCCGCGGGATGGAGCGGTCTTTGGTGCCTGGTCTCGCCGGTGCTGATGACCGCGCTGTTGCTGCGCGTGTCCGGCGTCACGCTGCTGGAGCGGGACATCGGCGAGCGCCGCCCGGCCTATCGCGCGTACATCGCTCGCACCAGCGCCTTCATCCCTTGGCCGCCGAAGCGGGGTGTGGCGAGATGAGGGCGCTTGGTCTCTCGCTCGCTCTCGCGGCGCCGGGCGTACTCGCGCAGAGCTGGAATTTCGACGTCCGCCTGGATGGCAAGCTGATCGGATCACATCGATTCACGGTCGAGGGGCCGCCGGAATCTCGGGAGGTCCTCAGCACCGCGCGCTTCGATGTGAAGTTGCTCGGCATCTCCGTCTATCGCTACCGCCACGAGGCGCGCGAGCGGTGGCGCGGCGATTGTCTGCAGGATCTCCACAGCCGCACCGATGACGATGGCAAGGCGCTGGAGATTGATCGGCGCGCGGAGGAGGACGGCAACTCGGCCTGCCTGATGAGTTACGCGTACTGGAACCCCGGACTGCTCGCGCAGCAGCGCCTGCTCAATCCGCAGACGGGGGAGATCGACGAACTCCGTGTCGAGCGCTTGCCCGATGCCGTGATCCCCGTGGCTGGCCGCGACGTCGAGGCGACGAGATGGCGGCTCTCGGCAAAGTCCGCAGGCGCGAAACAGGAGATCACCGTCTGGCGCGACCGCCGCGATGGCCGATGGATCGGCCTGGACGCGGAGGTCAAGGGCGGCCGTGTCCTCAGTTACCGCTTGCCCTGAGGGAGCACTCGCCATGAGCACGAACACGAGCAGGAGCACGAGCACGAGCACGAACTCGGGCATGAACACCGACTTGCTTTCCGCTCGCTCGCCGGGCTGGCGATGGCCTTTGGCCTGGTTGATCACGCTCGTGATCTTCCTGGGGATCGATGCGATCTGGCTGAGCAGCCTGTCCGCGCCGCTCTATCAGCCGGCGCTCGGCCACCTGATGGCGACGTCCGTGGATTGGCGCGCCGTGGCGGTCTTCTATCCGCTGTATGCCGCGGGCCTCGTCGGCTTCGCCGTGTTGCCGGCGGTGTCCAGCGGCCAGTGGCGCAAGGCCTTCTTCACAGGCGCCTTCGTCGGCGTCCTGGCTTACGCGACCTACGACCTCACCAACCAGGCGACGCTGCGCGATTGGCCTTGGCTGCTCACCCTCATCGACATCGCCTGGGGCGCTGTCGTCAGCGGTCTGTCATCGGGCCTCGCCGCAGGTCTGACCCTGGCTACATGCCGACGAGCGAGCCGAACCAGCGCGCGATGAGACCATCGAAATGCAACCGGCCCTCGACGGCCGCGACGCAGATGCATTCGCTGCCGTCCTGAACCACTGGCTGATGGTGGACTTCGCCGTCGGCCAGGTCGAAGTCTCCTGGTCCGAACAGGGCGCGACCATCGTGGAAGCGGCCGTGGATCACTTGCGTCAGTTCGGTGCCGCGGTGCGTGTGCTGCGGCAGGTACTTGCCGGCATCGATACGCAGCAGGAAGACGTTGGCCTCCGGAGCGCCGGGCACGGTGACGCGGCTCCAGCGCATGCCCGGACCGATCCATCGCCACCGCGTGGCCGGACAGTCGGCCAGGGCGCGTGGCCACATGGCGCCGGCCGGCAGTGGCGGCGGCGCCAACGCCTTGCGCGGCCGCGTCGCCGGTCTTCCTGCCGCAGCCTCAGCGGCGTCCCGCTGTTCAAGCATGTCGATGCGGGCAAAGGCGCGCCCGAGCGCGTCCTCGCGCATCGCGGCGGCCGGCTGCTCCTCGAGCACCGCGCCACCGACGGCGCGCAACATCGCGACGCGCTCGCGGCAAGCCGGGCAGAGTTCCAGGTGCGTTTCCACCACCAGCCGAAGGCCAATCGGCAGACCGTCGGCCGCCAGCGACAACAGCAGCTCGTCGGCGGGGTGATGGTGGATGTCCGAGGGAGTCATGGCGAAGGCGATCGGAGGGTTCGGCGGTGGGGGAGGGCCGTGGCCGTCATGAAAGATCGATCAATCGGCGCAGATGCGCCACGGCCAGCCGGATGCGGGACTTGACGGTCCCCAGCGGCAGGCCCAGTTCGGCCGCGATGCGCGCATGCGGCTCATCCTCGTAAAACGACAAACGCAGCACCTGCGCCTGTTCCGCCGGCAACTGACCGAGCGCGTCCCGGACCCGGCGCGACATCCGAGAGACTTCCGCCCGTTCCTCGACGCCAGCCTCGTCGGCCTCCAGCCGGTCCAGATCGACGGCCTCGTCTTCGGCGACGTCCAGGCGTTGGCGGCGGGCCGCATCGATGCGCAGCCGGCGGGCGATCGTGAAGATCCAGGTCGACACGGCCGCCTGTCCGGGATCGAACAGCGCCGCCTTGCGCCAGACCATCACCAACGCCTCCTGTGCCAGGTCCTCGGCCGCATCGTCGGAGCTGCCGGTGCGGATCAGATAGCTCTTCAGCCTCGGCGCGAAGTGCAAGAACAGCCGCCCGAACGCGTCCCGGTCTCGCCGTTCCGCCACGAGACGCATCAGCGCCGGCCAGTCCTCTTCGGACGGGGTTGGCGCAAGAGGGGCGCGATCCGGATCAAGCGGAACGATCTTCAAGTGGCGGGCTCCCGCACGGAGGCGCAGCGACGGAAGTGACGGCGACGGTTCAACGCCCGGTCCAGTGACCGGGGGCCTTGCAGGTTCATCGCGTCTCGGGCTGCCCATGACTGCTCTTACGCGGTGAGCCGGACTTTGGATCATCGCCCGGCGGCGGCTCGGACGTCATGCGGGCGATCCTGGGGCTGGCCGCGCGAATCCGTGCGCCGGCAGCGATCCAAACCGGCGCGGCGTCCGTAGAAGTGCCAGACGACTGAAATCCAAACTCCTGGACGCGCCCCCATGGACCGCCACGACGCCCGCCACGACGCCCGCGACAACCCGCCACCGCCCGCTCCCCCCGACGGCCGGCCGCTGCGCATCGCCGTGGTCGGAGGCGGTATCTCCGGCCTGTCCTGCGCCTGGCTGCTGGCCGGGCGGCATGACGTGACGGTCTTTGAAGCGGAGGGCCGCGTGGGTGGGCACAGCCACACGGTGGACGCGCTGTGCGGGCTCCGCCAGGTCCCGGTCGATACGGGCTTCATCGTCTACAACGAGCCGGCCTATCCCAACCTGACCGCGCTGTTCCGCCATCTGGACGTGCCGACACGGCCGTCCGACATGTCATTTGCCGTGAGCCTGGACGGTGGCGGCCTGGAGTACGCCGGCACCGACCTCAACGCGCTTTTCGCCCAGCGCCGCAACCTGATCAGCCCGCGCTTCTGGCGCATGCTCGTGGAACTGCTGCGCTTCTACCGGGAGGCGCCGCGGGACGCCGCCTCGTGCGGTGACCTGGCGCTCGATGACTACCTCGACGCGCGCGGTTACGGGCGTGCCTTCCGTGACGACCACCTGTATCCGATGGGCGCGGCGATCTGGTCCTCGTCGTCTGCGGAGATGGGGCGCTACCCGGTGGCGGCCTTCGTCCGCTTCTGCCAGAACCACGGGTTGTTGCGGCTGTCGGGCCGGCCGGTCTGGCGCACCGTCGACGGGGGCAGCCGCGAGTATGTGCGGCGGCTGACGCAGTCCTTCGAGGACCGGCTGCATCGCGATGAGCCCGTGATGGCGGTGGCCCGCGAGCCCGGCGGCGTGAGGCTGCGCACACGGCGCGGGGCATGGACGGCGCCCTTCGATCACGTCGTGCTGGCCGCGCATGCGGACCAGTCGCTGCGCATGCTGCTGGCGCCGACGGCGGCGGAGCGCCGTCTGCTCGGCGCGTTCTCCTACACCCGCAACCTGGCGGTGCTGCATCGCGATCCCGCGTTGATGCCGCTGCGCCGCTCGGTCTGGTCGAGCTGGAATTACCTCGCCGAACGGGGGAACGAACGCCTCACGGGCCAGCCTCCGATGGTGACCTACTGGATGAACCGTCTGCAGCCGCATCTGCCGCAAGGGCAGGGCGCGGTGCCGCTGTTCGTGACCTTGAACCCATCGACGCCGCCCAGGCCGGAGCACCTGATCCGCACCGAGGTCTATGAGCACCCGCGCTTCGATGCCGCAGCCATCGCCGCGCAGCGCGAGTTGTGGTCGCTGCAGGGTCGGGAGCGCGTGTGGTTCTGCGGCGCGTACTTCGGATCAGGCTTCCATGAGGACGGACTGCAGGCCGGGCTGGCGGTGGCCGAGGCGCTTGGCGGCACGCGCCGGCCGTGGACCGTCCCAGGCGAGTCCGATCGCATCCACCTGCCGCGCGCGGTGGCCGCATGAGCGCCGCCTCCTCGGCGCCGCTCCGCTCGGTGGCTTATCGGGGCCGCGTGATGCACCAACGCCTGCGCCCGCTCAGGCACCGCCTGGACTACGGGATGTTCACGCTGCTGATCGACATCGACGAATTGCCCGCGCTGCACGAACGCCTGCGCTGGTTCTCGGTGGGGCGCTTCAACCTCTTCAGCTTCCGTCCGTCGGACCACGGTGACGGCGCCGCGCGCGATGGCTCGGGGCTGCGCGCGCAGATCGACGCGCGTCTGGCACAGGCGGGACTCCCGACCGGAGGCGCGATCCGGCTGCTGACCATGCCGCGTCTGCTTGGCTACGCATTCAACCCGCTGAGCGTCTGGTTCTGCGACGCCCCCGATGGCCGCCTTCAAGCGCTGCTCTACGAGGTCAACAACACCTTCGGTGAGCGCCACAGCTATCTGGTCGAGGTCGATCCCATGCAACGGGATGCCGATCTCATCGAGCAGCGCTGCGACAAACGACTGTATGTCTCGCCATTCCTCGGCATGGATCTCCACTACCGGTTCCGGATTGCGCCGCCGCGCGAAGGGCTCTCGATCGGTGTCAGCGTGCACGAGGGCTCTGGCGACGCCGTGCTCAACGCCCGGTTGGATGCGACGCGCGTGGCGCTGAGCGATGCGAGATTGCTGGGGCTCCTCGTGACGCATCCGCTGCTGACCTTGAAGGTCATTGCCGGCATCCATTGGGAGGCTCTGCGCCTGTGGTTGAAGGGCGCGCGCCTGCATCAGCGTCCGCCAGCGCCCGAGGACCCGCTTACGGTCGTCCGGTCATCGTCCGCGACGGCACCGGCAACCGCAACCGCAACCGCAACGGCAACGGCAACGGCAACGGCAGCAGCGAAGCCGACCCCGACAGCGACAGCGACAGCGACAGTGAAAGCGGCCGTGGCAGCGACAGCGACCGAATCAATCCAAGCCAGTCCGAACTGACTCCTCCCTTCGACCGCCTTCCACGAGGCCACCGTTCATGCTTGACCATTCCAGTTCTCTGCGCAGCGCGCCATCGCGGCATGACACCTTGCGGCGCTTGCTGTCCCGGACCAGATATGGCTGCCTGACCCTGACGCTGCCCGATGGCAGCCAGGTGGAAGCGGCGGGCGCTGAACCCGGGCCTTGCGCCGACCTCAGCTTGCACCGCTGGCGCCCGGTGTGGCGGACCCTGCTGCAGGGCGACCTCGGGCTGGCGTTCTCCTACCGCGACGGCGACTGGAGCTCCTCCAACCTGACCGCGCTGCTGGCTTTCGGCCTGGCCAACGAGGCCTCCCTCGGCCAAGTCACCGCCGCCCGCGGACCAGCGCGTTGGCTGGCCAGGTTCTTGCACCGCGCGAATGCCAACACGCGGCGAGGCAGCCGGCACAACATCTCGGCGCATTACGACCTGGGCAACCGCTTCTACGAGCGCTGGCTGGACGACAGCATGCTGTACTCCAGCGCGATCTACGACGATGGCGGCCACGGCCACGGCCACGGCGACGGCGCGACTCGCGTCGCGAACGGTCCGGCCCTGTCGCTCGAGGAGGCTCAGGCACGGCGGATCGATCGCATCGTCGAGATGCTGGACCTGCGTCCCGGCCAGCGCGTGCTCGAGATCGGCTGCGGGTGGGGCACGCTCGCCGCCACGCTGGCGCGGCGTTGCGACGTCGAGGTGGTCGGCGTCACCTTGTCGACCGAGCAGCTCGCCTTCGCGCGTGAGCGCGCGGCGCAGTGGGGCGTGGCCGACCGGGTGGATCTGAGACTGCAGGACTATCGCGACATCGAGGGCCGCTTCGACCGCATCGTCTCGATCGAGATGATCGAGGCGGTGGGCGAGGCCTACTGGCCGGTCTACTTCTCCGCGCTGCGGGACAGGCTGCTGCCGGACGGCACCGCCGTGCTGCAGGCCATCACGATCGACGAATCGCATTTCGAGCGCTATCGCGCCAGTCCGGACTTCATTCAGCGTTGCATCTTCCCCGGAGGGATGTTGCCCACGCCTGAAAGGATGTCGGATCAGGCGAGCCGCGCCGGGTTGGCATTCCAGACCGAACTGCGCTTCGGAGGCGGCTATGCCGCCACCCTGGCAGAGTGGCGGCGCCGATTCCTGGCCGAGTGGCCGGCGATCGAGTCGCTGGGCTTCGACCTGCCGTTCAAGCGGCTGTGGGAGTACTACCTTTGCTACTGCGAAGCCGGCTTCCTCGCCGGCCGCGTCGACGTGGGGCTGTACCGCCTGCGGCATGCGGATGCCCCGAGATGAGGCCGCGAGGAGCGCGAGATGACGCCAGGATGAGGCCAGGATGAGGCCAGCATGAGGCCGCGATCGGGCCACGATGACCGGCGATTCAACGTCACAACCGGCCGGGGCGTTTGCCGCACGAGTCGCTACAAGCTGTAACCCGAGGGCCATGCATCCGGTGCTGAAGCGGCTCGGCAAATGGGTAGCATGGCCCGTCAATCCCAGTCATTGCGTTTCGATGTACGACCGTCCGTTCACCGCTCATTCCCTTGATGTCGCCATCTCTGAGTTGCTGGCCGCCACATCGGACAGTTTCGATCCGGATCTCGATGCGCGCATCAGCGACGTGTTGCGGGGGCTGCGTGAGCAACTGGATATGGACGTCGTGTTCGTGTCTGAATTCCTGGACGGAGAGCGGGTGTTCCGCTTCGTGGACGGAGAGTCGGAGATCGGCGTGCATGTGGGCGATTCCGCGCCGCTGGAGCAGAGCTACTGTCAGCGCATCGTGGAAGGGCGGGCGCCGGAGCTGATGACGAACGCGTCGGCGGTGGCAGAGGCGCACCAGTTGCCCCCCACGCCAGTGCCGATCGGCGCCCACCTGAGCACGCCAGTGGTGCTCTCCGATGGCCGGATCTTTGGCACGGTGTGCTGCTTCAGCGGCCAGCCGAACCCTGGCCTGCAGATGCTGGATCTCTCGCGCTTGAAGGGCTGCGCCAGGCTGGTGGCTCGCAAGGTGGAGGCGCAGAACTTCCAGGACACGATGCCGTTCCTGAACGATTGAGCACGGGCTTGCCGCCCTGATTCACGATTCGAGGTCCGACATCGGCGGCGTCAGCCGATAGCGCTGATCCTCGAACAGCAAGACGGACACGATACGCAGCAGGGCGGCCATCTCGTCGAGCATATGGATCACGCGCTCGCGATCGTTGGCCTGACGGGCGTCGGAGTCGGTCGGCAGCATCAGTTTGGCCAGTTCGCGGGCTTCATCCACGCGGTTGCACAACGCGTTGAACGCATCGCGCGTGGAGACCTTCCGGGTCAGCACGAGGCGCCTCCGAATGACGGGGACAGGGCTTGCCGTCCCGTCCGCGCGGACGCTGGTGGGAGGGCGTGGGGGAGATCAGCATCGGTCAGGCAGGTCATGGTGTCGTCCTCATGGGTCAGGGTGGGAGCCCACGAGAGGGACGGCGGATCCGCGCGATCGGGTGGGCGAGATGTTCGAAACACCTGGGGCCCATCGTCGCGATCACCGACGATTCACACCATGACCGGATCCAGTACGCATCGGCGATGCGGTGCCTTGGACCAGTAGGCGCGCCGACTCACTTCAGCTTGTGATCCTCCCGCTTCGCCTCCTGCATGGCTTCGGGCTCGAGCTCCTCGGCGGCGCGGTTGAGGCGGATGAACAGCCCCCAGCCCGTGAGCAGCACGCCCACCGCGAGCACCATCGCCGCCGCGTGCAGCAGCAAGGTCGAATCCGCGTGCGCCGCGCGGAACGTCGCCACCAGCGCCTCCACCGCGAGCGCCACCACGATCACCACCATGAAGCGCGACAGGAAACGCCGCACCCGCGTCGGCGCGCTGATGTGGGCGCTGCGGATGACCTCCTCCTCGGTGATCGTCTGCGCGATCTGCAGCGCCACCACCGCCGCGGCGAGCACGCCCATCGCCTCGATCACGAGCTGCGCGGCCTCGTCGTTCAGCTCCAGATGCATCGCCATCCAGGTTTCCCTCGCGGCGATCACGAGCAGCAGCAGCGCCATCGCCGTGAAGAGCAGCGCCAGCGCCGCATGCACGATGGAGAAGCCGCGCAGCAGCGCGGGCACGGCGTCTTCGCCGGGAGAGGCCGCCACCCGGCCTGCGTCCGGCTTGGCGCCAGGCTTGGACGCAGTCCCGGACTGCTCGCCGGTGCCGGTTCTGGAATCAGCGTCGGAGGGATCCATGCGACCACCTTAGGCCGGTCATCCGCCTCCGTCTGTAGGAAGGGCGGCCGTCCGCGCGACAGCGTCCGCCTCCTTGGCATCAGCCCGTGTAAACTCCCGCCCTTCACCGTATTTCCGACGCTGCTCTAGGCTGCCGGTCGCCCGCTCGGGCCCGAGGCCGGCGAGTCTGTGACTTCGGGCAGGTGTTTCTCAGTTCATTACCGGAGCCAACATGGGCAACAAGATCATCACCGAAGCCGATCGCAAGGCTTCCCCGCGTCCCGTCGCGCCCAAGGGCGTGACCGTCACCTCGCACCGCGGCCAGAAGAGCAGCCTCGAGCGCGGTTCCCACACCCGCTCGAAGAAGAACCCGGGCAAGCGTCCGCACTCGGGTTGAGATCGCGGGGAGCAAGACCCCATCGATCCGGCAACAGGCCCACGCCCCTTCGGCGGGGCCTGTTTTGCTTTCAGCCGCGCCGCTTTGGCCGCCGCCTGATCCGCCCCTCGCTGCCCGATCAATCGCCATGATCCGCATCAACGAACTCCGCCTGCCCCTCAATCATCCCGAGGACGCCCTGCGCCCCGCCGTCGTCCAGCGGCTGGGCATCCCGGACGCCCAGCTCCAGGCCTTCACCGTCTTCAAGCGCAGCTACGACGCGCGCAAGAAGTCGGCGATGGTGCTGATCTACTCCGTCGACTGCGAGGTCGGTGGCGCGGCCGCCGAAGCCGCGCTGCTCAAGCAGCACGCTGGCGACTCGCACATCAAGCCCTCGCCCGACACCGCGTACCGCTTCGCCGGCCACGCGCCAGCCGACTTCTTCGCCACCGGCCGCCCGCGTCCCGTGGTCATCGGCTTCGGCCCCTGCGGCATCTTCGCCGCGCTGATCCTGGCGCAGATGGGCCTGCGGCCCATCGTGCTCGAGCGCGGCAAGCAGGTCCGCGAGCGCACCAAGGACACCTGGGGCCTGTGGCGCGAAAGCGTGCTCGACCCCGAATCCAATGTGCAGTTCGGCGAGGGCGGCGCCGGCACCTTCTCCGACGGCAAGCTCTACAGCCAGATCTCCGATCCGCGCTTCCTCACGCGCAAGGTGCTGACCGAGTTCGTCAAGGCCGGCGCGCCCGAGGAGATCCTGTTCGTCAGCAAGCCGCACATCGGCACCTTCCGGCTGGTGAGCATGGTCATCAAGATCCGCGCCGAAATCGAGCGCCTGGGCGGCGAGATCCGCTTCCAGCAGAAGGTCAGCGACCTGCTCATCGAGCCCGATGCCGGCGGCCAGCGCCATGTGCGCGGCGTGACGCTCGAATCCGGCGAGCAGATCCGCGCCGATCACGTCGTCGTCGCGCTGGGCCACAGCGCCCGCGACACTTTCACGATGCTGTACGGCCGCGGCGTCTACATGGAGGCCAAGCCGTTCTCCATCGGCTATCGCATCGAGCATCCGCAGTCGATCATCGACAAGGCGCGCTTCGGCCCCAACGCCGGCCATCCGCTCCTGGGCGCGGCGGACTACAAGCTGGTCCACCACGCGGGCAATGGCCGCTCGGTCTACAGCTTCTGCATGTGCCCGGGCGGCACCGTCGTGGCGGCTACTTCGGAGCCGAACCGCGTCGTCACCAACGGCATGAGCCAGTACTCGCGCGCCGAGCGCAACGCCAACGCGGGCATCGTCGTTGGGATCTCGCCCGAGGACTATCGCCAGGATGGCAAGAAGGACGGCAGCCCGGTGAACCCGCTGGATGGCTTCGCGTTCCAGCGCTTCTGGGAATCGCGCGCCTATGAGCTGGGCGAGGGCAACTACCTGGCGCCGGCCGCCCTGGTCGGCGACTTCATCAAGCGCCAGCGCAGCACCGCGCTGGGCAGCGTCGAGCCGAGCTACAAGCCTGGCGTGACGATGACCGACCTGCAGCAGAAGGGCCTGGGCAGCCTGCCGGAGTACGCGCTCGACGCGATCCGCGAGGCGCTGCCCGCCTTCGAGCGCCAGATCCGCGGCTTCTCGATGAACGATGCGGTGCTCACCGGCGTGGAGACGCGGACCTCGTCGCCGCTGCGCATCACGCGCGGCAAGGACTATCAGAGCCTGAACGTCCGCGGCCTCTATCCGGCGGGCGAGGGCGCCGGTTACGCCGGCGGCATCATGTCCGCCGGCGTCGACGGCATCGAGGTCGCCGAGGCGCTCGGCAAGGCGATGCTGGGCCTTGAGGCCGGGGTCGTCGCCGGCCTCAAGGACTGACCCCGGGCGCCCCGCGATCGGGTCGCCCGGCCGGTGCGCGTCAGCTCAGATCGCCTGCCACAGCGTGGGCGAGCTCGCCGGCGTCCAGCCCGCGCCCACGTAGGCCGTGTGCGCCTGCAGGCAGCGGTACTGCCTGCCCTGGTAGTTCACGATCTGTCCTACCGTGTAGCTCGCGCCCTCCGTCCAGGCCGTGCCGCCGGGCGGGTTGGGCGGCGTCGTCGGCAGCACGACGTCCATCGCGTAGCTCGCGCCCGAGTTGGCGTGCTGCAGGTAGACGTCCATCACGGTGGCGCCGCTGGGCACGATGACGCTGCCGCCTTGCAGCGTGCCGACCTTCAGATAGCCCGAGGTCTGGTTGACCTTGGCCGCGATCTGGCCGAGCCACACGGCCTTCGCCGCCGCCGTGCCCAGCGTGATGGAGATCGTCTCCAGATCGTTGCCCGCCCCATTGAACACGCGCAGCTTCACCGTGCTGCCCGGCGGCAGGTCCTGCGCCGCCGAGACCTGGCCGATCTGCTTCATGTCCGAGGGCGTGCCTGGAGGCGTCGTGCCGCCGCCGAAGTCCACGTCGGAGCAGGCATAGAAGGCCTCGGTGCTGTCCGAGCGCTGCCAGGCTGAGAACAGCACATGCTTGCCGGTGCGCTTGGGCAGCGTGAGCTTCATCGTGTAGATCGTCTTGCCGCTGGTGACGATCTGGTCGGGGCCCAGCTGTTGCACCTGCTCCAGGTCCGACCAGCGCAGCGGCGAAGTGGTGGGATTCCAGCCGTCGCGCGTGAGGAAGAAGGTCCAGTTGAGCGAGCGATGCGGCGCGGTCGCGTTGTAGCGGTATTCGTACTTGCCATCCGCGCCCGGCGAATAGGCCGTGGCGGGCCAATCCGCCCGCGCCAGGTCGAAGCCCTTGAACTTCTCCTGGCCGCCAGCGCAGATCTTCAGGTCCGGCACCACCGCCTTGTGATTGCCGTTGGCGTTGGCCTGGTTGACGCCGTTCCAGTCGTAGATCGCCTGCTCGCCGCCATAGGCGATCGCCGCCTGGCAGGCCGGCAGCGAGGGATTCTTGAAGCAGTTGTACTGGCGCGAGATCGGGAACTCGGGCGCGCCGTGGGCGAGGGCGGCGCCTGGCGCCAGGAGGGCGCTCATCCCTGTCGACAGGGTGGCCAGCGTGAAGGCGCCGGCGGTTCGGGCACGGAAGGACATGCAAGTCTCCTGAGAATGGTGGATAAGGCGCCCGGTGAGTGGCCCGACACCACACCAAAGCACGACCACCATAGGACCTCAATAAGACCAATACAAGCCGAACAACAGTAACGGCGGTCGCCGAAGATTTTTTAGCTTTCGTTTCAGGCGAAGGAATTATCATGAATCACCATAGTCTTGCTCTTTGAGCGAAGGCTACAGTTCAACCCAGCCCCCGCCGATCCATGCGCCTCGACCTCACCACCCTGAATCTCGTGTTGGCGATCGAACAGACCCGATCCATCACTCGTGGGGCCGAGCGCGAGCATCTGGCGCTGGCCGCGGCCAGCAAGCGCATCTCCGATCTCGAAACGCGTCTGGGCGTGCAGCTGTTCGAGCGCCGCGCCCGTGGCGTCGAACCCACCGAGGCCTGCCGCGCGCTGGTGCGCCACATCCGTTCGCTGCACGCGTCGCTGCATGCGCTGGAGAGCGAGGTCGTCGAGTTCGCTCGCGGCATCAAGGGCCACCTGCGCATCGCCGCCAATGCCGGCGCGATCGCCGAGGCGCTGCCACCCGACCTGGCCGCGTTCTCGCAGGCGCATCCGCAGATCCGCATCAGCCTGGAGGACCAGACCTCCGCCGAGGTCCAGGCCGCCGTCGCCGAAGGCCGCGCCGATGTCGGCGTCTTCACCGCGCCGCTGCTCGACAACCGGCTCCAGACCTGGGCCTACCGCACCGGCCGCCTGTCGGTGCTGGTGCCCGCCGCCCACGAACTGGCCGGCCGCGCCTCCGTCAACTTCGACGACCTGCTGGAGCACGACCTGGTCGGTCTGCACAGCGGCGCGGCCGCGCAGGAACTGATGCTGCAGGAGGCCATGACCCGCGGCCGCACGCTCAAGGCGCGGCTGCAGGTGCGTGGCTTCGACGCGATCGCGCAGCTGGTCGAGGCCGGCATGGGCGTGGCCGTGCTGCCGGACGCGCCGGCGCGCCGCTTCGCGCAGGTGTTCGACGTGCGCCGCCTCGACCTCGATGAATCCTGGGCCCAGCGCGATTACGTGCTCGGCGTGGCGCGCCAGGAGCGCCTGCCCACGGTGGTGCAGCGCTTCGTCGAGGCGCTGTGTCCCGCCGCCAAGAACGACCCCAACGGCGGCTCCCGGTGAGCCGCCTGAACTGAAGTGATGGAGAGCCATCCCATGACCGCCAACATCGCCAACGCCGGTGCGCCACGCACCCTCTACGACAAGCTCTGGGACGAGCACGTGGTGCACACCGAGGAGGACGGCACCGCCGTCCTGTACATCGACCGCCACCTGGTCCATGAGGTCACCAGCCCGCAGGCCTTCGAGGGCCTCGATCTGGCCGGCCGCAAGGTCTGGCGCCTGTCGGCCAACCTGGCCGTCAGCGACCACAACGTCCCCACCACGGACCGCAGCCAGGGCATCGCCGATCCGGTCTCGCGCCTGCAGGTCGACACGCTGGACAAGAACTGCGACCGCTTCGGCATCACGCAGTTCAAGATGAGCGACAAGCGCCAGGGCATCGTCCATGTGATCGGCCCGGAGCAGGGCGCCACGCTGCCCGGCATGACCGTCGTCTGCGGCGACAGCCACACCTCCACCCATGGCGCCTTCGGCGCGCTGGCGCATGGCATCGGCACCTCCGAGGTCGAGCACGTGCTGGCCACCCAGACGCTGCTGGCCAAGAAGGCGAAGAACCTGCTGATCAAGGTCGAGGGCCAGGTCATGCCCGGCGTCGGCGCCAAGGACATCGTGCTGGCCATCATCGGCCGCATCGGCACCGCTGGCGGCACCGGCTACACCATCGAGTTCGCCGGCAGCGCCATCCGCGCGTTGTCGATGGAAGGCCGCATGACCGTCTGCAACATGGCGATCGAGGCGGGCGCCCGCGCCGGCCTGATCGCCGTCGACGACACCACGATCCAGTACGTCAAGGGCCGCCCCTTCACGCCCACCGGCGTCGAATGGGACCAGGCCGTGCAGTACTGGCGCACGCTGCATTCCGATCCGGGCGCGGCGTTCGACGCGGTGGTCGAGCTCGACGCCACGCAGATCCGTCCGCAGGTCACCTGGGGCACCTCGCCCGAGATGGTCCTGTCCATCGAGGATCGCGTGCCCGATCCCGAGAAGGAGAAGGACGCCGTCAAGCGCGGCGCCATCGAGCGCGCGTTGCAATACATGGCTCTGGAGCCCAACAAGGCGATCAACGACATCCGCATCGACAAGGTCTTCATCGGCAGCTGCACCAACAGCCGCATCGAGGACATGCGCGAGGCCGCGGCCGTGGTCAAGCGCCTGGGCGGCCGCGTGGCCAGCAACGTCAAGCTGGCGCTGGTGGTGCCCGGCTCCGGCCTGGTGAAGGCGCAGGCGGAGGCCGAAGGGCTGGACCAGATCTTCAAGGCTGCGGGCTTCGAATGGCGCGAGCCGGGCTGCTCGATGTGCCTGGCGATGAACGCGGACCGCCTGGAGCCGGGCGAGCGCTGCGCTTCTACGAGCAACCGCAACTTCGAAGGCCGGCAGGGCGCCGGCGGCCGCACCCATCTGGTCAGTCCCGCGATGGCTGCGGCCGCCGCGATGGAAGGTCACTTCGTCGACGTGCGCCGCCTGGCCTGAGCGCCCGGACGCAGGAGCAACACATGGACAAGTTCACCGTGCACAAGGGCCTCGTGGCCCCGATGGATCGCGAGAACGTCGACACCGACGCGATCATCCCCAAGCAATTCCTCAAGTCGATCAAGCGCAGCGGCTTCGGCCCCAATCTCTTCGACGAGTGGCGCTACCTCGACCACGGCGAGCCGGGTCAGGATCCGGCCTCGCGCAAGCCCAACCCGGACTTCGTGCTGAATCAGCCGCGCTACCAGGGCGCCTCGATCCTGATCGCGCGCGGCAACTTCGGCTGCGGTTCCAGCCGCGAGCACGCGCCCTGGGCGCTGCAGCAGTACGGCTTCCGCGCGCTGATCGCGCCCAGCTTCGCCGACATCTTCTTCAACAACACCTTCAAGAACGGCGTGCTGCCGATCGTGCTCCCCGAGAGCCAGGTCGCGCGCCTGTTCGACGAGGTCTTCGCCTTCCCGGGCTATCAGCTGACCGTGGACCTGGAGCGCCAGGTCGTCGTCAAGCCCGATGGCGAAGAGCTGCCCTTCGACGTGCAGCCGTTCCGCAAGTACTGCCTGCTCAACGGCTTCGACGACATCGGCCTGACGCTGCGCCACGCCGACAAGATCAAGGCCTTCGAGGCCGAACGCATCGCCACCAAGCCGTGGCTCAACAACCGAATTACTCGCTGAGGACCCCATGAAGATCGCAGTCCTGCCCGGTGATGGCATCGGCACCGAAATCGTCGCGGAGGCCGTCAAGGTCCTGAAGGTCCTGGACCTGCCGCTGGAGATGGAAAGCGCGCCTGTCGGCGGCGCCGCCTACGAGGCCGCCGGCCATCCGCTGCCCGAGGCCACGCTCAAGCTGGCGCAGGCGGCGGACGCGGTGCTGTTCGGCGCCGTCGGCGACTGGAAGTACGACAAGCTCGAGCGCGCGCTGCGCCCCGAGCAGGCGATCCTGGGCCTGCGCAAGGCGCTGGGCCTGTTCGCCAACTTCCGTCCCGCGATCTGCTATGAGCAGCTGACCCATGCGTCCAGCCTCAAGCCGGAACTCGTCGCGGGCCTGGACATCCTGATCATCCGCGAGCTCACCGGCGACATCTATTTCGGTCAGCCGCGCGGCCGCCGCACCGCCGTTGACGGCCACTTCCCCGGCGCCGAGGAGGCCTTCGACACGATGCGCTACTCGCGTCCCGAGATCGAGCGCATCGCCCATGTGGCCTTCCAGGCCGCGCGCAAGCGCAACCGCAAGGTGACCTCGGTGGACAAGGCCAACGTGCTGGAGACCTTCCAGTTCTGGAAGGACGTCGTGACCGAGGTCCATCAGCAGTATCCGGACGTCGAGCTCGAGCACATGTACGTCGACAACGCCGCGATGCAGCTGGTCAAGGCGCCCAAGAAATTCGACGTCGTCGTCACCGGCAACATGTTCGGCGACATCCTGTCGGACGAGGCGGCCATGCTGACCGGCTCGATCGGCATGCTGCCCAGTGCCTCGTTGGACAAGAACAACAAAGGTCTGTACGAACCGAGTCATGGCAGCGCCCCCGATATCGCAGGAAAGGGGATTGCCAATCCGCTGGCTACAATCCTCTCCGCTGCCATGATGCTCAAGTTCTCCCTCAACCAGCCCGAAGCCGCCGCTCGCATCGAGTCGGCGGTTCAGTCCGTGCTGGCCCAGGGTCTGCGTACCGCGGACATCTGGAGCGAGGGCACCCAGAAGGTGAGCACGCGCGAGATGGGTGATGCCGTCGTCGCCGCCATTGCGTCCAGCAAGGGCACGACCTCGATCACCACGACCAAAACCATCAAGAGCTAGTCCGCTCCGGTTCGTCTCGCCCCAACTCACAAACCCGGCGAAGCGAGCCGGGCAGGCTCCCAGGGTTTGTGACGGTGTTTGGGCGATGCCCGGCAAGGCCGGGCCTTTCAACGAAGGTAAGCAAATGACGACATTGGTTGGTTTGGTGGGATGGCGCGGCATGGTCGGCTCGGTGCTGATGGACCGCATGGCGCAGGAACGGGACTTCGATCTGATCGAGCCGCTGTTCTTCAGCACCTCGAACGCGGGCGGCACCGCCCCGTCCTTCGCGAAGAACGAGACCGCGCTCCAGAACGCGTTCGACATCGAGCAGCTCAAGCGCTGCGAGATCATCATCACCTGCCAAGGCGGCGACTACACCACCGAGGTCTATCCCAAGCTGCGCGCCGCGGGCTGGAATGGCCACTGGATCGACGCCGCATCCTCGCTGCGCATGGCCGACAACGCCGTGATCGTGCTGGACCCGGTCAACATGCCGGTGATCAAGAACGCGCTGTCCAAGGGCGGCAAGCACTGGATCGGCGGCAACTGCACCGTCAGCTGCATGCTGATGGGCGTGGGCGCGCTGTACAAGGCGGGCCTGGTCGAGTGGATGTCGACGCAGACCTATCAGGCCGCCTCGGGCGGTGGCGCGCAGCACATGCGCGAGCTGCTGACCCAGTACGGCACGCTCAACGCCGCCGTGCGTCCGCTGCTCGACGATCCCAAGAGCGCCATCCTCGAGATCGACCGCCAGGTCATCGCCACGCAGCGCGCGCTGTCGGGCGACGAAGTCGCCAACTTCGGCGTGCCGCTGGGCGGCTCGCTGATCCCGTGGATCGACAAGGACCTGGGCAACGGCCAATCCAAGGAAGAGTGGAAGGGCATGGCCGAGACCAACAAGATCCTCGGCCTGGGCGAGGGCTTCGGCTCCGCCGCGATCCCGGTGGATGGCTTCTGCGTGCGCGTCGGCGCGATGCGTTGCCACTCGCAGGCGCTGACCTTCAAGCTCAAGAAGGATGTGCCGCTGGACGAGATCGAGGCCATGATCGCCGCCGACAACGCGTGGGTGAAGGTCGTGCCCAACACCCGCGAGGCCACGATCAAAGACCTGACCCCGGTGGCCGTCACCGGCACGATGACCATCCCGGTCGGCCGCATCCGCAAGCTGGCGATGGGCCCGGAGTACGTCGGCGCGTTCACGATCGGTGACCAACTGCTGTGGGGCGCCGCGGAGCCGCTGCGCCGCATGCTGCGCATCCTGCTGGATCGCTGAGCCCTTCGCGAGATCGCAACGCATCCAGCGGAAGCGGTGGCACTGCCACCGCTTTTTTTCGTTCTGATTAGGGATTGCCAGGGGGTGCGCCGCGTTGCCTTCTAGCGACAAGGCCGTAACGACCTGTGAATCAAGGCTAGCTCATCGATGTTATTCATGAGCTACCTCAGCAACGATGCGTATATGCTTGCCACCGTTGTGATTTTCTACCGCGGGAAGGGCTGGGAGCCTGCGCGGGCGCATCAGCCGCACAACAACAATACGTCATGACAAGCGGTCCGCAGGGTGGGCCGCTTTGTTGCTTTGGGGGACGCCTTGAAAAAACATGCGAGCGCATATGCGCGATTTGCGCTGAGCCAGGTGGCTGCGGTCACCGCGTTGGGACTGGCGGCGGGCTCGGCCTGGGGTCTGGGACTGGGGAAACTGACGGTGCAATCGGCGCTCGGCGAAACGCTGCGCGCCGAGATCGACGTCAGCAGCCTCAGCCCGGAGGAGGCCAGTTCGCTCAAGCTGCGCGTGGCGCCGCCGGAGTCCTACCGCGCCTCGGGCCTGGACTACAACGGCGTGCTGGCCAGCACGCAGGTCCAGCTCGCGCGCCGCGCCGACGGCCGGCCCTACCTGAGACTGACCAGCGACCGCGCCATCCAGGAGCCGTTCGTCGACGTCATCCTCGAGCTGAACTGGTCCAGCGGCCGCCTGACCCGTGAATTCACGCTGCTGTTCGATCCGCCGAGCAATGGCAACCTCGCCCGCGCGCCCGAAGCGACCACCTCGCCGGTGATCTCGGCGCCCGCGCCTTCGCCGGCCGCGCCGGCGGCCCGCACCCAGCCGCCGGTGGCATCCGCTCCGGCCGCGCCGGTGAGCCAGCCGCCCGCGCCGGCCGTCACCGCCCGCGCGCCGGCGCCGTCGCCCGCTGCGGCGCCGGGACCGAACGCCGGCGCATCCGAATACACCGTCAAGCCCGGCGACACGCTGTCGCGTATCGCGGGCCGCACCCAGCCGTCCGGCGTCTCGCTGGACCAGATGCTGGTGGGCCTGTACCGCAGCAACCCGGACGCGTTCATCAACAGCAACATGAACCGGCTGAAGTCGGGCGCGGTGCTGTCGGTGCCGGGCAGCGACGCGGTCCAGTCCATCACGCCGCAGGAGGCGCGCCGCGTCATCCAGGCGCAGAGCAGCGATTTCGGCGGCTATCGCCAGCGCCTGGCCGAAGCCGCGCCGACCCTCAAGCCCGATGAGAACGCCCGCCAGGCCAAGGGCTCGGTGCAGGCCGCCGTCGAGGACCGCAAGCCGGCCACTTCGGCGACGCCGGACAAGCTGACGCTGAGCAAGCCCAAGACCGCCGGCGCCGAGGCCAAGGTCTCGAAGGAAACCGAGAAGAAGGATTCCGCCGCACGCGTCGCCGAGTTGACTCGCAACGTCGAGGAGCTGAAGAAGCTCTCCGCCGCCACGAAACCGTCCGCGCCAGCGGCGACCACGGCTGCCGCGCCGGCCCCGGCTCCCGCGCCCGCTCCGGCTCCGGCTCCGGCTCCGGCCCCCGCGCCGGCGGCCGCTTCCGCGCCGGCCGTGAATGTCGCGGCCAACGTGCCCGCGGCCCAGACCGCGGCCAGCGCCGCCAGCGCTGCCAGTGCCTCTTCCGCGCCGGCGTCCGCCATCGCGGCGGTGACCCCGGCGTCGGCGCCGGCCGCCGCCTCGGCGCCGCGTGCCGTGCCGGCGCCCAAGCCGGAACCGGAAGAGCCGGGCTTCCTGGACTCGCTGACCGACTACCTGCCCGCCATCGGCGCGGTGCTGCTCGTGGTCGTCGGCGGCATCGGCTACAACCGCTGGCGCGCCCGCCGCGACGCGGCCTCGCGCTCCGAGACCGCTTTCGCCGAAAGCCGCCTGGCCCCGGACTCGTTCTTCGGCCACAGCGGCGGCCAGCGCGTGGACACGCGCGATGCGTCGACCACCGGTCAGTCGTCGATGAGCTACTCGCTGAGCCAGCTCGACGCGATCGGCGACGTCGATCCGGTCGCCGAGGCCGATGTCTATCTGGCCTACGGCCGCGACCTGCAGGCCGAGGAAATCCTGAAGGAGGCGCTGCGCGCCAACCCCGAGCGCCTGGCGATCCGCCTGAAGCTGCTTGAGGTCTACGGCAAGCGCCGCGACATCAAAGGCTTCGAGCAACTGTCGGTGCAGCTGTACGCCGAGACCAAGGGGCAGGGCGAGGACTGGCTGAAGGTCCAGGAGCTCGGCCGCCAGGTCGATCCGGACAATCCGCTGTATCAGCCGGGCGGCGCGCCGACGATGTTCGAGAGCGACGACGAGCGTCCCGAGCCGATGAACGCGAGCACGCTGCCGGCCACTGGCCTGGCCCATCCGGGCGGCGATGCGCTCGCCCGCGCGGCGGCGACCGCCGCGGCCGGTGCCGCGGCTGGCGCGGCCGCCTCCCGCGATGCCGGCCCGTCCAGCCTGATGGACCTGGACCTCGATCTGGACCTGGGTTCGCCCCCGGCCCCGGCGCAGGCGATGGCCGCCACGCAGGCGCTGCCGTCGTCGGGCAGCCAGGCGCCGATGAACATGGACCTGGACCTGAGCACGCCGCCGGCCGCTCCGGCCGCGTCCAATGCCCGTGAACTCGAGTTCGACCTCGGCGACCTGGACGACCTCGGCGGCACGCCCGCGGCGGCGCCGGCGGCGCAGTCCGATTCGCTGGATTTCGACCTGTCGAGCATCGACCTGGACCTGCCCGCCACCGCGCCGGCCGGCCGCGACGAGCGCACGATCAGCAAGGCCGGCGACGTCGAGGACATCCCCTCGGTGGACCTGCCCGACCTGGATGCGCTGCCCGACGTCAAGCCGGCGAGCTCGGACACGATGAGCCTGGACGACCTGGGCGTCGACCTGGACAGCATCGATCCGAACGACGACGAAGCGCTGCAGCGCCAGTTGGAGCTGGCCGAGGAATTCCGCCAGATCGGCGACACCGAAGGCGCGCGCGACGTGCTGCAGGAACTGGTCGGCAAGGCCGGCGGTCCGCTGCGCGAGCGTGCCCAGCAGATGCTGGATCAGCTTCGCTAAACTGCGGGTCCTTCGCGACAAGGCGCTCGGCCCTGGCCGGGCGCCTTTTCTTTTTGGGCGCGCTGCGCGCCACCCTTTCTGAGATCCGGAGACCGGCATGCGCGTGGCGCTGGGCGTGAGTTACCGCGGCGAGGCCTACAAGGGCTGGCAGAGCCAGCCTGGCGGCGGCACCGTGCAGGACGCGCTGGAAGCGGCGCTGGCGCAGTTCGCGGCGCAGCCGATCCGCACCATCTGCGCCGGCCGGACCGACACCGGCGTGCACGGACTCAACCAGGTCGTCCACTTCGATTCGCCGGTCGACCGCGAAGCGTTTTCGTGGGTGCGCGGCGTCAATCGCTACCTGCCGCGCGACATCGCGATCCAGTGGGCCGCCTTCCCCGGCGAGGACTTCCATGCGCGCAACCTGGCGCGCGGGCGGCGCTACTGGTATCTGCTGCTGGAGTCCAACGTGCGGCCGTCCATCGAGGCGCGGGGCGTGGGCTGGACCTTCCGTCCGCTGGACGGGGACGCGATGCGCGACGCGGCCCGGCGCCTGGAGGGCGAGCACGACTTCAGCTCCTTCCGCTCGGCGGAATGCCAGGCGGCCTCGCCGGTGAAGACGCTGCACCGCATCTCGGTCGAGAAGCGCGGCGCCTACTGGCGTTTCGAGTTCGACGGCATCGCCTTCCTGCATCACATGATCCGCAACATCATGGGCTGCCTGGTCGCGGTCGGCGCCGGACAAAAGCCGCCCGCGTGGATGGACGAGGTGCTCGCGGCGCGTTCGCGCGACGCGGCGGCGCCCACTTTTCCGCCGGACGGGCTGTACTTCGTCGGCCCGACCTACGACGATCACCTGAACCTGCCGCGGCACACCGCCGCGATGGACTGGCTCCCTTGAGCGCCGGTCCGAGCGACTGAAGAGACTCCGTCCATGAGCCGAACCCGAATCAAGATCTGTGGCCTGACCCGGGAAGCCGATGTCGACGCCGCCGTCGAGGCTGGCGCCGACGCGATCGGCCTGGTCTTCTACGACAAGAGCCCGCGCGCGGTGAGCGTTGCGCGCGCCGCCGAGCTGGCGCGGCGACTGCCCCCGTTCGTGACGCCGGTGGGCTTGTTCGTCAACGCGCCGGCGGCCGCGATCGACGCGGCGCTGGCCGCGATCCCGGCGCTGACGCTGCAGTTCCACGGCGACGAGGCACCCGAGGACTGCGACCGCTGGTCGCGCCCCTATCTGCGCGCGGCGCGCATGGCGCCGGGCTTCGATTTGCTAGACTTCGCGACTCGTTTCTCCCGCGCCCAGGCCGTGCTGGTCGACGCCTTCGTCGACGGCTACGGTGGAGGCGGAAAGGTCTTCGATTGGTCACTGCTGCCTCCAAGCGTTCCCTCTCCGGTCGTTTTGTCTGGTGGGTTGAGTGCAGCCAACGTGATCGATGGCGTGCGGCAGGTCCGGCCCTGGGCCGTTGACGTCAGCTCCGGCGTGGAGGCCTCCAAGGGCCTCAAGGACGCCGTGAAGATCCGCCAGTTCTGCGATGCCGTGCGCGAGGCCGACCGCCTGAAGTCGGCCTGATTCCGCTTCGAAACGCGCGCGGGCATCCTCATAGAGGACCCCTCATGTCCAAGACCATCTCCGATTCGATCCCGTTCGTCACGGGACCGCTGGCCGGCTATGCGCAGCCCGACGCGCAAGGCCGTTTCGGCCCCGTGCCGACCGCCAACGCCCATGGCTACTACGGTGGCCGCTTCGTCGCCGAGACGCTGATCCATGCGCTCGACGAGCTGAATGAGGCCTACGCCCGCTACAGCCAGGATCCGGAGTTCATCCGCGAGTTCCAGTACGAGCTGGCCCATTTCGTCGGCCGTCCGAGCCCGATCTATCACGCCCGGCGCCTGAGCAGCGAGCTGGGCGGCGCGCAGATCTTCCTCAAGCGGGAGGACCTGAACCACACCGGCGCGCACAAGGTCAACAACACCATCGGCCAGGCGCTGCTGGCGCGCCGCATGGGCAAGAAGCGCGTCATCGCCGAGACCGGCGCCGGCCAGCACGGCGTGGCCACCGCCACGATCTGTGCCCGCTATGGCATGGAGTGCGTCGTCTACATGGGCTCGGAGGACGTGAAGCGCCAGTCGCCCAACGTCTACCGGATGAACCTGCTTGGAGCGAAGGTCGTCCCGGTGGAGTCCGGCTCCAAGACGCTCAAGGACGCGCTCAACGAGGCGATGCGCGACTGGGTCACCCACATCGAGTCGACCTTCTACATCATCGGCACCGTGGCCGGCCCGCATCCGTATCCGATGATGGTCCGAGACTTCCAGCGCATCATCGGCGACGAATGCCTGGTCCAGATGCCGCAGATGATCGGCAAGCAACCCGATGCGGTCATCGCCTGCGTCGGTGGCGGCAGCAACGCGATCGGCATCTTCTATCCCTACATCCCGCACCAGGACGTGCGCCTGATCGGCGTCGAGGCGGCCGGGCAGGGCGTCGACACGCCCAAGCACGCGGCCACGCTGAGCGCGGGTTCACCGGGCGTGCTGCATGGCAATCGCACCTACCTGCTGCAGGACGAGGCCGGCCAGATCATCGAGACCCACTCGATCTCCGCCGGCCTGGACTATCCGGGCGTCGGCCCCGAGCACGCCTATCTGAAGGACATCGGCCGCGCCGAGTACGTCGGCGCCACCGATGCCGAGGCGCTCGCTGCCTTCCACCGGCTGTGCCGCACCGAGGGCATCATCCCGGCGCTGGAATCGAGCCACGCGCTCGCGCACGCGATCAAGCTCGCGCCGGCGATGCGTCCCGACCAGCACCTGCTGGTGAACCTGTCCGGCCGCGGCGACAAGGACATCGGCACCGTCGCCGACCTGTCGGGCGCCGAGTACTTCGACCGGCCCTCGATGGCCGGCCACGCCGTGAAGGGAGGTGCCCAATGAGCCGCATCCAGGCCACGTTCGCGCGGCTGGCCGCCGCGGGCCGCAAGGCGCTGATCCCTTATGTCACCGCGGGCGATCCCTATGCCGACGTGACGGTCGAGTTGATGCTGGCGATGGCCCGGGCCGGCGCCGACGTCATCGAGCTGGGGGTGCCGTTCTCCGATCCGATGGCCGACGGCCCCGTCATCCAGCGCGCCAGCGAGCGCGCGCTGCAGAAGGGCATCACGCTGACCCATGTGCTGGAGATGGTGCGCGCCTTCCGCCAGCAGGATGCGGACACGCCGGTCGTGCTGATGGGCTACGCGAATCCGGTCGAGCGCTTCGGCCTGGAGCGCTTCGTCACCGAGGCCCAGGCCGCCGGCGTCGACGGCGTGCTGGTCGTCGACTATCCGCCCGAGGAGTGCGAGGCCTTCGCCACCGCGCTCAAGGCCAAGGGACTGGATCCGATCTTCCTGCTGGCGCCGACTTCCACCGACGAGCGCGTCGAGCGTCTGGGCCGGCTGGCCAGCGGCTATGTCTATTACGTCTCGCTCAAGGGCGTGACCGGCGCCGGCCACCTGGACACCGGCGCCGTCGCCGATGCCATGCCGCGCCTGCGCCGGCACGTGAAGGTGCCGCTGGGCGTGGGTTTCGGCATCCGTGACGGGGCGACGGCCGCCGCCGTGGCCCGGCATGCGGACGCGGTGGTGATCGGTTCGGCCCTGGTTCAGCTGATCGAGCTGCAATCCAGGGATAATGTCGCGATCCAGGCAGCGGCCTTCATCCGAGACATCCGCGCCGCGCTGGACGCCTGAGCGGGGCAATCTGCCCCGCTTTCGCGTTTCGCGACAGACATAGGAGCCCGCCATGAGTTGGCTTGAGAAACTTCTTCCGCCCAAGATCCAGCAGACCGACCCCGACCAGCGCCGCACGGTGCCGGAAGGCTTGTGGATCAAGTGCCCGTCCTGCGAGACGGTGCTCTACAAGACCGACCTCGAGCAGAACGTCAACGTCTGCCCGAAGTGCGGCCACCACCACCGCATCGGCGCCCGCGCCCGGCTGGACGCGTTCCTGGACGGGGAAGGGCGCTACGAGGTCGGCCAGGAGGTGCTGCCGGTCGACGCGCTGAAGTTCAAGGACAGCAAGAAGTATCCCGACCGCCTCAAGGAAGCGCTGGAGAACACCGGCGAGACCGACGCGCTGGTCGTGATGGGCGGCGCGGTGATGAGCATCCCGGTCGTCACCGCCTGCTTCGAGTTCGACTTCATGGGCGGCTCCATGGGCTCCGTGGTCGGCGAGCGCTTCGCGCGCGGCGTCGAGACCGCGCTGGAGCAGAAGACCCCCTTCATCTGCTTCACCGCCACCGGCGGCGCGCGGATGCAGGAAGGCCTGCTCTCGCTGATGCAGATGGCCAAGACCAATGCCGCGCTGACGCGCCTGGCCAAGGCCAAGCTCCCCTACATCAGCGTGCTGACCGACCCGACGATGGGCGGCGTCTCGGCGAGCTTCGCGTTCGTCGGCGACATCGTCATCGCCGAGCCCAAGGCGCTGATCGGCTTCGCGGGCCCGCGCGTGATCGAGAACACCGTGCGCGAGAAGCTGCCCGCCGGCTTCCAGCGCGCCGAGTTCCTGATGGAGAAGGGCGCGATCGACATGATCGTGGACCGCCGCAAGCTGCGCGAGGTCGTGGCCCGCAACCTGGCCATCCTGCAGCGCCAGAGCGCCGACGCGGTCGCCTGACGGCAGCCGCCGAACCGTCTCGCAGGCAGTCCCGGTACTCAGCACGGCCAGACCGGACCCGGTCTGGCCGTCTTCATTTGAGCCTTGGACATTCCGATGACTTCTTCCCCGAACGACCTGTCGATCCCGCAACTGGCCCCGGGCGGCGACGCCCAGCAGGTGCTGGAGGCCTGGCTGTCGCGCTGCGAGCGGCTCCACCCCAAGGAGATCGACATGACCCTGGCCCGCGTCGCCGAGGTGCGCGACCGGCTGGGCCTGCGCTTTGGCGCCGACACGCCAGTGGTGATGGTGGCCGGCACCAATGGCAAGGGCTCGACCTGCGCGATGCTGGAAAGCATCGCGCTGCAGGCCGGCTACCGCGTCGGTCTCTACATCAAGCCGCACCTGGTGCACTTCCAGGAGCGCTGCCGCGTCGGCGGCGCGCCGGTGGACGCGGCCTCGCTGCTGCCGCACTTCGAGGCGGTCGAGCAGGCCCGTGGCGAACTGACGCTGACCTACTTCGAGTTCACCACGCTGGCGATCCTGCACCGGCTGGCCTCGGAGCCGCTGGACCTGGTGATCCTGGAGGTCGGCCTGGGCGGGCGGCTGGACGCGGTCAACGTGATCGATGCCGACTGCAGCGTCATCACCAGCATCGACCTGGACCACACCGAGTATCTCGGTCCGGATCGCGAGTCGGTCGGACGCGAGAAGGCGCACATCATGCGGCCGGGCAAGCCGGCGATCGTGTCCGACCCGATGCCGCCGGCGTCGATCGCGGCGCATGCCCAGGTCATCGGCGCGGACCTGCGCCAGCTCGGGCGCGACTTCAGCTATTCGGGCGACCGCCAGCAGTGGCAGTGGGCGGGGCGCGCGCGGCGCTACAGCGGCATGTCCTACCCGGCGCTGCGCGGCGTCAACCAGTTGCTGAACGCCTCGGGCGTGCTGGCGGCGTTCGAGGCGCTGTACGAGCGCCTGCCGGTCTCCGCGCAGGCCGTGCGGGCCGGGTTGGCGCTGGTGGAGCTGCCCGGGCGCTTCCAGGTGATCCCCGGTTCGCCGATGCTGGTGCTGGATGTGGCGCACAACCCGCACGCGGTGGCGGCGCTGGCGCAGAACCTGGACCAGATGGGCTTCTACCCGCGCACCCGCGCGGTGTTCGGCGCGATGGCCGACAAGGACCTGGCCAACATCCTGGCGCGGATCTCGCCGCTGATCGACCGCTGGCATTTCTGCGACCTGCCGATCGCCCGTGCGGCGACCGCCCAGGCGCTCCAGCAGCGCTTCGACGAGGCCCGCGCGGCGGGCACGCTGCAGACGCCCAAGGCGGTGGGGCATTCGTTGCATCCGGACCCGATGGCGGCGCTGTCCGAGGCGGCGGCCGAGGCGGACCCCGCTGATAGAATTTTGGTCTTCGGTTCGTTCTTCACCGTGGGCGGCGTGCTCAGGCACGGCATCCCGAGACTGGGCAGCGGCGTCCAGCCGGAATCCCAGCCTTGATCCTGCGCCCGTTGAACGCATCGCAACGCTGCATTCGAACCTGTCGCAGTTGAAGCCGGCGGCCCTGACCGTAGATGCGGAAAGGGCCGCTTTCCGCTCCGGAGGCGGCTTCCATCTGGCGATCTCTCGGCAACAACCAGGCCTTCCGATTCCATGGGTTTTCTGTCCTTCCTGAAGCGCGGCGAAGCGAACGACTCCGGTGACCGAGGCGCCGAGCGCGAACGGGGCCGTTCCGGTGACGGCGGACGTGGCCGCGGACGCGCCGGCGCGGACGCGGTCGACGACGTCCAGCAACTGCGCCTCAGGGCCCGCCGCCGGCTGATCGGCGCGGCGGTGCTGGTGGGCGTCGCGGTGATCGTCTTCCCGCTGCTGTTCGAGACCCAGCCCCGACCGATTCCGGTGGACCTGCCGATCGACATCCCGCGCAAGGACGGCGCCGTGCCGCTGGCCATTCCCACACCTGCGGCGCAAGCGCCGCGCGCTGCGGCCGATGGCGACGCCGGCCGCGGCATCATCACCGAGACCCCCGAGCAGGCCGCCGCGGACCGCGCCGTGCCGCCGCCCGCGCAGGCCGTGCCGGTGCCGGATCCGGTGCCGCCCGCGCGCACCGAGCCCAAGCCCGAGGAGCGCGCCGCGATCGCCGAGGCGTCCCGCCCCGCGCGCGTCGAGCCCAAGCCGGAAACGAAGCCGGAGACGAAGCCGGAACCGAAACCCGAGCGCAAGCCCGAGCAGAAGGTCGCCGAGGCCAGACCCGAGCGCAAGCCCGAGTCCAGGCCGGACTCAAAGGCGGACGCGAAGCCGGCGGATGCCCGGCCCGATCACCGCGCCGCCGACGCGGCCCGTGCGCAGGCCCTGCTGGAAGGCCGCGCCACGCCGGACAGAAAACCCGATGCCGCCCCCTCTGGGGCGCGCTTCATCGTCCAGGTGGGCGCCTATGCCGACGGCAAGGCCGCGCAGGACGTGCGCGCCAAGGTCGAGCGCATGGGCCTGAAGACCTACACCCAGGCCGTTGACACCGCGGATGGCAAGCGCGTGCGCGTCCGCGTGGGCCCCTTCAACTCGCGGGACGAGGCCGACAAGGCCGCGGCGAAGGTCCGCGGCGGCGGCCTCGCGCCCGCCGTGCTGACGCTCTGACCGGCCGGCACGGAGATCGCCCGATGGACCGCCATGACCCCTTCAATCCGAACCGATCGCCACGATGAACTGGGTCGACCTTGCGCTGCTGGCCCTGGTGGCCGTGTCCGTGCTGCTGGGCGCATGGCGCGGCCTGGTCTTCGAGGTGATGACGCTCGCCGGCTGGGCCGTGGCCTACGTGGCCGCGCCCTATGTCGCGCCGATGGTCGAGCGCTTCATCCCGCTGGACCGGCCCGGCCCGGCGATGGCCCACGCCATCGGGCTGGTGCTGGCCTTCGTGCTGGTGCTGCTGATCTGGGGCATCGGCGCCAAGCTGATCCGGGCATTGATCCACGCGACGCCGCTGGGCGTGCTGGACCGGCTCGGCGGCGCGGGCTTCGGCGTGCTGCGCGCGGCGCTGCTGGCGCTGCTGGCCACCGTCATCATCGGCATGACCCCGGCCGCGAAGTCGCAGGCCTGGACCGGATCCCAAGCCGCCCCGTGGCTGCAGGCGGCGCTGGCGCAGGTCCGGCCGCTGCTGCCCGAGGCCCTGCACGACTACATTCCGGCCTGAGCGTCACGAGCGCCCCGGCCTTCGCTTTCCTCCCGTTCCCAGAGCATTGAAGGACCTCCCATGTGCGGCATCGTCGGTGTGATTTCCAAGGCGCCGGTCAACCAGCTGATTTATGACGCGCTGCTGCTGCTGCAGCACCGCGGCCAGGATGCGGCCGGCATCGTCACCATGCAGGGCCAGAAGTGCTTCATGCACAAGGCGCGCGGGATGGTGCGCGACGTGTTCCGCACCCGCAACATGCGCGCGCTGCCGGGCAATGTCGGGCTGGGGCAGGTCCGCTATCCCACCGCCGGCAACGCCTACAGCGAGGAAGAGGCGCAGCCCTTCTACGTCAACGCGCCCTACGGCATCGTGCTGGTCCACAACGGCAACCTGACCAACGCCCACGCGCTGAAGGCGGAGCTGTTCGAGGTCGACCGCCGCCACATCAACACCGAAAGCGACACCGAGGTGCTGATCAACGTGCTGGCGCACGAGCTGGAGATGGCCGGCCGCGACCTGCCGCTGACGCCGGCGCAGATCTTCAAGGCGGTAAGCACGGTGCACAAGCGCATCAAGGGCTCGTATGGCGTGATCGCGCTGATCGCCGGCCACGGCCTGCTCGCATTCCGCGATCCCTATGGCATCCGGCCGCTGTGCTTCGGCCAATCGGGCGACGGCGAGGTGATGGTGGCCAGCGAGAGCGTGGCGCTCGAAGGCACCGGCCACACGCTGACGCGCGACCTCGCGCCTGGCGAGGCCCTGTTCATCGACACCAGCGGCGCGATCCACACGCAGCAGTGCGCCGAGCACCCGACGCTGAACCCCTGCATGTTCGAGTTCGTGTATCTGGCGCGGCCGGACTCGGTGATGGACGGCATCTCGGTCTACCAGGCGCGCCTGAACATGGGCGAGACGCTGGCCCAGCGCCTGATCTCGACGATCCCGCCCAGCGAGATCGACGTCGTCATCCCGATCCCGGAATCGAGCCGCCCCTCGGCGATGCAGCTCGCGCACCGGATTGGCAAGCCGTACCGCGAGGGCTTCGTCAAGAACCGCTATGTCGGGCGGACCTTCATCATGCCGGGCCAGTCCACGCGCAAGAAGTCGGTGCGCCAGAAGCTCAACGCGATCGGTCTGGAGTTCAAGGGCCGCAACGTGCTGCTGGTCGACGACTCGATCGTGCGCGGCACGACCTCCAAGGAGATCGTGCAGATGGCCCGCGAGGCCGGCGCCAACAAGGTCTACCTGGCCTCGGCCGCGCCGCCGGTGCGCTTCCCCAACGTCTACGGCATCGACATGCCGACCAAGGAAGAGCTGATCGCCCATGGCCGCTCGATCGAGGAGATCCGCCAGTTCATCGGCGCCGACGCGCTGATCTACCAGGACGTCGATGCGATGAAGCGCGTGGTCGCCCAGTTGCGTCCGGGCTTGAATGGCTTCGAGGCCTCGTGCTTCGACGGCACCTACATCACCGGCGACGTGTCGGCCGAGGACTTCGCGACGCTGCAGGCGCAGCGCAAGTCGCAGCCCGAGGAAGAGGACCTGCCGGCGCGCAGCCGCCTGGCCCTGCAGAGCGGCGGAGACCAGTGATGACGAGCGACAAGAAGGGCGGCATCCCGCGCGTGGCGCTGCCCGCCGACGCACGGCTGGACACGCTCGCGGTCCGCGAAGGCCTGCCCGCGACGCCGTGGGGCGAGAACTCCGAGGCGCTGTTCCTGACCAGCAGCTTCGTGCACCCGGACGCGGCGACCGCCGCGCGCCGCTTCGCCAACGAGGAAGAGGCCTTCGTCTACAGCCGCTTCTCGAATCCGACGGTCATGATGATGGAGCGCCGGCTCGCCGCGCTCGAGGGCACCGAGGCCTGCATCGCGACGTCCTCGGGCATGTCCGCGATCATGCTGCTGGTGATGGGCCTGCTGAAGGCCGGCGATCACGTGGTGTGCTCGCGCTCGGTGTTCGGCTCGACGATCAAGCTGCTGCAGGGCGAGTTCGGCAAGTTCGGCGTCCAGACGACCTTCGTCTCGCAGACCGACCTGGCGGAATGGAAGAACGCGCTGCAGCCCAACACTCGGCTGCTGTTCGCCGAAACCCCGACCAACCCGCTGACCGAGGTCTGCGACGTCGCCGCACTGGCGGAGATCGCGCACGGCCATGGCGCGTTGCTGGCGGTCGACAACTGCTTCGCGTCACCCGCGCTGCAGCAGCCGGCGAAGATGGGCGCGGACTTCATCATCCATTCCGGCACCAAGTATCTGGACGGCCAGGGCCGCGTGATCGCGGGCGCGATCTGCGCGTCGGCCAGACATGTCGACGAGGTGTTCACGCCGGTGATGCGCTCGGTGGGCATGTCGCTGTCGCCGTTCAACGCCTGGGTCGTGCTCAAGGGCATGGAGACGCTGTCGGTGCGCATGAAGGCGCAGACCGCCAGCGCCGCCGTGCTGGCCCAGTGGCTGGAGTCGCATCCCGCCGTCGAGCGGGTCTACTACCCGGGCCTGACATCGCACCCGCAGCACGAGCTCGCGATGCGCCAGCAAGGCGGGCAGGGCGGGGCGGTGGTGTCCTTCATCGTCAGGGGCGGCGCCGAGGACAACGGGCGGGCTGCCGCCTTCCACGTGATCGACCAGACGACGATCTGCTCCATCACCGCCAACCTGGGCGACACCAAGACCACCATCACGCATCCGGCCAGCACCTCGCATGGCCGCCTCACCGAGCCGCAGCGCCAGGCGGCCGGCATCACGCAAGGCCTGATCCGCGTCGCGGTCGGCCTGGAAGACATCGAAGACATCAAGGCCGACCTGGCCCGCGGTTTGAACTCCCTATGACCACCATCCGTACCCGCATCGCTCCCTCGCCGACGGGCTTCCTGCACCTGGGCACCGCGCGCACGGCGCTGTTCTCCTGGGCCTACGCGCGCCACTTCGGCGGCCAGTTCGTGCTGCGCATCGAGGACACCGACGTCGCCCGCTCGACGCAGGATTCGGTCGAACAGATCCTGGCTTCGATGAAATGGCTGGGCCTGGTGTACGACGAGGGCCCGATCTACCAGATGCAGCGCCTGGAGCGCTATCACGCGGTCGTCGAACAGATGATCGCGGCGGGCACGGCCTACCGCTGCTACTGCACGCCGGAAGAACTGGACGCGATGAAGGCCGGCCAGGAGGCGCGCGGCGAGAAGCGCCGCTATGACGGCACCTGGCGTCCGGAACCCGGCAAGACGCTGCCGGCGATCCCCGAAGGCGTGACACCGGTGGTGCGCTTCAAGAATCCGCTCGACGGCGACGTGACCTGGAATGACCTGGTCAAGGGCCCGATCACGATCAACAACCGCGAGATCGACGACCTGATCATCCTGCGGCCCGATGGCGTGCCGACCTACAACTTCGCCGTGGTGATCGACGACTGGGACATGGCCATCACCCATGTCTTCCGCGGCGACGAGCACATCAACAACACGCCCTGGCAGATCAACATCTTCAACGCGCTGGGGGCGCCGCTCCCGGCGTTCGGGCACATTCCGGTGATCCTGGGCGACGACGGTCAGAAGCTGTCCAAGCGCCGCGGCGCCGTCAGCGTGACGGCCTACGAGGACAACGGCTATCTGCCCGAGGCGATGCTGAATTACCTCGCGCGCCTGGGCTGGAGCCACGGCGATGACGAGCTGTTCTCGATCGAGCAGATGGTGTCGTGGTTCGACGGGGGGCACATCTCGAAGAGCCCGGCGCAATGGGATCCGGCCAAGCTCGAATGGGTCAACGCCCATTACATCAAGCTGGCCGGCGACGCGCGGCTGGCGACGCTGGTGGCGGCGCAACTGGCCAAGCGAGGCCTGGCGGCGCCGGCGCGGCTCGAGGCGATGTGCGGCCTGTTCAAGGACCGCTGCAGCACCACGGTGGCGCTGGCCGACTGGCTGGCGATGTATGTGTCGCCGGTCACCATCGGCGACGCGGACCGCGCGCAGCATTTGACCGAGGCCGTCAAACCGGCGGTGCTGACGCTCGCCGACAAGCTCGAGGCGCTGGGCACCTGGGACAAGGCCGCGATCAGCGCCGCCATCAAGGAAACGATCGCCGCGCATGGTCTGAAGATGCCGCAACTGGCAATTCCGGTGCGCGTGCTGGCCTGCGGCCGGACGCAGACGCCGTCGGTCGATGCGGTGCTGGAACTCTTCGACAAAGAAATTTTGTTGAACCGCTTGCGTTCCGTTTAAAACTCGGTCTATACTCTCGTTCTCGCTTGAACAGCGCGTTGTTCGAAACGAACTTCGAAGCGGCAGACAGCGAATCAAAACGGGGAGCGCAAGCTCCCCGATGAGATTCCAGGAAACCGAAGAGAAGCCGGATCGAATCCCCGAAGGGGGTATAGCTCAGCTGGGAGAGCGCTTGCATGGCATGCAAGAGGTCAGCGGTTCGATCCCGCTTACCTCCACCAAACTTCGGTTTGCGTGGCGCGCGGTTCAAGGAAGAAGGTTTAGTCCCCTTCGTCTAGAGGCCTAGGACACCACCCTTTCACGGTGATTACAGGGGTTCGAATCCCCTAGGGGACGCCAAGTTTTCGAGCTTGGTTACTGATCAGAGATTGATCGAGAAAATCGAAAAATTCTTCGGAAGTCGATTTGATCGTTGTCAAAATCAGGTATAGTAACGAAATCGACGCAGCGCCGACATCAAGCAATGGATGAAGGCAAAGCGAGAAAAGTTTGATGCGACGGATCGAAAGATCTTGAGTATCTGGAGTGGTAGTTCAGTTGGTTAGAATACCGGCCTGTCACGCCGGGGGTCGCGGGTTCGAGCCCCGTCCACTCCGCCAACAATGAGTTGAGACTCGGGCTGCGTACCGATTCGATGCGAAAGCATTCGGGGGTATAGCTCAGCTGGGAGAGCGCTTGCATGGCATGCAAGAGGTCAGCGGTTCGATCCCGCTTACCTCCACCAGAATCCTTCGGGAAACTGGGCGCGGACCGAGTCGCGGCAAGAAGGTTTAGTCCCCTTCGTCTAGAGGCCTAGGACACCACCCTTTCACGGTGATTACAGGGGTTCGAATCCCCTAGGGGACGCCAAGTTTGACAACGCTTGGCTGCATCGCGATTCTGAATGGAATCGATGGCTTGCAGCGAAACTTGTTCGCTAACGATATCGATGTGCTTAACAACGTCGTATCTGGAGTGGTAGTTCAGTTGGTTAGAATACCGGCCTGTCACGCCGGGGGTCGCGGGTTCGAGCCCCGTCCACTCCGCCAACATTGAAACCCTGTCGATGCAAGTCGACAGGGTTTTTTCTTTGCCTGTTCGAATGATGTGGATCGCTGTTCGATGCGGTATTCAGAGGTCTGGATACTCGCGCTTGCGCTGATCGGTATAACTCCACCAATCCTTGGCCGGAGCGCCGTTCATGAAATCGACGGCCGCCATATAGGTATCCAGTACGCAAGGATCATGGCGCTGGCCAGTCAGTTTGCAAATCCGCTGATAAAGCGCGAATGCATCGGCGCCGATGAGATCCGCGGGTTGCCGGATCCCCATCAATTCAAAATCCCGGGCCATTGCGGGGCCGATGTTGGGAATCTGCCGCAGCGTCCGGCATTCTGCGGCCGAAGCAGCTTTCGTGTGCGTCTTTCGCGCGGACATGCGCCGCCCCGATACGGTCAGTGAAACCCGCCGGACCGGATCAGTCCAACAGCCAAGCCTTCAATGGCGAAGTGCTCATCCGGCGTGACGTCGATGGGCTCGAAATCGGTGTTCTCCGGTAGCAGCCGAATACCACCCGCATGGCGCTGGAATCGTTTGACGGTGACCTCGTCGCCAATGCGCGCGACGACCACCTGGCCATTGCGCGCCTCGCTGATTTTCTGCACGGCGAGCAGGTCACCGTCCATGATGCCGATGTCCTTCATGCTCATGCCTTTCACGCGTAGCAGGAAGTCGGGCGCTTTCGAGAACATCGAGGGGTCGACGCTATAGTGCTGCTCCACATGTTCCTCGGCGAGGATGGGGGCGCCGGCGGCGACCCGGCCCACGAGTGGCAGCGTGAGTTGCGCCAGGCTCGCCAGTGGCAGTGCGAACTGGCTGTGCTCGCGGGCGCGATTGACCTGGCGAAGCGCCGTCGAGGGCAGGCGGATTCCGCGCGCCGTGCCGCCCACCAGTTCGATGACGCCCTTGCGGGCGAGCGCCTGCAGGTGTTCCTCGGCGGCATTGGCGGACTTGAACCCCAGTTGTTGCGCGATTTCGGCGCGGGTGGGCGGGGAGCCGGTGCTCTCGATGCTGTCGCGGACCAGATCGAAGATCTGTTGCTGGCGGGCGGTGAGTTTGGGTGGTGTATCCACGGGCACTGGCCTTTATTCCATTGAGGACGGGACGGGATTTCGCGGCCAGGAGTCGAGTTCTCGATCGAGGTTCGAAAACTGGCTGAGAATTCATCCAGCATCTGGATTTTTATACAGGAGACGACAAATTGCAAAGTGCGGCGCAGACCCTCGTGATCATCGGCACCGGCGGGACGATCGCCGGGGCTTCGGGCAGCGCGACGGACAACGTCGGCTACAAGGCGGGTTCGCTGTCGGTGGCGTCGCTGGTGAAGGCGGTCCCGGCGCTGGCGGCCAAGTCGCTGGAGGCTGAACAGCTGGCCCAGCTCGACAGCAAGGACATGGATCACGCCACGTGGGCGCGGCTGGCGAAGCGGGTGCGGGAGCATCTGGACCGGCCGGAGGTGCGCGGCGTGGTGATCACGCACGGCACCGACACGCTGGAGGAGACCGCCTATCTGCTGCAGCGCGTGCTGGCGCCGGAGAAGCCCGTCGTCCTGACCGCGGCGATGCGGCCGGCGACCGCCATCCAGGCGGATGGGCCGCAGAACCTGCTGGACGCCGTCGCCGTCGCCGAGAGCGACGGCGTGCGAGGCGTCATCGCTGTCGTGGCGGGTCAGGTCTGGTCCGGGCTTGAGCTGCGCAAGACGCACAGTTACCGGCTCGACGCCTTCGAGGCGGGCCCCGATGCCGGGCCGCTGGCCGTGGTGGAGGAGGGCATCGTGCGGCGCTTCCGCGATTGGCCGGTGGGCGAGGCGCTTGGCGCGGCGCTGCTGCCGGAAGATGGGGCTCAGTGGCCCTGGGTGGAGGTGCTCGCCAGCCATGCGGGTGCCGACGCGCGTTCGCTCGAGGCATGGCGGGCGGCCGGTCTGCAGGGGCTGGTGCTGGCGTGCACGGGCAACGGCACGGTGAATCAGGCGCTCGAGGCGCCGGTGCGGGCGCTCAAGCATGCCGGCGTGCCGGTGTGGCGGACGACGCGGTGCGCGCAAGGCCGCATCGTCGGCGCGGAGGGCGAGCCCGCGGCGGCGCTGTCGCCCTGGGCGGCGCGCGTCGAACTGATGCTCGCGCTGCTCCAGCAACGCTGAGGCATCGCATCAACGACAAGGCGCCGGCGGATGCCGGCGCTTTTTTCATGGCGAGCCCGGCGTGAACCGGGCGGTCGCGAGGCTTAGACGATCGTCAGCGAGACGTCGACGTTGCCGCGGGTCGCGTTGGAGTACGGGCAGACCTCGTGGGCCTCGGCGACCAGCTTCTCCAGCTGGGCGCGGTCCATGCCCGGCACCGAGATCTTCATCGACACGGCGATGCCGAAGGCGCCCGGCTTGTTGGCGTGCGGGCCGATGCCGACTTCGCTGGTGATCGAGACTTCAGCCGGCAGCGCGACCTTGTTGCGCGCCGAGACGGCCTTCATCGCGCCGATGAAGCAGGCCGAGTAGCCCGCGGCGAACAGCTGTTCCGGGTTGGTGCCGCTGCCGCCGGCGCCGCCGAGTTCCTTGGGCGTCGACAGCTCGACCTTCAGCGCGCCGTCGGACGACTGGGCAGTGCCTTGGCGGCCGCCGGTGGCGGTGGCGGTGGCGGTGTAGAGGGCTTTCTCGATGGCCATGTGGGGCTCCTTGGTGGTGAGAGGGTGGGGAAAACCGTGGGGTCAGGGATTGCCGTCCCCGCCGTAGTCCGCCGCGAGGGCGGCGGCATCGGGGGCGGGGTCGGCGGCGAGATGGGTCAGTACATTGGTCCGCAACTCCTGCAGACGGCGTGTCAGTGATTCGAGTTCGGCCGGACCGCAGGCGCTGGCGCAGGCCAGGTGCTCCGGGATGCCGACCGCCTGATCGCGCAGCGCGCGGCCCGCGGCGGTCAGGTGGATCTCGACGCGGCGCTCGTCGCTGCGGGCGCGCTGGCGCTCGATCAGCGCGCTGGCCTCGAGCCGCTTCAGCAGTGGCGTCAGCGTGCCGGAATCCAGGCTCAGCCGCTGTCCGAGTTCCGAGACGCCCAGGCCCTCCATTTCCCACAGCACCAGCATCACGAGATATTGAGGGTAGGTCAGGCCAAGCGGCGCCAGCAGCGGCTTGTAGAGCTTGGTCATCGCCAGCGAGGTCGAATACAGCGCGAAGCAAAGCTGAACGTCCAGCTTCAGCCAGTCGGTGCCGGCGGGCATCGAGGGCTGGCCGCCGGTGGCGCTGACAGAGGCAGCGTCTTCGGGGCTGGAGGAGTTCGTCGTCGGCATGGGATGAACTGTAGCGAGCAATTCAATTGCGTACAATTGAAATGGTCTTTGTCCGCGGTTGACGCGAACTATCGGCCCCGGGGGCGCCAGGGCGCAAGGGCTCAGCTGGCGGATTGGATCGCGTCGACCTGCTCGCTCAGCTCCAGCCAGCGCATCTCGGCTTCGTCGATCTCATCGCCGATAGCTTTCAGCCGCTTGCCGGCGTCCGCGATCTGAGCGGGCGTCTGGCCGGGGCTGGAGAGCTGCGCTTCCAGCGCCGCGCGTTCCTCCGCCCAGGCTTTCATCTTCGCGTCGATCTGCTCCATCTCCTTGCGCAGCGGCCGCGTCTGCTCATTGAGCTTCTGACGCGCCTGGCCGCTGAGCTTGCGATCCTCGCGCTTGACGGGCGCCGCGGGCGCTTGCGCGGGCTCCGGAGTCACGGCCGCGGGCGCCGGCGCGCTGCCGCCTCGCGCCTCGCGCAGCGCCTGCTTGGCCTCTTCCTTCGCCAGCTTCGCGGCCTCCTTGGACTGCTCCAGCAACCAGCGCTGATAGTCGTCCAGGTCGCCGTCGAAGGGGGCGAGCTTGCCGTCGGCCACCAGCCAGAACTCGTCGCAGACCTCGCGCAGCAGCGCGCGGTCGTGGCTGACCAGCATCACCGTGCCCTCGAACTCGTTGAGCGCCATCGACAGCGCCTCGCGGGTCTGCAGGTCCAGGTGGTTCGTGGGCTCGTCGAGCAGCAGCAGATTGGGGCGCTGCCAGACCAGCATCGCCAGCACCAGCCGCGCCTTCTCGCCGCCGGACAGGCTGCCGACCTCCTGGTTCACCATGTCGCCGACGAAGCGGAACTGGCCCAGGAAGTCGCGCAGCTCCTGCTCGCGCGCATTCGGGCTGACCTCCTTGGCCAGCCGGATCATGTGCATCAGCGGGCCCTCGTCGGGCCGCAGCACGTCCATTTCCTGCTGCGCGAAATAGCCGATCGACAGGCCCTTGCCCTCGGTGATGGTGCCGCTCATCGGGCGCTGCATGCGCGCCACCGTCTTCACGAAGGTCGACTTGCCCTGGCCGTTCGCCCCCAGGATGCCGAAGCGCTGGCCGGCCAGCACGGAGCGGTCGATGCCGCGCACGATGACCTTCTCGCCCTCGTCCGTGTCGTAGCCCACCGAGACGGTGTCGAACATCAGCATCGGATTCGGAAGGTTCAGCGGCTCGCGGAACTCGAAGCTGAAGTCCGACGCGGTCAGCACCGGCGCCAGCTTCTCCATGCGTTCCAGCGCCTTGACGCGGCTCTGCGCCTGCTTGGCCTTGCTGGCCTTGGCCTTGAAGCGGTCGATGAACTTCTGCAGATGCGCCATGCGCTCCTGCTGCTTGTCGAAGGCTTGCTGCTGCTGGAGCATGCGCTCGGCGCGCATGGCCTCGAAGGCGGTGTAGTTGCCGCCGTAGCGATGCAGCTTGGTCTCGTCGAGATGCAGCGTCACCTTCGTGATCGCGTCCAGGAACTCGCGGTCGTGGCTGATGATGATCAGCGTGCCTTCATAGCGCTGCAGCCAGGCTTCCAGCCAGACCAGGGCGTCCAGGTCCAGGTGGTTGGTGGGCTCGTCCAGCAGCATCAGGTCGGACGGGCACATCAGCGCGCGCGCCAGTTGCAGCCGCATGCGCCAGCCGCCGGAGAAGCTGTTCACCGGCGCGTCGACCTGCGTGCCCTTGAAGCCCAGGCCCATCAGCAGCGCCTGCGCGCGGGCCGAGGCATCGAGGCTGCCGGCGTCCATCAGCTGCGCGTAGGCATCGGCGATCGCGTGGCCGTCGTCGGCCGCTTCGGCGTCGGCCAGCGCCTGGCGCGCGGCCATCAGCCGGATGTCGCCCTCGAGCACGAACTCGGTGGCCGGCATGTCGGTCTCGGGCATGTGCTGGGCGACTTCGGCCAGTGCCCAGTGGCGCGGAATCTCGACGTCGCCCTTGTCGCTGTGCAGCCGGCCCGTCAGCAGCGCGAACAGGCTGGACTTGCCCGCGCCGTTGCGGCCGACCAGGCCGACCTTCTCGCCAGGCTGCAGCACGACGCTCGCGTCGTCCAGGACGATCTTGGTGCCGCGCCGCAGCACCACGTTGCGCAAGGTGATCATGCGGACGCTCCCGTGGTGCCGAAGCCGGCCGCCGTCAGCGCTTCGCGCGTCAGCAGCAGCACCTGGTCCTCGCCGGCCGAGGTCTCGAGCCAGGCGGCTTCGAGCTGCGGGAAGGCAGCCTCGAAGAACGCGCGCTCGTTGCCGATCTCCAGAACCAGCACCGCCTGCGCGCTCATCCGCGCGGGCGCGTCGGCCAGCAGGCGGCGGATGAAGTCCATGCCGTCATCGCCGCCGGCCAGCGCGAGCTCGGGTTCGGCGCGATATTCGTCGGGGAGGGCGGCCATCGAGGCGCTGTTGACGTAAGGCGGATTGCACAGGATCAGGTCATACGCGCCCTGCGCCGGCGCGAGACCGTCGCCCTGCAGCAGCCGGATCCGGTCCTGGAGGCCGTGACGCTCGACGTTGATCGCCGCGACCGCGAGCGCGTCCGCGCTCAGGTCGATCGCGTCGACGGACACCTCGGGCCAGGCCATCGCCGCCAGCACCGCGAGGCTGCCGTTGCCGGTGCACAGGTCCAGCACGCGGGTCGTCTGGTCGGACAGCCAGGCGTCGATGGTCGCGTCCGCGAGCACTTCGGCGATGAAGCTGCGCGGCACGATCGCGCGCTCGTCGACGTAGAAGGGCACGCCCTGCAGCCAGGCCTCGCGCGTGAGGTAGGCGGCCGGCTTGCGCGTCGTGATGCGCTCGGCCACCAGCGCCTCGGTCTTGGCGCGGCCGGCGTCGTCGACGACATCGGCCTCGTGCTCGTCCAGCGCGTCCAGGGGAAGGTCCAGCGCCCACAGCGCCAGCCAGGCGGCTTCGTCGAAGGCGTTCGCGGTGCCATGCCCAAACGAAACGCCCGCCTCTGAAAGGCGGGCGGCCTGGGCCTCGATCAGTTCCAACAGCGTCACAGCAGCAAATTCTCCAGCGTGCGGCGGTAGATGCGCGTCAGCGGCGCGATCTGGTCCAGCGGCACGTATTCATCGATCTTGTGGATGCTCGCATTGAGCGGTCCGAATTCCACCACCTGGGGGCACAGCTTGGCGATGAATCGCCCATCCGAGGTGCCGCCGGTCGTGGAGAGTTCGGTGGTCACGCCGGCTTCGCTGGCGATGGCCGCGCCGATCGCGGCCGACAGCGCGCCCACCGGCGTCAGGAAGGGCTCGCCCGAGAGCGTCCAGTCCAGCGTGTACTCCAGGCCATGGCGATCGAGCAGCGCGTGCACGCGCTGGCGCAGCGTGTCGGGCGTCGATTCGGTCGAGAAGCGGAAGTTGAAGTCCACCACCAGCTCGCCCGGGATGACGTTGCCCACGCCGGTGCCGGCGGCGATGTTGGAGATCTGGAAGGTCGTCGGGGGGAAGTATTTGTTGCCGGCATCCCACTCGGTCACCGCGAGCTCGGCCAGCGCCGGCGCGGCCTGATGGACCGGGTTGCGCGCCAGCTGCGGGTAGGCGACATGGCCCTGGATGCCGATGACGCGCAGCTTGCCCGACAGCGAACCCCGGCGGCCGTTCTTGACCGTGTCGCCCAGGCGCTCGACCGAGGTCGGCTCGCCGACGATGCAGTAGTCCAGCCGCTCGCCGCGCGCGCGCAGCCGCTCGACGCAGACGACGGTGCCATCGCGCGCCGGGCCTTCCTCGTCGCTGGTGAGCAGGAAGGCGACGCTGCCGCGGTGGTCCGGATGCGCCGCGGCGAAGTCCTCCGCCGCCACGACCATCGCCGCCAGCGAGGTCTTCATGTCCGCCGCGCCGCGCCCGTACAGACGGCCGCCGCGCACCGTGGGGACGAAGGGGTCGCTGCTCCACTTGGCCAGATCGCCGGTGGGGACGACATCGGTGTGGCCGGCGAAGACCAGCACCGGACCCTCGGCCTCACGGCCGCGGCGCACGGCCCACAGGTTGGCCACGCGGAAGCTGTCGGGGCCGCTGTCCATGCGCTCCAGCGCGAAGCCGGCGGCGGCCAGGCGTTGCCCGATCAGTTCCAGACAGCCGGCGTCGTCGGGCGTCACCGAAGGGCGGGCGATCAGCTGCTCGAGCAGCGCGAGCGTGCGCTCGTCCATCACGCGGCCGTCAGCCCGGCTGCACGTCGAGCGTGATCGACGTGAAGTTGGCGGTGTCGTCCGCGGGCTCTTCCTTCTTCGGCGCGCCGGGGCCGCCGGGCTTCACGCCGGGACCGTCGTTCTGCAGGCGCCAGAGCAGGTTGGTCGGCGAGTCGGCGAAGGCCAGACCTTCCTCGCGCGTGATCGCGCCCTCGGTGATCAGCTTGGCGAAGTGCTCCTCGAAGCTCTGCGAGCCTTCGGCGATCGACTTCTCCATGGCCTCCTTCACGCCGGCGAAGTCGCCTTGCTCGATCAGCTCGGCGATCAGCTTGGTGTTGAGCAGGATCTCGGTGACCGGCACGCGGCCGCCCGCGGCGGCGCGCACCAGGCGCTGCGAGATCACCGCCTTCAGGCCCGCGCCCAGGTCGTTCAGCATCGCCGGGCGCGACTCCGGCGTGTAGAAGGACATGATCCGGTTGAGCGCGTGGTAGCTGTTGTTGCCGTGCAGCGTGGCGACCACCAGGTGGCCCGACAGCGCGTACGAGATCGCGGCGGTCATCGTCTCGCGATCGCGAATCTCACCGATCAGGATGCAGTCCGGCGCCTGGCGCAGTGCGTTCTTCAGCGCGGTGTTCAGCGAGGCGGTGTCGCGGCCGACCTCGCGCTGGTTGACCAGCGAGCGCTTGTTGGTGAACAGGTATTCGATCGGATCCTCGATCGTGAGGATGTGACCGGTCATCGTCTGGTTGCGGTGCTCCAGCATCGACGCGAGCGTGGTGCTCTTGCCGGTGCCGGTGGCGCCGACCATCAGGATCAGGCCGCGCTTCTCGGTGATCAGCTTGCCCAGGATGGGCGGCAGGGACAGGCTGTCCAGCGTCGGGATGACGTGCGGGATGTGGCGGAACACCGCCGCGATCGAGCCGCGCTGGCGGAAGCCCGAGAGCCGGAAGCTGCCGACCTTGGGAATCGAGACCGCCATGTTGAGCTCGCCGTTGGCGTCGAGCTCGGCCAGGTGCTGCGGGTCGAGGACCTCGGAGATCAGCGCCCGCGGCTGGGCTGGCGTCAGCAGCTGGTCCGACAGCTGCAGCATCTGCCCGTTGATCCGGATCAGCACCGGCATGTTGGCCGACAGATAGGTGTCGGACGCGCCTTTCTCGGCCATCAGGCGCAGGATGCGCTCCATGTTTCCAGTGCTCATCTCCGTCCCTTCCAAAGCGGATAGTTCGTTGTACCAAGCGGAGCCCTGAGGCCGGCTTTGCCGGGCTCACGGGCTCGCCCCCTCTTGAGGGGGCCGGCGAAGCCGGTAGGGGGCCCGATTCAGGCGCGCAGCAGTTCGTTGATGCTGGTCTTGGCGCGCGTGCCGGCGTCGACCTTCTTCACGATGATCGCGGCGTACAGGCTGTACTTGTCGTTCTTGGGCAGGCTGCCGCTGATGACCACCGAGCCGGCCGGCACGCGGCCATAGGAGACGGTGTCGGTCTCGCGGTCGTAGATCGGGGTGCTCTGGCCGATGTACACGCCCATCGAGATCACCGAGTTCTCCTCGACGATCACGCCCTCGACGATCTCGGAGCGGGCGCCGATGAAGCAGTTGTCCTCGATGATGGTCGGGTTGGCCTGCAGCGGCTCCAGCACGCCGCCGATGCCGACGCCGCCGGACAGGTGGACGTTCTTGCCGATCTGGGCGCAGGAACCGACGGTGGCCCAGGTGTCGACCATCGTGCCTTCGTCGACGTAGGCGCCGATGTTGACGTAGGACGGCATCAGTACCACGTTCCTGGCCATGAAGCTGCCGCGGCGGGCCACGGCCGGCGGCACCACGCGCACGCCGGTGGCGCGCAGCGCCTCGTCGCTCATGCCGCCGAACTTGGTCGGGACCTTGTCGAAGAAAGTCATGTCGCCGGCGCCCATCTGGCGGTTGTCGTTCAAGCGGAACGACAGCAGCACGGCCTTCTTGACCCATTGATGCACCGTCCATTCGCCGACGGTCTTGCGCTCGGCCACGCGCAGCGTGCCGGCGTCCAGGCGGGCCAGGACCTCGTCCACGGCGGCGCGCACTTCCGGGCTGTTGGCCGAGGTCAGGTTGGCGCGGCCTTCCCAGGCCAGGTCGATGATGGATTGCAGGTCTTGCGTCATGGTGGGGATCTCGAGGATTCGATCGATTCGGGTCGGTGGGACACGTCCGGCGGCACGCGCGGTGCCGCGCGGCGGGACGGATCAGGCGGAGGTCTTGAGTTGCTTCGCGAAGGAGACGATGCGGTGGGCGGCTTCCAGGCATTCGGCCTGTCCGGCCACCAGCGCCAGGCGGATGCGGCCGGCGCCCGGGTTGAGGCCGTGGGCGTCTCGGGCCAGCAGGCTGCCGGGCAGAACGCCGACATTGTATTGAGCGAGCAAGCCCTGGGCGAAGCCAATATCGTTACCGTCTGGCACCGCCGCCCACAGGTAGAAACCCGCGTCGGGCAGGGCCACGTCCAGCACCTGCGCCAGCAGCGGCGTGACGGCTGCGAACTTGGCGCGGTACTGCGCGCGGTTCTCGATCACGTGGGCTTCGTCGTTCCAGGCGGCGATGCTGGCGGCCTGGATCAGCGGGCTCATCGCCGAGCCGTGGTAAGTGCGATAGAGCAGGAAGCGCTTGATCCAGGCGGCGTCGCCGGCGACGAAGCCCGAGCGCATGCCCGGCACGTTGGAGCGCTTGGACAGGCTGGTGAACGCGATCAGGTTGCGGAAGTCCGGCCGGCCGAGCTGGACCGCGGCCTGCAGGCCCGACAGCGGCGCGGCGTCGGGGCCATCGCGGAAATAGATCTCGGAGTAGCACTCGTCCGACGCGATCACGAAGCCATGCCGGTCGCTGAGTTCGAACAGCGTCTTCCACTCGGGCAGCGGCATCACCGCGCCGGTCGGATTGCCCGGCGAGCAGACGTAGAGCAGCTGCGTGCGGGCCCAGGTGGCGTCGTCGATCTGCGACCAGTCGGCGGCGAAGTTGCGGGCCGGGTCGGAGTTCGCGAAGGCGGGCGTGGCGCCGGCCAGCAGCGCGGCGCCTTCATAGATTTGATAGAACGGATTCGGGCAGACGACGGTCGCGCCCGGGCGGCTCGGATCGATCACGACCTGCGCCAGTGCGAACAGCGCTTCCCGCGAACCGTTGACCGGCAGGATCTGCGTGGCCGGATCCAGGCTCAGCGCATAGCGGCGCTGCAGCCAGCCCGCGATGGCCTCGCGCAGCTTGGGCTCGCCGGCCGTGGCGGGGTAGCTGGACAGGCCCTTCAGGTTGGCCATCAGCGCATCCTCGACCAGCTTGGGCGCTGGGTGCTTGGGCTCGCCGATGCCCAGCGAGATGGGGCGGTAATCGGGGTTGGGGACGATGCCCTGGGTCAGGGTGCGCAGGCGCTCGAAGGGATAGGGGTTCAGGAGCGCCAATCGCGGGTTGACCGGGGGAGGGGCCGCGGGATCGGCCAGGGACGAGGCGGGGGACGTGCTCATGCGCGGAATCATAGGCGGGGCCCTCGCGGCTGCCGTACTCGGCTGGACAACGCTGGGTTGACGCTCAGAGCGAGCCTCGGCAGCCGGGCGCGCCGCAGCGGCAAGGCAGGCGGCCCTCGTGGTGGGTCACGCCGTAGTCGACGGTGATCTCGTCGCCGGGGCGCAGGTCCTCGGTCGCGAAGAAGCTGACCTCGCCGTCCTCGACCTGGATGCGGGCGTTGGGCCGGCAGCTGTGGTTGGTGAAGCGCATCGCGTCCTGCGAGCGGCTCGCGTCGATCGCCCGCGCCGGCGAGAGTTCCACCAGCATCAGCCGGCGGCTTTGCTGCGCGCGGCGCCGGGCCTCGGCCACGGTGATTGATTCGCCGGTCAGCAATCCCAGCCGCGTGCCGGCGGGGATGTCCTCGGCGGCGAACACGCCGTAGCCGTCGATGCGGCTGCGCTTGAGCGCCACCGCGACGAACTGCGTGGCGCTGTCGTAGGCGAGGGCCATCCGGCGGGATCCGGTCCTGGCGGCAAGCCGCGGATCAGCGCAGCAGCCCGGTCTCGAAGCCGTGCGCCGGCAGGTCCACCGCCGGCAGCGGTTTCCAGCCCTTCTTGCGGTGCTCGGCCACGACGTTGGTGTAGATGCCGCCGCGCACGTACCACTTGGCCGTGATGCGGATGAAGCGCGGATTCGTGACCTTCACGATGTCCTCGAGGATGGTGTTGGTCACCTTCTCGTGGAACGCGCCCTCGTCGCGGTAGCTCCAGAAGTACATCTTCAGGCTCTTGAGCTCGACGCAGTACTGGTCCGCGATCATGTCGATCGTGAAGTGCGCGAAGTCCGGCTGGCCCGTCAGCGGGCAGTGGCAGGTGAACTCGGGGATCTGGAACTGGATGACGTAGTCGCGCTCCGGGGCCGGGTTGGGGAAGACGTGGATCTCCTTGCTGGGCCGGCTGGGCGGGTTGGGCGGCATCTCGCGCATCTTGGGCGCGGCCGTGGCGGACTTTGCCGACTTCAGGGCCGACTTGGGGGCCGCCTTGGCGGCCGGCTTGGCGGAGGGATTCTTGGCCATGGGGCTGGGGAAAAGACGAAGGGCGCGATGGTATCATCCGCCGCGAACCGGACGCCCCTTCAAGGGGCGTTTCCACAATCAAATCAAAGACTTGGCTCACATTCCGGGCAGGTCATGGTTCGAACGTCTCGATGCGACTGAACTCGATCAAGCTCTCGGGCTTCAAGTCCTTTGCCGATCCGACGAACTTCCAGCTGCCCGGGCAACTGGTGGGCGTCGTCGGACCCAACGGCTGCGGCAAGTCCAACATCATGGACGCGGTGCGCTGGGTGCTGGGCGAAAGCAAGGCCAGCGAACTGCGCGGCGAGTCCATGCAGGACGTGATCTTCAACGGCTCGGGCAACCGCAAGCCGGCCAGCCGCTCGAGCGTGGAACTGGTGTTCGACAACACCAGCGCGCGCGCCGGCGGCCAGTGGAACCAGTTCACCGAGATCGCCGTCAAGCGCGTGCTCACGCGCGATGGCACGTCCAGCTACTTCATCAACAACCAGCCGGTGCGCCGGCGCGACGTGCAGGACGTCTTCCTGGGCACCGGCCTGGGCCCGCGCGCGTACGCCATCATCGGCCAGGGCACGATCAGCCGGATCATCGAATCCAAGCCCGAGGAACTGCGCATGTTCCTCGAGGAAGCCGCCGGCGTCTCCAAGTACAAGGAGCGCCGCCGCGAGACCGAGAACCGCCTGAAGGACACGCGCGAGAACCTGACCCGCGTCGAGGACATCCTGCGCGAGCTGAACAGCAACCTCGAGAAGCTGGAGCGCCAGGCCGAGGTCGCCGCGAATTACCGCCATCTGCAGGAGCAGGGCACGCTCAAGCTGCATCAGCTGTGGTTCCTGAAGCACCGCGACGCGGCCGGCGAGTCGGCGCGGGTGAAGAGCGAGCACTCGGAGGCGGTCAACGCGCTGGAAGCCAAGATGGCCGAGCTGCGCCAGCTCGAGGCCGAGCTCGAGACCGTCCGCCAGGCCCATTACGGCGCCGGCGACGAGCTGCATGCCGCGCAGGGCCGCATGGCCGAGGCGCAGATGGAGGTCAGCCGGCTCGAGGAGCGCATCCGCTATGTCGTCGAAGGGCGCCAGCGGCTGGAGCAGCGGCTGGTCGAGCTGCAGGCGCAGAACCAGCAGTGGCAGGAGCGCGCCGAGCAGGCGCAGCTGGAACTGGACGACGTCGCCACCCAGATCGCGCAGGCCGAGGAGCAGAGCGAGATCCTCGCCGCGCAGGCCGAGGATCAGGCGATGAAGCTGCCGGAGGTCGAGGACCAGGTGCGCGCCGCGCAGGCGCGCGCCAACGAGCAGCGCACGCAGGTCACGCAGGTGCAGCAGCAGATCCAGGTGCTGGCGGCGGAAAGCCGCAGCGTCGACGAGCAGCTCAAGGGGCTGCGCGGCCGCCGCGAGCGCCTCGCTCAGGAACGCCAAGGCCTGGCAGCGCCGCAGCACGACAAGCTCGACGAGGTGAAGCGGCTCTCGGCGGCGGCCGACGAGCAGCAAGCCGTCGCGGACGCGCGGCTGGCGGAACTCGCGGAAGCGGCGCCTGCCGCCGACGAAGCCCGCCAGCAGGCGCAGCAGGAGTCCCAGCAGCAGGCCGCGAAGCTGACCGACATCGTCGCCCGCCTGACCGCGCTGCGGGCGCTGCAGGAGAAGGTGCAGACCGAGGGCAAGCTCAAGCCCTGGCTGGCCAAGCACGGGCTGCAGGACATCAAGGGCCTGTGGACGCAGCTGCACATCACGCCAGGCTGGGAGAACGCGCTCGAGGCGGCGATGCGCGAGCGCATGGGCGCGCTGTCGGTGGGCCGGCTGGAGACGGTGCAGGCCTTCTCATCCGATCCGCCGCCGGCGCGGCTGGCGTTCTACTCGCTGCCCAGCGGTGACATCGCCAACACGCATCGCGCGCTGGCGCCGCTGAGCGACCTGCTCAAGCTCGAGTCCAGCGGCATGAAGGCGCTGCTGAACGACTGGCTCGAGGGCATCTACACGGCCGAGTCCATCGCGGACGCGCTGACGCAGCGCCCCAAGCTGAGCCACGGCGAAGTCATCATGACCCGCGAGGGCCATGCGGTGAGCCAGTTCGCGGTCAGCTTCTACGCGCCCGACAGCGAGACCGCCGGTCTGCTGGCGCGCGCGCAGGAGATCGAGAACCTGGAGCGCGAGCAGCGCGCGCAGACGCTGATCGCCGACGAGTCGCGCGCCCAGGCCGTCCGCGCGGAAGCCGTGTACACGGACGTGTCGCAGCGCCTGGCGGTCGTGCGCCGGGAGGCGAGCGAGACGCAGGCCCGTGCCCATCAATTGCAGGTCGAGCTGCTGCGCCTGGCGCAGCAGACCGAGGCCGCCGTCGCGCGGCGCACGCAGCTCGACGACGAGCTGGGCGAGATCGACGCGCAGACCGAGGCGCTGATGGAGCGCCGCATGGAAGGCGAGGCGCGCTTCGAGGAGCTGGATCTGCAGCTCGCGACGACGCAGGAGAAGCATGCCGAGCTCGACGAGGCGGTGATCCAGGCCGAGCGCAAGCTGGCCGAGGCGCGCGAGCACCAGCGTGTGCTGGAGCGCCGCGCGCAGGAGGCGGTGTTCAGCGCCCGCGCGCTGGCGGCCAAGCGCGGCGAACTGCAGCGCAGCATCGAGACCTCGCGCCAGCAGGTGCAGGTCAACGAGCAGACCGTGCAGAACATGGCGCAGGAGCGCGCCGAACTCGACGATGCCGCGGCGCAGGCCGGGCTGCAGGACGCGCTGGCGCTGAAGATGGAGCGCGAGCAGGCGCTGGCCGTCGTGCGCGCCCACTACGACGACCTCAGCCAGCGCCTCAAGCGCAGCGAGGAGCAGCGCATGACGATCGAGCGCGCGCTCGATCCGCTGCGCGAGCGCATCACCAAGCTCCAGCTCGACGAGCAGGCGGCCTCGCTGGGCGGGGCCCAGTTCATGGAGCAACTGGTGGCCGCGGGCGTGGATCTGGACGCGCTGGCCCGGGGCATCGAGGACGGCGGCGTGAAGCTGTACGGACTGCAGGGCGAGATCGACCGCATCACGCGCGAGATCGCCGCGCTGGGCGCGGTCAACCTGGCGGCGCTCGACGAGCTGGGCGCGGCGCGCGAGCGCAAGACCTTCCTGGATTCGCAGTACGCGGACCTGACCAGCGCGATCACGACGCTGGAGGACGCGATCCACAAGATCGACCTGGAGACGCGCGACCTGCTGGGAACGACCTTCAACCAGGTCAACGAGCATTTCGGCCGCATGTTCCCGAGCCTGTTCGGCGGCGGGCAGGCCAAGCTGGTGATGACCGGCGACGAGATCCTGGATGCCGGCGTGCAGGTGATGGCGCAGCCGCCGGGCAAGAAGAACTCGACCATCCACCTGCTGTCGGGCGGCGAGAAGGCGCTGACGGCGATCGCGCTGGTGTTCGCGATCTTCCAGCTCAATCCGGCGCCGTTCTGCCTGCTGGACGAGGTCGACGCGCCGCTGGACGACGCCAACACCGAGCGTTACGCGCGGCTGGTGTCGGAGATGAGCAAGATCACGCAGTTCCTGTTCATCTCGCACAACAAGATCGCGATGGAGATGGCCAAGCAGCTGATCGGCGTGACGATGCAGGAGCAGGGCGTGTCGCGCATCGTGGCGGTGGACATGGAATCCGCGCTGGCGATGGCCGAGCAATGAGGATGACGACGGTCAGCGCGGCGCACGTGGTGCACGGGGCGCGCGGGGCCGCAGGAGCAAACGAGCGATGACGACGGACTGGAACCTGACGACGCTGTTGGCCGCGCTGGGCGGTGTGGTGCTGGTGGGGCTGCTGGCGCAGGGCTGGTGGAGCGCGCGCAAGGCGGGCCCGCGGCGCGCCGAGCCGCTCGCTCCCGTGGGGGACCGTCAGGAGCCCAACCTGGGCGGCGCCGGTGGCAAGGGCGCCAACGGCGAGCCGGTGATCACGCTGGATGGCGCGGCCGATGGCGCCGCGCTGCCGGACCTGCGCACGCTGGACGAGACGGTGCCGGCGGTGGCGCGCACGCGCAAGGCCTCGACGCGCATCGACGCGCTGATCGACGCGATCGCGACGCTGACGCCGGAGTCGCCGGTGAGCGGCGAGATGGCGCTGTCGCACCTGCCGGGCAGCCGGCGGGCGGGGACCAAGCCCTTCCAGGTCGAAGGCCTGAACGCTGACAGCGGCGAATGGGAGCTGCCGCATCCGGGCCAGCGCTACAGCGAATTCCAGGCGGGGCTGCAGATGGCCAACCGCAGCGGGGCGCTCAACGAAATCGAGTACTCGGAGTTCGTGCAGAAGATTCAGGGCTTCGCGGACGGCATCGGCGCGATGCCGGAGTTCCCGGACATGCTGGACGTGGTGGCGCGGGCGCGGGAGCTGGACCAGTTCGCGGCCAGCCACGATGCGCAGCTGGCGATCGTGCTGCGGGCGCGTGGCGCGGCGTGGACGCTGGGCTTCGTGCAGCAGGGGGCGCTGCGGCACGGCTTCGTGCCGGGCTCGATGCCGGGCCGGCTGGTGCTGCCGGCGGCGGAGGAGGGCGCGCCGCCGCTGCTGACGCTGAACTTCGATGCGCAGGCGGCGCTGGCGGAGGATCCGCAAGCGTCGTCGCTGCGCGAGCTGACGCTGGCGCTGGACGTGCTGCAGACGCCGGAGGCGCTGGAGCCCTTCGCGAACTGGCAGGAGGCGGCGCGCGCGCTGGCGCGCGACTTCGAGGCCGACGTCTGCGACGACCGCGGCCAGGTGCTGCACCTGCACGCGTTCCAGGCGATCGGGCAGGAACTGGCGGAGCTCTACAAGTCGCTGGCGGCGCGGGATCTCGCGGCGGGCAGCGCGGTGGCGCGGCGCTTGTTCAGCTGAGATCGTGAACGCGAGCGAGGGTGTTCCACCAAGCGCCCACAGGAGGAGGGCGACATTCGGCCCCGCTGAGCTGTTGAGGGTGCCAGTCGAAGCGCGCTGAGCGGTTCAGGACTTCGCCGGGATCGCGGTCTCCGCCAAGGCCGCCAGCAAGCGCCGCACCTCGTCATCCGTGGTCTGCTCGAAGGTCTCATACCACTGCCCGACCGAGCGGAAGCGCTCCGGTGTCTGGCCGCAGATGACCTCATCCGCGTCCTGCGCCAGCAGGCGGCAGGTCTCCACCGCGGAGACCGGCACCGCCACGACGATCCTCGCCGGCGCCAGCTCCCTCAGCGCGTGCACCGCCGCGCGCATCGACGCGCCCGTCGCCATCCCGTCATCCACCAGCACCACCTGCCGTCCCGCCACCGCCGGCATTGGCCGATCGCCCCGATAGAGCTTCTCGCGCCGGTGCAGCTCTCGCAGTTCGGCGCGGGTGACGATGTCGATCGCCGAATAGCTGATCGCCAACTGCTGGATCACCTGCGTGTTGAGCACCCGCACGTCGCCGGACGCGATCGCGCCCATCGCGTACTCGGGCTGGCCAGGCAGACCGAGCTTGCGCACCACCAGGATGTCCAGCGGCGCGTCCAGCGCCCGCGCGACCTCCGCCGCCACCGGCACGCCGCCGCGCGGCAGCGCCAGCACGATCACGTCGTCACGATGGGCATAGGCCGCCAACCGTCCCGCCAGTTGCCGCCCGGCATCGTGCCGGTCGACGAAGCTGCGGCCCTGCGCCCCCAACGGCTGCGGCCGCGATGCGGCATCCGCCCTGTCGAGGGAGGTGAGCACGGGCAGCATCGCGTGGGTGACAGGCATCTCGGAGGTCATGATGGGCTCGCAACGACGTCGTTTCCATCCCCAGGCCGGAGCAAGCCGGATGCCCGCCGGGACCGCCCTCGCGGGCGCGCCATTTGCCGCGCACCGGGCTCGTCAGACCCCTTCCATGCCGAGGTCCGCATGCCCAGCCGCTCCGCATCCACGTCCTCCCGCGCGACCCGTTCGTCCCGCCCGGCGCACGGCTCGTCCGCCAGCCACCGCGGCGCGCAAGGCGCCGCGCGCAAGCGCGCCTCCAACGCCGACCACGGCTCGCGCGGCAAGGCGCGTGGCGAAGCCGGCTCCGCCCGCGGCGACAGTGACGACGCCCCAGCCGCGCGGCGGGCGATCTGGAAGGGCGCGATCAGCTTCGGCCTGCTGCACGTGCCCGTCGCGCTGTATCCCGCCTCGCGCGACCAGCGCGTCGATTTCGACTGGCTGGACAAGCGCACGATGGACCCGGTGGGCTACAAGCGCATCAACAAACGCACCGGCAAGGACATCGACAAGACCCAGATCGTCAAGGGCGTGAAGCAGGACAACGGCGATTACGTGCTGGTCTCCGACGACGAGATCCGCAAGGCCTATCCCACCACCACCCAGACCATCGAGATCGAGACCTTCGTCCCCGCGACGCAGGTCTCCTTCGTCTACCTCGAGAAACCGTACTACCTCGAGCCGATCGGCAAATCGGGCAAGGTCTACGCGCTGCTGCGCGAGGCGATGTCCGATGCCGGCCTGATCGCCGTCGCGCGATTGGTCATCCACAGCAAGGAGCACCTGGCGGCGCTGCTGCCCGCCGGTCCGGCGCTGATGATCGGCATGCTGCGCTGGGCCAACGAGATCCGCCCCTGCGACGACCTCAACCTGCCCGCCGAAGGCAAGTCGGCGCACGGCTTCAAGCCCAGCGAGCTGCAGATGGCCCGTCAGTTGATCGACGAGATGAGCAGCGACTGGCATCCCGAGGATTACCACGACGAATTCACCGCCGCGATCCGCGACCTGATCGCGCGCAAGGTCGAGGAAGGCGAGACCGAGACCGTCACGCCGCTCGAGGCCGTGCCCGAGTCGGCGGGCGAGGGCGGCAATGTCGTCGACCTCACCGAGCTGCTGCGCCGCAGCCTGGGCGGCAAGTCCAAGAAGAAGTCCGCCTGAGCGCACCGGACTTCAGCCACCAGGACCCGCCGCCATGCCGACCTCGCCGCGCCAGGACCCGCTGTCCCGCTATCGCCAGAAGCGGGACTTCCGCATCACGCCTGAACCCGATGACACCGGGCGGCGGCCGCGCCCCGTCCGGAAGACGTCCGGGACGTCGGGGACATCGAAGGCGCCGCGGCGCGCCGCCAAGTCCGCGGCGCTGTCCTTCGTGATCCAGAAGCACTGGGCCAGCCATCTGCATTACGACTTCCGGCTGGAGCTCGGCGGCGTGCTGCTCAGCTGGGCGGTGCCCAAGGGGCCCTCGTACGACCCGAAGGAACGCCGCATGGCGATCCATGTCGAGGACCATCCCCTGGCCTACGGCGGCTTCGAAGGCACGATCCCGCCGAAACAGTACGGCGCGGGCGAGGTGATCGTCTGGGACAACGGCACCTGGGAGCCCGAAGGCGACGCCGAACAGGGGCTGCGCGATGGCAAGCTGGTGTTCCGGCTGCATGGGCAGAAGCTGGCCGGGCTGTGGCAATTGGTCCGGACCTCGCGTGATGCGTCCAGGCGCGAGCAGTGGCTGCTCATCAAGAAGCATGACGGGCTCGAGCGCCCGCATGCCGATTACGACGTCACCGTCGCGCTGCCCGACAGCGTGATCCAGCATCCGCTCGGACTCGCTGAGGAGCGCGCGGCCCAGGGCAATGGCCATGGCAAGGCCGGGCCCGCAGAGGCCGAGGCCGCCACGGCCGGCGCGCGGACGCCGGACCTGAGCCGCGCGAAGAAGGCCAGGCTCCCCGCCGAGCTGAGCCCGCAACTCGCGACGCTGGTCAGCGCGACGCCGCCCGGCGACTGGATCGCGGAGGCCAAGTTCGACGGCTACCGGCTGATGGCACGCGTCGACAAGGGCATGACGCGGCTGATCACCCGAGGCGGCAACGACTGGACCGAGCGGCTGCCGTCGCTGACCGCGGCAATCCAGGCGCTGGGCCTGGACAACGCCTGGCTCGACGGCGAGATCGTCGTGCTGCGCGACGACGGCGCGCCCGACTTCAACCTGCTCCAGAACGCCATCGGCCATCCGAAACGCACGCGCCACGAGGACATCGTCTACTTCCTCTTCGACGTGCCGTTCCTCAACGGCCACGACCTGCGCGAGGTGCCGCTGGTCGACCGGCGCGCGGTGCTGCGCGCGCTGATGGCCGGCCACGAGGGCGAGCGCCTGCGCTTCAGCGAGGACTTCGCCGTGCCGCCGCAGGACATGCTCGCCGCGGCCTGTCAGATGCGCCTGGAGGGCCTGATCCTGAAGCGTCCGGACAGCGCCTATGTCTCCTCGCGCAGCGATGCCTGGGTCAAGCTCAAGTGCCAGCTGAGGCAGGAGTTCGTGATCGTCGGCTTCACCGATCGGTCCGATGGCGCGCAGGCGCTCGGCAGCCTGCTGCTGGGCTACTACGAGGACGGCGAACTGCGCTACGCCGGCCGTGTGGGCACCGGCTGGTCGCACGCGCAGGCCGCCGAGCTGCACCAGCGCCTGAGCGCGATCGAGACCCGCAAGCCGCATTTCGACGAGGCCACGATCGCGCGCAGCCACTGGGCCAAGATGACCGGCCGGTCCGGCGGCGCGGCGCGCTGGGTGAAACCGGCGCGGGTGGTCGAGGTGGCCTTCGCCGAGTGGACGCCGGACGGCCACATCCGGCACGCCTCCTTCCAGGGCGAGCGCGAGGACAAGGCACCCAAGGAGGTCGGACGCGAGTCGGCGAAACCGGCGCAAGAGGTCAAGCCGGCGCCGGCGGCAAAGGCAACCAAGGCGCCGAAGGCCTCGAACCGCTCGAAGGTCACGAAGGCCGCGAAGGCCACGAAGACGACGGAGTCGCCATCGGAATCCAAGGGCGCGAAGGCTGTCGCGGCAAAGCCGAAACCGCCGATCAAGGCGGCCGGCGAGCTCCGCATCACCCACCCCGACCGCGTCATCGATCCCTCCACCGGCCACACCAAGATCGAACTGGTGCGCTACTACGAGAGCGTCATCGAATGGCTGCTGCCTCACCTGGGCCAGCGCCCGGTGGCCATCGTGCGCGCGCCTGATGGCATCGAGGGGCAGTTGTTCTTCCAGAAGCATGTCGAGGGCGACGAGCTGATCGTGATTCCCGATGCGGCGGCCCTGATGCAGCTCACGCAGATGAACGCGATCGAGTTCCACACCTGGAACGCGCAGGCGGACCGCCTGGATCGGGCGGACCGCTTCATCATCGACCTCGATCCGGGCGAGGGCGTCGCGTTCAAGGCCGTCATCGAGGCGGCGCTGATCACCCGCGCGCTGCTGAAGGAACTGGGCCTGCGCAGCTGGGTCAAGACCAGCGGCGGCAAAGGGCTGCACGTGGTGGTGCCGCTCGAGCGGCGTCACGACCACGCGACTGCGAAGGCCTTCAGTCAGGCGGTGGTGCAGCACCTGGCCGCGACCTTCCCGAAGCAGTTCTCCGCCAAGAGCGGCCCGAGGAATCGCGTCGGCAAGATCTTTCCGGACTACCTGCGCAACGGGGAAGGGCAGACCACTGCCGCCGCGTTCTCGGCCCGCGCGCGGCCGGGGATGGGCGTGTCGATGCCGGTCGACTGGGACGAGCTCGCCGAAATCAAGCGCGGCGACCAGTGGACCATCGCCAATGCCCGCGACCGTCTCAGCTTCCAGAAGGAGGATCCCTGGAAGGACTACGCGGCCTGCCGCCAGACGCTGACGGCCGGGCTCAAGCGGCTGGGTCTGAAGTGACCGCCTGATCGACGGCCATCACCGGCAGGCGCAGTTCGAAGCGGGCGCCGCGAGCGGGCCCCTCGCTGTGCACCGTGACGTCGCCGCCATGCATCCCGATCAACTGCTTGACCAGCGAGAGGCCGATGCCCAGCCCGCCCTGCGAGCGATCCAGCGTCCGGTCGCCTTGCACGAACAGGTCGAACATCGTGGCCTGCAGCGCCGGGGGGATGCCGACGCCGTTGTCGCTGACCGCGATCAGCGCCGTGCCCGCGTCGCCGGCCACTGGCGCCTCCACGCTCAGCGTCAAGGCGATGCGGCCTTGCGGATCGGTGTACTTCGCGGCGTTGGTCAGCAGGTTGGCCACGCATTGCACCAGCCGCGCCTGGTCGCCCCGCACCCGCGGACTGCGCTCCGGCGTGCTCACCGAGAAGTCATGGCGGCGCTCGTCCATCAGCGGCTGGACGGTCTCCACCGCCTGCGCGACGACCTCCGACAGCGCCACCGTGCCCCACTGCAGCTCGATGCGGCCCTGCGTGATCCGCGACACGTCCAGCAGGTCGTCGACCAGGCGCGTCAGCGTCTCGACCTGCCGGCGGATGATCTCGACCATCTTGCGCGCGCGCTCGTCCGCAAGGCCCAACCGCGAGAGCACGTCGCCGGCGCTGCGGATCGGCGCGATCGGGTTGCGCAGCTCGTGGGCCAGCATCGCCAGGAACTGGTCCTTCTGCCGGTCGGCCGCTTCCAGCCGCCGCCGGGCGTTCAGGCGCGCCGAGATCTCCCGGTAGTAACAGACCACGCCCGGCGCTCCGTCCGCCAGCGGAATGCGGTTGATCTGCCATTCATAGGCCTCGGTGACGCCCAGGTCACGGCGTTCCTGGACGAACTCGGGCGTCTGGTAGGGATCGCCGGTGGCGAGCGTGCGCTGGAACAGCGCCACGATCTGGTCCGACAGCGGCCGGCCCCAGAGCCGTTCCACCAGCGTGTCGAAGCGCTCGCCGATCAGCCCCGGCGGATGACCGAAAGTGGCCCGCGCGGTCGGATTCGCTTCGCGCATGCGCAGCGCCTGGCCGTCGTGCGCGACCAGGAACACGCCCATCGGCGCCTCGTTGAGCAGGGTCTCGAACTGCTCGGTCCTCAGCCGGAACGCGGCCTCGGTGGCCTGGCGCAGGCGGCGCAGCTCCAGCAGCGCGCCCAGCCGCGCCAGCAGCTCGCGCGCGGAGAAGGGCTTGATCATGTAGTCGTCCGCGCCGGTGTCCAGGCCTTCGATGCGGGCCTCCTCGCCGGCGCGCGCGGACAGCAGCAGCACCGGCACACCGCTGAGCCGCGGATCGTTGCGCAGCGCGGTCAGCAAGGCCAGGCCGTCGAGCCGGGGCATCATCACGTCGCTCAGCACCAGGTCCGGCGGCGTGCGCCGCGCGGCCTCGAGCGCCTGCAGGCCATCGGCGGCAAGCTCCACCGCGTACCACGGCGAGAGCAGGTCGCGCAGATAGGCGCGCATGTCGGCGTTGTCGTCGGCGACCAGCACGCGTGAGCCGAAGGTCGACGCGAATGGCCGGCGCGCGTTCGCCGCCTCGCCCGCCTCGCCCGCCATGGTCGCGATGCCGCGCGCGAGCTCGCCAGCGGCGGAGGGGGCCGGCTCGGTCTCCGGCGCGGGCAGCCAGCGCAGCGCTTCCTCGACGAAGGCGCGAGCGCCGGTGGTGTCGGCCACCGCCGGCGAAGAACCGGGCGCCGCCGAGGCGGTGTCGATCCGCTCGCGCGGCAGGTGCGCCTGTCCCAGCGGCAGCAGCACGCGGAAGATCGACCCCTGGCCATGGACGCTGGACGCCTCCAGGCGTCCGCCATGCAGCTTCACGAGCTCCTGCACCAGGGCCAGGCCGATGCCCGAGCCCTCGTGCGTGCGTCCCTCGGCGCCCGCGACCCGATGGAAGCGCTCGAAGACGCGCGGCAGTTCGCTGGCGGGGATGCCGCTGCCGGTGTCGGCCACCTCCAGCACCGCCAGACGCGGCTCGGCGCCTTCCTGCCGCAGCCGCACCGTCACCTGGCCGCGCATCGTGAACTTGAAGGCGTTGGACAGCAGGTTCAGGACGACCTTCTCCCACATCTCGCGGTCGACCCAGGCCGCCTCGTCCAGCGCCGCGCAGTCGACCTCGAAGGCCAGGCCGGCGCGCTCCATCGCGGAGCGGAAGGTGCTCGCCAGGTCGCGCGTGAAGGCGGCCAGGTCGGTGGCCACGTAGCGGGCCTGGGCGCGGCCGGCCTCGATCCGGGAGAAGTCCAGCAGCGAGTTCACCAGCCGCTGCAGCCGCCGGGCGTTGCGCAGCGCCAGCGCGAGCCGGTCGCGCTGCGCGCCGTCCAGGCCGGGCGAGGTCACGAGCTCCTCCATCGGCCCGAGCATCAGGGTCAAGGGCGTGCGGAATTCGTGGCTGATGTTGGAGAAGAACAGCGTCTTGGCCTGGTCCAGCGCCGCCAGGCCCTCGGCGCGGCGGCGCTCGGCCTCGTAGGCGGAAGCGTCGGCGAGCGCCGCGGCCACCTGGCCGGCCACCAGGTCGAGGAAGTGGCGCGCTGCCTCGTCCAGCAGGCGCCGCGGGCTGAGACCGGCGACGAGGAAACCGGCGAGCTCCTTGCCGGGACCCCTGAGCGGCAGCACCAGCGCCTGATCCACCGGTTCCGGCCAGGGCGGCAGCGCGCGCGGCCCGCCGAGCGCCGCGAGGGACAGGCCTTGCGCGCGCCCCTCGTCGTCGAGCGCCGCCAGCGGCCACCCGGCGGGCGGCTCGCGCAGGGACAGGCGCTCGGGCAGGTGGTCCTCGGGCGGCGCCTGCAGGCGGCCGGCATCGCCGAGATCCTGCGTGCAGCCGGCGCGCCGGGCCGCCTGGCCACCGGGCTCGACCAGATACAGCGCCGCGAGCGGGATCTCGAGCGGAAAGGCGGCCAGCACCTCGCAGGCTCGCCGCGCGCAGTCCTGCGGATGCTCGGCGCCCACGCTGCGCGCGGCCAGTTCGCGCAGCAGGTGCAGCCGGCGCTCGCCGATCACGCGGTCCGTGACCTCGGTGACGACGCACAGCATGCCGCCCACCTGCAGCGCGTCGTCATACACGGGGCTGTAGGAGAAGGTGTGATACGTCTCCTCCGGAAAGCCGCTGCGCTCCAGGACCAGCATCAGGCCCTCGTCCCAGGTCGCCTCGCCGGTGGCCTGGACGTGCCGGATGCGGCTGTAGGCGGCGTCCCAGACTTCCGCCCAGACGCGCTCGGAGCGCGCGCCCAGCGCCCAGTCGCGCTTCACGCCCAGCGTCGGCAGGTAGGCGTCGTTGCAGAAGAAGGTCATCTCCGGCCCCCACGCCATCCACATCGCGTAGCGGGAGTCCAGCATCATCCGGATCACCGTCTTGAGCGATTGCGGCCAGCCGTCGGGCGGCCCCATGGGCGTGGCGCTCCAGTCCAGGGCGCGCATGCGTCTGCCCATTTCGCCGCCTCCGTCCAGGAAGTGGTGGCGGCGCGGCGTTCCGGAGGACGGTCCGGGCGCCGCCATCTCGTCGGTGGGCGCGAGCGGCAGGCCGGCGGGGCCAGCGGGCTGTCGTTGCATCGGCGGGAAATCCCTTCTAGAGGCCGGGAGCGTGGTTTGCAGCCCCCAGCAAGCGGCGCGCCCGCGCCGCCGTGCGGGCGGAGTGCCGTCCCCCAAGCGCGGGAGCGCGAGTTGCCGCAAGAGCGTTTCAATCCGCCGACCCCTCGAAGGAGCACGCACGCCATGCCGGCATCGATGGACCTGATTCTGTGGCGTCACGCGGAGGCCGCCGACGCCGCGCCCGGCATGGACGACCTGTCGCGCGTGCTGACCGGCCGGGGCGAGCGCCAGGCCCGCGACATGGCGCACTGGCTTGACAAGCATCTGCCCAAGGACACCCGCGTGCTGGTCAGCCCGGCGGTCCGCACCCGCCAGACGGTGCAGGACCTGAGGCGCAAGGTGGAACTGAGCGACGCCCTCGCGCCCAAACGCAGCGTCGCGGCGCTGCTGGGCGCGGTGAACTGGGCGGAAGCGGCCGCGCCGATGATGGTCGTCGGTCATCAGCCCACGCTGGGGCTGGCGCTGGCGCATCTGGTCGGTGGCGTGCCGCTGGATCAATTGACGCAGAAGACCCCGTGGCGCCTGCGCAAGGGCGGCTTCTGGTGGTTGCGCTGCGAGCGCGATCCCAAGGACCGCCCGGGCGTCGTCGTGCTGATAGTGCGCTCCCCCGATCTGCCATGAGCCTCCCTCCGATGGGCGGTTCGCGGCCGCCGGACTGGCCCCGATGGGGGACGGCGTCGCCCAGGGGCCGCCCGCTACACTGGCGGCTTCCTCACGCCGAAAGCCGCCTTGAGTTCCAGCCTGTTCCTCATCTTCCTGCTGATTTCCGCCAGCGCGTTCTTTTCGATGGCGGAGCTGTCGCTGGCCGCCTCGCGGCGTCTGAAGCTGCGCCAGCTGGCGGACGAGGGCGACCCGCGGGCCGCGCAGGTGCTCAAGGTCCAGGAACAACCCGGCTACTACTTCACCGTCGTGCAGATCGGCGTCAACACGCTGGCGATCCTGGCCGGCGTGGTCGGGGAGGGCGCGCTGACCCCCCACTTCGAGACCCTGCTGCGCCCGCTGATCGACGTCGACACCGCGCAGCGCGCGGCCTTCGCACTGTCCTTCACCTGCGTCACCACGCTCTTCGTCGTGCTGGCGGACCTGCTGCCCAAGCGGCTCTCGATGAACGAGCCCGAGCGCGTGGCGATGGCGCTGATCCGGCCGATGCTGTTCCTGACGCTGGTGCTGCGGCCGGTGGCCTGGGCGCTGAACCTGGTCTCCGATGGCCTGCTGCGCCTGCTGGGCCGGCCGGTGACGCCGGACAACACGATCACCCATGACGACATCCTCGCCCTCGCCGCCGCGGGCCAGCAGGCCGGCGTCCTGGCGGCCGCGGAGCAGCAGGTGATCGAGAACGTCTTCGAGCTGGAGACCCGCACCGTCGAGTCCTCGATGACCTCGCGCGAGCGCATCGTGTATTTCTCGCTTGACGACGACGAGGCGCTGGTGCGCACGCGCATCGCCGACTCCCCGCACTCGACCTACCTGGTCTGCGACGGCGAGATCGACCGGGTGGTCGGCTACGTCGACGCGACCGACCTGTTCCAGCGTGTGCTGCGCGGCGAGGTGATCTCGCTGCGCGCCGAGCCGGCGCTGATCAAGAAGGTGCTGATCGTGCCCGACCGGCTGACGCTGGCCGAGGTGCTGACGCAGTTCCGCCAGGCGCATGAGGACTTCGCGGTCATCGTGAACGAGTACTCGCTGGTGGTGGGCGTGATCACGCTGAACGACGTGATGAGCACGGTGATGGGCTCGATGGTCTCCACCGACGAGGAGGAGCAGCAGATCATCCGGCGCGACGACGGCAGCTTCCTGGCCGATGGCATCACGCCCATCCCCGACGTGCAGCGGGCGCTGGGCGTGGACGACTTCCCGCATCCAGGCCAGTACGACACGCTGGCCGGCTTCCTGATGGTGATGCTGCGGCGCATCCCCAAGCGCACCGATGTCGTCGAGTGGCACGGGTGGCGCTTCGAGGTCGTCGACGTCGACAGCCACCGCGTCGACCAGGTCATGATCGCGCGCGTGGGCGGGCCGGCGCCGGCTGCGGCCCGGGACGCGGCGGACTGAGTTCCTCGCGCAGCGCGGCGTAATGCCGCAGCACCTGCCGCGCGTAGGCCAGCCGCTTGGCCGGATCGCGCGCGTTGTAAGCGCCCAGCGCCTGGGCATTGCGGCCCATGGACCGGAAGTTGCTGCCCAGGATCCAGGCGCCGACCAGGATGTTGGCGCAGGGCACGCGCAGGTCGGCCTCGCGCACGCCGTGGCGGGCCAGTGCCGGCAGCCAGGACGAATTGATCTGCATCAGGCCGATGTCGGTCGAGCCATTCGCATTGCGGTTCAGCGCCGCCGGATTCAATCCCGACTCCTGCCGTGCGATCGCCTTCAGCAGCAAGGGCGGCACGCCATAGCGATGCCCGGCGGCGAGAAAGCAGTGGTCGAAACGGGACGGGTCGCTGGCCTGCGCTCGCGCCAGCGGCACGGCGGCCAGTTGGGCCGCCAGCGCCGCCACCAGGATCGCCAGCGCGCGTCTCACAGGCCCCCCATGTCGGCCTGCAGGCTCTGCTGCGCTTCCATGACGGTCGACAGGAAGCCGCCCAGCAGGAACAGCAGCAGCGCCGCCGCCGCGATCATCAGCAGCGCGTTGAGCCGCGCGGCGGAGTCGGCGATGCCCAGTTGCAGCCGGTCGATGGAGCCGATGCCGATGCGCACGAAGGCAGCGACCGGATCACGGCGCTCGGCGGCGTCCTGCACGCGTTCCTCCATGGCCGGCGGCAGCACGCCGGTGGCGAAGGCGCGGCCGAACTGCGCGGCCTCGGGGCCGGTCAGGCGCGCCAGGATCTGGCGCAGATGCCAGCGCATCCAGGGCGCGCTGAACCGGCCGGCGCGCTCCAGCGAGGCGCGCAGCGACACGCCGGCCCGCATCAGCGAGGACAGCGAGATCACGAGCATCGCGCCGGAGAAGTCGCGGTAGAGGCTGAACGGGGGATGGCGGTCGAGCCAGCGGCGCGCGCGGCCCTGCCAGCGCGGCAGGCTCCACAGGAAGAGCGCCGCGGCGGCGAGCGCGCCCCCGCCCAGCGCCAGCCCGTGGTGACGCACCGTCCAGGCGACGGCGTGCAGCGCGCGTCCGAGCGGAGGCCAGCGCTGCGGATCCAGCAGGTCCGCCAGCACCGGCACCGCCTGCAGCGAGAAGGCCACCAGGATGGCGGCCATCGCGGCCAGCAGCAGCAGCGGATAGGCCACGGCCTTGCGCACCGCGCGGAACATGCCGTCGACCTTCTCGGCCGTGGCCGACAGGAAGTGCAGGCCCTGGGCCAGGCGCTCGTCGCCGCCGCCCTGCAGCGCGTCGATCATGAGCACCTCCGTCGGCGGGACCACGCCGTGCAGCGCGCGGGCCAGCGAGCCGCCCATCGCCGCGCGCAGCATGCGCCGGTACAGCAGCATGTCGCCGCGCGAGCGCCGGCGGGCGCGGGTTTCGAGCTTGCGCAGCAGCGTGAAGAGCGGCACGCGGTCTTCCAGCGCCGATGCCAGGTCGTAGTAGAAATCGCCGCGCCGGCGCCGCAGGCGTCGGGCGGCCAGGCGCAGCAGCAGCCAGTCCAGCGGCCTCATCGTTCATTCCTCGTCGTCGTCCGCGAGCGTCCTGGCCAGCATCAGCGCGCTGCCGAAAGTCCGCTCGAAATGGAAGGGATCGACGCGCCCGCAGGCGACGTCGTACAGCACATGCCCCCAGGCGTCCTTGCCGTCCATGTCGGCGTCGGTGAACGGCGCCTTGCGGCGGCGCCGCCAATGGCGCCGGGCCTGGGCGTCGCGGCCCTGGCGCAGCAGGTCCAGCAGGCGCAGGTCCGGGACGATCACCTCCGCGCCGACCTTGACGCCGGCGGTGCCGTTGCGGGCCTCGCCGGCCGCCGCGCCACCGGGGGCGCCTGGGGCGGCGCCGCCGTCTTCCAGGTCCGGCGCGCCGTCGCCATAGTCGATGCCGGAGCGCCGGCAGTGCGGACAGCCGCGCGCGCTGGCACAGTGAATGGTCAAAGGATCGAGGCCGAACCCCGCCTCGAAGACCTGCAACGCGTCGGCGCTCATGACCTGTGCGGCCGGGCGCTTGCAGTGCTCGCAGTTGACCGGCATCAGCACCTGGTAGACGAGGGCGGAGATGAATTCCGGGTCGCACAGGTCCTCGCGCGCCAGGCCGAGCAGCCGCGACGAGAGCCGGCCGACGATCCCCAGCGCCGACGTGGCGTGCACCGTCGACAGGATCTTGTGGCCGCTCTGGATCGCGCCCTGGGCCATCGAGGCCGACAGGCCGTCGCGGATCTCGCCGAACAGGCCCACGTCGGGGTCCATGCGCAGGAAGGCCAGCATCGCCGCATGGAAGGGATCGGCGCCGCCGGCCGCGCCGCGCTGGATCGAGAGGTGGCTGACGCCGGGGGTTTCGTACTCGACCGGGTCCTCGATGGTGAACAGCTTGCGCGAGCCCTCGCGGGCCAGCATCGCCATCATGGTGTTGAGCGTGGTCGTCTTCCCCGAGCCGGTGACGCCCGCGACGAACACACCGCCCCAGGCCGAGCCGAGCGCCTGGTCCAGCTGGCCGGCCTGCCAGGGCGTGAAACCCAGCGTCGCCAGCGAGCGCGCGGGTGGCCGGTTGGCGGGCTCCGGATCACCGGGGCCGGACGCGCCGCCGCTGCCGGACGCGCGCAGAAGCCGGATCACGACGTCCATGCCGCCCACCGCCGGATGGCTCTGATAGCGCAGCGTGAGGCGCTGCCCGGCCAGATCCAGCGGGATCATCGCGGCCTGCGGCACGGCGCCGTTGAAGGCGACCTCGGTGCGGGAGCGCTCCTCGGCCAGCATCGTGTAGGCGGCGGAGACGCCGTCAATGGCGGCGCGCGCCGGATGGCGGCCCAGCACGCGCATCTGGCCGTCCAGCCGCACGCGCGCCAGCGCGATGGGGCCGCGCAGCTCCAGATGCAGGTCGCTGGCGCCGGCGTCGAGGGTGCGCCGCACGATCCCGCGGAACCACTCGATCGGCGAGGAGCCGGCCACCAGCGCGTCGATGTCGCGGGCGCTCTCGGCGGCCCGGCGCTCGTCGAGGGTCGGCTCGGCGCCGGGCGAGCTGGCGGCGGCCTCCGCGGCCGCGAAGGCGGCGCCGGCGCTGAGCGCGGCGAAGACCGGGGCTTCGGCGGTGAGATGGCCGGCGAAGCTCAGTCCTCGCGCCTTGCCCGCCTGCACAAGGCGGTACCAATCCGGCTGGTGCACCTCGTCCGGCGCGGACACCACGAGGAACCGGCCGCCCGGCAACGCCAGCGCGGCCAGCCGGTCCTGCTTGCGCGCCGGCACGGGCAGCAGGCCGTCGCGGTCCGGCTCCGTCGCTTCGCTGGCGGCGGCGGACAGCAGGCGCTCGAACGGCGGAAGACCGGCGGGATCGTCGAGATGCCGGCTCATGGCGGCAGTCCGGGTTCAGGCGCCGTCTGCGCGGCGGGCGGGAGCCCGGCCGCCCGCCGCACCGCGTCCTGCTGCGGATGCTCACTGCCCGCCGACGGCAGGGCCTGGGCCAGCGGCTCGCCCTCCCGCGCCGGCGATGCCTCGAAGCCGTAGGCCTGCGCCAGCGTGCCCCGGCACGGCGGCGCCAGCACGAGCCGCCGCGGCCCTCGCGGTGTCACGGACGCGCGCTCGAGGACCAGGCCCTCGGGCGCGAGGTCGACGACCCGCCAGCCACCGATGCGAACCGATGCAGGCACGGGCGCGTCGAGGCGATGCACGCGGCCTTGATGGAGCACCTCGGCGCGCCAGCGCGGACCGATCGCCTGGAGCGTCCACAGGCGCGGCGCCTCGGCGTCCTCGCGAGCGGACGCTGGCCATGGCCGGGGGCGGCCGTTCTCCGCGGGCGCGCGCCCGGCGAGCCTGGCGGCCGCCGCGGCCCATTCGTCCGCCTTGTGGCGCTGGGCGATGTCGACCAACTCGCGCATCGTCACCGCAGGGGGAGGGTCCGGGGCCGACCAGGCCGCCGCGGCCGCCATGAAGGACAAGCCGCCGAGACACGCGGCTGCGCGCCATCGGCTGGCGGCGACGCGGGCGGAAAGCGCCGGGCGGGCCGGCGGTGGAAGGTCAGTAGCGGTCGCCGATGGCGAACAAGGATCCGGAGAGCTCATAGGACAGGGGCGAGACGCCGAGGTTCAGGGTCAGGGAGTCGACGACGACGTAGGGCGGGATCTGCAGCAGCGGCAGCGACCAGAGGCCGTCCTTCAGGCGCCAGGGGAGGCGCACCGCGCGGGGCGTGGCGGCGGAGGCATCGGCCACCAGCGGCGCGCCGGCATCGAGCAGGGCCGCGCCGCCGCCCACCAGCATCAGTTCCTGCAGGCGGCTGCCCCAGCCATTGACCGCGTCGCGCAGTGGCGGCAGCGCGCCGGGCGTGAGCGGTTCGGCGTCGGCGGGCGATTCGGCGGTGCCCGGCAGCGGCGCCGGCATCGGGGCCGCGAGCCAGTCCGGCACCGACTGGCGGTCGATGGCGAGGACGGGCGCCGCGAAGGTCTCCGGCCGCGGTTCGGCTGCCGAGGCCCGCCAGGTGGCGTCGAGCTGGAGCAGCGTGCCGTGATGCCGCGTCCAGGTGGCGATGCAGCCCTCGGCGCGGCTGCAAGTGACCTGGCGCAGCAGCCATCCGGCCCGGCTCAGGGGCATGCGGGCGATGGCGGCGCGCCAGCGATCGAGGGCCCCGGCGCCCGGCCGGCCCGCGGCCGCCAGAAGCCGGACGGCCTCGCTGGCGCGCCGGCTGGCCGCCTGCGCCGCCCGGTTCGCCGCCGACGCCGCGGCGTCGCGGGCCTGCTCGGCCGCCAGGCGCTCCTGGTCGTGCTCGCGCTTCAGCCAGGCCGCGCCCAGGCCCGCCGCGAGCAGCGCGCCGGCGGCAAGCGCCGCGATGCCCGCCGTGCGGCGCTGCCGGCCAGGCAAGGGGCGAAGACGGGTCTCCGGGTCGGGGCGCTCGAACAGCAGGTCCACGGACAGCGCTTCGCCCACGCGCCCGAGGCCCGGCAGATGGCTGGCCACGCGCACGTTCTGGCCCGGATGCAGGTCGCGGAACTCCTGCAGCAACGCCTGCGCCGCGTCGAGATCCGGCAGCAGCCGATCGAAGCCGGGCACCGGCCGCCGGTCCATCAGGCCGACGAAGCCGACCTGCCGTCCCGCGCCGATCAGGCAGGCCTCGGCGCCGTGATCGGAGAAGCGCGTGACCAGCAGCGCGGCCGCCGAGTGGGCGCGCCGCGCGCCGTCGATGCGCCGGGCCAAGCCCGCGAGGCCGGCCTCCGGCAGGGCGGCGGCGAAGTGGAAGCCGGCGGCGCGGGCCTGGCGCCATTCGGCCGCGAGGCCCGCGGGGCTGGACAGCGGCTGCCATTCCAGCCCGAAGGCCAGCGGCAGGCCGGCGATGTCGACGACGGCCGCGACGCCGCATTCCGAAGGGGACGCCGTGCGAGGGCTGCTCACGGTTCCACCAGCCGCGGCGTGATCAGCACCACCGTGCCCTGCTTGGTCCGGCTGCCGCGGCGCGCCAGCGGCAGCAGGCCGCGCACGACGTCGGCATCGTCCAGCTGGGCCTGCTCGCGCTCGAAGCCGGCCAGCACGAGCGTCCGTCCGGCGGGCACGCTGATGCGCTGCATCGCGCTGAAGCTCATGGTTTCGGGCAACTGCACCGATTGGGCCGATCCGCCGGTGCCGCTGGTGAAGGCGCGCAGCTGGCGCAGTTCGCTGACCTGCAGCGCCGTCTGCAGCAGCACCAGGTTGGAGTCCAGGATCACCGGCAGCACCGTCAGGCCCAGGCCGGTGGAGAGCTTGCCGGACTCGAGCGCGCCGGGCGTCGTGATGCCGGTGACGGGGTTGTGCATCGCGGCGCTGGAACGCTGCACGTAGGAGCGCGTCTGCAACGCGCCCAGCGGCACCGGCATCCGGTTGGTCGTGGTCACGACGCTGGAGTAGGCGGTGGACACGCGGCCGTATTCCTGCAGCGCCTTGGCGATCCATTCGCTCGCCGAGCCGCGCGATGCCGACGGTCCGAGCACGAAACCCAGCGTGGCCGCCGTGCCGCCACCCATCGGCCCGAGCGCGGCCGGCGCGGTGAGCTGCAACCGGTTGCCCTGGTCGAGGCGGCCGATCATGGCGTACCAGTCGATGCCATGGCTGTATTCGTCGGAGAAGCTGACCTGCAGCACCTCGACCTCGAGCACGACCTGGCGCAGCAGGTTGGCGTTGAGCGTTTCCAGATGGGCCTGCACGCGCTCGACGTTGACCAGCGCGTCGGTGACGGTGACCAGGCCGGCGCGCGGGTCCACTTGCAGCGAAGCGGACGGCGAGAGCATAGGCCGCAGCACCTCGGCCAGGCCGTGCCAGTAGTCGCTCTGCGCGCTGAAGTCGACCTTGGCCGTGCCGGCGCCGCCGTCCGGGCCGCCCAGCACGTCGAAGGCGGCGCTGGTGTCGAGTCCGCCGGGCAGCGCCTTGACCGGTAGCGCGCGCGTGACGACGCGCGAGAACACGATGCGCCCGCCGGCATGGACCCACTGCAGGCCGGCCTGCGCGGCGATGCGGTCGAGCAGCACGCGCAAGGGGCCGGCGTGGTCGATCTCGACGGTGTTGTGATGCGCGGCGGCCGGCACGTCCAGTTGGCGCGCGCCGGCCTGCGCGGCCAGGCGGTGGGCTTCGGCCTCGCCCGCCAGCACCGCGCGCGCATCGAACGGGGGCCGCGGGGCCGCGCCGGGCGCGTAATCGGCGGCATCGTGCAGCGCATCGGGCGTCATGACGACCGGCAGGTCGATGGTGCGCGACAGCAGCTCCGCGGCGGCGGCCAGCGGCAGGCGGCCGGGCACATGCAGCCGGACCTCGCCCAGATGGGCCGGGAGGCTCTCCTCGCGGCGCAGCGGGATCGAGTGGCGCGTGAATCGCGGCACGGGATCGACGACCAGCAGCCGCGCGGGCGCGGGCGGTTCCCGCAGACGGGCCTGGAGATCCTGGGATCGCCCGGACAGGCGCTCGTGCGCCTGCGCGGTCTCGCGCGCCGCCGGGAGCGCGCAGGCGCCCAGCAACGCCGCGAGGGCCGCCGCGGTGAGCCGGGCGGCTGGGCCGGCGGACGCAGGGCAGGGAACGACGTCGCTCATTGCCGCGTCCCCTCCGGCAGGAAGCGCCCGATGCGCACGACGCGCGACGCCGGCTGAAGCCGCGCCTGCAGCGGGAAGTCGGTGTCGAGCAGCGCGCGCATCGCCTGGCGCAGCGCCTCGGCGAAATCGCCGCGCAGCGTGACTTCGGCGTCGATGGGAAAGTCGCGCTCGGCCTCCCACACGAGTTGCCAGCCCGCCTCGCGCGCCCAGCGCGAGATCGCGTGATGCACGGTGCCGTCGGCATGCGTGAAGGTCCATTCGGAGCGCGCGGGCGCGGAGGACGGCGGCATGACCGCCGGCTCGGCGCGCGCGGCGCCGGCCAGCAGGGCCGCGGACAGGAGGGCCAGGCGGCGCGCGGCTGCCGCGAAGGAGAGACGAGGCGTCATGGATCCGCGGCTCATGGGCCGATCAGCGCGTGGATCGTGACGGTGTCGCCACTGGACGGATTGCATTGCGTGACCAGGCTGGCGACGTCGATCGGCGCGGAACTGCCCGGCGCCTTGAGCATCTTGTCCGGGGTCGTCATCTCGCTCGAGGGCGCCTCGGCCTTGGTGTCGACCCAGACGCCTTCGGCCAGCATGGCCAGGCCTCGCACGAGGCTGGCGCATTCCGCCTTCGGAATGGTGGCGTAGGAGATCGCGAAGGCGCGGCCTTTCTGCAGCGGCGGAATGTCCTTGGTCAGGCCGGTCGTGAAGACCTGGCCGTCGAACTGGTGGAACACCTTGTCGTCGCCCCGGACCATGTCCTTCGGGAAGGCGCCCATCTTGATCGCGGCCGCCGTGGTCAGGGTCTCCAGGTTGGTGCGGTCGCCATTGCCCATGCCGGCGATGATCAGCTTGGTCTGCGGCACCTGGCGCAGCAGGGCGGAGCGGTCCATCTGCGCATTGAGACTGCGCATGCCGACCAGCACCATGACCATGACCACGATGATCACGCCCATCCCGATCAGCAGTTCCAGCAGCGTGACGCCACGCTGGCGTCGCGCTGCGACGCGTTGCGCCCGGGCGCGGACGGGGGAGGCGGGAATGCGGGACTTCATCGAAGGGGTCTCCTTGCAAGGACATCGAGGGGGCAACGGGCACCCGGTGACAAGGTGCGCCGCGGATCGGGGATGCCGGCCGTGACCAGCGGGCGCTCAGTGGGGGTGCGCCACAATGGGCGCATGACTCCCAAACCGTTCGACGTGACCTCGCTCTCCGACCCACAGGCCGCCGCGCGCGCCGCCGAGCTCCGCGACCTGCTGCATCACCACGCCCACCTCTACTACGTGCTGGACGCGCCGGCATTGCCGGATGCGGCCTATGACCAGCTGTTCCAGGAACTGCAGGCAATCGAGGCCGCGCACCCGCGGCTGCTGACGCCGGACTCGCCGACGCAGCGCGTGGGCGGGCAGGTGCTGGAGGGCTTCGAGCCGGTGAGGCACGTGGTGCCGATGTTGTCCATCCGCACCGAGACGGACACGGAGGCGAGCGGCGCCGAGAACTTCGATGCCCGCGTGCGCCGCGAGCTGGACCTGGAGCCGGGCGCCGCGCCCATCGAGTACGCGGCCGAACTCAAGTTCGACGGCCTGGCGATCAGCCTGCGCTACGAGCGCGGTGTGCTGGTGCAGGCCGCCACGCGCGGCAACGGCGAGACCGGCGAGGACGTGACGCAGAACGTGCGCACCATCCGGCAGATCCCGCTGCGGCTGCAGGGCGACGGCGCCAAGGCCGAGGTGCTGGAGGTGCGCGGCGAGGCCTACATGCGCCGCGACGACTTCGAGAAGCTCAACGAGCGTCAGCGCGCCAACAACGAGAAGACCTTCGTGAACCCGCGCAACACGGCCGCGGGCGCGATCCGCCAGCTCGATCCGGAGCTGGTGCGGCAGCGGCCGCTGAGCTTCTTCGCCTATGGCATCGGCGAGACGCGCGGCTGGGACATCCCGGCGACGCACAGCGGGATGCTCGATGCGTTGAAGGCCTACGGCCTGCCGGTCAACGCGGACCGCGCCGTCGTGCGCGGGGCCGAGGGACTGGTGGCCTTCCATCGCGAGATCGGCGAGAAGCGCGACGCGCTGCCGTTCGACATCGATGGCGTCGTCTACAAGGTCAACAGCCGCGAGCTGCAGCGGCGGCTCGGGTTCGTGTCACGCGAGCCGCGCTGGGCGGTCGCGCACAAGTACCCGGCGCAGGAACAGATCACGCGGCTGGACCGCATCGAGATCCAGGTCGGCCGCACCGGCAAGCTGACGCCGGTGGCCAAGCTCGAGCCGGTCTTCGTCGGCGGCACGACGGTCAGCAATGCGACGCTGCACAACCTCTTCGAGATGCGCCGCAAGGGCATCCGGGCCGGCGATCAGGTGATCATCCGGCGCGCCGGCGACGTGATTCCGGAGGTGGTGGGAAAGGTCGACACGAAGCGCGCGAGCTACGTGCCCAACTTCCGCATGCCGCGGCACTGCCCGGTCTGCGGCAGCGACGTGGTGCGGGAGAAGGGCGGCATCGACCACCGCTGCAGCGGCGGCATCTTCTGCCCGGCGCAGCGCAAGCAGGCGCTGCTGCACTTCGCGGGCCGCCGCGCGATGGACATCGAGGGCCTGGGCGACAAGCTGGTCGATCAGCTCGTCGATGGCGGCATCGTCACCAGCCTGCCGGGGCTGTACAAGCTCGGCGTGGCCAAACTCACGGCGCTGGAGCGCATGGGCGACCGCAGCGCGCTGAACCTGGTCGATGCGCTCGAGAAGAGCAAGCACACGACGCTGGCGCGCTTTCTTTTCGCGCTGGGGATCCGGCAGGTGGGCGAGACCACGGCCAAGGACCTGGCGAAGCACTTCGGCAACATCAACGCGCTGATGGGGGCGAGCGAGGAGCAACTGCTCGAGGTCAAGGACGTCGGGCCGGTGGTGGCCAGGAGCATCGCCGCGTTCTTCGCGGAGGCGCACAACCGGGAGGTGGTCGAGCAGTTGATCGCGGCGGGGGTGAGCTTCCCGCAGAGCGAAGGCGCGGCGGCCGCGCCGGCCGGGCCGCAGCCGCTGGCGGGCAAGACGCTGGTGCTGACGGGGACGCTGCCGACGCTGTCGCGCGACGAGGCCAAGGAGCTGATCGAAGCGGCGGGCGGGAAGGTCAGCGGCTCGGTGTCGAAGAAGACCAGCTACGTGATCGCGGGCGAGGAGGCGGGCTCCAAGCTGGAGAAGGCACGCGAGCTCGGCGTGACGATCCTCGACGAGGCCGGCCTGCAGGCGCTGCTCGCCTGAACATCCTCGCCCCCGCGAGAAATACGGCTCAGGCCTTCGCATCCCCCTCAGGGGCAAGAACTCCCTCGCCCCCCGCGAGGGGGGAGAGGGCCGGGGAGAGGGGGGCTGGTGACCAGCGATCAACGCCTCGCGATCGCCAACAGCGTCTCCACGGCTCTGCCCGTGCTGCTGGCACTGCCGTCCTCCAGACGGACCCGAGGCGCCGCGGCCAGCTGCGGAAAGTGATGGGTCAGCGACCGTTCATACCCCGGGTCGTAATGCTCCCGCATGAGCTCCCCGAAGAGCTCCGCCCACTGCCCGTCTTGCGCCATCCCCTGCCAGCGCTCGACGCGTTCGCGCCCGCGCAGCGTCACCAGTCCCGCGATGAGCGCATTGAATCCCGCGGGATCCGCCTGGAAGTGGGCGTAGTCCTCGAGCAGCAGCTGCACGCGCCCCGCCTCGGCCATGTCGATCCACACGCAGCGCCCGTGCTGCCGCAGCCGCAGGTGCAAGGCTGGCGGCAGCTGCACGCCGCCGATCTTGCGGCTCTCGCTCTCGACGAACACCGGCCGCGCCGGATCCAGCTGGACCATGGCCTGCCACAGCGCCGTGTCGAAGCCCTTCTGGCTGGGCTGGGGCTGATCGGGCAGCGCGCCCAGCACCGATCCGCGATGGCGCGCCAGCGCCTCCAGATCGAGCGTCTGCGCCCCCGCCGCCGCGAGCGCCTGCAGCAGCCGCGTCTTCCCTGACCCCGTCCGTCCACACAGCACGACGAAGTCGAAGCGCTGCGGCTGCTCGTCCAGCGTCTTCAGCACCTCGCCCCGGAACGCCTTGTACCCGCCGACCAGCTGCAGCGACTTGAATCCGATCTGATTCAGGAACCAGTTCATCGCCCCCGAGCGCTGCCCCCCGCGCCAGCAGTACACCAGCGGCCGCCAGTGCTTGCGCATCAGCGCCCGGTGGTCGTCGAGATGCCGGGCGATGTTGCGCGCCACCATCGCCGCGCCGAGTTTGCGGGCCTCGAGCGGATCCTGCTTGTAGAGCGTGCCCACGATGCGCCGCTCGTCGTTGTCGAGCACCGGCCAGTTGAGCGCGCCAGGCAGATGGTCCTCGGCGAATTCCCCTGGCGAGCGCACGTCGATGACGGCGCTGAACTCCCCCAGACGCGTGAACGCCTCGGCCGAGGGAATGACGTGGTACTGGCTCATTGCACGGACAGCGCGTCCAGCAGCTCGCTCTCGATCTGGAGTTGCATGCGGCTCTGCTGCAGCGCCGCGCCATCGAGCAGGAAGGTGTCCTCGACGCGCTCACCCAGCGTGGAGACCTTCGCCAACTGCAGGTTGATGCCATGCCGCGCCAGCACGCGCGCGATCGCGTAGAGCAGGCCGGCGCGATCGGTCGCGCTGACCGACAGCAGCCAGCGCTGCGCGCGCTCGTCGGGCCGCAGCGAGATGCGCGGCGTGAACGGGAAGCTCTTGACGCGCCGCGACAGCCGCCCCTTGCGCGGCTCCGGCAGCGGCCCCGGCGCCACCAGCGCCTGGCCGAGCTTGGATTCCACCAGCGCCGTCAGGTCGCGATGATGCAGGTCCAGCTCGGGGGCAATGACCTGGAAGGTGTCCAGCGCATAGCCGCTGCGCGTCGTGTGCACCTTGGCGTCCAGGATGTTGAAGCCCGCACCGTCGAAGTAGCCGCAGATGCGCGCGAACAGGTCCTGCTGATCGCGCGCGTAGACCAGCACCTGCAGGCCTTCGCCCACCGGCGAGGGCCGGGCGCGCACCACCGGCTCGGCGCTCTCGACATGGCGCCACAGCGCCCGCGCGTGCCAGGCCAGGTCCGGCGCGTCATGCCGCGCGAAGTAGCTCAGGTCCAGCGTCTTCCACAGCGCGTCCTCGGTGCCCGGCAACTGCGCCTTGAGCGCCAGTTCCTGCCGTGCCTCCTGCTTGCGCGCCTCGGTCTCGGCCGCCATGTTGAGCCGCGCCCCGCCCAGCGCGCGCAGCGTCAGGCGGTAGAGGTCCTCGAGCAGCTTGCCCTTCCACGCGTTCCAGACCTTGGGCCCGGTGCCGCGGATGTCGGCCACGGTGAGCAGGTACAGCGCCGTCAGCGTGCGCGCGTCCTTCACCAGCCGCGCGAACTGCTGGATGACCTCCGGGTCGGACAGGTCCTCCTTCTGCGCCACGCGTGACATCGTCAGGTGGTGCTCGACCAGGAACACCACCAGCGCCGCATCCGCCTTGGGCAGGCCATGGGCGCGGCAGAAGCGCCGCGCCTCGACCGCGCCGAGGTCCGAGTGATCGCCGCCGCGTCCCTTGGCGATGTCGTGGAACAGCGCCGCGATGTACAGCAGCGAGGGCCGGTCGAACTGCGCCGCCAACTGCGAGCAGAACGGGTATTCGTGCGTGTGCTCGGGGATGAAGAAGCGCCGGATGTTGCGCAGCACCATCAGGATGTGCTGGTCCACCGTGTAGACGTGGAACAGGTCGTGCTGCATCTGCCCGACGATGCGCCGGAACACCCACAGGTAGCGGCCCAGGACCGACGTCTGGTTCATCAGCCTGAACGCGTGCGTCTGGCCCTGCGGCTCCTCCAGGATGCGCAGGAACATCGCGCGGTTGGCCGGATCGCGCCGGAACGCGCTGTTCATCAGCCCGCGGGCGTTGTACAGCGCGCGCAGCGTCCTCGCGGACAGCCCCTTGATGCCGGGCGTCTGCTGGTAGATCAGGAAGGTCTCGAGGATCGCGTGCGGCTCGCGCTCGTAGAGGTCGTCGCTGGCGATCTCCAGCATGCCGCTGCGCTCCAGGAAGCGCGCGTTGACCGGACGCGGTTCGTTGCCCTGGGTGCCGTTGATCTGGTCCTCGAGGTTGAGCAGCGTGATCTGGTTCAGCTGCGTGACCGCCTTGGCCGCCCAGTAATAGCGGCGCATCAGCTTCTCCGAGGCGCGCAGCGAGCGCGTGGACTCGTAGCCGAAGCCTTCGGCCACCGCCGTCTGCAGGTCGAAGACCAGCCGGTCCTCGCGCCGCCGCGCCACCAGGTGCAACTGGCAGCGGATGGTCTTGAGCACGCCCTCGTTGCGCTGCAGCTGACGGGCCTCGAAGGGCGTGATCAGTCCCTTGGCGGCCAGTTGCGGCCAGGTCTTGCCCAGGCCCGCGCCGCGCGCGATCCAGATCAGCACCTGCAGGTCGCGCAAGCCGCCGGGGCTCTCCTTGCAGTTCGGCTCCAGCGCGTAGGGCGTCTCTTCGTACTTGGTGTGGCGCTGACGCATCTCCAGCGTCTTGGCGCGCATGAAGGCGCGCGGATCCAGCGCGTCGCAGAAGGCCTTGTCGAAGCGCCGCACCAGCGGCCGGGAGCCGGCCAGCCAGCGCGACTCCAGCAGCGCGGTCTGGATCGTGACGTCGGCGGCGGCCTCGTCCAGGCACTCGCGCAGCGTGCGCACCGAGGAGCCGATTTCCAGCCCGATGTCCCAGCACGCGGTGATGAAGGCCTCGATCGCCTGCTTGAGCGGGCCGGGCTGGTCGGGCGCGAGGCCTTCAGGCAGCAGCACCAGGACGTCGACGTCCGAATGCGGGAACAGCTCGCCGCGCCCGTAGCCGCCGACGGCGACCAGCGCCGCCTCCGGCGCCGCGGCGGCGATGCCGGCCTCGGCCCACAGCGCCTGCAGGCTGGCGTCGACATGCCTGGCCAACTGGCGCATCAGCCGCGTGGCGGCGGAGACGCTGGTCCTGGCGGCGGCGAACTCCTCGAGCAGCGCCTGCTTGCCCGTCTTGAAGCGCTGGCGCAGTTCGGCGACCGGCGAAGCGCCGGCGTCGCCGGGCATCCTGGCGTTCATGGGCGCTCCGCGGCGGTCAGGCCGGGACGGCCCGCGGCTGCACGAATTCCGGCGGCGGCGGCGTGCCGGCCGACTGCGTCAGGATCTCGTAGCCGGTCTCGGTGACCAGCACCGTGTGCTCCCACTGCGCCGACAGCGAGCGGTCCTTGGTGACGATGGTCCAGCCGTCGCCCATCTCGCGGACGTCGCGCCGGCCGGCGTTGATCATCGGCTCGATCGTGAAGATCATGCCGGGCACGAGCTCCTCGAGCGTGCCCGGACGGCCGTAGTGCAGCACCTGCGGCTCTTCGTGGAACTTCTGGCCGATGCCATGGCCGCAATACTCGCGCACGATGCTGAAGCCGGCGCTCTCGGCGAAGGTCTGGATCGCGTGGCCGATGTCGCCCAGCCGGGCCCCCGGCCTGACTTTCTGGATGCCCTTCCACATTGCGTCGTAGGTGAACGAGCACAGCCGCTTGGCCGCGATCGACCCCTCGCCGACGACGAACATCCGGCTCGTGTCACCGTGCCAGCCGTCCTTGATCACGGTGACGTCGATGTTGACGATGTCTCCGTTCTTCAGCGGGCGGTCGTTGGGGATGCCGTGGCAGACCTGGTGGTTGATCGAGGTGCAGATCGACTTCGGATACGGCGTGTAGCCCGGCGGCTGGTAGTGCAGCGGGGCGGGGATGCCCTGCTGGACGTTCACGATGTAGTCGTGGGCCAGCTTGTCGAGCTGGTCGGTCGTGACGCCGGGCTTGACGTGCGGGGTCAGCATGTCCAGCACCTCGGACGCCAGACGGCCGGCGATGCGCATGGCGTCGATGTCGGCGCCGGTCTTGATCGTGATGGTCATAGGGCGCGCATTTTAGGCGCTTGGCCATCCCCTTGCCGGGGGATGGCCCGGCGCCCTCCCGGTGCACCCTCCCGGCACCATTTCGGCGCCGGGAGGCCGGAGCGCTCAGTCCGCCCAGACGATCACGCCGGTGTAGGCCGTCACCAGCACCACGATGCCGAAGGCGATGCGGTACCAGGCGAAGGGCACGAAGCTGTGGCTCGCGATGTAGCGCAGCAGCCAGCGCACGCAGATCCAGGCGCTCACGAAGGAGAAGAACAGGCCCACCGCGAACAGCGGGATGTCCGCCGCGGACAGCACGGCGCGCTCCTTGTACAGGCTGTACAGGCCCGCGCCGATCAGCGTCGGAATGGCCAGGAAGAAGCTGAAATCGGTGGCCGCCTTGCGCGAGAGGCCCAGCAGCATGCCGCCGATGATGGTCGCGCCGGAGCGGCTGGTGCCCGGCACCATCGCCAGGCATTGCACGAAGCCGACCTTCAGCGCGTCCAGCGGCGACATCTGGTCGACATCCTGGATGCGCACCGCGGTCTGCTGGCGGCGCTCCGCCCACAGGATGATGAAGCCCCCCAGGATGAAGGTGCTGGCCACCACGATGGGGGTGAACAGGTGCTCCTTGATGACCTTGCCGAACAGCAGGCCCAGCACCACTGCAGGGAGGAAGCCGATGGCCACGTTCAGCACGAACTTGCGGGCGCGGGCGTCGCTGCCCAGGCCCGAGGCGGTCTCGCGCAGCCGCTGCCAGTAGACGATGACCACGGCCAGGATGGCGCCGGTCTGGATGGCGATGTCGAAGACCTTGCCCCGGGCGTCCTCGAAGCCGCCGAGCAGCGAGCCCGCCAGGATCAGGTGGCCGGTCGAGGAGATCGGCAGGAATTCGGTCAGGCCCTCGACGATCCCCATGATCGCGGCCTTGATCAGCAGCACAGTGTCCAAACTTCGACTCCAATTCGGGTCGCCTCGCTCGGGTCCGGAGGCGGTCGGCGCGGATCATAGCCGTGGGGCGTGACCGGCTTGACCACCTCGAAAGCCGACGGCTACATTACTGACCGGTTAGTCAGTTAGCAGTTCCCGCCCCATCTCATGCCTCGCGCTTCCGCCAAGACCGCCCCCCCGGCGCCGCCCTCCGCCCGTCAACGGCGCAAGGAGGCGCGGCCGCAGGAGCTGCTCGAAGCGGCGCTGTCGCTGTTCGTCGAGAAGGGTTTCGCCGCCACCCGTTCGGAGGAGGTCGCCGCCCGCGCGGGGGTGTCCAAGGGGACGCTCTATCTCTACTACCCCTCCAAGGAGGAGCTCTTCAAGGCGGTGGTGCGCGAGTCGCTGGGCGCGAAGATCGCCGAGGGCGTGGCCGAGCTCGGCAAGCATCAGGGGTCGATGGCGGAGCTGCTGACCTGGATGCTGTGGAGCTGGTGGGAGCGACTGGGCCTGACGCCGGCCGGCGGCATCCACAAGATCATGATGAGCGAGGCCGGCAACTTCCCCGAGCTGGCCGCGTTCTACACCACTGAGGTCATCGAGCCCAGCTGCGCGCTGCTGGCCGAGGTCGTGCAGCGGGGCATCGCCTCGGGGGAATTCCGCGACGTCGATCCCGACGCGACCGTGATGGTGCTGATCGGTCCGGTGCTGCACCTGGTGCTGCACCAGCATTCGATCGGCGCGGCCGGCGTCGAGCACGCCCACAAGCCCACGCCGGAGCAGGTGCTGGGCCTGCAGCTCGAACTCATGTTCGAGGGACTTCTCAACCGCCCGCGCGATCCGGCCACGGGCCGCCCGCCCGCCTAGAATACCGCCCGCATTCGGCGCGCCATGGGGCCGCCCAGAGGACTGAACATGAACTTCGAACAAGCCCGCTTCAACATGATCGAACAGCAGATCCGTCCATGGGATGTGCTGGATCCCTCGGTGCTGGCCCTGCTGGCCGTGGTCAAGCGCGAGGACTTCGTGCCGGCCGCCTATCGCAACATGGCGTTCACCGACGTCGAGCTGCCGCTGGCCAATGGCCAGAAGATGCTGCCCCCGCGCGTGGAGGCCCGCTGGATGCAGGAACTGAAGATCGAGCGCCACGAGAAGGTGCTCGAGATCGGCACCGGCAGCGGCTACATGGCCGCGCTGCTCGGTCACAAGGCGCAGCAGGTGTTCACCGTCGAGAAGGACGAGCAACTGGCCGCGCAGGCGCGCGATGCGCTGCGCCGCAACGGCGTGCTGAACGTGACCGTGGTGGCGGGCGACGGCGTCAAGGGCCTGGCCGGCGAGGCGCCGTTCGACGTGATCCTGCTGTCGGGCTCGGTGCCGCAGGCGCCGCAGGCGCTGCTGGACCAGCTCAAGATCGGCGGCCGCATGGGCGTGATCGTCGGCGACGAGCCCGCGATGAGCGCCCGCATCATCACCCGCACCGGCGAGCGCGAGTTCGCCACGAAAAACCTGTTCGAGACCGTCGTCCAGCGCCTGGATGGCTTCGACACGGGCTCGCACTTCACGTTCTGAGCGCGGGTGGTGCGGGGGGAGCGGCAAGCAGCCCGTCGCGCCGTATTGCCACCAGGGGGTGCGAAGTCTGCAAGTCGTCGCATTTCTTTCGAGACAGGCGGGGGAGGTGATCTATAACCTCGCCCGCGGCACCGTCAGGCGGATCGGAGGCGATCGATCCGGCGGCGCCGAGCTACTGAATCCCGGCCGCGGCGCTGTCGCAGCCGGTCCGCAGTCGGACCGATCCGAAGAACATTACATCGATACGAGGATGCCTCATGGCCGCTGAACGCCGTACGTCTCCGACCTCCCGTCTGCCGCGGGTCTCGCTTCTGGCCGCGGCGCTCGCGCTGATGGCGGGAGCGGTCCAGGCGCAGAGCCTGCAAGAGCTGTACGACGCGGCCCGCGCCTACGACGCCACGTATCTGGCGGCCCGGGCGACGGCGGATTCGGCCCAGTACCGCTATGGCCAGACGCTGGCGCTGGCGCGGCCGTCGGTGGGCCTGGGCGTCGGGGCGACGCGCACCGAGACCGATCTGCCCGCCATTCCCACGCTGGGTGGCACCACCAACCCGGGCTGGCAGGGCAACACGACCACCAACGCCGGCCTGAACGCGAAGTACGCCATCTTCAATCGCCCGAACGCCGGCAGCATCGAGCAGGCGCGTCTGGGCGTCGATGTCGCCCAGTCCGACCTGCAGAACGCCGAGCAGGACCTGATCGTGCGCGTGGCCCAGGCCTACTTCGACGTGCTGGCGGCGAAGGACACGCTGGCGACGTCGAGCGCGAACAAGGCCGCGATCGCGGAGCAACTGGCCTCCGCCAAGCGCAACTTCGAGGTCGGCACCGCGACCATCACCGACACCCGCGAAGCCCAGGCCCGGTACGACCTGGCGACGGCGCAGGAGCTGGCCGCCGACAACGACCTGCGCGTCAAGCGCGTGACGCTGGATCAACTGGTCGGCCGCGTCGGCGTCGAGCCTCGGCCGCTGGCCGTGCCGGTGGCGCTGCCGCCGGTGGCGCCGTCCACCGTCGAGCCCTGGGTGAGCCAGGCCGAAAGCGCTCACCCGTCCATCCGCAAGGCCCAGCTGGGACTGGACATCGCCAAGATCGAGATCGAGCGCGCGCAAGGGGCCCGCTATCCGACCGTCGACCTGAACGCCACGCTGGGCGTGCAGCGCCAGACCGGCGAAGGCCTGAGCTACACCGGCACCACGAAGTCCGGCACGCTGGGCGTGTCGGTCAACCTGCCGGTCTACAGCGGCGGCGCGATCACCAACCGCATCAAGGAGACGATGGCGCTGGAGGAGAAGTCCCGCAACGACCTGGACTTCGCCCGGCGCAGCGTGGAGGAGGGCACCAAGCGCGCCTTCTTCGGCGTGCAGTCGCTGCAGGCGCAGGTCAAGGCCTATGAGGCCGCGGAGGCCTCGTCCAAGCTGGCGCTCGAGGCGACGCAGCTCGGCTACAAGGTCGGCGTGCGCGTCAACCTCGACGTGCTGAACGCGCAGACCCAGCTCTACACGACGCAGCGCGACCTGGCCAAGGCGCGCTACGACGTGCTGGTGAACAGCCTCAAGCTGCGCCAGGCCTCCGGACAGCTGCGTCCCGAGGACGTGAGCGCGATCAATACGCTGCTGGCGAAGTAAGCCGCCCGCGGACCTGATCCGGCCAAGGCCGCCTGCGGGCGGCCTTCGTGCATCCGGACCCGGTCGCGCGCCGCGGGTGACAGGTCTTGCGCCATCTCGCGCGACAATCCGCCCCCATGCTGTACGTCATTTCCCCCGCGAAATCCCTGGACTACGACACCCCCACGCCGCCCGAACTGGCCGCGCTGGCGAGCCGTCCGCAGTTCGTGCCCCAGGCGGCCGAGCTGATCGAGATCCTCAAGACGAAGTCGCCGGCCGACATCGGCGGCCTGATGGACATCTCCGACGCGCTGTCGACGCTGAACGTTGCCCGCTATCACGCGTGGTCGACCCGATTCACCGACAAGAACAGCAAGCCCGCCGCGCTGGCCTTCAACGGCGACGTGTATGACGGCCTGCAGGCCGGCACCTTGTCGGTCGACGACCTGCAGTGGGCGCAGCGCCATCTGGCGATCCTGTCCGGCCTCTACGGCGTGCTGCGGCCTCTGGACCGGTTGCAGCCCTACCGGCTGGAGATGGGCACGGCACTGAAGAACGACAAGGGTGGCAACCTCTACGCCTACTGGGGCGACTCCATCGCCGAGCACCTGAACGCGCAGTGCGCGCAGCTCGCCGCGCCGGTGATCGTCAACCTGGCCTCGCAGGAGTACTTCAAGGCCGCCGCCCGCAAGGCCTTGAAGCCGCGCGTCATCGAATGCCAGTTCGAGGACTGGAAGGGTGGCCGCTACAAGGTCATCAGCTTCTTCGCGAAGCGGGCGCGCGGCCTGATGGCGCGCTACGCGATCCAGCACCGCATCGGCACGCCGGCGGGGCTGCTGGCGTTCGCGGCCGACGGCTACGCCTACGCCGCCGAGGCGAGCGAACCCGACCGGCTGGTCTTCCGGCGCAGGCTCGCCGAATGACGCGCTTGAAGGGCCTCGATACAAGCGGAAACGGATCCTTTTGATACCGTTGCGGACATGAGCACCACGCAATACCTCACGCCGGAACTGCGCGACTGGGTGGCCGCGCAATTGGCCAACGGCATCACCCGTGAAGCGCTGTACCAGGCGATGCTGACCAGCGGCTGGCAGCCGGACATGGCGCAGCAGGCGCTGGCCGAGCACCGGCCGTTCGAGCCGCCGCTGCGGTTGCCTGAGCTCCCCGAGCCGGCCATCGAGCCCGGCACGCTGCCCGAACCCGATTTCAGCGATCAACGCAGCGTGCTGCTGCCGGACGGCCACCGCGTCCAGATCCTGATGGCGCTGCAGCGGCCGCGGGTGATCGTGTTCGGCAATCTGCTGTCCGAGGAGGAGTGCGACGCCATCGTCACCGCCGCGGGCGCGCGGCTGGCGCGCTCGGAGACGGTCGCGGCGCGGCGCGAGGGCAGCGAGGTGAACTCGGCCCGCACCAGCGAGGGCATGTTCTTCGAGCGTGGCGAGAACGAGGTCGTCGCGCGCGTGGAGCGCCGCATCGCCTCGCTGGTGAACTGGCCGGTCCGCAACGGCGAAGGCCTGCAGGTGCTGCGCTATCGCGCCGGCGCCGAATACCAGCCGCATTACGACTACTTCGACCCGCGCCACGCGAGCAGCAAGGCGATCCTGGAGCGGGGCGGTCAGCGCGTCGCGACGCTGGTGATGTACCTGAACACGCCCGAGCGCGGCGGCGCGACGGTCTTCCCGGACATCAAGCTCGACGTGATGGCGCAGAAGGGCAATGCCGTGTTCTTCAGCTATGACCGGCCGGACCCCAGCACGCTGACGCTGCATGGCGGCGCGCCCGTGATCGAGGGCGAGAAATGGGTCGCCACGAAATGGTTACGTCAGGGCGAGTTCGTTTGACGCGCTCTTGATCGGCCGGGCGCTAGACTCGGCCTGTCGCGCCGGCCGCCATCCTGGGACGGGCCGGCGTTCGTTGTCTTGAAGAAGGAATCCTCATGAAGTCGTTGATCGCCGCCTTGAGCACCGCCTTGCTGGCCACCCTCGCGCAGGCGCAGAGCCAGCCGATGCCGCCCGCGACGGCGCCGATCCCGGCCGCCCAGGCCGACATGGCCGCCCCCGCCGCCAAGCCCGCCAAGTCCGGCACCAAGCACAAGGCCGCTGGCAAGACGGCGAAGAAGGGCGGAAAGCACACGGCCAAGAAGTCCGGCGCGAAGAAGCCGGCCCAGCATGCGTCGTCGGAGAAGTCCGGCTCGAAGAAGGTCGCTCACGCTGGCAAGACCAGGAAGGCCAAGCGCAGCGCCAGCGCCTGATCGCCTTCGTGCCCCGGCGACAGCCTCGCCGGTCCGCGCCCCAAAAGAAAAAGCAGCCCGAGGGCTGCTTTTTCGTTGGGCGCCGGGCGGGAGGCTCAGACGCGCTTGCGGTATTCGTGGGTCCGCGTGTCGATTTCGATGTTGTCGCCTTGCGCCACGAAGATGGGCACGGGGATCTCGAAACCGGTGGCGATCTTGGCGGGCTTCAGGACCTTGCCCGAGGTGTCGCCCTTGACGGCCGGTTCGGTCCAGGTCACTTCGCGCACGACGCTGGTCGGCAGTTCCACCGAGATCGCCTTGCCGTCGTAGAACACCACTTCCACTTCCATGCCGTCCTGCAGGTAGTTGATGGCATCGCCCATGTTCTCGGCTTCGACTTCGAACTGGTTGTATTCGGTGTCCATGAACACGTACATCGGGTCGGCGAAGTAGGAGTAGGTGCACTCCTTCTTGTCGAGGATGATCTGGTCCATCTTGTCGTCGGCCTTGAAGACGACTTCCGTGCCGGAGTTGTTCAGCAGGCTCTTCAGCTTCATGCGCACCGTCGCGGCATTACGGCCACCGCGGCTGTATTCGGTCTTCAGCACGACCATGGGGTCCTTGCCGTGCATGATCACGTTGCCGGCGCGGATTTCTTGAGCGATCTTCATGATGATTCCGGGAGATTGGGTCCGGGCACAGTCACTTGGATGCTTGGAGATCCGAACTGTTCCGGCGGTGTGAGGCGTTCGGCGCTGGTTCGGGGAACCGCGCGTTCAGAACGCGAAAAGCCGCGCATTCTAGCTCGAAAGGCCTGTCACGCGCCACTCGCGCGCCGGGCAAAGGCCTGCAGCCGCGAGGTCAAATCCACTTGCGCCGCCAATTGGGCACGCCACGCGCGCGCCTGCGCGACGGCGGCGGGCCGCTCGCGCAGGGCCTCCGCGCAGGCCGGTGTCCACGGTCCCAGCCCGTTCCACGCGCGCGACAAGGCGCGCCAGTTCGCGGCCCATCGGCCCTCGGCGCCCGCCAGCGCGGCGTCCAGGAAAGCCTCCAGCTTCGGCCCGTGCGCGCCGTCGTCCTGGAAGTAGATCTGCCACAGCATCGGCTGGCCGGCCCATTGCGCGCGCACGAAGGAGTCCTCGCCGCGCACGAGGTTCAGGTCGCAGGACCAGAGCAACTGGTCGTAGCCGTCCTGCGTCAGATGAGGGAGCGCGAGCGCGCGCTGCCCGTCGCGCAGCAAGGCCGGCACGGCGTTCTGGGCAGCCCCGGGGCAGAGCAGCAGCAGCCAGCCGGGGCCGAGCGCCTCGAGCAAGGGCGCCAGCGGCGCCTGCGGATACGCGAACAGGCTCAGCACCCGCTCGCCGGGGCGGCGTCCCCAGCCGCGCGCCGTGAGCCAGGCGTCGGCGTGATGCGCGGTGACGGCGTCGAGGAGTCCGGGCTCCCGGATCAGGCCGCCGGTGCGGTCGTTGAAGCCGGGATAGAAGAACCATTTGTCGAGTCCCGCGCCCGGTCCGGAGAACTGCGGCGACTTCAGTCCATGGCTGCGCTCGACGTAGCTTTCGGCGCTGAGGTATTCGAGGTTGATCCAGGCCGGCCGCACGGGCCGCGCGGCCATCGCGGCAACGAAGGGTGCGGGCAGCTCGCAGCCGAAGGTCTCGACGACGACATCGCCCGGTGCCGCCGCCACGCTCTCGTCCCACGGCCGGCAGTTCAGGCCCTGGACGGCCTGCGGCTGCATCCATGCGAGCGGCGACAGGTCGTCGCACCAGAGCCGCGCCTGCTCGCCGCGCCGGGCCAGATCGCGCGCCAGCCGCAGGCAGACGCCGAGATCCCCGTAGTTGTCGATGACGCGGCAGAAGATGTCCCAGATCGGCATCGCGCGATTATCAAGCGGCACAATCGCGCCCCATGAGCACGATCCCCGCCGGCGCCAGCGAAGTGCCGGATCCGAATCCTTCCGAGCCCTCCGGCTCCCCCGCGGACACCGGGGTCCCGCCGTCCGCCGTCATCGAGGCCGCCGAGTCGCGCCGCGTCGCCGACCTGGAGCGCGCCGCGCGCGAGGTCCGCGACCGGCTGCTCGCCGAGGTCCTCGCGCTGCCGCAACTGCCCGGCGTCTATCGCTACTTCGACGCGCAGGACCAGGTGCTCTACGTCGGCAAGGCGAAGAACCTGAAGCGGCGCGTCTCCAGCTATTTCCAGAAGGACCACGGCGGCACGCGGATCGGGATGATGGTCGCGCGCATCGCGCGGCTGGAGACCACGGTCGTGCGCACCGAAGCCGAGGCGCTGCTGCTCGAGAACAACCTGATCAAGGCGCTCAATCCGCGGTTCAACATCCTGTTCCGCGACGACAAGAGCTATCCCTACCTGCGCCTGTCCGGCCACGCCTGGCCGCGCATCAGCTACTACCGCGGCGCGGTGGACAAGCGCCATCGCTATTTCGGTCCGTTCCCCAGCGCCTGGGCGGTGAAGGAATCCATCCAGTTGATCCAGAAGGTCTTCCAGCTGCGGACCTGCGAGGACACCGTCTTCAACAACCGCAGCCGGCCCTGCCTGCTGCACCAGATCCACCGCTGCACCGGCCCCTGCGTGCCCGAAGGGCAGAACGAGGCCTACCGCCGCAACGTCAGCAACGCCGAGCGCTTCCTGCTCGGCGAGACGCAGGAGGTGATGGACGCGCTGCAGACGCAGATGATGTCGCACGCCGAGCGCTTCGAGTACGAGCAGGCGGCGGGCATCCGCAATCAGATCACCGCCTTGTCGAAGGTGCTGCAGCAACAGGCGGTCGACGAGAACAGCGCCACCGGCCGCGATCGCGACGTCGACATCCTCGCGGTGAGGCTGCAAGGGGGGCGCGCCTGCGTGAACCTGGCGATGGTGCGCGGCGGGCGCCACCTGGGCGACCGCGCCTACTTCCCCAAGCATGTCGACGACGCCACCGCCGTCCAGTTGCTGGACGACGAAGACCTCGTGCCGGCCGAGGGCGCGAGCGGAGAGGGGGATGTGCCCAGCGTCCAGCCGCCCAGCCCCGAGCGCCAGGTGCTGGAGGCCTTCATCGCGCAGCACTATCTGGAGATGCCGGTGCCGTCGCTGCTGGTGCTGTCGGACGCGGTCGACCCGGCGCTGGCCGAGGCGCTGAGCGCGCAGGCCGGCTACCGCGTCACGACGCAGGCGCAGCCGCGCGGCCAGCGCCGCATCTGGCAGGAGATGTGCATGAAGGGCGCGGAGCTGGCGCTGGCGCGGCTGCTGTCGGAAGAGGGCTCGCAGCAGGCGCGCACGCGCGCGTTGGTCGATGCGCTGGACCTCAGCGTCACGGAGCTCGACAAGTTCCGCATCGAGTGCTTCGACATCAGCCACACCGCCGGCGAGGCGACGCAGGCCTCGTGCGTGGTCTTCGAGGGCCATCAGATGCAGAGCAGCCAGTACCGCCGCTTCAACATCGAGGGCATCACCGGCGGCGACGACTATGCCGCGATGCGCCAGGTGCTGACACGCCGTTACAGCAAGATGGCCGAGGCCGCCCAGAATGGCACCGGCCGCATGCCCGACCTGGTGCTGGTGGACGGCGGCAAGGGGCAGGTGTCGATGGCGCGCGAGGTCTTCGAGGAACTCGGCGTCGACCTGAGCCTGATCGTCGGCGTGGAGAAGGGCGAAGGCCGCAAGGTGGGGCTCGAGGAACTGGTGTTCGCCGACGGCCGCGAGAAGGTGTACCTCGGCCGCGATTCGGCGGCGCTGATGCTCGTCGCCCAGATCCGGGACGAGGCGCACCGCTTCGCCATCACTGGTATGCGGGCCAAGCGGGCCTCGATCCGCACCGGCGGCTCGCGGCTCGAGGACGTGCCCGGCGTCGGGCCGAAGAAGCGCGCGCAACTGCTGCAGCGCTTCGGCGGTGTCCGCGGCGTGGCCGGTGCGAGCGTTGAGGAGCTGTGCTCGGTCAAGGGCATCTCGCGCGAGCTGGCCGAGGAAATCTATCGCGCGCTGCATTGAACGGCGCGCGGATGTTGGGAAAGCAATGGCAACGGCAATGGCAACGGCGACGGCAACGTCGATGGACACGATGGATCGAACTTCACTGAGGCGCCTTGCGCGCTGGACCGGCAAGCTGGCGCTGGCCCTGTCGCTGGCGGCCTGCGGCGCGCCGGCTTCGCGCGCGCCGTCGCCGCCGCCGCCGCAGGAGCCGGCGCGCGAGATGGCCGCCACGCCGATCGCGCCGGCCGCGCCGGTGCCCACGCCGCCAGCGGTGCGCCGCGGCCTGCCGCTGCCGGCCCCGCATGCGGTCACCACGCATGAGGACTTGCGCCGCCAGGCGGCGATGCGCATGGTCGCGGCCAATCCGGAAGGCACCTACATGGGCGAGGTCCCGCCGGAGCTGCTCGCGATCCCGGTGCTGGAGGTCGAGCTCAATCAGGACGGCTCGATCAGGCACATCCGCGTGCTGCGCAAGCCCACGCAGGCCGAGGACACCATCGAGGTCGCCATCGCCGCGGTGCGCCGCGCCGCGCCGTTCGGCGATGTCAGCCGGCTGCCCAAGCCCTGGAAGTTCGTCGAGGTCTTCCTCTTCGACGACGACCGCCGCTTCAAGCCGCGCACGCTCGACGACTGAAGGCGCCGCGGCGCGGCGCGCCGATGAAGCGAATACCGGGGGCCAGGCACTCCGAAACCTGGGCACAATGCCGCCCATGTTCTGGACGCTGCCAACCTTGCTGACCTGGGCCCGCATCGTGGCCATCCCGCTGATCGTCGGGGTGTTCCACCTGCAGATGGCGCCCGCCCATCAAAACCTGCTGGCCACCGTCCTGTTCATCACGGTCGCGCTGACCGACTGGGCGGATGGCTACCTGGCGCGCAAGCTCAACCAGACCTCGTCCTTCGGCGCCTTCCTCGATCCGGTGGCGGACAAGTTCCTGGTCTGCGCGGCGCTGCTGGTGCTGCTGGAACAGCAGCGCGTGGACGCGCTGGTCGCGCTGGTGATCGTGGGGCGGGAGATCGCGATTTCCGCGCTGCGCGAGTGGATGGCGCAGATCGGCGCCTCGCGCTCGGTGGCGGTGCACATGCTGGGCAAGCTCAAGACGACGGTGCAGATGGTGGCCATCCCCTTCCTGCTGTTCGACGGCAGATTGTTCGGCCTCATCAACACGCGGCTGTGGGGCACCTGGCTGATCTATCTGGCCGCGGTGCTGACCATCTGGTCGATGGTCTATTACCTGCAGAAGGCGTTGCCCGAGATCCGGGCCAAGGCGCGCTGACGCGCCTGCCTGGCGGCGCCTTTGCCACCCCTTTGTATCGGGACTTCCCCCTTGTCGGGCCACCTGGGCAATGCGTCTAGAATCCGCTTCCCGCGCCGTTCGGCGGCCTGGCAATCCAATGAGGGGGTACCTTCGTGAACAAGTCCGAATTGATCGAGCACATCGCCAAGCAGGCGGACATTTCCAAGGCCGCCGCGGGGCGTGCGCTGGAAGCCGTGATCGGCGGTGTGAAGACCACGCTCAAGAAGAACGGGACGGTGTCGCTGGTGGGCTTCGGCACCTTCAGCGTCACGAAGCGCGCCGCGCGCACCGGCCGCAACCCGCGCACGAACGAGGCGATCAAGATCAAGTCGGCCAAGGTTCCCAAGTTCCGTCCGGGCAAGGCCCTGAAGGACGCGGTGAACTGACCCAGATGCCGGGCGCTTAGCTCAGTTGGTAGAGCACCTCCCTTACACGGAGATTGTCGGCGGTTCGAGCCCGTCAGCGCCCACCAGAAATCCGAGGCAGGTCCATGGTTCCCGTGGACTAGAATGCCGCGGCCCAAAGGCGAACCCCGGTTCGCCTTTGTCGTATGTGAAATGACCCGAGGTTGTTGATGTTTGATTTCGTTCGCAAGCACACGCGGCTGTTTCAGTTCCTGCTGCTGATCCTGATCCTGCCGTCCTTCGTGCTGCTCGGCGTGGAGGGCTACAGCCGCTTCATGGACGGCAGCAACGCCGCGGTGGCGACCGTCGATGGCCGCAAGATCACGCAGTCCGAGTGGGACCAGGCGCAGCGCCAGCAGACCGAGCGCATGCGCCAGCAGGCGCCGACGATGGACCCGAAGGTGTTCGACTCGCCGGAAGTGCGCAAGGACGTGCTGGAAAACCTGCTGCGCGAGCGCGTGCTGGCCGCGGTGGTGGCCGACGAGCATCGCAGCATCAGCGACGACCAGTTGCTGGACCTGATCCGCAACGATCCGCAGTTCGCGACGCTGCGCAACCCTGAAGTGGCCAAGCAGATCGCCGCGCAGCAGGGGCTGACGGTGGACGGCCTGCTGCAGCGCCTGCGGCAGGAGTTGCAGATGAACTCGGTGCTGGGCCCCCTGGCGCAGAGCGCGCTGCCGACGCAGGCGAGCGCCACGCTGGCCTTCGATGCGCTGCTGCAGCAGCGCCAGGTGCAGTTCCAACCGTTCGCCGCGAAGGACTTCGCCGCGACGCTGGCGCCGAAGGATGCGGAGCTCGAGGCCTACTACAAGGACCCGAAGGTGGCGGCGAAGTTCCAGCTGCCCGAGAGCGCCGACATCGAATACGTCGTGCTGGACGCCGCCGCGCTGCAGGCCGGCGTGACGGTGCCGGCGGACGAGGCGCAGAAGTTCTACGACAACAACAAGGCCCGCTACACCACGGACGAGGAGCGCCGCGCGAGCCACATCCTGATCAAGGCGGGCGCGGACATGTCGGCGGCCGACAAGGCCAAGGCGAAGGCCAAGGCCGAGGAACTGCTGGCGCAAGTCCGCAAGAACCCGGCGAGCTTCGCCGAGGTCGCGACGAAGAACTCGCAGGACCCGGGCTCGGCCGCGCATGGCGGCGACCTGGACTTCTTCGGCAAGGGCGCGATGGTCAAGCCGTTCGAGGACGCCGTCTACGCGCTGAAGAAGGGCGAGATCAGCAACGTGGTGCAGTCCGATTTCGGCTATCACATCATCATGCTGACCGACGTGCGCGGCGGCCAGGTGCGCCCGTTCGAGACGGTGAAGGCCGAGATCGAGGCCGAGCTGCGCAAGCAGCTGGCGCAGAAGCGCTACAGCGAGATGGCCGAGGACTTCGGCAACACGGTCTATGAACAGAGCGATTCGCTGAAGCCGGCGGCCGACAAGTTCAAGCTGACGATCCAGAAGGCGACGGTGCGCCGCAAGCCGGCGCCGGACGCGACCGGCCCGCTGGCCTCGGCCAAGCTGCTGGAGGCGGTGTTCGACAACGACGCGCTGAAGAACAAGCGCAACACCGCGGCCGTCGAAGCCGGCGGCAACCAGCTGGTGTCGGCGCGGGTCGTCGACTACAAGCCCGCGCGCGTGCCGGCGCTGGCCGAGGTCAAGCCGGCGGTGACGGCGGCCTGGGTGCAGGAGCACGCGGCCGAGGCTGCGAAGAAGGCGGGCGAAGCGCGCCTGGCCGAGCTGCAGAAGGGCGGCGACGCCAAGGGCCTGGGCGAGGTGGTGACCGTGTCGCGCGCCAAGCCCGGTGTGCTGCCGCAGAAGGCGCTGGACGCCGTGTTGCGCGCGGACGCGTCGAAGCTGCCGGCCTACGTCGGCGTGGATGCGGGCGAGGGCAACTACTTCGTCGTGAAGATCGAGAAGCTGCTGCCGCGCGATCCCGCGCTGATCGATGCCAAGCGTGCCGCCGAGCAGTACGCGCGCGCCTGGAGCGCCGCCGAGATGCAGAGCTACTACAACGTGCTGAAGGCCGAGTACAAGGCCTCGATCAAGCCGTCGGCGCTGAAGGCGGCGGCGGCCGCGTCCGCGCCGGGCAACTGAGGCCGCAGACTGCCCTCTGGGCGGCATTCGCGCGGGTCTGCGGTGCTTTCGAAAGAATTTTCAAGAGAACCGCAGAAAGTGCTTCCTCCAGAGGAAAAAGTCGGCCATAATCTATGTCTTCGTCGGTGGCTGTAGCTCAGTTGGTAGAGTCCCAGATTGTGATTCTGGTTGTCGTGGGTTCGAGTCCCATCAGCCACCCCACCGAATAGAAGAAACCCCCGCAAGACGCAAGTCCTGCGGGGGTTTTGCTTTATTGGGGTGGCATTCCGCCGAACGGGGGCTGACCGGTGCTGCCGGTCCACGTGAAAGTGCCGGAGCCGGGGCTGACCATGTTCATGTTGAACCCGGTGGCGACAGGTTGTGCCAATGGCGCCTTGGGTGCGAATTCGGTCACCAGCTTTTGAGCCGCTGCCTCTATCGCCGCGATGACCGACTGTCCGACATCAGCGAAGTTGTTTAATTGAATGAAGCGCTGAGGGAAACTCTCGAAGTTGTCTTTCGTGACGTCGGCAATCGTGTATCCCGCCGACAGGAGATATCCCTTGTCGATGCCAGCGCCGGTAATGTTGAACTCCTCCGCCTTCGAGCGCTCGCCGTGCGCCGCCCAGGCCCTCTCGGGCTGAAGCGCCACGATCGCTTCCGCCAGATCCCCGGCGGCGAAAGTCAATTCATCCTTGACCCCTGACCAACAAGCGGTCTTGTCTTGCGAATTGGCGAAACGCGATTTGATGATCTGTCTGGTTCGGTAGTGAAGATAGGTTTGAAGCGGATGGGCGTCGACGATTCCTCGGAGGTCGAGCGGTTGATACGAGGCTGCGCCGCTCGAGAAAAGGCCTGTCGAATTGGTCGTGTAGCCAGTGCGGAAGGTGACCGCCTGTTCCGACTCGATGGGGATGTTGGACTGAATCCATTCGGCCACCTTCAAGGCGGCACTCTTGTTATGCAATCCCTGCTTCCGCATCATCGCGTAGCACGAATATAGATTGACCGCCTTGGTTTCATCGGTGAAATGTCCCTCGCTCTGCAATGAAGCGAGGAAAGTGTCCAGATCGAGATCGGCGACGCTGCCAGGGCTTCCGTGGGCAATCAGATGCAGCGTTGAGGTGTCCGCCGGTCGGGTCTTGTACTTCGCCTTGAGTCTTCCGGTCTCCGTGGAGGGCTGACTGGACGTTTTCTTTTCGGTGTCTGAACTGGCGGGTTCGGGGCTCTCCGTCATGGGCTCCGCGTCGATCACGGGAGCGCCTTTCTCCGTGAAGGTGTGAATGGGATTTGGAGCCGGGAGCGCATCCAATGCCGCGGAGAACATGGCGTCGTTCTCCTTGTATCCCACGACGATCGACGTCCGCTGCACGACCGCCGGAGGACGAAGGGTCTGGGCAGATGCGCGGCCCCCGCCGAGCGCGGCGATGACTTGCCGTTGCGCGAGCATGCGGGGCGAGTGGTCGATCGCCGCTTGCCAGCTTGACGGCGGCGCGGTCGCGGTGCACGCGCTGGTGCATGAGTGGGGCTGCCTTTCCCCTGCGACGGCCTGCCGTCGGCTGTCATCCTCTCGCGGGAGCTTCGGCGGGTTGACCTTCATGCGAGCGACTCCAGACGATGGAACGGTTGCCCAGCCTATCGGGGGCAGCGCCGCGGGGCCATCGGTCGAATGCTGAGATGCGCCGTTCCAAACGATGGGAGCGATGGGAGGGCGTGGTCGCCGCTAAGCCAATGGCAGCCGCCGCCTCTGAACGACCCTGCCTCCCTCGCGGCATGCGATCTCCAGCGTCGTTCCACTCGCAGGGCGGGGCAGGGTCACGGTCCCATCGGCGATCGGACGCGCCGCTTGCGCGGGCCGTCCGTCGACGTAGATCTCCAGCTCGTCGAGGCCCTTCGTCGTGATGCTCACTTCGTCCGTCCTCAGCGCCACCCGCAGCGCCGTGCGCGGCGCGCCGGTGAGTAGCTCCGCGCAGTACGCGATCAGGTCGGCATTCCCCTCCAGCACATCGCGCCGTGTCATCGCATACGGAATCCCCGCGACGCCGAGGTCCTCGATCGGCACTCCGGCCGCATCGCCGCAGCGCACCGCGCGGCGGAACGCCATCGTGAAGCTCACGCCCTTGGGCAACGGAGGGATCTCGAACTCCGTCCCTTCGAGCGCATCGGTGAGGTCCTGGCTGGTCCACACATTGGCGCCGCCGGCGCCGGTCGCCTGCCCGACGCACACCAGCGCGCCGATCTCGTTGTCGACGAAGCCGGCGCAGAACAGATCGCCTGAGGAATACGTGTTGGCATCGGCCACGCACACCACCGGTCCGCCGTAGCGCTGCCCGACGTCGTTGCACCAGGCTGGATCGGTGATCGGCAGCGCTTGCGAATAGGCCTCGCCCGTCGCGATGGCCGATTCCAGCGAACTGATCCACGGCTCCAGCTCCATGCGATTGAATGCGCTGCGCGCCATCGCGCGGGTCAGCGGCGTGGCGACCAGGCTGAAGCGCGTCGGCGACACCGGATCCGGCGTGAACAGCTGCAGCAGCCGCTCCGCGGCCCAGATCAGACCGCCCGGATTGCCGCGCACATCGATGATCAGTCCCGCATCCGGCAGCTGCTCGACGAGCTGCGCGACCTCGTTGACGAAGGCGTCATGATCCTCGACGTCGAAGGTCCAGATGCGCAGGTAGCCAATCTCGCCAAGCGCCGTGCCCGTCGCGACGCGGCGCGCGGAGAGCGCATCGGGAAAGCGTGTCTCGAGCCAGCCGGCGTCGCGCGCCGCCTGGCGCTGGTCCTCAGCCTCCCATTGCGCGCCGGAGAACATCAGCTTCTTGGCGCGCCGGACATGCTCCGCGGCGGGACTGACGGCGAGCCGCAAGGCCGCGTGCGCGCCGGGCGCCACGCCGGACTTCGCGCGGCCTGGACGCACGACATGCCACGGGATGCGGATCTCGCGCACCGGCTGACCCGCGCGCTCGCGAAAGCCGATGTCCACCCACATCTCGTCCGGTGGCGGCCCGTACCGCAGCGAGCGGAAGGTCAGCGACTCCAGCGCCCGCGCCAGCCGCGCGTCGGGACGTCCACCGGTCTCGCGGTCGGCGTGCAGCGCAACGGCGCGCTCGAAGCGCATGCCGTTCCAGGTCTCGAGCAGCACGCCGGGCTTGAAGCGCGGGTCCTGGATCAGCGTCGACGGCGCGACCTTGCTCACCAGGAAGGCCGGCGCGTCGATGGAGCCGTATTGCTCGACCAGGAAGGGCAGCCGCGCGACGGCCTCGCCACGTCCCGCCGGGCCGGCGTAGAGCGTGTGGGCATCGCGCAGGTCGACCACCAGGCCGGTGAGCACGAGGTGGAACTCCGCGTCGCTCATCTCGGCAGCCTGCAGGCGCAGCAGCTGCAGCGCCTGCACCGGATCGTTGGCATAGCCGGCGCGCTTCTGCGGCAGGTGGCAGTAGGCGCCGCCCAGCGCGGTCAGCAGCGCGTCGACGACGAGCTCGCGGTCGGCCGCATCGAGCGTCTCGTCAGATCGCACCGCCGTCTTCGCGCGGCTGAGCGCCGCGCGCATCGCCCGGCCGCCGAGCGGCGTGCCGGTCTGCGCCTTCAGCAGCGCGGTGGAGGGACTGGCCTTGGCCGAGCGGGCCGGCTTTGCCGCCATCGTGGTCTCCTCATGCGTAGAACGCGGCCAGCCCGTCCAGCAGGCCGCCATGGAAGCCGCGACCCGGGATCGCGGCGAAGAAGGCCGCGTCGTGCTCGAGCGGCTGAAGCGGCGGCACGACGACCTGCGCGAGGTCCTTGGGCAGGCCGCCGATCGGCACCTTGCCCAGCGGCATGTCCAGCGCCAGCCGCAATCGCGGCGGGCCGCCCGTGCCGCGGCTTGCCGCGAAGGCCTTCTTCGCGGCGTCGATCTCCTGCTTCGGCGCGGCGCGCACCTGCTCCATGCGGGCCAGCACCTCGGCGAAGTCCCAGGGCTGCGAAGGATCGTCCAGCCGCACCATCGACAGCGTCCGCTTCCTGCCTGCGATCCGCAGGGCCGAAGGCGCGCTCGCCCTGGCCGTCTTCATCAGCACCGGATCGCCGTACAGCGGCCGGCCGCCGACGGCGACGAAGCGCACGTCCTTCTCGGTGGCCGCGAGCACCGTGGCGAACGGGTCGGCCTTGCTGGCGGCATCGATGACCACGACATCGCCGAGCGCCTGCGGCTGCAGCCGCCCGGCCTGCACGCCCCAGGCGCGCAGCAGCGCATCGCCCGGCACGCAGGTGATCATCCGCAGAAGGTCGAAGGGCGTGAGGCCCCAGCCCTCGGCCTGGCTCACGAGCGCCGCGACCTTGAGTTCGCCCAGCACGTTGCGCGTGCCCGAGGGCCCCCAGTCCGAGCCGACGCACACCGGGATGCCGCTGGCCAGCGCCGAGGGCACGTCCGTCGTGCTCCCATACAGCCAGAGGTTGGAGAACGGCGACCAGACGATCGCGCCGGGCTCCGTCCAGGCGCCGTAGTCGCCGGGGTTCACCGCGTTGGTGTGGATGGCGACGAAGCCGCGTTGCAGGCAGCCGCACTTGCGCGCGCTCTGATACTCGCGCTCGACGATCGAGTTCACCTGACCTTCGGCACAGTGATAGATGAAGGAGGCGCCGGCCTTCATCTGCGCGGCGCGCGACGCGAGCATATCGGGCTTGAGCGTCAGCGTCGACGACAGCACCTGATTGGACTTGACGCTGCCGCCGAAGCTGTCGTCCTCGACGTTGCGGACCATCCAGCCATCCAGCGGCCGGTTCTTCGGCGGCGAGCCCTGGATGCTGGTCGTGCCGCCGACCAGCGCCCGCACCTCGGCGTACGCGAGCAACTCCTGCGGCGCGGCCTCGATGAACGCATACGCGGGCCAGGTGATGTCGGCCGCATAGGTGCGCGCCGACGGCCACGAATCGTGATGCAGGAAAGGGATCGTGCGGCCCGGCTCGGTCCACAGCGGCAGCGTCGCGTAGGCCAGATGGCTGTGCAGGTCGACGAAGCCCGGCAGCACCAGGTCGCTGCCCACGTCGATGGCCGGCGCCTGGTCGAAGCCGGCCGGTCCGGGCGCGTTGCCGCGCGTGATGCGTTCGATGCGGCCGTCGTCGCCGATCCAGACCTTGCCGGCGAAGGCCTCCCGCTCGGTGGCGGCGACGGCGGTGTCCTGCGTGAGCGGGACGATGCGTCCCGAGATGACCAGACTCACAGGGCCTCCCATGCCTGGCGTGAATCGTTGGGGGCATCTTCGATGGCGAACACCTGGGCCGTCGAGGGGCTTGGGCCCGCGCCATCCTCTCCCTTGAGGATGACGCCGGCCGGCCGCGCGTTCGAGGATCCCGGGATCCATGGAGGCCGAGATGCGCAACGACCCCTTCGACACCGGCCCGACGGGCGCGTTCAGGACGCTGTGCCGGAAGTACCCCGACGACACCGTGTACCCGGGCGCGAATGGCTTCCGCTCGCTGTGGGGGCCGATCTTCTATCGAGGGCGCGCGACGGGGAGTGCGCGGCTGCTGGTCATCGGCCAGGACCCGGCGCAGACCGAGGCGGTCACGCGCCGCATCCTGTCGGGACAGGCGGGGCGGCGTGTGCAGGGCTTCGTCGAGAAGCTGGGCTTCACGAAGAGCTACCTGATGATCAACGCCTTCCTGTACGGCATCTACAACCAGGACATGGCGCTGCCGCACCTGAACGATCCGGCCATCCAGGCCTATCGCCACCAATGGCTGGAGGCGGCGTTCGCGCCGGGGAAGATCGAGGCGGTGGTCACCTTCGGCACGCCGGCCTTCGAGGCCTGGACCGCATTCAAGGCCACGCCGGCGGGGCAGGCCGTCACCGCGGTCCATCAGCGGGCGCTGCATCCGACGGCAGACAAGCCAGGCGGGCCGATCACGCGCAAGGATCTGCTCGACAACTGGAATGTCGCGCTGAAGAAGCTGCAGCCGAAGATCCAGCATCCCGACGAGGCCCGTCCGCTGGTGCTCTACGGCAGCGACTTCAAGGCGGACGAGCTGCCGGAGATTCCCAGCCAGGATTTCCCGATGGGCCTGCAGCCCTGGATGCGCAGCACCGACTTCTGGGCCGGCATGTCGCCGACGCCGGGCACGGAACGGGCCAACATCTCGATCGTGGTGCCTTCATGAGCGGCCGTGTGGGATTCAAGGGCGCTTGGCGACGTTGGCCCACAGTTCGCGCAACGTGGCGGCGATGACGCCGCGCGCGTCGGGATCCCCATGCAGCAGCGCCTTGGCGTACTGCAGCATCTGCTTCTTCTCGACGTGGGGCGGCAAGGGCGGGACGTCCGGGTCGACGACCATCTGCAGCAGCGTCGGCCGGTCCGCGGCCAGCGCCTGGTCCCAGGCGCCCGCCACGTCGCCGGGGCGATCGACGCGGATGCCTTCCAGCCCGAGCAGGCGCGCGTAATCGGCATACGGGAAGGCGGGCAGGGTCTGTGATGCCTCGAACTTGGGATCGCCCGCCGTGACGCGCTGCTCCCAGGTCACCATGTTGAGGTCGGCGTTGTCCAGCACCATGACCACCAGGCGCGGATCGGCCCAATCCCGCCAGCGATGCGCGATCGTGACCAGCGTGTTGATGCCGGTCATCTGCATCGCGCCATCGCCGACCAGGGCAATCACCGGCCGCTCCGGATGGGCGAGCTTGGCGGCCAGCGCGTACGGCACGCCGCAACCCATGGACGCCAGTCCGCCCGACACCGAGCCCATCATCCCGGCCTGCGCCTTCAGATCCCGGGCATACCAGCCGGCGGCGGTGCCCGAGTCGCAGCACAGGATCGCCTGGGCCGGCAGCCGCGGTGACAGCTCCCAGAACACGCGCTGCGGATTGACCGGATGGGCCTCGACCATCGCGCGCGATGCCATCAGCCGCCACCAGTCGCTCACCTCGGACTCGATCCGCTCGCGCCAGCGGCGGTCCGGCTTGTGGACCAGATGGGGCAGCAGCGCCTCGAGCGTGAGGCGGCTGTCGCCGATCAGGTTGGCCTCCATCGGATAGCGCGTCGACACGCGCCGGCCGTCGATGTCGATCTGCACGCCGCGAGCCTGGCCTTCCTTGGGCAGGAACTCGGCATACGGGAAGTGGGAGCCGACCATCAGCAGCGTGTCGCACTCGTTCATCAGCGTCCAGCTGGGCTTGGTGCCGAGCAGGCCAATGGCGCCGGTCACGAAGGGCAGGTCATCCGGCACAGCCATCTTGCCCAGCAGCGCCTTGGCGATGCCGGCCCCCAGCCGCTCCGCCACCTGGATCAGCGCGTCCCCGGCGTGCAGCGCGCCAGCGCCGGCCAGGATGGCCACCCGCTCGCCGGCGTTGAGGATGTCCGCGGCGGCGCGCAACTGGGACTCGTCCGGCACGCCCGGCGGCGCGGTCCAGCCGATGCCGGTGTGCACGGTGTCATGCGCGCGCGGCGGCTCGGTCACCGCGTCGAGTTCCTGCAGGTCGTGCGGCACGATCACGCAGGTCACGGTGCGCTGGTCCCGCGCGATCCGCATTGCGCGGTCGATCAGATGCCGCACCTGGGCCGGCGCCATCGCGGTGTGGACGAACTCGTGCGCGACGTCCTTGAACAGGCTGTGCAGGTCCACCTCCTGCTGGTAGTCGCCGCCAATGGCGGTGCGCGCGCTCTGGCCGACGATCGCGACGACCGGCATGTGATCGGCCTTGGCGTCGTACAGGCCGTTGAGCAGATGGATCGCACCGGGACCGGAGGTCGCCATGCAGACGCCGACCTCGCCGGTGAACTTCGCATGCGCGGTGGCCATGAAGGCGGCCAGTTCCTCATGCCGCACCTGCACGAAGGCCATCCCATGCTGCTGGCGACCGAACGCGCCCATCAGGCCATTGATGCCATCGCCGGGATAGCCGAACACACGGTGCACGCCCCAGGCGTGGAGACGGTCGAGGATCTGGTCACTGACGGTGGCGGGCATGGCAGGGCTCCGGAGAAGCAGAGCCGAGTTCCGGCAAGCGGCACTCCGCCGCGCCGAGGCCGGCCGCGCGGGAGCGCGTCTTGCTGGTCCGGCGCATCACTGCGGGAGCACGCCATGCGCGATTCGACGAAGGGGCACACGCTGAGGGGGATCGTCGCCGGCCTGGGCTTGGCCGGGTGCGCCGCGCTCGGCGCGCTGGCGCAGGGCAACACGGCGCCGCCGGGCAAGTCGCACGACGGTGACCGCGTGGTGCTCGGCGACGACAACACCTACTTCCACACGCACAGCCGCGTGCGCATCCCGCGGGGCCGCATTCCGCCGCAAGGGCAGTGTGGTCTCTGGTATCCCGACAAGAAGAGCGACGAGCAGCCGCCGGCGTTCAACTGCTCGCCGCCGACGGCGGTGGAACCTGGGGGCTTCCTGATCACGCCGGGGCAGGACCCCAACAGCGTCGAGGTCGCGGTCTACGACAAGAAACGCCCCGGTGTCGTCATCGCGCGCGGCATGTTTGACGCGCGCACGGGCGGCATCCTGCGAGCGCTCGATCCGAAGAAGGCCTCCGACGCGGTGGTCGGCGGCGAGCGCGGCACCCGCAACTGAGCGGGCACCGGCGCGCGCCATCGGCTCAGCGCTTGTCGGCGCCAGTGGCCGGGACGTGCGTCGGCTCGGTGCCGCCTCGGGCGGGCGACTCGAAGGTGTCCGAGCTCGCGGGTGGATTGACGCTCGGCGTGTCGCCATAGCCGTCGCGCGCATTCTCGACCGCATCGCGTTCCTGCTCGCCCAGACGCTTCGCTTCGTCCGTCTTCGGCTTGTCGGCAGGATCCGCGGAACTGGTGACCGGCGTCGGCGTGCTTTGCCGGGACGTGGGGGCGTTCATGTCGGCGCTCCTTCGGTGGCGGGGTCTTCGCCGCAGCGGCGCAGCGTGCCGTCGGCGAGGCGATCGCGGTAGTCCTCGATCGACATCGAGCCGCAGCGCTCCTGGCCATCCTCGGTCCAGCGCAGCACGGCGCGATGCTCGCTTTGCTCGATCGTGCAAGGACCGCGCGGCACCTGCGCCGCGTCCTCGACCGTGGCCTGCAGCGTCATCGGCCGCTCGACGAAACCCTCGCAGGGCGCGGACAGCTCGGGCCCGCTCGTGTCGGCGCCACCCGAGTGATCGGCGGGCGCCGATTCGCTGCCGGGTTTCAGGGTCCAGTCCTTGGCGTCGCGCAGGGTCGTGTGCGGCTCCAGGATCTTGGTCGCGCCACCGACGGCGATCGGATCGCTCGCCGGGAAGGTGTCCTCGATCGCGTTGTCCAGCAGCTCCTGATAGGTCGGCACTTTCTCGTGCGGCTGCTTGGCCTCGCCGGCCAGGCGCCGGTCCTGCTTCTTCAATTGATCGGCTTGCGGCATGGGCATTCCTTGGCTGTGTCGGTCATGGCCGGTTTCATGGCCGGTTGATCGGCTGGGTCCGGGCGCTGGCCGGCATCTGGCGCGTGGACAAGGAACTCGGCGCATTGGCGTTCGCGCCCTCGCTGACGCCGATGCCGAGCCGGTCGACCAGCTCGCCGCCCATCCAGGCGGTCATCAGCGACACCAGCGCGCCGCCCCAGGCCAGCGCATAGGCCTGCCAGGGCACCGCGGTGGGATCCGGCTCGCGCAGCACCCAGCTGCCCAGGAACAGCAACAACACCACGACGTTGCCCACCGCGTGCATCAGGCCCAGTCGCTGCGCGCGCGAGCCCTTCGGAATGGACATCCAGTCGATCAGGCCGAAGGGCGCGGCGACGACGCCGCCGATCAATCCGGCGGCGATCAGGTAATGCGCGACGACGGCGAACTGCGCGCTGGACATCGCCATCGACAGCCAGTCGAAGGCGACGGAGGCGCCGAGCAGTCCCAGCGGGAACACGACCAGCATCTGATGGATCGGATGGCCGAGGAAGGTGGCTTTGCCTTGCATGAAGAACTCCGGTGATGGGGACGATGCGCGGACGGACGGCGCCGGCGCGGCGCTCACGGCGTGCTCGCCGGTGCGCTTGTCCGGCAAGCGCGATACCCATGCGCAGGCAAGAGGAAGCGCTTCGTGGCGATGTCATGAGGTCCCCGGATCGTCAGACCGGCTTGGCGACCATCAGGTAGAAGATCGCGAGGAACGCGAGCAGTGCCGGGAAGCCCAGCGCGATCCAGACGCGCAGCCAGTGGAAGTAGCGCGGCGGCAGCGGCGAGGCGCTGCGATCGGCCTGCACGGCGATGTCGCGCATGCGGATCTGGATCCACACGACCGGCAGCCAGCACAGTCCCGCGAGCACATACAGCGCGAGCGACCAGGCCAGCCACCGTGTTTGCAGCACCGGCAGGCCCATCAGATGCGCCAGGTACCAGCCCGACAGCGGCTGGAAGATCATCGTGGTCGTGGTGAACAGCCAGTCCGCCCACACGACCTGCCGCACGACCTGCGCCGCCACCGCGGGATCACGGCGCAGGCTCGCCATGAGCATGTGGAACGCGGAGCCGATGCCGGTGCCGAAGACCACCGTCGACGACAGGATGTGCAGCCATTTGCCGATCAGGTATTCCATGCGGATCTCCGGAGGGGGCGCCGCGCCGCGTCGTCGGCGATCAGCAGCGCGAGCAGGGCCAGGATCGCCAGGTTCTTGCTGAGCGGTCCGTAGGGGTGCCACCAGAACTGCGGCAGGAAGAGCGTGAGCACCGCGGTGTAGAAGAGCATCAGCGCCGCCTGCGACCACCACACCATCAGACGCCATCGCGCGGGTGCGAAGAGGGTGGCCAGGCCCAGTGCGAGGTCCATCAGCACCGCTGCGTGCAGCGCCACGGGCTGCATCGCCGCCGGGACGCCGACGCCGGCGAGCAGCGCGAAGCTGTCCGCCCGCGGATAGACGAAGCCGGAGACGAAGGCGGTGAAGATCCAGATGAAGGCCAGCGACAGGCGCGCGATCCACGAGAGCCAGCGCCATTGCGCGCGCCAGCGCAGCGCCGGCGCGATCGCCGGATCGATGAAGCGTTCGGGCGGTCGCGGCGGCGCGCCGAGCAGGGCCGCCGTGTCGGAGGCATCCGCGACGTTGCCGCGCTGAAGCATCCGCCAACTGTCCGGGCCGAGCAGCGAGCCCGGCAGCCGGCCCGCGAGCACGGCCCCCGCTGCGGCCAGCCGGGCCGGAACCTGCAGCGTCCAGGCGGGCCGCAGTCCCATCGCCACGCGCAGCGCCTGCAGGTAGCCGCTCAGGCTCAGCGGCGCCGGTCCCACCAGCGCGACGCGCCGGCCGCGCCAGCGCAGGGGATCGTCGAGCAGCGCGGCGATGGCCTCGGCCGCATCGTCGACATGGATCGGCTGCAGGGGCTGGCGGCCTCCGGCGGGCAGCGGCAGCACGGGCAGGCTCGCGAGCCCGAGGAACAGCCGTGCGCTGGGGCCGTCCGGCGCGAAGATCAGCGAAGGCTGCACCACCACGGCCGGCAGCCGCTGCTCGAGCAGCCAGTGGTCCGCGTCGCGCTTGCTGCGGTGGTAGGGGGTGTCGGCCAGATCGTCCGCGCCCAGCGCCGAGACCTGCACCGCCAGCGCGACGCCAAGGTCCTCGCAGGCGCCAAACAGCGCGCGCGGCAGGTGACCGTGCAGCGCCTCGAAGCCTTGATCCGCGGACTGCTCGAAGATGCCGATCGCGTTCACGACGGCATCGACGCCCGCCAGCGCCGCGTGCCATTGCGGCCGGGACCAGCCGGCGGCATCGGCGATGAGCGGCGCGACACCGGCTTCGACAAGCGAGGCGGGCAGGTGCCGCGCAAGCCCGCTCACCCGATGCCCGCGGCGCAGCAGCGCGGCGCACACGCGCCGTCCCAGCGTGCCCGAGGCGCCGGCGACCAGGATGTGGCGAGCCCGCCTGTCGTCATTGAAGTCGGACATGAAGCAACTGGGGATTGAATGGGGAAAAGGATCGCGGCCGGGCGTTTCGGCACGGTCATTGCCTGACAGGACCGATGCATGGCCACTTGCCCCCGGCGGTCGGCAAGCCCCGTGCCTTCGAACGGCTTCTTCAGAAAGGACGGAGCCCCGCCCATGACTCTTTCCCGGCACTTCACCCTCATGGCCAGTTCGGGCGTGTGGGGCGGTCTGATGTCCGCGTTCGCGCTGGCATGGGCCAGCCGCGTCAACGGCGACAGCACCGTCACCGGACTGAACGGGCCGAGCCACTGGTTCTTCGGCGAGCGCGCCGCCCACGCGCAGCGCTTCAGCCTGCGCCACACGGTCGTCGGCGCGCTGACGCACCAAGCTTCGTCCTTCTTCTGGGGCAGCGTGTTCGCGGCGCTGCGCACGCGCGCCGGCGCCGGCCAGCATGGCCGGGGACGCATCGTGGCGGAAGCCGCGGCGCTGACGGCGCTCGCGGCGGCGGTCGACCTGGCGCTGCTGCCGCGCCGCTTCACCCCGGGCTTCGAGCGGCGCTTGCCGGCGCGGCATCTGGCCTGCGTCTATCTGGCCTTCGGCGCGGGGCTCGCGGCCGCGGCGCTGCTGGAGCGCCGGCCGGCCGCGCGCGCGGCTGCGCTCAGGGCAGCGGCTTGTCCATCGCCGCGTTGGCCGCATCCACCGGCGTCGCGCCGCTGCCCAGTTCCACGCCGGTGACCGGCTCGCTCATCGGATCGGACGCGGTGCGCGTGCGCATCGCTTCGTAGTCGCGCTCCTCGTCCGGCGAGAGCGCCATCGTCGCCTGTCCGTCGCCGCCGTCGACCGCGGCCTGCTGCTCGCGGTCGGACACGTACGCGAACAGCTTCTCGTCGTTCCACGGGCCGCGCAGGTCGCCTTCGCCCTGCGACATGTTGAAGTAGACGCTGGCGAACTCGGGCTTGCCCGGCAGCTTGCCCGGCGGGAAGTTCGGGCTGATCGCGTACAGCGCCTTCTCGAAGGACTTCTGATGCGCGATCTCGCGCGTCATCAGGAAGCCCAGCGCCTCCTTCACGCCGGGATCGTCGGTAACGGCGATCAGGCGCTCGTAGACGATCTTGGCGCGCGCCTCGGCGGCGATGTTGGAACGCAGGTCGGCCGTCGGCTCGCCGATGCTGTCGATGTAGCCGGCGTTCCAGAGCTGGCCGCCCGAGTTCGTCAGCGCCGGACCGCCGCCGTACAGCACCTGCGTCACGTGCGAGTCGTTGCCGGCGCCCTGCAGCGAGCGGAACAGTTCGGCCTCGGCCTCCGTCGCCTCGGCGAGCTGGCCCTTCGCGCCCTTGTTCAGCATGGCGACGATGGTGCCGATGACCTCCAGGTGGCTGAGCTCCTCGGTGGCGATGTCGAGCAGCATGTCCTTGCGGCCGGCGTCGTCCTCGCCGAGCGCCTGCGTGAAGTAGCGGCAGGCCGCGGCGAGCTCGCCTTGCGGGCCGCCGAACTGTTCGAGCATCAGGTTGGCCAGGGCCGGGTTGCATTCGCGGACGCGAACGGTGTACTGCAGTCGTTTGTTGTGGGCGAACATGGACGGATCTCCTTGCGGGTGGCGGGGCGTGATGGGAATGAAAGGACGGCTCCAGGGAGCCGGATCGCGATGGGCGACAAGCGCCATCCAGCAAGGCCCATTCCAAAGCAGCGAGCAGGGGCAATTCGCCGCAACCCGCATGACAAGCGCTTCTGCGGCGGTCAAGGCCTGACCCCAAGTCCATGATCGGTGCCCTGGTATAGGCGTTGCCAGATGACTTTCGTCGGCGTCTTGCCGATGCCTACCAGTGGAGACCGTCATGACTCAGCAATCCAATGCGCAGAACACGCAAGGCCAGGACAACCAGCGTCAGCAAGGCCAGCAGGGCCAGCAAGGGCAGGACAGCCAGCGCCAGCAAGGCGGGCAGCAGGGCGGACAGCAAGGCGGCTCGCAGCGCCAGGACAACCAGCGCCAGCAGTCGCAGCAAGGCCAGGAGAACCAGCGCCAGCAAGGCCAAGGCCAGGGTCAGCGCGAGGAAGCCTCGCGCCAGGACCAGGACAGCAGCCGTCAACGTGAGGACGGCGGCTCGCAGCGCGACGAACGTTGATCCCAGCGCCGGGCCCCGGTTCGCCGGGGCCCTTTTTGTGTCCTCCGTCAGGAGCCCCCAATGACTGATTCGGCCAAGGATGATCCGGCGTCCCAGGAGACGCTGCGTGATTTCGCGCCGGAAGACCTCTTCCTCGAGCAACGCATCACCGATCTGCATCTGTCGCCCGATGGCGAGCAGGTCGTGTGCGCGCTCAAGTCGGTCGACCGCGATGGCGACCGCTATCTGTCGCAGCTGTGGCGCGTGCCGGCCCGGGGCGGCCCCGCCGCGCGGCTGACCCGCGTGCCGGGATTGGACCGCTCGCCGCGCTGGTCGCCCGACGGCACCCGTATCGCCTTCATCAGCGATCGCGGCGGCGATGCGCCGCAGATCCACCTGCTGCCGGCCGATGGCGGCGAGGCCTCGCCGCTGACCCGCTTCGGCTGCGCCGTCGTCGATCTGGCCTGGCATCCCGGCGGGCGCCATCTCGCGGCGCTGTGCGCGATCAATGTCGATCCCGATCGCCACGAGGACGGCGCTCATGAACTCGATCTCGCGCGGCCACCGCGCGACAAGCAGGCCCCGGAGCCGGTCTGGCGTCTGCCTTACAAGTCCGATGGCCAGGGCTATGTGCTGTCGTCGCGGCTGCACCTGGTGCTGGTCGACGCCAGCAGCGGCGACGGCCGCGTGCTGACCTCGGGCGATTTCGATTCGGATCATTTCTGCTGGTCGCCGGACGGCCGCCAACTGGCGTTCGGCCGCACCCGCGAGGACCCGCGCGAAGTGCACTGCAGCGACCTGTGGACCGTGGAGGTCGACATCGAGGCGGGCGGCGCGGCCGGCAAGCCGGTGAAGTACAGCGACGGGGTATCCACCGCCACGATGCCGTGCTGGTCGCCGGATGGGCGCAGCATCGCCTTCATGGGCGCGCGCGACGGTGGCGATTCCATCATGCGGCTCTGGGTGTGCGACACCTGGACGCGAGCGATCCGCGCGCTCGGCGACGATGACATCGAGGCGGTGCCCGGCGTGCTCCAGTGGGTGGACGACAGCCGGCGCCTGGCCTTCGTGCAGGCGTGGCGCGGCCTGCAGCGGATCGCCACGATCGACGCCGCGAGCGGCGAGGTCGCCGTGGCCATCGAGCCGGCGACGGGACAGGTCGCGCTGATGGCGGCGGGCCGCGACCGCGTCGTCTACACCGAGGAAGGCGTGGACCATCCGCTGGAGTTGCATGCCGCGGCATGGACCGATGCCGACGCGCCGGGCCGCGGCTGCCAGGCATCGGAAACCTTGACCTCGTTCAACGCCTGGTGGGACGAACGCCGCGCGCCCCGCGTCGAACGCCGGACCTTTCAACTGCCCGACGGGGAAGGCGGCGAGGAAGCCGTGTCGGGCTGGCTCTTCCTGCCGTCAGGCGAGCGGCAAGCGATGCCGCTGCTGGTCGACGTGCATGGCGGTCCGGCCAGCTATGTCGCGATGCAGTACTCGAGCACGCCTCACTGGCAGGTGCTGGTGAGCCGCGGCTGGGCGGTGCTCGCGCTGGACGCGGTGGGATCGAGCAGCTATGGCCGCGCCTTCAGCGAGCGGCTGCGCGGCCGCTGGGGCGAGCTGGATTTCCCTCAGCACGAGGCCGCCATCGACGCGCTGCAACGCGAGGGATTGGCGGGCGAGCGGCTGGCGATCTCCGGCTCATCCTATGGCGGCTACATGACCGCCTGGGCCATCGGGCACACGCGGCGCTTCCGCGCGGCGGTCATCAGCGCGCCGGTGGCCAACCTCGAATCGCATTACGGCACGTCCGACAGCGGTTATTACGCGGATCCGTTCGCGCTGCAGAGCCGGCCGCAGGACAACCGCGGGGCAATGAAGCGGCTCTCGCCGGTCGACCATGTCGACGACGCGACCACCCCCGCGCTGCTGATCCAGGGCAAGAGCGACCAGCGCTGTCCGATGGGCCAGTCCGAGGAGCTGCTGATCAAGCTGCAGCGCGCCGGCACGGCTTCGGAGCTGGTGCTGTATCCCGGCGGCTCCCACCACCTGATGGCACAGGGGCGGCCCTCGCACCGGATCGACGCGGTGCGGCGCATCGTCGGCTGGCTGGAGCGCTGGGCCGGCGGCTGAGCCGGCGGGCCGGCGTGGATGAAGGCGCGCCGCGGGTATAGACTCGCGCCCCCTGACGCCTTCCTCCGGAGCCCCATCATGAAATCCCGAGCCGCCGTTGCCTTCGCCGCGGGCCAGCCCCTGCAAGTCGTCGAGATCGATGTCGCGCCGCCGCGCAAGGGCGAGGTGCTGGTGAAGATCACCCACACCGGCGTGTGCCACACCGATGCGTTCACGCTCAGCGGCGACGATCCGGAAGGCCTGTTCCCCGCGGTGCTGGGCCATGAGGGCGCGGGCATCGTCGTCGAGGTGGGCGAGGGCGTCACCAGCGTCAAGCCCGGCGACCATGTGATCCCGCTCTACACCGCCGAGTGCGGCGAGTGCCTGTTCTGCAAGTCCGGCAAGACCAACCTGTGCGTGGCCGTGCGCGCGACGCAGGGCAAGGGCGTGATGCCCGACGGCAGCACGCGCTTCAGCTACAACGGCCAGCCGGTCTACCACTACATGGGCTGCTCGACCTTCAGCGAGTACACCGTGGTGGCCGAGGTCTCGCTTGCCAAGATCAATCCGGACGCGAATCCCGAGCAGGTCTGCCTGCTGGGCTGCGGCGTCACCACCGGCCTGGGCGCGGTGAAGAACACCGCCAAGGTGCAGCCCGGCGACACGGTCGCGGTCTTCGGCCTGGGCGGCATCGGCCTGGCGGTGATCCAGGGCGCGAAGCTGGCGCAGGCCGGCCGCATCATCGCCATCGACACCAACCCGTCCAAGTTCGACCTGGCCAAGGTCTTCGGCGCAACCGACTGCGTCAATCCGAAGGACCACGACAAGCCCATCCAGCAGGTCATCGTCGAGATGACGGGCTGGGGCGTCGACCATTCGTTCGAGTGCATCGGCAACGTCAACGTGATGCGCGCGGCGCTGGAGTGCGCGCATCGCGGCTGGGGCCAGTCCGTGATCATCGGCGTGGCCGGCGCGGGGCAGGAGATCTCGACGCGGCCGTTCCAGCTGGTCACGGGCCGCACGTGGAAGGGCACGGCCTTCGGCGGCGTCAAGGGCCGCTCGCAGCTGCCCGGCATGGTCGAGGAAGCGATGCGCGGCGACATCCAGCTCGCCCCCTTCGTGACCCACACGATGCCGCTGACCGGCATCAACGAGGCCTTCGACCTGATGCACGAGGGAAAGTCGATCCGCTCGGTCGTCCACTTCTGAACGTTCGCGCGCGGCGCGGCGCTACACTGCGCGCCTTATGCGCCGCTGGCTCACGATCCTCCTGCTGGTCCTGCTGCCGCTCCAGTTCTCCTGGGCCGCGGCGGCGGCCTATTGCCAGCACGATCGCACCGGCCATGCCCGCCATGTCGGGCACCACGAGCACGCGCATGGCGGCGCCGAGGCCTCTCAGCAGGTCGCCAGCGACCCGGCCAAGACGGCCGGCGGCAAGCTGACCGTCGACAACGACTGCGGCGCCTGCCACTTCAGCGCCGCCAAGTCCCTGGCCATGGAGGGCGTGCCGCTGCCGCGGCCCGGCGCGCAGGTGCTGAGCGGCCTGGCCGAACAGGCGTTCTCCTCGCGGGCGCCGGACCACCCCGAACGCCCCAACTGGCGCATCGCCTGATTCGGCGATCGCAGCGGACGTCTCTTCCTTTTCCTGATCTCCCATTGAGCGGCTCCGGCCGCGCTGCCTTCGTCGAATCCCCGTGTTGTTCCCACAACCCTGGAGTATTCGATGCGCAGATTCCTTGTGCCGCTGGCATGCGCGGCACTGACTTCCCTTCCCACGTTCTCCGCCTTCTCCGCCGGGGCCGGACCCGGCCTCACGCTGGAGGCAGCGGTGCAGACCGCCTTGCGGCAAAACCCGCTGCTGCGGGCTGGCGGCCATGAACTCGCGGCCAGCGACGGGGCCATCCGTCAGGCGGGCCTGATCCCCAATCCTTCGCTGAGCCTGGACGTCGAGGACACCCGGCGCGAGACGCGCAGCACGTCGCTGATGCTGAGCCAGACGATCGAGCTCGGCGGCAAGCGCGCCGCGCGCGTCGAACTGGCGCGGCGCGACCGCGACGTGGCGGCGCTGGAACTCGAAGCCCGGCGCGCCGAGGTGCGCGCGAGCGCCATTCAAGCCTTCTTCGACAGCTTGATCGCGCAGGAGCGGGTCCAGGTCGCGCAGGCATCGCTGGAGATCGCCGCGAGCGGCGCGCAGGCCGTGTCGCGCCGGGTCACGGCGGGCAAGGTGTCGCCGATCGAGGAGACACGCGCCCGCGTCGCCGAGTCCTCCGCGCGCATCGAGCTTCGCCAGGCGCAGGCCGACCTCGCCTCGGCGCTGCGCGCGCTGGGCGTGGTGATGGGCGAGGCGCCTGGCGCCATCGTCCGCGTCGACGGCAGCGCCGATGCCTTGCCCGCTCTGCTGGAGGGGCCCGCGCTGGACGAGCGCATCGAGCAGTCCCCGCTGCTGCGCCGCGCGCGCATGGCGGTGCAACGCGCCGATGCGGCGTTCGAGCTGGAACGCGCCCGCGCCACGCCGGACGTGACCGTCGGCGTGGGCGGCAAGCGGGCCGCGGAGCTCGGCCGCACGCAGCCCTTGATCAGCGTCTCGATCCCGATCCCGCTGTTCGATCGCAACCAGGGCGCGCAGTTCGAGGCGCTGCGCAAGCGCGACGCCGCGCAGGCGCTCGCCCAGGCGCAGGAGCAACAGCTGCGCGCCGAGGTGCTGCAGGCCGCCGATCAGCTCCGCGCGCGCGCCGAGGAGATCGAGGTCCTGCGCCGCGACGTGCTGCCCGGCGCCCAGGCGGCCCATGAGGCGGCGCGGCGCGGCTTCGAGCTGGGCAAGTTCGGCTTCCTGGACGTGCTCGACGCGCAGCGCACCTGGCTGCAGGCGCGCGGGCAGTACTTCGCGGCGCTCTCGCAGGCGCACCGGCTCTGCGCCGACATCGACCGGCGGCTCGGTGCCGCCGACGCCCCGTGATCGGTCGGACGACCGATCGATCGACCCCATTCCGACCAGATTCCCATGACGACCCCACACGACTTCAATGACGACACGCGCCGTGGCGCGCGCAGGAAGCAGGCCATCGCGATCGCGGCGATCCTCCTGCTCGGCACGGCCGCCGGCATCGGCATCCTCAGCGCGGGCCGCTCCGGCGGCGAGACGCACGCGGAGGAGGGCCACGGCCATGGCCACGAAGAGGCTGAGGGCCATTCGGACGACGAGCATCACGAGGACGGCAAGAAGAAGGCCGGCGGCGCCGAGGCGGCGCACGAGGACGATGAAGGCGTCATCCGCCTCACCGACGCGCAGATCAAATCCGCCGGCATTGCTGTCGAGCCGGCCGCGAGCGCGGCGCTGCAAGCCAGCTTCCAGCTGCCTGGCGAGATCAGGTTCAACGAGGACCGCACCGCCCACGTCGTGCCGCGGGTGACCGGTGTGGTCGAGGCGGTGCCGGTGGCGCTGGGCCAGGCGGTGCGCAAGGGCGAGGTGCTGGCCGTGATCAGCAGCCCTGCGGTGTCGGACCAGCGCGCGGAGCTCCAGGCGGCGCAGAAGCGGCTGCAGCTCGCGCGCACGACCCATGAGCGCGAGCGGCGGCTCTTCGAGGAAAAGATCTCGCCCCAGCAGGACGTGCAGGTGGCCGAGCAGGCGCTGCGCGAAGCGGAGATCGCCGTGGCCAACGCGCGGCAGAAGCTGCAGGCGGTGGGCGCGGCGCTGGACAGCGGCGCGCTCAACCGCTTCGAACTGCGCGCGCCCTTCGACGGCACCATCGTCGAGAAGCACATCGCGTTGGGCGAGCAGGTGCGCGAGGACACCGCCGTGTTCACCGTCTCCGACCTGCGCAGCGTGTGGGCGCAGATCAGCGTGCCGGCCAAGGACCTGGCGCAGGTCCGCGTCGGCGACGGCGTCACGATCCGCGCCACTGCCTTCGAGCAGTCCGCCACCGGCAAGGTGGCCTACGTCGGCGCGCTCATCGGCGAGCAGACCCGCACGGCCCAGGCGCGCGTCACGCTCGACAACCCGAAGAGCGCCTGGCGTCCCGGCCTCTTCGTCAACGTCCAGGTGCGCGGCGATGCGGTCGCCGCGCCGGTCACTGTCGCCGCCGACGCGGTGCAGACGATGGCGGACAAGCCGGTCGTGTTCGTCAAGACCGCAGAGGGCTTCGTCGCGCAGCCGGTGCGCACGGGCCGCGGCGATGGCACGCGGGTCGAGATCCTCGAGGGGCTGCGCGCGGGCACGCCCTACGTGGCGGCGGGCAGCTTCGTGGTGAAGGCGCAGGCCGGCAAGGCCACCGCGTCCCACTCGCACTGAAGGGCGGCCGGCCATGTTCGAACGCATCATCCGCTTCGCCATCGAGCACCGATGGCTGGTACTGCTCGCCGTGCTCGGGATGGCGGGGCTGGGCCTGTACAACTACCAGAAGCTGCCCATCGACGCGGTGCCCGACATCACCAACGTGCAGGTGCAGATCAACACCGGCGCGCCGGGCTACTCGCCGCTGGAGACCGAGCAGCGCGTCACCTATCCGATCGAGACGGCGATGGCGGGCCTGCCGGGGCTGCAGCAGACGCGCTCGCTGTCGCGCTACGGTCTGTCGCAGGTGACCGTCATCTTCAAGGACGGGACCGACCTGTACTTCGCGCGCCAGTTGGTCAACGAGCGCATCCAGGCCGCGCGCGGCGAGCTGCCCGGCGGCGTCACGCCGCACATCGGGCCGATCTCGACCGGACTGGGCGAGATCTACCTGTGGACCGTCGAGAGCGAGCCCGGCGCGAAGAAGCCCGATGGCCAGCCCTACACGCCGACCGACCTGCGCGAGATCCAGGACTGGGTCATCAAGCCGCAGCTGCGCACCGTCGCCGGCGTGACCGAGATCAACTCGATCGGCGGCTACGCCAAGGAGTACCACGTCGCGCCAGACCCGGGGAAGCTGTCCTCGTACGGGCTGTCGCTGGGCGATGTCGTCACGGCGCTGGATCGCAACAACGCCAATGTCGGCGCCGGCTACATCGAGCGGCGCGGCGAGCAGGTGCTGATCCGCGCGCCGGGACAGGTGAGCACGATGGCCGACATCGGCAACATCGTGCTGCGCAACGAGGCCGGCGTTCCGGTGCGGGTGCGCGACGTGGCCTCGGTCGAGATCGGCCGCGAGCTGCGCACCGGCGCGGCCACCGACAACGGCCGCGAGGTCGTGCTGGGCACGGTCTTCATGCTGATCGGCGAGAACAGCCGCGCCGTCTCGCAGGCGGTGGCCCAGCGGATGGCGCAGATCAACGCCAATCTGCCCAAGGGCGTGCACGCGGTCACCGTCTACGACCGCACGGCGCTGGTCGACAAGGCCATCGCGACGGTCAGGAAGAACCTGGTCGAAGGCGCGGTGCTGGTGATCGCGATCCTGTTCCTGTTCCTGGGCAACATCCGCGCGGCGATCCTGACGGCGATGGTCATCCCGCTGTCCATGCTGTTCACCTTCACCGGCATGGTCCAGCAGAGGGTCAGCGCCAACCTGATGAGCCTGGGGGCGCTGGACTTCGGGATCATCATCGACGGCGCGGTCGTCATCGTCGAGAACTGCGTGCGCCGCCTGGCCCATGCCCAGGCCCACAAGGGCCGTCCGCTGACGCGTGCGGAGCGCTTGCACGAGGTCTTCCTCGCATCGCAGGAGGCGCGGCGGCCGCTGCTGTTCGGGCAGCTGATCATCATGATCGTGTACCTGCCGATCTTTGCGCTGGCCGGCGTCGAGGGGAAGATGTTCCACCCGATGGCCTTCACCGTGGTGATCGCGCTGATCGGGGCGATGCTCCTGTCGATCACCTTCGTGCCGGCCGCGGTGGCGCTGTTCATCGGCGATCGCGTGGCCGAGAAGGAGAACCGCCTGATGGGCTGGGCGCGCCGCGCCTACGAGCCGATGCTCCATCGCGTCATGGACGCCAAGCCGGTGGTGCTGACCTTCGCGGCGGTCACCGTCGTGCTCTCGGGCCTGCTGGCCACGCGCATGGGCAGCGAGTTCATCCCCAGCCTCAACGAGGGCGATTTCGCGATCCAGGCGCTGCGCATCCCGGGCACCAGCCTGTCGCAATCGGTGGCGATGCAGCAGCAGCTCGAGACGCGGCTGAAGCAGAAGTTTCCCGAGATCGAGCGCGTCTTCGCGCGCACCGGCACGGCCGAGATCGCGGCCGACCCGATGCCGCCCAACATCTCCGATGGCTACGTGATGCTCAAGCCGCGTGACCAATGGCCCGAGCCGCGCCGCACGCGCGACGAGCTGCTGGCGGCGGTGCAGGCGGAGGTCGCGACGCTGCCGGGCCAGAACTACGAGTTCTCGCAGCCGATCCAGTTGCGCTTCAACGAGCTGATCTCGGGCGTGCGATCGGACGTGGCGGTCAAGGTCTTCGGCGACGACATGGCGGTGCTGGAGGCCTCGGCCAAGCGCATCGCGGCGCTGCTGCAAGGCATCGCGGGCGCCTCGGAGGTCAACGTCGAGCAGACCACCGGCCTGCCGATGCTCAGCGTCGTGGTGGACCGCGAGCGCACGGCGCGTTACGGCCTCAACGTGCAGGATGTCCAGGAAACACTCGCCACCGCGATCGGCGGCCGCGAGGCCGGCACGATGTTCGAGGGCGACCGCCGCTTCGACATCCTCGTGCGCCTGCCCGAGGCGCAGCGCGCGGACCTCGAGGCGATCAAGCGCCTGCCGATCCCGCTGCCGATGGGCGCCGACGGCGCGCGCCGATTCATCCCGCTCAGCGAAGTCGCCGATCTGGGCACCGCGCCGGGGCCGAACCAGGTCAGCCGCGAGGATGGCAAGCGGCGCGTCGTTGTCAGCGCCAACGTGCGCGGGCGCGACATCGGCAGCTTCGTCGCCGAAGCGCAGCGGCTGGTGGCTCAGCAGGCGCAGCTCCCGACCGGCTACTGGATGGCCTGGGGCGGGCAGTTCGAGAACCTGCAGTCCGCCACCGAGCGGCTGAAGCTGGTGGTGCCGGTGTCGCTGCTGCTGGTCTTCGTGCTGCTGTTCGCGATGTTCGGCAACCTCCGGGATGGCGCGATCGTCTTCACCGGCATCCCGTTCGCGCTGACCGGCGGCATCGTGGCGCTGTGGCTGCGGGACATTCCCCTGTCGATCTCGGCGGCGGTGGGCTTCATCGCGCTGTCGGGCGTGGCGGTGCTCAACGGGCTGGTGATGATCTCCTTCATCCGCAATCTGCGCGAAGCGGGCCGGCGCCTGGACGCGGCGATCCACGAGGGCGCGCTGACGCGGTTGCGGCCGGTGCTGATGACGGCGCTGGTGGCGTCGCTGGGCTTCGTGCCGATGGCGCTGGCCACGGGCACGGGCGCCGAGGTGCAGCGGCCGCTGGCGACCGTGGTCATCGGCGGCATCCTGTCGTCGACCGCGCTGACGCTGCTGGTGTTGCCGGTGCTCTACCGGCTGGCGCACCGGCGCGATGAGGAGGATGAGGAGGCTGGAGAGGATGAGGAGGACGGCCAGGACGGGAAGGGGGCATGAAGCTGCTCCTCGTCGAGCGGGGAGGCCTCAGTGCGGCGTGTCCTTCGCGGCCTCGATCCAGCCATCGAAGGTCGCCTGATGGGCGCGGATCCAGCCATCGACATGGCGCTCGATGTCCTGCGCCGAATCGGCGCCTTCGCTCATCCGCAGGTTCTGCGCGTTGATGTCGGCGATCGGCAGCTTCATCGCCGCGAACAGCCGGCCCGCGGCCGGGTGGCTCTCGACGAACGCGCGGTTGGCCACGATCTGCTCCTGGTCGGCTTCGAAGCCGTAGTTGCGGCCGTTGGCCAGCCGCGTCTCGCCGCCGTCGACCGAGGCCGAGAACGGCACCTGCAGCCACACCACGTCACGGCCCGGGCGCAGCACCGCGCTCACCCAGTACGGCGTCCAGGTGTAGTACAGCACTGGCTTGCCTGCCTTGAAGCGCGCGATCGTGTCCGCCATCAGCGCCGCATAGCTGCCCTGGCGGTGCGTCACCTGGCCGCGCAGGCCGTAGGCCTCGAGGTGGCGCTCGATCGCGAGCTCGCAGCCCCAGCCCGGATTGCAGCCCGTCAGGTCGGCCTTGCCGTCGCCATCGGCGTCGAACAGCTTCGCCAGCGCCGGGTCCTTCAGCTGGTCCAGGCGCGTGATGCCGTACTGCTCGGCCGTCTTGCGGTCGATCAGATAACCCTGCACCGCGCCCTCGGCGTACGCGCCGGCGCGCACCAGCTTCGCGTCGCCGCCGCTGTTGCGATAGAAGTCCTCATGCAACTGCCGCCAGTGGTTGGCCATGAAGGTCGCATCGCCATTGGCGATCGCCAGATGCTCGGTCGCCGGCTCCAGGTCCTTCATCGGCCGCACCGTGTAGCCGAGCCGCTCCAGCGCGCGCGAGACGAGCAGGGTCTGGAAGGCCTCCTCGGCGAGCGAACTCTTGAGCGGCTGCACCGTCACGCCCTGGCCGGGCAGGGCGGCCTCGGGCTCCGCCGCGTGCGCTTGAGGGGCGAGGCCGAGCACCACCAGCAATGCCGTCGCGCCGCGCAGTCCGATCGCCGCGAGCGGGCGCAGCGGCCGCAGCAGCAGGCCGGCCGGGCCGGTGCGCCACCAGCGCGCCTGACCGCGGCGCGGCCGCGCCACGGCCTGCGTCAGGCGATCCAGCGTGATGGCCAGCAGCACGATGCCGACCCCGCCGATCGTCGCCAGGCCCATGTCCAGGCGGCCGATGCCGCGCAGCACCATCTGGCCCAGACCGCCGACCGCGATCATCGACGCGATCACCACCATCGACAGCGACAGCATCAGCGCCTGGTTGATGCCCGCCAGGATCGACGGCATCGCCAGCGGCAGGCGGACCTTCATCAGCATCTGCCAGGGCGAGGCGCCGTAGGCGCGCGCCGCCTCGATCAGGTCGGGGCGCACCTGTCGCAGGCCCAGGCTGGTCAGGCGCGCCAATGGCGCGATCGCGAACACGGTCGTCACGATCACGCCCGGCACGTCGCCGATCCCGAACAGCATCACCACCGGCACCAGGTAGACGAAGGCGGGCGTCGTCTGCATCGCGTCCAGCACCGGCCGCATCCAGCGTTGCGCGCGGTCGCTGCTGGCCAGCAGCACGCCCAGCGGCAGGCCGATCAGCACGCAGAACACCAGGGAGGTCAGCACCAGCGACAGCGTCACCATCGCCTCGGGCCAGATGCCCAGCATCGCCACGATCAGCAGCGACAGCGCCGTGCCGGCGGCAATGCGCGCGCCGGCGAACTGCCAGGCCAGCAGCCCCAGCACCCCGATCGCCGGCAGGGCCGGCAGGGCCGTCAGCATCGATTGCACCGAATGCAGCGTCGCATCGATGGGCAGCCGCACCGACTGGAAGAAGGGACGCGCCTGCTCGACCGCCCAGCCCAGGCCCTGGTTGATCCACGCCGCGATGGGCAGGGAACCGTCCCACAGTTGCTGCAGGTGGAAACCGCTGGCGGCGTCCGCGTGATTCGCGGCATGGGCGGCCGCCTGGCCGGCCGCATGCGCGGGCGCGTCGAGCCACGCGCTCGCGGCCGAAGGATCGGGGGCGGTGGCCATCGCTTCCCAGGGATCGGGGGAGGGCGCCGGCATCGGCGGCGTGAGTTGCATCGCGGCGCGCGCGGCCTCGGACGAGGCGAGCTCGACCGGTTGGAGGATCGTGTCGTTCATCGGGGAGACCTTCAATGCGTGAGCGTCGCGCGCGCGGCGGACGTGGCGGACGTGGGAGGCGTGGCGTCTTCCGTGCGCCGGCCGGCGTTGAGGAAGCTGCGGACGAAGTCGTCGGCGGGGGCGCGCTGGATCTCTTCAGGCGTGCCCACCTGCACCACGTGGCCGTCCTTCATGAGCGCGATGCGGTCGCCGATGCGCATCGCCTCGTCCAGGTCGTGCGAGATGAACACGATCGTGCGGCGCCGCACCTGCTGCAGCCGCAGCAGCTCGGCCTGCATCTCCGACCGGATGATCGGATCGAGCGCCGAGAACGCCTCGTCCATCAGCAGGATCGACGGATCCGACGCCAGCGCCCGCGCCAGCCCGACGCGCTGCTGCATCCCGCCGGACAGCTCGTCCGGATACTTCTCGCCCCAGCCGGCCAGACCCACCTGCTCAAGGGCCTGCGCGGCCTGCGCGAGCCGCGCGCGGCGGCCCGTCCCGGCCAGTTCCAGACCGAACGCGACGTTGTCCCGCACGGTCATGTGCGGCATCAGCGCGAACGACTGGAACACCATGCCGAAGTCCTTGCGCCGCAGCGCGCGCAACTGGCCATCGGCATAGGCGTTGATGTCGTCGCCATCGATCACGATGCGGCCGGCGGTCGGTTCGATCAGGCGATTGAGCAGCCGCACCAGCGTCGACTTGCCCGAGCCCGACAGGCCCATCACCACGAAGATCTCGCCGGCGCGGATGTCGAAGCTCGCGTCGAACACGCCGATCGACTGGCCGGTGCGGGCGAGGATCTCCTGCTTGTCCAGGCCTTCGCGCACCAGCGCCAGCGCCTGCTGGGGACGGTCGCCGAAGACCTTGAACACGTGATCGATGTGGATTGCCTTGGCCATGCGGCATGACTCCTTTCCTGCAAAGAGGGACGAGAGGGACGGGGCGCCGGCCCGAACGCGTCCGTGGGACGCGGTCGCGCGAACGCGCGGGCACGGCGGCGGTCACGCCATCAGTGGAGAGGAGGCCGGATGGGCACGCGGCGGCCCCGGCGGGCCTCTCGGGCTGCCAGCGGGCACGGCGGAAAGCGAAGGCGAGGCCAGTGCCCGCTGGGGACTCGTGTCGCGGACGGCGGGCCTGGTCGAGGGGCGCCGCCCGGTCGAGCCTGGCGTGGCAGTGGGGCCGGAAGACCGGCCGGAGATACCGGGACGGACCCGGCGGCGAACCTGCGCCGCGACGGGAGGGCTGTGCTCCGCGAGTAGCGCCAGGGCGATCAAAAGATGAATTTGATCGATATTTAATGAATAAGTATAACTTTTCGATCTGAACCGGTCAACCCGAGTGCAGAACCGCGAACCCACGCCTAGGGAGAACCGAAACGTCGCCGGCGCGTGAAGCCTCTAGAGTCGCCGGGATGGACACCTCCACCGATGCTGACCCGCAGAGCCGCGCCAAGACCTCCGCCGAAGCGCTCTCCCGCGCGTCGGGGCCGCTGCTGGTGGGATGCGCGGCGGGTTTCTCGGGCGACCGCACCGATGCCGCAAGGCCTGTCGTCGACACGCTGATCCGGCTCGGCGGTCCGGCGGTGCTGATCTTCGAGACCCTGGCCGAGCGCACGCTCGCGCTCGCGCAACTGGCGCGTCAGCGCGACCCCGAGGCCGGCTATGAACCGCTGCTCGACGACATGCTCCGGCCCATCCTGGCGGACTGCCTGCGGCATCGCATTCCCATCGTGGGCAACTTCGGCGCGGCGAATCCGCCTGCCGCCGCGCGCCGCGTGCGGGCGCTGGCCGCGGAGCTCGGTCTGGGCGAGCCTGCCGTGGCGGTCGTCGGCGGCGACGCGCTGACTTCGCCGGAGCAGCGCGCGTGGCTCGCGCAGGCGCTGGCTCGCGACGGGGATCCGCTCGCCGACGATGACATCGCGTGCGCGAACGTCTACCTCGGAGCCGAGGGCATCGCCGAAGCGCTGCGGCGTGGCGCCGATGTCGTCGTCACGGGGCGCGTGGCCGATCCTTCGTTGACGGTCGGGCCGGCGCTGGCGCATTTCGGCTGGGCGCTGGACGACTGGGATCGGATCGCGGGCGCGACGATGGCGGGTCATCTGCTGGAATGCGGCGCGCAGGTCTGCGGCGGCTACTACGCCGATCCGGGATTCAAGGACGTGCCGGGTCTTGCGCGGGTCGGTTTTCCGATTGCGCGCATCGAGCCCGATGGTGCCTGCACGGTGTTCAAGGCCGATGGGACGGGAGGTTGTCTCGACGAGCACACCGTCAAGGAGCAGCTCCTGTATGAGCTGCACGATCCCGCGGCCTATCTGACGCCGGACGTCATCGCGGACATCGGCGACGCGCGTGTCGAGTGTGCCGGCGCGGAGGCGGTGAGGCTGAGCGGCGTGCGCGGTCATCCGCGGCCGCGCGCGCTGAAGGCGAATGTGTTCTTCGCCAATGGCTGGCTGGCGGAGGGTGAAATCTCTTATGCGGGACCGGGCGCCGAGGCGCGCGCGCGGCTTGCGGCCGAGGTGCTGCGGGAGCGGCTCGATGCGGGAGGGTGGCAGGGCCCGCTGCGTGTCGATCTGATCGGTGTGACGAGTGTGCTGGGAGATGACGCGGGGCGGGCGTTGGCGGCGTATCCGGCGGGTGACGGGTGCGACGTGCGCTTGCGTGTCGCTGCGAATCATCCGACTCGTGCGGGTGCGGACCGTCTGACGCGCGAGGTCACGGCGCTGTACACCTGTGGTCCCGCGGGCGGTGGCGGCGTGAGAACGAACGTGAGGTTGCGGCTGGGCCTGCGGTCGACGCTGTTCCCGCGCGAGCTTGCTCCATACGCCGTGACGTTCCCCCACGCGCGCAGAGAGCGTGTCGAGGAACGTGAAGTCAGCGAGCTTCGGTGGGGCCGGAATGGGGCTTGGGGGTCCAGGAGGGATCCCCCATGCCCCGTGGAGAGCCCGCGCTTGCCCGACCGCACGAAAGCGGCCTCACCCGCCCACCGCTCCCGCAGCGTGCCGCTGCGCCACGCCGCTCACGGCAGGACGGGTGACAAGGGTGACCGTTCCAACATCAGCGTGATTGCCTGGTCCGCGGCCTTGTACCCGTTGCTGGTCGAACAGTTGACCGAGGAGGCGGTAGCCCGGCAGTTTTCAACTCGCCGCCCACAGCGCGTGACGCGTCATTTGCTGCCGCATCTGCACGCGATGAACTTCGTGCTGGATGGTGTGCTCGATGGTGGCGTGAATGATGCGTTGAATCTTGACAGCCACGGCAAGGCCTTGTCCTTCGTGGTGCTGGCGATGTCTTTGGAAGTGCCGGGGGAGTTGCTTCCCTGGCTGAGGAATTTTGACGATCCCATGATGGAGGCGACCTGATGATGTTGAAGCCGATGATGACGCGGCGCGTGGCCGTGCTGGCTGCGGCCGGTCTTGCCGCGATGGCGATGGGCGTGCCGGCGTTCGCGCAGGCGGCGGCGGGTTATCCGGGCAAGCCGGTCACGTTCCTGGTGCCATTCGCCGCGGGCAGTGCGACGGATCAGTTGGCACGGGCGCTGGGGCAGGCGATCTCGGAGCAGACGAAGCAGGTGGTAGTCGTCGACAACAAGGCGGGGGCGAGCGGCATGCTCGCCGCGCAGCAGGCGGCGCGCGCGGCACCGGACGGGTACACGGTGCTGATCGCGACCAACACGACGCAGTCGGCCAATCAGCACTTGTTCCGCAAGCTCTCGTATGACCCGGTCAAGGACTTCGCGCCGGTGACGGGTCTGGGCAAGGGCGGGCAGGTGCTGGTGGTCAAGGCGGATGGCCCGTACAAGAGCGTGGCCGATCTGATCGCGCGTGCCAGGCGCGAGCCGGGCAAGGTCAGCTTCGGGAGCGGGAGCGCCTCGAGCCGCGTGGCGGGGGAGCAGTTCCAGCAGCTTTCGCACACGCAGCTGCTGCACATCCCATACAAGAGCAATCCGCCGGCGCTGACCGATCTCATCGGCGGCCAGGTCGATTTCATGATCACCGATACGGCCACCGGCCTGCCGCAGATCAAGGCCGGCAAGGTGAGGGCGCTGGGCTTCTCGATGACCAGGCGCTCGCCGCTGCTGCCCGAGGTGCCGACGATCGACGAGGCCGGCGTCAAGGGCTATGACATGAGCTACTGGTTTGCCGCCTACGTGCCGGCGGCGACGCCCGCGCCGGTGGTCGAGCGGCTGCGCGAGCTGCTCCTCGCGGCGCTGCGCAGCGCGCCCGCCAAGGCCTTCTTCGAGGGCGCCGGCGTGGACGTGTGGTCGAGCACGCCGGAGGAGCTGCGCGCCTTCCAGGCGGCGGAAACCCGCAAGTGGGGGCAGATCATCAAGGCCGCCGGCATCGAGCCGGAGTGAGCCAAAGGCGGGGCCGGGCGGCGTCAGCCGTGCAGCAGCCCGCCCGCGTCCAGTGACGGCGGCCGCAGCAGGTCGGCATCGACGCCCATCTGCTCGCTCGCACGTTCCACGGCCTGCCATAGATCGCTCGGCATCTCCAGGATCTGTTCCGGGGTGCGCGAGCGCTCGATCCAGGCGCCGATCTCCCGGTGCTGCTCGATCGTGATCAGGTCCAGGTTCAGCATTTCGTCGATGGTTTTCACGGCGTGTCCCTTGATTTTGTCGATCCCGGGGGAGCCGGGATCCGTCCCGGACAGGGTACCTCAGCGCCTGTGACACGGTCGCGGCGCGAACGGAGGGATCTGGTCCAATGCACGGTTTTCATCCGGACAAGGTCCTGGCCTCGCGCCTCCTCCCCGGCAGTCCCTGGAGATCGACTTGAGCCTCTTCCGAACCAAGAACCTCGACGACCTGCTCGCGCAATCGCGCGCCCCCGGCCACGGCCTGAAGAAAGTGCTCGGTCCGCTGGACCTGGTGCTGATCGGCATCGGCGCCATCGTGGGCACCGGCATTTTCGTGTTGACCGGCACCGGCGCGCTCACCGCCGGACCGGCGCTGACCATCTCCTTCGTCATCGCCGCGCTGGCCTGCGCCTTCGCGGCGCTCTGCTACGCGGAGTTCGCCAGCTCCATCCCCGTCGCCGGCTCTGTCTACACCTACAGCTATGCGACGCTGGGCGAGCTGGTCGCCTGGATCATCGGCTGGGACCTGATGTTGGAGTACGGCCTGGCGGTGTCGGCCGTGGCGGTGGGCTGGTCGGGCTACTTCCAGTCGCTGCTGTCGGGATTCGGCGTCTCGCTGCCGGTCGCGTTGACCGCGGCGCCGGGGGCGCTGCCGCAGGCGCAGACCTGGTTCAACCTGCCGGCCTTCCTCATCGTGCTGGGGCTGACGGCGATGCTGTCGCTGGGCATGCGCGAGTCCAGCCGGTTGAACAACATCATGGTGGTCGTCAAGATCGCCGTGGTGCTGCTGTTCATCGTGGTCGGCGCGCGTCACGTCAGACCGGAGAACTGGCAGCCCTTCGCGCCCTTCGGCGCCAGCGGCGTGCTGAGCGCGGCGGCGCTGGTGTTCTTCGCCTTCATCGGCTTCGATGCGGTGTCGTCGGCGGCCGAGGAGGTCAAGCGCCCCGACCGCGACCTGCCGATCGGCATCATCGGCTCGCTGGCCGTCTGCGCGGCGCTGTACGTGCTGGTGTCGCTGATCATGACCGGCATCGTCCCGTTCCGCGAGTTCGTCGGCGTCGACCACCCGGTGTCGCTGGCGCTGCAGCGCGCCAACGAGACCTGGTTCGCCGGCTTCGTCGACCTGGGCGCCATCGTCGGCATGACGACGGTGATCCTGGTGATGACCTACGGTCAGACGCGGATCATCTTCGCGATGTCGCGCGACGGCCTGCTGCCGCGCCGCCTGTCGGCGCTGCATCCGCGCCATGGCACGCCGTTCTTCGCGACCTGGCTGGTGGGCGGGCTGTTCGGCCTGATCGCGGCGCTGGTGCCGCTGAACGTGCTGGCCGAACTGATCAACATCGGCACGCTGGCGGCCTTCTGCCTGATCGCGCTGGCGGTGATCGTGCTGCGCCGCACGCGGCCTGACCTGCCGCGGGCGTTCCGCTGCCCGGCGGTGCCGGTGGTGCCGCTGCTGGCGATCGCGCTCTGCGTCACGCTGATGACCTTCCTGCAGCCGACCACCTGGATCGCCTTCGGCGTGTGGGTGGCGCTGGGGCTGCTGATGTACTTCGGCTATTCGCGCAGGAGGTCGGTGCTGAACTGAGCGGGCGAGCCCCGGCTCAATGCGCGTGCGCGAGCGCGAAATCCAGCGACGCGCGCACGGCGGTCACCTGGGCCTCGATGCAGGCCTCGGGCGTGGTGCGCGGGCTGTCGGGATAGACCTCGGTGGTGGTCGAGAATCTTGCACGCGTGACGCCGGCGCACAAACCCGCCTCGCGGACCGGAAACTCGATCACACCCTTGGCGATCACCGGGAATCCGATGATCTGGCCGTTCTCGTCGGCCGGCGCGATATGGGTCACCCGTTCGACGGCCTGGATCACCGATTCCTGGAAATCGAGCCGCGAAGTTTCGCTGTTGCCGACCAGATAGAAACCGTCGGGCACGGTTTCGGGTTCGTGCGGTTTGCCGTCGCGGGCCGCCTTGGCGGGTGTGAATTCGGTGGCGTCGGTATCGGTGGTCTCGTGCAGGTCGATGTGCAGCAGGAACTGCCCGGCGTAGGGGGCCAGGAATTCGATCAGCGCCGACGATTCGGCGGCGTCGCGGCTGGCGCCGAAGTTCCGGTTGGGGTCGACCGCGAAGTAATTCCAGCGGCACACGCGCTCGTAGGCCCAGGGGCTGACGCAGGGGACGACGAGGATATTGACGTCGTTCGCATAATCGGCCGCATGGGCCTCGGCGAAACGCAGAGCGCCCAGTACGCCGCTGGTTTCATACCCGTGGACGCCACCGGTCACCAGGACCACGGGGCGCATCGCATGCCAGGTCCGGCTTTTCAGCGCGAGCAGCGGAAACTCGTCGCCGCCGTAGTTCAACTGGCCATAGCGGATGATTTCGAAGGGCCCGTCGAGTGCCTCGACGCGGCGGACCACATCGTCCTGATAACTGCGTGAGCGGACCTGGCGCTCGCGCCAGGCGATGCGTTCCGATTCTCCCCAGGGTACGCCGGGGGACCCGATGGGATAAAAGCGCGTGGTGCTCATGCGGGATTCCGATTTGAAATGGGCAAGGGGCCGACGTTAATGCAAGGCCGGCCGTGGCGCCCGAAAGTCATTCAAGTCCGGATCTGCTGTGCGGGCAGGATCGCGCCGTCGGCCGCCGCGCCGTGCCAGCGCCGCAGCGCGCGCTGGAAGAACAGGCTGTTGGGCAACTGCAGGCTGGTGCCGCTGGCGGGGTCGCCGCTTTCGAGCAGCGTCGTGTAGACCAGGTTGATGTCGATCACGCGGCCCTTCACACCGGGCTTGTCGCCCGACTCCAGCAGTTCGACCACGTCGCCGATGCGGAAGGCGCGGGTGACGTAGATCAGCAGCGCGCAGAAGAGGTTGGACAGCACGCTCCATGCGGCGAAGAACGCGACCGCGCCCACGGTGGCGAAGCCGGTGAAGGCGGTCCACAGCACGGCCCCGGAAACGCCCAGCCGCTCCAGCGCCCAGAGCACGGCGCCGCCGTAGATCAGCACCGCGACGGAGCGCAGGAAGACCGTGGCGACCGTGACGGGCAGCGCATAGGTGCTGGTCAGCTTGCGGGTGAGGTGGCGCGCGACGCGCATCACGAGCCAGGCGCCCAGGCCGATCAGAACGACCTCGATCAGCGGGACCAGGATGTCGAGCCACTCGGCGGCCCAGGCGGGGAGGAAATCGTGGAGGAACCGGTTCAGCTTGTTCATGGGGCGAGAGTGTCGGTGCCCTCGGTGGGGGATGTCTGTATCGAAAGCGTTCCGAGGGAATGGCCGAGGGCGCGAATGTGCCTGATGGGCGGGACAACTGTCGAGCCGGCCGCGTGGCGGCTCGCGGTTAACCTCCGGCGGCCGCTCGCGCCACTTGTGGCGGAAGTGGCGGCCCGTTCATGAGGAGCGCCGGTCAGGCGCTCCACCGCTTTCCTTCACTGCCCGAGAGCCTTCATGCATCGACTGTTCCGAGTCCTGATCTCCGTGTGCGTGCTCGGCCTGTCCGTCACCGCCGCGCGCGCTGACGACAGCACCCGCATCGCCTTCGACAGCTTCACGCCCAAGTCGCTCTTCGACCTCGCACGCGAGCGCCGCGCGCAATGGGTCCCGGCGCCGGTGTGGGGCGATCTCAGCCTGCCGGCGGGCTTCGCCGGACCGGTGCCCGCGATCGTGCTCGCGCACGGCAGCGATGGCGTGGGGCCGGGGCTGCAGCAATGGGTCAAGGCCTTCAACGGCATCGGCGTGGCGACCTTCATCGTCGACAGCTTCGCGCCGCGCGGCGTGTCGTCGACCGCCGCGGACCAGACCAGCGTGCCGGCCGCGGCCAACGTGATGGATGCCTTCCAGGCGCTGCGCCTGCTGTCGGCCGACCCGCGCATCGACGCCCGGCGCATCGGCATCATGGGCTTCTCGCGCGGCGGCACCGTGGCGCTGCAGACGGCCGAGCTGCCCTTCCTGCGCGCCGTCGTGAAGACCGGCCAGGCCTTCGCGCTGCACATCGCGGCCTATGCCGGGTGCTCGCAGATCTACACCTCGCCGAACCTGACGCGCGCGCCGCTGCTCAACCTTGTCGGGGCCGCCGACGACTACACGCATCCGGAGCCCTGCGAGGCCCTGGCCGCCGAGTACGCCGCGCTCGGCACGCCGGTGGAGACGCATCGCTACGCGGATGCGCATCACGCCTGGGACAGCCTGCTGCCGGTGCGCTACCGGGCCGATGCGACCAGCGGCTACGCCTGCGGCGTCATCCGCACCGACATTCCGACCTGGGTGGTGACCTCCGAGCGCACCGGCCAGGTCATTCCGGCGGACCAGCTCACGGCCTTCATCAATGCCTGCATGACGCGCGGCGCGCACGTCGGCCGCAACGAGGCCGCCTTCCAGGCCTCGCGCGAGGACGCGACGCGCTTCGTGCGGCGCGTGTTCTTCGGTCAGTGAAGGCCGCGGCGGCTTACTTGCAGACGGCCGCGTCCACCGCCGAGCCGTCCCACAGCCGCTTCAGGTTGTTGTACTTGTCCTGTGACACGCTCTGCCAGTCGTCCTGCAGGATGCCGCCGGTGTCGCCGGAGTTCGGGTTCCACGACCAGTAGAAGAAGTTGCGCACGCCCTTGCACTTCAGCCAGTCGACGAACTTGACCTGCCACTGGCGGTCCTTGTCGGTGAAGCGGCCGCCGAACTCGCCCAGGACCACCGCGTTCTTGCCCATGAAGCGGCCGAGCTGGTTCTGCCAGATCGCGGGCATGTTGTTCGGGAAGCCGGTGCCGTCGCCGAAGTAGGGCTGGCTGCTCACCGACGGGCCGTAGATGTGCGGCGACAGGACCAGGCGGTTGCGCGGGATCCTGGTCTCGTCGATCGGATAGCAGGCGTAGGGCTCGATGTTGCCGCCCCACCAGTGGGCATCGGGGTTCTCGCAGCGGCCCTGGTTGTCGGACACGCCCTCGACGAACACCAGCAGCTTGGCGTTGGTGCCGAGCACCGCGCTGCCGGCGCGTTCGGCCGCCAGCTTCCAGTCGTTGCTCGCGTCGGCGGTGCCCCAGAAGGCGCCGCTGCCGCCGCTGCTGTGCGGTTCGTTCTTCAGGTCGATGGCGAAGACGTTGGGCACGTTGCGATAGCGGTCGGCGACGAACTTCAGGTCCGCGACCCACTGGTCCAGCGTGTAGCCGGGGATCTGCGGCGTCGTCGAGATCGCGTTGCAGTCCGGGCGGTGATGGTCGAGCAGGACGTAGAAGCCGCGCGACGCGAACTCGGCCACGACGCGGTCCAGCACCTGCAGCGGCGTCTTGTCGGCGAGGTCGGGGTTGATGCTGGTGTTCAGCGCGCCGCTGGGGCGGCCGGTCGAGTGCAGCGTGGCGGGGCAGAAGGGCAGGCGGACGGCGTTGAAGCCCAGGTCCTTCATCTGGCCGATCATGTCCTTGTAATTGCGCTGCCACAGGCCGTGGGCGACGAGATCCGGCGTCTCGAAGCCGAACCAGTTGACCCCGCGGATCGAGACGGCGGTGCCCTGGCTGTCGAGGATGCGGCCGTCGGCGGCGACGCTGAACGGCAGCTTGAACTGGCCCGTCGCGGGAACGGAGAGATCGCCGCCGGGAGCGGGCGCGGGCGCCGGTGCAGGAGCAGGCGCTGGCGCAGGGGCTGGTGCCGGTGCCGGTGCCGGTGCCGGTGCCGGTGCCGGAGCTGGTGCTGGTGCTGGTGCTGGTGCTGGTGCTGGTGCTGGTGCTGGTGCAGGAGCCGGAGCCGGAGCTGGAGCCGAACCCGCTTCGGCGATGCGGAAGGAGGTGGGGCTGGGCGCGGTGCCGGTGCCGCAGAAGCCGACTTCGAAGCTCTGACCCGGCGCGACGGGGGAGTTCCAGCTCAGGCCGGTGACGGCGTAGGTGCTGCCGGATTCGAGCTTGAACTGGCCGCTCCAGCTGTTGTTCATCGTCCCCTTGGGCATGTCGAAGCGCAGGGTCCAGGCACCGCTGGGGGCGGTGCCGGGATTGCGGATGGTGGCGCGGGAGCAGAAGCCGCCGGACCAGAGGTCCTGGGCGACGTTGACGCTGAGGGCGGCGTATGCGGGCGCGACCGCGCCGAAGGCGAGGGCCACGAGGCTGGCGCGCGGGACGAATCGACGGGGAAGTGAGCGCATGGCGTGTGAATGGAGTGGAAGAAGGGTGAACACGCGCAGTGTCGAAGCAAGGTCCGCAAGGGCTGGTCAGATTCGGTAACGACTGATGACTGCGTTGTCATCGCGTGGCAACCGGCGTTGGGCCTGGCGGCGACGGACCGCAGGCTGCTGCCGTATGGGGCTCCGGAGGCGACCTTCCGTGCCAGGCCGGGATGCCTGCCGGGGCCGTCGGTGCTGTATCTCGCGACGAAGGCGGCGTGGGCGGTGAGGGGGTAGAGTGCGGCGACCAGGCTCATGTCGCCAGCAATGCATCCGGAACAGTTTCTTCTCGTCCTTCAAGCGCTCGAGCATTCAGGGGCGGTTGATCCTTCGGCATTGCGCGGATGCAGTGCTGAGGAGATCGTGATCCTCGAGCGCACGCACGGCGTGTGTCTTCCCCAAACGTATCGGGCCTTCTTGTCCGTGATGGGCCATGGCGGCGGAGGCGTTTTCGACCACGATCATGTGGAAGCCGATTACGGCGTGGCGATGCGTCTGACGGATGACTGCCGGCGCGATGGCTCGCGCAAGTTCCGGCTTCCGGCGGACGCGGTCGTCATCCTGGACCGGATGGGCGACCACCAGCAGTTCATTCGATGCAGTCGGGACGATGACTCGCCGGTCTGGGGCGTGAACGTCTGGGACAGCGAGCCCGTCCTGGCCTTTGACTCGGTCCTCGACTGGCTGTCGGGGTGGGGCGAGGAGGCTCAGATGGCAAAGGCCATGCTCGAAACCATGAGGCGGCGGCGAGGGCCGATGTATTGAGCGCCTGCGGTCGGTCGCGGCCCTCACCCCCGCCGTCTCCCGCAAGCGGGCGAGGGAGTTCGAAGCGTCGTACCGCGCGGCCAGGATCCGCGGCTGCCCGCCGAAGAGAACTCCCTCGCCCCCGAAGGGGGAGAGGGCAGGGGGGCTCGTCGCCAGACGCCGTTGCCATCGAAAACCCTCAATGGCTTGAAAGCGCTTTCAAAATCGTTGGAACTTCCCTAGGATGCGCCTCGCTGGAGAAGTCGCGGACCAGGACGCGCGCCGCAGAGCGCTCGCCGGACCGTGCCGATCGGTGCTCTCCCGCACCCCTTCGACATCTTCTGGAGACAAGCATGGGATTTCCAAAACGCCTTGACGTGCGCGCCGCCGCATTGGGCCTGCTGGTCACTGCCGCCACGCAGGCCGGCGCCAGCGTCACCAACCCCACCATCGGCCGACTGCTGTGGTCCGAGGAGTTCAACGGCGCCACCTTGAACACCGCCCTCTGGACGCCGTTCGACGGCAACGGCTGCCAGATCAATCTCTGCGGCTACGGCAACGCGGAGCTCGAGTCCTACAGCCCGAACAACCTCTCGATCGCCGACGTGCCCTTCGAACCCGGCACTCGCGCGCTCGCGATCCGCGCGCTGAGGCAGACCGTGGGCAGCAACGAGTTCACCTCCGGGAAGATCGATTCCTACGGCAAGGTGCAGGTGCAGTACGGAATGATCGAGATCCGCATGGCCACGCCGCAGGTCACCACCGGCCTGTGGCCGGCCGCCTGGCTGCTCGGCACCAGCCCGCAGGTCTGGCCGCGCAAGGGCGAGATCGACATCGTCGAGCAGGGCCATCGCGCCTCCGCCTGGGCCGCCGCGGGCGCGCCGTCGCCGGACTATTACGTCGGCTCCAACGTGATCACCTGGTCGCAGGCCGCCTGCGTGCCGGGGAACGAATCGTGCGCCGCGTCCACCGCCTGGCAGACCAAGAACTGGTACCGGCCGCAGGTGTCTTTCGCGAACCGCTTCGTCAAGTACCGCTTCTACTGGACCGAAAGCCAGATGCGCTTCACCGTCGTGGACAACGACGGCGAGCACGACATGTACGACGCGCCGCTGCCGGTGAATTCGGCCGCCTTGCAGGCGCCGTTCTATCTGCTGCTGAACATGGCGGTGGGCGGCAATTTCACCGATGCGGCGACGCCGTCGCAGGTCACCGCGCCGCTGCCCGCCACGATGTATGTCGACTACGTCCGCGTGTACGAGCTCGATGGCAAGGGCGAGGTGAAGCTGGGCAACCAGGTGGTGCCGGAGGTGGGCAAGTTCGGCGTGTTCACCGACAACACGGCGGTCAACAACAAGCTGGTGGCGGGCAGCACCTCGGACATCTTCCTGTGGAACGGCGCCTCGACCGGCGCGGGCAACATCCTGCCGTACGAAGGCGGCAACGTGATCGCGTGGAGCTACAACACGCCGGGCCAGTGGTTCGGCGGCGGCATCCAGTCGCGCCAGGTCCGCGACCTGACCAACTTCCGCAATGGCCAGGTGAAGGTCCGGATCAAGATCCCGGCCGACGTGTCCTTCAACATCGGCATCGGCGACACCTACACCAACCAGTCGTGGGTGAACTTCCCCGCCAATACGACGGCATTCGGCATGGTGCGCAATGGCGAATGGGCGCAGGCGACGATCCCGGTGTCGACGCTGATCGGGCCGAAGGTGGCGCTGCAGTCGATCGCGGACATCTTCATGATCTCGAGCGACAACAACCGGCTGCCGGCCTCGGCCTTCCAGTTCGCGATCGATGACGTGGTGTGGGAGTCCGGCACGACGACGCAGGAACCGCCGCCCCCGGCCGGCATCAGCCAGCCGACAGCGACGACGGTCAAGTTCACCGAGCCGACCGGGACCTGGGCCGATGTGCATTACACGGTCAATGGCGGCAGGCAATTGAACGTGCGGATGCTCAAGGAAGGCAGCGGCAACGCGTACACGGCCACCGGGCTGAAGAAGGGCGACGTCGTGCGATTCAACTTCACCTACTGGGACCCGGCGCGCAATGGCGCCTATGACACGGCGGCGCAGAGCTATACGGTGAAGTAGACGGTCGCTGAACAGGCGAGCCCGGCAACGTCCACCGCTTCACGACGCGCTGAGTTCGCCCGTCCGGGTGTTCTTGAATAGTCCCCCGGTACCGCGCGCACCGATACTTCGCACTTTCGCGCCAGGGAGGGCGCCGCAGGGGCGGCGCTCATGCGCGCGTTCGACGACCGCCATGCCATTCGACAGATTCGACCGACGTCATCACGACGCGCGCGTTGCCGCGCCTTTGCGCCGCCTGCTCGCCGCCGGGATCGCCTGCTCAACCGTCCTTCTGAGCGCGTGCGGGGGAGGTTCCTCCGACTTGAGCGCCAAGCCGCAAGAAGTCCCCTCCGACACCCGGCCCACGCTGGTCCGCGTGGCGGTGGAGGCCGCTGGCAGCCGCTGCCCCGCCGCGGGCACCCGCGTCGAATCAGGCCGCGATGCCGATGGCAACGGCGTGCTCGCCGACTCGGAAGTCTCTTCTACGCAGTACGTTTGCAACGGCGCCGACGGAAAGCCAGGAGCCAATGGCCAATCCGTGCTGGTGCGCGTGCGTGCCGAGGCGGCGGGCGCCAATTGCGCGCTAGGCGGCTCCGCGGTACTGGCCGGAACGGACGCCAACGGCAACGGCTCGCTCGAAGACGGAGAAGCCAGCAGCGTGGCCTACGTGTGCAGCGGTGCGGGCGGCGCCACGGGACCCGCCGGGCCGACCGGCCCAAGCGGCCCAGCGGGCGCTTCCGGTTTCGATGCGCTGGTGGCGCTCGCATCGGAGCCGGCTGGCGCCAATTGCCCGTATGGCGGGCAGCGGGTGCAGTCGGGCGTGGACAGCAATCGCAGCGGCGTCCTGGACGCGGGCGAGGTGAGCTCCACGGCGTATCTCTGCAGCGCGGCCCCCGCCGACACGCGGTGGGTGAATGTCACCGCCTCGACCGTGCAGGCGGAGCCGAACACGGGGTACCTCGCCAATGCCGCCACGCCGGTGGTCATCACGCTGCCGGCCTCGCCCGTCATCGGTGACTGGATCAAGGTCACGGGCGTGGGCACCGGCGGATGGAGCGTCGCCCAGAACGCCGGACAGCGCATCGCGACGGTCGGTCTGCCCGGTGGCAACAAGATCGACTGGACCGCCGAAGCGCCCACCGCCACCTGGGTCGCCACCAGCATGTCGGCCGACGGCACGCAGCAGGTCGCGGCCGCCTCGTCGGGCGAGCTGCTGACCTCGAGCGACACTGGCGCCCATTGGGCGCCGCGGCTGACCGGTCAAGCCTGGTCCGGCGTGGCGATGTCCTCGGACGGCAGCCGCATCGTGGCGTCGACCAATGGCGGAGCGCTCTACACCTCGACCGACGGCGGCAACAACTGGAACAACGACGGCAGCAGCCGCGCATGGAGCGCGGTCGCGAGCTCGGCGGACGGCCTGCGGCTCGTCGCCACGGCCTACCTGGGGCAGATCTGGACCTCCGCCGACGGCGGCGCCAACTGGACGGCGCGCGACTCCAGCCGTGCTTGGCGCGCGGTCAGCTCCTCGGCGGATGGACGGGTGCTCGCCGCGGTCACCAACGGGGCGCAGATCTTCGTGTCGACCGATTTCGGCGTGACCTGGACCCCGCGAGCCTCCGCCCAGTTCTGGTGGAGCGTGGCGTCCTCGTCCGATGGCAAGCGCATGGTCGCGACCGTCGACACGGGCAGCGTCTGGCGCTCCAGCGACTTCGGCACCACCTGGGAGCCCGTCGGCACCAACCGCGACTGGCGCGGGATCGCGAGCTCCGCGGATGGCCGCTATGTCGTCGCCGCCACCAGTGGCGGCACGCTCTACGAGTCCCCGGACGGCGGCACGACCTGGCGCGCCTCGGCCGATGGCGGTGCGTGGTCCTCCGTGTCCAGCAGCGCCGATGGTCAGACGCTGCTGGCGGCGAAGTCGGGCGCGGCACTCTACGGCGGCGTCCGCCGGCCGTCCACGACGCCTGGCGTCACGGGCTCGCTCTCGGGCGGGCAGGGCGACGCGCTGCACCTGCAGTACGTCGGCGGCGGCGTGTTCATGCCGATCAGCTACGTGTCGTCCAACGTGGAGTTCACGCCGCGCTGAGCCTCGGCCGCCGCCCACTTGCGCGACCCGCGAAGCGCAGGCCTCATCGGGGCGAACGCCCGGGCGTTCCTCGCTCAGGCTTCCACGATGATCTGGAACCCGCCGAAGATCATGCGCTGGCCGTCGAAAGGCATGTCTTTCGGATCGTGGTTCATCCGCGGGTCTTCCATCGACTTCTTCATCCCGACGTCGCGCACCTGACGCGACGGCCAGACGATCCACGAGAACACCACGGTCTCGTCGGGCTTGCGCTGCACGGCCATCGGGAAGGAGGTCACCTTGCCGTCCGGGACGTCATCGCCCCAGCATTCGACGACGCTGAGCGCGCCATGGTCCTTGAACACGGCCGAGGCGTCCTGCGCCAGCTGGCGATAGGCCTCGCGCTTGGCGGTCGGCACGGCGATCACGAATCCATCCACGTAGTTCATTGCGGTTCTCCGGTTGATGGCGCGGCGTACTGCCGCCCCCTTGCACGACGAATGGCGGCGGGGGAAATCGACAGCGTAGGGCAGAGGGGAGGTGAAGCCCATTCCCCTGATCCGTCCTGGGATAGATTCTCGGCATGCCGGCATGGAAACGGCTCGAATCAGACGGGAGGCTGAATGAACGGCATCGGACGAGTACTTGTCGTGGTGACGGCCGTCGCGGCGGGAGCGCTCCTCGCAGGCTGCGTCAGTTGCGGCGAGCGGAGCATCCAGCGCCTCAGTGTGAAGGAGCCCGTTCCTCTCATCAAGACCAGCCTGCTCGCGGACGACCTCTGGCTGGATCATCCGGGCTTCGCCATCGCGGTCGGGCACTGCCGTGGGAATCCCGCCGGCCGCCAGGGCGCCGATGCGGCGCTGTGCGCCAAGCTGTTCGTGCACCAGGGCACCACGCTCCAGTTCGAGCAGGCGACCTTCAAGCTGCTCGACCTGAAGACCGGCGAGACCTACGACGTCCCGATGAAGGGGCAGGGGTTCCGGCCGCTGGAGCCGATCGTGGGATCGGACTTCCGCATCAATTCCGGCTTCGATCGCTTCGTCAACGAGCCCGGCACGCCGGAGTACTTCCGCCTGCTGGAGTTCTGGCCGCCCAACGCGCTGGTGCTGGCGATGCCGCGCGTGCGCATCGGGCAGCAACTGATCGATCTGCCGGTGATCCGGACGGATCCAACGACCGAGCGGCGTTGCTACAGCTTCCATTGAACGAGGAATCTTGAGATCGCTGTCGATTTCCGATCTCGCGCTTCGTCGTCAAGGCATCAACCCTGAAAGGACCTTCCGTGAAATACCTTGGCCTGGCCTACTTCACCCCCGAGAAATTCGCTCAGATGTCGCCGGAGGACGTCAAGGCGCTGGTGAGCCAATGCCCGGCGCTGGACGAGAAGATGCGCGCCACCGGCAAGGTGCTCGTGTCCGCGTCGCTCGGCGACCTGGAGCAGTGGAAGACCCTGCGTCCGCGGGGCGGCAGGACGCAGGTCACCGACGGCCCGTACACCGAGGCCAAGGAAGTCGTCGGCGGCCTGTTCATCATCGATGCCGAGACCCCCGAGGAAGCGCTGCGTCTGGCCTCGATGCACCCGGCCGCGACCTTGGGCGAGGAGGGCGGATGGGCCGTCGAGCTCATCCCCATGGACTTCTATCTGACGCCCTGATCCTCGTCCACGCGGATCACTTCCTCGGCCGCGCGCAGATAGGCGAGCGCGGCCTCGGGATCGCGTGACGCGCGCGCCACCTCCTCGAGCGAGCCGGCGCGTCGCAGCGCCTTGTTGAGTTTGGGCACCTCGTCGCCGAGCGCGCGGGCCGCTTCGAGCGCGCGCATCAGATCGAGCAGACCACCGCTCTTGGGTCGCGAGACATCGGGGCACAGGCGCTGCACCAGCGCCGGTTGCGTGCGCAGCGCCTCGGCCAGCGCGATGGACTCGCGGTCGCGCAGCGGCGCGAGGTGGCCGGTGCCGTGCAGGAACATCGGTGCCATCGCCCGCAACAGGCGCGAGGGCAGATTCGCATAGAGCTCGCGAAGCAGCGACGCGGCCTCGTCCAGTTGAAGGCGGATCGCGGCGCGCGCCACCGGCAGCATCGCGGGCTCGTTCTCGACCTGATACCGCCACACGCTGGCCGCGGCCAGGTAGAGTGCGGCGAGCACGTCTCCCAGCCGTGCCGACAGCAACTCCATGCGTTTGAGCTTGCCACCCAGCAGCCCCATGGCGACATCGGCCGTGAGCGCGTAGCGGGCGGACAGCGAGGCGATGAGCTTGGCCTCGCTCCGCAGGCCGTCGGGCGGCTGGCCACGCAACGGTGCATGGATCAGGCTGCGCCACAGATTGCGCATCACATGGCCGGCATGCCTCATCAGCGCGCGCCCAAGCCGCTCCGGATCCTGCGCCTGCACGGCCGCCATCTCCTCCAGCACGAAGGGATGGCAACGGGTCGCGCCCTGGCCGAAGATGATCAGCGCGCGAGACAGCAGGTTGGCGCCCTCCACCGTGATCGCGATCGGCGCGTGCCGATACGCGACGCCGAGCAGGTTGCGCGGCCCCGCGATGATCCCCTTGCCGCCGAGCACGTCCATGCCTTCGTTGACCGCGCTGCGGCCGGCTTCGGTGAGCTGCACCTTGAGGATCGCGCTGGCGACGCTGGGGCGCTCGCCGGCGTCCAGGGCCGCGGCGGTGTAGCGGCGCGCGGCATCGGTGGCGTAGAGCCGCGCGGCCATCCGCGCGGTGATGCCGGCAATGGCGTGGAAACGCCCGATGGGCAGGCCGAACTGCTCACGCACCTGGCCATAGCCGTTGACCACGAACAGCGCCGTCTGCTGCATCGCCGCGCCCAGCGCCGGCAGCGAGATGGCGCGGCCCGCGGCCAGGCATTCCATCAGCATGCGCCAGCCCTGGCCGACGCGCTCCTCGCCGCCGATCACCCAGTCCATCGGCACGAACACGTCCTCGCCGCGGATCGGGCCGTTCATGAAGGCCGAGTTCATCGGGTGGTGCCGGCGGCCGATGTCCATGCCGGGCGTGGGCACCGGCAGCAGCGCGCAGGTGATGCCGAGCTCCTGCTCACCCTCGGGACGCGAGGGGTCGACCGCCTGGAAGGCCAGGCCCACCACGCTCGCCACCGGCGCGAGCGTGATGTAGCGCTTGTCGAAGCGCACGCTGAAGCCGCGCACCACGCGGCCATCGATGGTGCGCTCGGTGAGCACGCCGCGATCGGGGATGGATGCCGCGTCGGAGCCCGCGTAGGGCGAGGTCAGGCCGAAGCAGGGCAGCTCGCGGCCATCGGCCAGACGGGGCAGGTAGTGCTGCTGCTGGGCCGGCGTGCCGTAGCGCAGCAGCAACTCGGCCGGGCCGAGCGAGTTGGGCACCATCACCGTCACCGCGCAGGCGGTGTTGACCGTGGCAATGCGGGTCACGACCTCGGCATGCGCGTAATGGCCGAAGCCCAGGCCGCCGTACTCCTTGGGAATGATCATCCCGAAGAAGCGATGCTCGCGCAGGTAGCGCCACACCTCGGGTGGCAGATCGCCGGCGGTGTCGATGGCATGGTCGTCGAGCATGCCGATCAGCGTCTTGACCTCGTTGTCGAGGAACCGGCGCTCCTCGTCGGTGAGGCGATTCGGGCCCTGCGCGAGCAGAGCGTCGAAGTCGGGCCGGCCCGCGAAGAGCTGCCCCTCGAAGCCGACGGTGCCGGCTTCGAGTGCCGCGCGTTCGGTGTCGCCCATCGCGGGCAGGGCCTTGGAGAACGGCGCCATCGCCAGGCGCCCGATGAGTCGATGTACTCCCATGGGTCGAGCCTAGACTTGGCGCCCGCGCGCCGGTGTCGGGCGAGGACGCGCCCGCGCGTAGGACGCGAAGCCGCGGGCGATGCCGGCCGGGCTCAGGCCGCGTGAACGCCGCACCAGGTGCGCAAGGCCTCGTCGAGCCCGCGCGCGCTGCCTTCGCCGACCCAGGCCACGTAACCGTCGGGACGGATCAGCACGCCCGTGGGCGGCGTGACCGTGCCGATCACCGGCAGCTCCCATGGCCCGACAGGGCGAGCGCTCAGACATCGCAGCCGACCGGATGAACGCGCCAGTGATGCGTTTCCCGCCGTGCCCCCGCCGAGATCCAGCAGCACGGCGCGTCCGTCATGCAGCAGGCTGAAGACGCGGCAGGGACCATCGTCGGTGATGAGGTCCAGATCCGGCATGCGGCGTCCGAGCTGCGGATGTCCGGGGCCGAGGTCGTAGCGGATGCCCAGCCCCGAGAGGTCGCCGGCCAGGCGCTTGCGCGGCTCGTCCAGGACGAGCAGTTCCCCGAGCGTGTCGCGCAGCGCGCCGATGCCGTCGTCCTGGCGGAGCAGCGTGGCGCCTGCCATCGCGTATCGCAGCACGCGCGCGCCGACGGGGTGGCGTTCGGCGTGATAGGTGTCGAGCAACGCCTCGGGCGACACGCCCTGGACGACCTGGGCCAACTTCCAGCCCAGGTTCATCGCGTCCTGGACGCCGGTGTTCAGACCCTGTCCGCCCACCGGCGAATGCACATGCGCGGCGTCGCCGGCCAGCAGCACCCGGCGGTCGCGGTAGCTCGCTGCTTGGCGCGCGGCGTCGGTGAAGCGGGAGATCCAGGTCGGTGAGTGCAAGCCGTAATCGGTGCCGCATGTGGCGATGAGCGCGGCGCGGAGCTCGTCCAGCGTCGGCTCGCCGCGGGCGCTGGCGCTGGCTTCCGGCACCATCACGCGGATCGGGCCGCCGTCCTTGTAGAGGATTTCGCCATTGCGGATCTCGTAGTCGCGCTTGCCGAACGAGTACGTGCCCTGCGCCGTGCGATGGATGCCGAGCGGCGGCGGCTCGCTCATTTCGACTTCGGCGAGCAGGTTGCTTTCGGTCGCGTCCCATCCCGGGAATGCGATGCCCGCGCGCTTGCGGACGATGCTGCGTCCGCCGTCGCAGCCGACGAGGTAAGCGGCCCTCAGCACGAGGCCTTCGGAGGTCTTGATGGTCACGCCGCCCTCGTCCTGGACGAAGTCCTCCACCGAGCGCTCGCGGTGGAAGTGCACGCCGAGTTCCTCGGCGCGAAGGGCGAGCAGATGCTCGATGCGGTTCTGCCAGAGGCCGAGCGTGCAGGCGTGCCGGGAGGGGAAGTCGCTCAGGTCCAGCTTGGTCGAGGCGAATCCGCAGCGCTGCGCGACCTGTCCCTCGGCGAGGAAGCGCTCGACGATGCCGCGTTGATCGAGTTCCTCGAGCGTGCGCGCATGCAGGCCACCGGCGCGCGAGCCGGCCAGCGTCTGGTCCGCGCGGCGCTCGACGATGGCGACGTCGACGCCGGCCAGGGCCAGCTCGCTGGCGAGCATGAGGCCGGTGGGCCCGCCGCCGGCGATCACGACCTCATGCGAGCTCGTGTCGGTGACGTCCGTGGTGTGCATGGCAGTACTCCTGATTCGTTGAATCACTGATGGTCGGGCGGCGATTCTGGAGTTCGCCCGGGGTGCTGGTGCAAGCCCCGGGGTGGTCGCTACACTGAAGGCAACGGTTGGCGCTCGACGCGTCCGGCCAAAGCAAAACGCCCGGCATGAGCCGGGCGTTCTTGTTTGGAGGGCGATCCGTTCGGTCAGTCCGCGGAATGCTCCGTGGATCGCTCCGTGGAGACAGCGCAACCGTTCGGGATCACTGGGCCGAGGCCTGTTCGCTGGTGTTGGCCGAGGCGTCGCGGCGGCCGGTCACGTAGACCGTGGGCAGTTGCTCGCGCTTGACGGAAATGACCACCGGATCCAGCGTCACGATCGAGGCGCGCAGTTCGCGCTGGCCTTGGGCATGGGCAATTCCGAGGACCAGGGCCATCGATGCCAGGGCGCCGAAGACGACGGCCTTGATGGTGGTGTTGGTGGCGGAAGCGACGTGGAAGCGGGTGGTGGTCATGGTGGGCTCCTGAGGCGGTTGGCTGTGTCGATGGAGTCAGTGTCGTCATCGACCCACCGACTTGCGAGGAGCAGGCGACCAGGATGCAGCGGCGTGGCGTGAACTGCAGGAACGGGCGACGAACCGGAGTTGAGGCCTTGCGCAAGAACTCCCTCGCCCCCCGCGAGGGGGGAGAGGGCAGGGGAGAGGGGGGTGCTTCGAAGGGCAGCAGCGCTGTGGCGCGACCCCTCACCCCTCCCTCTCCCCGAAGCGGGGCGAGGGAGTTCACTGGTGGGAGGCTTACGCCGCTGCCACGATCACATGCGCCTGGATCTTGCCGCTCACCGACCCGCGGCCATGATGAGCCGCGATCGCCTCGGCGGCGCGATCCGTCGCGGCATCGAGCGCGCCCGCGTCCCGCGCCTCGATCTCGTTTCGCAGCGGCGTGCCTTGGCAGTACGCGATGGCTGCGTCGCGCGCCGAGGCGGCGCGGCTCTCTTCCGTCCGGGTGTCGATCTGGATGCCGGTGAAGCCCGCGTGGCGCAGGTCCTCTCGGATCAGCGCCAGGTCGTGATAACCATGCGGCGTGCGCGCGAGGAACCGCGGCGGGTCGAGCGGGAACAGCGCACCCAGCGCCGCGGTGACCTCATTCGCGAAGGCGTTCTCCTCGATGCGATCCCAGACGGCGAGGACCAGGCGGCCGTCCGGATGCAGTACCCGGCGCGCCTCGACGTAACCGGCGATGCGATCCGGAAAGAACATCGCGCCGAACTGGCACACCACGACATCGAATGAGCCGTCCTCGAACGGCAACTGCAGCGCGTCCGCCTGCCGCCATTCGAGCCGCCCATCGGCCCCCTGGCGCGCGGCCGCGTAATCGAGCATCGGCTGGTTCAGATCGGTCACGACATAGCGGGCATCGGCCGCCAGCCGCGGTGCGAGCGCGCGCGTGACGGCGCCGCTGCCGGCCGCTGTCTCGAGCACCGCGCCCGGCTTCATGCCGCCGACCAGCGCCGCCGTGTGCGCCGCGTAGGCCTCGAAGATCAACGGCACCATCAGCGTGTCATAGGCGCGCGGGATCGATCCCGCGAAGAGCTTGTCGGTCTCGGCCATGGTCGCTCCTGTGCAGGGCCTGCGGACCCGCGCGGACAAGCCTCGATGGTCGCCACGCCCGCGCCCCGCGTCAATGCCGACAGGCGCCAGACACCTTGGCGCGGTATAAGGCGACCCGTGTCGTGTCGGCCATGTCGCGCCGCGGGGCGGGGGTATTCGATTGAGCAAGTGCAATGACGGGATCGCTGCGGCGATGACCCGGAGACTGGGCGCCTGGATGGCCCCGTGGATGGTGGCGGCCGCGCTGGCGGGCTGCTCGACCTACCGGCCGTGGGTCAACGGCGTGCAGCCCGTGCCGGCGGTCCAGGCGGTGACGACCGGGGCTGAGGGATCGCTGGTCGAGACGCCGGCGCCACCCGCGCGGCGACGGTTGGGTCCGGTGGTCGCCGCGGTCACCTTGTCGGGCGGCGGCGCACGGGCGGCCGCCTTCGGGCTCGGCGTGCTGCGCGAACTCAAGGCCACTCAGTTCAGCGTGAATGGCCAGACGACCACGATGCTCGACCAGATCGGCCTGATCAGCGGCGTGTCCGGCGGCAGCATCCTCGCCGCGCACTACGCGGCCTTCGGCGACGAGACGCTCACCCGCTTCGAGCCGGACTTCCTGCTCGTCCCCTTCGAGGCCGGCCTGATCCGTCAGGCCTTCGCGCCGACGCGGCTCTATCACCTGACCTCACCGTGGTACGGCCGCAGCCACATCCTGGCGCAGCGGCTCGACGAGCTCTATCGCGGCCGCACCTTCGGTGACTTGAAGGCGCGTCCCAACGCGCCCGACCTGATGGTGACGGCGACCGACCTCACGACCGGCGCGCCCTTCGACTTCACCGCCGAGCAGTTCAGCCTGATCTGCTCGGACCTGGACCGCACGCCGCTGTCCTTCGCGGTGGCAGCCTCGTCGGCGGTGCCGATCCTGCTGTCGCCGATGACGCTGCAGAACCATGCCGGCGAGTGCCCCGTGCCGCCCCAGGCGCAGCATGGCTCGATCGCAGCGGACGACTACCGCAGCCGGCTGCTTGCGCTCAGCGCGCAGAGCTACCGCAACGCGAAGGAGCGCCCCTTCATCCACCTCGTGGACGGCGGCGTCTCCGACAACACCGGCGCGCGGCTGATGCTGGACCGGCTGCTGGCGGGAGGCTCGATGGCGTCGTCGTTCCAGGACTCGCCGCCGGGATCGATCCGGCGCCTGGTGCTGATCACGGTGAACTCCGAGCGCGACCTGGCCGAGCGCATCGACGCCAGCGATCGCGTGCCTTCGACCGGGCAGGTGATCGAGACCCTGATCTTCGGCGCCGGCGCCCGCGAGACGCAGGTCACGCTGGCCATGCTCAACGACGACAACCGCCGCTGGCAGGCCGAGCTCAAGCGCACGCGCGGCACGCCGGGCAGCCCGTTCGCGGCGGACGCGGAGCTGCACCTGATCAGCGTGAGCCTGCGCGACACGCCGGACGACAAGATCCGCCACAGCCTGCTGCGCGTGCCGACGGCGTTCACGATCGAGGCCCACGACGTGATCGAGCTGCAGAAGGCGGGCGCGCAGACGCTGCGCGCGATGCCGGCGTTCCAGGCCCTCAAGGAGAGTCTGGAGCGGCTGGAGCCGCCGCGGGAGGCCAGCGCACCGGCGCAATGATCGCGTTCACCGCCGTGCGACCTGGAGACCATCCGGCACGGCGGTGCGCTTGCGGTGAGACCTGAGTCACGGTCTCGTCACCACGCGCCGACAGACTCGCGGGTTTTCGCAACCACCCGCATCGCTTCGGCCGCGCCTGACTCCCGTGAAGACTGACCGCATCGACTCCAAGGCCCGGCGTGGCCTTCTCCTCTCCGCTCTGCCGCTGACCGGCCTGCTGACCCTGGCCGCCTGCGGCGGCAGCAGCGGTGGCGGCAACGGCACCGAGCCGGAAGCCGGCGCCTGGACCACCGGCGACCTGCACGTGCACACCGTCCAGTCCGATGACTCGCGCACCACGCAGACGCTGGACCTTGTGCTCGGCAAGGCCTTCACGGCCAACAACCTGGACTGGATGGCGGTGACCAACCACCTGCGCTCGTCCAAGTACGACAACAACGCCAACCTGCTGGCCGCCCCGGTCGCCTTCGCCTACGGCATGGAGGCTTATGAGCTGCCGCGCGTCCAGGCGCTGCAGGCCGCCGGCACCTACGACAAGAAACTGATCTTCTCCGGCTTCGAGTGGGACACGCCCACCCACGACCACCTGGGCATCGGCATCTTCGAGGGCAGCACGACGCTGGCCAGCTCGCCCCATGCCTCGCAGGAGTTCCAGTACGTCTTCACCACCGCCGACGAGTCGCTGTTCAAGGCCGACGACGTGACCCGCTGGAAGGCCAAATACAGCCAGCGCGCCAACACCACCGCCGCTGACGCGCTCAAGGGCATCGCCTGGCTGAAGGACAACTATCCGGACTCGAGCTACGCCGTCATCAACCACCCGTCGCGCAACCCCGGCAAGTACACCATCGCCGACTTCAGGCAGATGAACGACCTGGCGCCCAGGATCGTCTTCGCGATCGAAGGCATGGTCGGCAACCAGATGGAGCCCGATCGCGGCGGCTACACCTCCGCCTACATCGACGCCAACAAACCCAACCGCACCTACGGCGGCACGGACTATGTCGTCGCGCAGCTCGGCGGCGTGTGGGACGCGCTGCTCGGCGAGGGGCGCCGGATCTGGAACGTCGCGGACTCCGACTCGCACTTCGAGATCGATGCCGCCGGCAACAGCAGCGGCTACTTCCCCGGCGAGTACGCGAAGAACTACGTGTGGCAGCCCAAGGACAGCACCGGCATCGCCGGCCTGCTGGCCAGCCTGCGCGCGGGACGCAGCTTCGGCGTGTTCGGCGACCTGATCAACGCGCTGGACTTCACCGCCGCCTCGGGCGCCGGCAAGGCCAACATGGGGCAGGAGCTGATCGCCGGCGCGGGGCAGTCGGTCACGGTGACGATCCGCTTCAAGAGCCCCGCGGTGAACAACTACCAGCGGCCGGTCAACAGCGGCAATCTCGGCAACATGGTGCCCAAGGTCGATCACGTCGACCTGATCGTGGGCGACGTCGGCGCCAAGGCGGCGCCCGGCACGCCGGCCTACGACGTGGCGACCAATCCGTCGACGCGCGTGCTCAAGCGCTTCACCAGCGCCGACTGGACGCTCGGCGCCGATGGCTACTACAGCGTCACCACCACGCTGACCGCCAGCAAGAGCCAGTACTTCCGCCTGCGCGGCACCAACCTGGCCGTGGACGTGCCTAACCTGAGCGCCGGTGGCGAGCCGCTCGCCGACCAGCGCATCACGACGGCCGACAACGCCACGCGCCACGACCAGATCAACGACCGCAACTACGGCAGCCTGTGGTTCTACTCGAACCCGATCTTCGTCACCGTGAAGTGAGCGGGCAGCGCGGGCCGCGCCGCGGCGATCAGACCGCGGCCAGCGCCTGATCGAGGTCGGCGATCAGGTCATCGACGTGCTCGATGCCGACGGAGAGCCGCACCGTGTCCTCGGACACGCCGGCCTTGTCGAGCTCGGCGGGCGAGAGCTGCCGGTGCGTCGTCGAGGCCGGATGGGTCGCCAGTGAGCGCACGTCGCCGATGTTGACCAGGCGGGTGAAGAGCTGCAGCGCATCGAGGAAGCGGGCGCCGCGCTCGCGGCCTTCGCCGGCGGCGCCCTTCAGGCCGAAAGTGACGATGCCCGAGGCCTTGCCCGAGAGGTACTTGCGCGCCAGCGCGTGATCGGGATGGTCCTCCAGGCCCGCGTAGTTCACCCAGCCCACTTTCTCGTGACGGGTCAGGTGCTGCGCCAGACGCAACGCGTTGTCGCTGATGCGGTCCAGGCGGAGCGCGAGCGTCTCGATGCCCTGCAGGATGAGGAAGGCATTGAACGGCGACAGCGCCGCGCCGGTGTTGCGCAGCGGCACGACGCGCGCCCGCCCGATGTAGGCGGCCGGGCCGAGCGCTTCGGTGTAGACGACGCCGTGATAGCTGGGATCGGGCTCGTTCAGCCGCTTGAAGCGCTCCTTGTGCCGCGCCCAGGGGAACTTGCCGGAGTCCACGATCGCACCGCCGATGCTGGTGCCATGCCCGCCCAGGTACTTGGTCAGCGAGTGCACGACGATATCGGCGCCGTGCTCGATGGGACGGCTCAGGTAGGGTGAGGGCACCGTGTTGTCGACGATCAGCGGAACCCCGTGTTCATGGGCGATGCGGGCGATGCGCTCGATGTCGGTGACGTTGCCCTGCGGGTTGCCGAGCGACTCCACGAAGATCGCCTTGGTGCGCGCGTCGATCAGCGCGGCGAAGGCGTCGGGCTGGCGGTAGTCGGCGAAGCGCGCCTGGATGCCGTACTGCGGCAGCGTGTGGGCCAGCAGGTTGTAGGTGCCGCCATACAGGGCGCTCGAGGCGACGATGTTGTCGCCGGCCTCGGCGAGGGTGAGGATGGCGTAGGTGACCGCGGCCTGGCCAGAGGCCACGGCCAGCGCGCCGATGCCGCCCTCCAGCGCGGCGAGGCGTTTTTCGAGCACGTCGTTGGTCGGATTCATGATCCGGCTGTAGATGTTGCCGGGGACCTTGAGGTCGAACAGGTCCGCGCCGTGCTGCGCGCTGTCGAAGGCGTAGGCGACGGTCTGGTAGATCGGCACGGCCACGGCCTTGGTCGTCGGGTCGGGCGAGTAGCCGCCGTGGACGGACAGCGTTTCGAAGCGCCAGGAATCGGACGCGGCGGACTGGGTCATGAGGGCCTCCTCGGGTCTGGGTCGCTGCAGGCTACGGCCGTGATGCGGTGCCCGGAACTGAGGTTTGCGCATGAGCTCATGAGGGACTTGCCGTGACTTGCGGGCCGTCTCTCGCGGCGAGGTACAAGAACGCCTTCGGCCACCGGGCCCGTCAAGACTCAGGAGTTCCCATGTTCGACCACGTGAAGTTCGGCGTCAGCGACTACGCAGCGAGCAAGACCTTCTTCCTCAAGGCCCTGGAGCCGATCGGCGTGCGGGTCTGTGGGGAAGGGGAGCCGTCCTACGGCATCGAGATCGCGCAGGGCGACGTGTCGCTGTGCCTGTTCCAGACCACCGACAAACCCGCGCCGCTGCACATCGCCTTCGTGGCCAGCTCGCGCGACCAGGTCGACGCGTTCCATCGCGCGGCGCTCGCAGCCGGCGGCAAGGACCACGGCGCGCCGGGTCTGCGGCCGCACTATCACGCGAACTACTACGCGGCCTTCGTCATCGCGCCGGACGGGCACAACATCGAGATGGTCTGCCACAAGCCGCAGGCTTGATCCTTCGCCGCGGGAGGGCGCTCAGTCCCGCTCAGCTCCGCTTCAGGTCCGCTCAGTCCGTCTCGCGCTGAAGCGTCTGGCTGATGATCAGGCAGCACGGCTGCCCGAGGTAGTCGAGCGGCACGGCATTGAGCATGGCCCGTCCGGGCTTGCCGGCCGCGTCAAGGGTGCGCACGGCCATGTCGGTGACGTGGCCCTGTGCCTGCAGCACCTGATAGAAGACATCGCGGTCCTCCGCGATCACGCCGTAGGCATGCGATGCCGTCGTCGTGCCGATGACTTCCTCATGCGTGCGGCCGTAGCGGCGGCACAGCGCGGGGTTGGCCTCGACGATGCGGCGGTCGGCCACCGACACGATGGCCATGGGCACGGGCGCGGCCTCGAACAGGCGCTGGAAGCGGTCGCGGCCGGCCTCGATCTCGCGGGCCGCGGCTTCGCGGGCGTGGCGGCTGTCGACGCTGTCGAGCGCGAAGGACAGGTCCGCGCCCAGCTCCTCGAGCAGGGCCATCAGTTCCGCATCGAAGAAGTCGGGCTGGCGCGCGCACAGCATCAGCGTGCCGGCCACGAGGCCCGCGCGCCGGATGGGGATCCAGGCGATCGCCCGGATGCCCTGGGCGACGGCCTCGGAGCGCCAGCGGCCGGCCTGCGAGTCGAGCACGTAGTCGTTGCTGACGGCGCTGACGCCATCGCGCAGCACGCGCGCGGTGTAGGTGCCCTGGACCTCGGGCAGGCGCAGGTCCAGCGGGTCCGGGACGTTGCGCAGCACGTCGACGGCCGGGCCCGCGCTGGCGACGCGATGGGCGAGGTCGCCTTCGCGCAGATAGACCGCGGCCAGCATCGCGTTGCCGGCATCGACGCAGAGCTGGCAGGCTTCGGTGAAGAGCGCGCGATCGTCGTCGATGCGCAGCACCATCCGGTTGGCCCGCGACAGCGTGAGCAGCACCTGTCCCATGCGTTCGGCGCGGGCGAGCGCGGCCTGGTGGGCGCGACGCTCGCGGATCAAGCGGGTCAGCAGGACCGCGATGCCGGCGGCCATCAGCAGGGCGGCCAGCGTCATTGCGCTCATGGGCAGCAGTTCCTCCTTGGGATGTGCGGGAACGTCCGGGCGTGACGCCGGGGCGGCGGCCAGGACCTCCGTCGAGTATCCCTTCCGTGCGCCGGAGGCCCAAGGGGGGCTTCCCTCCAGTCCGGGGGCGGAGCCGGCAAAAAAATCTTCGACGTGCTTGTCGAAACCGGCGCTCATCGGCCGTCGTCCCAGGGTGAGGCGGCGAATCCAGGGGAACGCCGGTTGCCCGCCGGTGCGGCCCGCCTCCACAGTCCACCACCGTTGTTTCGCTCAAGGAGACTCCCATGCTCGCCAAGAACACCATCTGCATCTGGTACGACCGTGACGCGGAAGAGGCCGCGCGCTTTTACGAGAAGACCTTTCCCGACAGCAAGGTTGGCCGCGTCACGCGGGCGCCGGGGGACTTTCCGTCCGGCCAGCAGGGTGACGTGCTGGTCGTCGAGTTCAGCGTGTGCGGCGTCGCCTGCATCGGGCTGAACGGCGGACCGCAGTTCAAGCAGACCGAAGCGTTCTCGTTCCAGATCGCGACCGACGACCAGGCCGAGACGGACCGCCTGTGGAATGCCATCGTCGGTAACGGCGGCGCCGAAAGCGCCTGCGGCTGGTGCAAGGACAAGTGGGGCGTGAATTGGCAGATCACGCCACGCGTGCTGACCGATGCCTTGCACAACCCGGACCGGGCCGCTTCGAAGCGCGCGTTCGACGCCATGATGGAGATGCGCAAGATCGACATCGCGAAGATCGAAGCGGCGCTGCGCGGTTGAGCTGGAGCCGCCCCTCGGCGCCGAGGATGCGGCTACCCGCTGAACGTTCGACCCCTTCGCCTCGGACTCCAGTCGCCACCGACCAGTTCGACTGGACCTTCAGGTGGCCGCGGCAATCCTTGAAGAACACGGCTGGGAGTTTCCCTAAATAGTTCGCGCGACGCATGAACTACGATGCGACCGGGATTTAGCGCTATATCACCGTCGAAGTGGTGAGCGCACTTGCGTTGAAAGGTTGAGAGACATGACCGGTCATCGTGGTTCCGCCGGCGCGTTCGCGCCCCGGCATTACCTTCGTCTGGCGCTGCTGGGGATTGCGTTCTCCTGCGGTGCTCCCGTCCTGGCAGGCACCGGCAATGGTGACCTCACGGACACCAACATCAATTACGTCGGACGCTGGGACAAGAGCAGCAGCGCGACGTATCGCAGCTATTGGAACGGCTCTTATCTATCCACCAAGTTCACCGGCACCACGGTGAAGGTGAACCTCGCCGAGAAGACCGTCTTCATGGCCATCGTGGACGGCGTGCCCACCACCTACTGGGACGCGGTCGGCACGATCAACCTCACGCCCACGCCGCTGGCCAACGGAACGCACACGCTCAAGATCGTCGCCAAGTACGAAAAGATCGAGCTGCCCTTCCAGGGGCTGGTGCTGGATGCCGGCGCGTCGACGGTGCGGCCCGACACGCTGCCGCTGGTCGAGTTCGTCGGCGACTCCATCACCTCCGGCGTGACGACGACTGACGCCGCGGTCTCCGACTACGCCTGGCTCACCGGCGAGAGGATGGCCGCCGATCACACGCAGATCTCCTATCCCGGGATCACGCTGTCCGACGGCTATCACTACTCGGACAACACCTTCCCGGGCATGGAGTCGCTGTACTTCAAGCTGTGGCAGGCCAACCGCTGTCCCGATGTGGCGTGCACCGGCAACCCGGCCTGGAACTTCGCCAACTACACGGCCAGACTGGTCGTCGTGAACCTGGGCAGCAACGATTCCTTCAACTCGGTGCCCTCGGCCACCTTCCAGAGCCGCTACACCGGGTTCCTGCAGAACATCCGGGCCAAGTACCCGAACGCGGACATCTTCGCGCTGCGCACCTTCGGCGGCTTCTACCAGACCGAGACGCAGGCGGCGGTGACCGCGCGCGTCAATGCGGGCGATGCCAAGGTGCACTACATCGACACCACCGGTTGGCTCGATTCGTCCAGCGGATCCACGGACTTCACCGATGGCCTGCACCCCAGTGACACCGGCCACGTCAAGGTCAGCAACCGCCTGCTGCCGATCCTGTTGCCCTACCTGGGCCGGGTGACGCGCAATGACGCGAGCTTCAGCTACGACAACGCCGCCAACTGGCCTGGCGGCAGCCAGACCGGCGCGTATCAGAACGACAACCATTGGTCCGGGCTGACCAACGCCTACTACCAGGTGCCCTTCAACGGCACGCAGGTCAAGCTGTATGGCGGTCAGGCGCCCGCGCACGGCATCGCCGCCGTGTCCATCGACGGCGGCGCGGAAGTCGCCATCGACACCTACTCGGCCGCTCGCAAGGACGACGTGCTGCTCTGGAGCAGCCCCGTGCTGACGGCGGGCAGCCACACGCTGAAGGTGCGGGCCACGGGCACGAAGAACGCCAGTTCGTCGAACACCTTCGTCACGGCCGACCGCGTGGACGTGATCGATGGCGGCGTGAATCTGCTGAGCAACCCCGGTTTCGAGAACGGGCTGGGCGGTTGGTTCACGGGAACGCAAGGGGGCACGGTGACCACCGCCACGACGCGGCCCAATTCCGGCGCGTCGCACCTGGTGCACAGCGGCACGGGCGCGTACTGGGCCTACAGCGCCCAGACGCTCACCGGCCTCCCGAACGGGCTGTACACGGTGAAAGCCTGGGTGCGGGGAACGGCCGGACACCAGCTGTACGTGAAGAACTTCGGCGGCAGCCAGGTGTCCGTCGCCTCGATGGCGTCTGACGGCTACACGCAGCTCACCCTCAGCAACATCAATGTGAGCAACGGGAACGCCGAAATCGGGTTCTGGACGAGCGACTCGACCGGCACCGGCTGGCTCAACGTCGACGACGTGACGTTCTACAAGCAGTAAGGCGCGAATCGCGAGCGCGGTCCAGCGCGACACGCACGGCGGGAACTGCTGGCGCCTGATTGAAGGACTGCAGGTTCCAGTGGGCAGTTTGACTGCGAGACGCTATCGACCGGCGCTCCGCGTCGAGCCAGAATCGCTGCAAATGGGTCGGGCATTCCCTACCGGCGTTGGGCTCCTGAGGCAACTCAGGGGCCCTTCGACTTTCTGTGGGGGCACGATCGTCAAGCCCACTGGCGGCCACGCGAGCTGATCGGCGTCGAAGAGCTTTCGAGCCAGGGAGGACCATGCGCGGTTGAGCTGGTCGGGGCGAAGCACGTGCAGGCCAATCGGACGCGCAACAAGGTCTGCAAGTTGCAGCCCTTCTGAATTCGTCCGCTTGTCGGCGACGACCAGATCAAACGGATACTCGTATCCGCTGCAGTTGCGCCCAAGCCGGACCTCCTCGAAGGCACGTCGAAGGTCGCCGTCCTCCTTGCTTCCCCGCGCTTCGCAGACGACGGAGGTACGCAAGCCTCCTTGCCCTTTCATCTGCAGGAATTGATGCACCCGTTCAAGCCCATACCGCAATGCCAGGTTGTACGGGTGGAGGTGGCCGATGGCGCATTCCAGCAGGCGAGGCTTATCGATCACCACGGCCACGATGGTCATCGTCGCGTCTTCAATGATGGTGGTTAGTCCGCGGAGCAGGCGCTCGCGCGACGTCGGATTGAGCGACGCGAACGGACCCGATCGCTTCCGGATGTCGTGCTCATGCAGAACGATGATGTCGTGCCCAAAGAGCTCGAACTTCAATCGTCGAAAGTCCGTGCCGACCTCTCGCAGATACGACTCCACAGGAAGAATGCAAAAGGCCAGGACGAAGACCGGATATCGCGGATTGATCGACTGCAGGTTGTGATCACCGCTCTCGTCCACGAAGACAACGAAATCGCTACGGGTTTCCATCCGACGAGTGTTTCATCGCCGGGCAGCGGCTCCGTTCACCCGCTGACCTGAATGCGTTGCCTTTGGGGGGCGAACTCACAAGGACAAGGCGTATCCGACGATATGAGCACAGAAATAGGGGGCGCCTTTGTGGCGTTCCTGCTCACCGCTCGAACCGGTATCCCACCCCATAAATCGACCGGATCCGATCCGCCCCCGCGCCGGCCTTCTCGAGCTTGCGCCGCAGGTTCTTCACGTGGCTGTCCACCGCGCGCTCCGTGACCTCGCGGCCATCCACGTGCAGCAGGTCCAGCAACTGCGTGCGCGCATACACGCGTCCCGGCTGCGCGGCCAGGATGTGCAGCAGGCGGAATTCGATCGGCGTCAGGTCCAGCGCCTGGCCCTGCCAGCTCGCCGTCCATCCCGCCTCGTCGATGCGCAGCGGCTCGCTGCCCGATGCGAAGGCCGCCACCGCGGCGGCCGTCGCCGCCTCGTGCGCGCGGCTGCGCCGCAGCGCGGCCTTCACCCGCGCCATCACCTCGCGCGGACTGAACGGGTTCTTCGCGATGTAGTCGTCCGCGCCGGTCTCCAGCCCCATCAGCCGGTCCGATTCATCCGCCCGCGCCGTGAGCATCAGGATCGGCACGCTGCTGCGCGCGCGCAACTCGCGACACAGCGTCAGGCCATCCACGCCCGGCAGCATCACGTCCAGCAGGACCAGGTCGTGCCGCCTCGCCGTCCATGCCGCGATCACCTCGGCACCGTCGGCGATGCAGTCCGGTTCGTGCCCCGCGGCCCGCAGGTAATCCGCCAGCAGCGCGGCCAGCTTGGGCTCGTCCTCGACGACCAGCACCCGCGCCGGCCCCGGCTCCATCGGCATCGGCGCCAGGCCCGGGCCATTCATCGGCAATGGGCTATCCGCCTCAGCCATGGGCCGGCAGCTCCACGCGCATCCACAGCCCGCCCAGCGGCGACGGACGCGCCTCGATGCGGCCCTCGTGCGCCTGCGCGATGCGCTGGCAGATCGACAACCCCAGACCCGATCCGCCACCGCGCCGGCTGCGCGAGGCCTCCACGCGGAAGAAGCGCTCGAACAGCCGCGGCAGATGCTCCGGGCCGACGCCCGGCGCCGTGTCCTGCACGTCGATGACCACCTGCCCGCCGCTGCGCCGCGCGCTGATGCTCAGGGCGCCCCCAGCCTCGGTGTAGCGGCAGCTGTTTTCGACGAGATTCGCCATCAGCTGTCGCAGCCGCCGTTCGTCGCCGAAGACCCGCAGCGGCTGCTCGGGCAGATCCAGCCGCAGCTCGAGCCCGCTCCCGTTCAGCCGCTCGCCGAAGGCGCCCGCCGTCACGCCGATCAGCTCGCGCAGGTCCAGCTCCGCCTTGCGATAGGCCAGCGCGCCGACGTCGGCCATTGACAGCTCGTGCAGGTCGTCGACCAGCTTGTGCAGCGTCGCGACCTCGCCCCGCAGCGAGCGCAGCGCCTGCGCGTCGAGCTTGCGCACGCCGTCCTCCAGCGCCTCCAGCTCGCCATGCAGCACGCCCAGCGGCGTGCGCAGCTCATGCGAGACATCGGCCAGGAACTCCCGCCGCATCGCCTCGTTGCGCTGCAAGGTCAGCGCGAGCTGGTTGAAGTCCCGGCCCAGTCCGGCGATGTCGTCATTGCCGCGCGTCTCGGGCACGCGCACTTCGAATTCCCCCGCCGCGAGCCGGTGCGTCGCATGCGCGACCCGCCGCACCGGCCGCAGCAATCGCAGCGAGATCCAGTACGCCACCGCGCCCGCCAGCAGCACCGCCGCGCCGCCCACGATCCAGGCCGAACGCAGCTGCGCGTCGTAGAAATGCTTCTCCGCGCCCGGACTCACCGACTCGATCGGCGTCAGCGCCAGCCAGCCCACCGTGAGCCCGTCGACGATGATCGGCCGCTCCACCGTCGGCTCCACCGGCCCCGCGTAGCCGGCGACGCGCACCCGGTTCTCGTCGAACAGCGTGAAACGGCGCGTCGCGCCGGTCAGGTCCGCCGGGCCGTGCTTGACCGCCGGCATGTCCGCCTCCGGCACCAGCGGCCGCAGCAGCCGGCCCCACAGCTCGGGCTTCTCGCGCAGGAAATCCCAGCTCCCGCCGTTCTCGCGATACCCGGCCGTGACGCTGGTGCGCGCGAGCTCCAGCCGGTTGACGGCCTGTTCGTTCAGATAGCCGATGAAGTCCCGGTTCAGGTTGATGTGCGAGAACACGCCCATCGCCAGCGCCACCGCCATGGCGGTGCTGAAGACGGCGATGAACAGCCGGGCCGTGAGGTTGAACGGAAGCTTCAACGCGTTCTTCAAGATCTCTCCACATTCGTCGGCCAGCATCCGCCGCCATGCCGAAGATTCTGACATTCCCCGCGCGCGCAGCCGGTCCGCGCGCGCCGGCGCCGCGCCCGCCGGTCCGCTCGATGACCCGCCTGGCGGCCCGCCTGCCGACCGGTCCGATGGCGCTGCCGGCGCTGCTGGCCATGGCCCTCATCGCCGCCGGCTGCGGCGAGAAGAAGGCCGAGGCCGCCAAGCCGTCGGCGCCCGAGGTCGGCGTCGTCATCGTGGCCACGCAGGATGCGCCGCTGGCGCTGGAGCTGCCCGGCCGGCTGTCCGCGAGCCAGGTCGCCGAGATCCGTCCGCAGGTCAGCGGCATCGTGCAGAAGCGGCTCTTCGAAGAAGGCAGCACCGTGCGCGCCGGGCAGGCGCTGTACCAGCTCGACGCCGCCACCTACGAGGCCGAACGGGCCCGGGCCGCCGCCGCGCTGCAGAAGGCCGAGGCGCAGGCCGCCGTCGCCCGCACGCGTGCCGAGCGCGATGCCGAGCTGCTCAAGGCCGACGCGCTCAGCCGCCAGAGCGCCGATGACAGCGCGAGCGCGCTGCGCCAGGCGCAGGCCGACGTCGCCGTGGCGCGCGCCGCGCTCGACGCGGCGCGGGTGCAACTCGAACGCACCCGCATCGCCGCGCCGATCTCCGGCCGCATCGAGGTCTCCGCCGTCACCGCCGGCGCGCTGGTCACCGCCAATCAGACGCAGGCGCTGACCACGGTCCAGCAGCTCGATCCGATGCACGTGGACATCGTCCAGAGCAGCGCCGAGATCCTGCAGCTGCGCCGCCAGCTCGAAGGCGAGGGGCCCTCGGGCAAGGGCAGCCGGCAGATCCGGCTGCTGCTCGAGGACGGCACCGAGTTCGCGCAGCCTGGGCAGCTGCAGGTCAGCGGCGTGACCGTCGACCGCGGCACCGGCGCGGTGACGCTGCGTGCCGTCGTGCCCAATCCCGGCGGCATGCTGATGCCCGGCATGGTCGTGCGCGCGCGGCTGCTCGCGGGCATCGACCGCGACGCGGTCGTCGTGCCGCAGCAGGGCGTCACCCGGTCCCCGACCGGCGAGGCCACGGCGCTCGTCGTCGGCGACGGCAACAAGGCCGAGCTGCGGCGCCTGGTGCTCAAGCGCGCGCTCGGCAACCAGTGGGTCGTCGCCAGCGGCCTGAAGGCGGGCGACAAGCTCATCGTCGAGGGCCTGCAGCGCGTGCGGCCCAGCCAGCCGGTGACGCCGGTGCCGGCGGGCCCGGGCAGGAAGAAGACCGCCGACAAGGCCGGGGGCGCCTCGGCGCCGGCCAGCCCCGCGTCCGGGAGCGTCTGATGGCCGCCTTCTTCATCGACCGGCCCATCTTCGCGTGGGTGCTGGCCATCGTCGTGATGCTGGCCGGCGTGGCCGCGGTGCTGGGTCTGCCGCTCGAGCGCTATCCCGACATCGCGCCGACGCGGATCTCGATCAACACGAGCTACCCGGGCGCGTCGGCCAAGGCGATCGAGGACTCGGTGACGCAGGTCATCGAGCAGAACCTCAAGGGCATCGACGGCCTGTTCTCGATCGAGTCCTCCAGCAATGCCTCCGGCGGCGCCAACACGCAGCTGAGCTTCGTCGCCGGCACCGATCCCGACCTGGCGCAGATGCAGGTGCAGAACAAGGTGTCGCAGTCGCTGTCGCGGCTGCCGCAGGCGGTGCAGGCGCAGGGCGTGCGCGTGACCAAGGCCGGCTCCGAGCCGCTGATGGTGGTGATGCTGACCAGCGACGACCCGGGCGTCAGCTCCGCCGACCTCGGCGACTACCTGTCCAGCACGCTGCAGGACATCATCAGCCGCATCGAGGGCGTGGGCGACATCAACGTCTTCGGCTCGGGCTACGCGATGCGCGTCTGGCTGGACCCGGCCAAGCTGCAGCGCTACGCGCTCGTGCCGGGCGACATCCGCAACGCGCTGCTGGCGCAGAACACCGAGGTCTCCGCCGGCCAGCTCGGCGCGCAGCCCGTGCCCGACGGCCAGCGCCTGACGGCCATCATCACCGCCCGCGCCAAGCTGCAGACGCCGGAGCAGTTCCGCGCCATCGTGCTGCGCGTGCAGCCCGACGGCTCGGCGCTGCGGCTGGGCGACGTGGCGCGGGTCGAACTGGGCCGCGACAGCTACACGACCAACGTGCGCAGCAGCGGCGTCACCGCCGCCGGCATGGCCATCGTGCCGGCCAGCGGGGCCAACGCGCTCAAGACTGCCGAGCTGGTCAAGGCCAAGTTCAAGGAGCTCGAACCCTTCTTCCCGCACGGCATGAAGGTCAGCTTCACCTACGACACGACGCCCTTCATCAGCGTCTCCATCGAGGGCGTGGTGCACACGCTGATCGAGGCGATGGTGCTGGTCGTGGTGATCATGTACCTGTTCATGCAGAACCTGCGCGCCACGCTGGTGCCCGCGATCGCGGTGCCGGTCGTGCTGCTGGGCACCTTCGGCGTGCTGGCGCTGGCCGGCTATTCGATCAACACGCTGACGATGTTCGGGCTGGTGCTGGCCATCGGCCTGTTGGTGGACGATGCGATCGTGGTCGTGGAGAACGTCGAGCGCCTGATGCGCGAGGAGGGCTTGAGCCCCCGCGACGCGACCCGCGCCAGCATGAAGGAGATCAGCGGCGCGCTGGTGGGCATCGCGGTCGTGTTGTCGGCGGTGTTCATCCCGATGGCCTTCTTCGGCGGCTCGACCGGCGTGATCTACCGCCAGTTCTCGATCACGGTGGTGAGCGCCATGATCCTGTCGGTGCTGGTCGCGATGAGCCTGTCGCCGGCGCTGTGCGCGACGCTGCTCAAGCCGGTCCACCAGGGCGAGCATGCCGCCCATGGCGGCCCCTTCGGCAAGCAGCTGGACTGGTTCTTCGGCGGCTTCAACCGCGGCTTCGACCGCTTCACCGAGCGCTACGTCTCGCGCGTGCGCTGGCTCACCGCGCGCGGCGTGCGCAGCTTCGCCGTCTACCTGCTGCTGATCGCGGCGCTGGCGGTGCTCTACAAGACGCTGCCGACCTCCTTCCTGCCGGACGAGGACCAGGGCGGACTGCAGATCCAGGTGCGGATGGCGCCGGGCGCCACGGCCGAGCGGATGGAGGCTGTCGCGCAGAGCATCGAGACCTACCTGGGCGAGCAGAAGGAAGTGCGCTTCTACAACATCGTGCGCGGCGCGGGCGGCGACCAGGGCTCGGGCCAGGGCTTCATCCGCTTGACCGACTGGCCGGAGCGCACCGGCAAGGAGCAGGGCGCGGGGGCGCTGGCGGAGCGCTTCAGCCGCGAGCTGGGCAAGCGCGTGCGCGACGCCAACATCTACGTGGTGCAACCGCCGACCGTGCGCGGCCTGGGCGGCAGCGCCGGCATCCAGCTGTTCCTGCAGGACCTGGGCGGCGTCGGCAGCGAGGTCCTGATCGAATCGCGCGACCGCCTGATCGATCTGGCCAACCAGCGGCCCGAGCTGAGCCGCGCCCGCACCAACAGCCTGACCGAGACGCCGCAGCTGCAGATCGACATCGACGACCACAAGGCCGGCACGCTGGGCGTGTCGACGGCGACGATCAATGACACGCTGTCGATCGCGCTGGGCAGCAGCTACGTGAACGACTTCATCGACCGCGGCCGCGTCAAGCGCGTGCTGGTGCAGGGCGAGGGCGCCTACCGCGCCGATCCCGAGGCGCTGCGCTACTGGTACGTGCGCAACGCCGCCGGGGAGATGGTGTCCTTCAGCGCCTTCGCCAAGGCCGGCTGGACCAACGGCCCGCGCCAGCTGGTGCGCTACAACGGCAGCGCCGCCTACGAGATCCAGGCCGACGTGCGGCCGGGCGTGAGCTCCGGCGCCGCGATGGCGGCGATGGAGCAGGTGCTGCGCGAGATGCCGCCCGGCATCGGCTACGAGTGGTCCGGCCGCAGCTATCAGGAGCGCTTGTCGGGCGACCAGGCGCCGATGCTGTACGCGGTGTCGGTGCTGTTCATCTTCCTGTGCCTGGCGGCGCTGTACGAGAGCTGGTCCGTGCCCTTCAGCGTGATGCTGGTGGTGCCGCTGGGCATCATCGGCGCGCTCGCGGCGAGCCACCTGGGCGGGCAGATGAACGACGTGTTCTTCCAGGTCGGGCTGCTGACGACGGTGGGCCTGTCGGCGAAGAACGCGATCCTGATCGTCGAGTTCGCCGAGACGCTGCTGGGGCAGGGCATGGGTCTGGTCGAGGCGACCTTGAAAGCCTGCCGGCAGCGTCTGCGGCCCATCCTGATGACCTCGCTCGCCTTCATGATGGGCGTGCTGCCGCTGGCCTACGCCAGCGGCGCGGGCTCGGGCTCGCAGCGCGCGATCGGGGTCGGCGTGCTCGGCGGCATGGGCAGCGCGACGCTGCTGGGGATCTTCTTCGTGCCGCTGTTCTACCTGTGGGTCAAGCAGCGCTTCAGCCGCGGCGGGAAGGCCCGGGCCGCAGAGAATGGTCCGACTGGTCCGACTGGTCCGACTGGTCCGACTGGTCCGACTGGTCCGGCCGGGGCGTCCCCGCGCGAAGCGGGCGGCGCCGCGAAGCCGGAGGCGCGGGCATGAAGCGCGCGCTGATCCTGGCGGTGCTGCCGGCCGTGCTGGGCCTGAGCGCCTGCGGCAGCCTCGTGCCGACCGGCGACGCGCCCCGTCCGCCGCTGCGCGACGACTTCCGCGTGATGGCGCCGGCCGCGGCCGCGAGCCAGGCGGCCTCTTCGGCTTCGCATGAATGGCGCGGCTTCTTCAGCGATGCGCGGCTCGACGAGGTGGTCGCCATCGCGCTCGACCAGAACCGCAGCCTGCGCGCGAGCGCCGCGGCTGTGGAGCGGGTGAGGGCGCAGTATCGCGTCACCGCCGCGGACCGCCTGCCGGAGATCGGCCTGGGCGCTTCCGCGACGCGGCAGCGCACGGCCGGCAGCGGCGCGACCACGGCCTATGGCGTCAATCTCGGTCTGGCGAGCTACGAGATCGATCTGTTCGACCGGCTTGGCAGCCTCGAGGGCGCGGCGCTGTCGCGCTTCCTCGCGGAGCAGGAGACGCAGCGCAGCGCGCGGCTGAGCCTGGCCGCTGAAGTCGCGACGGCGTGGCTGAATCTGGCGGCGGCGCAGCAGCGGCTGATGCTCAACGAGGCGCTGCGCGACAGTCAGCGGCGTTCGCATGAGCTCGCCGAGCGCCAGTACGCGCTGGGCGCCGCGTCCGGTCTGGAGCGGGCGAGGGCGCGCGCGGCCTTCGAGTCGGCGCGCGGCGACGCGGCCGAAAGCGTCTCCGCGGTCACGCAGGCGCGGCTGCAGCTGGAGCTGCTTGCCGGGCAGCCGTTGCCTGACCGTCTGCTGCCCGCGGCGCAGGATGAGCGGCCCGCCGTGGCCTTGCCGGCGGTGCCGGGCGGCCTGCCGGCGGAGGTCCTGCTGCAGCGTCCGGACCTGCGCGCCGCCGAGGAGCGCCTGCGCGCCGCGTCCTTCGACGTCGGCGCGGCGCGGGCGGCGCGTTTTCCGCGACTGACCTTGACGGCCAGCGGCGGCACGCGCAGTCCGGACCTCGACGGCCTGTTCAAGAGCGGCAGCGGCGTGTGGAGCATCGTGCCGCAGATCGATCTGCCGGTGTTCGACGGCGGCCAGCGCCGCGCGCAGGTGGCGGTCAGCGAGGCGAGCCGGCAGGAGGCCCTGGCGGGCTACGAATCGGCGCTGCAGTCGGCGTTCCGCGACGTCGCCGATGCCCTGGCGGTGCGCGATCAGTTGGACGAGCGGCTCGACGCGCAGCAGGCGCAGGTCGAGGCGGCCGAGCGCTCGCTGCAGCTGGCCGAGCGCAGCTACCGGCTGGGCGGCAGCAGCCAGCTGGAGCTGCTCGACGCGCAGCGCCAGCTCACGGCCGCCAGGCGCGTGCTCGTGACGCTGCGCCAGACCGAGCAGGTCAACCGCATCGCGCTGCTGCGCGCATTGGGAGGCCGCTGGATGCCTTGAAGGGATGGCTTCGCCGTCGCCTCTTCCTCTGGAACTTGCTGATTCATGTTGGCCTGGAACCGTCACAGAATCCGGCCTCACGAAAATGCTTTCAATCAGGGGGAGAGGAATGACCGAAACGAAGGGAAGGCGCCGCGCCGTGCTCGCGCGGCTGTGCGCGCTCGGTGTGCTGGGTCTTGGCAGCCTCGGCGCGATGGCCCAGGGGGGCGCCAACACTGTGCCGGCGGCCGCCGGCACGCCGCCGCCGATCGCCGATTTCTTCCGCGATCCGCAGGTCCGCCGTCCGAAGATCTCGCCCGATGGGCGCGCGATCGCGCTGGTCGTCAGCGCGCCGGGCGGTCGCAGCGCGCTGGCGGTGCTTGAACTGGAGCGCGACAACACCATCACCCAGGTCGAGAGCTTTTCCGATTCCGACATCGCGTACTTCGCCTGGGTGGGCAGCGACCGGCTCGTGTACACCTCGGGCAAGGACGAAGGCGGCAAGCGCAGCGATTCCAACACCTCGGGCCTGTGGACCGTCAAGCGCGATGGCTCCGGGCGGCGTCAACTGATCCTGACGCGCTATGCGCAGGAGAGCCGGATCGATTCGAGCATCATCACGCGGGCGTTGCCCTTCCAGTGGTCGCTCTATGGCGTGCCGGACGACGACAGCGGCGAAGTCATCGTGGGCTACGGCCGCTTTGACGTCCGCTGGGACCTGAAGTCGGCGCAGTTGGCGCGATTGAACGTCGACACCCAGCAGCGCCGCGTGCTCGAGGCGCAGGCTCCGGAGAACGCGGTCGGCTGGTGGCTGGACGCCGTGGGCGAGCCATGGGCGCTGACGACGCTGACGGAGAACCGCACGGCGCTCTATTACAAGCAGGCCGGCGCCTGGAAGCTGGCGCAGGAGGGGGAGGTGGTGCGGTCGCCCACGGTCATGCCGTTCGCCTCGGATGGCCGCGGCCTGCGCCTGGTGGTGGATCGCTCGCCGGCGGGCACGATGGCGCTTTATCGCGTCGATCCCGAGACCTTGAAGCCGGAGGCCCAGCCGCTGGTGTCGCTGCAGGGGTTCGACTTCGACGGCGGCGCCGTCTTCGATCCGGAAAGCCGTCGGCTGCTGGGCCTGTACTACGAGAACGACGCCCCGTCATCGCACTGGTTCGACCCCGTGCTGAAGGCCATGCAGGCGGCGGTGGACCAGGCCTTGCCCGGACGGGTCAACCAGCTGGAGTGCCGGCGCTGTCTCAAGACGCAGAGGGTGCTGGTGACCTCCTGGTCCGACACCCAGCCGCAGGAGTTCTATGTCTATGACCACGCGGCGAAGAAGTTGAGCGCCGTTGGCGCCTCGCGGCCCTGGATCCGTGCCGCCGACATGGCCACGCGGGAACTCAGCCGGATCCGGGCGCGCGACGGCCTGGAGCTCCCGGTGATGGTGACCATGCCCAGGGGCCGGGCCGCGGGTCCGCGCCCGGCGGTGATGCTGATCCATGGCGGCCCCTACGTGCGCGGCACGCATTGGATGTGGGACGACGAGGCGCAGTTCCTGGCCTCGCGCGGCTATGTCGTGATCGAGCCCGAATTCCGCGGCAGCGAGGGTTATGGCGAGCAGCTCTTCAGGGCCGGCTGGCGCCAGTGGGGCCTGGCCATGCAGGACGACATCAGCGATGCGCTGGCCTGGGCGGTCAAGCAAGGCTGGGTCGATCCAAAGCGCGTCTGCATCGCAGGGGCGAGCTATGGGGGCTACGCGGCGTTGATGGGCTTGATCAAGGATCCGGGCCAATACCGCTGCGGCGTGAGCTGGTCCGGGGTGACCGACCTCGACTACCTGTTCAGCCTGAGCTGGAGCGACGCCAGCGAGGTCACCCGCCGCTACGGCCTGGTCGCGTTGATCGGCGACCGGGAAGCGGATGCCGAGCGTCTGCGCCGCACGTCTCCGCTGCGCCGCGCCGCCGACCTCCAGGCGCCGCTGCTGATCGGCCATGGCCTGGACGATCGCCGTGTCCCGATCGACCACGCGAGCGACCTCCGGCGCGCGCTCGAGAAGGCCGGTCACTCGCAGGTCGAGTACGTCACCTACCCCGGCGAAGGCCACGCCTGGCGGATGCTCTCGACCAAGACCGATTTCTACGGCCGCATGGAGCGCTTCCTGGCCAGGCACCTGGGCGCCGCGCCGGGCCAGGCGCCATGATGAGGGCTAGGGCGCGTCCCACTCCGCCTGATACCTGGAGACGTCGATGCCGGCCTCCAGCAGCGGCTTGCGGTTGCGCTCGCGCGTGATGCGCGGGCTGGCGAGGATGAAGCCGCGAATGACATCCTCCGTGCCCACGCTGTGCTGCGGACCGGCCAGGCTTTCCGTCACGCGGGTCACCTTGCGGCGCGCCAGCGCCCGGAACAGCGCCGGCACCCCCTTCAGCAACTGCTTCAACAGCGCGTCGGCCTCCGGGCTCCAGGTCTTGACCTTGGGCAGTTCCGGCGCGGTGTCGTACTCGTCTTCGCTCAGATGACGCCAGACGCAGATCGCGTGGCCATCCTCGTCGCGCAGCGTGGCGGCCAGCGTGGACTCCGCGCTGCGCTGCGCGGCCTGGGTCAGCGTCAGGCCGCTCAGGACCAGCGCGTTGACGCAGGCTTGCACATCGCCGACACGCAAGCGCAGGGTGCAGCGATGTTCCACCCGAGTGACCTGCACCAGGCGCAGCGTGATGGTGCCGCCGGCGTCCAGATCGATCCAGCCGTCGCCTCTGGCCGTTTCGCAGAAGCCCAGCAGGTCTCGATGGATGCGCAGCGCCCGCGCCAGATCGGTGGTGGGCAGGTCGGCATGCGTGATGCCGAAGACGGCAAGGGCGGTCGATGTCATGGCGCGTCGAGGAGGCAGGGGTGGAAAGGCGGAAAGCGGCGCGGCCTCAGGCCGCGTTCAAGGGGGCCAGCAGCGCGGTCATGCGGGCGCAGCCCTGCGCGCCCGCATGGCGGAGCAGCGCGGCGGGCACGTGCGGCGCGGCGTGCAGCGCCAGCAGGTACGGCAGCGCACCGATGGCGGAGAAGTACCACGGACCGCTGTCGGTCCACACGAGCACTTCCCGGGCGCCTGCGCCTTCGCGCAGCGGACGCAGGTGCGTGTCCATCTCGTCCAGGAGGAAGGCTGACGTCGCCGAAAGCGCGTCGGGCTGCACGATCCCGGTCGCGGCCAGCGCCAGACCGTCGCGCGAGGCGATCGCCGTGCTGAGCAGGCCGGGGCACTGGTCGGCCAGCCTGCGCAGTTCCCAGGCGAGCAGGTCCTCGAGCGGGCGGGCGGCCTCCAGCGGCGCAGCCGGCGCGGCTGCCACGAGCGGCACGTCCTGGCGCGCCAGACGGCGCGCGAGCCGCACGAGCGGCGGGCATCGCTCATGCGCGAGGCCCCGCAGGACCAGAGCATAGGCGGCGGCACTTGCGCCGTCGCCGATCTTCAAGGGCACGCGCACGTCGGCGGGCGGCGCGGCCAGGTCCGGGGCGCCGCCGGCCTGCGCCAGCACCAGCCCGTCGCCGTCGAGCAGCGTGGCCTGCGAGGCGCCCAGCGCCACCATCGCCGCGAGGTCCGACTGGATGCCGGCCCAGTGCCGGTCCGGATTGCCGGGCCGCGTGAGCGAGGTGTCGATGCAGCCCGCCCCCTGGAGCTCGAACATCAGGCGGGCCCAGACCTTCAAGGGCCTGGCCGGCAGTGCCGCGAACTCGCCGGGATCCCAGGCGCGGCCGGGGTCCCGCCGCAGCAGCGCCTGCAGCAGGATGCTGGCGTCATCGCGGCGCGTTCCCGAGAGGCCGCGCATCACGCCCAGCGGCGTGAGATCGACGTAGCGCAGGGCGGTCACCGCGCCCCGCCCATCAGGCCGGCCATCGCCTGCGCCGCGGTCCGCGCTCCGATGAGGAGGCGGCCCAGCGGACATTCGGGCGATGCCGCGACCGCCAGTACACCGTGCTCGCCCGTGCGCGTGAGCAGGACGGGACCCGCCTGCCCCTCCAGGATCAACTGCTGGAGCTCGCCGCGCTGCGCCTCGCGGGCGGCGCGGCCGCCCAGCGCGAGCAGCGCCGCGCACATCGCGCCGAAACGGTCCGGGTCGATGTCCGGGCTCAGGACGGAGGCCACCACGCGGCCGTCGCTGGTCATCAACGCGCAGGCTTCGATGGCGTGGTGATCGCCGCGCAGCGCGCGCAGCACCGAGCGTGCCTGGCTGCACTGCGCCGTGGAGAGGGCCTCGAGGGGTGTCATACGCTCAGAGCGCCGCTTCCACCTCGGGCATCGCCATGCGTGCCTTGGTCAGCACCATGCCCAGGTTGGCGCCCTTGCGGCACACGAAGGTGGCGACCTGCTGCTGGCGCTTGCCGCGCAGGAACACGTGAATCAGGTTGTCGCTGTTCACGATGATCTCCTGGAAGTAGTGATGGCCGTCCTCGGGCACGCCGCGGGCCGAGCGGAACAGCCGTTCGATGGCCACCACGCTGGGGCCCTGGAACAGGTCGGCGGTGGCGGCGGCGAGCATCTCGATGACCTCCTGAGGATGCGAGTCGACGGTCTTGACGCCCAGCAGCATGCCGGAGGCCAGGTCGACGAAACCGGTGGCGACGCAATCGGGAACGCTCGTGATGGCCTTCTGGAGGGCCGCGTCAAGTTTGGACATGGGATGCCTTTCGTTGGAAGAGGAACAGGGAAGCCAGGGAACGGCTAAGAGGGGAACAGGGAAGCGCGGGCCTCGGGCGCCCGCCGCGACAGGCCCGCAAAGGCCTGCGGCGCGCCCGCGACGGCGCGCGCGAATCGGTTCAGGAATTCGATCTGCGAGGCGGACTGCACCCATCCCGGATGACGCTGCCGCACCTCCCGCAAGGCCTGGCCCCCGTCCAGGCGCCCGCCATGACGCCAGATCCAGTAGGCGGCCAGCAGCGTGCCGGTGCGGCCCAGGCCCGCGCGGCAATGCAGGGCCACGACCTCGGCGCGGTCCAGCCACTCGTCCAGGCAGCGGCACAGGCGCAGCGCCTGGTCGGCCGTCGGGGGCTGCATGTCGGTGATGGCCTCGTGGCTGACGGACATGCCGCAGGCGGCGGCCCGCCGGGCGTCGAACGGCCGGTCCGTCAGCGACACCAGCCGCGTCACGCCAGCGTCCTGCAACAGGCTCAGGTCGTAGTCCGCCGGATGCACCAGGCCGGGCCATGGCGTGCCGGCGAGTTGTCCGGGCATCAGCCAGGCGAAGCCGGTGGGGCCGAGCGAACGGGCACGGGCCGGCGCGGGCGCGTTCACTGGCGCCATCGCGGGCGCGATGAGGGGCGCGATGACGGGCGCGATGACGGGCGGCACGGCGGGCGCCAGGCGTTCGGGTTCGGGAGCCGCGGCCTCATGGGTGTCGGCGCCGATGACCGCGAGCGGTTCCTCGGGGCAGGACCCGGTGCGCAGGAACTGGCGTCCGGCGTCCGAGCGCGGCCCGCCGAAGAAGGCGTGGGCCGGCCCGAACTCCTGGACGCGCCCGCTGGCGATCAGCAGGACGTGATCCGCCACCGCCCGGGCGTGGCCGAGGTGATGCATCGCCACCAGCAGCGAGCGCTGCGTCCCGAGCAGTCGCAGCAGGTCCACGATGGCCGCCGTGTGATCCGCGCGCAAGCCAGCGGTCGGTTCGTCCACCAGCATCAGCGGTGTCTCATGCAGCGCCGCGCGGAGGATGGCCACCAGGCGCTGATCGGCCGGTGGCAGGTCGAGCACGGCGGACCGCAGGTGCCCGATCAGGCGCTGCAGGCCCAGCGAGTCCAGCCACGCCGACACATGCCCGGTCTGCTCGCGAGCGGTCATGCGCGAGCGCTCCGGCCATCCATCGACCAGGTTCTCGAACACGCTGGAGATCATCAACTGGGTCTTCTGCATGACCAGCGGCGGGCGCTGCCCCGCCGCCCGGTACCGCCAGCGGCCGTCGAGCCGGAGCAGGGGGTGTGCGTCGTTGGCGCCGGACAGGGTCCGCAGCAGCGTGGACTTGCCGGTGCCGCTGGGACCCAGCAGCACGGTGACGCCCTGGCCGGGCAGATCGAGATCGATGTCCGTCAGGACACGGCGCTCGCCATACGAGACGCCGAAGCCTCGCAGCGCGAGCATCGGGCCGTCCGGCGCATCGCCGTGTTCCGCCAGGACGTTCATGCGAGACAAGGGCGATTCCTGAAGCGCTGCTGGACTTCCAGCATGGCGGCCAGCCCGATCAGCAGGGCCCGCACCTCATTGCTTTCGCGCGCGTCCAGGGCCTGCACCGGCGGTGAGCAGGACAGGCAGCCGCAGGCGGCCCGGGCCGGACGCAGCACGGCGTCATAACGGGCGAGGTCGTGATCGGAACGGCCTTCAACGTGGGTCACGCCGACCATCAGCGGACGGCGTTTCTGGCCGGGCCGCATCAGCAGCGCGTAGTAGTGCGCCAGATCCGCCACCGGATCCTGGGCGCTGTCGTCGATCAGCAGCAGCACGCCTTCGCATTGCTCCAACAGGATCTCCCACATGAAGTCGAAGCGCTCCTGACCGGGCGCGCCGTACAGGACGATGCGGTCGCGTTCATCGAGCCGCACCACGCCCAGGTCCATGGCCACGGTCGTGGTCGCCTTCAGCAGCGCCACCTCGTCGGACGGGCGGACGTCGGTGTCGACCGTCTCGATGTCGCTGATCGCGCGGATGGCGGTCGTCTTGCCGGCGCGGACGGGACCGAGCAACAGGATGCGGCTTTCCATCCTCAGCTCCTCAGCCGCTTGAGCAGCTTGCTCCAGAGGCTGTCGGCGCGCGCCGGCTCCTCGGTGCCGACCACCGGGGAGGCTGTGGCCGCGGCTCGTCCGGCCGCGCGCAGGCATCCCTGGTGGCGCAGTTCGCGGAGCGAGGCCCGCACGGCCGCCACGGGCAGATCCAGCCGCCGATGGATGAGGAAGCTGGCCGATGGCGACTGTGCCAGCAGCGCGCAGATCCGCGCGATGTCGACCTGCTGCTCCGCGGGCAGCCGCCGCAACTGGGGCCAGCCCACCAGCGCGATCACGGTGGAGGACGCCAGGGCCTCGTCGAGCGCGGCGGCGTCGGGCGGGTCGGCGAAGGCGGAGAGGGCGAAGCCGGTGTCGTCGTCCGCGTACCGGCTGTCAGCCAGCACGGCGTGCCGTCCCGCTTGTGGCGGGCTGTCCTCCGCGGCGGGAGGTCGGGATTCTGAAGTCATGAACTGCGCCTCGTCTCCTGGCGCCGCGCGCCGGGTGCCAACGGACGGCGGGCTTCGCGGGAAGCGGGCGCCATTGCGTTGTAGTGTTTCGTCGATTTTGTAGTGGAACGACTACAAAAAACCAGCGAACAATGTCACGAACGGGGCGAGTTTTTGGGTGGCGGGCCCGCGCGAGGCAAACCGCCGATGTCCGCCGGGCTGAGTCCGCGCCGGTCCATCACCTTGGGGACGAGGAACGCGCGCCAGCGATCCTCGAAGGCATCGACCTCGCGCAGGTAGCGGGCGTGGCTGGCCGTGTCGGTGCCGGCGAGGCGCTCGCCGGTCAGCACGAGCGCGAGCCCGGGCGACGCCCACGCCCAGCGCTCGACGAATGCCGCCTGCTTCAGGCGGCGCTCGTCGAAGCGGCGCATCAGCGGGCGCAGCCGCTTGTCCTGCTCGAGCACGCGCGGCACGAAGCTCGCGGGCCAGACCGCCGGCAGCGAGGCGGGGACGTCCGGATGACTCGCGTACCAGGCGCGCGCGAGCGCGTCCTCGCGCTCCTCGCTGTCCTGCTGCGCGTCGCGGATCGTGATGATCGCCGCGAGGCGCGAGGGCATCGGCGATGCGCGCTCGGCCAGCACCGCGAGGCCGGCCGGCACCGCGAAGGTCAGCAGCAGCCAAGCGCCGAGCGCGAGGAGCATCGCCGCGGCGCCCGAGACGGGCAGGCACGACAGCAGGCCGCCGAGCGCCACCCACACCGCGGCGAACGCCGCGAGCGCCGCCACCCAGAACGTGGTGGCCGCCAAGGACGCGCCCGGATCCAGCAGCAGCGCCGGCAAGGTGCCGAGCATCGCGACGCCGCACAGCGCCAGCCATCGCCAGCCGAGCGCCGCGGCCATCACCGGCGCGAGTCCATGGCTGGCCTGCACGCGCAGCAGGCCGAGACGGCCCTGCTCGCGCTCCTCCTGCAGCAGGCCGGCGCAGAGCGCCAGCGCGACCAACGGCAACAGCAGCGCCACCATCGCGGGCACGCCGGGCAGGCCGCCTTCGGTCAGCAGCGGATTGCGCAGCGCGCCCAGCGGACGGGCGTCGACATGGCGGCTGTCGAGCGTCGCTTTCTCGCGGACCGGCAGCACCTCCAGCCGCTGAACGCCCAGCGCCAGCCCATCGCCCACCGGCATGCGCGTCGCGCCGAGTTCACCGCGTCCGAGCTGGTACGTGGCTTGCGCGGCGGCCGGTCCGGGCGGCCTCTCGCGGAACTGGCCGAGCGCCGCCTGGCGCGCGGCAGCGAGCCGGATCTCGTCCTCCGTCGCGGCCTGTCGCCACGCGCGGGCTTCCAGCCCCGCCGCAGTCGAGACCGCGATCAACACCGTCAGCAGCGCGCCGAGCGTCACCCGCGCCAGCGGCAACCGCCGCAGCCTCAGGCCCTCGGCGCGCCAGATGTCGAGTGATGGCAACACGTTCAAGCGCTTCATGGGGCCACTCTCCGCGCGGTGAGGGCGAGCGCGGTCAGCGCCGCCACCAGCCACAGCGCGAGCGCCGCGAAGTCCGGCCACGCCGAGCGCAGCGCGAAGCCAATCCCGGGAGGCTCATAAGTCCAGACCGGCATCGCCTGCCACTGCGCATCGCCTGCGTACTTGCTGTCGAAGGAGGTGACGCCACGTGTCGCCCGCAGGTCCCATTCATCCATCAGCGTGGTGAAGCGCTGCCGGTACTGCTCGGCGGCGTCCTCGAAGTGACGCCGATGGGCCAGATCGGTCCCGGCCAGCGCGCTGCCGATCGCGCGCATCGGCGCCATCGGGCTGGGCCAGGTGATGCCGCGCAGCAGCACCTGCTGGCGCAACTGCGCCTCCCACAGCGCGCTGAAGTGCAGCGCGTGGACACGCGCCGCATAGGCGTCGCGGAATATCCGCCGCTTCGCATTCGCGCCGAAGGGCAGATCCTCGAGCCGGGTCACGCCGTGCTCGGCGAGGAGGGCGGCTTCATGCGCGCGCAGCCGCTCGCTCGCGGTGCCGTCTCCGGGCAGACCCTGCTCGATGTCCCTGGCGATCGCGTCCCAGAAGGCCTGACCAGTGGGCAGCGGCGTCGAGCGCTCGACCAGCGCGGCGCCCAGGCGCGGCACGACGAACATCGTCATCACCCACGCCGCGATCAGCACCAGCAGCGCCGCACGCGCGCTGCGGCTGTGCATCGACACCAGCACGGTGAGCGCCGCCCACACCGCGTAGTACGCGATCAGCGCCGCGCCCAGCACCAGCGCCTGCGGCAGGCCGCGCCGGTCGACGACCAGCCACGCGCCGATCAGCAGCGCGGGCATCAGCACCAGGCCAACGCCCGCGCACAGGCCCAGCCACTTGCCCAGGACCAGCGGCCGGGCGCGCGCGCCGCAGGCCTGCAGCAGGCGCAGCGTGCCGGACTCGCGCTCCTGCGCCACCGTGCCGTGGCCAAGGACCGCGATCAGCAGTGGCACCAGCGTCAGCAGCACGAAGGCGGGCGTCAGGCGGCCAAGCCCGATCGATGGCGGCGCGTCGGCCGCGGGCGCGAACTTCGCCATGTTGCGCCGGTGCGGCTCCAGCCACAGCGCCTGGCCGGCCTGCGCGTCGATGCCCGGCTCGACGCCGGACAGCGGTGACGCCGGCTTGAACGCGTACAGCCCGAAGTGGGCGCCGCGATGCGGGTGCTTCTCGCCCTGGTGATCCCATTGCGAGCGCGACGCGGCCTCGACCTCCCGCCGTTCCTGCCCGGCCTGCCGCAGCCCCGACTGGGCCGTTGCCAGCATCGCCGCGAAGAGCAGGAACAGCGCCCCGCCCAGCATCCACAGGCGGCCGTCGCGCAGCAGCGCGCGCGTTTCCTTCAACACCAGCGCGCCCATCATGGCGACACCTCATCCGCGGCGCGCGCGTGGCGCAGGTAGATGCGCTCGAGCTCGTCGTGCGCGACGTCGCGCGCCTGGAGTTCCGCGACCAGCCGGCCGTCGCGCAGGATGCCGATGCGGTCCGCGACCTGCAGCGCGTTGAACAGGTCGTGCGTCGCCATCAGGATCGCCAGGCCTTCATCGCGCGCCGCGAGCACGCCGCGCGCGAACTCGTTCGCCGCCGACGGGTCCAGGCCCGAGGTCGGCTCGTCGAGCAGCATCGCGCGGGCCTGGCGGGCGCGCGCGATCGCCAGACCGACCTTCTGCCGCATGCCTTTGGAATAGCCGCCGACACGGCGCGCCAGCGCCTCGCGGGGCAAGCCGGCCGCGCGCAGCAGCGCGCGGGCGCTGTCCAGGGAGAGGCGCAGGCCCGACAGGGTGCAGAAGTAGCGCAGGTTCTCGATGCCGCTGAGGTAGGGATAGAGCGCGACGTTCTCCGGCAGGTAGGCGATCCGCGCGCGTGCCGCATGCGGATCGCGCGAGGCATCGATGCCGTCCACCAGCGCCTGGCCGGAGGCCGCGGTCACGAAGCCCAGCAGCGCGTTCAGCGCGGTGGTCTTGCCGGCGCCGTTGCCGCCCAGCAGCGCGTAGACGCAGCCGGCGGGCACCTGAAGGTCCAGGGCGTCGAGGGTGATGCGATCGCCGCGGCGGATGACCAGGCGCCGGGTCTCGAGCAGGGGAGCGGCGCTCATCAGAAGAACACCTTCAGCGAGGCGCCGACCGTGCTGCGCGGCACCGGCGACAGCATCAGCCCGGCCGCGCTGCCATAGGCGATCTCCGAGGCGAAGCGCCGCGGCTGGAACACAGCGTACAGCGTGGCCTGCATCGATGCCCAGTCGTAGCTCGCACGCAGGTCGTAGCGCGTGTAGGCGGGCATCGTGCGTTCTTGCGTCTGCGGCGTGCCCGCGTAGTACGGAATGCCGCCGAGGTAGTAGGCATCGGCGTTCAGCGTCAGACGGCCGGGGCCGAGCGCGAGGCGGTGCTGCACGCCGGCCTTGAACTGACGCGCGGGCACGGGCAGCTTCGCGCCGGTATTGGGGGCGGGGTTGTTGATCGAGGCTTCGACGATGCGGGCGGCGCTGGCGTAGACGCTGGTCGAGGGGGCGAGCTGCCAGCGTGCATCGAGCTCGAAGCCCTTGCGCGAGGTGTCGCCGACGGATTTGAAGGAGCCATCGAGCTGGCCGGTGATCTCGTCGTCGTTCTGGATGAGGTAGGCGGTGCCGGAGACCGTCCAGCCGGTGAGCGGCGCGGCGGTAAAGCCGGCGTCATAAGAACGCACCTTGCTCGGAGCGACCGCGCTGACGATGCCGCCTGGCGCGCCCAGCGGGCCGGGCGCGCCGCTGCTGCTGATCTGCTCGGCGGCCGGCGATCGCATGCCCTGCGCGATGTTGGCGAACAGCTCCAGCGACGGCGTCACCGACCAGGACGCCCCGAGCTTGGGCGTCGTCACGCCCTTGCGGTAGCCGGTGCTGGCGGCCGGCAGCTTGAGGTTGGCGATGTCGTAGTCGAAGCGGTCGTGGCGCGCGCCGGCGCTGAGCTTGAGATCGCGCAGCACCCGCCATTGCGCTTGCGCGAACACGCCATAAGTGAGCAGGTCCAGGTCGTGCGCGTTGACGTAGTTGCCGGTGGCGGCGCGGCGGACTTCGATGCGGCGGAAGGCGTCGCCGCGATCGGCGCGGGCCTCGGCGCCCAGCAGCAGCGTCGCGTCTTCACCAAGCCGCAGATGGCGCAGCGCGCGGCCGCCAAAGATGTTGCGATGGTCCACGCCCACCGTGTGCTGCGTCGCGCTGGTCATGAGGCCGCGCGTGCGGTCGAAGCGCTCGGCGTAGGCGGTCGCATGCCAGCCGATGTCGCCGTCGGCGGGCGCGCGGTTCAGCACCAGCATCGTGCGGCGCGCGTTGCCGAAACCGGGATTGCCCGCCTGCGTCGAGCGGGGATCCAGGCCCCGCTCCAGGTCGGGCAGCAGCAGGTAGCCGGCGGCGTCGAAGCGGGCGACGTAGCGGGTCAGGCGCAGGCTGTAGCGGGCGTCGCCGACGCGCGTTCCGAGCTTCCAGAACAGCGTGTCGCGGTCGGTGCGGGAGTCGCGGCGATAGCCGTCGTTGCGATAGACGTCGGCGATGAGCAGCGAGTCGATCGCCGCCAGCGCGCTGTCCGCGCCGCCGCCGAGGGTGCTCGACAGCACCAGCGAGGCGCGGCGAAGGCCGTGTCGTTCGATGGTCACGCCGAGGCTGGAGGGCGTCGCCGCGCCGGCGTCGCGGGTGCGGATGTCCACCGCGCCGGCGCGATTCTGGTCACCGAAGAGCGCGGAGATTGGTCCCTTCACGACATCGATGCCGCCGATCATGTCGCCGCTCAGCCATTCGAGGAAGGCGGGGCCGTGGCCTGCGCCGCCCTGGCTGGAGGGGATGTTCTGCGGGACGCCGTCGACGAGGATGGCGGTGTCGGCGCCGTGCGTGCCCTGCGTCGCGAAGCCTCGCATCCGAAAGCCGTTGCCGGTCTCGCCTTGGTCGATGTTATGGGCCAGCACGCCGGGCACGCGGCGGAAGACGTTGGAGATGTCGCGGCCGATGTTGGTGGCGGTGATGTCCTCCTCGCCCAGATGCTGGACGGCGGCGGGCAGGGCGGCGGGCTTGAGCGAGAGCTCGTTGCGGTCGCCGGGCTGGCGCGCCGGCGCCGTGGCGCGGCCGGAGACCTCGACGCGGCGCAGCGCCTGCGCGGAGGGCGGTGCTTCGGACGACGCGGGCGCATCCGTGGATTGGGCAGGGGCCGGGCACGAGGCGAAGGCGAGCGACAACGCGAAGGACAGGCGCGCCGGCGCGAAGGCAAAGCGGCGGCCCAGGGCAGGGGATGTGGAGAGGTTCATGGCAGGACGAGACAAGCCCCGCGGCGCGCCGGAGAGCAGGCGCGCGCGGGCAGGCTGCCGCGCGGGATCGCGGGATCCGTTCAGGGCAGCGCTGGGCTGGAAATGGCGCGATGCGCGGCGGCCGTCCGGCGCTGATGGCGCGGACGGGACGCGGGCGAGGCGAACGGGGGTGTCAGGCGCCCGGAGACGGACGCGTCAGGCCTGGGGCGGCCCGCGGGGATCGGCGGCGAGCGCGCAGCGTCCGGTGGGGAGGCCGCGCGGCGGAGCGGCGGGAGGCGCGCTGGCTTCGGCGTGGAAGACGAAGGGCGGAGGCAGGTGCGCGGCGATGGCGTGCTGCGCATGGAACAGGCACCAGGCGCAGCCGGCGCCGGTCGCTTCGGAAGACCCAGTGTCGTCGTGATCGTCGGCACCGGCATCGACGAGCCCTGCGGCGTTCAGTGACGCGTTCAGCGACGCGTCGAAGACGGCTGCTGCGTTGGCCACCTGCTCGGCGATGGGCTGGCTCACATGCCGGGCTTCGTGCAACGGCCATGCCAGCAGGAGGCTCGCGACCGTGAGGGCGAGCATCCACAGGCGGATGGAGCGGCTGAAGCGGGGCATGGGCCGAGGGAGGGGAGGGGGCCGGAGGCGGCGGGCGTGATTGTGCACCTGCATTCGCGAGGCGTCGTTGGTCATGTGGGGCGGGACTACAGTGGCGGGATGTCTACCTCTTCCCTCATGACGGGCCGCCGCGCGGGCTCGCCGCTCAAGCAGATGCGCACGGACCGGCTGTGGATGCGGGCCTCGACGCCTGCGCTGGCCGAGGCCGCGATCGACTATCAGGCGCGCAACGTTGAGCACTTCGCACGCTGGGATCCGACGCGGCCCGCGGACCACTGGGAGCTCGAGGTGACGCGAGCGCGGCTCGCTCGCGAGGAGGCCGCCTTCGACGCGGGCACGACCTGGCGCTTCTGGCTCTCGCTGCACGACGCGCCGGAGCGCGTGATCGGCCAATGCGCGCTGTCGGAGGTGGTGCGCGGCGTGTTCCAGAGCGCGATGCTGGGTTACAGCCTCGATCACGCCTGCGTTGGCGGCGGGCTGATGCAGGAGGCGCTGCGGCGGCTGCTCGACGAGGGGTTCGGGCCGGCGGTGTCGCTGCACCGGGTGCAGGCGTCGGTGCGGCCGGACAACCAGCGCAGCCGCCGGGTGCTGGAGCGGCTCGGCTTCCAGCGCGAGGGCTTCAGCCCGCGCTACCTGTTCATCGACGGCGCCTGGCGCGACCATGAGACCTTCGCTTTGATCAATCCGCAATGGGGGGAGACGCAGCGGCCGGCGGTGTGAGCGGCGGACCGGCCGGCGCGCCGCGAAGCGTTGCGTTCATGCCAACTCGTTTGAAATCGACCTGCTGGAGCGTGCCTAGACTGACCGTCGGTTTCAGGTGAAGCAAGGGCGGGGTCAATGAAGCAATGGATGACAGACGAGTCGATCAAGTCGCTGATCGAGATGCCGAAGGCCGTGCGCAATCCCAGGGTGCGGTGGACGGAGCAGAAGAAGTCGAGGCGACGCACCTTTGACGTCGAGAGCGTGGACGGCCGGCACCGGTTCCGCGTCTATCAGCGTCAGAACCTGGTGGATCCGAGCGCCTTCTCATGCGGATTGAGCGTGCTCGACGGTGATGGTGAGGATCTGACGCTTGTGCGGTGCAATGGGCCTGATCACCTTCACGGAAATCCGCTGGAAGGGGCCCGCCTCGACTATCGATGCCACGTGCACTTCGCCACCGAGCGATACATCGCCGAAGGAATGAAACCGGAACACTTTGCCGAGCATTGCGAGGCTTATGGCGATCTCGTCGGCGCGACGCGGCATCTCGCTGGCTTGTGCGCCATTGCCAATCTGCCGCTGGACCTGGATGGCGCAAGCATTGAGCCTGCGGAAGAGCTACTCGAAAGGGGGCGCTGAACATGAGTCGAACGAATCTTCAGCAGCAGCTGTGCGCGATGCTCTGTCGCGAAGTGCAAGTCGTCGAGCGATTGGGGCAGCTCATGGTGTCGCTGCCGTTTGAAGGGCGTGACGGCGATCACCCCGTCATCCACCTCTCGCAGGAGGGGGAAGGCTGGCGATTGAGCGATCTCGCCAAGACCTTGATGCGGCTCAGCTACGAAAACGATCTCACCAAACTTCTCAGCGGGGCGCGCGGCAAGCTCTATGAACAGGTTCTGCGAGAGTGCGGCGTTTCGGATCAGGACGGGGAACTGGTCGTCAAAGCCGGCGCGGACGAACTCGTGCAGGGCTTGTTCCGGTTGGGGCGTTGCATCTGCCGTCTTGAGGATCTTGGGCTCTGGAGCCGTGGACGAGTCGAATCCACGTTCTATGACGATCTCGACTCTGTCCTTCGTGATGTCGTCGGTGGTGATCGATTGATCAGGGACTATGTGGACCCGGACGTTCCCGCGAGCGAGAACTATCCGATCGATTTCTACGTTCAAGGGGCTCGCGCACCGCTCTACCTGTTCGGAGTCAAGGGGGCGGACAAGGCGCGGTTGACCGCCATCACGCTTCAGCACCTGAAGACCTACGCGGGCAGCTTCGACTCCCTGGTGGTCGTCAATGATCTCGGGGATGTGTCGAAGGCCGACATCGAGCGATTGGCGAAGGTGGCGAACGACATGGTGTTCGGGCTCGACGACAAGCGCGCGATCCGCGACAAGATCGATCACAGGCTTCGGGCTTGAGCGCTGCACGTCGGTCTTCGCTCTTTACCTGTCGACTACGCCCTCCTCATGAGCATCTGCGCCGAGCTTCTTTGCCTGGGCATGCCGGCTCACGCAGGCTATGGGATTCTTCCGATCGATGAATCTTCGAAAGCCCCCATGTCCCTTCGCTCGTCAATTGCTCCCCGGTACCGCCCCCAGATCCCGTTGAGCGCCGTCGCGCTCGCCGCCATCGCCAGCCTCGCGCCGTCGGTGCACGCTCAAAGCCCATCGCCTTCGGCGGTGGCATCGGCGGATCAGCTCCAGCAGGTCGTCGTCACCGGCACGCGCCGCATCAACCGCACGATCGCCGAGTCCGAGTCGCCCGTCGACGTCCTCAGCGCCGCCGACCTGCAGCGCACCGGTACCACCGAGCTCGCCACGGCGCTCGCACAGCTGCTGCCCTCGCTGAACTTCCCGCGTCCGTCGCTGACCGATGCCTCCGATGCCGTGCGGCCCGCGCAGTTGCGCGGCCTCTCGCCGGACCAGACGCTGGTGCTGATCGACGGCAAGCGCCGCCACACCACCGCGGTCGTCAACATCAACGGCACGCAGGGCCGCGGCTCCGCGCCCGTCGACCTGAACACCATCCCTTTCGCGGCCATCGAGCGCGTCGAGGTGCTGCGCGATGGCGCCGCCGCGCAGTACGGCTCCGATGCGATCGCGGGCGTGATCAACATCGTGCTGAAGAAGGGCGCGCGCGGCGGCAGTGCCGGCATCGAGGCCGGCCAGACCGACGCCGGCGACGGCTTCCGCCACACCGAGTCCGCCAGCGCCGGTCTGGCGCTGGGCGCGGACGGCTGGCTGCGCATCGCGCTCGAGAACCGCCATCAGCAGCGCACCAATCGCGCCGGCCTTGACACCCGCGAGGCCGCCACGGAACCGCGCTTCGGCCAGATCAACAACCGGCTCGGCGATCCGGACAGCCATCAGCAATCCGCCGTGCTCAACGCGGAACTGCCGCTCGCCGGCAGCCTGCAGGCCTACGCCGTCGCCACGCTCAGCCATCGCGACACGGTCACCGCGGCGTTCTGGCGCACCCGTGCCACCGCGGTCGCTAACAACGTCGCCGGGCTCTATCCCGAGGGCTTCCTCCCGCTGCAGCAGAGCACCAGCGTTGACCTCGGTCTGATCGCCGGCCTGCGCGGTGAATGGGCCGGGTGGTCCTGGGATGCCAGCGTCAACCATGGCCGCAACCGCTTCGACATCGATGTCGCCAACACGGCCAACTATTCGCTCGGCAACGCCAGTCCCACACGTTTCGATGCCGGCCGGCTCAGCAATCAGCAGACGGTGTTGAACCTCGATGTCTCGCGGGAGGTCGACCTTGGCCTCATCGCGCCGTGGACGCTGGCGCTCGGCGCCGAGGCGCGCCGCGAGCGCTACGAGATCGATGCCGGCGAACCCGCCTCCTATCAGTCCGGCGGCGCCTCCGGCTTCCCGGGCTTCCAGCCGGGCAACGCCGGCGCGCATTCGCGCCATGACGTCGCCGCCTACGCGAGCCTCGAAGGCCGCGTCACGCAGGCCTTCAGCGCCTCCGCCGCGCTGCGGGCCGAGCACTACAACGACTTCGGCTCGGCCACCTCCGCCAAGCTCTCCGGCCGCTATGCCTGGTCACCCGCGGTCGCGCTGCGCGGCACGGTGTCGACGGGCTTCCGCGCGCCCTCGCTGGCGCAGCAGTACTTCGCCACCACCTCGACCAACCTGATCAATGGCGCGCTCGTCGAGGCAGGGACCTTCCCGGTCGAATCAGCCGCGGCCGCGGCGCTCGGCGCGCGCCCGCACAAGGCCGAGAAGTCCCGCAACCTGAGCCTGGGCCTGCTCCTGCAGCCGCTGCCGCAATGGCAGACGACCGTCGACGTCTATCAGATCGACATCGACAACCGGATCCTGCTTTCCGCCAACCTCTCGCTGCCGGCGGCGCTGCGGAGCCAGCTCGCGGCCCAGGGCGTGCTGGTCAGCGCCGGCCGCTACTTCACGAACGCGCTGGACACGCGCACGCGCGGCGTGGACCTGGTGAGCACCTGGCAGCAGGACTGGGGCGCCGCGGGCCGCGGGCAGTACACCGTCGCGTTCAACCACAACAGGAACTCGATCCGCCATGTCGACGACAACCCCGCGCTGTTGACGGCCAATGGCCTGGAGCTGATCGACCGCGTGACGCTGGCGCGGGCCACCGTCGGCTCGCCGAAGGACAAGCTGGTGCTCAGCGCCGAGCACCGCTGGGGCCCGTGGATCGGACGCGCGGCCGCGAGCCGCTATGGGAGCTTCATCGTCCGCCAGTCCAACGCGGCGAACGATCAGACTTTCGCGCCGGCCTGGCTGCTGGATCTGTCGGCGGGTTGGGAGCAGGGCGCCTGGCAGGTCAGCGCCGGTGTGGACAACCTCACCAACCGCTATCCGGACCGCGTGATCACGGCCAATGCCATCGGCGGCATCCTGACCTACAGCCAGTTCTCGCCTTTCGGCTTCAACGGGCGGCAGTACTTCGCCAAGCTCGGTTATCGGTGGTGATGGGAAGGGGACGGGCCGGCCGCAAGGATCCGGCCTCAAGGCCGGGGCCGGGGCCCAGGCCTCAGACCAGGCCCTGCTTGCTGGCCAGCACGGCTGCCTCGGCGCGGCTGGACACGTTCAGCTTCTTGTAGATCGACTTGATGTGGTCGTTCACGGTGAACCACTTGATCCCCATCAGGTTCGCGATCTCCTTGATCGTGAAGCCCTTGCTGAGGTAGGTCAGCACCTCGTTCTCGCGCGGCGTCAGGCGCTCCCATTCGGGCAGCGGGTCCAGCGTCACGCCGCGCGCGCTGGCCGTCGCCGTCGAGGTCAGGCTGCCGAAGCCGGAGTTCAGCCCCATCGGCCCCGAGTCCCCCGTCGATCCCGGCCGGAAGTGCGACAGCAGCCGCCGCGCGATCGCCGGCGACAGCGGCGGCTGGCCGCGCACGATGCGCTGCAGCTCCTCGACCAGCACCTCGAAGCGGTCCTCCTTCAGCAGATAGCCGTCGGCGCCGCGCTGCAGCGCCGGGAACAGGTGGTCGTCGTCCGAGTACAGCGTGGTGACGATCTTCACCGCCGGCCGGCCGGCCAGCTCGCCCAGGAACTCCATGCCGTTGCCGTCGGGCAGCTCCAGGTCGATCAGGATCAGCTTGTAGCCGTTGCCCGGGCCGCTTTCGGCCTCGACCTTGGCGAGTTGGCGGCGCGCGCCTTCCAGGTCGCCGGCCTCGGTGATCTCCATGCCGTCGCTGAAGCTCTCACGCACCACGCGGCACAGGAAGCTGCGGGCGACGGGGTTGTCTTCGACGATGAGAACTTTGACGGCCATGGTGTGGAGAGCAAAAGCTGTCCGCATCCTAGCAGCGGCCCCCCGGCTTGCATGCCCCGTAAAGCGGGGTGTCGGCCAGAGGCCGGCCGTCCCCCCGGGCCGTCCCCTTCGGCCGTCCCTCAGCCGTTCACCACCACCAGCTTCCCCACCACCTGCCGCGAGGCCATCCGCGCGAACGCCCGTGGCAGCGCCTCCATCGGCAGCACCTGGTCGATGACCGGGCGGATCTTGCCGGCCGCGTACCACTGGGCGAGCGTCTGCATCATCGCGGCGTTGCGCTTGGGTTCGCGCTTCGCGAACTCTCCCCAGAAGACACCGACCAGCGACGCCCCCTTCAGCAAGGCCAGGTTCAGCGGCAGCGCCGGAATCGCGCCCTGCGCGAAGCCCACCACCAGGTAGCGCCCGCGCCAGGCGATCGAGCGGAAGGCCGCCTCGGCCAGGTCGCCGCCCACCGGGTCGTAGATGACGTCGGGACCCTTGCCCTCGGTCAGCGTCTTGAGCTCGTCGCGCAGCGAGGCGGTGGCGTAGTTGATCGTCGCGTCGGCGCCGATCTCGCGGCAGCGGGCGCATTTCTCGTCCGACGAGGCCGCCGCGATCACCCGCGCCCCGGCCGCCTTGGCGATCTGAATCGCCGCCGTGCCCACACCGCCGGCCGCGCCCAGGATCAGCACCGTTTCGCCGGGCTGCAGCGCGGCGCGGTCCATCAGCGCGTGGTGGCTGGTCGCGTAGGTGCAGATGAAGGCGGCCGCGTCCTCGAACGGAAAGCCCGCCGGCAGCGGTATCGCCAGCGCGGCGGGCACCAGGGCCTCGGTGCCGAAGCCGCCGGTGCCGGTGAAGGCCGCCACCGCGTCGCCGGGCTTGAAACCGCTCACGCCGTCGCCCACCGCCTCGACCACGCCCGCGAACTCCGTCCCCGGCACGAAGGGCAGCGGCGGCTTCATCTGGTACTTGTTCTGGATGATCAGCAGGTCGGGGAAGTTCAGGCTCGCCGCCTTGATCGCCACCTTCAGCTGGCCCGGACCGGGCGGCGGCGACGGCAGCTCCTTCCATTGCAGCGCCTCGACGCCGATGGGGTTCTCGCACAGCCAGGCCTTCATGTCGTCTCCTTGATGCTGGAAGCCGGGGCGCATGATAGGCAGCCCGCGCAGCGGCTCGCGTCGCCCGGGTGACGGCCTGCCTACAATGCCGCCCCATGCGCATCCTCATCGCCAATGACGACGGCTACCTGGCCCCGGGCCTCGCCGCCCTGGTCCGCGCGTGCGAAGGGCTCGGCACGGTCGAAGTGATCGCCCCCGAGCAGAACGCCAGCGGCACGTCCAACTCGCTCACGCTGCACCGGCCGCTGTCGGTCTACACCGCCTCGAACGGCTTCCGCTACGTCAACGGCACGCCGTCCGACTGCGTCCACCTGGCGCTGACCGGCCTGCTCGACTACAAGCCCGACCTGGTGCTCTCGGGCATCAACAACGGCGCCAACATGGGGGACGACACGCTCTATTCGGGCACCGTCGCCGCCGCCACCGAAGGCTACCTGTTCGGCATTCCGTCGATCGCCTTCTCGCAGGTCGAGAAGGGCTGGGGCCATCTGGACGCCGCCGCCGCCGTGGCGCGCGCACTGATCCAGGACGTGATCGCCGCGGGCCTGGGCCAGCCCTTCCTGCTGAGCGTCAACATCCCGAATCGCGCCGACGCCGCCTCGCTGCCGCGCCGCGTCACCCGCCTGGGCCGCCGCCACGCCAGCGAGGCGACCATCCAGCAGCGCAGCCCGCGCGGCGACATGATCTATTGGATCGGCCCGGCCGGCGCCGAACGCGAGGCCGGCGAGGGCACCGACTTCCACGCGACCGCCAATGGCGCGGTCTCGGTCACCCCGCTGCAGGTCGACCTGACCGAGCACGCCACGCTCGGCCTGTGGGCCCAGCGGCTGCAGAACGACGGACGTCCATGACCTCGCTGCCGCCGCGGCCCAAGCGCTTCCCGCTGTCGCTGGACAAGCTCGGGACGGCGCGCGCTGGCGCGCCCAGTGCCGCGGCCGCCGAGGCGCGCGAGCCGCTCAAGCCGCAGGGCCACTGGCAGCAGGCCGCGGCGATCAAGGCGCGCCAGACCACGCCGATCGGACTCGGCCTGGACTCGGCCGGCGTGCGCCAGCGCATGGTCCAGCGGCTGCGCCGCGACGGGCTGGGCGATGAGCGCGTGCTGCAGGCGCTGGCCACCGTGCCGCGCCATGAGTTCGTCGACTCCGCGCTCGCCACGCAGGCCTACGAGGACACCAGCCTGCCCATCGGCCATGGCCAGACCATCTCCAAGCCGTCGGTGGTCGGCCGCATGTTGGCGCTGATGCTGGCCGCGCCCGGCGCGCAGCAGCGCGGCCATCTGGGCAAGGTGCTCGAGATCGGCACCGGCTGCGGCTACCAGGCGGCGCTGCTGATGCAACTCTCGAAACAGGTGGTGTCGGTCGAGCGCCTGAAGCCGCTGCACGACAAGGCGCGCGCCAATCTGGCCGGTCATCACCAGGTCCGGCTGGTCTACGGCGACGGGATGCTCGGCCACCGGCCATCCGCCCCGTACGACAGCATCATCTCCGCCGCCGGCGGCGACGACATCCCCCAGGCCTGGCTGGACCAGCTCGCGCCGGGCGGACGGCTGGTCGCGCCGATGACGGCGCCCAGCGGCCGGGGGCAAGTCCTGGTCCTCATCGACCATGTCCGCGACGCCGCGGGCTCGCGCTTCCTGCGCAGCCTGCATGAAGCGGTCCTGTTCGTGCCCCTAAAATCAGGGGTCCTGTAGCGCGGTTGCCTCACGGCGCCGCGCTTCGGCTTTCCCAAACGACACACACGCGCGCATGCAACAACTCTTCCGTCTTCCGCTGCTTGGAGCCACCGTGGTGCTGATGGCGCTTGCGGGCTGCCAGAACACGCCGCACCGCGCGCCGGTGGAGGACCGCACCGTCGGCAAGGGCTCGACCGCGCAATCCTCCATCCCCGGCACCGCCGTCACGCCGGCGCCTGAATCCAAGCCGCTCCCCGGCGCCGAGAACGCCGGCAAACCCGGCTACTACACGGTCAAGCCGGGCGACACGCTGATCCGCATCGCGATGGACAACGGTCAGGGCTGGAAGGACGTGGCCCGCTGGAACGGCATGGACAACCCCAACCTGATCGAGGTGGGTCAGGTCTTGCGCGTGGTGCCCCCCGGCATCGACCCCACCGCGGTGACGACCAAGCCGCTGACGACCTCCAAGGTCGAGACCCGTCCGCTGGACGGCAAGTCCCCGGCTCCGGCGACGGCCACCGCTTCCGCCTCGGCCCCCGCCAGCGGCGCGGCAGCGACGCCGCCGCCGGTGGCGACCAAGGACGACGACGACATCAGCTGGGGCTGGCCCTCGTCCGGCCCTGTGGCATCGGGCTTCGACGAGGTCCGCAACAAGGGTCTGTCGTTCTCCGGCAAGGCCGGCGATCCGGTCTTCGCGGCCGCCGATGGCCGCGTGATGTACGCGGGAGCGGGGTTGCGCGGATACGGCAACATGATCATCATCAAGCACAGCACGAACTATCTGACCGCGTACGCGCATAACCAGACGTTGCTGGTGAAGGAAGACCAGGTGGTGCGCAAGGGTCAGAAGATCGCCGAGATGGGTAGCAGCGACGCCGACGCGGTGAGACTGCACTTCGAGGTGCGCAAGCAGGGCAAGCCGATCGATCCTTCCAGGCTGCTGCCCGCGCGCTGAGGCGCTCAAGGAGGCGCCGCGACATGAACCTGCAACGCGCCTCTTCTTCCGACGGACACCTGCCCGATGGCCTGGATCACCCTGGCCACCCGGGCCGTTTCCAGCTCCCTCGCGAACTCGCGGCCGACGCCGCCGCGGAGCCGGCCGATGAGCGCGAGCTCGCGCCCTCCGACGGCCAGATCACGCCTGGCGCCACCGATGGCGACGAGGACGACGACGTCCGCGCGCTACGCGACGCCGAAGCCGGAGAATCCGCCCGCACCAAGGCGCGCAAAGGGGATCTCGGCCCCGCCGACGGCGATGCGACGAACGCGCTGCAGGCCTACCTGCGCGACATCCGCCGCACCCCGCTGCTGACCCCTCAGGAGGAGTTCGCCACCGCCGTCAAGGCGCGTGCTGGCGACTTCGAGGCGCGTCAGGCCATGATCGAGCACAACCTGCGCCTGGTGGTCAGCATCGCGAAGAACTATCTTGGCCGCGGCCTGCCGATGAGCGACCTCATCGAGGAAGGCAACCTCGGCCTGATGCACGCGATCGGCAAGTTCGAGCCCGAACGGGGCTTTCGCTTCTCGACCTACGCGAGCTGGTGGATCCGTCAGGCGGTGGAGCGCGCGCTGATGCATCAGGCGCGGCTGGTGCGTCTGCCGGTCCACATCGTGCGTGAATTGAATCAGGTGCTGAAGGCGCGGCGCGCGCTGGAGGCGGCTGCGGCGCAGCGCGGCGGCGAAGGCGTGGTGCGCGCCGAGGATGTGGCCCAGGCGCTGGGGCGGCCGGTCGATGAAGTCGCCGAACTGCTCGCCTATGCGGAGCTGCCCAGTTCGCTGGATTCGCCGGTCGACCGCAATGGCGACGGCGGCGAATCGATGCTGGACCTGGTCGCCGACGAACAGGCCATCGACCCCGTCGGCCATCGGCTCAGCCACGAGCTCGAGGACCTGCTCAAGAACGGACTGGCCTCGCTCAGCGATCGCGAGCGCGAGGTGCTCGCCGGCCGCTACGGCCTGGCCGACCGCGAGCCCGAAACGCTGGACATCCTGGCGGTGCGGCTGGGCCTCACGCGCGAGCGCATCCGGCAGATCCAGATCGAGGCGTTGGCCAAGCTCAAGCGCAACATGATGCGGCAGGGCATCAGCCGCGATTCCATCTTCTGAACCGCATCTTCTGAATCGCATCTGCTGAATCCAGCCCCCGCGGGCCGCGCTGGGATAATGCGCGCCCATGACTGACGTATCGGAATGGCTGAAGGTCGAATCGCTGGACCTTGAAGCGCAGGGCGTGGCCCACAACAGCGAAGGCAAGGTGGTGTTCATCGAGGGCGCCTTGCCCGGCGAGGAAGTCCAGGTGGCCGTCGGCCGCAAGAAGAACAACTGGGAGCAGGCGGCGCTGGTCGCGATGCGCCGCGAGAGCTCCCAGCGCGTGCGCCCCGTCTGCCCGCATTTCGGCCTGCACCCGGGCGCCTGCGGCGGCTGCAAGATGCAGCACCTGCATCCGGCCGCGCAGGTCGCCGTCAAGCAGCGCGTCCTCGAGGACAACCTCTGGCACCTGGGCAAGGTCAAGGCCGAGGCGCTGCTGCGCCCGATCGAGGGCCCGGCCACCGGCTACCGTTACCGCGCCCGCCTGTCGGTGCGCTATGTGCCGAAGAAGGGCCATGTGCTGGTCGGCTTCCATGAGCGCAAGAGCCGCTACATCGCCGACATGCAGGTCTGCAAGGTGCTGCCGGAGGTGGTCAGCGCGATGCTGATGCCGCTGCGCGACCTGATCGGCTCGATGGACGCGCGCGACCGGCTGCCGCAGATCGAGCTGGCCATCGGCGACACCGACGGCACGCAGGTCATCGCGCTGGTGCTGCGCCATCTGGAGCCGCTGAGCGCCGGCGACATCGCCAAGCTGCGCGCCTTCGCGGCCGAGCGCGGCGTGCAATGGTGGCTGCAGCCCAAGGGGCCGGAGACGGTGCACCTGCTCGATGAGGGCGGCCCGGAGCTCGCCTACACGCTGCCGGAGTTCGGCGTGCTGATGCCGTTCAAGCCGACCGACTTCACCCAGGTCAACCACCACATCAACACGGTGCTGGTCGGCCGCGCGCTGCGCCTGCTGGACGTGCGGGCCGGCGAGCGCGTCATCGACTGGTTCTGCGGCCTGGGCAACTTCACGCTGCCGCTGGCGACGCAGGCGCGTGAGGTGCTGGGCATCGAAGGCAGCGAGGCGCTGGTGCAGCGCTCGCGCGAGAACGCCAGGCGCAACGGGCTCGATCACAAGGCGAGCTTCGTCGCGCGCAACCTGTTCGAGATGACGCCGCAGCTGCTGGCCGCCGACGGCCAGGCCGACCGCTGGCTGATCGATCCGCCGCGCGAAGGCGCGTTCGCGCTCGTCAAGGCGCTGGCGGAGCTGGTCAAGGATCCGTCGCTGGCGCCGGGCTGGGCGCCGCCGGAGCGCATCGTCTACGTGTCCTGCGCCCCGTCGACGCTGGCGCGCGACGCGGGCCTGCTGGTCCACGTGGCCGGCTATCGCTGCACGAAGGCAGGCGCGGTCAACATGTTCCCGCACACGGCCCATGTGGAAAGCATCGCCGTCTTCGAGCGCGACCCCGCCGCGCAGGAGCGCATCGCGCGCGAGGCCGCGGCCGGCGGCGATGCCTCGCCGGACCCGAGCGCTGAGTTCATCGCTCAAGGAGCCTGAAGCGCCGCGGCCGGGCGCATCGCGGGTCGTCCGCCGGGAACGCGCTCGTAGAATCGGCGGCTTCGGTTTCTCCCGCCCAGGCAGGTTCTCCAGATGTCCGGCAGCACTTTCGGCAGCTTGTTTCGCGTCACCAACTTCGGCGAGAGCCACGGTCCGGCCATCGGCTGCGTGATCGACGGCTGCCCGCCGGGGCTGGCGCTGTCGGTGGAGGACATCCAGCCCGAGCTCGATCGCCGCCGTCCGGGCACCTCGCGCCACGTGACGCAGCGCCAGGAGCCGGACCAGGTCGAGATCCTGTCCGGCGTCTACGAAGGCCTGACCACCGGCACGCCGATCTGCCTGCTGATCCGCAACGTGGACCAGCGCAGCAAGGATTACGGGAACATCCTCGACACCTTCCGCCCCGGCCACGCCGATTACACCTACTGGCGCAAGTACGGCCTGCGCGATCCGCGCGGCGGCGGCCGGTCCTCGGCCCGGCTGACGGCGCCGATGGTCGCGGCGGGCGCGGTGGCCCGCAAGTGGCTGAAGCAGACATTGGGCGTGGGCTTTCGCGGCTGCATGACCGCGCTCGGCGAGATCGACATCGCCTTCGAGGGCTGGGAGCACGTCGGCCAGAACCCGTTCTTCGCCGCCAATGCGTCGCAGATCGACGCGCTGGAGGCCTACATGGACGCGCTGCGCAAGGACGGGGACTCGGTGGGCGCCAGGCTGATGGTCGAGGCCACCGGCATGCCGGCCGGCCTGGGCCAGCCGCTGTTTGACAAGCTCGACGCCGACATCGCCTACGCGATGATGGGCATCAACGCGGTCAAGGGCGTCGAGATCGGCGCCGGCTTCGAGAGCGTGCGCCAGCGCGGCAGCCAGCACGGCGACGCGCTGACGCCCGAGGGCTTCGCCAGCAACAACGCCGGCGGCGTGCTGGGCGGCATCTCCAGCGGCCAGGACCTGCGGGTGTCCATCGCGATCAAGCCGACCAGCTCGATCCGCACGCCGAGGCCCTCGATCAATCGCGCGGGCGAGCCGACCGTCGTCGAGACCTTCGGCCGCCACGATCCTTGCGTCGGCATCCGTGCCACGCCGATCGCCGAGGCGATGCTGGCGCTGGTCGTCATCGACCACGTGCTGATGGATCGCGCGCAATGCGCGGACGTCGAGCTGCCGATCGCCGCGATCGCCGCCCAGCGGCCCGAGGCCGGCTGAGCGCTTCCAGCGCCCGGGCGCTATCACGCCTGGCAGGCTGAGAGCCTTTCCACAATGGCTCATTCCAGTGGCTTTGCCATCCGTTCCCCACCTTGATTTGCATTTCGTCCTTTATTTGAAGGATTTCAGTCCCGGAGAAAAGCAGGCCATGACGCGCAAACTGCAATTCGTCGCAGGTCGCTGACAGGTCAAATTCGGGATTCCTACACTCCGCCGCATTCAAGGATCATCGAACCGGTGATCCCGTCTCGACGGATGGGGGAGAACATGCGCAAGCAGTGGTGGTTGGGTGGTGTGGCGGTGGCCGTGCTGGCCGGCGGAGCCGGCGTGTACGCCACGAGCGGGGGCCATGCGCCCGCGCCGAAGAAGGACGCCGGCAAGCCGGCCCTGGAATTCCAGGCCAGCGAGGTCGTCAAGCCGGTGCTGGCCGCGATGCCGGGGGTGATCGAGTTCTCCGGCCCGCTGGTCGCGCCCAATACGGTGATCGTCCGCGCCAAGGCGTCGGGCAGCCTGGACCGCCTCGCCGTCGCCGAGGGCAACCGCGTGCAGGCCGGCCAGGTGCTCGGCCAGCTGGATCTGGAAGAACTCCGCCACAAGGTCGCCGAGCGCAGCGCCAGCGTCGAATCCGCGCGCGCGCTGTATGAGCAGTCCGAGCGCCAGTTCAAGGCCAACCAGGGCCTGGCCTCGCAGAACTTCATCGCGCCCACGGCGCTCGACAACTCCCGCGCGCAGCTCGAATCGGCCCGCGCGCAGATGCTGTCGGCGCAGGCGCAGCTCGGCACCAGCGAGGTCCTGCTGCGCCAGGCGGCGCTGATTTCGCCGATCAACGGCATCGTGGCCAAGCGCCACACGCTGCCCGGCGAGAAGGTCGCCGCGGAGCAGCAGGTGCTGACCATCGTCGACCTGTCCAAGCTGGAGCTGGCCGGCCTGGTCGGCACGCACGAGGTGGGCAAGCTCTCGCCCGGCATGTCGGTGCAGGTGAAGGTGGAGGGCGTCGACGAGCCGGTGACGGCGCGCATCGCGCGCATCGCGCCGGCGGCCGAGCCGGGCACCCGCTCGATCGGCGTGACGCTGGCGCTGGACAACCCGGGCGAGCGCTTCCGCGCCGGCCAGTACGCGGTCGCCCGCGTCGAATTGGCCGACGACAAGCAGCGCCTGACCGTGCCAGCGACGGCCATCGGCAGCGTGTCGGGCCAGGAACATGTCTGGCTGATCGACAAGGGCGCGCTGGTGCGCCGCATCGTCACCACCGGCCGGCGTGACGCGCGGGAAGGGCGGGTCGAGATCCTGGCCGGCGTGACGCCGCAGTCGCAGGTGCTGGGGGCGCGCTTCGACAACCTGAAGGAGGGCGAGCGCGCCGAGATCCGCGCGCCCAAAGCCAGCGTGGCCAGCGCGGCCGCCAGCGGCGCCGCCGCTCAATAACCGGGGAGCCGCACCATGTGGATGACCCGCGTCTCGATCCGCAACCCCGTCTTCGCCACCATGGTCATGGTCGCGCTGTGCGTGCTGGGGCTGGTCGCGTATTCCAAGCTGGGCGTCGAGCAATCGCCCGACATCACTTTCCCCGGGGCGCAGATCGACATCCAGTACCCGGGCGCCTCTCCGGAGGCGGTCGAGCGCGAAGTGGCCAAGCCGCTGGAGGAGGCGCTCAATACCATCGCCGGCGTCGAGCGCGTGCAGTCGCGCAGCTTCGAGGGCCGGGTGCAGACCTCGGTCGAGTTCTCGCTGAACGCCGACATGAACCGCGGCATGCAGGAGATCCGCGATCGCGTCGCGATGGCGCAGGCGCAGTTCCCGCGCGACGTGAAGCCGCCGATGGTGCAGCGCTTCCAGGGCGAGAACGCGCAGCCCATCATCGTGGCCGCGCTGATGAGCCCCAACCGCACGCTGCGCGAGCTGTCGATGCTGGCCGACCTGACCGTGTCCAAGCGGCTGGGCCGCGTCGAGGGCGTGGCCAAGGTGGACGTGGGCGGCATGGCGGTGCGCGAGGTCCGCATCGACCTCGATCCCACCCGGCTGCGCGCCTACAACATCACCCCGGCGGAGATCTCCAAGGCGCTGAACGCGGCCAACACCGACGCGCCGGTGGGCCTGATCTCCAACCACTACGACGACGCGATGCTGCGCGTCGAGGGCAAGGTCAAGGATCCGAAGCAGTTCGCCAATGTCGTGGTGGCGCGCCGCGGCGACCTGGCGCTGACGCTGGGCGACCTGGGCACGCTGAGCGAGCGCGAGCGCGAGCTCGACTCCATCGCGCGCATCAACGGCCAGCCGGCGGTGAGCTTCAACATCTTCAAGCAGCAGGACGCCAACATCGTGGCCACCGGCGAGGCCGTCAAGGCCGCCGTCGAGGAGCTGCGCAAGACGCTGCCCAAGGACATGGAGCTGCGCCTGGTCTACGTCAACAGCGACTTCGTGAAGCACTCGCTGGACGGCCTGCGCCACACGCTGATCGAGGGCGCGCTGCTGACGGTGGCGATCGTGTTCCTGTTCCTGCACAGCTGGCGCTCGACCATCATCACCGGGCTGACGCTGCCGATCTCGGTGATCTCCAGCTTCATCGCGATCTACGCCTTCGGCTTCACGCTGAACTTCATGACGATGATGGCGCTGAGCCTGTGCATCGGGCTGCTGATCGACGACGCCATCGTCGTGCGCGAGAACATCGTGCGCCACGTCGGCATGGGCAAGGACCATCACCAGGCGGCCGAGGACGGCACCAACGAGATCGGGCTGGCCGTGATGGCCACGACCTTCGCGATCTGCGCGGTGTTCGTGCCGGTGGCGTTCATGGGCGGCATCGTCGGCAAGTTCTTCTATCCGTTCGGCATCACCGTCGCGGTGGCGGTGCTGGTGTCGCTGTTCGTCAGCTTCACGCTGGATCCGATGCTGTCGTCGGTGTGGCCGGACCCGCCCAGCGCCTACGTGAAGAAGGTGCCGGTGATCGGCCACCTGATCCGCGCCACCGACGCCGCGATGGATGTGCTGCACGCCGTCTATGAGAAGACGCTGCGCTGGGTGTTCTCGCCGCGCCGCTACCGGCTGTGGGTGCTGCCGTCCTTCGGACGTCCGTTCGGCGCCGATGGCGAGCGCGACAAGACCGCGCCGCGCCGGCTGCGCTCGGCCACGATCACGCCGCGCGGCATCGTGACGCTGTCGGGCATCGGCAGCTTCGTGCTGGCGATCCTGCTGGTGCCGGCCGTGGGCAGCGAGTTCCAGCCCCAGGTCGACCAGGGCTTCACCCATCTGACGCTGCGCATGCCGGTGGCGACCAGCCTGGACCGGGGCGACGCCAAGGTGCGCCAGGTCGAGGAGATCCTGGCCAAGTTCCCCGAGATCAAGACCGTGTCGACCGTCGTCGGCAGCAGCGGGGAAGGGTTGGCCACCGGCCGCAACCAGGCCAACCTGGACATCGCGCTGGTGGACCGCAAGGAGCGCAAGCGCAGCCAGACCCAGGTCGAGGACGCGATCCGCGCCGAGATCGCGCGCATCCCCGGCGTCGAGGTCAGCGTCGGCTTCAACCGGCCGGTGTGGGTGACGATCCTGGGCTCGGACCCCGAAGTGCTGACGCAGGTGGCCAAGGACTTCGCCGAGAAGGTCAAGAAGATCAAGGGCGCGGTGGACGTGGACACCACCGTCAAGCCGGGCCTGCCGGCCTTCGCGGTGAAGCTGCGCGACTCCGCGGTGCGCGAGCTGGGCTTGAACGCGGTGCAGGTGGCCTCGTCGCTGCGCGCCTACGTCAACGGCGACATCGCGACCTACTGGACCACGCCGGACGGCAACCAGGTCGAGGTGCTGCTGCGCCTGCCCAAGGCGCAGCGCCAGAGCATCGAGCAGATGCGCAGCCTGCCGGTGGCGTTCGCCAAGGACGGCTCGCCGATCGCGCTGGAGCAGGTGGCCGCCATCGAGCCGGTGTTCAACCCCGAGGTGATCCGCCGCCAGAATCTGCAGCGCCGCGAGGCGGTGTACGCCGGCGTGCAGGGCCGCCCGGGCGGCGACGTCAACGCCGACGTGCAGAAGCTGATCAAGGAGACGCAGCTGCCACCGGGCATCAGCTTCATGGTCGACGGCGACGGCAAGCAGCAGGCGGAGGCCTTCAACGGGCTGCTGATCGCGATGGGGCTGGCGCTGATCTTCATCTACATCGTGCTGGCCAGCCAGTTCGGCAGCTTCGTGCAGCCGGTGGCGATCATGGCCTCGCTGCCGCTGGCGCTGATCGGGGTGATGCTGGCGCTGCTGCTGTGGAAGACGACGCTGAACGTGTTCTCGATGATCGGCCTGGTGATGCTGATGGGCCTGGTGACGAAGAACGCGATCCTGCTGGTGGACTTCGCCAACCATGCGCGCAAGGACCAGCACCTGTCAGTGCCCGAGGCGCTGCTGCAGGCGGGCCTGATCCGGATGCGGCCCATCATCATGACGACCGCGGCGATGGTGTTCGGCATGCTGCCGATGGCCATCGCGCTGAACGAGGGCGGCGAGATGCAGGCCCCGATGGGCCGGGCGATCATCGGCGGCGTGATCACGTCGACGATCCTGACGCTGGTGGTGGTGCCGGTGATCTATTCCTACCTCGTGAAGGGCCGCAAGACCTTCACGGCGCAAGAGCCAGGCGCGGCGCCGTCCGCACCGGCCGCGGCCGCCGAAAGCGGCGTGGCGATGGGCACCCCGGGCACGCCCACGCCGGGGATCGCCGATTGAACTGACTCATCGGCACTAGCTCAGCGAGGCCGGTCGACGACATCGATTGACCTGTGTAGACGATGGCGTGGAGGCGGAGCGGCGACGGACAGTCGCCGTTCCGCCAACGTCTGCACGCACCCGCGATGTCCTTCCCGCCAATGCCCCCTTCGGCCCGCCTGCCGCTGCGCAGCCATCTGGGCCTCCTTTCCCTCCATCCCTGCGCCGCCGCGCCCAGCTCCGGCAGTTGCGCCGAGGAGGTCGCCCATACCACGCTCCGGCTCCGGGATCTCCGGGTGATGCCCTCCTGTGCGTCGCTGGTCCTGCTGGCCTGCGCCGTGCCCCTGCTGATGCAGGGACTCTCGTCGAAGGCCTGGCTGCCGATGGTGTTCGGGCTGGCGCTGATGGGGCTGCTGGCCACTTGCCTGGCCGTGGGCATCCAGACCCTGCGCGGCCTGCTGCTGCATGTCGCGCCGCCGTCGCTGTGCTTCGCCGGTGACACCGCGATGCTGGCGCTGTCGGCCCGCAACCCCTCCCGCCGTGCGCGCAGTCACATCGCCGTGACGCTGGTCGAGCCGCCGCAGCCGGGCAGCGTGCGCTGGCTGGCTGTCGCGCCCCAGAGCACGGACTCGGTGCTGATCCCGCTGCCGGCCCTCAGATGCGGCTCCCAGGCCATGCCGCGGGTCCGTCTCGAAACGCGCCACCCCTTCGGTCTCCTGCGCGTGAGCACGAGCTGGCAGCCGTCCGGCGAATGGCAGGTCCGCGCGCGGCCCGCGCCGTTCTGATCGGGCGCTGGAGAGAAGGGCGGGAAGGGCGGAAAAAAGGGGGAAAGGGCGGGAAAGGGCTGGAAAGGGCGCCGGGAGGCGCTCAGCAGCTGTCGCGCATCACGAGCTGGAAGCCGAGATCCACGCAGGTCTCGGGCACCGGCTCGTTGCGCATCAGGGCCACCAGCATGCGGGCCGCGTGCAGGCCGATGTCGCCGCGAGGCGTCCGCACCGTGCTCAGCGGCGGGAGCATCTGGTCGCCGCCGGTCAGGTCGTTGAAGCCGACGACGGCGACGCGCTCCGGCACTTTCACACCCAGGCGCAAGGCCTGCAGCAGCGCGCCCTGCGCCAGGTCGTCGTTGTTGAAGAAGATCGCGTCGACCTCCGGTGCCGCCCGCAGCACGCGCTCGAACATCGCCGCCCCCAGCGCGAAGGACGAGGGCGCCGAGTCCATGAACTCGAGCGCCGGATCGTGGGCCGCGCCGAGCGCGGCGCGATAGCCCTCGGCGCGCTGCAGCGTGCGCGGATCCAGCTGCGCGGCCGCGAACGCGATGCGGCGGTAACCGCGCCGCAGCAGTTCGGCGGTCATCGCATGGCCGGCCGCCTGCTGAGAGAAGCCGACGGAATAGAGGCCCGGCTCGCCGCGGTTCTCCATCACGTGGACGCAGGGCACGCCGCTGCCGTGAAGCAGCGCGCGCGCCGCATCGGTGCGGTCGAAGCCGGTGACGAGCAGCCCGGCGGGGCGGTTCATCAGGTAGGTCCGCAGCAGCGCTTCCTCTTCCTCGGGGTGGTAGTGGGTGACGCCGATGAGGCTCTGGTAGCCGGCCGCGAGCAGCGTGCGCTGCGCCGCGTCCAGCAGGTCGACGAACAGCGCGTTCGACAGCAGCGGGATGAGCACCACGACCTGGTTGCTGCGCGCCGAGGCCAGCGCGCGCGCTGCCGGATCGGGGACATAGCCCAGCTGCGCGACGGCGGCGGTGACGCGCTCGACCAGTTCCGGCGCGACGCTGCGCTCGCCGCGCAACGCGCGGGAGGCGGTGATCGGGCTCACGCCGGCCGCCTGCGCGACGTCTTGCAGCGTGGCGCGGCCGGTGGCCCGGCGCCGTCTGGGGGAGGATGCGTTCATCGGCAGGAGGATAGCGCTGTCCTCCCGGCCCGGGAGCCGGGGGCTGCCCCAGGACTTGGCGCGCCGGCGGCACCGAAACCTCGCGTAATCCCTATCCTGGTGCTGCCATGCACCACCTAAGATAGCGCTATCCCGCCGCGTGAAAGGCTCTTCGCGGCGGGGTGGCCCTCCTGTGACGAGGACTCGACGGCGACCCGGACCTTCCGATCGCCGTCTCTTTTCAGAACTTGGGATAGCGCTATCCAATGACCGCATCGACTGCCTCCCCCGCAGCGCCCGCCGCCCGCGCCATCGTCGTGATGGGCGTGGCCGGCTGCGGCAAGACCAGCGTCGGCGAGGTGCTGGCGCTGGCGCTCGGCTGGCCCTTCATCGAGGGCGACGCCCACCACGCGCCGGCCTCGATCGCCAAGATGCAGGCCGGCCAGCCGCTCACGGACGAGGACCGCTGGGGCTGGCTCGACCGGCTCGGCGCGCTGCTGGCCGGACAGGCGCCGGTGGTGCTGAGCTGCTCCGCGCTCAAGCGCGCCTACCGGGATCGGCTGCGTGGCGCCTGTCCGTCCCTGGCCTTCGTGTTCCTCGAGATCGACAAGCCGCTCGCGCTGACGCGCGTGGCTGCCCGCGCGGCGGGGCACATCTTTCCGGCGAGCCTGGTCGACAGCCAGTTCGCCACGCTGGAGCCGCCCACCGGCGAGCCCGGCGTCGTGACGGTGCCGGCGGCGCTGCCGGTGGCGGAGCAGGTGAGGCAGGCGCTCGCCGCGCTCGCGCAGGAAGCGCCCCACGCGCCGGACACGTCAAAGGCGTCGGAGACGTCCATGGCGCCCCCGGCACCGCAGGACAACCAGGAGACCGCGCCATGACCCCCTCTCATCAGGACGCCGGCGCGCCGGCCCAGGCCGCGCGCCGTTCGCGCTGGCAGACCGCCAGCGAGGCCGCGATGGCGCTGTGCCTGGGCGTGATGGCGCTGGCGGTGTTCGTCAATGTCGTGCTGCGCTACGGCTTCGGCAGCGGCATCGCGGCGAGCGAGGAGCTCTCGCGCCTGCTGTTCGTGTGGATGGTCTTCATCGGCGCGACGGCCGCCTATCCGCTGGGCGAGCACATGGCCTTCACCAGCCTGCTGCTGCCGCTGCGGCGCCAGCCGGCGGCGCTGCGCGCGATCACCGCGCTGATCCGCGTCGCCGTCATCGCCGCGGCCGCGCTGGTGGGGTGGGGCGCCTGGCAGCAGGTGGTGGTCGGGCTGGAGAGCCGCTCGGTGGTGCTGGGCTACTCCAACGCGCTGCTGCCGCTGCCGGCGCTGCTCTCCTGCGCAGCGATCGCCGTGATCGCGCTGTGGGAGCTGATCCGCAACCAGCCGCTGGACCTCGATCACGAGTCCGACGTCGAGTAAGGGCAGGATGACCATGAGCAACGAGGCACTGTCCTTCATCGTCTTTTGCGGCGGCATGCTGCTGCTGATGGGCCTGGGCATCCCGATGGCCTTCGCGCTGGTGCTGACCGGCGCCGGCATGGCCTGGGCGCTGGATTTCTGGGACACCCAGCTGCTGGCGCAGAACCTGGTGGCCGGCATCGACAGCTTCCCGCTGCTGGCCGTGCCCTTCTTCATCCTGGCCGGGGAATTGATGAACGCCGGGGGCATCAGCCGGCGGATCATCCAGATGGCGCAGGCCTGGGTCGGGCACATCCCCGGCGGGCTGGGCTTCGTCGCGATCGGCGCCTCGGTGCTGATGGCCAGCATGAGCGGCTCGGCGCTGGCCGACACCGCGGCGCTGGCCACCATCCTGCTGCCGATGATGCAGCGCCATGGCTACCCGATGGCCACCTCGGCCGGGCTGATCGCCTCGGGCGGCATCATCGCGCCCATCATTCCGCCGTCGATGCCCTTCGTGATCTATGGGGTGACGACCAACACCTCGATCTCGGCGCTGTTCCTCTCGGGCATCGTGCCGGGGCTGGTCATGGGCCTGGGGCTGCTGATCGCGTGGAAGCTGCAGCTGCGCCGGATCGACCTGCCGCCCGGCACCGCGCTGCCGATGGGCGAGCGGCTGAAGGCGACGGCCAAGGCCTTCTGGGCGCTGCTGATGCCGCTGATCATCATCGGCGGCATGAAGACCGGCGTGTTCACGCCGACCGAGGCCGCGGTCGTGGCCGCGTTCTACGCGCTGGTGATCAGCTTCGCCGTCCATCGCGAGATGGGCCTGCGCGAGCTGCATGGCGTGCTGGTGCGCGCGGCCAAGACGACGGCGATCGTGATGTTCCTGTGCGCCGGCGCCCAGGTGGCGAGCTACATGATCACGCTGGCCGACCTGCCGGGCGTGCTGACCGGGTGGCTGGGCGGGTTGATCGAATCGCCGCGCCTGCTGATGGCGCTGATGATGCTGATCCTGGTCGTGATCGGCACCGCGCTGGACCTGACGCCAACCATCCTGATCTTCGCCCCGGTGATGCTGCCGATCGCCGTCAAGGCGGGCATCGACCCGGTGTACTTCGGCCTGATGTTCGTGCTCAACGGCGCCATCGGCCTGATCACGCCGCCGGTGGGCACGGTGCTCAACGTCGTGGCCGGCGTGGGCCGGCTGTCGATGCATCAGGTCATCAAGGGCGTCAATCCGTTCCTGCTCACCTACACGCTGATCCTGGTGCTGTTCACCGCCTTCCCGGCGCTGGTGACGGAGCCGATCCGCTGGATGCGCTGAATCCGCAGCCGTATCCGATCCTGAATCCGATCCCGAGTCCATTCGCCCCCCAAGGAGACAACCATGAGCTTCAAGACTCGCCGCCTGACCCTGGCCGCTGCCGCGCTGGCCACGCTCGCCCTGGGCACCCTCGGCGCCGCCTTGCCGGCCGCCGCCGCCGACATCAAGCCGCGCCTGATCCGCTTCGGCTACGGCCTGGCGGAGAACAGCAACCAGGGCCGCGCGGTCAAGGTCTTCGCCGACGAGGTGCAGAAGCTCTCCGGCGGCAAGATGCGGGTGCGCGCGATCGGTGGCGCGGCGCTGGGGCCGGATACGCAGATGCAGCAGGCGCTGATCGGCGGGGCGCAGGAGATGATGGTGGGCTCCACGGCGACGCTGGTGGGCATCGCCAAGGAGATGGCGCTGTGGGACACGCCCTTCCTGGTCAACAACGTCCGCGAGGCCGACGCGCTGCTGGACGGGCCGGTGGGCGACAAGGTGCGCGGCAAGCTGGCCGAGAAGGGCCTGGTCGGCCTGGTGTACTGGGAGAACGGCTTCCGCAACCTGACCAACAGCAAGCACGCGGTCAACAAGCTGGAGGACCTCAGCGGCATCAAGCTGCGCGTGATGCAGAACAACGTGTTCCTCGACAGCTTCAAGCAGCTGGGCGCAAACGCGGTGCCGCTGCCGTATTCGGAGCTGTTCACGGCGCTCGAGACCAACGCCGTCGACGGCCAGGAGAACCCGTACAACACCATCCTGTCGGCCAAGTTCTACGAGGTGCAGAAGTACCTGACGGTGACGAATCACGTGTACAGCCCGTGGATCGTGACGGTGTCGAAGAAGTTCTGGGACGGCCTGTCCAAGGACGAGCAGGCGATCCTGCAGCAGGCGGCGGTCAAGAGCCGCGACTTCGAACGCAAGGACACGCGCGACGAGGCCGCCAAGGCGCTGGCGGAGCTCAAGGCCAAGGGCATGGCGGTCAATGAACTGAGCCCGGCCGAGACCGCCCGCATGCGCGACAAGCTGACCCGCGTGAACGCCGGCATCGCGACGCAGGTCGGCATGGACCTGTGGACCGAGACGCAGGGACAGCTGGCGAAGCTGCGCGGCGGGAAGTGAGCGCGTGACGCAGGGCACGCCGCCACGGTAGGCTGCGGGCTTCGCCGCCACCGGGCGCCGCCGCGCGTCCTGCCGCCATGCCGACTGACAAACCCATCGACAAACCGACTGACAAGCCCAGCGCCAAGTCCGCGGCGTCCCCCCGGCTCATCGACCTGGCGCTCCAAGGCGGCGGCTCGCACGGCGCCTTCACCTGGGGCGTGCTGGACCGGCTGCTCGAGGATGGGCGGCTCCAGGCCGACGGCGTCTCCGGCACCAGCGCCGGCGCGATGAATGCCGCCGTCATGGCCACCGGCTTCGCCAAGGGCGGGGCGCTGGGGGCGCGGCAGGCGCTATCGCGCTTCTGGCAGGACGTGTCGGGCGTGCCGGCCTGCTTCGGCGTCGTCGGCGAGACGGCCGGTCCCGGCCACGCCGCGCGCATGGAGCTCCCGGCCTGGGTCTACAACCGCAGCGCCTGGCCCGGCTACGCGGCCTGGGACGCCTGGATGCGGCTGTGGAGCCCGTACCAGCTCAATCCGTTCAACCTCGACCCGCTGCGCGACATCGTCCAGCGCCATGTCGACATCGAGGCGCTGCGCGAGGGACCGATCAAGGTCTTCGTGGTGGCGACCTCGGTGCGGACCGGCCAGCCGCGCGTGTTCAGCGGCGAGGACCTGAGCATCGAGGCGCTGATGGCCTCGGCCTGCCTGCCGCACGGCGCGCAGACGGTGGTGATCGACGGGGAGCCGTTCTGGGATGGCGGCTACTCGGGCAATCCGGCGCTGTGGCCGCTGGTTTATGGCACCGCCTCGGACGACGTGCTGCTGATCCAGATCAATCCGCGCGAGCATGCCGGCATTCCGCGCACCGCGGCGGAGATCGACGACCGCATCAACGAGATCACCTTCAATGCCAGCCTGGTCGCCGAGCTGCGCGCGATCGCCTTCGTGCAGCGGCTGCTGCGCGACCGGCGCGTCGATCCGACCCATTACAAGCAGATGCGGCTGCACCGCATCGCCGACGAGGACGGCCTGGCGCCGTTCGGCGCGTCGAGCAAGCTCAACACCGATCCCGGACTGCTGACGACGCTGTTCGGGCTCGGCCGGGCGGCGGCGGACAAATGGCTGGGCAGTTGCGCGGCCCATGTCGGCCACGAGAGCACGCTCGACATCGGCGAGGTGTTCCTCGCCAACCGGGTGCGCAACGCCAAGCCGGCGGTCAAAGCGCCCGGTCGTACGCCCCGGCCCGCGCGTCCTGGACCATCCGGCCCCACTCGTTGAGCACCAGGGCGCTGCCGCGCGGCTGGATGAAGCGGTGCACGACGGCGTCCTCGGGATCGAGCTCGACGGCGCTGCCGTCGGGCCGATGCGCGATCAGCACCGGGCGCTGCCAGCTGACCATCTTCGCGCGGCGGTTGCGCGGGTCCAGGTCGAGCGCCCATTGAAAGGCGGGGCGGCCCAGGACGATCAGCTCGCCCAGCAGCAGACCCAGGTCGCCCAGGAAGGAGAACACCAGTTCGTCGCCGCGCCGGTGGCTGGCGAGCCAGCGCGCCGTCGACGCCAGTTCCCGGTGCCGGTCATGGAGCGCGGGCATCGCCTCCTTCATCCACGTGTGCAGCGCGTCGAGCAGCGGCGCCGGATCGGCGCCGGCCAGCGCGGGCGCGGCGTCGATGCCGGCCTCGTCGCGCAGCAGCGCCGTGACGATCTCCAGCCGGGCGGTCCGCTGCGTCAGCAGCGCCTCCAGGTTGGCCTGCGCCTGGGCGGGCGTCAGCGACGCGCCGTCCCCCGGATGGGGCAGGGTGTAGGCCGGATAGCCGGCCAGGCGCCGCTCGAGCGTGGACCCGGACGGCGGGGCGATCTTCTTGAGCCAGTTCAGCATCGCGCCATCTTCGCAGGCGCGGCGCTCAGAACCATCCCTTGATCGTGTCGAAGGCCCCCTTGGCGAGCTGATCGCCGCCGAAGGCCCCGATCGCGCCCCCGATCAGCCCGCCCACCACCGTGCCGCCGACCGGCAGGATCGCCGTGCCGATGGCCGCGCCGGCCGCCGCGCCGCCCCAGCCGCCCAGCGCGCCGCCAGCCACGCCGGCGACCGCGCGCCCGGTCTTCTCGCCGACCCGGTTGCCGTCCGCGTGGAAGGCGCTGCCGACCTCGATCGCATCCATCACCGCGCCCACGGGGCGCAGCACCTTGCCCGCCCGCTCCAGCGCCACGCCGGTCTGGCGCAGCGTGCGGTTCTCGGCCAGCGCCTGGGCATCCTTGGCGACCTGCTCCACGATGGTGCTGCTCTTGGAGGTGTAGCCGACCTTGGACTCGATCTCGACGCGCGTGCGGTTGCGCGGATCGCCGCCCCGGGTGTCGGCGACGACGTCCACCCGCCGGCTGCCGCCGTTGCGGGGCTGTTCGATCGACACGTCGTGCCCGGTGGCGCGCCAGCGGTCGGCGATCGCGTCACGCGCCAGCGCGCCGTTGGTGTTGTTGGCCACCTCCTTCGGGATGCCGGCCGACTTGCCCACCGAGTTGGGCGGCGCCGCGTGCGCGGTGGCGTTGAACTCGATGCCGTGCGAGGTCAGCAGCTCCCGCAGCGGCGAGGAGAACCCGCTGCGGCCGGTCCAGGCGCTGGTCGTGTTCTCCCAGCGCTTGATCAGGATGGGGTTGTCGATGAGCAGGTGCTTGCCCTGGCTCGCCATCGCCTGACCGGCGGCCCACAGGCCGTTCGGCGCCAGTTCGGCGGTCGCGGTGACCACGTCCTGGTTGAAGCGTGACAGGTCGCCGACGCGGCCCTGCGCGATCAGCTCCTTCTCGATCGAGGCGTGCGCCTGCGCGGCGCTGTCGAAGTCCTTGACGCTGGCCTCGGCGACCCAGCCCGCCAGACGCCTGGTGTCGAGCGCGCCGGTGTTGGGATCGGCCGCCTGGGCGATCAGGTCCCGCGCCTGGCCGCGCTGGACGGCGGAGGAGGCGGTGGCGCCGGTCGGGGCGGCCGGCGCCGGGGAGGGCGCGGGCGAAGGGACGTTGGATGAACGGGTGGCGTCGGCCAGCATCGCGTGCTCCTTGCGTTTCGGGCTGGCTGGCATTGCATCGCGCGGTGGTCGGCCGTGAAAGACGGGACCGTTCCCAGCTAGGGACGTCCCTAGCCGGGGTCGGTCCGACTGCCGCCAGCCGCATCCCGGGCCTAGCCTCCAGCGGCGAACCGCGCCTGGATTCCTCGGACTGTTGCCAACTGAAAACCAGCGCCGGCCGTCGCGTTCCCTTAACGGAAGCGTCACGAGCGCCTCCGAACATCGCGGCCCAGATTCCGGCGTGCGCCGATCGCGCAGCCATCACGCCCCTTGCGGGCTCATCACAGGGAGACTTCGATGCGATCCATCCAGTTGCTCGCCGCCACCGCCGCCGTGGCGGCCGGCCTCGCCCAGCCGATCGAGGCCAACGCCTTCGCCCAGGACACCCACAGGCGCATTGCGATCGACGCGGTGCGCTACATGCAGCGCCACGCCGGCACGACGAACTACGCCAAGCTGCTGGCGGGCGTCACGCGCGCGGGCTACACGATCGACCAGTTCGCCGAGCAGCTCGGCCAGGGCGCCTATGACGTCGACGACTTCGCCGACACCTACCTGTGCGGCGCGATGACCGGCGACTGCGTGCTGGCGCCGGTCTGGGGGCTGGGTTCGGGCATCGTCAACTACACCTCGTACTGGCACTTCCAGAACCGCACGCAGGGCCCTGACGTCCACGGCAATCCCTTCGGCGGCTACAACTACGCCAAGCTGACCGTCAAGGGCGACATCGACGATCTGGCTGCCGCGTGGCTCGTCGGCGATCACCTGGACGACGGCAAGGGCGGCATGAAGGGCTGGTTTGGCGACGGGAGCAAGTACAACGCCTATGGCCTGACCGAAGCCAACTACCGGCAGGGCGGCAGCTCGACGCCGTCGATGTACGCGGACTTCGAGAAAGCGCCGTTCCAGCCCATCGACAACCTGGGCCAGTACTGGTGGTCGCAGTTCCTGGCGCGGCCGACGGTGCAGAGCCTGGGCTTCGTGATGCACACGACGGACCTGCTGCAGCCGCATCACACCTGGACGACTTCGGCGCTGAACCACTCCGGCTGGGAGACCTGGGTGAAGGACTACTACGACAGCGAGGCGCTGGGTGATGACGCGCTCGTGACCGCCGCGCTGGCGAGCTACACGCCGCTGCCGGCCAGCGCCACCGACATCCGCCCGCTGCTGCGCCAGGGCGGGCAGATCTCGTACAGCCGCGGCGGCCAGGTGCTGTCGACGACCGACCACGCGGTGCGCCGCGATGTGGGCCGCGTCGTGGTGCCGCATGCGATCGCGATGGTCGTGCATCTGCTCAACCGCGCGGCTGAGCGGCTGTGAGGGGCGGGCGCGCGACTCGCGGCCGGCGCATGGGCCGGGCCTGCGCGGCGTTCGTCACGGCAGGGCTGGGCCTTGCGGCGTGCGCGGTCTTCGTGGTCCCGCGAGCGAGCGCGGCGCCTGGGCCATCGGCCGCGCCGGCGTCGGCCGATGAGCGAGCCGCGCCGGGGTGGGTCGCGCGTTTCGGTGATCAGGCGATCCCGCGCCGGCCGGCCGAGGCGCTGCTGATGCTCGCCCGCCGGGAGCAGCCGGCGCTGACCCTGCCTGAGCTGACGCGCCATCTGGCGCTGGACTTGCTGCTGGGCGACGCGGCCGCGCGGGAGGTCGGCGATGCGACGCTCTTCGCGAGCCGCCGTGTCGCTTTCGCGCCGGAGGCCGACACGCGGCGGCAGTGGCTCGCGACGCTCCAACAGATCTGGCCGGAACGCATCGACCGGGCCTGGACGGGCGCGAGGCTCGAGCAGCCGGTGAGCGTGGACGCGCGGGCCTGGACGGCGCTGTGGGCGGACGGGCAGGGCAGTGGGCTGCGCCTGGACGAGGCCCTCGACGACAGGCAACGCGACGCGGCCTCGCGGCTGGTGCTGCTGCGCCATCGCGCCTTTGGCGGCCTGCCGGCGGGCGCGATCAGCGTGGCCGACATCTGGCCGCTGCAGAACGTGCAGGGGCGGCGGATGCTGCGCATGGGCGAGCTCGATTTCGCCCGCGCGCAGGCCCGGCAGCTGCTGCGAGAGCGCTTCGTCGAGCAATGGCTGCGCCGCGACAGCGGGTGGAGCGAGGCGGAACTGGACTTCGTCCGCCGCGTCGTGCAGGCGCGGCAGCGCAAGCTCGCGTGGGTGCGCTGGCAGGGGCTCAGCGGCGATCCGCACGGCGATGCGCCGGCGCGCGCGGCGCTGGCGGCGTCGGTGCGGGAGGACGAGATCGGCGCGTATTACCGCGCGCATCTGGACCGCTTCACGCGGCTGGAGGCCGTCGGTGGCTTGCATCTGCGCTGCCCGGACGCCGCGTGCGGTGAGGGCAGCGACCTGCGCGGCCAGGCGGGCGTGAAGACGCTCGCATGGCGGCTCGGCGACCCCAAGCCGGCGGTAGAGCTCGACGCCTGGGCGCTGGACCTGCTGCAGGCCTGGCCGGTGGGCGTGGCCTCGCCGGCGATCCGGCATCCCGACGGCCATGGCTGGGAACGGGTGCAGGCGATCGCGGTGAAACGGGGCCACCATCCGCTCGACAGCGAGACGGTGCGCCATGAGGCGCGACAGGCCATCGCGCAGGAGAAGCTCGAGGCCGCGTGGCGCCGCCGTCAGCGCGAGTTGCTGGCGACGGCCGATCTGCAATGGGCGCCGGGGATGTCGGCGCCGCCCTTGCCGTTCGAGCCGGAACTGCCGCCCAAGGGCGACGAGGAGCATGGCCATGCGCATTGAGCGTGGACGCGTTGATCTGAAGATCGCAGCGGCGCTGGCGGTGATCGGCGCCTTGGCGGTGTGGCTCGCGAGGGGCGGGCCTGAGGGGACGTGGGACACGTCGGTCGCCGCTGGGGCGGCTCAGGTGCGGTCAGCGGCCCATTCGCCGCAGCTTGACGCCGGGGCTGCCGAGCCAGCGGATCGCGCGGCATCCGCCTCGGAGGCACTTGCCGCGGGGCCAGGCGCGGCTTCGGCGCAAACGCCTCTGGCGCCGCCATCGCAACCGGCATCGGAGCTGCCGGCCGCCTGGAGTCTGGCCGATGCCCGCGTGGCCGGCGATGACCGGGCGCCGCCCATGCAGCGTCAGGCGGCCGAACCGGCGGTGCCTGCCTGGCAGCTCGACGACCATGCGGGCTACGCGCGCCGCGAGCAGGACCGTCATCAAGCGGTGCAGCAGGCCTTCGTCGACGCGGCTGACCGCGAATTGCCGCTCATCGACCAGCAGATCGAGCGCGGCCGCGCGATGGGCCTGCCGGCTGAGCAACTGGCCAAGGGGGAGGAGAAACGCCGGCGCATCGCTGAGATGCGGGCACGGATGCAGGCGGAGCTCAAGGGGAGTGGGCCCGCGCCCTGAGCCCTGGGGCTGCGCCGAGGCGGATTTCTTTGCTCAGGCTCCGCATCCAAGCACCCGCACCATTTTCTTTTCCCCCTCTTCGCCGCATGACGAACGGTTTACAGGCGCAACTATCAATGCCGTTGAAATGCCCCTAACTCACCGTGATCCAATAGGTTGTGCCCACCACAACGATCCATGCGATATTCATTCGCATACTCCAGCGCAGATGCTTGCCGATATGGCGAGCCTTCTCCAAGAGTTCTTCGTCGATACCGCGCAATTCATCGCCATTGATCAATTGCTCAAATAACTCAATTTGGTAATTGTTCATACCGCCTTCGCCGCCAGGTTCTAGCAGATCGTTCGACCTGCGCTGCACGGCCGCGATTTGTTGGCCAAATGCGCTGAACTTGATCATCGTGATCACACCGTAGATCATGCATGGCAGGCCGGCCAGCGTCGCGATCAACACAGGGTCAGTCATTTGCATTTAAGTGCGCCTAGACCGTTGTCCCGTATAAACGAGTCCCGCCGGCCATCATGAGCGTGCCCGCTTCACCGCACAAGCTGCAAGAGCCCAATTTTCATATCAGTCTTGTTCTAAGCCAGATGATCCATTGAATCTGGCGGGCATTTGAGCCAGTACGCAGCCACCCACCAAGAGCGGGGAAGCAGAAGCAGCTTCAGAATGATCAAAATTCGAGGTGGACGCGCCATGAGCAATTTCATTTCAAATCTCAGGGGTCGGGATGAATATGAAAAGAAATTGAACCAAGCGTCCATCACTTATTCATTGGCGCTGGCGCCGGCGATCGCACGCCCTTGACGATGTGTGGATTGCCGGCGCCCGGCCTAGTCATCGGTTTGATGATCGGGCCAGCTTCACGGATACGGCGACAATCGGCTTTATGGGCTGAATTCAGCTATCCTTTTGAAATCGACACCTTTCATTTTCAGCTCCTTTGAGGCCTGCACAAATCGATCAGTGGCAAATATTGACGCGCGATTCGATGCAGAGAGGGTGAAGATATCCCAGGCCGCCTCGTTCAGAGGAATTGATAATTCATGCACCCAGAAAACTCGACCGTCCAAATTTGCAAGAACTTCTGAGCGAGACCTGTCGAATTCCTGTACCGTGGACAAGACGTTCAGAAGTTCCCATCGTCTACCTCCAACGCTTATCGGGAGAAGGTCGCATTCAGCCCGAATCTTTTTGAGAAGCTCATGCGCCAGATTCTCTGCTGCAACGAGCCCTCCCGGTCTCACGACCCCAGCGTTGAGCTTTTCATGCGCGTCGTCCAGGAAACGAGCCTTTTGCGCCACCCAGTCTGACTTGATGGAGTTCCACCCGATTGCCTCGTAGAACGTCAGATCCTGCAGCGGATCCCACACCAATCCCTCTGATTCCTCGGCAGGGATGATCAGGTATATGCCGTTCACGGGAGCTTCCCAAGTCGGATTTCGCTGTCGGTCAGGGAGGACTATACAAATCGCCGGCACCTGCGGGACTGCCGGGAAAACTCGGGCTTGCCGACGGTGCAGTCTATTGATCCGAACTGGTGATAACTCGGTGGGATTTGTGGCGAAACTCAGCTAAGTGCGGCCTGCCGGCTCAGGCGGCCGACAGCCCGCCGCGCACCTTGAAGCGCGAGATCGCCTCGGTCAGCGCCACGGCCTGCTGCCGCAGGCTCTCGGCCGCCGCCGCGCTTTCCTCGACCAGCGCCGCGTTCTGCTGCGTGCCGCGGTCGATCGCCGCCACCGCCTCGTTGACCTGCACGATGCCCTGCGACTGCTGTTCGGTGGAGGCGTTGATCTCGCCCATCAGGTCGGTGACCTTGCGCACCTGGTTCAGCACCGAGTCCATCGTCCGGCCGGCCTCCTGCACCAGCGCACCGCCGGCATCGACCTTCTCCACGCTGTCGGAGATCAGCACCTTGATCTCCTTGGCCGCCTGCGCGCTGCGCTGGGCCAAGGCCCGCACCTCGCTGGCCACCACCGCGAAGCCGCGGCCTTGCTCGCCAGCGCGCGCCGCCTCGACGGCCGCGTTCAGCGCCAGGATGTTGGTCTGGAACGCGATCCCGTCGATCACGCCAATGATGTCGCCGATCCGCTTGCTGGAGCCGGTGATCGCCTCCATCGTCGAAATCACGCGGTGCACCACCTCGCCGCCCTGGCCAGCGACCTGCGCCGCCGCGTCGGCCAGGCCCGTCGCCTTGCGCGAGGACTCGGCGTTGACCTGCACCGTCTCCGTCATCTGCGCCATCGACGAGGCGGTCTGCTGCAGCGCGCTGGCCTGCGATTCGGTGCGGCTGGACAGGTCGTGGTTGCCGCTGGCAATCTGCGTCGAGGCGGTCGCGATGCCATCGGCGGCCTGGCGCACGTTCGACACCATCGCCGACAGGTTGCCGCTCATCGCCTTCAGCGCGGTCAGCAACTGGCTCAGCTCGTCGCGGCCGCTGACCTCGATCTCCTCGCGCAGGTCGCCGTCGGCCACCGATTGCGCCACCCGGATCGCGCGATTCAGCGGCGCCGTCACCGCGCGGCTGATCAGCCAGCCCAGCAGGCCCGCCATCGCCGTGGACAGCACGGCCGTGACGATCAGCAGCGTGCGGTCGGTGGCGAAGAGCTCGCTCGCGGCCTGCGTCTCGCCGGCGGAGCGCTCGTCCTCGTAGCGGATGAATTCGCCAGTGGCCGTCAGCAACGCGGCCAGCAGCGGCCGGCATTCGGTGTTCATCTTCGCGATGGCGTCGTCGCGCTTGCCCTCGTTGACCAGTCCCACGATCGCGAGCGCGACCTTGCCGTACTGCTCCTCGACGCCGGAGAGCTTGTCGAACAGCGCCTTGTCCTGCGGCGTCGCGTCCTGCGCGCCGGTCAGGTGCTCCTTGAGCCGGCCCAGGGATTGCTTGACCTCCTCATGGGACTTGGTGACCGCGTCCAGTTCCATCGCGCGGTCCTGCGGCGTAGTCACCAGGACGAGGTTGCGAGCGGCGATCGCGCGCGACTTGGCCGCGGACTGCACCGCGATGACCAGGCGCTCGCGCGCCGCGACGCCATGCAGGTAGGTCTCCACGCGCGTGCTGGACTGGTCCAGCTGATGCAGCGCCTCGGCCGACACGGCAATGACGATCAACGCCATCAGGCCGAAGCCGGCCCAGAGTTTGGTCTTGACCTTGAGGCTTGAAAGATTCATGGCGATTCCCCCTGACGGATGCTGGCACTCCGAGCCGGTGCCAAATTTCATCTTCGGCGGCGGCAGGCGGGTTCTCAAGGTCTTCAGCGCGCGATCACGCGTGAGGAAATTGCCTACATCGGTCGAAGCCAGTCCGGGAAACCCCCGTGGCAGCCGACTCGGTCAGGCCCCGAAGGCGTGCGCCAGGCCGGCGACTTCGCGCTCGAAGATCATCCGTTCGCGCTGCACCGCCTGCTGCGCCGGGCGCGACAGCTCCAGGTAGAGCGCGTACTGGCGCATCAGCTCGCCGGCGCCGGCGAAGACCTGGTCGACCTGGTCCGGCTTGAAGTAGCACTCGTCCGGCAGCGCGTAGTCGCGCGCCGCGCCGACGTCCAGCGCGAACACGCAGCAGTCGCGCATCAGCGCCTCGCGGGCCAGCCGGTCCTTGCCGGGGAAGTTGCCCAGATCGATGAACAGCTTGCTCCGTCCCAGCGCGTCGTAGACCTGCGCGCGCGTCAGGCCGCGGATCAGGTGCACCTTGCAGCCGTTCTCGCGCTCCAGCCGCGCGGCGATCGCGCCGACGTCGTAGATGACCTTGTGGTTGGCGTTCAGCGCGATGTCGGTCTTGGCGGCCGGATCGACCGCCGGCTCACCGTCCGCGGCGACCGGCTTGCCGGGCGTGTAGTCCGACAGCGGCAGCGTCCGCGTGCAGCCCAGCGCGCGGATCACGTCGTGCGCGTAGCTCGACTGGTAGGTGTGCAGCACCCGCTCGCTGCGCAGCAGGTTCATGTTGATCCTGTTGACCGCCAGGTACTCGAAGGCGTTGTCGATGCTCAGCCACCACACCATCGGCGTGCAGGGCTGGAAGTAGCGCAGCCAGTGCACATAGGTCTCGGCCAGGACGACGCAGGTGTCCGGCGTCATCGCGATCTCCTCGGCCAGGCGCACCTGGTACTTCTGGTAGTCGGCCACGGTGTTGGGCCGCGGCTGCAGCTTCAGCGCCGTGCTGGCGCTCAGGCCATTGCGGCGGTACAACTCGTCGATCGCGGGCAGATCGGTCGGCAGCACGTACCAGACGCGCGCGTCGTGACCCTGGCGGATCAGCGAGTCCGACAGCTGGTGCAGCGCCTCCGGGCCGCCGGTCTGCACGCCGTGGGGGATCAGGATGACGATCTGTTTCTTCGCGTTCATCGGAAGCTTTCGAGGGGGAGTCTTGGCCGGGATCAGGACAGCGCCGCCAGGCGCGCCTGGAGCTTGAGCGCGGTCTCCGGGGCGACCACCTGCAGGCCCGGCAGCAGGTAGCCGCTGCGGCTTTTGACGATCCGGTCGGAGAGGTGGTCCAGCAGGAAATCCGGCATCTCGCGATAGACGCTGGGCAGGTGGAAGATGCCGTGGAAGCCGAAGGTCGGGTAGGGCACCGCCGGGAACTCCACCGAGAAATGCGAGGCGATCGCCTTGGGCGCGAAGCGGCAGCCGGCGCGCTCCAGCGTGTCGCGCATGGTGCGGCAGATGAAGAGGTCCTCGGCCTGGGCCGGATCGGGATAGTCCAGCTGCGCCACCGCATGCACCAGGCGGCGCGAGCGCCACGAGAAGCCGCCGTTGCCGACGTTGTTGTCCTCGTAGTTGGGCCAGGGCGCGCCGATGTAGTCGTAATGCAGGAAGTGCGGCGAGAACTGATCCGCGTTGAGCACGAAGCCGTCGTACTGGATCACCAGCACGTGATCGGCGCTGAGGTGCTCGGCCAGTTGGCGCGTGATGATCAGGTTGTAGTCGTTGATCGAGCGCAGCGTCGGCACCGGGATCACCGGCAGGCCGGGCCACAGCTCCGGCCGGTCCGAGTAGATCAGCACCTGGCTGAACGGCAGCCCCTGCTGCTCCATCAGCCGCATGCTGTGCAGCAGCGCCTGGCGGGCCAGCACATGCAGGTCGGTGTCGACGATGGCGACGGCGATGCTGGGCTTGGCGCTCATGACATCAGGTCCAGCAGTTGCTTCGTCACCGTGCCCCAGGAGAAGCGCTGCGCCAGCCGCTGGCGGGCGGCCTCGCGGCGCGGCGCCGGGGTCAGGCGTTGCTCGACCACCTGCAGCATCGCCTCGCGCAGGTCGTCCAGATCGGGCACGACGAAGGCGCCCACCGGCTGCGGCGCGTCGGCGTCGGTGCCGGGCCGGGTGTGCAGGCGGTGGCAGAGCTCGGGCGGCGTGAAGTCGTCGGTGGCGCCGCCGCCGCTGACGATCACATGCGTGCCGCAGCCCATCGCCTCCAGCACCGGCAGGTTGAAGCCTTCGGCCCGGTAGGGCGAGACATAGGCGTCGGAGAGCGCGTACAGCGAGCGCAGCTGCGGCAGGTTCAGGCTGGTCGACAGGATGGAGATGCCGTCGCGCACCTGCGGCGAATTGAGCTGGGGCGCCCGCGCCGCGAGCTCGCCGAACAGGCGCTCGACGCCGATGCCGTACAGCCCCTGGTGGTCCTTGAGGATCAGCCGCACCGGCAGGCCCTGCAGGCGCAGCTCGGCGAAGGCCAGCAGCAGCAGGTCGATGCCCTTGTTCCAGGTCGCCACGCCGACGTTGGCGAAGACCGTCTCATGCGGCTGCAGCCCCAGCGCCGCGCGCGCGGCCTGACGCTGTTCGGGCGTCATCGGGAAGAAGGTGTCGGTCTTGTAGCCGTGGGGCACGACCTGGACCTTGTCCGCGTCGAAGCCGTAATCCACCAGCCGCGCCTTGGACCAGCGCGTCGGCGTGACGATGAAGTCGTCGCCCTGGGTCAGCGCGGAGGGTGCCATCTCGGGCGGATCGAAGCTCTTGCCCGAGAGGCCGAATTCGGTGACCACGAAGGTGGCGTTGCGGCGCGCCGCGGCCGGGTCTCCGAGGCGCACCGGCGAGGCGATGCGCAGGCGCAGGTCCATGACGCGGTCGCCGGGGTCGGGCAGCGCGTCGATGATGGCGCGCTCCTCGGGCGCGAAGCCGGAGTCCAGCTTGCCCTTGTCCCAATGCGGCATGAAGAACGGCGCGTCCTTGTGGAACAGCTCGAACCGCGGGTCCTTCACCATCTCCAGGATCTGGTTCTGGTTGACCATCGCGATGGAGTGGTTCACCCCCCGCCAGCCTTCGATGCAGAGTGTCTTCATCCGGCGGATTGTGTCCCCGCGCGGGCGGGGGCATGCGCGGATAAGGGGGACAGGGACGGCCTACTCCGTGGCGAAGACGGCAGGGCGAGGGCAGGGCGAAGGTAAGGTGTGGGCGGGGTCGACTCAGGCCGGCGCCGGCCCGGCGGCCAGGAGGAGCAGGTCCCGGCCGGCGATCGCCGAGTTCACGTGAGCGCCCAGGGTGACCTGGCCGCCGGCGCGGAAGCGCTCGACCAAGCCGCCCCCGGGCGGGTCCGGCGGCGTGGCCGGCGTGACCAGGGCCTGAGCGCCCAGCGAGTACGCGCGCGTGGCCGAGACGGTCTCGTTGACGACCAGTTTCGACGGCTCCCAGCTGGCGTCGTCGTCAACCTGGATGGCGATCTCACGCTGCAGGTCGCGGATGCGGTCCTGCGTGTCCCGGTCCTGCGCAACGCCGGGCGGCAGCGGGCGTTGCAGCATCGCCAGGCGCTCCATGCAGGCGTTGATGCGCTCGCCGGCTTCCGGCGTCAGGCACAGCATCTCGATGAAGAGCCGGTTGTTGGAGGCGGCGGGCGGCAGATCCCGGATGCGCTGGAGGAAGCCGTCCAGGACACCGGGCCCCAGGCGCGGCTCCCAGACGGCGCGCCGCGACGCCATCAGCGCGAGGAACTTGTCCGGCCTGGCGACCTGGCGTTCCTTGAACGAGAACCGCGGAAGGACCTTGCCGTCCTGCGTGGTGATGCGGGTCCCGCTGCCGCTGCCGCTCAACAGCAGATCGGTCTCGACGCCGACCTTGTGCTGGCCGAAGAGCACCAGGCCCTGGCCCGTGGGCAGCGGCACCGCGGGATTCGTGATGCCGGCGCTGGCGTCCAGCCCGATCGATGTGTGGGTGGCGCTCGTGTCCTGCCCGACGCGCGTGGCGCCGCCGGTATCGCGTGATCGCTGCTTGTCGAGGAGGGTGCGCTTGAGGCCGGCGCCCGCCGTCGCGAAGGCGCCGATGCCCAGGCCCAGCTCCGCGCGCGCGGTCGCGTCGAGCGACAGCGACACCTCGGCCGAGCGGGCGCGGGCCTCGTTCCAGCCGAAGGAGATGTCGTGGTCATCGCCAAGCCGCTCCACGACCCGCGCCCACATCTCGCCGCCATGGGCGGGGCGCTTGCGGGCGGGGTCGGCGATCTCGAAGATCGTGTTGACCACCCGTTCGCCCATGCCCCGCCAGTCGCTGGCCGTCAGCCGGGCCCGCTCCTCGGGCGGCAGCGCCTGATGTTCGCGGCCCTCCCGGTTGGTGCGGATCATCAGGCCCTTGGCGACCAGGTGCGACCCGCCCAGCCGCGCCATGGCCTGCGCGGAGAGACCCACGGGGCCCAGCTCGGTGCCCACGCGGACGCCGGCGCCGACCGATCCGCTCACCTTGCGCTCGCTGCCCAGGAACAGCACGCCGCTGTTGGCGCTCGGGCCCGCCTTGAAGACGGCGGCGCGACTGCGGTCGGCGCCCAGCTCGACGACCGGTGTGATGCCGAAGGAGAGGCTGCCCGCGCCGCCGATGCTGGCGGCGTTGGCGCCGACGGTGACGCCGATGCCGTGGCGCCGGCCGTCGCGGTAGGTGGCGATGTCGTTGCCGGTCACCACCGAGTTCATCACCTGGCGCAGGATCTCGCGGCGGCGCGCCGGGTCGGCGCTGTCGAACTCCGCCTGCATCTCGCGCAGCGCCTTGTCGAACGCCGCCTGGTAAGCCGCAGCCGCGGCGGCCTTCTCCCGGGCCCGCGGGTCCGCGCGATGGTCGGGCATCGTGCCCAGGTGGGAGGCCAGCGGTCCGGCGTTCAGCAAGGTCCGCAGCGGTGTCTTGTCCTTGCCGGCCAGCCGGCGCAGCGCGCGGATGGGCGCGCGCAGGCGATCGCGCGTCGTCGGGAGTTGACCTTGCGGCGTCTTGCAGGCCAGGTCGATGTAGGTGATGAACTTGCGCAGCCGCTTGGTCATCAGGTGGAAGGGCGTTCCCTGTCCGCTCTCGGTGAAGCCGTTGCGCAGCGCGACGGCGGCGGGCTTGTAGTCGCGCCAGCGCTCCGGCTCCCCGGGCGCACGGCCGCAGTTGTCCGTGGCATGCAGGAAGGCCTGCGCCGCCAGCGTCATGGGATGCTCGGCCTCATGCGGGCCGCCGGGCCGCCGGCGCGCGTTGCCGGTGCCGAGCCAGGACGGATCGAGCATCCGCGGGTGCAAGGGGTGTGCGTTCAGCGCGTCGCGGACATCTTGTGTCGCGTAGTCCTTTCCGGGCTCGAGACCCAGGCGGATCAACGCGTCTTCGGCGCGCAGGCCCAGCTTGTAGTGCTCGATGGCCTGCTCGGCGTAGGCGCGCGAAGGATCTCCAGGGGAGGGCAGCGCGATGCCATGCAGATCCAGCAACGCCTGGAATCCGCCGGCGGTCGAGGCCAGCGCGCGCCGCGCGTTGTTGGCCATGCGCCGAGGGCCAAGCTTTGGCCCCACTTCGTCATCCAGGCGTGCCATTCCCGGCGCAGGCTTGTGGCTGTCGGGCAGAAGGACCGCCGGCAACGGGGGCGCGTGTTCGCGCAATGCCAGATAGGCCTTTCGCGCCATCAGCGGGTGGCCGGTGAGCGTGCGCAGCGTCGTGGCGATCAGCAGGGCCTGCTCATGGCGCAACGCGTGTCCGCCGGGACGTCCCGAGGGATCCGCGCCAGGATGCTCGAGCAGGGTACGGGCCAGCGAGGCGACGTCGCAGGCGGCCGTCGCGCTGCCGTCGGCGGAAGTGGCGAACAGGCGCATGAGTTCGGCCTCGAATTCGGCGTCCTTCGACGCGGCTGCGGCGGCCGGCGCCGCAGCGAGTGGAGACGGCGTGATCGACGCCGGCTTGTCCGTCGATGCCAATGGATGTTTGTTCGCCGGCAGGGCGGGTTTGATGTCGGGGAGTTGGCCGCGGGCGGAACTCGTCGGAGACGTCCCGCTGCGAGACACCCCCAGCGGACCGGCGGCGAGGGTGATCCGCGGGGCGCTGAACCGCGCTCGCAGGCCGCGCAGCGGGCTCAGCAGCGTGTCGGCGATGCGCGCCCGGCGAGATCGCGGCGGGTTGTCCCGCGCGGCGCCGGACTCGATCGCGGTGATCTCTGGCCAGTCCTTCGCGGCCGACCATTCCTGCGCCGCGGCCAGTACCCGGGTCTCCGCCGCCGCCACGCGTGCGATCACCGCATTGAGCTGCCGGACGCGTTCCTGGCGATCGGCACTGGTGGCGTCGGCGTGGGCCTCCAGGCGCAAGGCCTCATGAAGGATGTCGCGCTCCTTGCGCCGCGCGTCATAGACGGCTTTCTCGCTGCGCAGCCGTGCCCGGAGCTGGGCTTCGCGCGGGTCCGCCGGCGCGGCCTCGCGTTCGGCGCCGGCGTGCTCCTGGGGAGGAGCGGCGCCGTCCATGACCGCGGCGCCTGTCGAGTCCGCCTCAGGGCTGGAAGGGAGAGTCAGCGGCATCGTCGTGCTCCATGAGCGACGACGCGTTCGTCCAGCAAAGCGCTTGCTGGCCACCTTGAGGGACGACGTCGTCTGTCGAAGGTGGATGTCTAGTGAACATTCCCGCGTTCACCGTTCGGCGGACAACCCTTCCCGGGCGTCCGCTGCCGCTCGCTTTTCCGATGTCGGCCGACCGAACCGATCAGAGCAGCGGGCCGGTGCCGTCTTCCTCGCCGACCTTGCGCATCGTCGCGTGCAGGGCCGCCGTGGCCGCATGGTGGATGCGCGCGCCGTCGTCCGGCGCGGCCGGGGAGGGCGCCGACGCCGCCGCGTCACCGTGCGCCGCCCCCGGCAGCACGGACGCGGAGGGAGCCGCCAGCACGTCGGCGGCGGATGGAGGGGCTTTCTGGCCGTCTCCCGACTTCGAGAACCACACGTCGCCCATCTGGTGCGTGACGCCATCGGCGGTCTTGTAGCCGGAGATCAAGCCGATCACGTTCCCATGATCGACCGTCGCGCTGGACTTGGCGTTGAGGTCCAGCTCCACGATGCCCAGCTCGGCGAGCGATTTGAGTTCGCCCGCATCGGTCTTGCCGTTGCCGTTGGCGTCGGCCCAGATCCGCAACTGCGCGAAGCCGGCGTCGAGCGCGTTCAGCACATGGTCGCCGTTGCTGTCCATGGCCTGCATGGCCTCGTAGCCGTTGGCCGCGTGCCTGCCGCTCGCCAGCGCCGTGCCGGTGCCGAAGAGCTCGGCGCCCGAGTCGATCTGCCCGTTGCCGTCGAGGTCGCGGGCGAGCAGGCCGTTGCCCTGGGCCATCCAGCCCCATTGCTGGCTGTGGCCGGTGTTGTTCAGGTCGAAGCTGACGCCCTGGGCCGCTGCCACCGTGCCGAGCCCGTGCCCATCGAGGTTGAGCATGATCGGCGTGGCCAGGAACAGCGCGTCCAACTGCTTGCCCGACATCGCATGCAGCGCGTCGGTGGAGAAGGCCAGCACCTGATCCATGTTCAGCGCGGCCAGGTCGGCGGTCTCGAAGCCGATCACCGCGTCGCTGCCGATGGCGTGGATCTGGTCGACGGTCAGCGCCTTGGCCTGGTCGCGGCTGAGCGCCGCCAGCTCGTCGCTGGACATCGTGGCGAAGCCCTCGGACGAGATCGAGGCGAGCTGCGCCGTGGTCAGCGCCATGACCTGGCGGCTGTCCAGCGCCGCGATCGCGTCGCTGTTCATCGCCGCGATGGACGCGCTGTTCAGGGCGTGCAGCGCCTGCGTGCCCAGCCCGTGCACCTGCTCGGCGCCCAGGCTGGCGAAGACGTCGGTGGACAGCGTGTTCAGCGTCGCTGTCGTCAGCACGTGGAAGGCCGACGAAGTCAGCGCCGCGAAGTCGTCCGTGCCGAAGCCCGAGAGCTGCGTCGTCGTCATCTCGACCAGTTGCGTGCTGGTCATCGCATGCACCTGGTCGGTCGACAGCGCGGCGAAGTCGCCGACCGTCATGACGCGGATCGCGCTGCCGCGCAGCAGCGCGAAGTCCTGCGACTCCAGCGCCGCCATCTGGTCCGTGCTCCAGGCCAGCACCTGCACGTTGGTGATGCCCAGCATCTGCGCCGTGCTCAGCGCCTGGATCTGGTCCGTGGTCATCGCCGCGGCCTGCTGGTAGGTCAGGTTGCCGACCTGCTCCGCCCGCAGAGCCCCGAATTGATCGGTGCTCAGCAGCGCGATCTGGTCCGAGCTCAGCGCGCGCAGCGCCGTCGAGTGCAGCATCGCCAGGTCCTGCGTCTCGATGGCGGCCAGGTGCGCGGCGTCCAGCGCGGACAGCTGCGAGGAGCGCAGCGCCGCGAATTGCGCCGTGGTCAGCGCCGCCAGCGCGTCGGTGGCCAGCGCCTCGATCTGCATCGAGTTCAGCGCCGCGATCTGCTTGGGCGAGAGCGCCGCGATCTGCGCCAGGTCCAGCGCGCCGAACTGGTCGCTGGTCATGCCGATCAGCGCGCCGGTGCCCAGGCTCGCCAGCTGGGCAGTGCCGAGATGGTCGATCTGATCGGCCGTCAGGCCTTGCAACTGGCGCGATGACAGCGAGGACAGCTGCGCGTTGCTCAGCGCGGCGAGGTTGTCGCCGCTGATCGACGCCAGCTGCGCCGAGCTCAGGCCCTGCAGCGCCCGCGTGGTGAGGCCGACGATGTCGACGATCTCCAGGTTGGCCAGTTGATCGGTGCTCAGCGCCGCCAGCTGCTTCGACGAGAAGACCGCGAACTGCGTCGAGTCCAGCGCGTTCAGGTCGGCCTGTTCCAGCGCGGCCATCTGGGCGGTGGTCAGCGCGGCCACCTGGCCGGTGCGCAGCGCCGCGAACTGTTCGGGCACCAGCGCATTGAGCTGGTCCGTGCTGAAGCCCTGCAGCGATTGCACCGTGAGACCGCGCACGCCGTCGGTGGACAGGGCGTCGATCTGCGACGGGGTCAGCGCGGCCACCTGGCCGGTCGACAGCAGCGAGGTCTGACCGCTGCCGAAGGCACCGACCTGCTCGCGGCTCAGCGCGTGGATCTGCGCGGTGGACAGCGCCGTGAGATAGACCGGACGGACGGCGGCCAGCAGATCCGGCGTCAGCGCGCCGATCTCGTCGGTGGAGATCGCGGCCAGCTGGTACGAGCTCAGCGCCGGGAAATGCTGCGAGCCCAGCGCGTTCAGCGTGTCGTGATCGAGGCTGCGCACCTGGGCGGTGGTCAGCGCCGCGAGCTGCGCATCGCGCAGCTGCGACACGCCCAGCGGGCCGAGCGCATCCAGTTGCGCCGCCGACAGGCCGCGGATCGCCAGCGTCGTGATGCCTTGCAGCGCGGCCGGGGTCAGCGTCTGCAACTGGTCCGCCGTCAGTGCCGCGATCTGCACGGTGCTCAGCACGCCGGTCTGCAGCGAGGTCATGCCGCCCACCAGCGCCAGGTCCAGCGCCTGCACCTGCGCGCTGCTCAGCGAGCGGATCACCGTGCCCGACAGCGCGCCGAAGTCCTCGGCCTGCAGATGCGCGACCTGATCCGTCGTCAAGCCGCGGAACTGGGCCGAGCCCATCGCGGCGAACTGCGCCGTGGTCAGCGTGTTGAGCTCGTCCGGCGTCATCGCCGCCAGTTGCGCCGTGGTGAGCGCGCGGACCTGGTTGCTGGTCAGCGCGGTCAGCTGATCGGAGGTCAACATCTCCAGCTGCGCGTTCGTCAGCGTGGCCACCACGCGCGTGGACAGCGCCTGGATCGCGGCCGGCGTCAGCGCCGCGAGCTGCGCGTCGGTCAGGTCGCGCAGTTGCAGCGTGCCCAGCGCGCCGGTCTGCGCGCTCGACAGCGCCGCCACCTGCTCCGGATCGAGCGAGGCCATCTGTGCCGCGGTCAGGCCGCGCAACGCGATGCTGCTCAGCGCGGCGAGGTCATCGGTGCTGAGCGAGTGGAACTGCCCCGGCGTCAGCGACGCGAGCTGGGTCGAAGTCAGCGCAGCGATCTGCGCGGTGGAGAAAGCGGCCAGGTCCTCGGTGCCGAATGCGGCGAGCTGGCGCGTCGTGATCGCCGCCACCTGCAGGGTCTTGAGCGCGCCGAGCTGTTCGGCGCTCATCGCCGCCAGCACATCAGGCTTGAGTCCCGCCAGCGCCGTGCTGCCGAGCGAGCGCAGCTCATCGGTGCTGAACGACGGCAGCTGCGCCGTGTTCATGCCGATCAGCTGGGTCGAGGTGAGGCTGGCCACCTGCCGGGAGCTCAGGGCGTCCAACTGGTCGGAGCTCAGCACCGACAGCTGCAGCGAGTCCAGCGTGCGCAGGCCCTTGGTGCCGATCGCGGCCAGGTCCTGGCCCTCGAGCGAGGCCACCTGCGTGGTGTTCAGCGACTTGATCTGCAGCGTGCCGATGGCGGCGTACTGGTCCGACGTCATCGCCACCAGCGCGTCGGTGCTCAGCGTGCGGAACTGCTGACTGGTCAGCGCGGCCACCTGCTGGGTCGCCAGCGCCTGGATCGCGTCGGACGTCAAGTGCGACACCGCCGCCGTGCTCAGGCCGCGCACCGCGCCGGTGCTCAGCGCCTGCAGCGACTCGGTGTGCAGCGCGCTGAGCTGGTCGCCGCTGAGCCCGCGGGTCTGGCTGCCGCGCAGCGCGCCGATCTGGTCGGTGCCCAGCGCGTTGAGCTGATCCGTGCTGAAGGCGCCCAGCTGCAGCGTGTTGAGCACCTGCATCGAGGCGGTGCTGAACACCGCGACCTCGTCGGTCGTCAGCAGGCCGATCTGCTGGCTGTTCAGGCCGCGCACCTGCACCGAGGACAGCGCCGCCACCTGCGCCGTGTCGAAGGCGCTGAACTGGTCGCTGTCGAGGCGGCGCAGGCGGTCGACGGTCAGCGCCGGGATCTGCGTGGTCGTCAGCGCGTGGATCTGGTCGGAGGTCAGCGCGGCGATGGTGGAGGTCGTCAGCGTCCGGATCGCGCCGGTGCTGATCGCCTGGATGTCCTGCGCCTCCATGGCCGACAGGTGGCCGGAGGCCAGGCCATTGAGCTGCCGCGCGGTCAGCGAGGCGACCTGCAGCGTCGTCAGCGCCACCACCTGGTCGGCGCTCAGCAGCGCCCATTCCGCCCCGGTCAGCGTGGCGAGCTGAGTGGTGGTGAGCGCGGCGATCTGCTCCGGCGTGAGCGATCCGACGTCGAAAGTGGCCATGCGGTGTGGAGGAGAAACTTCTGGAGCCTGGCGGTTTGCCGTTTGCGGCCGGTGGCGGCAGCCGCAAACGGCAAACCGGGGGCCGAAGCCCCCGGTTCCGGTGCGTCGCTTAGATCAGCGGGGCGCTGCCGTTCTGGTCGTCATCATGCAGCTTCTTGTAGGCCGCGCTCAGGACGTCGTGGCTGACCGTGTCGGCCGAGGCCGCGGTCGCCGCGGCGGTGGCCGCCGCCGGTGCCGTGGCGCCGCCCAGCAGGTTGGCCTCCGGCTGCGCGAGCAGATCGCCCAGGTGCGGCGCGGCGGCGTGCGTCGTGCCGGTGACCTGCTGCGTCGCGCCGTCCTTGGCGAACCACACGTCCGACATCTCGTGCGTCGTGCCGTCCGACTTGGTGTAGCTCGACACCAGGCCGACCAGGTTGCCGTGATCGACGTCCGTGCCCTTGGCCGCGTTCAGGCTCAGGTCGGTGATGCCCAGGTCCGTCAGCGAGTGCAGTTCCCCCTTGTCGGTCTTGCCGTCATGGTTGGCGTCCACCCAGACCTGCAGCTTGCTGAAGTCCACGTCCTTGGCGTTGATGTGGCCGTCATGGTTCGTGTCCAGCGAGCCCAGGGCGGAGAAGCCGTCCAGGTTCTTGCGGCCGTTGACCGTGGTGCCCGAGCCGAAGAGCTCCGCGCCGCTGTCGATCGAGCCGTTGCCGTTGCGATCCATCACCAGCAGGCCATCGTTGCCGCCGACCCAGCCCCACTTGTCGTTGTGACCGGTGGCGTTGAGGTCGAAGTTCACGCCGTCCTTGGCCGCCAGCGTCTGGATGCCGTTGCCATCCAGGTCCAGCACGATCGGGGTCGCCATGAAGCGGGCGTTGATCTGGTCGTCCGTCCAGCCAACCATCTGGTCGGTGGTCATCGCCAGCACCTGCTCCATGCTCATGCTGGCCAGGTCCTGCGTGTCCCAGCCGATGAACTGGTCGGAGGTCATCGCCACGATCTGGTCGGTGGTGATGCCCTGGATCTGCAGCGACGTCAGCGAATGGATGTCGTGCGAATCCAGCGCCAGGATCTGGTCCGTCGTGAAGGCATGCATCTGCGTCGAGGTCAGCGCCGCGAAGTGCGTGCTGGTCAGGGCGCCGATGTCGTCCGTCGTCAGGGCCACGATCTGGGCCGTGTCCAGCGCATGCAGCTGCGCGGTGCTGAACTCATGGACCTGGTCGGTGGTCAGGGCCGCGATCTGGTCGGTGTGGAAGGCGTGGATCGCCGCGGTGCCCAGCGCATGGATGCCTTCGGTCGTGATCGACGCGATGTCGGCGGTGTCGATGCCGACGATCTGCGACGAGCCGATCGCGCTCCACTGCGACGAGGTCAGCGCATGGATCTGGTCCGAGGTGAAGGCCTGGAAGTCCGCCGAGTCGAAGGCCACCAGGTTCGCGCTGCCGATCGCCGCCAAGTCGCCGCTGTCCAGCGCCATCACCTGGTCGGTGGTGAACGCGTGGAGCTGCGCCGAACTCAGCGAGACGACCTGCTGCGAGGTCAGGGCCTGCACGTCGTCGGTGGCCAGCTGGCTCACCTGCAGCGTGCTCAGCGCCGCGACCTGCGCGGTCGACAGGGCTTCGATCTGGTCGGAGCCCAGCGCCGCCAGCTGCGCGCTGTCGAGCGAGCGGATCGCCGCCGTGCCCAGCAGGCGCAGGTCACCGGTTTCGAAGGCCGCCATCTGGTCGGTGGTCAGGCCGTCGACCTGCGACGAGGTCAGCGCCGCCGCCTGCGACGAGGTCAGCGCCACGATCGAGTCGGTGCTCAGCGCGCCGATCTGCGCGGAGTTCAGCGCCAGCAGCTGGCTGGTGGTCAGCGCCGCCACGTCGTCCGTGTCCATCGTCGCGATCTGCGCGGTGGTCAGGGCCTGCAGCTGGGTGGTGCCCAGCGCGCGGATCTGGCCGCTGGTCAGCGCGTTCAGGTCGTCGCTGGAGAGGTTGGCGATCTGGCCGGTCGTCAGCGAGGCGACCTGCGTGCTCGTCAGCGACTGGATCTGATCCGAGCTCAGGGCGTCCAGCTGCGTCGAGGTCAGGGCGCGCAGGGCGAGCGTGCTCAGCGACTTGAGGTCGCCGGACTCGATCGCGGCCATCTGGTCCGTCGTCAGGCCGGCCACCTGGGCCGAGCCCAGCGCGGCGACCTGGCCGGAGGTCAGCGCGACCACCGAGTCGGTGCTCAGCGCGCCCACCTGGGCCGAGTTCAGCGCCTGGATCTGCTGCGAGCTCAGGGCCGCCACATCGCCGCTTTCCATCGTCGCGATCTGACCGGTGGTCAGCGCGGCGACCTGCTGCGTGGACAGCGCCTTGATCTGGCCGCTGGTCAGCGCGTTCAGGTCGTCGCTGGTCAGGTTGCTCACCTGGCCGGTCGTCAGCGCCGCGACCTGGGCGGTCGTCAGCGCGCCGATCTGATCGGTGTGCAGCGCGTTCAACTGGTCGCTGGTCAGGGCGCGCAGGGCGGCCGTGTTCAGGGCCTTCAGGTCGCCGGTTTCAAGGGCGCCCATCTGGTCCGTCGTCAGGCCCGCGACCTGCTTGCTGGTCAGCGCGGCGACCTGCGTCGAGCTCAGGGCCACGATCGCGTCCGTGCTGAAGGCGCCGACCTGGGCCGAGCTCAGCGCGGCGACCTGGTTGGTGGCCAGCGCGGCGACGTCCGCGGTCTCCATCGTCGCGACCTGGCCGGTCGTCAGCGCGGCGACCTGCTGGGTCGTCAGCGCCTTGATCTGCGCGCTGGTCAGCGCGTTCAGGTCGTCGCTGCCCAGGTTGCTGATCTGACTGGTGGTCAGCGCGGCGACTTGCTGAGTCGTCAGCGCGGCGATCTGGTCGGAGCCCAGCGCTTCGAGTTCGGCCGAGGTCAGCGAGGCCACCTGGCCGGTGGTCAGCGCGCGCAGCTGGCCGGTGGTCAGCGCGGCGAAGTCATCGGTGGCGAACTGGCTGATCTGGCCGGTGGTCAGCGATGCGACCTGGGCGGTGCTCAGCGCCTCGACCTGGTCGGAGCCGAGCGCCTGCAGCTGGTCGCTGGTCAGGGCGCGCAGCGCGGTGGTCGAGATCGAGCGCAGGTCACCGGTCTCGATGGCGGCCATCTGGTCGGTGGTCAGGCCCGCGACCTGCTTGGAGGTCAGCGCCGCGGCCTGCGCCGAGGTCAGCGCCACGATCGAGTCGGTGCTCAGCGCGCCCACCTGGGCCGAGCTCAGCGCGGCGACCTGGTTGGTGGCCAGCGCGGCCACGTCGGCCGATTCCATGGTCGAGACCTGGCCGGTCGTCAGCGCGGCGACCTGCTGGGTCGACAGCGCCTTGATCTGGCCGCTGGTCAGCGCGTTCAGGTCATCGCTGGACAGGTTGCTGATCTGGGCGGTGCTCAGCGCGGCGACCTGCTGGGTCGACAGCGCGGCGATCTGGTCGCTGTTGAGCGCGTCCAGCTGGGCCGAGGTCAGCGACTGCAGCGCGTTGGTGCTCAGCGCCTTGAGGTCGGCCGTTTCCAGCGCGGCCATCTGGTCCGTGCCCAGGCCCGCGACCTGCTTGCTGCTGAGCGCGGCGACCTGCGAGGAGGTCAGCGCCACGATCGAGTCGGTGCTCAGCGCGCCGAGCTGCGCCGAGTTCAGCGCCGCGACCTGGGCGGTCGTGAGCGACTGCACCTCGTCGGACTGCATCGTCGAGAGCTGGGCCGTGGTCAGCGAGGCGACCTGCTGCGTGGACAGCGCCTTGATCTGGCCGCTGGTCAGCGCGTTGAGGTCGTCGCTGGTCAGGTTGCTCACCTGGCCGGTGGTCAGCGCGGCGACCTGGCCGGTCGTCAGCGCGGCGACCTGGTCGGAGCCCAGCGCGTTGAGCTGGTCGCTGGTCAGCGCGCGCAGCGCGGCGGTGTTCAGGGCCTTGAGGTCGCCGGTTTCAATGGCGCCCATCTGGTCCGTCGTGAGGCCGGCGACCTGCTTGGTCGTCAGCGCGCCCACCTGCTGCGAGCTCAGCGCGACGATGGCATCGGTGCTCAGGGCGCCGACTTGCGCCGAGCCCAGCGCGCCGATCTGACCGGTGGTCAGCGCGGCGACGTCGTCGGACTGCATCGTCGAGATCTGCGCGGTCGTTAGCGCGGCGACCTGGGCGGTGCCCAGCGCCTTGATCTGGCCGCTGGTCAGCGCGTTGAGGTCGTCGCTGGTCAGGTTGCTCACCTGGCCGGTCGTCAGCGCGGCCACTTGCGCGGTCGTCAGCGACTGGATCTGGTCAGAGCCCAGCGCGTCCAGCTGATCGCTGGTCAGCGCGCGCAGCGCGGCGGTGTTCAGCGACTTGATGTCACCCGACTCGATGGCGGCCATCTGGTCGGTGGTCAGGCCGGCGACCTGCTTGGTCGACAGCGCAGCCACCTGGCCCGAGGTCAGCGCCACGATCGCGTCCGTGCTCAGCGCACCGACCTGAGCCGAGCTCAGCGCGGCGATCTGGTTGGTGGCGAGCGCGGCCACGTCGGCCGATTCCATCGTCGCGACCTGGCCGGTCGTCAGCGCGGCGACCTGCTGGGTCGTCAGCGCCTTGATCTGCGCGCTGGTCAGCGCGTTCAGGTCGTCGCTGCCCAGGTTGCTGATCTGGCTGGTGGTCAGCGCGGCGACCTGAGCGGTCGTCAGCGCGGCGATCTGGTCGGAGCCCAGCGCTTCGAGTTCGGCCGAGGTCAGCGAGGCCACCTGGCCGGTGGTCAACGCGCGCAGCTGGCCGGTGGTCAGCGCGGCGAAGTCATCGGTGGCGAACTGGCTGATCTGGCCGGTGGTCAGCGATGCGACCTGGGCGGTGCTCAGCGCCTCGACCTGGTCGGAGCCGAGCGCCTGCAGCTGGTCGCTGGTCAGGGCGCGCAGCGCGGTGGTCGAGATCGAGCGCAGGTCACCGGTCTCGATGGCGGCCATCTGGTCGGTGGTCAGGCCCGCGACCTGCTTGGAGGTCAGCGCCGCGGCCTGCGCCGAGGTCAGCGCCACGATCGAGTCGGTGCTCAGCGCGCCCACCTGGGCCGAGCTCAGCGCGGCGACCTGGTTGGTGGCCAGCGCGGCCACGTCGGCCGATTCCATGGTCGAGACCTGGCCGGTCGTCAGCGCGGCGACCTGCTGGGTCGACAGCGCCTTGATCTGGCCGCTGGTCAGCGCGTTCAGGTCATCGCTGGACAGGTTGCTGATCTGGGCGGTGCTCAGCGCGGCGACCTGCTGGGTCGACAGCGCGGCGATCTGGTCGCTGTTGAGCGCGTCCAGCTGGGCCGAGGTCAGCGACTGCAGCGCGTTGGTGCTCAGCGCCTTGAGGTCGGCCGTTTCCAGCGCGGCCATCTGGTCCGTGCCCAGGCCCGCGACCTGCTTGCTGCTGAGCGCGGCGACCTGCGAGGAGGTCAGCGCCACGATCGAGTCGGTGCTCAGCGCGCCGAGCTGCGCCGAGTTCAGCGCCGCGACCTGGGCGGTCGTGAGCGACTGCACCTCGTCGGACTGCATCGTCGAGAGCTGGGCCGTGGTCAGCGAGGCGACCTGCTGCGTGGACAGCGCCTTGATCTGGCCGCTGGTCAGCGCGTTGAGGTCGTCGCTGGTCAGGTTGCTCACCTGGCCGGTGGTCAGCGCGGCGACCTGGCCGGTCGTCAGCGCGGCGACCTGGTCGGAGCCCAGCGCGTTGAGCTGGTCGCTGGTCAGCGCGCGCAGCGCGGCGGTGTTCAGGGCCTTGAGGTCGCCGGTTTCAATGGCGCCCATCTGGTCCGTCGTGAGGCCGGCGACCTGCTTGGTCGTCAGCGCGCCCACCTGCTGCGAGCTCAGCGCGACGATGGCATCGGTGCTCAGGGCGCCGACTTGCGCCGAGCCCAGCGCGCCGATCTGACCGGTGGTCAGCGCGGCGACGTCGTCGGACTGCATCGTCGAGATCTGCGCGGTCGTTAGCGCGGCGACCTGGGCGGTGCCCAGCGCCTTGATCTGGCCGCTGGTCAGCGCGTTGAGGTCGTCGCTGGTCAGGTTGCTCACCTGGCCGGTCGTCAGCGCGGCCACTTGCGCGGTCGTCAGCGACTGGATCTGGTCAGAGCCCAGCGCGTCCAGCTGATCGCTGGTCAGCGCGCGCAGCGCGGCGGTGTTGAGGGCGCGGACATCGGCGGTCTCCATCGCGCCGATCTGGTCGGTCGTCAGGCCGCCGACCTGCCTGGTCGACAGCGCGGCCACCTGGCCCGAGGTCAGCGCGGCGATGTTGCCGGTCGACAGCGCGGCAATTTGGTCGGAGCCCAGCGCGACGACCTGCTGGGTCGTCAGCGCCTGCACGTCGTTGCTGTCCATGCCGGCGATCTGGCCGGTGGTCAGCGCGGCGACCTGGGCGGTGCCCAGCGCGCGGATCTGGTTGGAGTTCAGCGCGTTCAGGTCATCGCTGGACAGCGCCTGGATCTGCGCGGTACCCAGCGCGGCGACCTGGGCGGTCGTCAGCGCGGCCACCTGGTCGGAGGTCAGGGCGCCGATCTGGTCGGTGGTCAGCGCGCGCAGCGACGCGGTGCTCAGCGCCTTGACGTCGACGGTCTCGATCGCGCCGACCTGGTCGGTCGTCAGGCCGCCGACCTGCTTGGTCGACAGCGGTGCGACCTGCTGCGAGCTCAGCGCGGCGATGTTGTCGGTGGACAGCGCGCCCACCTGGGCCGAGCTCAGCGCGGCGATCTGCTGCGTGCTCAGCGCCTGGACGTCGGCCGACTCCATCGTGGAGATCTGGCCGGTCGTCAGCGCGGCGACCTGCTGCGTGGACAGCGCCTTGATCTGGCCGCTGGTCAGCGCGTTCAGGTCATCGGACGTCAGGTTGCTCACCTGGCCGGTGGTCAGCGCGGCAACCTGCGCGGTCGACAGCGCGCCGATCTGGTCGGAGCCCAGCGCGGCGATCTGGTCGGTGCTCAGCGCGCGCACGGCCGCGGTGCCCAGCGCCTTCAGGTCGCCGGTCTCCAGGGCCGCCATCTGGTCGGTGGTCAGGCCGCCGACCTGCTTGGTCGACAGCGTGCCGACCTGCTGCGAGGTCAGCGCCTCGACGTTGCCGGTGGACAGCGCGGCGATCTGGTCGGAGCTCAGCGCGGCGATCTGGCCGGTGCTCAGCGCCTGCACGTCGTCGCTGGTCATGTTGGCGATCTGGCTGGTCGTCAGCGCGGCGATCTGGGCCGTGCCCAGCGCGCGGATCTGCGCCGAGCCCAGCGCGTTCAGGTCATCGCTGGCCATCGCGGCCACCTGGGCGGTGGTCAGCGCGGCGATCTGGCCGGTCGTCAGCGCGGCGACCTGGTCGGAGCCCAGCGCGTCGAACTGGTCGGTGGTCAGCGAGCGGATCGCGGCGGTCGACAGGGCGCGCAGGTCGGCGGTCTCGAAGGCAGCGACCTGATCGGTCGACAGGCCGGCCAGCTGCTTCGTGGACAGCGCGGCGGCCTGGGCCGAGGTCAGCGCCACGATGTTGTCGGTGGACAGGGCGCCGATCTGGGCCGAGCCCATCGCGGCGACCTGGCCGGTGCTCAGCGCCTGGACGTCGGCGCTTTCCATGTTGTGGACCTGGTCCGTGGTCAGCGCGGCGATCTGGGCGGTGCCCAGCGCGCGGATCTGGGCCGAGCCCAGCGCGTTCAGGTCATCGCTGGCCATCGCGGCCACCTGGCCGGTGGTCAGCGCGGCGACCTGGCCGGTCGTCAGCGCGCCGACCTGGTCGGAACCCAGCGCGTCGAACTGGTCGGTCGTCAGCGAGCGGATCGCGGCGGTCGACAGGGCGCGCAGGTCGCCGGTCTCGATGGCGGCGATCTGGTCGGTCGTCAGGCCGGCGAGCTGCTTGGTGCTCATCGCGGCGAACTGGCCGGAGGTCAGCGCGACCACGTTGTCGGTGGACAGGGCGCCGACCTGGGCCGAGCTCAGCGCGGCGACCTGGCCGGTGCTCAGCGCCTGGACGTCGGCGCTTTCCATGCCGGCGATCTGGCCGGTGGTCAGCGCGGCGACCTGGGCGGTGCCCAGCGCGCGGATCTGGGCCGAGCCCAGCGCGTTCAGGTCATCGCTGGACATGGCGGCCACCTGGCCGGTGGTCAGCGCGGCGACCTGCTGGGTCGTCAACGCGGCGACCTGGTCGGAGCCCAGCGCGTCGAACTGGTCGGTGGTCAGCGAGCGCACCGCGGCGGTCGAGAGGGCGCGCAGGTCACCGGACTCGATGGCGTGCATCTGGTCGGTCGACAGACCGGCCAGCTGCTTCGTGGACAGCGCGCCGACCTGCTGCGAGGTCAGCGCGACGATGGCGTCGGTGGACAGCGCGGCGATCTGGGCCGAGCTCAGCGCGGCGACCTGGCCGGTCGTCAGCGCCTGCACGTCGGCGGTTTCCATGCCGGCGACCTGGTCGGTCGACAGCGCGGCGATCTGGGCGGTGCCCAGCGCGCGGATCTGGGCCGAGCCCAGCGCGTTCAGCTCATCGGTGGACAGCACGGCGACCTGGCCGGTGCTCAGCGCGGCGACCTGGGCCGTGCTCATGGCGGCGACCTGGTCGGAGTTCAGCGCCTGGAACTGGTCGGTGCTCAGCGCGCGCAGGGCGGCGGTGTTCAGCACCTTGACGTCGTCCGAGCTCAGCGCGGCGACCTGGTCGGTCGTCAGGCCCTTGACCTGGGTCGAGCTCAGCGCGGCGGCCTGGGCCGAGCTCAGCGCGGCGATGGAATCGGTGCTCAGCACGCCGATCTGGCTGGAGCTCAGCGCGTGGACCTGCGCGGTCGACAGCGCCTGCACGTCGGCGCTGCCCACGCCGGCCATCTGGTCGGTGGTCAGCGCGGCGATCTGCTGCGTGGTGATGGCGCGGATCTGGTCGGTGCCCAGCGCGGCGATCTCGTCGCTGGCCAGCTGGCGGATCTGCTGCGTGGACAGGGCGCCGATCTGCGCGGTGGTCAGCGCGGCGACCTGGTCGGAATTGAGCGCGCCGATCTGGTCGGTGCCCAGCGCCTTGACGGCGGCGGTGCTCAGCGCGTGGACGGCATCCGAGGTCAGCGCCGCGGCCTGGCCGCTGGTCAGGGCGGCGGTCTGGGTGCTGGTCAGCGCGGCGGCCTGATTGGTCGCCAGAGCGGCAACGCCCTCGGTGGCGAGGGCGGCGACCTGCTGGGAGCTCAGCGCCTTGATCTGGTCGGTCTTCAGCGCCTGCAGGTCATCCGAGGCCAGGCTGTTCATCAGGCTGGTGGAGATGGCGGCCACCTGCTGCGTGCTCAGCGCGCGGATCTGGTCGGAGGCCAGCGCGTTCAGGTCGTCCGACTCCAGGTTGCGGACCTGCTGCGTCGTCATCGCGCCGACCTGGCGGGTCGTCAGGGCGCCGAACTGGTCCGAGCCCAGCGCGTTCAGCTGCGCGCTGGTGAAGGTCTGGATGCCGGCGGTGGACAGCGCACGCAGGTCATCAGACTCGATGGCGGCGATGTTGGACGTCGTGAAGAGCGAAATGGCCTTCGTGCCGAGCGACGCGAACTGCGACGTCGTCAGCGCCTGGAACTGTTCGGTGGAAAACGCAGCCCAGTCTTCGCTGGTCAGGCGCGCCAGGGTCGTCGACGTCAGGGCGGCGATCTGGTCGGTCGTCAGGTTGGTAATCAGCGATGCCATCTTTGGAACTCCGTGAACCTATGGGGCGGATGCGCCCATAGGCGCGTGGTTTTGGTCAGCGTGCGGTCGAAAGACACCCGGTCTTCCGGCTGCCGTCATTCGGTTTTCGGACGCGGAATGACGAACTTGAGCTAGCCCAGAAATGTTATTTGCGGCCTGCTTAACCTGAACGGAACAAAAGGGCGGGGAGTCGGCCTCAGTTCACGGTTACAGAAGCTGCGTAAAGCCCGTGAACGCGGGGGATCGGATGCTTGCCCGGGCAAAGGTTCCGCAGCGCAGCATCGAAGGTCCGTTGGATTTCGGTTGGGCGGACTTTCAATGCTGATCGGCACTTACGCGCGCTGCTGAAGAAGAGGGCGGCGTTGCGCGGCGCGGTTCACACCCTCTCCCCGGGGTGCTCGCCACTGAAACAAGACGTGACACGTGTGAACGAAGACCGGCGCGAAGGGAAGCGGTCTTGGCGCTCATGCGGCTGGCCGTGATGACTTCGTGACAAGTTCACGAGTTTCCCGACGGCTCCTCGAGCAGGGAATGGCCGGTGATTCGCGAGGTATCGCGGGTATTAATGCCGAGATTTGTTATTGCGCCAAATTAATTGCGGCGAGTTTCCTGAATGGAAATCGCGCGCGCGTACGCGCTCAGTCGGCAGAACGGCCGGTGGCCTTGAGTCCATTGTCGAAGTGACACCGGACCAGCCGCGCCGCCCGGTCGGCATCGCGCTCGAGCAGCGCCGCCAGCATCTCCCGATGCTCCTGCAGCGACTCCTGCAGCCGTCCCTGCTTGAACAGCGAGTGGTGGCGGTTGAGTTTCATCACCCGGCGCAGGTCCGTGATGATCTGCATCCGCCAGCGGTTGCCGTCGATCTCGACGATGCGCAGGTGGAAGCGCTCGTTGGCGGCGAAGAAGCGCTCGCGGCCGGCCTCGCCGTCGGCCAGGCTCTCCTCGAGCGCGCGATGCAGCTCGCGCAGCTCGGCGAGTTGCGCGTCGCTGGCCTGCCGCGCCACGACCGCCGCCGCATCGCTTTCCAGCAGCGAGAGCAGTTGATACGCCTCGCGGACGTCGCGCTCGGACATCTCGGTGACGTAGGCGCCGCGGCGCACCCGCATCGTGACCAGCCCTTCGGAGGCCAGCACCTTGAGCGCCTCGCGCATCGGGGTGCGGCTGATGCCGAGCTCGGCACAGAGCTTGAGCTCGTCGATCCAGCTGCCGGGTTCGAGCTCCTTGGCGAAGATGCGCTGGCGCAGCCGCTCGGCGACCTCCTCATACAGGGGGGCGCGGGGAGCGAGCGGGGCGGAGAGGGACATGGCGCCGGAGTGTAGCGAATCTGAAATTCATAATTATGAATTCGCACCGCGCTATGATCCGCCGCTTCCAGGAGTCCCCTCATGTCGAACGAACAACAGGTTCCCTCCGCCGCGCCGTCCGCCACAAGCGGGACGAACACTCCCCCCGAGTTCGCGCCGGCGACGCTGGAGCAATGGCACAAGGCGGCGGCGAAGTCCGCGCCCGGCGGCGACCCCGCCAAGCTGAACTGGCACACCCCCGAGGGGCTGGTGGTCAAGCCGCTCTATACCGCGGCCGACACCCGCGACCTGCCGTACGCGGACACGCTGCCCGGCTTCGAGCCCTTCCTGCGCGGCCCGCAGGCCACGATGTACGCGGTGCGGCCCTGGACCATCCGGCAGTACGCCGGCTTCTCGACGGCCGAGGAGAGCAACGCCTTCTACCGCAAGGCGCTGGCCGCGGGCGGGCAGGGCGTGTCGGTCGCCTTCGACCTGGCGACGCACCGCGGCTATGACTCCGACCATCCGCGCGTGACGGGCGACGTCGGCAAGGCCGGCGTGGCGATCGACTCGGTGGAGGACATGAAGATCCTGTTCGACGGCATCCCGCTGGACAAGGTCTCGGTCTCGATGACGATGAACGGGGCGGTGCTGCCGGTCCTGGCCGGCTATGTCGTCGCGGCGGAGGAGCAGGGGGTCTCGCAGGCCCAGCTCAGCGGCACCATCCAGAACGACATCCTCAAGGAGTTCATGGTCCGCAACACCTACATCTACCCGCCCGAGCCGTCGATGCGCATCATCGGCGACATCATCGAGTACACGGCCTCGCACATGCCGAAGTTCAACTCGATCTCGATCAGCGGGTACCACATGCAGGAGGCGGGCGCGAACCAGGCGCTGGAGCTGGCCTTCACGCTGGCCGATGGCAAGGAGTACGTCAAGACCGCGATCGCCAAGGGCATGGACGTGGACGACTTCGCCGGGCGGCTGTCCTTCTTCTGGGCGGTGGGGATGAACTTCTATCTGGAGATCGCCAAGATGCGGGCCGCGCGGCTGCTGTGGTGCCGGATCATGAAGGGCTTCGGCGCGAAGAACCCCAAGAGCCTGATGCTGCGCACGCACAGCCAGACCTCTGGATGGAGCCTGACCGAGCAGGACCCCTACAACAACGTGGTGCGCACCACCATCGAGGCGATGGCGGCGGTGTTCGGCGGCACGCAGTCGCTGCACACGAACTCGCTGGACGAAGCGATCGCGCTGCCCACCGAGTTCAGCGCCCGCATCGCGCGCAACACGCAGCTGATCATCCAGGAGGAGACCCACATCACGAACGTGATCGACCCCTGGGCCGGCAGCTACATGATGGAGTCGCTGACCCAGGACATGGCCGACAAGGCCTGGGCGATCCTCGAGGAGGTCGACGCCATGGGCGGCATGACCAAGGCGGTGGACTCGGGCTGGGCCAAGCTCAAGATCGAGGCCAGCGCCGCGGAGAAGCAGGCGCGCATCGACAGCGGCAAGGACGTGATCGTCGGCGTCAACAAGTACCGGCTGGCCAAGGAGGATCCGGTCGAGATCCTCGAGGTCGACAACGTCAAGGTGCGCGACAGCCAGATCGCGCGCCTGCGGAAGATCAAGGCCACGCGCGACGGCGCCAAGGTGCAGGCGGCGCTGGCGGCGCTGACCGAGGCGGCCCGCTCGGGCACCGGCAACCTGCTGGACCTGAGCATCCAGGCGATCCGGCTGCGGGCGACGGTGGGCGAGGTCTCGGACGCGCTGGAGACGGTCTTCGGCCGGCACCGCGCCGACACGCAGAAGGTCACCGGCGTGTATGCCGCGGCCTATGACTCGGCCGAGGGCTGGGCCAAGCTGCAGGACGAGATCGCCGCCTTCGCCGAGGAGCAGGGCCGCCGGCCGCGGGTGATGATCGCCAAGCTCGGCCAGGACGGGCATGACCGCGGCGCGAAGGTTGTCGCCACGGCCTACGCGGACCTGGGCTTCGACGTCGACATGGGGCCGCTGTTCCAGACGCCGGAGGAATGCGCGCGCCAGGCCATCGAGAACGACGTGCACGCCGTCGGCGTGTCGACGCTGGCGGCTGGCCACAAGACGCTGGTGCCGGCCATCATTCAGGCGCTCAAGGAGCAGGGCGGCGATGACATCGTCGTGTTCGTCGGCGGCGTGATCCCGGCGCAGGACTACGACTTCCTCTACGAGGCCGGCGTCAAGGGCATCTACGGGCCCGGCACGCCGATCCCGGCGAGCGCCAAGGACGTGCTCGAGCAGATCCGCAAGACGGTCGCGGCCTGAGCGGAGCGGATCGCGTGAACGCGCCGCCTCCCTCGGCCCTGCCGGATCACCCGCTGGCCGCGCCGCTGCTGGGCGAGCCCGGGCCGGCCCAGCGCCGCGCGATGGCCAAGGCCATCACGCTGCTGGAGTCGACCCGCGCCGACCACCGCGCGCAGGCCGACGCGCTGCTCACCGGGCTGCTGCCGCACACGGGGCGCTCGCTGCGGCTGGGCATCTCGGGTGTGCCGGGCGTGGGCAAGAGCACCTTCATCGAGGCGCTCGGCCTGGACCTGATCGCGCGCGGCCATCGCGTCGCGGTGCTGGCGGTGGATCCGTCGAGCACGGTGTCGGGCGGCTCCATCCTCGGCGACAAGACGCGCATGGAGCGGCTCTCGATGGATCCGCGCGCCTACATCCGGCCCAGTCCGTCCAGCGGCACGCTGGGCGGCGTGGCGGAGAAGACGCGCGAGGCGATGCTGGTCTGCGAGGCCGCCGGCCATGACATCGTGATCGTCGAGACGGTCGGCGTCGGCCAGAGCGAGACGGCGGTGGCGGGCATGACCGACATGTACTGCCTGCTGCAACTGCCCAATGCCGGCGACGACCTGCAGGCGATCAAGAAGGGCGTGATGGAGCTGGCCGACCTGGTCGTGATCAACAAGGCGGACCTGGACGACGCCGCGGCGACGCGGGCGCAGGCGCAGATCACGTCCTCGCTGCGGCTGTACGGGCTGCATGGCCGGCCCGACCACGCCCATCACGACACGGCGATCTGGCATCCGCGGGTGATGCGGATGTCCGCGCTCAAGGGCGTGGGCATCGAGGCCTTCTGGAGCGCGGTCACCGAGTTCAAGGCCCTTCAGCAGGCCAATGGCGCGTTCGACGAGAAGCGCCAGCAGCAGGCGCTCGCGTGGATGTGGGAGCGCATCCAGGCGGGGCTGAAGCAGCAGTTCAAGGCGGCGCCCGCAGTGCGCGCGGCGCTGGGCGACATGACGGCGCGGGTGCTGGACGGGCGCCTGGCGGCGTCGACGGCGGCGCGCGAGTTGCTGGCGAGATTTTCCGGAGACAGGAATCCCGAGGATTCAAAGGACCAACGACATGCATGACATCCAACAGATGCTCGAGGACAAGCGCGAGCAGGCGCGCCAGGGCGGCGGCGAAAAGCGCATCGCGGCCCAGCACGCCAAGGGCAAGCTGACCGCGCGCGAACGGCTGGACCTGCTCTTCGACGACGGCACCTTCGAGGAATGGGACATGTTCGTCGAGCACCGCTGCGTGGACTTCGGCATGGCGGACAACAAGATCCCGGGCGACGGCGTCGTCATCGGCTACGGGATGATCAACGGCCGGCTGGCCTTCGCCTTCAGCCAGGATTTCACCGTCTTCGGCGGCGCGCTGTCCGAGGCCCATGCCGAGAAGATCTGCAAGGTGATGGACCAGGCGATGAAGGTCGGCGCGCCGGTGATCGGCCTGAACGACTCCGGGGGCGCGCGCATCCAGGAGGGCGTGGCCTCGCTGGGCGGCTATGCGGAGGTGTTCCAGCGCAACGTGATGGCGTCGGGCGTGATCCCGCAGATCAGCATGATCATGGGCCCCTGCGCCGGCGGCGCGGTGTACTCGCCGGCGATGACCGACTTCATCTTCATGGTCAAGGACAGCAGCTACATGTTCGTCACGGGGCCCGAGGTGGTGAAGACCGTGACGCACGAGGAAGTGACGGCCGAGGAGTTGGGCGGCGCCTCGACGCACACGGCGCGCAGCGGCGTCGCGGACCTGGCCTTCGAGAACGACGTCGAGGCCATCCTGATGCTGCGGCGCTTCTTCAACTACCTGCCGCTGAACAACCGCGAGAAGGCCCCTTGCCGCCCCAGTGGCGATCCCGGCGCGCGGCTCGATCATTCGCTCGACACGCTGGTGCCGGACAACCCGAACAAGCCCTACGACATGAAGGAGTTGATCCTCAAGGTCGTGGACGACGGCGACTTCTTCGAGCTGCAGGCCGAGAACGCGAAGAACATCCTGACCGGCTTCGCCCGCATGGAGGGGCAGACGGTGGGCATCGTTGCCAACCAGCCGCTGGTGCTGGCGGGTTGCCTGGACATCAAGAGCAGCATCAAGGCGGCGCGTTTCGTGCGCTTCTGCGATGCGTTCAACATCCCGGTGATCACCTTCGTCGACGTGCCGGGCTTCATGCCGGGCACCTCGCAGGAGTACGGCGGCATCATCAAGCACGGCGCCAAGCTGCTCTACGCGTATGCGGAGTGCACGGTGCCCAAGGTGACGGTGATCACGCGCAAGGCCTACGGCGGCGCGTATGACGTGATGAGCTCCAAGCACCTGCGCGGCGACGTCAACTTCGCCTGGCCCAACGCGGAGATCGCGGTGATGGGCGCCAAGGGCGCGGTGGAGATCATCTTCCGCGAGGACAAGAACGATCCGGCCAAGCTGGCCGCGCGCGAGGCCGAGTACAAGGCGCGCTTCGCCAATCCGTTCGTGGCCGGGGCGCGCGGCTTCATCGACGACGTCATCCAGCCGCACGAGACGCGCAAGCGCATCTGCCGCTCGCTGGTGATGCTCAAGGACAAGCAGCTCGAGAACCCGTGGCGCAAGCACGGGAACATCCCCCTCTGACCGGCGCGCAGGAGACGCAGAACATGTTCAAGAAGATCCTGATCGCCAATCGCGGTGAGATCGCGTGCCGCGTGATCAAGACGGCCAAGAAGATGGGCATCGCCACGGTGGCGGTGTATTCGGAGGCGGACAAGGACGCCCGCCACGTGGAGCTGGCCGACGAGGCCGTGCTGCTGGGCCCGGCGCCCTCGCGCGAGTCCTACCTGGTGGCCGACAAGATCATCGCCGCGGCGAAGCAGACCGGCGCCCAGGCCATCCATCCCGGCTATGGCTTCCTGTCGGAGAACGAGGACTTCGCGCGCCGCGTGGAGGAGGAAGGCCTGGTTTTCATCGGGCCCAAGCATTACTCGATCGCGGCGATGGGCGGCAAGATCGCCTCCAAGAAACTCGCGGGCGAGGCGCAGGTCAACACGATCCCGGGCCACAACCAGCCGATCGAATCGCCCGACGAGGCCGTGGCCATCGCCCATCGCATCGGCTACCCGGTGATGATCAAGGCGAGCGCCGGCGGCGGCGGCAAGGGCCTGCGTGTCGCGTTCAACGACAAGGACTGCCACGACGGCTTCACCAGCTGCCGCAACGAGGCGCGCGCCAGCTTCGGCGACGACCGCGTGTTCATGGAGAAATTCGTCGAGTCGCCGCGCCACATCGAGATCCAGGTGCTGGGCGACGCGCAGGGCAACGTCGTCTATCTGTGGGAGCGCGAGTGCTCGATCCAGCGCCGCCACCAGAAGGTGATCGAGGAGGCGCCGTCGCCCTTCATCAGCGAGGCCACGCGCCGCGCGATGGGCGAGCAGGCGGTGGCGCTGGCCAAGGCGGTGAAGTACCAGAGCGCGGGCACCGTCGAGTTCGTGGTCGGCAAGGACCAGTCCTTCTACTTCCTGGAAATGAACACGCGGCTGCAGGTCGAGCATCCGGTCACCGAGTGCATCACCGGGCTGGACCTGGTCGAGCTGATGATCCGCGTCGCCGCGGGCGAGCCGCTGCCGTTCAAGCAGGACGAGATCAGGCGCGAGGGCTGGGCGATCGAATGCCGCATCAACGCGGAGGATCCATTCCGCAACTTCCTGCCGTCGACCGGCCGGCTGGTGAAGTACCAGCCGCCGGAGACCTCGATGGAGGCGGCCGGCGAGGCGCGCTTCGGCGTGCGCGTGGACACCGGCGTCTTCGATGGCGGCGAGATCCCGATGTTCTACGACTCGATGATCGCCAAGCTGATCGTGCACGGCCGCGACCGCGACGACGCGATCGCCAAGATGCGCGAGGCGCTCAATGGCTTCGTGATCCGCGGCATCTCGAGCAACATCCCGTTCCAGTCGGCGCTGCTGGCGCATCCGGACTTCCGCTCGGGCGACTTCAACACCGGCTTCATCGCGCAGCACTACGGCAGCGGCTTCCACGCCGAGGACGTGCCGCACGACGATCCGGACTTCCTGGTGGCGCTGGCCGGCTTCATCCGCCGCAAGGCCCGTGAGCGCGAGGCCGGCATCACCGGCCAGTTGCCGGGGCATGAGGTCCGCATCGAGCACGACTACGTCGCGGTGGTCAACGAAGGGCAGGGCAACTTCAGCCGCCATCCGCTGAGCATCACCGAGTACGTCGGCAGCCTGGGCGAGGCGCTGGTGGCCATCGGCGGGCACAAGCAGTACCGCATCGTGAGCCAGTCGCGGCTCAACGACACGCGCATCGTCGGCACGGTGGATGGCCGGCCCTTCGTCGCGCAAGCCGAGCGCGGCACGCCGAAGGCGCCGCTGGCGTATCGCATCCAGCACAACGGGCGCGCGATCGAGGTCACGGTGCTGTCGCCGCGCGCGGCCGAGCTGCACCGGCTGATGCCCTACAAGGCGCCGCCGGACACCAGCAAGCTGCTGCTGTCGCCGATGCCGGGCCTGCTGGTGCATGTCGCGGTCGAGCCGGGGCAGCGGGTGCAGGCGGGCGAGCGGCTGGCCGTCATCGAGGCGATGAAGATGGAGAACATCCTGACCGCGACGCAGGACGTGACGGTGGCCGAGGTGCTGGCCAAGGTGGGCGAGAGCCTGGCGGTCGATCAGCCGATCGTGCGCTTCGAGTGAGGAGGGGACGATGAGCGCATCCAACGGGCAGGGCGCGAAGCCCTATCGGATCCTGGGGATCCAGCAGATCGCGATCGGCGGGCCGGACAAGGCGGCGCTGCGGCGGCTGTGGGTGGACGTGCTGGGGCTGGAGGTCACGGGCAACTTCGTGTCGGAGCGCGAGAACGTCGACGAGGACATCTGCGCGATCGGCAGCGGGCCGCACAAGGTCGAAGTCGACCTGATGCAGCCACTGGATCCGGAGAAGAAGCCGGCGGTGCACACGACGCCGCTGAACCACGTCGGGCTGTGGGTCGATGATCTGCCGAAGGCGGTCGAGTGGATGACGGCCAACGGCGTGCGATTCGCGCCGGGCGGCATCCGCAAGGGCGCGGCGGGTTACGACATCTGCTTCATCCATCCGAAGAGCAATGACGAGTTCCCCATTGCGGGGGAGGGCGTGCTGATCGAATTGGTGCAGGCGCCGGAGGAGGTGGTGAAGGCGTTCGGCGAAGCCGGTGGCTGATGGGGCTGACGGCAGCCGGCTCCGATGGGGGACGCTTGGCGCTTCAGGAGCACTCCTGGCGCGTCAGTCGACCAGGATGTTCCGGTTCTTCAGCGTCAGGTGGATCTTGTCACCGACCGTGTCCTTGTTGAACGGCTTGACGATGTAGCCCGAGGCGCCGAGCTGCGCGGCGCGGATGATGTCTTCCTTGCGGCCCTCGGCGGTGACGAGCAGCACCGGGATCGTGCGCAGTTGATCGCCGTCGGGTTTGGTGCGCAGCGCCTCCAGCAGCTGGAAGCCGTTCATCACCGGCATGTTGACGTCGCTGAGCACGAAGTGCACTGGCTCGCCGGACTCGGCGGCGAGTTCAAGTTGACGCAGCGCGGCTCTGCCGTCTTCGGCTTCGAGGATCTTCTTGAAGCCGAGCTCGCGCAGCAGGCCGGAAATGATGCGCCGCATGGTCGAGAAGTCGTCGACCACCAGGAATGTGAACTCTTCGCGCTTGATCGTCGTGACCATCTGAAACCCCTTCAAGCGCGGCATCCTAGCGCGAAGGAGGCGACCCTTCGCGCGTGTCGCGGCAGGGGGTGCGACTTCCGAGCGTTCCGATGCGACAACGGTCAGGCACTGGGATTGCAACGCGGCTTGCCGCAATGCTCGTTGATTGCTTCCTTGGCCTGCTCCAGTTGCATCGTTGCCAACTCGATCGCAATGTCCTTCTGAAGCCAATAGTCGGCGTCGACTCGTCGATCGCGCTGGATCTCGAGTTTGGTGGCCAATAGTGCAGACCGCCTACGAAGCTCCGTAGGGAGCGCAATGGATGGATTGCGAAGCCGATTCATCAGCTGCTGATGCGCCCCTCCAAGCCTTCCGATGTTCGAGCCATTGATGTGCTGCTCTTCTTCCCACTTCAGGGCGCGGTGATAGACGGCGTAATAGGAGCGGCTAATTGCCGCGCGCCACGCGGCTTCGGAAGGGAGCGAGAGCAGCCCTTCAGCGAATGTCATGAGATCACTTGTTTGGACCGGCATGTCACTGAACCCTCCTGAGGCGGAGTTGATGTTCCTTCTCCTTCCCCCTGGGCCCCACCCCGATGAAGCTGAAACCAAAGCCTGCAAGCAGCAGCGATCGATCATGCAGGCGCTCAAGGCATTCATTGGTGAGCCGGATGGACTCTTCGATGGAGACCCCGATCAGGAGCTCATAAAGGATGCCGAAATCCTCGGAGCTATGGTGAGCGAAGAGCTTCGGATAACGACCCAGCCACCACAAGCGGTTTTCCCTGAGGATCTCGCCCACCACATCAAGGGCCGCGCGCACGTTCTCGGTGGGGACGTCGAAGTCGGAGAGCACTTTGAGCGCATTCTTCGCGAACTTCGGATCAACGCCGTTCGGCTCGATGCCCGCACAGTGGAGGACCTCGCAGGCCTCCTGCGCGCCAGCAAGGTCGAAGACCGCCGTCGCGAGACCGGCCGTCATGGCGAGTGAGCGGTGATCGATCGTCCGAAGGCGTACCGTGAGCGCCGCCGCGTCGGAGAAGTAGCCCAGGCTCAAGAGACACGACGCATGGTTGAAATCAGCGCGCCAGTCGTCGCGGAGACGGCGCGCGTTCGCGAACCAGTAGTCGACCTGCCGTCGATCGCCGGTCAGCGCGTGGATGCGTCCCTTGAGATGGCTCGCTTCGAGCGCATCGGCCTTCGCCAATTGATCGGCGCTCGCCAGGAGCGCGGCGACCGTGCCGTCGTCGGGGGAGAGGAAGTGGCTGATGCGGTCTTCCACCGACGCGAGGTCGGCGTCCAACTGATGCGCGATGGTTTGAGGAGTGGCCTGCTGCATGCCGGTACTGCCTGGATTCGAAGCGGGAAGGCCACCGAGTCTAGGAGTGCGGCAGCTCGGCCCAAATGACCCGAAAGGCGGACGTGTGCTCGCTGCAACGCCCCCCAAACGCTACTTGGAGGCGCTATTGACCTGCTCTCTGCCAACCATGGGGCAGGTCATGCGCAAGCGGCCCGCAGCGCTGCCCGCGCCAGCAATCGCGTCGAATCCAGCGTCGGCAACGAGGCGTTCGCATCGCTGATGATCAACGGGATCTCGGTGCAGCCCAGTACGACCGCATCGCAGCCGCGCTCGCGGAGTTCGTCGATGGCCAGTTGGAAGCGGCCGGCCGTGCCAGGTTGAATGCGGCCCGGCACCAGCTCGTCCATGATCAGCGCGCCGAGTTCGTCACGCCATGCATCGGTCGGGCGCACCGCCTCCAGCCCCACGGCCTGCAGCGCCTGCGGATAGACCTTGCTGCGCACCAGCCAGCTCGTGCCGAGCACCCCCACACGGCGGAAGCCGCGATCACGCGCCTCGTCCGCCACGACCCGCGCGATGTGCAGCCAGGGCAGCGGCGACCGCGGCGCCACCAGGTCGAAAGCCTGATGGATGGTGTTGTCGGGGCAGAGGAGCAACTGAGCGCCAGCGGCCTTGAGGCGGCGCGCCGAGTCGAGCATCAAGGCGGCGACCGCCTCGAGATCGCCGCGGTCAAGCGCTTCGACGTAGCGGTGCAGCGAGGGCGTGTGCAGGCTGATCTCGGGATGCGCGTGCGGACCGAGACGCGCCGCGCCTTCCGCGCAGATGGTGCGATAACACAGGGCGGCGCCTTCGGCGGAGCAGCCGACGATGCCGAGATGGAGCGGGGCGGTCGAGGTCATGTCGTCGTGGGGCAGATCGGGCGGAAGCGCCATCAGAGCACATCAGCCGTGGACGCGCGTCAAAGGGCCCTCCGGCTCCAGGCAGCCGTCCGGCTTTTGAGAACTGAGGTCAGCCGTTGAAGTCCCGCCACAGTTCCGTCTCGACGAACCAGCGCGGCATCGCGCCGGATTCGATCTCCATCGACTGGCCGTCGATCACCTGCACCAGCAGCTTGTGCTTCGCGCCGGAGTTGTCGAAGACATAGGCGCGATGGGCGGCGTCGGCGGCCTCGGTCAGCAGGGCGATCGAGCGCACGTAGCGCTCGCGGATCTTGTCCACCGGCACCGGATGGCCGCCCCGCTTGACGCGGTTGCGCACGCGGTCCACGTTGATCGCGGGATCCTTGGTCGCGACGAAGTAGAGGTAGACGCGATAGCCGCGCTCGCGCGCCTCGCGCATGAAGGCGATCTTGTCGGGCGAGGACATGACGGTCTCGAAGGTGAAGGTCTGGCCTTCCTCGAGCAGCTCCCGCCGGATGGCATCCGCGAGCACGGAGGCCAAGTACGAGTCGTAAGGGCCGGGCACCTGCAGCCGCAGCGCGTCATCCACGCTCAGCTTGCCGAGCAGGCTGTGCAGCCCCAGCTTGCGCGCGAAACCCGATCCCCGGATGTGCGATTCCAGCGCCGTCAGCAGCTGCGCGGGCGTTCCGGAGAGGCCCAGCGACTTCAGGGCTAGCTGCCCCTGCGACTCGCGCAGCGTGCGCTCGATCTCGTCGGCGTTGATGAACACGCCGATCCATTGGGGTTTCAGTTCGAGCTTGATCGTGCTCTTGCCCGACCCGTTCGGGCCCGCCAGCACGCGCAGCCGCGGCTGCGAGGCCTTGCCGGACTCAGGCGGCCTTGCGCTTGACACGCTGGAGCACGACGCCGACCTTCACGCGCTTGTCCGGCGGCAGGGTCTTGAGCACCGTGGTCGTGCCATCGGCCTTGCGCTGCACCAGTTGGCCCTTGCTGGTGGCGACCATCACGGCGCCAGTCTCGGCCAGCGCCTGCCGGTAGGCCTCCCGGCCAGCCTTGGCGGCCAGTTCCGGGAAGCGGCGCTCGGCGGCGCGCATCGCGGATTCGGTGAGGTCTTCGGGTCGGCGGGACATGGCAGAGGGCTTTCGAAGAGACGTAGGCCGGAGTCTATCGCTTACACCGCCACCGGCGCCTTGATCGCCGCGTGGTGCTGGTAGTCGCGCAGTTCGAAATCCTCGAACTCGTAGTCGAAGATCGAAGCCGGCTGGCGCTTGATGTGCATCGTCGGATACGCGAACGGCGTACGCGAGAGCTGCGTCCGGACCTGCTCGAAGTGATTCGAATAGATGTGGCAGTCCCCGCCGGTCCAGATGAAATCGCCCAGGCCCAGCCCGCATTGCTGCGCCAGCATCTGTGTCAGCAACGCGTAGCTGGCGATGTTGAAGGGCACGCCCAGGAAGATGTCCGCGCTGCGCTGGTACAGCTGGCAGGACAGCTTGCCGTCGGCCACGTAGAACTGGAAGAACGCGTGGCAGGGCATCAGGGCCATCTGGTCGAGCTCGGCCACGTTCCAGGCCGACACGATGATCCGGCGCGAATCCGGGTTGGTCTTGAGCTGCTTCACGACCTCTGCGATCTGGTCGACATGGCCACCGCCGGCCTTGGGCCAGCTGCGCCACTGGACACCGTACACGGGGCCCAGGTCGCCGTCCTCGCGCGCCCATTCGTCCCAGATCGTGCAGCCGCGCTCCTGCAGCCACTTGACGTTGGAATCGCCGCGGAGAAACCACAGCAGCTCCAGGATGATGGACTTCAGGTGCACCTTCTTGGTGGTCACCAGGGGAAAGCCCTCGCTCAGATCGAAGCGCATCTGATGGCCGAACACGCTGCGCGTGCCCGTGCCGGTCCGGTCGCCCTTGGCGACACCATGTTCGTAGACATGGCGCATGAAGTCTTCGTACTGGCTGCGCACCGGGCGGGCGGAGGTGGGTTCTGCGGTCATGGGGCGGGATTTTATAGAGAGGGATGCCACGGGCGCTGGCCCTCACGCATTGAACTGCAGCGCCGCCAAGCGCGCGTAGAGCCCGCCGCGCGCCACGAGTTCCGCATGCGTGCCTTGCTCGACGATGCGCCCGTGGTCCATCACCACGATCCGATCCGCGCGCTGCACCGTCGCCAGCCGATGCGCGATGACCAGCGTCGTGCGGTCCCGCATCGCCTCGTCCAGCGCCTGCTGCACCAGCCGTTCGCTCTCCGCGTCCAGCGCGCTGGTCGCTTCATCGAGCAGCAGCAACGGCGCGTCCTGCAGCATCGCCCGCGCGATTGCGATCCGCTGGCGCTGACCGCCTGACAGCCGCACCCCGCGTTCGCCCAGGAAGCTGTCGTAGCCCTGCGGCAACTGCTCGATGAACTCGTGCGCGTGCGCGGCCTTCGCCGCGGCGATCACCGCCTCGCGGCTCGCATCCGGGCGCCCGTAGCGGATGTTGTCCAGCGCGCTGGCCGAGAAGATCACGCTCTGCTGCGGCACCAGCGCCATGCGCCCGCGCAGCGCCGCCAGCGCCACCCGGTCGACCGCCATCCCGTCGATCCGCACCTGGCCCGACTGCACGTCGTAGAACCGCTGCAGCAATTGCAGCACCGTGCTCTTGCCGGCTCCGCTCGGCCCCACCAGCGCCACCGTCTCGCCAGGCTCGATGCGCAGGGTGAAGTCCTCCAGCGCCGCGCGATCCGGCCGCGACGGGTAATGGAAGCGGACGTTCTCGAACGCCACCCGCGCCGGCCCCGCCGACGCCGGCAGCGCCACCGGCGCGGCCGGATCCGCCACCGGCGATCTCGCCGCCAGCAGCTCCATCAGCCGCTCGGTCGCGCCCGCGGCGCGCAGCAGGTCGCCCCAGACCTCCGCCAGCACCGCCACCGACGACACCAGCAGGATCACGTACACCACCGTCTGCCCCAGATGCCCCGCCGTGATCCGTCCGGCCATCACCGCCTGCGTGCCCTGGTACAGGCCCCACAGCAGCGCGCCGAAGGTCGCCGTGATCACGAAGGCCACCAGCATCGACCGCACCTTGGTGCGTCTGCGCGCGGTGTCGAAGGCCGCCTCGCTGGCGGCGTCGAAGCGCGCGGCCTCGCGGGCCTCCTGCGCATGCGACTGCACCACCCCGATCGCGTTGAGCATCTCCGCCGCGATCGCGCTGGTGTCGGCGATGCGATCCTGGCTGGAACGCGACAGCCGCCGCACGCGCCGGCCGAAGAACATCGCCGGCGCCACCACCAGCACGAGGATGCCCAGCACCTGCGTCATCACCCACGGGTTGCTGGCGATCAGCAGCGCCACCGCGCCGAGCCCCATGATCAGGTTGCGCAGGCCCATCGAGAGGCTGGAGCCCACGATGCTCTGGATCACCGTCGTGTCCGTCGTGATGCGGCTGATGACCTCGCCGGTCTGGGTGGTCTCGAAGAATTCCGGACTCTGCCGCAGGACGTGGCTGTAGACGGCGGTGCGCAGGTCGGCGCTGACGCGCTCGCCCAGCCAGGTCACCGCGTAGAACCGCAGCGCCGAGAACACCCCCAGCGCCGCGCCGGTGGCGAACAGCCAGAAGAAGTGCTCCCGCAGCGCCATCAGGCGCTCGCCGGGATCGGCCGATACCAGGCCCTGGTCGATCAGCTGCCGCAGCGCGATCGGGAACACCAGCGTCGCCCCCGCCGCCAGCATCAGGAACACGATGGCGGCGGCGATCCGCCCCCGGTACGGCCGCAGGAATGGCCACAGCGCCGGCCACATGGCCCGCAGCGGCGGCGGCGTGCGCACGGCGTTTGCCACGGCGGGCGAGCCGGTCGGCGCTTCGGATCGGGACGTCGTCGAGGAAGGGGACAGGGCGGACATCGGGCCAGTGTAGGGGCCGCCCGTGACCGGAATATCCCCACCGGCGAAAAGCCCATCCCAGGCAGTGATTGGCAGGGCAATGATTGCCTAAGCAATAATTGTCTTCAGCTTTTTCCAGAAGCACCCTCCCGGAAAGCCGCCGCCATGACCGCCACCTTGCCTCCGCCCGCCGACTTCTACAGCGCCGACAGCTTCACCTCCGAGCCCAGCCTGGGCTGGCTGCTGCGCCAGATCAAGCAGTCGATGGTGCTGCAGGCCGACAAGATGCTGGGCCAGCACGACCTGACCCACGCCCAGTGGGCGCCGATGCTGCGCCTGCGCTTCAACGGCCCGATGTCCAGCGCCGCGCTGGCGCGCGAGCTGGCGATGGACGGCGGTGCGATGACGCGGCTGCTGGACCGGCTCGAAGCCAAGTCGCTGGTGCGCCGGGAGCGCTCCGTCGAGGACCGCCGCGTCGTCATGGTCTCGCTGACCGAGGTCGGCGTGAACGCGATGGCGGCCGCGCCGGGCGTGCTGTCCAAGGTGTTCAACGACCATCTGGCCGGCTTCAACGACGAGGAGTTCCGCACGCTGATCGGCCTGCTGCAGCGCATCGTCGCCAACGGCCATGCGATCCGCGACGCCGGCCTCTCGTCCGAGAGCTCCACGCTCGACGACAAGTGCGAGTGAGCCCGCGGCCCGCCGGCCGAGCTGTCCCTTTTCCCGACCTGTCACAAGAACAACATTCACGAGGAACCCCGATGAGCTCCCATTCCCTTCATCGCACGACGCTGGCCCTGGCCATGGGCGCCGCGCTACTGATGGTGCTCGCCGCCTGCGCGCCCATTCCCAAGCTCGCCGAGCCCGGCCAGCCGATCGACGGCCCCGAGGCCGCCGCCCGCCTGGGGCTGGACGCCGGCCCCGGCCAGGCGATCGACGCGTCGTGGTGGAAGACCTTCCGCGATCCGCAACTGGACGCGCTGGTCGAGCAGGCGATCGAGCACTCGCCGAACCTGGCGCTGGCCCGCGCCCGCATCGCGCGCGCCGCGGCGATGACCGAGAACGCCGAGGCCGCCAAGCGTCCTTCGGCACAGCTCGAGGCCGACGCCACCCGCCAGCGCTTCAGCGAGCACGGCATCTACCCGCCGCCGCTGGCCGGCAGCGTCCAGACGCTGGCCAACATCCAGGCCGGGCTGAGCTACGAGTTCGATTTCTTCGGCCGGCATGACGCGGCGCTGCAGGCCGCGCTGGGCCAGAAGCGCGCCGCCGAGGCGGACGCCGCCGCCGCGCGGCTGAGCGTGTCCAACGCGGTCGCGAAGGCCTACGTGGCGCTGGCCCGCAGCCAGGCGCAGAGCCGCCTGCTGGAGCAGCAGAAGACGCTGCGCGACCAGAGCCTGGACCTGGTGCGCCAGCGCAGCGCCGCCGGCCTGGACAACGGCCAGGACCTGCGCGTGGCCGAGGCCCCGCTGCCCGACATCCAGCGCCAGCAGGTCGTGCTGCGCGAGCAGCAGCAGCTGCTGCGCCACCAGATCGCCGCGCTGACCGGCCAGGGCCCGAAGGCGACCGAGTCGCTCGATGCGACGCTGCCCGCGGCGCTCGACTGGCAGCAGGCGCCGCATCTGGACCTGCTGGGCCGCCGCCCGGATCTGGCGGCCGCGCGCGCCCGCGTCGAGGCCACCGCCCAAGACATCCGCGCCGCCCGCGCGCAGTTCTATCCGAGCGTGAGCCTGACGGCCTTCGTCGGCCTGAATTCGATCGGCCTGGACGACCTGTTCAAGAGCGGCAGCCGCCAGTACGGCGTGGGTCCGGCGCTGCATCTGCCGCTGTTCGACAGCGGCCGGCTGCGCGCCAACCTGCGCGGCAGCGCCGCCGAGCAGGACGCCGCGATCGCGACCTACAACGCCGCCGTGCTGGATGCGGTGCGTGACGCCAGCGACCAGTACAGCTCGCTCGAATCGCTGCGCCAGCAGCGCACGCAGCAGGACGCGCTGGTGGCCAACGCCGACAGCCAGGCCGCGCTGGCCGAGCAGCGCCACCGCGCCGGCCTGACCGGCCGCATCGCGGTGCTGAATGCCCGCCAGAACCAGCTGCTGCAGCAACGCGGCCAGATCGACCTGCAGGCGCTGACCGTCGACGCGCAGATCAACCTGATGCGCGCGCTGGGCGGCGGCTACGCCGAGCCAGGCCGCGCTCAGGCGCAGTCCCGGCCTGCCAGCGATCCCGGCCGCGGCTGACGCCGGCCCCGCGCGACCTGTGCGCAGCGGCGCGAAGGCGCCGCCGCGTCACCGGGTCCCGCCACCGATCCCGTCACCGAATTGCGCGCTTCCCGCGCCTCCGACAGAACAACATCTCCCAGAGCCCACCATGAGCGCTACTCCCGAGAACAAGCCCCAAGCTCCCGCCGCCAACGGCGCCACGAACGGTTCCCGCAAGAAGGGGCTGACCGTCATCGCCGCGGCGGTCATCGTCGCCGGTCTGGTGTACGGCGGCTATTCGTGGATCGTCGGCAGCCGCTACGAGACCACCGACAACGCCTACGTGCAGGCCAACGTCGTGCAGATCACGCCGCTGGTCGGCGGCACGGTGCGCGCCGTCTACGCCGATGACACCGACTTCGTGAAGGCCGGTCAGAAGCTGATCAGCCTGGACCCGGTCGATGCGCGCGTCGCGCTCGAGCAGGCGCAGGCCCAGCTGGCGCAGACGGTGCGCGAGGTCCGCACGCTCTACGCCAACAACAGCGGCCTGGAAGCGCAGGTCAAGGTCCGCGAGGCCGACCTGCAGCGCACCGTCACCGAGCTGGGCCGCCTGCAGGCCGACGTCACGCGCCGCCAGCCGCTGGTGGCCACCGGCGCGGTCGGCAAGGAAGAGCTGGAACACGCCCAGTCGCAGCTGACCGCCGCCCGCGCGCAGGCCGCCGCCGCGCAATCGGCGCTGCAGGCCGCCAAGGACCAGCTGGCCTCGAACCAGGTGCTGACCGACGGCGTCAAGGTCGAGGAACACCCCAACGTGCTGCGCGCCTCGGCCCGCCTGCGCGAGGCCTACCTGGCGCTGCAGCGGTCCGAGCTCGTCGCGCCGGTGGACGGCTGGGTCGCGCGCCGTTCGGTGCAGCTGGGCCAGCGCGTGGCCGCCGGCGCGCCGCTGATGGCGGTGGTCGGCCTGCAGCAGGTCTGGGTCGACGCCAATTTCAAGGAGAGCCAGCTGGCCAAGCTCCGCATCGGCCAGTCCGCGACGCTGGAGGCCGACGTCTACGGCAAGAAGACCGAGTACCACGGCACCGTGCAGGGCCTGGGCGCGGGCACCGGCGCGGCCTTCGCGCTGCTGCCGGCCCAGAACGCCACCGGCAACTGGATCAAGGTCGTGCAGCGGGTGCCGGTGCGCATCGCGCTCGACCCGAAGGAAGTGCAGGAGCATCCGCTGCGCGTGGGCCTGTCGATGGACGTCCAGGTGGACATCCGTGACCAGGGCGGCCCGATGCTGGCCGCCGCGACCGGCGCCAGCGCCCCGCGCCTGCAGACCACCATCTTCGACGCGCAGGAGAAGGCCGCCGACGAACAGGTCGGCCGGATCATCGCGTCCAACCTCGGCAAGGCCGCCAAGGCGAGCCCGGCCCGCGTGCAATGAGCAATTCCACCGCGGCGGCTCCGGCCGCTCCACCCGCGAACCCGCCCGCCGGCCCGCCCGCGGGTCCCGCGCCGCTGACCGGCACCGCGCTGGTGCTGGGCACGATCTCGCTGTCGCTGGCCACCTTCATGAACGTGCTGGACTCGTCCATCGCGAACGTGTCGCTGCCCGCGATCGCTGGCGATCTGGGCGTCTCCCCGGTGCAGGGCACCTGGGTCATCACCAGCTTCGGCGTGGCCAACGCGATCTCGGTGCCGCTGACCGGCTGGCTGACGCAGCGCTTCGGCGCCGTGCGGCTGTTCACCACCAGCGTGCTGCTGTTCGTGCTGGCGTCCTGGCTGTGCGGCTTCGCCCACTCGCTCGAGATGCTGGTGGCCGCGCGCGTGTTCCAGGGGCTGGTGGCGGGGCCGATGATCCCGCTGTCGCAGACGCTGCTGCTGTCGAGCTACCCGAAGCACAAGGCGGGCACGGCGCTCGCGCTATGGGGCATGACGACGCTGGTGGCGCCGGTGGTGGGGCCGCTGCTGGGCGGCTGGATCACCGACAACATCACCTGGCCGTGGATCTTCTATATCAACGTGCCGGTGGGGCTGTTCGCCGCCGGCCTGACGTGGAGCATCTACCGCACCCGCGAGACCCCGACCAAGAAGCTGCCGATCGACACCATCGGGCTGGCGCTGCTGGTGCTGTGGGTGGGCGCGCTGCAGATCATGCTGGACAAGGGCAAGGAGCTTGACTGGTTCGAGTCCAACCAGATCATCGCGCTGGCGGTGATCGCAGTGGTCGGCCTGGCGGTGTTCATCGTGTGGGAGCTGACCGACGACCATCCGGTGGTGGACCTGCGGCTCTTCGGACGGCGCAATTTCCTGTTCGGCGCGTCGGTGCTGTCGATCGCCTACGGGCTGTTCTTCGGCAACGTGGTGCTGCTGCCGCTGTGGCTGCAGCAGCACATGGGCTACACTGCCACGGCCGCGGGCTTCGCGCTGGCGCCGGTGGGCGTGCTGGCGATCCTGCTGTCGCCGGTGGTGGGTCGCAAGGTGGCGGTGTGGGATCCGCGCGCGATGGCGAGCTTCGCCTTCGTGATGTTCGCGATCGTGCTGTGGATGCGCTCGGTGTTCACCACCGACACGGACCTCGGGACCATCATGATCCCGACCATCCTGCAGGGCGGGGCGCTGGCGTTCTTCTTCATCCCGCTGACGACGCTGACGCTGTCGGGCATTCCGCCCGAGCGCATCGCCGCGGCGGCAGGCCTGTCGAACTTCGTGCGCATCACGGCGGGGGCGATGGGGACGTCGATCTCCACGACGCTGTGGGAGAACCGCGCGGCGCTGCACCACCATCACCTGGCGGAGCGGCTGGCGCTGGGCGATCCGGCGGAGACGGCGGCGATCGACACGCTGCAGCGCACCGGTTTCAGCCATGACCAGGCGCTGGCCTACCTGAACCGGCTGGTGGACCAGCAGGCCTTCACGCGGGCGGCGGACGACATCTTCCTGGCCTCGGCGATCCTGTTCCTGGTGTTGATCGCCTTCGTCTGGCTGACCCGGCGGCCGCCGAAGATGGGCGCGCCGGTGGACGCGGGCGGGGCGCACTGAGCGCCGCAGCGCCATCAGGCCTTCGACGACGCCAGGTCCAGGCAGTACGCGATGAGTTCGTCGAGCTCGCTGGACTTGTCGAAGACCCGATCCGCGCCCAGCTGAGCGCAGCGCTGGCGCATGTCGGCGGTGGCGTAGTTGCTCAGCACGACCAGCTTGGCCTCGGGCTGCAGCCGCCGCGCCTTGGGCAGCAGCGACAGGCCCGAGCCGCGCTTGAGGAAGAGGTCCACGATGACCAGGTCGCAGGGCACCGCCTCGTCATGCAGCCAGCGCATCGCGGCGGCTTCGTCGTCGGCCTGGCCGACCACCGCCAGGTCCAGCATCTCCTGCAGCGTCGCCACGAGGTTCTCGCGGATCAACGGACTGTCCTCCACCAGGAAGCAGGTCAGCGTGCCGGGCGTCGATGCGGTGACGGGAACGGTGGACATGGGCGTGGGTGAAATCGAGGCGCCCATTATCACGATCCCCATCATCGCTTCGAGACTGGGGCCAACCGGGCGTTGCATTCCGACAGCGCCTTGACACTCTCCGGATCCGGATCCTCGCCCAGGTCCACCAGCGGCAGCACCGCCGCCAGCGGCGCCACCGCCAGCCCCAGCACCGCCGCGGGCACCAGCTTGCGCAGCAGCGGGCCCTTCTGCAGGCTCAGCCTGGGGTCACCCAGCGTGCCCTGGATGTCCAGCGGTGTGCGCAGGGTGAGCGGACTCTTGTCCTTGGGCTCGACCTTGGCCGTCAGCGCGAGCTTCTCCGTCGCCAGCGACATCGCGCCGTCGACCAGCACGATCGAATCCTTCGTGTCCACGACCATGGGCCGCGGTGTCACCGTGCCGTCCTTGACCCGCAGGTCGGCGACGCCGCAGCTCACCTGCAGCGCGTCGTCGCCGCGCACCAACATGCCCAGCCCCTGCGCGATGTCGATGCCGGCGGTCTCGACGAGCAGGTGCGAGACCGTGCCGTCGGTCCAGTACAGCACCATGCGGCCGTCGGCGCTGGCCAGCAGCTCGGCGGTCGAGCGTCCCGTGCCGTCCAGCGCGATCCGGCCGCCCATCAGACCGGTGACCCAGCGCTGGCCGTTCTTGCGCTCCAGCTTGAGCCACTGCTCCAGGTGGACACCGCTGACGCGCAGACGCGCCTCCCACTTCGCCTTGGGCTCGCGCCCGTCGAGCAGCATGCGGCCCGCCAATTGGCCGCGTGCGATGCGCGCATCGATGTCGCGCAGTTCCAGCACGCCGTCGTGCAGCACGATGCGGGCGTTCAGCGGCTCGGCGGCCTGCAGCACCGAGGTGCCGGATTCGAAGCGCGCCAGCTTCACATCGACATTGGCGTTCATCGCGCGCAGCGAGGGCAGGTCGAACTGCTTGTCCGGCAGCACCCGCGCCGCCCGGCCGGGCTTGCGCGCATCCGGGTCCGCCGGCACGCCGACCGCCGGCCCCAGGTCGGCCAGCCAGAGTTCGCGGCCGCGCAGCTGGCCTGTCAACTGGGGCACGGCGTCGTCGCGCCTCAGGTATTCGAAATCGCCGCTCAACCGGCTCTTGCCGATCGTGGCCTGGCTCACCACGGTGGTCCAGCGCGGGCCATCCCGAGTGAGCCGGCCTCGCATCGAGAACGCCGGCGTGGTTGGCAGCGTCACGCCCAGCGGCTCGCCGACGGCCGCGAGCGACGGGCCGCTGAGGACGTAATCGCCGGCCAGCGCCTGTGACACGAGCAGGTCGCGCACCGTGCCGTCGAAGCTCAATTGCGCCTTCCCGATGTTGCCGCGCAGGGTCACCGGCACCGCCGGCGCGTTCGGGTCGGAAGACAGCCAGGGCAGGGCGGAGCCGGTCTGCAGCGTCGCCTTCAGCGGCAGGTCGCGGAAGTGGCCTTCGGCGCTCGCGGTGACGCCAAGACGGCCGCCTTGGCCCGGGCCCGGTTCGCCGGACGCTTCCGAGCCGCCCTTGGACTTGCCCGCGACGCGCTCGCCGAAGTCCACCGCCAGCCGCGTGCCGGAAGCGGCCGCGCTGGCCGCGCGCGCCGCCACCGAGGGCTCGCCCCGGCCGCTCGCGTTGCTCGACGCGCCCTCCCGTGCCGGCTGGACCGCCGACGCGGCTTGGCCGGCCGTCGTCCAGGTCTCGCGCAGCGCGAAGCGCGCCAGCAGCGACAGCGCCTGGATCTTGTCGTCGACCAGCGCCGTGCCCTGGCGCACTTCCAGCAAGTCGAATCGGACACCATCGATCGCGGGGCGCTTGCGGATCTGCGTGTCGCTGGGGGGCTGCCTGCCGAACTGCCAGCTCGCGCGGCCCTCCACATCGCGCTCCAGCCGCAGCGCGATCTCACCGGCCCGCAGCGACTTCACGCGCAAGGCCTGGCCCTCATGACGCAGCGCGAGCAGGTCGCTGTAACGCAGCGTCAATTCGGCGTCCTGCGCCTGCAGCGTCGGACCGCCGAGCGGACTCCAGCTCGGGCCGGCGATGGTGACGCTGTGTGAGCGCAGCCGCGGATGGCCGATCAGCCGCAGTTGCCAGCTGTCGCCTTCGCCGCCATCGAAGTGGACCTGGCGGTCCAGCTTCTGGCTGAGCCATTGCTCGGCCGGCCGCCGCAGGAAGGGCCAGCCCAGCCATTCGCAGATGCCGACTGCGATGACCAGCATCGCCAGCAGCGTCAGCAGGGCCATCGCCCAGCCGTGCCGCGTGCGATGCCGCCGGGGAGCGGGGCCTGGCGGGGGGGCGCCGTCCGGCCCGGCGGAGGTCTTGTCGTTCACCACCATTGTTCAAACATCCTGGAGAAGAATTCCTTGCCGCGCTGCCACAGGCCGCGGTCCTGCCAGCGGGCGAGATCGATCGCGCGGGAGGCGGCGCGGTCGCGCTCGAACATGCGCGTCATCGCGTCGCCGAAGTCCTCGCCAAGCACGACCGCGTTGACCTCGTTGTTGTAGACAAAGCTGCGCCAGTCCATGTTGCTGGACCCGACCGTCGAGACGACGCCGTCGATCACCGCGGTCTTGGCGTGCAGCACGGCGTCCTGCAGTTCGTGGATGCGCACGCCGGCCTTGAGCAGCCGCTCGTAGTGACTGCGGCCCGCATGCATGACCGGCGAGAAGTCGCTTTGCGAGGGCAGGATCAGTTCCACGTCGACGCCCCGGATGGCCGCCTCGCACAGCGCGTCCACCATGTCCTGGCCCGGCGCGAAATAGGCCATCGTCAGGTAGACGCTGCGCTGCGCCGCCCGGATGCTGCCCAGCAGCAGCGTGTAGATGCGGTTCTCGGTGTCCTGCGGCGTCGAGGGGATCACGCGCATCAGCTGCTTGCCGGCCGGCGGTCCGGGCGGGGGCTGAATCTCGCTGACGGTGCCCTCGCAATGCTGCTGGGACCAGACCTCGCGGAACATCGTGTGCAGCGCCTGCGTCGCCGGTCCGCGCACCTGGATCATGGTGTCGCGCCAGCCGTTCCCGCCGTTCTCGGCGTCCCGGTCCTGCGCGCCGCTGGCGGCCGAGGCTGGGGCCGGCGCCGTCCGCGGCCGCGGCGGCTTCGACGATCCGCGGCTGCCGAAGCCGCCCGAGCCCGAGGAGTACACCGCGCTGATGTTGATGCCGCCGGTGAAGCCGGTCTCGCCGTCGACGATCAGCATCTTGCGATGGTCGCGATGCGTGATCTTGTGATACCTCGCGCGCTTGAGCGGATTGACCGGGTTGAAGGCGCAGATGGCGATGCCGCCCTGGCGCATCCGGTCGAAATACGCGTCCTGCGTGCCGAAGGAGCCGACCGCGTCGTAGAGGACGGCCACCTCGAGGCCGTCGGCGCGCCGGCGCAGCAGCAGGTCGGCGAGCTGCCGCGAGACCTCGGCGTCCTCGATGATGTAGCTCTCCAGCACCACCTGCCGGCGCGCCTTCCCGATGGCCGCGAACATCGCGGCGAAGGTGGCGGGCCCGTCGACCAGCAGCTTGGCGTCGTTGCCGGCGTACAGGTCGACGTCACCGAACGCGGACATCGCCGCCAACTGCCGCTTGAGCAGCTCCGCCTTGCCCTGCGCGGCGGCGGCCTGCAGCGCCTGCTCGCGGCTGGCCTGGTTCAGCGGGCCGCGCGCGCCGACCACATCCACCTGCGCGGCCACCCGCGTGAGCGCGGGTGCCGAGGCCGGCGGATCGGGGATGCGGCCGTTGACCGGCGGTCGCGGCGTGCCGCAGGCGACCAGTCCGACGCTCGCGCCGAGCGCGAGGACCAGGGCCGCGACGCGCCGGCGCACCGCTCACTCCCTCAGCAGGTCGGCGAGGTCATCGGCGTGCTCTTCCTCCTCGGCGAGCACCTCCTCGAGGATGCGGCGCGTGGTCGGGTCCTTGTCGCCGATCAATTGGATCATCTGGCGATAAGCCTCCACGGCGATGCGCTCGGCCACCAGGTTCGCGCGCAGCATGGACTTGAGGTCCTTGGTCTCGTCGTACTCGGCGTGGCTGCGCTGGGTCAGCGAGTCCGGATTGAAGTCCGGATCAGCGCCCAGTTGCACGATGCGCTCGGCGATGCGGTCCGCGTGCACGGCCTCCTGGTTGGCGTGCTCGAGGAACTCCTCGGCGATGCGCGGCGAGGCCAGGCCATGCGCGGTGAAGTAATGGCGCTTGTAGCGCAGCACGCAGACCAGCTCGGTCGCGAGCGCGTCGTTGAGCAGACGCACGACGTCGTCCCGCCACGGGCCGTAGCTCGGGGTGACGGGGCCTTCGTCGAGGTGCTGGCGCGCGCGCTGCAAGGCCTGCTCGTCGAGCTGCAGGTGCTTGTGTTCAGGGGCGTTCATGGGGCTGGCTCCTCTGGGCGGTTGGGGATCGGCGGGGCGTGACGGTCACTTGCGCAACGCGTTGACGCCGGTGATGCCCAGCACCAGCAGCACCAGACAGATGACCAGGAAGATCCCGAACAGGATCTTGGCGATGCCGGCCGCGCCGGCGGCGACGCCGGTGAAGCCGAGCACACCCGCCACCAGCGAGATCACGGCAAAGATCAGGGCCCACTTCAACATGACGATGTCCTTTCCTGCTGTTGGCCGCGGCGCGGCGCTTGCAGCCACTGTAGAAGCGGCCCCCGGCGCGAAGGGATCAGCAGGGTCCACGTCCGCATGTAGGACAGGACGCCGCGCGCTCCGAGGACCATGACGGCAGCCCCGCCCTTCGAGCTCCCTCGCCCCGCTGGCGGGGAGAGGGCAGGGGAGAGGGGCCGGCTCGGTGCCGGACTCGTCCTACAACCGGCCCCGGCGCGGTACGACAGACGGCCTGCGCCACCCGGCCTACGCTTGCCTCATCCTCCCTTTCATCTCCGACCTCTGCGCCCTGTGCGCCGGAAAGGAACCCAGATGATCCCGATGAACAAGACCCTCCGCACGCCTTCCGCCGCCGGACTGATCGCTGCCGGCGCGGTGCTGTCGGCCGTGATGATGGTGGCGGGCCCCGCCTTCGCGGCGGGCGCCGCGTCCAAGTCCGACATCCAGGCCACCTACGAACAGGAGCGCGCGAACTGCATGGCCGGCCGCACCGGCCAGGCTCGCGCCACCTGCCTGAAGGAAGCCGGCGCCGCGCGCCAGGAAGCGCTGCGCGGCCATCTGAAGACCGCCAGCACGCAGGAACTCGCCAACAACGCCATGCTGCGCTGCCAGCGCGTCAAGGAAGAGGATCGCGAGGACTGCCGCATGATGGTGATGGGGCAGGGCACGCGCGATGGCAGTGTCGAGAGCGGCGGCATCCTGTCGCGCATCGACCGCATGGTCCAGGAGAACCCGACCGCCGCCGGCGCGCCGGCGCAGCCGCCCAGCGCAACGATGCGTCCGGGTCCGGACGTGCCGCCGCCGCGCCAACCCAAGGCCAGTTCGCCGGCCCGCTGATCGATCCAGGAGCGCCACCATGCTGATGAAACGCCTTGTCCCGATCGCCCTGTCCAGCCTGGCCGGTTATGCGCTGTGGCAGTGGCAGGCCCGCCGCACCACGCAGCGGCTCAAGATGTCCCACGCCAAACCCGAGGAGGTGACCACCTGGGAAGGCGAGGGCGGCGCGCTGCATCGCACGGGTCCGCACATGGGTCCAGAGCCGGCCAAACCGGCCCATTGACGCTGCAGGAGGGGCGCCCTCGCCGGCGCCGGTGCCAGGCGTTGCGCGCAGGACCGCGGAGACTTCCAACGGGTCCTGCGCGCGGCGGCCCGCCTTCGGGATTCGAAGGCGGGCCCTTCTTCATGGCCCGCTGAGGATCAGCCGCCGCTGCCCTGCTGCGGCTCGCGCAGGAAGATCTCGACGCGGCGGTTCTTGGCGCGGTTCTCGGCGGTGTCGTTGGACACCAGCGGTTCGCGCGAACCGCGGCCGGCCACTTCGATGCGGGCGCTGCTCACGCCGCGGTCGGCCAGATAGCCGCGCACGCTCTCCGCGCGGCGCAGGGACAGCGGATCGTTGATCGCGTCCGAGCCGGTGTTGTCGGTGTGACCGACCACCCGCACCATCGTCGGCGACGGGTTGCTGTTCAGGCCGTTCGCGAACGCGTCCAGCACCGGCCGCAGCCGCGGCTCCAGCGTCGCGCTGTTGGTCGCGAAGGAGATGTCGCTGGGCACGTCGAGCTTGAGCTGGTTGTCAGCCGTCCGCGTGACTTCCACGCCGGTACCCTGCGTGGCCTGTTCCATCGCGCGGCGCTTCTCCTCCATGTGGCGCGACCAGACGTTGCCGGCCACCGCGCCGAGCGCGCCGCCGATCAGCGCGCCGGTGCCGGCCTTGCCGCCGGTGGCGGAACTGATCACCGCGCCGGACACCGCGCCGATCGCGGCGCCTCCCGCGGTGCCGCGTTGGCGCTCATCCATGTTCGCGCAGCCGGCCAGGACGGCCGCCGTGAGCGCGGCGGCGGCCAGTCGGGTGTGTCGCATCTGCATTTGCTTCTCCTTGTACTTCGGGAAAGAAAACCGGGCGGCCCGATGCGGGGCCGGCGGATCGATGGCCCGTGCGCCCGCGCCGGGCTTGCGGCGCGGGCGCACGTCGGACGACGCAGGCCCAGGGGCAAGCGCGGGGCCTGATTCGTACCTCCGTCACCATGTGGGGCAACTCATCAATAACTGTTAGCGGCAGCACTGGGATGACAGGAGTTTGCTATTCGCGTTTGCGAAGGGCGATTCATAGCATGAAGCCTTGCTTTCCACTCGCCCAGCGAAGCGCTTCATGACCTGCTCCTCCGATCCCGGCCGCCCCCCCGTCAGTGGTGCGACAGTCCCCTCGACGCAAGATCTCCAGCGCGAACATCTCACCCCCCACGTCCGATACGCCTCGCAGCCGATCATCGATCGTTCGGGACGCGTCGTCGCCTCCGAACTGCTGTTCCGATGGAACGCGAGCGATGACCTGGTCGAGCCGGAGCTGGGCGCCTACGCGACCGCGGCCGTGCTCTCCAATGCCTTGCTCGATGGTGAGTTGCTGACCCGATCGCCAGCCGCGGAGCATCCGATCGGCGACCTGCTGGTCAATGTCGACGGCGCCACGTTGATGGGCCCGATCGTGGAGGCGCTGACCCCGGACATCGGCGTCATCGAGCTGCTCGAGACCGTCGAGGTCAACGACGCCATCACGGCACGCATCCGGGACCTTCACGGCCGCGGCTATCGATTCGCGCTCGACGACGTGGTCCGGATCGACGATCCGCGCTGGGCCCTGGCGCCCTGGGTGCAATTCGTGAAGCTCGACCTGCTTGGCATCACGCCAGCGCAGCTGCGGCCGCTGATTCGCCGGGCCCATCAGCTCGGCCTGGCCGTGATCGCGGAGAAGATCGAAGACACGCAGGCCTGCGAGCGCGCCCGTGCCGACGGCGCCGATTACTTCCAGGGCTTCGGGATCGCGGCGCCCATGACGCTCGCCGTGCCGGCGCTGCCGGGCTGCGAGGTGCGCGTGCTGGGACAGCTCTATCTGCTGGCTTGCGCCGGCGTCGGGGCCACGTCGCTGGCCCTCGTGGCGGGGCGGCACCCGGCGGTCGTGGCCCGGCTGCTTCGCCTGCAGGAGATTCACGCGCCGCAGTTCGCGGCCTCAGCCCAGTCGCTGGTCGATGTGCTGGAGTCCTTGCCGCCCGTGGTGCTGACCGCCTGGCTGGCGGTGCTCAACATTGCCGCGGCGCACGGCCGGGACCGCGACCTGGCCTTGTGGCTGCACGGCGAATTGGCCGACGGTCGCGCGCGTTTGTCGCAGGCCGCCGGGATTCGATCCAGCGAAGCCCTCGAGCGGGCCTCGTTTCTCATCTGCAAGCAGTTGCTGAGGATGCGCCTGCAGCCTCGTCCGGAGGGCGTGTTTCGGCTCGCCGGAGCGGCCCTGGCCAATGCCGGGCAGCGCGTCGCGGGATGAGGGCCGAAGGATGAGGACCGAGGGATGAGGACCGAGGGATGAGGGCCGAGGGATGAGGGCCGGATCACTTGGCGCGCTGGCGCGCCAAGCTGGTGCCGCGGCGGTCAGTCGTCGACCAGGCCGTGCATGCGCGCGACGCTGGTCGCCATGGCGCGCGAATTGACGTTGAGCTTGCGATAGATCGAGCGCAGATGCTGATTCACCGTGAAGCGCGAGATCGAGAGCCGGTTGCCGATGTCCACGATCGGCAGACCTTCGATCAGCAGATTCAGCACGCTCCATTCCCGCTGGCCCAGGCCGAGCTCCTTGAGCTTCTGCGCCTTGTCGACCTTGGGCTTCACGCCGGTCTCCAGACTCTCCAGCTTGTCCAGCACCAGCCGGGACACCGCCGGGCTGAGCGGCGCGTGGCCGTTGTGGGTGGCGATGATCTTGTCGATCAGGCTGGGCTGGATCTCCTCCTTCAGCAGGTAGCCGGAGGCGCCGGAGCGCAGGCTGCGCATCACGTGCTTGGCGTCGCCGAAGGTGCTGATGACGATGCTGTGGGCATCGCTGCACTTCTCCTTGATCAGCTTGATCAGGTCGATGCCGTCGACGTCGGGCAGGCCCAGGTCGACCAGGTAGATGTCGGCGCGGTTGGCGAGGATCGCCGAGACGGACTCGCCGCGATTGCGGCCGATGCCCACGATCTGGCAGGCGCTGCTCGCGGACACGACGTCGATCAGTCGCTGCAGGACGGTGGCGTCGTCTTCGATGATGGTGACGGTGATCATGTGGGGTTCCCCTGAGGTTCCGAGTTGTTGTCGGTGATGCCGGAAGAAAGTGGATTGACGAGAAGTGAGTGGCGATCCTGTCGACCTTGTGCGGGCGGCGCGGCGATCAGCGCTCGCCCAGCGATTCCGACACGGTCTTCTTGACGGGCTTGAGCAGATAGTCCAGCACCGTGTGTCGCCCGGTGATGATCTCGGCGGTGGCGGTCATCCCGGGCTGCAGCACGATCTGGTCGGCCTTTTCGCCCTTGAAGCGCTTGCCGCTGATGCGGATGTGGGTGCGGTAGTACGGCTGTTCGCCCTGGGGTGTGCGCTCGGTCAGCGCATCCGAACTGACGTAGCTGACCACCCCGTCGAGCGCGCCATAGATGCTGTAGTCGAACGCGTCGAGCTTGATCGCCGCGAGCATGCCCGGGCGCACGAAACCGATGTCCGCCGCGCGCAGCCGGGCTTCGATGATCAGGTCGTCGCCGGTGGGCAGCAGTTGCATGATCTCGTCGCCGGCGCGCAGCACCGCGCCCTGGGTCGTTTGCGTGATCAGATTGACGACGCCGTCGACCGGCGCGCGCAACTGCGTGTGCTCGAGGCTGCCCCGGCGGTCGTTGAGCATCTGCTGGACGCTGGCCAGGTCCTCTTCGGTCTTGGCGAGTTCCGCCTGCGCGTCCTGCAGGAACTTGTTGCGCCGCAGGGTGACCTGGCCCGCCGTTTCGTTGGCAACGCGCTGGAGCCGCAGGAACTCCGCCGCGCTGATGTCGCCGGCCTGGTGGAGCGGTTCGTTGAGCTCGACTTCGCGGCGGGCCAGCTCGGCGGATTTGGTCAGCACCGACAGTTCTTCCTTCAGCGCGGTTTGCCGGCGCTCGTAAAGCCGGTGCTGCAGCTCGTTGAAAGCACCAGAGCCGGTGGGGCGATAGGGCGTCCCGAGCGTTTCGGCACGCAGCCGGGCCAGCGATGCATTGAGCGCCGCCGCCTTCTCGCTTGAATCCGCCAGCGCCGCGCTGGCCCTGGTGTTGTCCAGCTGAACCAGCAGATCCCCCTTGCGGACCGCGGCCCCCTCCCGCACGAACAGCTTCTCCACCACACCTCCGTCGGGCGTCTGGATGACTTGTGTGCGGGAGGATGCCATGACCTTGCCGCCAGCGCGAGTGACCTGTTCGATCTCGGCCTGCGAGGCCCACCACAGGCCGGCGCCCAGCGCCGCCACCGTGGCGATGACGGTCCACCGGATGCGCGACTGGCCGTCGCTCGGGATGTGCGTCTTCTTCATGGGAGTCTTCTGATGTCGGGAGTCATCGGGGCGGCGGCCGCGCTCAGGCGGCGGTCGCGGAGGGGTTGGAGACGGCCGCGGGAGCCGGACGGGCGTCGATCGCGGCCACAGGCGCCGGGCGCTGGGGCGCGGTGCGCCCTTGCAGATGCGCGACCACGGCGTCGCGGGGACCGTCGACCAGGACGCCCTGGGGAGACAGCACGATCACCCGCTCGACCAGCGCCAGCATCGAGAGCCGATGGGTGACCAGCAGCAGCGTCGCCTCGGGTTTGAGCAACTGCGTCATCAGGCGGACCGTGGCCTGTTCCAGGCCGTCGTCCATGCCGGAGGTCGGTTCGTCGAGCAGCCACACCGGCCGATCGGCGAGCACCAGGCGGGTCAGGGCCACCAGTTGCCGCTGGCCGCCGGACAGTCCGCGGCCGCCTTCGGCGAGCCGTCGATCCAGGCCCAGCGGGTGCTGGGCCACCATTGGCCACAGACCGGTCTTCTGGCAGGCCGCGACCAGTTGCTCATCGCCGACGTCGGGCAGGCCAAACATCAGGTTGTCGCGCAGCGTGCCCGAGAACAGCCAGGCATGCTGCGGACCATACGCCATCTGCGTCGAGCGCCATCCGGCGTGCAGCTGCTGCTGGTCCACACCATCGAGGTAGACCGTGCCGCGCGTCGGCTTGGACAGCCCGCAGGCCAGCGACAGCAGCGTCGTCTTGCCGGCGCCGACGGTGCCCAGGATGGCCACCTTCTCGCCGGGCGAGACGCGCAGATTGCCGATGCGCAGCGCTTCCTTCTGGCCGGGGTAGGTGAACTCGACGTCCTCGAAGCGCAGTTCCCCTCGCACGCGATCAGGGACGATGGGACGCTCGATGGCCTCGTTATCGACTTCCAGCTTGAAGATCGCGTCCAAGGCCTTCATCGAGGCGCGCGCGCTTCCCAGTTGCACCAGCAGCGGCGGGATCGAGGCCAGCGGTGAGAGCACGCGGCCGGAGAGGATCGAACACGCGACGATCGCGCCCTGCGTCAATTGCCCCTGGATCGCCAGCACCGCGCCCACGCAGATCAGCGAGATGTAGCTGGCCTGCTGCAGCGCGGCGGCGATGTAGGCCGTGGTGTCGCTTTCGTGCTTGAGGGACAGGCTCTGCGCGGCGTTCACTTCGCAGAGCGAGGACCAGCGCGCTTCGAAGCGCCAGGCGGCGCCCAGGCCCTTGATGGCCTCGCCCCCTTCGATGGTCTCGACCAGCAGGCCGGTCTTGGCGTTGGCGCCGGACTGGCTGCTCGCGGTCAGTCGGGCGATGCGGCGGGCGCGCAGCAGGCCGGTCATCACGGTCACGGCGAACAGCACCAGCGCAGGCAGCGCCATCCAGGGCCCGCCGATCATCGCGATCACCAGCGCGAAGATCAGCGCCATCGGCATGTCGAACAGCAGGAACAGCGTGCTGGCCGAGAGGATCCCCCGGATCGATTCGAAGCTCTGCACCTGCGAGGCCAGGGTGCCGACCGATCCCGGACGCTGGTCGAGCCGGACCGCGTTCAGCCGCGCCATCAGCCGCTGGGAGATGCCGATGTCGAGCGCCTTCAGCCGGGGCTCGAGCAGGGAGGCGCGGGCGAGCTTGAGCAGGAACTCGATCAGTACCGCCAGCCCCACGCCCACGGTCAGCACCCACAGCGTCTGCAGACCCTGGTTGGGGATGACGCGGTCGTAGACCTGCATCGAGAAGAACGAGATCGCGATCCCGATGATCGAGAGCACCAGCGACAGGCCGGCCGCCTCCATGAAGATCGGCCACTGGCCGCGCACCTGCGACAGCATCATGGCCTGCGCGCTGCGGGCCGCGGCCGGATCGGCCTCTCCATCGGAGATCGCGTGCAGGCAGGGGGTGTGCTCCAGGACCAGCTCGCGTTTGACGCCGTCGCCGCCGACGCAGTGCCACAGGCCCTGGGCGGTACGCGAGATGACCACCTGCCAGCCATGTTCGCCGTGCTTGCACAGCAGTGGCAGCGCGGCCGGTTGCGGGGCCGGCAGCAGCACGAAGCGGGAGCGCGCATCGACGGCGCCGGCGAGATCGCGCGCGCTCGCGGCGTCGTCGCCGGTCAGCGCGAGCAGGGCCAGGCGCTGACGCACCCCGTCCAGCGGCACCGGGCGCCCCTTGAGACGCAGCCAGTGCGTGAGGCAGGCGGCCAGCGCCTCGTGCGGGTGCCCGGCGTCGGTCGACGGGCGCGGCTTGAAGGGATTCCAGGACATGACTGCCTCGTGGGAAGGTGGGCGAAAGATGCGGTGCGGGGAGGGCAGGGAAGGCGGAGAAGGCTTGGCGGCGGGCGCGGGCCGTCAATCGCCGGACGGCGCGCCGTCGAGGAGCAGGGTCAGCCGGTAGAGGCCGGCGCGTTCGTCGACGCCCGCGTCGCGTTGCGACTGGCGCGTGGCGTGAGCCTCGCGAACCATGTTCAGCAGGTCGAGCCAGGGGCGCTTGCCCGCGTCGAACTGGCGGCGGTACGACGCCAGCACTTCGTCGCTGGTCGCCGCGGTGAGTGCCGCGTTGCGCAGCGAGGAGACCGCAGCGGCGTAGCGCGTGTACTCGAGCTGGTAGTTGCTGATCTGGTCCTGCTCGGTCGCCGCGACGGCGGCTTCGGCGGCCGCGATGCGCGAGCGCGCGGCGTTCATGCCCGCAAGCCCGGCCAGGCCGCCTTGCAGGCTGGCCTGGAAGACCAGGCCCAGGCGTTGATCGCGATAGGCGCCGGATTGGTGGTCGAACCGGAGGCTGACCGTCGGCATGAGGGCGGCCTTGGCCTTGGCCAGTTCGTCGCGGGCGAGATCGACGTTGGCACGGGCCACGGTCATCTCCGGCGAGAGCTGGATGCGATCCAGCACCTGGGTCAGCGCGGGCGGCTCCGGCAGTTCGCCATCGAGCACCGTCCGCAGCGCGGGGCCGACCGGCCGGCGGGAAAGACGCTGGAGGCGATCGCGCTGGAGCGCCTCCTCCAGGGCCGCCTGCGCGACCTCGGCCTGCACGGCGCTGAGCCGGGAGGCGGCGAGCGCGGCGTCGGCGTGTGTCGCGACGCCGGCCTTGTAGCGGCGCTGGATCATGTCCAGCAGTTGCTGGTGGGCTTCGCGCAGCGCCTCGAGGCTGTCGGCGCGGCCACGCGCCTTGGCCCAGTCCGCCCAGGTCTGGACGATCTTCAGCTTCAGCTGCAGACGCGCAGCGAGCAGCTCCTGCTGGCTGCTGCGCAGCGTGGTGCGCGCGGCGTTCAGGTTGGCGGACAGCAACCCGCCGGTGTAGAGCGGCTGCTGGATGCGCAGGACGTTCACGTAGCGGTTCGTGCCGCTGGCCAGCTCGCGGGAGATGCTGGGGGAGGGGCCGAACTGCCATTTCGCCGCCGTGATCCCGTCCTCGGCCGCCGCAATGGCGGCGCGGGCGCGTTCAATCGAAGGATCTTCCGCGAGCGCGGTGGAAATGAAGTCGTCCATCGGCGCGCCCCAGCGGCCCGGGGCGGCATCGGAAGCCGCCGAATCGGCGGGCGGCGGGGGAAGGGGGGAATCGGCCCATGCGGGTGGGAAAACAAGCGCCAGCAGGGCAATCCCATACTGGGGGAGGGCGGTGGCCCGGATATTCGCGCGGGGCCGGGGAATATCGATGAAAGCGGTTGACAAGGGAAACTCGCTGGGCTGTTTTGCGAAGGCGCCCAGTTTCGTTTCGTGCCTGTTTTGCTCGCAATAGCATAAGTTTGCTAGCAATTCGGCGTGACCAGCGATTGATAACTGGTTTGTGTGATTGGACTAGCAAAGATGTGTCAGTCGACCCGCGATCCGGGGCACGGCAGTTGCCGGATCGGCGCTTGTCCCCCCCTCACCAGGAGCTCCCATGACCACCCCATCCGAAGACCTCGAACCCTGTCTGAAGGCCTGTGCCGAAGCGCTGCTGGCCACGCGTCACTGCGCCAACGCCTGCATCCGGTCAGGGGACCGGATGCTCGAGCGTTGCGCCCTGCTGGATCTCGATTGCGCCGCGATCTGCGAAGCAACGATCAGCGCGCTCTCCCGCGAGTCGGAGCACCACGGCGACTTTTGCGCCCTGTGCGCCCACGTCTGCCGCGCATGCGCGGAAGAATGCGAAAAGCACCAGCATGCCCATTGCCGGCGTTGCGCCCAAGCCTGCCGGGCCTGCGCGCAGGCGTGCGCGCCCCATGCGGCGGAGCGGCACGCGCTGTCCTGATCGTCAAAAGGCCCAGGGGCGCAAGGCCCCTCGGCCCTCATTTCCCCACTCGAATTCGGCACCTTATTCCAGATATTCGGTACTTCGTCACTATTACGAGTGGGCCTCAGTCCAATATATTCAAATTCCGCTTCATCGGAATTCCCGCGCTCGCTCGAAGGGGAATCGCGGGTTTCCAAAACCGGTCAATGCAGGGCCAGATTGAGTTGATCGACCACTTCGGCCCAATCGGCGTCGTCCAGCAGCATGTCGCGCAGCGCCTTGGCCTGCGCCGGTGTCCAGAACGGCGCCTCCTGCACCCTCACGTCGCCAGGCAGCGGGCGGTGATCCTCGATGAATGCGCGGATGTCCGCCTCACCGGCGGGCAGGCCCAGTTGCTCGAACAGCGCCGAGAACGGGTGGACGACGGGTTCCATGGCTGTGCTCCTCGGAAAATGGGAAGACCCCTGCCCAGGCAATCGGCTGGCCGGAGTGGGCGATGTGGGCGATGAGCGCATGATTCGGTCGCATAACGTACACCCGCTTCACGGCTAACATCAAGCACTCAACCCATAAGAGCCAGTGGACTGGTCGAATCAACTCGGGTCGGAGGACATCCGCAGGCAGGACCGCGGGTGTTGTGAGAGAGCAGTGACGTTCGCAACCCATTTCCACATTTGCGCCTTCTTCGACAGCCGGGAGGAGGCCTCCCAAGTGCTGGCCCCGTTCTACCGGGAGGCGCAGCAGCGCGGCGAGCGCAACCTTCACCTGGTGTCGGACCCGCTGGACGCGCATCGCGCCTGCCTGACGGCGGCCGGCATCGACGTGGCCGGCTGTGAACACACCGGCCAGTTGAGCTTGCGGACGTGGCCGCCCGAGCCGGGCGGCATCGACGTCGACGGGCTGCTCCGCGCGATGGACGAAGCCACCGCGCGCGGCGGACAGGGCCTGGCCCGCCATGGGGCCGGCGGGTTCGAGGGACTGCGCGTGATGAGCCAGATGGGCTGGGCCGTCCAGCACGGCGGTGACCGGCTCGACCTGCTGGAATACGAGGCGCGCCTGAACGAGGTGCTGGACGCCAATCGCCGTCTGGCGATCTGCGTCTACGATCTGGCGCCGCTGGATGGCGCCACGATGATGGACCTGCTGCGGACGCATCCGCTCACGATGATCGGCGGCGTGCTGCGCGAGAATCCCTTCTTCACGCCGCCGGCCGAGATGCTGCGCGAGCTCTCCGCGCGCCGCGCCACCGGCCGGCGCCGGGGGCGGCCGGCACCGGCGGCGCTTCCAGTCCCGGCCCGGAGCCGGCGCGCCGAATGACGACGATGTCCCGTGAACGAGAACCCTCCGCCGCCGACCGGGCGCTGCGGGATCTGATGGGCCTGCTGGCACTGCCGGCGCTCTGGGTGGGGCGTGATGCCGCCACCGTGCTGCAGCTGACGACCGAGGCGGTCAACCGCATCGTCGGCACGGCGGTCTGCCTGGTGCACGCGCCGCTGGTGCCCGATGCGCCGCCAACAACGATGCTGCAGCTGGGCGGCGTGCGCGTCTCGCATGAGGCCTGGGCCGACTTCATCGACGCCTGCCGCCAGATGCCGGACACGGCGGAGATCGCGACCCCGCTCGAGTCCCCGCTCGGCACGCTGTGCGTGGTGAGGCTCTACCTGGGCCCGGCGGGGCGCGCGGGCAGCCTGTGGTTCGGCTCCTCGCGGCCCGACTTCCCGTCGGCCCACCAGAGCGCCTTCATGCGGGCGGCGGCGACGCTGGCGTCGACCGGGCTGCACGCGGCGCGGCTGGACCACGAACGCGAGAGAGCGGCCAGCGCCAAGGACGAATTCCTGGCGATGCTGGGTCATGAACTGCGCAATCCGCTCGCCCCGATCTCGACGGCGCTGCACCTGATCCGGCTGCAGACGGGCCAGCTGTCGCGCGAGCACGAGATCATCGAGCGCCAGGTCGGCCATCTGTCCAAGCTGGTCGACGACCTGCTCGACATCACCCGCATCACGCGCGGCAAGATCGAACTCGCGCGCGAGCCTGTCGACGTCCAGTTCCTGCTGACCGACGCGATCGAAGGCGTGAGCCCGCTGCTCGAGGAGCGCAACCATCTGCTGCGCGTGAGCTGCGACGTGGGGCCGGAGCTGCGGCTGGTCGGCGACCGGGCGCGGCTGCGGCAGGTGGTGGTGAACCTGCTCAGCAACGCCGCCAAGTACACCCCGACCAACGGCGAGATCCGCGTGGCCGCGCGGGCCGAGGGCGGCTCGCTGGTGATCGAGGTGCAGGACAACGGCGCGGGCATCGACGCGGCGATGCTGCCGCGGGTGTTCGAATTGTTCGAGCAGGGGTCGACGACCCTGGACCGGTCCAAGGGCGGGCTGGGCATCGGCCTGGCGATCGTCAAGCAGCTGGTCGAGATGCATCACGGCCAGGTGGCGGTGCAGAGCGCTGGGCCCGGCCTGGGCGCGACGTTCCGCGTGACGCTGCCGGCCGAGATCCACGTCATGCCGCCCGAGCCCGGGCCGGCCGCCGAGGCGCTGGACACCCTGCCGCCCGTGCAGGGGCGGGTGCTGGTGGTCGACGACAACCGCGACGCCGCCGAGACGCTGGGCATGGCGCTGCGCTACGCCGGCTACGACGTGGTCACGACCACCTTGCCGCAGGAGGCGCTGGACCGGCTGCAGGCCTCGCACTTCGACGCGGCGGTGCTGGACATCGGCATGCCGGTCATCGACGGCTACCAGCTCGCGGCGCTGATCCACCGCGAACTGGGCGACGCCGCGCCGCGGCTGATCGCGCTGACGGGCTATGGCCAGGCCTCGGATCGCGACAAGGCGCTGGGCAGCGGCTTTGACGAGCACATGGTCAAGCCGATCGATCTGGACCGCCTCACCCGGACCCTGGAGCGGCTGATCCGCGCCGATGCCGCGTGACGCGGGCGGATCGCGCCGGGCGTCAGCGGGGCAGACCGGCCCGGGCGGCCTCCTAGAATGCGGCCCCAATGACCACGCCCGGACCTTTCCCGCCCGCCGCTCCCGCCACGCCGGCCGCTCATGCCGCTCATGCCGCTCATGCCGCTGCGGCCCGCCTGCCGGCGCCGGCGCATGTGGCGATCCTCGATGACGAGCCGGACATCACCCAACTGCTGGCCGGCTATCTGGGCTCCCATGGTTTTCGCACGACGCAGCTGCATGACGGCCGGGCGCTGATGAGTCTGATGGCTGCCGATCCCCCCGACCTGGTGTTGCTGGACCTGGGCCTGCCCGGCGAGGACGGCTTCGTGATCGCGCGGCAACTGCGCGAGCACTGGCGCTGCGGCCTGGTGATCGTCACCGGCCGCGGCGACGCCGTGGACAAGGTCGTCGGCCTGGAGGTGGGCGCCGACGACTACGTGACCAAGCCTTTCGACCTGCGCGAACTGGTCGCGCGGGTGAAGGCCGTGCTGCGGCGTCTCGCGCCGGCGGCCGACGCGGCCTGCACGCCAGCGCCCGCCCCGGTGTCCGGCGGCGAGGCGGCCCAGGACCTTTCGGCGGGCCGCGAGCATCTGCACTTCGAAGGCTGGACCGTCGACGTGGCGGCGCGGCGCGTGACGGATCCGCAGGGCGAGGACGTCGCGCTGACCACCGGCGAGTTCGATCTGCTGCACGTGTTCCTGCTGCACCCCGGGCGCGTGCTGTCGAGAGACTTCCTGCTGGAACACACCCGCGGCCGCGAGTCCGGCCCCTTCGACCGCACGATCGACGTGCAGGTGGGCCGGCTGCGCCGCAAGCTCGGCGCCGACTCGGGCGAGGGCCTGTGGATCAAGTCGGTGCGCGGCGCCGGCTATCTGTTCGCCCCCCGCGTGACCGCCAGCCTGTCGCCCTGAGCCCCGCGATGAAGGACTGGCCGCCCGGCATCGATGAGCACGTGGTGTTCCGCGCGCTGTTCGCGGCGTCTCCGGATGGGCTGGTGCTCGTCGATGACGCGGGCCTGATCCAGCTCGCGAATCCGACGGCGCTGCAGCTGCTCGGGTACTCGCTGGACGAGATGGTGGGTTCGCCCGTGGAGATGCTGGTGCCCGACAGCATCCGGCCGCGCCACGCGGCCTATCGCCACGCCTACGAACACGCGCCGCGCGCGCGGCCGATGGGCGGCACCGCGACCGAGCTGGTCGCGCGCCGGCGCGACGGCACGGAAGTGATGGTGGAGATCGCGCTGAGCCCGCTGCAGCCGCTGGGGCTGCCCTACACGATGGCGTCGATCCGCAGCGTGGCCGAGTACCCGCGCGTGCGACAGGCGCTGCAGCGCGCCCGCTACAGCGAACATCTGGCCCAGCTGGGCCGCATCGCGGTCGACTCGCTGGACCCGCAGGCGGTGTTGCGGCAATTGCCTTCCATCGCCGCGCAGGCGCTGGAGGCCGACATGGCGGTGGTGTTCCTGCTCGAGCCGTCGCGGACGCTGCTGCGCGTGGCCGGCGGCGTCGGACTGCTCGAGGACGAGCAGCCCGGCGCCAGCGTACCGAACCGTCCCGCCACGCCGCAGGGCTATGTGCTGGCGCAGGGCCGGCCGGTGGTGGTCGAGGACTTCGCCGCGGAGCGCCGCTTCGAGGTGCCCGGCAGCTACCGCCGGGCGGGGCTGGTGTCCTCGCTGGCGGTGCCGCTGTCCGATCGCGGACGGCCGGTGGGCACGCTGGCGGTGCGCTCGCGCCAGCCCAAGCGCTTCGGCGAGGCCGAGGTGCGTTTCCTCGAGTCGGTCGCCAACCTGCTCGGCACCTGCCTGCAGCGCGCGCAGACGGAAGAGGCGCTCAACCATTCGCAACGGCTCGAGGCAGTCGGACAGCTGACCGGGGGGATCGCGCATGACTTCAACAACCTGCTGACCGTCATCCAGGGCAACCTGCAGGTGCTGGCGGACCTGCCGGCGGTGGCCGGCGACGGCTTGGCACCGCAGCTGGTGGCGGCGGCGACGCGCGCCTCGCGCCGCGGCGCGGAGCTGACCGGCAAGCTGCTGGCGTTTTCCAGGCGGCAGATGCTGCAGCCGGCCAGCGTCGACGTGGCGGCGATGATGCGCTCGCTGGCGGACATGCTGCGCCGCACGCTGGACCAGCGCATCCGCATCCGCATCGACGTCGCGCCGGATTGCCCCGATGTCCAGGCCGATCCGGCGCAGCTGGAGTCGGCGCTGCTGAACATCGCCATCAACGCGCGCGACGCCATGCCGGAAGGCGGTGAACTGGTGTTCGAGGCCGCGCCGCTGGCCGCGATGCCGCCGGAATTGCGCCGCGATCTGGAGGAGGACGAGGGCCTGGGCTCGAGTCCGGCGCGCTACGTGCGCATCGCCGTCTCGGACAGTGGATCGGGCATGCCGGAAGAGGTCAGGGAGCGCGCCTTCGAGCCCTTCTTCACGACCAAGCAGGCCGGGCGCGGCACGGGCCTGGGGTTGAGCACGGTGTATGGCTTCGCGCGTCAGTCGCGTGGGGCGATCGGCATCGACAGCGCGCCGGGGCGCGGAACGACCTTGACGCTGGTGCTGCCGCAGCCGCCCGTGACGTCGTCGCCATCGGCGGACGGCGACGGCACGGCCGAGGGCCAGGCGCTGGAGGGCCTTCGTGTCCTGCTGGTCGAGGACGACCCCGAGGTGCGCGCCGTCGCGCGGCGTTTCCTGGCTGACCTGCGCTGCCAGGTCGTCGCCTGCGTGAGCGGCGAGGAGGCCTTGCGGCACCTCGAGGAGGTGTCGGCCCGGCGCGAAGACCTGCCGCATCTGCTGCTGAGCGACATCGCGCTGGGCGCCGGCATGCGGGGCACGGAACTCGCGTCAAGCGTCCAGAAAAATTGGCCCGACATCGCGGTGCTGCTGATGTCGGGCTTTTCCGCTGAACTGCTCACCTCCGGCCCGGACGGCGCGCTGGGCTGGGACCTGCTTCCCAAGCCTTACGACCGGGCCACGCTGGCGCGGGCGATCGCGAAGCTGATGTCGCGCTGAGCGCGCCTCACTGCATCGGCGACGGGCCGCGGACCACCGAGCCGCCGATCACGAACTGCTCCAGGCTCTGCAGGCTGGGAATCGAGATCTGACGGCGGCCGCGCTCGCCGAAGCGGATCAGCTTCTCGCGGTTGAGCTTGGAGAGGCACCGGCTCACGGTCTCCAGCGTCATGCCCAGGTAGTTGCCCAGGTCGGCGCGGGTCATGCGCAGCGTCAGCTCGTCGGCGCGCAGGCCGCGCTGGTGCATGCTGCGGGCCCAGGCGCAGAGGAACTCCGCCACGCGCGCCAGCGAGGCCAGCGTGCAGACCGACATCAGCGATTGCCGCTCGTGGGTGATCTCGGTGCTCATGGCCTCGTGGACGATGGCCATCATCTCGGGATGGCGGGCGCAGGCGGCGGTCAGCGTGTCGTACGGAATGAGGGAGATGTTGCCCGTGTCCATCGCGACGGCGTCGCAGGGATGGCGGCCATGGGCGATGCCGCTGAAGCCGAGCCAGTCGCCGCGGAACTTCAGGCTCACGATCTGCTCGCGGCCATCCAGGCTGCGGCTCACCAGCTTGAAGGCGCCGGCATTGATCAGGTAGACGGTGGAGAAGGGCTGGGCGGCGCGGAAGATCATGTCGCCGGCGCGCACGACCTTGGCGGCCGGCTGGACGACGTCCCGGATGATGCGCATGACCTCGAGCATGCGCTGCTGCGGGTCCCGGGCCGAGAGCGGGGGGGCGCTGGACGCGGCCGGGAGCGGCACGCGGGTCAGGGGGCGGAGGTCGGGGACGATGAGGCCCGGAGCGACGGCGCGGGTGGCCAGGGCCGGGTCGTGGATCGAGGGGTTCGCCGGGGGGACGATCCGGGGGCGGGGAGCGGGGGCGTCGCGCCGGCGCTCGCGGGAGAGTTCGCTGGGGCGGTCGAGTTCGATGGCGCTTTGCATGAGGGTCTCGCGGGTTGAAAGGTTGGGAGGGATGCTAGGAAGCGGCCGAAACGGGAGCGCCAATCCTTGACATCGGTCGGAAACAGTCGGTGAACCCTTGGTGACGGTTCAGTAACGGGCGGTCGAGCTCCAGCAGGCCCGAGGCGATCGCGGCCCCGCGCCGGGTCCGCGTTGACATCGATCAACGCGCCCTTCCGCCAGGTGACTACGCTGCGCGACTCGCCCGTGGCGCGCCCTCCGCGCCTTCCGCCGGCGCCTCAGGCGCCTGTCCTCTGCTCCCCCGCGTCCGACCATGCCGCATTCCGATCCGCTGTTGCCGTCGCCGTCGATGTCCGTCCTGCCGCCGTCCAGGGCAGCCCTGCGCGCCGCCGCCGAGGAACTCCGGCAGGCGGCGCAGCGCGGCGCCCCGCGGCAGCCGCTGGCGGGCTTGCGGGTCGGGCTGGTGTGCGGGGATGCGGAGGCGGAACTGGCCGCGCGATTCAAGGCCGCGGCACAGGGGCTGGGCGCTCAGGTGACGCTGCTGGATCCTGCGCGGACCTTGGGCGAGGGCGCCGGCGTCGAACCGGTGGCGCGGATGCTGGGGCGGCTTTACGGCGCCGTCGCCTGTCTCGGCCTGCAGGGCGCGATGGCGCAGCGCCTGACGATGGCCGCGGCGGTGCCGGTGGTGGACGTGGAGACCGTGTTCGCGCCTCTGGATCAAGACGGGGGCGAAGACGGCGGCGGCGCCGAGCAGCGCCGCTGGGCCGCGCAGGCGGCGGTGCTCGCCGCGCTGGGCTGAACGGGCCGCGAGCGCGGCCCCGCCATCACGGCCTCACTTCTTCTTGTCGGCCGCCTTGGTGGTCTTCTCGAGCGCCTGCGCCTCTTGCAAATGATGCTGCAACGTCGGCAGCGTCTTGGCGGCCCAGGCCTTGACCTCGGGGTCCTTGGCATCCCTGGACGCCTTCTCGAACAACTTGACCGCGTCCTTGTGGGCGCTGACCTGGTTCTCGGCGTAATGGTGGTCGAAGCTGGTGCCGTCGCGCTGCTCCAGGATCTTGGCCTTGCCCTTCTGCACCATCGACGCGTCGGCGGGCAGCTTCACGTCCTTGGACGCGGCCAGCGTTTCCAGCTCGGAAGCGGCCTTCTTGTGGTCGTCGAGCATCTTCTGGGCAAAGCTCTTCACGTCCGCGCTGACACCTTTTTGCAGGGCGAGGTTGGCGGCGTTGATCTCCGCGTGGCCGGCCTCGGCGGCGTCCTTCATGAAGCTGCTGTCGGCATGGGCGGTGCGGGCGCCGGAGGCCGGCGTGGCGGAGGGCATCGTGGATTGCGCGAAGGCGGCGCTGGCGGCCAGGGCGCCGCCACAGGCGACGGCGATCGCGGCGAACACGGGCAGCGCGCCGCGGCGCGGGGAAACATGGCGAGTCATGAGGGGGCTCTCCGTGAAGTGACGATGCCAGATGCTCAGCAATCGAGGTTCCCAGCCCTCGTCCGCGCGAGAGCGGCGCGGTAGATCGCTGCTTCCCCAGGCGCCGCGTCGCCCGATGGCGGCGCTGAAACATCTTGTTAATGTTTCTGATGGCCGCGTTCAGGGGGGAGCAAAGTGACTTTCGACCACTGTGCGCCGTAACAGCTGTCAATAGAGTGCACGGCATGCAATTGTTCCGCTGCCTCCGACGCGATGGCTGACCTCGACCTCGACGCGCTGCTTGCTCCCCTGCAGGACGACGCCCCCTGTGGCGCCGACCTGGAGTACGACCCTGCCTTCCTCGCGCTGGAAGCCGCGGGGGCGGGCAAGCCCGAGCAGCAGTACGGCGACACCGTCATCCCGGCCGAGGAGCCCGACTGGGGCGCCGTGCACGAGCAGGCCCTGGCGCTGGCCCGGCGCACCCGCGACCTGCGCGTGGCCGTGTGGCTGCTGCGCTCGGGCGCCCGGCTGCAGGGCTTTGGCGCGGCGCTGCAGGGCCTGGCCCTGATCCGCGGCCTGCTGGAGCAGCACTGGGCCCATGTGCATCCGCAGCTGGACGCCTCCGATCACGACGATCCGACGATGCGCCTGAACGCGCTGCAGCCGTTGGCCAGCGGCACGGCCGCGATCGCCGACCTGCGCGCCGCGAGCCTGACCGGCCAGCGCGGCGGCCCGCGGGTGCGCGACGTCGAACTGGCGCTGGGCAACGCCGATCCGATGGGCGATGAATCCGTCCCGTCGCCCGAGGGCCTGATGGCCGGGCTGGCGGCGCAGGCCGCCAACGATCCCGCCTTCGCGACCCGCCTGCACGACGCGCTTCCTGCGGTGCAGGGCATCATCGCCGCCATCGAGACGCATCTGGGCGCCGGCCAGGCCCCCGACTTTTCCGCGCTGCTGCGCCTGTTCAAGCCGCTGGCGGCCGCCGCCGGCCAGCTGACGGGGCAGGGCGCCGACGCGACGCCGGCCGGCGACGGTGCCGCTTCCGCGCCCGTGCAGGCCGGCGGCGCGGTGACCGTGGCGGTGTCCGCGCCCGGCACCATCGCCAGCCGCGACGACGCGGTCCGCGCGCTGCAGCGCGTGTGCGAATGGATCGAGCGTCACGAGCCCAGCAATCCCGCGCCGCTGCTGATCCGCCGCGCGCAGCGGCTGATGAGCAAGTCCTTCCTGGAAATCATGCGCGACCTGAATCCGGACGGCGTGCATGAGATCGAGAAGCTCGCCGGCACGCCGAGCGAGTGATCCGCATCGTCCGCATTTCATCCACGGTTTCGACCCTTCACCCGATCCACGCTTCAAGGAGCACCCCATGGCCACCAGCAGCCAGAAGTTCATCGCCAGGAATCGCGCCCCGCGCGTGCAGATCGAGTACGACGTCGAGCTGTACGGCGCCGAGAAGAAGGTCCAGCTGCCCTTCGTGATGGGCGTGCTGTCGGACCTGTCGGGCAAGCCGGCCGATCCGCTGCCGCCGGTCTCTGACCGCAAGTTCCTGGACTTCGACGTCGACAACTTCGACGCCCGCATGAAGGCGATGAAGCCGCGCGTCTCGTTCGCCGTGCCCAACACGCTGACCGGCGAGGGCAACCTGATGGTGGACCTGACCTTCGAGTCGATGGACGACTTCTCGCCCGCCGCCGTGGCGCGCAAGGTCGACGGCCTGAAGCAGCTGCTCGAGGCGCGCCAGCAACTGGCCAACCTGATCACCTACATGGATGGCAAGGCCGGCGCCGAACAGCTGATCGCCAAGGTGGTCAAGGACGAGGCGCTGCTCAAGTCCCTGGCCTCGGCCCAGAAGCCCGCCGACGAGGGCGCGCAGTAAGCGCGGCCCGGACCCCTTTCAGAACCCCTAGCCGGACCCCACGGAGCACGCACCATGGCCGATGAGACCCTCGCACAAGCCTCGCCATCGCTACAGGGCATCGAGTACGAAGGCGGCGAGTTCGCCTCGCTGCTGAACAAGGAATTCAAGCCCAAGACCGACGAGGCCAAGTCCGCCGTCGAGCAGGCGGTGCTGACGCTGGCGCAGCAGGCGCTGTCGCAGACCCAGCTGATCGGCAGCGACGTCATCGTCTCGATCGAGGCCATGATCGCCGAGATCGACAAGAAGCTGTCGGAGCAGGTCAACGCGATCCTGCACCACGCCGAGTTCCAGCAGCTGGAGTCGGCCTGGCGCGGCCTGCATTACCTGGTCAACAACACCGAGACCGACGAGCAGCTCAAGATCCGCGTGATGAGCATCTCGAAGAACGACCTGGGCAAGACGCTCAAGCGCTACAAGGGCACGGCCTGGGACCAAAGCCCGATCTTCAAGCGCGTCTACGAAGAGGAATTCGGCCAGTTCGGCGGCGAGCCCTTCGGCTGCATCGTCGGCGACTACTACTTCGACCACAGCCCGCCGGACGTCGAGCTGCTGGGCGAGATCGCCAAGGTCTCGGCCGCCGCCCACTCCCCGTTCATCGCGGCGGCGAATCCATCGCTGATGCAGATGGGCTCGTGGCAGGAACTCGCCAACCCGCGCGACCTGACCAAGATCTTCAGCACGCCCGAATACGCCGCCTGGAAGTCGCTGCGCGAATCCGACGACGCGCGCTACATCGGCCTGGCCATGCCGCGCTTCCTGGCGCGCCTGCCCTACGGCGCGAAGACCAACCCGGTCGAGGAGTTCAACTTCGAGGAAGAGACCGGCGGCGGCGAGCATGCCAAGTACACGTGGGCCAACTCGGCCTACGCGATGGCGACCAACATCAACCGCTCGTTCAAGAACTACGGCTGGTGCACCCGCATCCGCGGCGTGGAGGCGGGCGGCGCGGTCGAGGGCCTGCCGGCCCACACCTTCCCGACCGACGAGGGCGGCGTGGCCATGAAGTGCCCGACCGAGATCGCCATCAGCGACCGCCGCGAGGCCGAGCTGGCCAAGAACGGCTTCATGCCGCTGGTGCACCGCAAGAACTCGGACTTCGCCGCGTTCATCGGCGCGCAGTCGCTGCAGAAGCCCGCCGAGTACGACGATCCGGACGCCACCGCCAACGCCAACCTGGCCGCGCGGCTGCCCTACCTGTTCGCCTGCAACCGTTTCGCCCATTACCTGAAGTGCATCGTGCGCGACAAGGTGGGCTCCTTCAAGGAGCGCGGCGACATGGAGAAGTGGCTGAACAAGTGGATCATGAACTACGTCGACGGCGATCCGGCGAACTCGTCGGAGACGACGAAGTCGCAGAAGCCGCTGGCCGCCGCGGAAGTCGTGGTCGAGGAGATCCCGGGCAACCCGGGCTACTACTCGTCGAAATTCTTCCTGCGTCCGCATTACCAGCTCGAGGGTCTGACCGTGTCGCTGCGGCTCGTGTCGACGCTGCCGTCGCAGAAGGGCAAGTGAGGCGCGGCCTGCCGCGTCCGAGGGGAATGAAGAAGAAATCGCGCGCGACGACGCGCGACGCGTCCAAGGGAGCGCTGTCGCAGGCGCCGTTCTGAGCTGTCGAGGCTTTAGCCATCCGGGCCTTCCGGTCCGATATCCCGGCTCCCGCAGGCCCACCCGGCCGGCGGAAGCTGTTTTCAAGAGTCCATCAAGGAGAAACCGATCATGACGATCGACGCCAATCTGAAGTTCGCCGGAGTCGAGGGCGAATCCACCCACAAGGACCACAAGGGCGAGATCGACCTGCTGGCCTGGTCGTGGGACGTGCGCCAGGAAAGCACCGCCAACGCCGGCACCGGTTCCGGCAAGGGCAAGGGCATCCCGGGCCAGTTCGTGTTCGCGCACTACTACGACAAGGCGTCCCCGGTGCTGGCCAAGGCCTGCGCCTCGGGCAAGCACTTCGACCAGGCCGTCCTGACCTGCCGCAAGGCCGGCGAAGGCCAACAGGACTTCCTGAAGGTCACGCTGAAGCAGGTGCTGGTGACCAATGTCGCCCCGTCCGCTTCCGCCGGTGGCGAGATCAGCGAGAGCGTGGCCCTGTCGTACGCGGACATCGAGTTCGAGTACAAGGCTCAAGACGCCAAGGGCGGCCTGGGCGGCGCGGTCAAGTTCGGCTGGAACGTGGCCACGACCGAGACTCGCTGAGTTGCTGCTGGATCGCGTGGCGGCCGGCCCTGGCCGGCGCCACCGATCCGCGGATCCCCGCGGCGCGCCGGCTTTCGGGCCGCGCGCCGCGCTCGGACAACGCATGACGGCGCGACACGCCGAGCAGTGCCTCGTGGCCGTCATCCGTTGTCCATGCCGGAGCGAAAGATGAATCCGTTGACCAGCGGCGCGAGCAGCGCCGACATGTACCTCGATCTGTCGCTCAAGCGGGCGGGCAAGGTCAAGGGCGAATCCACCGCGGCGGGCCACGCCAACGACCTCGTCGTGCGCGGCTTCAGCTGGGGCGTGGGCGCCGCCGGCGATGCCGTGGCGGGCCAGCAGACCGGCCGCCGCAGCTACCGCCAACTGACCATCACCAAGAACCTGGACAGCGGCAGCACCGCGCTGATGAGCGCCGTGGCGACCAACGACGAGGTCAAGAGCGCCAAGCTCTACCTGCGCAAGGCTGGTGGCGCGCAGGAGGACTACTTCTGCCTGACGCTGGAGAAGGCGCGCATCGCCTCGTATGACATCGAGGCCGACGAGCGCGGCGAGCCGCTGGAGCGCATCGCGATGAGCTTCCAGAAGGTCTCGGTCGAGTACCGGCCGCAGAGCGCCAAGGGCCAGATGGGCGGCTCGCACACCTTCGACGACGACCTCACCTGAGCGTCGGCGCGCGTTGAACACATTCGGGAGCGATCGATGAGCGCAGTGCAGGAACTGCTGGCGGCGGGCCGCCCGACCGAGGCATTGGCCGCGGCGCAGGCGCAGGTGCGCCAGCGTCCGCAGGACGCGAAGCTGCGCACGATGCTGTTCCAGCTGCTGGCGGTGACCGGCCAGTGGGCGCGGGCGGCGGCGCAGCTGGAGGTCTGCGGCGAGCTGGACGCGGGCACGCTGGCGATGGTGAACACCTATCGCGAGGCGCTCAAGTGCGAGCTGGTGCGCGAAGCCGTCTTCGAAGGCCGCACCACGCCGATGGTGATGGGCGAGCCGGCCGAGTGGGTCGCCAACCTGGTCCACGCGCTGAAGGTCGAGGCCGATGGCGATGCGGCTGGCGCGCGCCAACTGCGCCAGCAGGCGCTGGAGGCGGCGCCGGCGACGGCGGGCACGCTCGATGGCACGGCCTTCGAGTGGATCTGCGACGCCGACTCGCGGCTGGGCCCGGTGCTCGAGGCCGTGATCAACGGCCGCTACTGCTGGGTGCCGTTCTCCGCGCTGAAGGAGATCCACATCGAGCCGCCGACCGACCTGCGCGACCTGGTCTGGACCGCGGCGCACCTGGAGTTCCCCAATGGGGGCGCCTCGGTGGCGCTGATCCCGACGCGCTACCCGCGCAGCGTGGCCTTCGACGACGAGCGCGTCTGGCTGGCGCGCCGCACCGAATGGCAGCCGCTGCCGGGCTCGCAGGACGACCAGTACGCGGGCATCGGCCAGCGCGTGCTGATGACCGAGCAGGGCGAGACCAGCCTGCTCGACGCGCGGCTGATCGAGCTGCGTCAGCCATGATGCCGGCGCCGCGCGCTGGCGGCCGAGCGGCCGGCCGGGGCGCGCCGCCGCTCCCGCAACGCCCATGAGCCAGATCCATCGCGACCGTCTGCAACCGGCCCTGCTGGACCGGCTGACCGACGACGACCCCTATCACCGCGTCGAGGCCGAAGAGCGGCGCGTCATGTCCAAGTCGCAGCTGCGCCAGGCGGTGCTGCGCGACCTGGGTTGGCTGTTCAACGCGATCCAGCCGCTGGGCAAGGAGACCGAGGCCTATGCGCAGGTCGGCGACAGCGTGCTGAACTTCGGGTTGCCGGCACTGTCGGGCCAGCTCGCGTCGCGCGTGGACGTGCACTTGCTGGAGAAGCAGATCCGCCAGGCCATCCTGCGCTTCGAGCCGCGCATCCTGCCCGACTCGCTGCAGGTGCGGGCGGTGGAAACGCAGAGCGTCATGGACACCCACAACGTGATCGAGTTCGACATCCGTGGCCATCTGTGGTCGCAGCCGGTGCCGCTGGAGATCCTGCTGCGCACGCAGCTGGACCTCGAGGCCGGCCAGGTCGAAGTGCGCGAAGGCTGAGGACCGCGATGGATCCCCGCCTGCTGCGGCTGTACAACGACGAGCTCGCCCACCTGCGCGAGGTCGGCGCCGAGTTCGCGCGCGACTTCCCCAAGATCGCGGCGCGGCTGGGCATGGAGGAGGCCGAGGTCTCCGATCCCTATGTCGAGCGGCTGCTGGAGGGCTTCGCCTTCCTGTCCGCGCGGGTGCAGCTCAAGCTCGATGCCGAGCATCCGCGGCTGATCTCGCATCTGCTCGAGTCCATCTATCCGAACTTCCTGGCGCCGGTGCCGTCGATGATGATCGCGCGGCTGAGCGTCGATCCGACCGATCCGAATCTCTCCAAGGGCCATCCGGTGCCGCGCGGCAGCGTGCTGCAGGCGGGCGTGCCGCGCGGCCAGGACACGCGCTGCGAGTTCCGCACCGCGCATCCGATCACGCTGTGGCCGTTGACGCTGGAGGACGCGCAGTACTTCACCCATGCGCCGGACCTGCCGATGTCGCGCCTGCCCGATGCGGCCGGCTGCCGCGGCGGGCTGCGGCTCCGGTTCAGGACCGGCGGCGGCATCCCGGTGCGGCAGCTCGGCCTGGAGCGGCTCGCGCTGTACCTGAGCGCGCCGGACGAGGTCGCCTACCGGTTGCATGAACTCGCGCTGGGCGCGCCGCTGGGCAGCTACGTGGCCGGCGAGGGCATCGACGCGCCCCTGGTGCCGGCGCAATGGCGCCCGGCGGCCAGCATCCGCCCGATGGGCTTCGGCGCCGACGAGGCGCTGCTGCCCGAGACGCATCGCAACTTCTCCGGCAGCCGCTTGATGCAGGAGCTCGCCGCGATGCCGCGGCGCTTCCTCTTCCTCGAGATCGACCAGCTGGCCGACCGGCTCGCGCGCATCGAGGGCAACGCCTTCGAGATCGTGCTGTTCTTCAGCCGCGGCGATGGCGGGCTGGAGGCGATGGTCGATGCGGACAGCGTGTCGCTGCATTGCACGCCGGCGATCAACCTGTTCCCGAAGCGGCTGGACCGCATTCAGCTGGGCACCGGCAGCTGGGAGTACCACGTCGTGCCGGACCGCACCCGGCCGATGGACTACGAGATCCACAGCCTGCAGTCGGTCACCGGCTATGGCGCGGGGGCGCTGGGGCAGCAGGGTTTCGAGCCGCTGTATGCGACCTATCACGAGGCGCGTCCGGATGCGCCCGGCTTCTACACCGCGCGGCGCGAGCCGCGGCTGATGTCGACGCGCCAGAAGGAGCACGGGCCGCGCACCGGCTACATCGGCGACGAGGTGTTCCTGTCGCTGGTCGATCCGCGCCATGCGCCGTATCGCGAGGACATCCGCCAGCTGTCGGTGACGGCGCTGGTGACCAACCGCGACCTGCCGATGCTGCTGCCGCACAACGGCGCCGGCATCTGGCGCCTGGACGCGGCCGGGCCGGTGCTGAAGGTCGAGGCGGTGCACGGGCCGACGCGGCCGGTGAGCCGCCAGCCGGCCGGCGAGGCGGGCTGGAACCTGGTCGGCCTGCTGACGCAGCAGCAGCTCCCGTGGGCGGACGAGCCGCCCGCGCAGGCGGCCGCGACGCTGCGCCGTCTGCTGGCGCTGTACGGACCGCCGGCCGATCCGGCCTGGCTGCGCCAGATCGAGGGCGTGCGCGCGGTCGAGGCCAAGCCGGTCGTGCGCCGGCTCCCATTCAGCGGGCCGCTGAGCTACGGGGCGGGCACCGAGATTGAACTGGAGCTCGACGAACTCGCGTTCCAGGGCCACAGCGCCTTCCTCTTCGCCAGCGTGCTGGAGCGCTATTTCACGCGCCACGCGGCGATCAACAGCTTCACGCAGCTGAGCCTGCGTTCGCCGCAGCGCGGGCTGATCAAGCGCTGGGCGCCGCGCATTGGCGGCGATGCTGAAGGGCGCGATGAGCGTGCCGGGGGGCGCGCATGAACGTGCGCGACTCCGGTTCGGCCAGCGACGGCGCCAATGACGCGAGCGGCGGCGACGCCGCGCCGGCCGGCGCCGCGGCGGCGGAGCTGCGGCCGGAGCATCTGCTCGCGCGCCGGCCCGAGAAGCGCGGCGAGCGCGGCCAGCGGGATGAGGCGCTGCGCGCGCTCTTCGAGGATGTCGAGGCGACGCCGTGGGCGCATGACTTCTTCGCGTTGCTGCGCCGCATCGAAGGCCTGTCGCCGGACGTGCCGCGGCTGGGCCGCGGGCTGCGGCCGTCGCAGGAGGCGATCCGGCTGGGCCAGGAGCCCGAGCTCGACTTCGCACCGGCCGCGCTGGCCAGTCTGACGCGCGGGCAAGGACCGGCACCGCGGCTGGGCGTGCGCTTCTTCGGGCTGCTCGGTCCGCAGGGGCCGATGCCGCTGCACCTCACCGAATACACGCGCGAGCGGCTGCATCAGCGCGGCGATCCGACGCTGAGCCGCTTCCTGGACGTCTTCCATCACCGGCTGCTGCTGCACTTCTACCGGGCCTGGGCGCAATCGCAGCCGGCGGTGCAGCATGACCGGCCGGCCTCGGACCGCTACGCGGCCTGGCTGGGCGCGGCGACCGGGCTGGACGGCGCGCTGCGTCCGAACGACTCGCTGCCGCAGACCGCGCGGCTGTTCCAGGCCGGGCTGCATGGCGGCCGCGCGCAGCATCCGGAGGGCCTGGCGAAGATCCTGTCGCTGCACTTCGGCGTGCCGGTGCGCATCGAGCAGCACGTCGCGCACTGGCTGCCGGTCGAGGACGGCGAGCGCACGCGGCTGGGTTTCGCGCGCCAGCGGCCCGAGCGCATCGGCCGCGAGCTGCCGCGGCTGGGCCAGACCACCACGGCGGGCAACAAGGCCTGGGACCGGCAGTACCGTTTCCGCGTCGTGCTGGGGCCGCTGACGCTGCGCCAGTACGAGGGCTTCCTGCCCGACGGCGACGCGTGGCGGCCGCTGAACGACTGGATCCGGCAGTACGTCGGCCACAACCTGCAATGGGAGCTGCAGCCGGTGCTGCGCCGCGACGAGGTGCCCGCCGCGGCGCTGAGCGGCCGGGCGCGGCTGGGCTTCACATCCTGGACGGGCCGCGCGGGCGGCCGTCCGCATCGTCACGACCGGGGCGACCTGCACCTGCATCCGCGACAGCGGGTCCGGGGGCGGGCGACGCCGCCGGCATCACAGGGAGCATCGTCATGACTGAAATCGCCCGCACCAGCCTCTTCGGCAAGCTCAATCCGCTGGCCTACAAGGCGATCGAAGGCGCCACCGTGTTCTGCAAGCTGCGGGGCAATCCGTATGTGGAGCTGCAGCACTGGCTGTACCAGATCCTCAACACGCCGGACTCCGACCTGCACCGCATCGTCAAGCATTACGGGCTGGACGCGGCGCAGCTGTCGGCGGACCTGATGGCCTCGCTGGACCGGCTGCCGCGCGGCGCCACCTCGGTCACCGACCTGTCGAGCTGGGTCGAGAACGCGGTCGAGCGCGGCTGGGTCTACGGCTCGCTGATGTTCGGCGACCAGCAGGTTCGCACCGGCCATCTGGTGCTGGGGCTGCTGAAGACGGCGTCGATGCGCAACGTGCTGCTGTCGGTGTCCAAGCAGTTCGAGAAGATCCCGGTCGACGACCTGAGCGAGCATTTCAACCAGATCCTGGAAGGCTCGCCCGAGCGCGCGATGCGCGCGGCCGAGCCAGGCGCGGCGCCCGGTGACGCGAGCGGCGCGATCGCGCCCGCGGCGATGGGCAAGCAGGAGGCGCTCAAGCGCTTCGCGGTGGACCTGACCGAGCGCGCGCGCAATGGCGAGATCGATCCGATCGCCGGGCGCGACGAGGAGATCCGCCAGATCGTCGACATCCTGATGCGCCGGCGCCAGAACAACCCGATCCTGACGGGCGAGGCGGGCGTGGGCAAGACGGCGGTGGTGGAGGGCTTCGCGCTGCGCCTGGCGCAGGGCGACGTGCCGCCGCAGTTGAAGGATGTGTCGCTGTACATGCTGGACATCGGCCTGCTGCAGGCGGGCGCGAGCATGAAGGGCGAATTCGAGAACCGGCTGCGCCAGGTCATCGACGAGGTGCAGGCCTCGCCCAAGCCGATCATCCTGTTCATCGACGAGGCGCACACGCTGATCGGCGCGGGCGGCGCGGCGGGCACGGGCGACGCGGCCAACCTGCTCAAGCCGGCGCTGGCGCGCGGCAAGCTGCGCACGATCGCGGCGACGACCTGGGCCGAGTACAAGAAGCACATCGAGAAGGATCCGGCGCTGACGCGGCGTTTCCAGGTCGTGCAGGTGCCCGAGCCCGATGAGCACAAGGCGGTGCTGATGCTGCGCGGCGTGGCCTCCATCCTGGAGAAGCATCACCGCGTGGCGCTACTGGACGAGGGCATCGAGGCCGCGGTGCGTCTGAGCCACCGCTACATCCCGGCGCGGCAGCTGCCGGACAAGGCGGTGAGCCTGCTGGACACGGCCTGCGCGCGCGTGGCGGTGAGCCAGCACGCGACGCCGGCGGAACTGGAGGATTGCCAGCGCCGCATCCAGGCGCTGGAGATCGAGCGCGAGATCATCGCGCGCGAGGGCGCCATCGGGATGGACGTCGCGGAGCGCCAGCAGCGCGTGGCGGCGGCGCTGGACGAATCGCAGACGCGCAAGGCGGAGCTCGAGGCGCGCCACCTGAAAGAGAAGGGCATGGTCGACCGCGTGCTGGAGTTGCACGCGCTGCTGCGCAAGGACGGGGAGGGCGCGCCTTCGGAAGAGGAGCGCGGCCCGCTGCTGAGCGAGCTGCACGGCCTGCGCGCCGAACTGGCGACGCTGCAGGGCGATGCGCCGCTGATCCTGCCTCAGGTGGATGAGCAGGCGGTGGCCGCGGTGGTGCAGGACTGGACCGGCATCCCGGTCGGCCGCATGGTGCGCAACGAGCTGCAGGCGGTGCTGCAGCTGGCCGACACGCTGAACCAGCGCGTGGTGGGCCAGCGGCATGCGCTGGAGATGATCGCCAAGCGGATCGAGGTGTCGCGCGCCGGGCTGGACAACCCGAGCAAGCCGATCGGCGTGTTCCTGCTGGCGGGCACGTCGGGCGTGGGCAAGACCGAGACGGCGCTGGCGCTGGCCGAGGCGCTCTACGGTGGCGAGCAGAACGTCATCACCATCAACATGAGCGAGTTCCAGGAGGCGCACACGGTCTCGACGCTCAAGGGCTCGCCGCCGGGGTATGTCGGCTACGGCGAAGGCGGCGTGCTGACCGAGGCGGTGCGCCGCCGGCCGTACAGCGTGGTGCTGCTCGATGAAGTCGAGAAGGCGCACCCGGACGTGCACGAGCTGTTCTTCCAGGTCTTCGACAAGGGCTGGATGGAGGATGGCGAGGGCCGCTACATCGACTTCAAGAACACGATCATCCTGCTCACGAGCAACGCGGGCAGCGACCTGATCATGAAGCTGTGCGCGGATCCGGAGCTGATGCCGGAGCCGGAGGGCATCGCCAAGGCGCTGCGGGAGCCGCTGCTGAAGGTGTTCCCGGCGGCGCTGCTGGGCCGGCTGGTGACGATCCCGTACTACCCGCTGAGCGAGGAGATGCTGGGCCAGATCGTGCGTCTGCAGCTGGGCCGCATCCAGAAGCGCGTGGGCGAGAACCTGGGCGTGCCGCTGAGCTTCGGCGACGACGTGGTGAAGCTGATCATCAGCCGCTGCAACGAGGTCGAAAGCGGCGGCCGGGTGGTGGACGCGATCCTGACGAACACGGTGCTGCCGCGCATCAGCCGGGAATACCTGACGCGCCTGACCAACGGCCAGACGATCACCCAGGTCGCGCTGACGGTGAAGGACGGGGATTTCGAGTACGGGTTCGATTGAGCGGCGCTGGCAGGCCGCTTGCGTTGGCATGGGTCTTCGTATAAAACGCGATACATGCCAGCCAAAGCAGCCTTGCTCGCCGATGACCTCCAGCGCCTGTGGGCGCAGGTGAGCGAACGGGTGCGTGAGGCCCGGCTCCGCAGGAACATGACGGCGGAGCAGGTCGCTCGCGAGGCGGGGATCACCCGCGTGACGCTCAACCGCCTGGAGCGCGGCGACCCTTCGATCACCGTGGCGACCTTTCTCAAGGTGCTGGATTCCCTCAGGCTCGCCCAGGACTTGGCGGATGTCGCCGAGGACTCTGAGAAGCGAACTGCCGGAGAGCAGTTGAGGCAGCGCCGGTTGCCGAGCCGGATTCGCATTGACGCCTATCCGCAGCTCCGCGAGATCGCTTGGCATCTTTCAGACCCGCAGGCCACGGTGACCCCGAAGGAGGCGCTGGAACTCTATGAGCGCAATTGGCGCCACGTGGACCAGGCGCAAGTGCTGCCCAAGGAGCGCGCGCTGATCCAGCGGCTCGTGGAGACGCTGGGCAAGGGGGTGATGCTTGTTTGAGCGACCGCATCATCAGCACATCGCTGCCGTGCTGGCGCACCTGAACTCGGATCTCCTGTGCGAGAACCGCTGCCTGTTTGGTGGCGGCACCGCGATCGCCTTGGCCTTTGGCGAATACCGCGAATCGGTCGACATCGACTTCATGTGCGACGACAAGGACGGCTACCGGAGGCTGCGTTCCCTGGTCGATCAGAGCGGTTTGGCCTGGGCCTTCTCTCCGGAAGTGAAGCTGGAGCGCGAGCCGCGGGTCGATCAGTATGGAATCCGCAGCGCGGTCTCCATGGGCGGTGCCCGGCCGATCAAGTTCGAGATCGTCTTCGAGAGCCGGATCACGCTGGACGCGCCGCGGCCGGAGGAGCGGATCTGCGGCGTTTGGCGGCTCACGGATGTGGACCTTGTTGCATCGAAGCTCATGGCCAATGCCGACCGTTGGCGGGACAACAGCGTGATGTCGAGGGATCTGATCGATCTGGCGATGATGTCGCCCGATCCGGCGGTGATGGCGGCGGGCCGAGCCAAGGCGGAACTGGCTTACGGGTCGTCCGTCGCCAACTCGTTCGTCAAGGCGAAGACCGAGCTTCTGGAACGGAGCAACCGCCTCAGGATCTGCATGCAGGGGATGGGGATGACGCTTTCCGAGACCGAGCTGCGAAGGGCGGTGACGCGTCTGGACATCGATCCGCCTGCAAGAAGGGCAACGCGGGGCGTGAGGCGCTGATTGGAGGAGCGCGGCCGGCATGACCTGCCCCTCGTGGCGGGCGTTTATCGCCCTGACGGCCGAGAGTGACCTTCGACAGTTGCCCGGGCAAGGGGTGTTCCCTAGCCTGCGAGGCATCGTCCCAGTACCTGCGAGCCATGGCCTCACCGTTCCGTCTCAAGACCGCCTTGCCCGAAGAAACCCTGCGAGTGCATTCGTGCGTGTCGCGAGAGGGTCTGAGCGAAGCGGGCGACACCATGCTGACGCTGCTGAGCGAGCAGCGCGACCTGTCGGCCTATGACCTGCTGGGCAAGCCGGCGACGCTGACGGTGGCGCTGCGCGACGAGGCGCCGCGCTACATCAGCGGCTACGTGACGCGTTTCGCGCAGCGTGGCTTCGAGGGCAAGCACTGCGTCTACGAGATGCAGATCCGGCCGTGGCTGTGGCTGCTCACGCGCACGTCGGACTGCCGGATCTTCCAGGAGATGACGGTGCCCGACATCGTCAAGCAGGTGTTCGAGGACCACCCGGTGGCGCGCTACGAGTTCAAGCTGCTGCGCCCGTACCGGACCTGGAACTACTGCGTGCAGTACCGGGAGACGGACTTCAACTTCGTGGCGCGGCTGCTGGAGAACGAGGGCATCTACTGGTACGTGGAGCACGAGGAGAACGGTCACAAGGTGGTCCTGTGCGACTCGGCCAGCGGGCACGACGCGGTGCCGGGGTGCGAGTCGCTGCCGTTCTACGGCTCGGGGGCGCAGGCGGCGCCGCAGCTGGAGTACATCCAGAGCTGGAACGGCGTGCAGTGCGTCAAGCCCGGCAAGGTGGTGATCACGGACTACGACTTCCAGCGGCCGTCGGCGTCGCTGGAGGCCTCGCGGAGCCAGGAGCGCGACTACGACCTGTCCGATGGGGAGGTGTTCGACTACCCGGGCGGCTACATCCAGAACGGGGATGGGGCGCAGTACGTGGAGGACCGGCTCGACGAGCTGCAGACCGCGTTCGAGGTGTACGACGGCACGACGAATGCGCAGGGGGTGCACACGGGGCATCTGCTGTCGATGACGCGGCATCCGCGGGACATCGAGAACGATGAATATCTGGTGACCGGCACGGTGCTGAGCCTGCAGCAGGCGGGCAATGAATCGGGGTCGGGGGAGGCGGGGCTGCGGTGCAGTTTCAGCTGCATTCCGTCGGCGCAGCAGTACCGGCCGGCGCGGCGCACGCCCAAGCCGCTGGTGCCGGGGCCGCAGACGGCGATCGTGACGGGTCCGGCGGGGGAGGAGATCCACACGGACAAGTACGGCCGGGTGAAGGTGCAATTCCACTGGGACCGGCGCGGCAAGCGCGACGAGCGCAGCTCGTGCTGGGTGAGCGTGGCGCATCCGTGGGCGGGGTCGAACTTCGGCGGGATCCACATTCCGCGCATCGGGCAGGAAGTGATCGTGGGGTTCATCGAAGGGGACCCGGATGCGCCGATCATCATCGGCCGCACCTACAACGGCGAGAACCTGCCGCCCTGGGACCTGCCGGCCAACGCGACGCAAAGCGGCTTCCTGACGCGCTCGACGAAGGGGGGCAGCTACGGCAACGCCAACGCGATCCGCTTCGAGGACAAGCAGGGCGCGGAGCAGCTGTGGATCCACGCGGAGAAGAACCAGGATATCGAGGTCGAGAACGACGAGACGCATTGGGTCGGGCGGGATCGGACCAAGACGATCGACCGGCATGAGACGACGCTGGTCAAGGGCAATCGCACCGAGACGGTGAACCTGGATGAGACGATCACGATTCATCAGAACCGCAAGGAGCGCGTGGACCTGGACGAGACGATCTCGATCGGGATGAACCGCACCGAGGACGTGGGCGTCAACGAGACGATCAGCATCGGGTCGAACCGGTCGGTGACGATCGGCGGGAACAAGACAGAGACCATCACGATGGCCAAGGCCGAAACGATCGGCCTGGCGAAGGCGCTGACGATCGGGCTGGGGTATCAGACCTCGGTAGGCGCGATGATGAACACGACGGTGGGCGCGTTCCAGACGGCGCAGATCGGTTTGCACAAGACCACGACGGTGGGCAAGGACTACTCGATCAGCAGCGGGGCGACCTACTCGGTCACGGCCAAGGACGAGATCCATCTGACGGTGGGCAAGGCGAGCCTGACGATGAAGTCCGATGGCACGATCATCCTCAACGGCCACACGCTGAGCGTGGGCACCACCGGCGAGCAGACCTTCAAGGCCGACGGCGAGGTGACCGTCAAGGGCAAGAAGATCCTGGAGAACTGAGGTGGAACGAGTCGACGTGGCGGCGCAAGGTGCCGAGGCTTCGCAGGAAGCGTCGCCGTTCCATGTGCTGCTGAGCCAGGGGTCGCAAGCGGCGGCGATGCCGGCGCCGGGACAGGTGGTCATCGGCACGCTGCAGACGGCGCCCGCGATGGGTGCGGCAGGCGCGGCGCAGGTGCCGGGGCTGGGTGTGGTGGGCGTGGTGCACAGTCTGGTGCCGCTGACGGCGGCGCAGGAAGGGCAGGGCGTGGCGCTCAGCGTGCTCGCGGGCGGCTCGGCGATCGTGCTGGGGCTGCTGTGGAATGGCGCAGGGACGCAGGGCGAGGCGGCTGAGCAGCAGCGGGATTCGCAGGAAGAGCCGGAAGGGCTGATCGTCACGGTCGATGGGCACAGGGAGGTGATCGAGGCCGCGGAAGAACTCGAACTGCGCTGCGGCGAGGCGTGCATCGTGCTGACCGCTGACGGGCGCATCCAACTGCGTGGGACCTACATCACCAGCCATGCGAGCGCGACACAGCGCATCGTGGGTGGGTCGGTGCATGTGAACTGACGCGATCCATGCAGTTGCACATTGGCTCCAAGCATTTGGCCACCGACATCGCTGTGGCGCTGGACATGACCGGGCGCGAGCACCTGGTGATCGTCACAAAAGCGACGTGGAGCATTCCGGAATCGGGGCAACGGCCTCGTCCGCTGCCTCCTCAGCCTCTGGTCATGACAGATGAGTACTACGGAGCGCCGGGCGAGAGCCCACTGCGTTGCAGCGCAGACATGGCCCGCTTCAAGGCACGTTGTGACGTGATCTTCGATGCTTGCGCTCATAGCCCCGATGGCCGGCCAACGCGCGAGTTGCATGCCGGCTTCGAGCTCGGGCCGCTACGCAAGCTGCTGCGCGTCCTTGGCCCTCGTCAATGGCAAAGCACGGACGGCGGGCGGACATTCCGTCTCGGCTCCAGTAGCGAGTTCGTTCGGACGCCTCTCCATCATGGTCTCGCATTCGGCGGCACCCGTTGGTACCAGGAGGGTGGGGAAAGACTCTGCGAAACGAACGAACACAATCCATCGGGACTCGGTTTCGCGGGTGCTCGGACGCTGGGCCAGATGCATCTGCAAGCCGCCCATCAACTGGAGCATGTTCAGCACCCCGTGCAGCAGCCGGGCGACGTGCTTCCGCCGGCGGCACTAAGCGCAGTCGCGAGGAACTGGTTGCCGCGACGCAGCCTGGCGGGCACCTACGACGAGGTGTGGCAGCGCGATGTCTTCCCGCTGCTGCCGCACGACTTCGATGAACAGTTCTACCAGTGCGCGCCGGAGGATCAGCAGATGCCGTATCCCCAAGGCGGAGAAACAGTTCGCTTGCTCAATCTGCTTCCCGGGCGACCCGACATGAGATTCGAACTGCCCAATTTCAAGCCGAAGGTCGGCGTGCTTCGTTCAGACACCTCGCAAGAAGCTCCCAAGGCTCACTTGGACACGCTGTTTTTCGAAACAGAAGAGCTGCGCTTCAGTGCCGTATGGCGGGCGAGTGTGCCGATTCGACGCAGCCTTCAGGAGTTCGAGGCCTGTGCGGTGGGAGGCGTTGACCCGGAACTGTGGGCACCTGGTTTTTCTGGCATCCGGAGTGGCTGCAAGGGCTGCGACGAGACAGAACTTTCCGTGGTGCTGCCATGAGCCGAACAAGCGCCCCCTCATCGAGCTGGCGCCCGATGTACATCCAGTCGCCTGCGATGTGCTGTGCGCTGGGACACCACAGCGCTGCCGCCATCGCGGCCATCGACGCGCACATGAACCATCTGCAGGAGACTGCGTTCCGTTGCGACGGTCAGGTCGTTCATGGTGCCACCATCCACGGCGTTGCGGTGCAAGGCACGTCGCGTCACGCGGCCATGGCCATGCAGGTCTGGTACGAAGCAACGTCCGGATTGGCTTCGGAGGTGCCACGTCAACACCTGCCCGTGCTGCTGCTGAGCGCGAGTCCGAAGTGCAGCGGCATGACGGTCGCTGAGGCGCATGGGTGCCTGACCGGAATGCAATCGGCTGGAATGGGACTGCATCCCGCTTCGCGTGTGCTGAGTCTGGGGAAGGCCGGCATCGCGGACGCATTGCTCTCGGCCGCCGAACTGCTGGAGGGGCGGGGACAGTTCGCGCGCTGCCCCTACGTCGTGGTGATTGGCATCGACAGCTTGCTCACGTCGGCCGCGATCTCACGTCTACATGCGCAGTCGCGCCTGAAGCTGCCGAATCAGAGCGATGGTCTGACTCCCGGAGAAGGCGCGGCGGCTCTGCTGTTGAGCCTTGATGGACCGGCTGACCGCACAGGCGTCTGGATCGATGGACTTGGTCAGGGAACTCCGACAGACGCATGGACGGACCAGGGCGCAATGGCGCCGGTGCGCGGTACCGGGCTCGTTCAGGCGATTCGTCAGGCGGCTGCCAGCGCCGGATGCGAGGTGGCCGATCTCGATTTCCACGTCAGCGGTGTCAGTGGCGAAGCGCGCCAGTTTCGCGAAGTGGCTTTGGCGCTCGGGCGAGCCATGGAACGACGGGTGGCGGAGTTCGACCACTATCCCATCGCGCGTGGTGTCGGCGAGACCGGCGCGGCGGCTCCGGTGCTGGCCATGGCGTGGCTGAGCCGCGCCCTGCTGCAGCCGGCCACGCGTGCGCCTGGCCGCAAGGCGCTGCTGCACGTGGGCAATGACAGTGGTGAGCGAAGCGCGCTGGTGCTTCGGGCTCGCCAGGGGTGAGCGGTCGTGGTTCGATCTCACATTCAATTCTTTCGTTCACGAAGCTGAGGCAACGCCGTCATGCAAACTCACGTGTACGCCAATGGTCGAGAGGTGGCCTCGAAGGCTGCCGACGGCAAGGCGACTGCCGCGTTTCCCGATCCCTGCTGGAGTCCGCCCGCGCCAGGCGCCGGGCCGGTCCTGATTCCGTACCCCAACACGGTCTTCGCACGCGACATCACCAACGGCACCGCCACCGTCAAGGTCTGCGGGACAGAGGTCGCGTTGGAAGACCATTCGTACTTCGCAACGAGCACCGGCAATGAAGGCGCGACGCAGGCCTTCAACAAGGGCGTCAAGACGTCCGTGATCAAGGGAAAGGCGTACTTCCAGTCCTGGTCCTTCGACGTCGCTTTTGAAGGCAAAGGGGTGGCGCGGCATCAGGACCTGACGACGCATAACCACGGCTCCAAGCCGGGGGATACACCGCCCACGTACTACATCGATGACCCGGCCGTGCGCGCCAAATGCAAGGACGAGCTGTCTGACATCAACAAGAAGTGCAAGCCTCAGAAGCCTCAGAGCGAAGAGGATGAGAAGAAGGGCAAGCCGCGCCGGCGGAAGAAGGGGCTGAGCGGCGCCCTGGGCAAGGCGGCGGAAGCGCTGGACGATGCCGGGAAGGCGTCCGCCCTCTACAAGCGAGACAAGGCTGGCAAGACGGCGACCGACGGCAACGCCTGGATGGAGGATCACTGCACGGGCTTGTGGATTTCGCCCCAGCACGAGAGTCCTGCCGAGTTGCAACAGCAGTTGCAGTCGATGATGGACAACATCGAGAACTCCAAGCTGAGCCTGATGGGCAAGGCTTTCGGGGAACTCAAGGACGTCGCCATCGAGAAAGCGGGAGAGGCTGCGGCCAAGAAGGCCGCATGGTTCACCGCTCGCACCGTGGCCAAGGGCGCGGTTGGGGCTGTTGGGGTGGAAACCGGCATCGTTCCTGTGGTCATGGGAGCCTGGACCGCAGCTGATCTTGTCAGCACCGCGGTGGAGCTTGCGGCGATGGCCGGAACCAAAGGTCAGGCCGCCTTGCAAGCGATCATGGATATCAAGGACATCAAGGACAAGTCCAAGGCGATCCTGCAGGACTTCAAGGACAACCCGCACAAGGCGCATGCCAACGCCATGAGCCTGATGGCTCAGCTGGATCCTTGCGTGCGGGCTAGGAAATGCATGCTCGTGCCCTACAAGAACACGAAAGGCAGTCCGACGAAAGCCACGGCTCAGGCTCGCCATGGCAATGGTTGCTGTCCAGGGCAGACGGGCCACCACGTGTTACCGGACGCGATGGTGTCGGGCGCCAACTGCGATGGTTACGACTACGATTCCGCGCCGACCGTGTGCCTCGAAGGAACCAACAATCATGATGGTCACGGATCCCATGGGATGGCTCACGCCAACCTGAAACGGTCGATCGACAAATACAAGCAGACGACGAAGAAGGAAACGATTCCCTATGCGGATGCGAAGCGCCACGGCCTGAACGCCATAGAAATGGCGGGAGCCGGTCATTGTGATCGTGCTTGCCTCGAAGCCCAACTCGACAAGCACTACAAGGGATGCGCCGGAAAGGATCTTTCAGCGCATTCGGGATCCGGTGGCGGCTCATCAACCGGGGACAAGGCGAAACCAACGAAGGTGCGATGAAATGCTAGTCACAGCTGAAGAGTACAAGACCACGTTCAAGAACTACTACATCGTTGACTGCGCGGCGAGAGATCGCAACATCTTTGCATTCGCGCTCGACCGAATCCTCACTGATGCGGAGGTCGAAGAAGAAGAGAGGAACAAGTGGGATCGATCTTTGCGCCCCAAGCGCCTCATTACCTTCTTCCGCGATGAGGCAGAGGGTGACAGGTGTGGCGGAACGGACTTCGACCAATGGGGCCCGCTCCGGCTTGGCGCCATGGATCTGCCAAAAAGCCAGTTTTTGCTCTACGAGGGTGAGAAGGGCAGGGTCTACGTCATTGGATCGGGAGAGGAAACGTTCGAAAGGCCACTCAGCAATCTGACGGATCCAGATTGCCCAATGAATGCAGGTGTCGATCGAATCAAGACATTCAATGGCAAGGCGTTCTTGGCGGGTGGATGCCGAGGATTTGCCGAGCGATTGGGGACGGATCGTTACAAAAGCCACAAGGGTCTTGTGCTTCCGATTCCCGTGGGCGATCCCACGCATCTGGAGGACGGATTCGAAGACTTTGATATGTTTGCCGAGGATGACATCTACGCCGCAGGCGGCAGAGGTGATGTCTGGCATTTCAATGGGAAGGGCTGGCATCAAGTTCACCTGCCTACGAATGCCTGGCTGAAAACGGTGTGCTGCGGCGGTGATGGACTGGTCTACATCTCAGGGTACGAAGGCCTGACCTTCGTGGGCCGTGGAGACAAGTGGAAACAGATCAATGCGGGAGGCGTCTATCTCGGCTGGCGAGACATGGTCTGGTTCGAAGACCGTGCCTGGGCGACCAGCGAGAACGGCCTTTGGACGATCAAGGACGGCCGTGTTGAGTTCCAGAACCACGAGCTGCCGCCAGAGATCAGCGTCTGCAGTGGCAACCTCTATGTCGCCGACGGCGTCATGCTGATGGCTGGCCTGGGTGGGGCCTGTTTCCGTGAGAACGGCAAGTGGCAGAGCATCTTCACCAAGGGCCAGATGGACAAGTTGCTGCTCGACGACGCCAAGTGAGCGAATCCCCGATTGCCTGGCCAAGCCTGCCGAAGATCGTCCAACCGCTGGTGCGCCGGCATGCGGAAGACGCCGCGTTCTACTGGACGCAACTGGACGGAGCATCACAGGCCACAGGGCTGAACGCTCAGCGATTGATCCACTTCCAGCGCCTGCTGGAGGCTCATCTGGAAGGCCTGCGCGTCGCTGGCATTGATGGCATGCCGCTGACGCAGGAAGCGCTCGTCCGCTGGCGTAAACCGGGGGAGGCCTTCGCGGCATGTGCTGCCGCGCTGTCGATATCCGGCGGCGCTGAAGCGCGGGCTTATGCGCTCGAGCCGCTGCTGAGGACCATTCGGCAACTTCCGGATGTGCTGTTGCGCGGATTCATTTCCGCCCTGGCCTGGACGGATGCCGCGCAGGTGGAACCTTGGCTACGCGGCGCTCTCGTTTCGGACGATCCGGTGCTCCGTGTTGCGGCCCTGCGTGCCTGCTCGCTTCATGGCCTGCGAGTCGAGCGATGGCACCTGCACGCTCACCATCAGGACGCGCATGTGCGGGCAGCGGCTTGCCGAGCCGCCGGTCCGGAGCATCTGCGCGAACTCGCGACGCTCCGCGACGATGCCGACCTCCAGGTGCGCGCCGAGAGCGCGATCGCGTGGGCGCGGCTGATGCCGGAGGGTGAGCGGCGTGCCGAAGATGCGGCACAGGCGGCCAGTCTGCTGTGGCGGTGCGTGAGCGAACAGATTGAACTCACCGAGACGCGCAGCGGCTGGTATCGCATGCAGGCGCAGCGCCGGCTCAACCGTTGGCTGTGCCACTTGGCTTGGCTCGCGCCTCTTGGTCATGCCGGCGTGCCGCAGTTGCTCGCGCAACTGCCACCGCGCTTGGCGCTGAGCTTCCTGCTCCATCACGGAGATGCAGCGCAACTGAAGTTTGTGGTGCAGGCCACGGGACAACCGGCGGTTGCGCGGTGGGCCCTGTGGGTGTGGCGTTGCCTCACGGGTGTCGACCCGCAAGTTGCCGGCTTGACGCTGCCCGACGCTCCACCCGATCTGGATGCGCCATTGAGCACCGATCAGCGGGATGCCGACCAGGGACTTCCATTGCCCGATGTGGCCGCTGTCGCCGCTCATCCGGGCAGCCATATCGTCTTGGAGGTGGGCGAGCGCCTGTTGATGGGCCAGCCGGTACGGGCTCATGCTTTGAGGACGCTTCTTGATCCTGCCGCCGATCAACCTCAAGCATTGCGCTTTGTTGCGGCCCATGCACTGACGCAATTGCATCCGGCCTATGCGCTCAATGTGCGTGCCAGCCCGGCGGTTCAAGCGGCGCAATTGGCTCGAATGGGAGTCGCTCCGTGAGCGGAATGAACGAACTTGACCCGTGGCAGGACGCTGCGGCATTGGCGCGGCGACTGCGTGATCCTGGTAGCGAGTTGCTAGTCGTGCTTGGCGCGGAAGGTTGGTGCAGCAAGTGCCAGCGCTTGCGGCCTGCGTTCGATGCGCTGGCTGCGGGGCTTCCCGCGCCACTGATTGCGATGTGGCTGGACCTTGAGGACCACGCCGAGTTTCTCGACGGGTTCATTCCTCCTGACCTGCCGCTGCTTCTTCGATGGCGACAAGGCGTTTGCGTTCAGGCAGCGGTGATCGATGACATCGCCCTGGATGCGCCCCAGGATGAGCGCGTGAAGCTCCAGCCCTTGGCCATCGAAGGGACACGAGTGCGCGACCCGCATCAGGGCGAGTTGATCGAGCTTCCCAGGCTATGGACGGAGTTCACGACTGCGACCTGGGCGGAAGCGGTAGGGAGAAACTGAGGCCATGTCGATCGCCGTGACGTTCAAAGGCTGCGTGTGACTGAGGCGCAGGCTGCTCATTGCAAGCTTTGCGGTCTGTCGCGATGGGCGAAGTCACGATGGTTCTAGAGATCGACATACTGAAGGGGCGCGTCCTCGTGGACGGCATGGCGGCGTGGAGTGCCGGAGACGGTGCGTCGGCGCTCGAAGACGAACGTGTGGTCCGCTGTCTGGACCTGGACGCCATTCTCGTGATCGCGGAAGAGGAGGGGAAAGGCGTGGTCGCCACGGTGCTATTCGATGAAGAGGAGTTCGCCGACTCCATCCTGACCAGCAGCATCGTGAGGCGATTTGCGAAGAAGACCGGCGTGACGCCGGAGATGGTGTCGCGACGAATGGCCCAGGCTCGCTTTTCCTGGGGTCGGATCGAGTTCTCAGTGGATCCGAGGCAGGGTGACCTGTCGATCGTGGTTTCCCGGCGATGAGCGATTCACCGTCGATGATCTTCCTGATTCATGCGCCGCGTCTTGTCCGGGCATCGGTAGCCCGACCTCGTGGGGTCGACTTTCGACCGTCGCCCTGCTGGGCAAGCCGGCGACGCTGACGGTGGCGCTGCGCGACGAGGCGCCGCGCTACATCAGCGGCTACGTGACGCGTTTCGCGCAACGTGGCTTCGAGGGCAAGCACTGCGTCTACGAGATGCCGATCCGGCCGTGGCTGTGGCTGCTCACGCGCACGTCGGACTGCCGGATCTTCCAGGAGACATCCGCAGGCATGGTGACCGGCTGCGATCCCAAGGATCTGAAGAGACAGTTGCGAGAGCATCACCAGAAGAACGGCTTGCCTGAGAGCACGCGGCTCCGGGCGGATTCTTTCGGGAAGAATCCACCGCCCAAGGGAACGCCAATGGGTTCGCGACAAGGCGGCGCTTCCGACTAATTCAACGATATGGAGAACTCAATGGCATCGAGCGATGTTTCATCCGTGTATTACCTTGACGGTGTTGTCGTCGCACCGGACTTCGTCTTTCTTGCGACGCAGCTCGATTCTTTAGACCCCCGAGAAACGGCCCACACTCGATGCTCCACCTACAACCCGGCTGAACAAGAGCTGCCGTTCGGGTACTTCGATCTCGACGACAACATCGTCTCGGTTCACGCCTATCGAACTCTGCCGGAGGACAAGAAGCGCTTCGCTTGCCTTGGGTCCCAAGGCGCGGTGCACTTCGTTCGCGGCAGCACGAAGGAGGTCCGGACTGAGCGACTACCAGGCGCCGGAATGCAGGATGGCAATTTTGGCGGGCTGATGTCTCATTTGCGTGAGATCGACGGTCAGTTGTGGGCTTGTGGGCAACACGGCCAGGTCTATCGCCGGCATGGCGTCGACGATTGGCGCAGGAACGATCACGGCATTCGCGTTGAAGTGAATCCTTCAGAGTACGGCGGTGATCGCGTTGGTGAGATGCTAGAGGTCATGTCCGCTGCTCCAATGTTGAGCTGCATTGATGGGACCAGCGGAGCCGATGTCTATGTGGTGGGCTTGCTGGGCTACATGGCGCATTTCGATGGCGATCGATGGACCAAGATCCCTCTTCCTGTCGATGAGCATCTGGAATGGGTGCGCTGTTATGGGCCCGATGAGGTTTTGGTATGCGGGCATAACGGTACCTTGCTCACGGGCAGCGCAATGAAGGGCTTCAAGAGCGTGAGCGGTTTGGACGACCATCAGACATTCGTCTGTCTCTCCAAATTCAAGAATGCCGTCTATCTGAGCGCCGAGGAAGGGCTCTTCGTCTTTGACGGCAAGACGATCGCCCCGGTGAAATCACGGCTGAAGCCTGAGATCCAAGATGCATGGCGGCTCGATCAGGTCGATGGCGTGATGTGGAGTATTGGCGTTACCGATCTAATTCGATTCGACGGAAAGAAGTGGGAGCGAGTCGATCATCCGGACAACGAGCCGATTCGAGAGTGACTGCATTGCGCCGCGTTCTATCCGCCGATGCGCTCGTCGCCATCTTGGGCTGGCGGGCCACCGAGGCTCGCTGGCAGGCCTTCTGGGATCGATGGTCTGACGGTCAGATTAGGCCTGTTCATTGGCAGAAGCGCGATGCCGATCCATTTGTGCTGAGTTGGTTTGGCGGCGAACTTCAACTCGTCTTGACGTACGAGCCTGGCACGTTGACTGTCCTTGAGACCTGGGCCCTGCGATCGGTCACCTTGCTCGACTCTGGCGTCTCTCCCCCTAGGCTCGCTTGGGGCAGTGGGATCGTTGAGACCACCTGCGAACTGAATGCCATGGAGGCGCACTTCCGCGCGCCCGGAAGACGACATCGAAACGGTGCGTCATTCTTCGTCAGCCGCCCGGATGGAGTCGAGTTGGCAATCCAGCTTGATTGGAAGTCCGGATTCGCCGGGCCGCTCGCGCGCTACGCAGTTGCAGCCATGGGTGTCCCAAAGGGATAGGTCCGACCCTGCCCAGAGATTCCCCATAGGATACGAAACGTATGAATATCGAGAGCCTCATTGCCTTCCTGGGACATTCATCGGCACACAAGCCATTTGATGACTTCCTTGGCTCATGCGGCATGAAGAAGCGTCCTCGGACGACGGACAGCTATCCCTACTTGCTCAAGTCGAGCTGCCCAGGCCTTTCGCTGGGATTTGAAGACGATCCCGCGGACCTGGGGATTGAACGCAAGAGCGCCGGCGAATTCGTCTTCACGAAGATCAGTCTCGATTTCACGTCTACGAAGGAGCCGTTTTCCGGAGATCTACCGTTCGGTGTGGGACGGGCCAGAACGAAGGATGAAGTCCTGGCAGTTCTCGGGTCACCCCGCACCCAGGGCGAGAACCCGGTGGATGGGGGCGCTGGAATCTCGTATTTCATTCAGGGATTGGTCTGCGTGTTTTCCTATGCCGATCCCGCCGGTGCATGCCTGTCATTTGTGAGTTTGTCTTTGCCGGACGACTCCGACCGCGAGTTTGGATTGGCTCCTGTCTGAGGGGCGGGCGACCGCGGTGCACGACGGCCCCTCGCTCGATGTTCTCGCTGCTCCTCGCGTTCTCGCGGACGCCAGCGCAAGATCCTGCACGCCGCCAACAACAGCGAACTGGCCAGCACAAGTCGCTCATCGTCATCGCAATCGCCATGTGACGCCCCCGCCGAGGTATCGTCCCACCCCATGACCACCGCACCCACCGCACCGGCCCCGGCGCTGCCCGACCTCCACCACCTGCTGGGCCTCACCGACCTCGATCCGCCGCTGGTGTCCGCGCTGCTCGCGCACACCGCGCCCGCGGGCGCCCCGGTCCCGACCGAGCTCTCCCAGAAACGCCGCAAGGAGATCCGCGCCGGCTTCGTGCTGCTCAAGGACGCCGGCGTCGTGATGTCCTTCACCCCGCGTGAAACCCACGCCGTCGACTTCGGCGAGCCGCTGGGCGCCGGCACCCATGTGCTCAGCGCGCTCTTCTACTACCCCGAGGGCAGCGAGGAAGTCGAGCCCTACACCGGCCACGCCCCGTTCGCCGATGGCCCCGTCGACTCCCGCGAGCAGGCGCTCGCCGCCTACGGCGCGCCGTCCGATGGCGAAGAGGAGGAGGGCGTCGTCGAGTGGGAACAATGGCAGCTCGACGGCCGCGAGCTGACCGCCGACTACGCCGACGACGGCGCCGTGCTCACCCTCACCGTCGCGCTGCCGCTCGCCATGTGACGGCCCGGGCGCGGCCTGCCGCACCGATTCCGTGCGGCGTCACCCACTCCGGTGACAGGCCCTGTCACGCCGCATCACCCCTTTACAGGGGTGAGCCGCCGCGAATGACTTTGGTCGCTTTCGGCGCTCCTCGCACCGGCCTACCGTGAAGGTCCGATCGCTCAGGTCCGGCTTGCCGGTCCGCCCATGGCCGCTCCCTTCCGCCTCCAGTGCGCCCTTGCCGACGATGTGCTGCGCGTCCACGCCTGCGCCTCGCGCGAGGCCTTGAGCGAGCTCGGCGAGACCACGCTCACCCTGCTCAGCGAGCGCAAGGACATCCGCGCCTCGGAGCTGCTCGGCAAGCCCGCCACGCTGACCATGGCGCTGCGCGACGACGGCCCGCGCCATCTCGGCGGCTACGTCACCCGCTTCTCGCAGTCCGGCTTCGAAGGCCGCCACACGGTCTATCAGATGACGCTGCGGCCCTGGCTCTGGCTGCTCACCCGCACCGCCGACTGCCGCATCTTCCAGGAGATGACGGTCCCCGACATCGTCAAGCAGGTCTTCGACGACCACCCCGTCGCCCGCCACGAGTTCAAGCTGATGCGCGCCTACCGGCCCTGGACCTACTGCGTCCAGTACCGCGAGACCGACTTCAACTTCATCGCCCGCCTGCTCGAGAACGAAGGCATCTACTGGTACTTCACCCACGACGAGGGCGGCCACACGCTGGTGCTGACCGACGCCGCCTCGGCCCATGACTGCGCCCCGGGCTGCGAGTCGCTGCCGTTCTACGCCGGCGGCGGCAACACGCCGCCGGCGCTCGAGTACGTCGACACCTGGATCGCTCAGGAGAGCCTCAAGCCCGGCAAGGTCGTCATCACGGACTACGACTTCGAACGCCCATCGGCGTCGCTGGAAACCCAGCAGGATCGCGCGCGCGGCTACGACCTGTCCGACGGCGAGGTCTTCGACTATCCCGGCGGCTACCTGCAGACCGCCGACGGCGCGCAGTACGCCGAGGACCGCCTCGACGAGATCCAGTCCGCCTGCGCCCGCTACGACGGCGACACCAACGCGCAGGGCGTGTGCACCGGCCACCTGCTGTCGCTGGAGCGCCATCCGCGCGACGACCAGAACGCGAAATACCTGATCACCAACACGACGATCCAGCTGCGCCAGGCCGCGACCGAATCGGCCTCGGGCGACTCCGAGCTGCGCTGCCGCTTCGCCGCGATCCCGGCCGACCAGCAGTTCCGGCCCGAGCGCCGCACGCCCAAGCCCATGGCGCCGGGGCCGCAGACCGCCATCGTCACCGGCCCCGCGGGCGAGGAGATCTTCACCGACAAGTACGGCCGCGTGAAGGTGCAATTCCATTGGGACCGGCGCGGCCAGCGCAACGAGACCAGCTCGTGCTGGATCCGCGTCTCGCAGCCCTGGGCCGGCAAGGGCTGGGGCGGCGTGTCGATCCCGCGCATCGGCCAGGAGGTCGTCGTCGACTTCGTCGAGGGCGACCCCGACCAGCCCCTGATCACCGGCCGCGTCTACAACGCCGAGCAGATGCCTCCCTACGGCCTCCCGGCCGCCGCGGTCATCAGCGGCATCAAGTCCAAGACGCACAAGGGCGCCGGCTACAACGAGATGTCGATGGACGACACGGCCGGCAAGGAAATGATCACCATCCATGGCCAGTACGACATGGCCACGACGATCGAGCACGACCAGACCTCGACCATCCACAACAACCGCACCGACACCGTCGACGTCGACGACGCGGAGACCGTGGGCAACAACCAGACCCAGACGGTGGGCGTGAACCAGTCGATCAGCATCGGCGCCGACCGCAGCAAGACCATCGGCGCCAACGAGACCGTGTCCATCGGCGCCAACCGCACCGAGTCGGTGGCGTCCAACGAGACCATCACCATCGGCGCGCATCGCACCGAGACCGTCGGCGGCGGCGAGACGCTGACGATCAACGCCGGCCAGACGGTCACCGTCAACGGCGTGCGCAGCCACACCGTCAACGGCGCGCAGACCACGACGATCTCGCTGGCCGAGGCCCACACCGTCGGCGCCGCGCGGATGCACACCGTCGGCGCGGCCGAGGCCATCAACGTCGGCGGCGCGCAGATGGTGTCCATCGGCGGACTGCAGCGCGTCAACATCGGCGCGCTGCAGAGCATCGGCGTGGCCGGACCGCACAAGCTGTCCGCCGCCACCATCGCCCAGACGGCCAAGGGCACCTACAAGACCAAGGCCGGCGCCAGCGCCACGATCGAGGCGCCGTCGATCACGCTCAAGGCCGGCGGCAGCAAGATCGTGATGGACTCGAGCGGAATCACGATCTCGGCGGCCAAGATCACCATCAAGGCCAGCGGCACCGTGGGCATCAAGGGCAGCGGCGGCGTGGCCGTCAAGGGCGCCAAGATCGGAGAGAACTGACATGACCGAGCCAGCAGGCAACGCCAGGCCCCTCGGGGCCATCCCCTTGTCCGAGCGCGGCCCGACGCGTGCCGCCTCCGCGGCGGCCGAACAGCTGATCGATCGCGTGCGGCTCGTCGACGCCGGCGTGCTGGTGGGCGTGTTCTGCGGCTTCGACGCCCAAGGCAGCTTCCTGGTGCGCCTGGCCAAGGACCTCGCACCCGTGCCGGCCCTGTCGGTCATCGGTCTGCGCGTCGAGGACGAGGGCGACGAAGTCATCGTCTCGCTGCAGCGCGGCGACCCGTCCAGGCCCGTGATCCTCGGCCGCGCGCTGCGCGGCGCGCAGGACCTCGAGCCCGCCTGGCACGAGGCGCGGCAGGCCAGGAGCGAGCCCGCGGAACCCGGCTCGCCCGCTGACGCCATCGAGCACGCGGGCGACGCGGCGGCCGACATGAGCGGCCCGAGCGGCCCGGCCGGCCTGAGCTCGCGCGGCCAGACCCTGGTCGTGGACGGTCAGCGCGTGCTGCTCCAAGGTGCGAAGCAGGTCGAGCTCAGATGCGGCGAGGCCAGCATCGTGCTCACCGCCGCCGGCAAGATCCTGATCCGCGGCTCGTACGTGCTGAGCCGTTCCAGCGGCGCGAACCGCATCAAGGGTGCGTTCGTCGACATCAACTGACGGCGCCGCGCGCCGTCCGGACTCCGTTTCTTCCCATGTGGCAGCTGCAGAACCGCACGCCCTTCGCCGCCGAGCGTGGCTGGGTGCGCGATCGCGATGGCACCGAGATCTGGCTCGTCGCCGTGAAGGCCAGCTTCACGCTGCAGGCCGATGGCGGCCTGCGGGTGGCGCGGGAGCAGCCCGAGGTCCTGCGCGGTCCCCGGCATCGCGGTGACGCGGCCTCGACCAGCCTGGCGGAGGATGCCGATCTCGTTCGCACCAAGCTTGCCACCGACGTGATCCTGGACGGCCAGGCCCACGCGCCGGGTGGCGCGCCGGTGACGGAACTCGATGCCGGATTGGCGGTCGGCGGCCGGGCGAAGGCGCTCAAGGTCTTCGGCGACCGCGTCTGGCAGGGACGCGGCATCGGGCGTCCGGCGCCGTTCGTGTCGATGCCGGTCGTGTGGGAGCGCGCCTTCGGCGGCGCCGATCCCAAGGCCGATCCCGGCGCCTGGGACGAGCGCAATCCGGTGGGGCAGGGCTATGCGGTGGACGGCGATCACGTCGATGGCAGGCCGCTGCCCAACATCGAGGACCCGGATCACCTGATCCGCAATTGGAAGGACCGGCCCGTGCCCGCCGGGTTCGGCGCGCTGTGCAGCCATTGGCTGGAGCGCCGCCGCTTCGCTGGCACCTATGACGAACGCTGGCAGCGCGAGCGGCTGCCGCTGCTGCCCGAGGACTTCGACGACCGCCACTACCAGTGCGCGCCGCCCGACCAGCAGCACGATGGCTTCCTGCGCGGCGGCGAGGCCGTCGCGCTGCTGAACCTGTCTCCCGGCGGCGGCTGCCTGCGCTTCTCGCTGCCGCGCGTGTTCCTCGGCTTCGAGACCTTCTTCAACGACGGGCACCGCGAGCGGCACGCGCCGCCGAAGCTGCACACGGTCCTGCTCGCGCCGGACGAGGCCCGGGTCTCGCTGGTCTTCCACACCGCGCTGCCCTGCCATCCGCGCGTGCTGAAGCTACGGCACACCCGGATCTGGCTCAAGCAGGACCTGCGCGACGGCGTGCTCGGCGCGCCGCGGGCCGATGAGATGGACCGCGAGGAGGCGGTCTGAGATGAGCGGCGCAGCAGCCACGATGACGGCCAACGTCGCGGCTTCGACGGCGCTGCGGGTGCTGGCGATCGGGGCTGTCACGCCGGTGGGCGGCGATGCGCGCTCGACCGCGGCCGCGGTGCGCGCGGGCCTGTGCGGCTTTCGCGAGCACGCCTACATGATCGACACCGCCGGCGAGCCGATGCGCGTGGCGCAGGTGGCGGCGATGGACGCCGGGCTGGACGGCGCGGCGCGGCTGGTCGTGCTACTGGCGCCCGCGCTGGACGAAGCGCTGGCCGGCGCCGGCGGCCGCATCGCGCGCCTCGGTGTGGCCGTCGCGCTGCCGCCGCCCCGCCCAGGCGGCGCGCAAGAGGCGGCCGGTGCCGTGCGCGCGCTCTGCGAGGAGCGGCTGGGCGGCCGGCTCGGGCCGTTCCAGGTGTTTGCGAGCGGCCATGCGGGCGGCTTCGAGGCGCTCGACCAGGCGCGCTCCTGGCTGCGTGGCGGTCAGGTGGAGGCGGTCATCGTCGCAGGGGTCGATTCCTACCTCGCGCCGCAGACGCTGGAATGGCTGGAGGCCGAGGACCAACTGCACGGCGCGGGTCCGCTGAACAACGCGTGGGGCTTCATCCCGGGGGAGGCGGCGGGCGCGTTGCTGCTGGCGCGCGATGGGGCGACGCCGGGATCGCCGCCGGCCTCGCGCCCTTGGGCCGAGGTGCTGGCGGTCGGGCTCGGCCATGAATCGAAGCTGAACAAGAGCGGCGAGGTCTGCATCGGCGAGGGGCTGACGCAGGCGCTGCGCCGCGCGCTGGATGAAGTGCCCGCGGCGGGAGTGATCGACAACGTGGTCTGCGACATGAATGGGGAGGCGTACCGCGCCGATGAATACGGCTTCAGCGGGCTGCGCGTGCGCGACCGGCTGCGCGATCCGACGGACTTCGCCGCGCCAGCGGACTGCTGGGGCGACGTGGGGGCGGCGGGCCTGCCGCTGCACCTGCTGCTGGCCGCGTCGGCCTGCCGCAAGGGGTATGCGAAGGGGCCGCTGACGCTGCTGTGGGGCAGCTCCGATGGCGGCGAGCGCGGCGCGGCGGTGATCCGCGCCGAGGTGTCGGAGCGCGCATGACGATGGACAACGCCCGCGTCCCGGCCGGCGCGCCGGTGACGGCCGACCAGATCGAGGCCTACCGCGACGAGGCCTCGTTCCTGTGGACGCAGCGGCGCGACGCGCTGGACGCGCCGCACTACTCGCCGCAGCAGTTCGCCGACCTGGACGAGCAACTGGCCGCGCAACTCGACGGCCTGGCCGAGGCCGGCGATCACGCCTGGCCGGCCTGCGAGGCGGCGCTGGTCAACGACTGCGCGGAGGACTTCTTCGTCGCCGGCGTGCTGGCGCTGAACGGGCGGCCGGACGATTGGCGGATGCTGGTGCGGCGCGCCAAGGCGGCGCCCGAAGCCACGCCGGGTTTGGCCGCGGCCCTGGGCTGGGTCGGCAGCCACGAGGCGCTGCAGGCCGAGGCGCTGATGCCGCCCGACGATTCGCTGAGCCGGCGCCTGACGCTGGAGGCCTACGGCGCGCATCGGCTGGACGCGGGCGAGCGCTGGGCGGTGTCGATGCGCTCGACCAATGCCGGCGAGCGCGCGCGGGCCTTGCGCTTCGCGGGCGAGCTGGGCCGTGTCGATGGCCTCGAATCGGTGCTGACGCTGATCGGCGACGAGAAGAGCGAGCCGCGCTACTGGGCGCTGTGGGCCTCGGTGCTGTTGAGCGACCGCGGCAAGGCGCTGGCCGCGCTCACCGGCGCGGCGCTGCGGCCGGGCACGCGGCAGATGGACGCGTTCCGGCTGGCGATGCTGGCGCTGCCGGTGCAGGAGGGGCATCGGCTGCTGGTCGAGGCCGAGTCGATGTCCGGCGCCGCGCGGCTGCGCATCATCGGCGCGGGGCTGTCCGGGCAGCTGCGCTACGTGCCCTGGCTGATCGACCAGATGAGCACGCCGGCGCTGGCGCGCATCGCGCTGGAAGCCTTCTGCCTGATCACCGGCGCGGACGTGAACACCGACGGCCTGGAGGCGCCGCCGCCGGAGGACTTCGAGGAGGGGCCCAGCGAGGATCCCGAGGACGACGACGTCGAGCTGCCGGTCGATGTCGCGCTGCCGTGGCCGCACGTCGAGCAGGTGCGCGCGTGGTGGTTGGCGCACCAGTCGCGGCTGCCGGCGCTGCCGCCGCAGGGGCGCCTGTTCATGGGCCAGCCGCTGAGCGAGGTCCACTGCCTGCGCGTGCTGCACGGCGGCCGGCAGCGGGCGAGGGCGCTCGCGGCGCTGCACCTGTGCCTGCTGCGGCCGGGCACGCCGCTGTTCCCGGTGGAGGCGCCGGCGTGGCGGCAGCGGCGGCTGCTGAACCGGCTGGGTGGAGGGGACTGACATGCCGGTCACCATCAAGGTCAACGGGACGGTCAACTCGCTGGTCCACAAGTTCAGCAACGGCATCAGCGCGGCGACGATCCCCGATGTCTGCAAGACGCCCAGCCCGGGCGGCCCGGTGCCGATCCCGTATCCCAACATCGCCCAGTCGATCACGCTCTCCGACGGCACGACCACCGTCAAGGGCGACAAGACGATGGCGGCGGTCAAGGGCTCCAAGTTCGCGATCTCCAACGGCGACAACCCCGGCGTGGCCGGCGGCGTCAAGTCCAGCACCTTCATGAAGGAGGCGACCTGGATCCTGTACTCCTTCGACACGAAGATGAACGGGAAGAACTGCGCCCGGTTCATGGACAAGATGTTCCACAACCATGAGAACGCGGCGAATCTGGCGGGGGTCATCCAGAGCGTGGTGGATGCCCACAACCTGGACAACGAAGAGGTGGCCCTGGCCAACGAGATCTGCGAAGAGCTCTGCAAGGCCGCCAAGAAGTCCGACGACGGCGAGAAGCTGCCGCAGGGCAAGCATCACCAGGACGAGATCGCCAAGCGTTTCAGCAACGGGCCGCCGCGCCACGAGCCCAAGGCAGGCTACGAGAACCTCCTGACGGAGGCGACCTGGGGCATTCCGGACAAGGTCACCGACGCGCTGATCCCGTGCCTGTCCAGGAGCCGGCTACTGGGCGGGCTCGCGGGCGTCAAGGCGCCGAGCAGCCAGATGGGGGCCATCAATACATTGCGCAAGAACGATGTGCCGGGGTGGCGCCCGGACTTCACTCTGCTGAAGGACAAGACCAAGGGCATGACCGAAGGGAACGTCAAACGTTTCTTCGAAGTGAAAATCGACGACAAGCCCACCAAGAACCAGGCTGCGGCCAAGGACCGCCTTGTCCAGCGTGGCGAGGACAAGAAGCTGGTGGAGTTGGACCGCGAGAGCTGCGGCTGCTGAGTCCGCACCCATTGATGAGGACAGGAATGAAATCGAACGAATTTGTGGCCGCCGTGCGTTCGACGCACGGGACCTTGAAGAAGGGCAACGTCCGACCGTGCCTGGAGATACACCTCTACGGGACCGAGGCGCGGGGGGCCTTCAAGGAGCCGCTAGCCACTGCGGCGCGGGTCATCGAGCAACGGTTTCCAGGCAGCCTGCGTTACTACCGGACCAATACCATGTCGGCCGCCAAGCCGATCGCACCGGATGCAGCGACGCTGATGAGCAATTTCGTCGCTGCGGACGAAAAGAAGCCCGCCAAACAGTCCGGCATCGAGTTCTTCGGAGGGGAAAAGGCGGGCGCGTTCGATCTCCCGTCGGTCGACTGGTTCTCGACGAGGTTGTCGCCCGGCGACGGCGTCCCGCCGACACGCTCGTACTTGCGGGTCTGCCTGCCGCATGAGGGCCCGATGGCGGCCTCAGACGCATTGAAGACCCTGGCGCGAGACCTTCTGCAGGACTTTCCGTTGCTGGCCGGCCACTGTGGCTGGTCGTACTACACCGGCGGCGGTTTCTCCGATGCGGATGCGGCCATCGCTCGCGATCTCCCCGGGTGGTTGCTGCGATATCCCGGCGTGACGGTCGGAGCGCCGTTGGGCCAGGCCAACCTGATGCTGGACGGTCTGCTCGCAACGTCCTGGCTGACCTTCGTGTCCGAAGCCGCCGCGGCGGCGCGCGGTCAGGACCTTGCCGCATTGGCCAAGGCGGCGGCCGCGCGGGGCCTGGGCAGCGAACTGGTGCGGCCGGGCGTCCTCGAGATCCAGGCCGGCCCCACGCCGGAGACGGGAGACGTCAATCGCCAGGACCTGCTGCCCGCGTATCGGGAGGCGGGTCAGATCCTGGCAGCGCTGGCGATGCCCGACGAGCAGGCGAAGTTCCAGACCATCGCGGGCATGGACTTCGAGGCCCGCGTGTCCTGGTATCGCCGGTTCTTCGGCGCAGCCTGACCGCAATGCTGACCCTGCCGCACGCGCTCACGCAGGCGGGTCCGGTGCTGCGTGCCGAGGTGCACGGCTTCCTCCAGGCCGTCGAGCGGGCACGGCATTTCGGATTCCTGACCGAACTGGCCGGTTCGGACACACTCGCCGCCAGCGGCCTCCAGACGTCGGTCGGCGCGCAATGGGCGTGCGGCGAGGTGGGCCTGTCGGTGACCGGACTGCCACACGCCTTCGCCGCTGAAGACCTCGCGCTCGTACGCAGGGGAGTGCTGCATCTGCTCGCCCTTCATGGCGACGAATCGGCCCTTGAGCGAGCGGCGGCGCTCGCGACGCCGGCCACCCGGGTTGAAGACGCTGCGATCCGGCGTGGGCTGCCCGCCGTCTCAGGCGGGGCATCCATCGACTGTCGCAAGTCCTTCCACCTTCATCTCCTGTTCGTCGAGCCGGTGCGGGAGCCCGTGCTGAAGGGGCTGGCCGAAGCGCTGGGCACCCTGGAGAACCTGGCCCTCGGATTGACTCCCTTGGCGAACCATGTCTTCGCCGACATGGGCGAAACCTCCCTCGCGCTGCTTGAACCCGAACACATCCAGATCTGGATGGACGGACTGCATGCCGAGCCGTTCGACTGGCAGCGACGCATCGAGTGCATGCTCGCCCGGCTGCACAGGCGCTGCGCCTTGCGCGCCATCGCTTATGAAGGGCCGTGACCCGACGGGCGCTTCGTGACTTTCGTTCATTGCCCCCTCTGTGCGTGACACGACAATGCGTGCTTGGCGGCGATCCTCGCCGCGGCGAGGCGTTCGATGTCACGACCTGAAGGCAATTCCCGTCCGGCCAAGCCGGGCAACGCGCCGGCCGAGGCCGGCGATTCCGGGTTCGATCCCGACGCGACACGCATCGTGCCCGCGTCGTCCGGCGCCGCGCCGCTGGACCACATGCCGCCCAACACCGCCGCCAACCGCGTCTCGCCCACGGTCTCGCCACCCGCCACATCCTCCGCCACCGAACCCCCGCACGACGACGGCCCCGAGACCGTCCAGCACGAGCGCGAGGTGAGCTTCATCGACCCCTCGTTCCCGGACACCTTCTCCATGCGCTCCGGCCGCAAGCCCACCGACATTCCGCTCGACAACGACCACACCGTCATCGCGCCCGCCGCGCTGCTGACGCCGCGCACCGCGGACGTGCCCGCCGCCTCGCCGGCCGCGGCCGCCGCCCCGGTGGCGTCCACCGAATCCGCCGCACCTTCTGTCGCGGCTAGTGCCGCGCAGCCCGTCACCGACTTCTCACCCACCGGCAACGAGACCGTCATCGCCCCCGCCGTGATGCCGCCGGCCGCGAAGCCGCCCGTGGCGCCACCGGCTGCACAGACGGCGGCGCCAGCTCCCGTCCCGGCGCCGCCGCCCGCACCCGTGGCCGACGCCGGTGACTCCGAGTTCCACGCCTCGGAGTTCGCCGAGACCGTGCTCGATCCCGACGCCGTCGCCGCGGTGGCCGCGATGCGCGCCCTGCCGCCCGAGCCCACGCCGGTGGGACGTCCGTCCACCGGCACGCTGCCCGGCGGCGCGCTGGCCGCCGCCAAGGCCAGCGCCGATGCGCCGGTGCGCCAGGTCGGCCGCTTCCAGGTGCTCGACCGCATCGGCCGCGGCGGCATGGCCAGCGTGTTCAAGGCGCACGATCCCGGCATCGGCCGCGATGTCGCCATCAAGTTCCTGCACGCCTCGCTGTGCGAGGACGAGGAATACCGCGCCCGCTTCCTGCGCGAGGCGCGCGCCTCCGGCGGCCTGTCGCATCCCAACATCGTCACCGTGCACGACGTGGGCGAGGTCGACGGCCGCCCCTACATGGCCATGGAACTGCTCGACGGCGAGCCGCTGGCCGACCTGCTCGAGCCCGGCCAGCCGCTGCCCATCCGCGACACCGTCGTGATGGCCGTGCAGCTCGCCCGCGCGCTGGACTACGCGCACAAGCGCGGCATCGTCCACCGTGACATCAAGCCAGGCAACATCGCCCGCGTGCGCGGCACGCTCGACATCAAGGTGATGGACTTCGGCATCGCCCACATGGAGTCGACCAAGGGGGAGCAGCGCACCCGCGCCGGCGACGTGCTGGGCACGCCGCAATACATGGCCCCCGAGCAGATGAACGGGCAGAAGATCGACGGCCGCTCGGACCTGTTCTCGGTCGGCATCGTGCTGTACCAGATGCTCACCGGCGTGCGTCCGTTCACCGGCGACAGCGTGGTGAACCTGGCGCTCAAGATCGCCAAGGACGACCCGACGCCGCTGAACAAGCTGCGGCCGGAAATCCCGGCGTCGCTGCGCCGCGTGGTCGACCGCTGCCTGGCCAAGGCGCCGGAGAACCGCTTCCAGACCGGCGCCGAACTGGCCGACGCGCTGGTCAAGGTGCTGCACGACATCGACGAGGAAGCCCGCAACAAGGGCAGGTCCAAGCTGATCCCGCTGCGGGTGAAGTGGGCCGCGATGATGGCCGGCATCGTCGCCATCGTGATGGCGGTCAGCGGCTCCATCATCAGCCAGCGCCAGAACGCCGCGCTGATGCAGCAGGTGGCCGACTACGGCACGGCGCTGTCGCGCTTCATCGCGGCGCAGAACGCGACCTCGGCGCTGGGCGAGGACTGGGTGTCGGTGGACGTGTCGTTGCAGGAGATCATGAAGACGCGCGACTTCGAGAGCGTCACCGTGATCGACCGCGCCGGCGTGGTGGCCGCGTCCAGCCAGCCCGACACGGTCGGCAAGCCCTACCAGCCGCCCGCGGGCGAGACGCTGGGCGAGCAGGGCGGCGTCAAGCGCACGCGGTATCACGCGGCCAATGGCGCGGCGATCCTCGGCTTCGACTCGCCGATCACCTTCCAGGACAAGACCGTGGGCCGCGTGGCGCTGGGGCTGCCGGAGCTGCCGCTGGAGAGCGTGGCGCGGCTGTCGCGCACGCTGATGGGGGTGCTGGCGGTGACGACGGTCCTGGCGGTGGCGATCGCCATGTTCTTCGTGGCGAACTGGTTCTCGCGGCCGATCAAGCTGGTCGTGGAAGCGCTGGAGGAGGTGGGCCGCGGACGCGTCGACTTCCGGATCCGCGAGCAGCGCAAGGATGAATTCGGTCTGCTGTACGCCGCGTTCGACCGCATGGCGCAGGCGCTGCAGGACCGGCAGGCGCTGGCGGCGTCGGCGGCGAAGGCGGAGGCGCCGACGACGCTCGGCCGGCGCTCGGGCGCGCGCGCGTCGCTCACGCCGGCGGCCGTGCCCGCCGCGCCGGTGCCATCGCAGACGGCCGCCCCGTCCAGCGAGCCGACCCCGCCCGCGCCCACGGAGCCGCCCGGCCCAGGGGCGGCCTGATGAGCGTGAAAGGACTTCCCCAGATGTCTGGTCTCCTCCCCGCGGGCCAGCGGCCGCTGCTGGCCGCGCTCTTCGCCGTTCTGGCGCTGACCGGCTGCGTCACCACGCCGACCGCCACGCCACCGCTGAACGAGCCCGCCGCGGCCGCGCCCGCGAAGCCCTCCGCGACCGGCGAGATCATCGCCCGCAGCGATCGCCTGCTGATCTATGTCCCGGTCGCCGGCGACTCGCTGCGCGGCATCGCCGGCCGGCTGCTGGGCAGCGAGGACCGCGACTGGCAGATCAGCGAAGCCAACGCCGGCGTCACCAAGGCCGAGCCCGGCCAACCGCTGATCGTCCCGCTCAAGCCGATGAATCCGCTGGGCGTGCACGCCGGCAGCTACCAGACCGTGCCCATCCTCTGCTACCACCGCCTGGGCACGACCGGCGGCAAGATGGCGGTCTCCCCGGCCAACTTCGCGGCGCAGATGGAGTGGCTCGCGAAAAACGACTACCGCGTGATCAAGCTCTCGCAGATCAGCGGCTACCTCGAGGGCAAGGAGCCGCTGCCGCCCAAGTCGGTGGTCGTCACCTTCGACGACGGCTACGAGTCCGTCTACAAGTTCGCCTTCCCGGTGCTGCGCAAGCTGGGCCTGCCGGCCACGATGTTCGTCTACACCGATTTCGTCGGCGCGGGCGGCGACGCGGTGAACTGGTCGCAGCTCGCGGAGATGCAGGCCTCGGGCTTGATGGACATCCAGTCCCATTCCAAGTCCCACCGCAACCTGATCGAGCGCACGGCTGGCGAGAACGAGGAGCGCTACAAGCGCAACCTCGACGCGGAGACCGCCGGTCCGCGCGACCTGATCGAGCAGAAGCTCAACACGGCCGGCCAGGTGCGCCATTACGCCTATCCCTTCGGGGACGCCAACGAGCAGGTGCTGGACGCGCTGACGCGCCAGAAGTACACGCTCGCGGTGACCGTCAACCCGGGCGGCAACGCCTTCTTCGCGCAGCCCTTCATGCTGCGCCGCACGATGATCTTCGGAGACCACGACCTCGAGGCCTTCAAGGCGCGGCTGCAGACCAGCCGCCGCATGGGGCAGACCCCATGAGGGCCGGCGCACTCCTGGCCGCGCTGGCGGCGCTGCTGCTGGCGGCCTGTACCGGCGGCACGGGCGGCGTGCTGCGCGGCCCCGATTCAACAGGCGGCGCGCCCACGGGTTTCGAACTGGCGCAGGTGCAGCGCGCGCAGGAACAGGTGAAGGAAGGCCAACTGGCCGACGCGGCCTGGACCTGGGAGGCGCTGACGGTGCTTCGGCCCGACAACGCCGGCTACCGCGACAGCCTGGCTGCGACGCGGCAACTGATCGACAGCGGCGTCGCCGAGCGCCTGGAAAAGGCCAAGGCGGCACAGAAGCGCGGCGACCTGGACGGCGCGAGCACGCAGTTCCTGGGTGCGTTGGCGCTGCAGCCTGACAACGCCGAAGCCGCTGACGCGCTGCGGGCGATCGAGAAGGAACGCAATCAGAAGAGCTATCTGGGCAAGCCCGCGCGGCTGACGCTGCGCAAGGGCGCACCTCCTCCCGCGATGGCGGCCGCCAAACCGGCCGCCAAGGGCAAGGCGCAGGCAGAGGCCTCGAAGGATGGCAAGAGCGCGAAGGACGCGAAGGACGCCGGCAACGGGAAGGACACGGTGCAGGCCGCGGCCGCACCGCCGGGTCAGGACCGCAACGAGCTCGAGCACATCGCGATGCTCGCGGCGCAGGGCGAGCTCGACGAGCCGATCCGGCTGCTGGAGCGCCGCGCGCCGCAGGATCGCAACGATCCGTCGGCCAAGCGGCTGCTGGCCGACCTCTACGTCCGCAAGGCCGAGAAGGTCGCGGCGATCGACAAGTCCGGCGCGGTGATGCTGCTGCAGAAATGCCTGCGCGTGGACCCGAAGAACGCGCGCGCGACGGCGCTGATGCGCCAGCTCATCGACGAGTCGGCCGCGAAGGCGCCGGGTTCCGGCTCGACGTCGAGCAACAGAACCGACCGGCGCTGACCTGCCGCCTCAGAAGGTCACCGTGACCGAGGCCGCGCTGCGCTGCGCCTCGCCATGGAAGACGGCTTCGATGTTGTTGCCGTCCGGATCCAGCACGAAGGCAGCGTAGTAGCCGGGGTGATAGGGCCGCTCGCCGGGGGCGCCGTTGTCGCGCCCGCCGCTCTCCAGCGCGAGCTTGTGGAAGGCGTCCACCGCCGCCCGGTCCTTGGCCTGGAAGGCCAGGTGGTGACGGCCGGTGAGATGACCCTGCGCGGCATCGCTGTCGGCGGTCGAGACGAACAGCTCGTCCGCACAGAAATAGCCGGGACCCTCGCCGCCGATCGGCACGCCCAGCAGGGGCAGGATCGCGCCGTAGAACTTGCGGCTGGCGGGCAGGTCGCGGACCACCAGCTGGAGGTGATCGATGAGGCGGCCGCGATGCAGTTGCTGGGCTTCCATGAAGGCTCCTTCAGGTCGTGGGTTGGGAACGCTTGAACGCAGGGTCCGTTGAGCATCCGAGCAATCCGCGTTCTTACCCGCCTGGCGGCGCGCGTCCATTCGTTTCGTCCTGCCGCTGCGCCCCATGCCCCCGAAGCAGGGGGCATGGGCGTCCCGTTTGCTCGCGCTGGCGACCCGCGCGCCGCGCGACCGATCGAGGATGTTTTTTTCATGAAGCCGTTCCTTCTTGCCGCGTCGATGCTCGCGGCGTCGTCCATGGCCCATGCGCAGTTCTGGCCGCCCGACGAGCCCGTGCAGACCGTCAACGCCACTGCCGGGCGCGTCACTGACGCGCGCACGAAGACCGGCAGTCCCGGCACGCTCAGCGCTTCGGCCACGGACACCGGTGCCGGACTGGGCCATGCCTATTCATCGAGCGCCTGGGCGTCGACCCGCATCGGGCCGGGCGTGCTGTCGGGCAGTGCCAGCAGCCGCTTTGCCGGCACCGGCAGTGCATCGACTTCGCTCTCGGCCTACCAGCGCGACACGCTGACCTTCCAGCGCACCGACGGTGGCTGGGACAACGAGCTCGTCGTCCACTACAACATCGTGATCGCCGGCGGCACCAGCGGCTCGATCTCGCCGATCACGCCGCCCGGCGGCGCCGGAAAGACGGCGGGCTCGCTCGACTGGACGCTGGTCCATCGGCTCGATGACAGCTACCTCACCGCCTGGGACAGCAGCACCCAGCTCGGCTACGACGGCAGCCTGACCACCACCAGCCACTGGAACAGCGGCGAGATGGGCCGGATCTACGGCGTCTACAGCTTCGCCGCGGCCATCCTGGCGGGCTCGGCGACCCATCTGGAGTTCTACATGGAGCTCAGCAGCACGCTCAACACGCTGGGCCTCGTGACCACCGGCGTGCTGAGCGCGGACGCGCCGTCGATCTACTGGGGCGGGATCTCGCAGGTGACCGACTGGTACGGTCACCGCGTGAACTACCAGGTGTCGTCGGCCTCGGGCTTCGACTACGCGCTGTCAGCGGCGCCGATCTCTACCGCGCCGGAACCGGCGAGCTGGGCGCTGCTGCTCGCTGGCGCGGCGTTGATCGGCAGTCTGGCGACCAGGCGCTCCAGGACGAGTGCCAGTGCCACGCACAGCGCCACGGCCGGCAGGTAGACCGCGAAGGTCCAGGCCTGCGACGGTCCCAGCAGTTCGCGATACAGCGCGACGGCGCCGAGCACGATGAACATGTGGGACAGGTAGAGCTCGTAGCTCAGCCGCCCCATGCGCGCCAGCCAGCGCAGCCCGCGGCGCGGCGCCGCCGGCTGGGCGCGGAACGCGATCAGCATCAGCGCGGTGCCCAGACACAGGCCATACATGCCGGACTTGAACAGGTGGCGATGCACCAGGTCGCCCCAGCCGATCACCAGCAGCACGCAGAAGCCGCCGAAGACCGCCAGCGCGCGCGCCTCGCGCGGCCCCGGGCGCCAGCGCCGGGCGGCGAGGGCGGCCAGCACGCCCCAGGCGATCGCGGCCATGCCAGGCAGATAGGCCTTCTCCCACCAGACCTCGTTGCTGACTGGCACCAGCGAACGCAGCGGCACGAGACCCGCCGCCAGCGCCGCGAGCGCCACCACCAGCAGCGGCCGCGGAAACACCATGCATATCAACGGGAAGCCGACGTAGAAGACCTCTTCGATCGACAGCGACCAGAGCACATCCCACGCCGCCGGCGCCCAGCCGGTGCGGCCCTCATACCAATTGAAGGTGAAGCTCAGCGCCGAGCCGAGCAGGCCCGCCACGCTCTGCTCGCCGGACGGCGCGAAGCCCTCGATCCCGATCAGCGCCAGCAGCGTCAGCACCGCCAGCACGAGCAGCAGCAGCGGCAGGATGCGCCGCGCGCGCGCCAGATAGAAGGGCCGCAGCTCGACCCGGCGCAGATCGCCGTCGCGCTCGAGGATGCGGGTCGCGATCAGGAAGCCCGAGATCACGAAGAACATGAACACCGCTTCGTAGCCATTGAAGCTGAGGGCGTCGATCAGGCGTTTGGGCATCCAGCCGCCCATCAGGCTGGGCGCCAGCGGCAGGCGGAAGGGCAGGGCCAGGTGGTGGACCACCACCAGCAGGATCGCAACGCCGCGCAGGCAGTCGATGGCGAAATTGCGCGGAGTGCGGATATCCATGTTGCTGCAACGTAAAGAGGCTGCGGATCGTAACGTCAGATTCGTCGCCCAGCGAGCGATGGCGCGCGCTCGCGCGTTGCTCGCACGGAATTCCAACCGATGGCGTCATCCATCACCGTGCGCTCACGCCGTGCTCACGGATGCGCCATGAAAAAGAGGCGCACGCGGCGCCTCTTTCGTCGTCCGTCGCCGCGCATGCGGCGGCGGGCTCATTTCAGCTGATCGGCCTTGGCCTTCAGCGTGACGGCCTTCTGGCGCTCCAGCTTGGCCAGCTCGTTCTCGGGATCGAGCTGCAGCACGGTGTCCCAGCCCTTGATCGCGCCGGCCAGATCCTGCTTGGCGAACGCGGTGCGGGCCGCCAGCGTCGCGCGGGCGATCTGCTTCTTGCGCACGGCCTCGACCTTCGCGGAGGCGCCAGGCTGATCGGCGGCTTCGGCGCGGCGGTATTCCTCCAGCGCCTTGTCCAGACGGCCGACGCGCTCATGAGCCTCGCCGGCGCGCATCGCCTTTTCGCCGGCCGAGATCTCGGGCGCGGGCGGCGGGGCGGGGGGGGCGGCGGGCGTGGCGGCCGGAGCCGCAGTCTGGGCGGCGGCTGCAGCAGCCGCGGCGGCCGCGGGCGACACCTTGGGTTCGGCCTTGCCCGGGCGCGGGTACAGCGGGCCCGCCGGCGGCTTGCCAGGGATGCGCAGCACCTGGCCGCCCGACACCTGGCGCGGCACGCGGATGTCGTTGTAGCGGGCCAGGATGTAGAACGCGTAGATGTCGCCCATGAAGCGGCCTGCGATCCGCGACAGCGTGTCGCTGGACTGCACCGTGTAGGCGAAGGACTCGCGGCCCAGCAGCGCCACCGGATCGGCGGTGATCTGCTTCATCAGGCTCACGGCCAGCTTGTTGTTCGGATCCAGCTGCAGCGCGCGGTGCAACTCGGCGCGGGCCTGTTCCTCCTGGCCGGTCTCGAGCAGTTCGATCGACTGCATCGCCGTCTTCTGCGCGAGCGCCTGCTCGGCGGGCGTTGGCGGCGCGGGTTCGGGAGGCGGCGGGGGCGGCGGTGCGGCGACGACCGGCTCGGCCGGGGGCGGGGGTGGGGGAGCCGGCGTCTGGCAGCCGGCCAGCAGCAGCACGCTGAGCAGCAGCGCGGAGCCGGCGGTCAGGCCGCGACCCCGCGCCGCCAGGGCGGCCGGGGTCAGGGGAGTCGGGGCATCGGGACGGAAGAAGGTCGACATCGGCATCACGTCGGGATTCGAGCGGGGTGGAGTATGAAACAGCGTTAAGCCCCCTGGAGGTGACTTTCGTTCATTGAAGCGTGCGCTCTGACACGGAAACATCCCTGTCAGTTTCCCGTGGTCCCAAAGGCAGCCCCCATGACCCTCACCCTGCGCGCGGTGTCGCTCAACGACCTGCCCCTGACGCAGCCCATCACCGCGCGCTTCGACGCCACCGGGGGGACCATCGGCCGCGCCGACCACAACACGATGGCGCTGCCCGATCCGGAGCGCCACATCTCCCGCCAGCAGGCCGAGATCCGCGCCGAGGCCGGCAGCTTCGTGATCTGCAACGTCGGCAGCGCCAATCCGATCACCGTCGCCGGCCAGGCCGTGGCCCAGGGCCAGGCCGTGCCCTTGCGCCACCAGGACCAGATCCGCATCGGCGGCTACCTGCTGGAGGTGCAGAGCGACCTCGTCGACGACAGCGGCGCCACCGTGATCCGCCGCGCGCCGGACCTGGCGCGCCCCATCACGCAAGGCCCGGCCCCGTTGCCGGCGCCTGCGCCATTCGCGGCCCCGGCGCCGGCGGCGCTGTCGGACTCCAATCCGTTCGCCGACCTGCTGGGCGGCCTGCCGCCGTCGGCCGATGTCTTCGGCACGGCGCCCGCCGCGCCGGCGCCGCTGTCGGCGTTCGCCGCGCCGCCGGTGCAGGCTCCCCCGCCCGCGCCGACCGGCCCGATGCTGCTGCCGGACGACTTCGATCCCTTCGCCCCCCCTCCGGCACCGACGGCGCCCGCGGCACCGGCCGCCGGAACGAAGGCCGCCTTCGACCCCTTCGGCGGCCTTGACCTGCCGGGCGCCCAGGCACCCGCGCCGACCGTGGCGCCGTCCAACGATCTGGGCTTCGGCGGCGCCTTCGCCGACCTCGTGCCGGGCGACGGCAACCGCTCGCTCGACGACCTCTTCGGGTTGAAGCCCGGCGCGTCCGATCCGCTGGCCGGTTTCATGGCCGGCGCCGGCGCGACCGCCGAGTCCGGCGCGCGCAACGGCTTGTCGTCCGACCCGTTGGCGCTCTTTGGCGCCGCGGCCCCGGCCGTCAATCCGGAGCCGCAGACGCCGGCGCTGCCGGATCACACGCCGGCGCTGCATTCGGCTTTCCGTCCGCCGGAAGTGCGTGTCCCCGCGCCGCCGCCATTGCCCCCTTCGCCGCCCGCGCCGATCCCGCCCGTGGCGGCCGTGCCGCCGCCGGTGCGTCCCGTCATTCCAGCCACCGCGGCCCCGGCCGTGGCAGCTCCGGTCATGCCGCCCGTGGCACCGCCGCCCATCATGCCGCCTGTCATGCCGCCCGCCGCGGTGCACGCGCTCCCGCCAGCCCCGGCGGCAACGGCCGCTTCGGGCCCGGCAGCCGACACCGCCGCGCTGTGGAACGCCTTCTGCGAAGGCGCCGGCGTGCGCATGGCCGCGCCGCCGCAAGGCCTGAATCCGGACCTGATGCGCGTCATCGGCCAATTGCTGAATGCCTGCGTCGACGGCGCGCTGCGCATGATGGCTGTGCGCGCGGCCACCAAGCACGAACTGCGCGCGCAGGTCACCGTGATCCGCTCGCGCGACAACAACCCGCTCAAGTTCTCGCCCGATCCGCAGTCCGCGCTGGAGCAACTGCTGCAGCCGCCGGTGCGCGGCTTCCTGCCCGGCCCCGCGGCGATGCAGGACGCGATGCGCGACCTGGTGGGCCACACCATCGGCACGATGGCCGGCACCCGCGCGGCGCTCGAGGGCGTGCTGACGCGCTTCCAGCCCTCGGCGCTGGAGGCCAAGCTGACCAGCCGCTCGGTGCTCGACAGCGTGCTGGCGATGAACCGCAAGGCCAAGCTGTGGGAGCTCTACCTGCAGCATTTCGAGTCCATCCGCGACGAGGCGCAGGAGGACTTCCACACCCTCTTCGGCAAGGCCTTCCTGGAGGCCTACGAGGACCAGCTCGAGCGCCTGAGCCAGAACGGGCCGGGTCCGTCGCCGTCTCCGCAACCACATCAGAGCGGGGCTTGAGCCCCGCCATCCGTCCTACACGTCGTTATCACCATGCTCAAGATCCGGGTCGCCGCCTGCAGTGAACAAGGCGCGCGCGCCAACAACGAGGATGCCGTCGTGGCCCACGAGAACGGCCCCGGCTGGTATGCCGTGCTGGCCGACGGGGCCGGCGGCCACCGCAATGGCGCCGAGGCGGCGCGCCGCGCCGTGCATCGCATGCAGACCAGCCTGGGCGACGCCACGCTCCCGTGGCGGCCCGAGTTGCTCACCGGCGCGGTGTTGGCCGCGCACGACGACGTGCGCAGAGGCGTCGAGGGCACCGGCCGCGACCGCATGCACACCACCGTGGTGGCGCTGTGCGTCGACGCGCAGCGCGGCTTCGCGCTGTGGACGCATGTGGGCGATTCGCGCCTTTATCGCATCCGCGGCGGCCGCATCGACACCATCACGCAGGACGACAGCGTCGTGCAGATGCTGATCGAGGCCGGGCTGCTGACGCCCGAACAGGCGGAGGACCATCCGCACAAGAATCACCTGGTGGCCGCGCTGGGCATCGAGGACGAACTGCATCCGCACACGACCGCGCCGCAGCCGCTGCAGGAGGGCGATGTCTTTCTGCTGTGCAGCGACGGCTGGTGGGGCAGCGCGGGCGATGCGCTGATCGATGCCACGCTGAAGCACTCCGCCTCGCCCGACGACTGGCTGGCCGCGATGCGCGCCGCCATCGAGGAGCGCGGGCTGCCGGACCAGGACAACTTCAGCGCGATCGCGCTGTGGGTGGGCGAACCGGCCCTGGCCGAGGCCGCCCAAGCCCCGGCCGGCGAGGCCGGCGAGATGGCCGACGAGCTGGCGGTCGAGTCGGGACCGATTCCGCTGGAAGCGGAGGACGAGGACGAGTCGACGCGCCGGATGCCGCTGTGAGCCGCGCGTGGGCGCTGGAGGGGCAGGCGTCCCTGACGGGTCAAGAAGGCTGAGCGGGCCGAGCAGGCGCGTCGGGCGGGGCGGACGCTTCGGCCGGGCTTGCCCGGTTGCCAGCGGGCACGACTCGCCGGATGGCCGGCGACGCGACGAAGGCGCTCAGGCGTTGCGCGGTGCGCGACAAGGCCTCGGCGGTGCGAAGGTTGCGCTGTGCGACATCCTCGGCGTCGGTGGTCGCGCGGCCCACGTCCACCAGTGCGGTCTCGAGCTGCCGTCCGGCGCTGGATTGCTGGTGCGTGGCCATCTTGATCTCCTTGCTCGCCAGCTCCGAGGCGCCGACGCGCTCCGAGATCAGCGCGAACATCGATGCCACATCCGAGAACAGCGTCGCGCTGGTGGTCACCGCCTTGGCGCCGGCCTCGGTGGACATGATCGTGGCGTTGGAGACGTTGCGGATCGATTCGAGCTGGTTGCGGATGTCGAAGGCGTCCGCGCGGACCTTCTCGGCCAGACGGCGGATCTCGTCGGCCACGACCCGGAAGCGCTCACCGGCCTCGCCCGCGCTGTAGGCCTCGATGGTGGCGTTGATCGCGAGGATGTTGGTGCGCTCCGCGAGATCCTCGATGGCGCCCAGCACCACCGAGGCGCCCTGGACTTCCCTGCCCAGCGTGGTCATCTGCGTGACCACCAGGTCGATCTGGCGCTGCATCGTGACGGTGGCCTCGCGCGCCTGATGCATCGCCACGCCGCCCGAGCGCGCGGACTGGGCGCTGGCGGAGGCCATCTCCTCGACCTCCGAGGAGCGCTGCGCGATCTGGTTCGCGGCTGCCTGCACCTCGTGCATCGTGGCGGTCAGTTCAAGCGCCGAGGACGAGGTCTGCTTGGCCGCGGCCGCCTGCTGCAGCGACGAGGCCTCGAGCTCGCGCGCCTGACGGGCGACATCGGCGGCCGCCGCGCCGACCATGTCGGCCAGCAGCCGCTGCAGCGCGACGCCGGTGACGGCCACGATCAGCAGGCCCAGCAGCGAGCCGCCCAGCCCCACCCACTTGACCAGGCGCGTGGTCTCGCTCATCGCGCCGCTGCGGGCTTCGAGCTGCGCGACCTCATCGCGCTCCATGCGCTCGAAGCGGGCGCGCAGCTGTTCCATGCGTTGGCGCACCAGCGCCACCTTGGGCGAGCGCGTGACCTCTTCCATCGTGATCGAGCGGCGCTCGGCGATGCGTTCCCGGAAGAGTTGGAAGAGGGCGGTGATGTCGCGCTGGGTGTCGTCCAGATCCTTGCCGCGGGAGGCCCAGACCGGCGCCGCGCGCATCGCGGCGAGGCCGTCCTTGACCTCGCCCATCGACTTGTCCAGCGCGGCCACGTAGGCCTCGTCCTTGGTCAGCATGAAGGCGCGCTGCGCGGCTTCGGCTTCGGACATCTCGTTGAGCAGGTTGGCCAGCAGGCGCAGGCCCTGGTGGCTGCGCGTCACGCCGCCAGCGGCGTCCTCCATCAGGAAGGCGCTGCGCAGGGCCACCGCGCCCACGATACCGAGCACAGCGACCGCGAGCACAAACCCCAGCGCCAGGCGGCGTCCGAATGTCGTCATGTTGGCTCTCCCTGGCGCCGACTGTCTCACGGGACGGCGCCAGGCGCCGGTCAGGCCGCCTGCTTGGTCAGCATCGCGGCAAAGGCTTCCACGTAGGGCAAGCCCGGGCCCCAGCGCATGTGCACCTGGCCACCCGGCTCCGGATTGGGCGACCACACCGTGCAGCCGGCCAGGCGCTCCATCAGCTCGCCCGCCGCCAGCATCGGCACTGCCGAGGTGAGCAGGCTGGCCGGCGCGGTGTATGTCACCCATTGCACGGCGTTCTCGGGCGCGGGCAGCGTGGCCGCATGGCTGGCCGGCCAGGGCGGCGTCGAGGCCAGCGCCGCTTCCAGCGAATCCACCGTCGCGGTGTCTTCCAGCGTGCGCATCGCCGCGTTGGCCAGCACCGTGTACCAGCGGTCCAGGTGATCCAGCCCGGCGCGGTCCACCGGCGGCTGCGTTCTGGGCTGCGCGATCACCAGCGGGAAATAGCGTCCGACGTTGTCGCAACTGGCCATCAGCACGCCGAACCACCACTTCATGTCGACCACGCCCGGCGCCCATGCGAAGCGCAGCACCGGCGCGGTCAGATAGGTGTCCAGCCAGCGCGGACCCAGCACCTTGGGCAGGTCCTGCATCACACCGGACAGCCAGGCATCGCTGTGCCGCACGAAGTGCTGCGGCAGCCGGCGCTGCGCGAAATCGCCCAGGGCGGCGACCTTGCCGTACCAGCCGGGCGCGGCTTCGCCGGAGGGATTCAGGGCTTCGGGCAGCACGCTCATCGTCGGGCTCTCCTGGTCATCACAGGCCGCTCGGGCAACGGAACTCGTTGAGTTCCGGCAGCCGGAAGGGGTTGCGGACGCTGCTCGCGGTGATCTCGAAGACCGCCTTGCGGCCGTCCACGTCGAAGGTCGCCCGGAAGCGCTCCGGGGCGTTGGTCTTCTCGATCTTCACGCGGTCGAACATCCGGAACAGCGCCCACGGACCGTCGTTGACCATGCCGGAGGAACCGCTGGTGCTGGCCGGGCTGATCTGCACCCGCACCTGCGAGCTGCCGCGCGGACCCGGCCACTGCACCGAGGTCGGGATCTGCGGGCCGTGGCTGTAGCGCACGATCTGGCCATCGACGTCCAGGATGAACTGCTGGATCGTGGTGTCCATCTCGACCGGCTTGAAGTCCAGCCGCAGCGACGGCGTGGCGCTGCCGGGGAAGAAGGTCTCCTTGATCGCCTGCGCGCGCTGGAACTGCGGCAGCGTGCCGCTGTCCGCGCCCAGCGGCGTGCCCTCGACGGCGCGGAACTTCCACGGCCGGGTCGTCGTGTCGACGTAGGGCGCGAGCTTCTGCTGGAACAGCTGGTCGATCTTGCCGCCAGGGCCGAACAGCATCGCGAAATCGGCCTGCGTGGCGTCGCGCGACGAGTTGCGGTCCAGCGGGTAGCGGCCGGCGACGGCCTGGTTGCAGAACTCGCCGACCTGCGAGCGCACCTCCATCGCCAGGTTCTGCCGCATCGCGCCCTGCGACACGCGGGCGCTGCTGCTGCCCAGGTCGTCGAGCATGGTGCGCAGCGGCTCCGGGCTCATCGCCGCGGCCGCCTTCAGGCGCGTGGGCACCGGCGACGGGGGCGGCGCGCTGCCGCCCTTGAGCGCCGAATCGGCGGCCGTGAGCATGATGTTGGCCTCGGCGATCAGACCGACGGTCTCGTCCAGCGGCGCCTTGCCGCCGCCCGCCGGCGCGGTGACCATGCTGCGCAGCGCGGTGAAGCGGTCGTCGACGATGCTCTCGATGCGCGGCGCGTTCGGGTCCGGCTGCGCACCCGGCTGACCCGGCTTGCCGAACATGCCGGCCACGCGCTCGCGGGTCTGCTGGACCAGGTCGGCGGCGCGGCGCTCGGCGTTCTCGATCGCGTTGCCGGGCTGGGTCAGCGTCGTTTCGCGCGAAGCCGCGCGCAGGAACGGCCCCAGCGGGCTGTCCGGCGCGGACAGCATGCGCGAGCGCTCCACCGACTGCGGCACCGTGGCCATCGGCAGCAGCTTGACGCTGTTGAGGAAGGCCTCCCAGGCCGCCGCGTAGTCGTTCAGATAGAGCCGGCGCACGTCGTCGACCAGCGGCGCGTTGGCGCGCACGATGGCCTGCGCGTCCTTGGGCGCGGCGGCGACGCCGAGCACCCAGGGCTCCTCCGCCGCCAGCTCGTCCGCCACCTGGCCCACGCGGGGCTGGAAGCCGCGCAGGTAGGCGTCACGGGTGAAGAAGCCCGGCACGCCTTGCGACAGCGGCGCGCCGTTGGTCCGCGTGAACAGCAGCGGCGCGTTGTGGCCGCCGGCGCGCGAGACGGTGAACTCCGGATACTCGTTGCCCAGCCCCTGCGCGCGCAGCCGGTTGTAGATGCGCTGCGGCAGCGGCTGTGTCGCGAGCTGCGTGCGCACCGCCGTCAGCAGCGAAGCGTCTTCCGGCAGCGGCGAGGCGATGCCGCCCTGCGACAGCAGCGCGTCCAGATGGGCGCCGAGCTGCTCGCGCTGGTCCGGCGTCAGCTCGCGCCGCGTCGTTTCCCAGTCGCTTTCGATGTGCTGCTTCAGCGCCCTGGCATCGAAGTGCTGCGGATCATGCAGCATCACGTAGGCCTTCAGCGCCTCGTAGAGCGTGACCGGCGTCGCGGCGCCCTGGCGCAGCTGTTCCTCGATGCGCAGCACCAGCCGCGGCAGCACCGCGTCGCCCAGCATGCGCTGGTAGGACGCGCGCGCCGCGCTGTCGAGCTTGCGGCCCTGGAACAGGCCCATGCGCATCGACAGCGGCACGTGGTCGTCGACCGCGGCCAGCGCGCGCGTGGCCTGCAGCGCCGGCAGGATGGGCAGCAGGTCGGCGGTGGCGCGGTTGGGCGTGGACTGCAGCAGCTCGCGCACCTGGTCGGCGCGGGCCGAGGTGTCTTCCAGGTACTTGCGGTTGTTGAAGTAGCTGACGGTCCAGGCGGTGATCAGTCCGATGCCGGCGATCGCCACGACCGCGTAGCCGGCCAGCGCCAGCGCGTTGCGGCGGCGTTCCCAGCCGCGGTGCGTGCCACCCAGGCCGGCCTCGGCGAACACGACCTCGCCCAGCAGCCGGTTCAGGAAATAGCTGCGGCCGCTGGCCTGGTTGGGCGGGAGCACCGCATGCTCGATCTGGTAGCTGCGCGCCACCGAGCCCAGCACCCGGTCGATCGGCGTGCCTTCCTGCGTGCCGCTGACGAAGTAGACGCCGCGCAATTGCGGCTGCGCCTCGTACGGGGTGGGCGCGAAGACGCCCTCGGCGAACTCCGCCAGCAGCGCGCGCAGGCTCGCGAACTGCGCCGGGAAGCCATAGATGCGGGCGCGGCGCTGCGGATCGCGCTCGGCCTGGAGGCGGTCGATCAGGCCGTTCTGCAGGCGCTGCTCGAGCGCGTCGAACTCCGCGCCGAAACCGGCCAGCGGCGTGGCGCTGCCGCGCGCGAAGGTGAAGCCCCAGGGGGCGGCGCGCTGGTCCTTGTCCAGTGTCGCGAAGTAGTCCATGAAGCCCGACAGCAGGTCGGCCTTGGTGACCAGCAGGTAGACCGGGAAGCGGATGTCCAGGTCCTTCTGCAGCTCCTGTACGCGGGCGCGCACCATGGCGGCGTGCTGGGCGCGCTCGGCCGGGCTGCGCGACAGCAGGTCGGTCACGGACACCGTCACCAGCGCGCCGTTGATCGGCTGGCGCGGGCGCGAGCGGCGCAGCATCTGCAGGAAGCCGCTCCAGGTCGCCTTGTCGTTGTCCGGGTCGCTGTCCTGCGTCGTGAAGCGGCCGGCGGTGTCGATCAGCACGGCCTGGTCGGTGAACCACCAGTCGCAGTGGCGCGTGCCGCCGACGCCGCGGATCGCATGGTCGCCCATCTGCTCGGCGAGCGGGAAGTTCAGCCCGCTGTGGCGCAGCGCGGTCGTCTTGCCGGAGCCGGGGGCGCCGATGATCAGGTACCAGGGCAGCTCATACAGGTAGCGGCCGCCGAAGCGCGAGCGCAGCTTGGACGCGAACCCGGCCGAGCCCTCCGCGCCGAAGCGCGAGCGCTGCAGCATCTGCAGCGCCTGGCGGAAGCGCTCGCGTACGGCCAGCATGTCGGCGCTTTCGCGTTCCGGCGTCTCGCCGGCGGGCTGCTGCAGCAACTGGTTCACCACCGCGGTGTTGCCGCGCCTGGCGCGCCAGCGCGACCAGGCGATGCACAGCGCCACCGCCAGCAGCAGCACGCCGATGGTGATCCAGCGCGAGCGCTCGGTGTCCAGCGGGCGCGCCTCGCCGATCGCCACCAGCGGGCCGACGATCCAGATCAGCAGCGCGACCGCCAGCACCAGCACCGCCAGCAGGACCCAGCGGTTGAAGATCCATCCCAGGACGCGTTTCATCGCGAAGCTCCGCGCGCCGGCGCCTCGGGCGCCCGGCCATTGACCATCAGACTGATTTCCACGCGCCGGTTGAGCGCGCGGTTGGCGGGGGTGTCGTTGGGGGCGACCGGCTCGGCGTCGGCGCGGCCCTCGGCGCGGATGCGCTCCGGCGCGACGCGGCGTGCCACCAGCAGCTCGCGCACGGTGTTGGCGCGTTCCTCGGACAGGTGCCAGTTGGACGGGAAGCGCGGCGTGCGGATCGGCGTGCCGTCGCTGTGGCCGGTCACCAGCACCGTGCCCTGCACCTGCGTCAGCGCGTCGGCGATGCGCGTCATCAGCGCCTCGCGCTCCGGGACGATGGTCGCGCTGGCCGGGGCGAACAGGCCGTCGCCGCGGATCGTCACGACGCTGCGGTCGACCTCGTCGCGCACCGCGACCAGGCCGGCCTTGATGTCCGACTGCAGGAATTGCGCGAGCCGCGGCTTGGCCGGTGGTGGTGGCGGTGCCACCACTGGCGGCGACAGGCGCAGCGACTGGATCTGTCCGAACACCGGATCGGAGCGCTCCGCCAGCGACAGCGTCAGCGACAGATAGACGCCCACCAGCAGCAGCGCCGTCAACGCGGCGGTGGCGGCCAGCGGCAGCCAGCCGATGTGGCGGCGCTGGACGGTGGCCTCGACCTGCCAGTGCTGCGCCAGCGCCGCGGGGTAGTCGCCGCGCTGCTGCTTCAGGATCTGGGCGAGGCGGTCACGCACCGCCTCCAGCTGCGCGGGGCCGTTGTCGATGACGCGGTAGCGCCCGGCGAAGCCCAGCGTCAGCGCCGCGTAGATGAGCTCGAGCAGGTCGCGGTTGGCGTCCGGCTTCTCGGCCAGGCGCGCCATCAGCTGGAAGACCTTCTCGCCGCCCCAGGTCTCGTTGTGGAACATCGACAGCAGGCTGTGCCGCGCCCACACGCCGGAGCCGCCCCACGGGGTGTCGGCGCAGGCCTCGTCGATCATGGTGCAGAGCACGTAGCGCGTGGCCATGACGCGCTCCGGCGGAATGCCGGCGGCGGCGGCGCGGCTGGCGAAGTCGCGGATGCCTTGCGCCAGGTTGTTGCGCAGCGCGCCGACGTCGTCGACGCGTCGCGTCGCGCGCAGTTGAGGGACCAGCAGCAGCAGCGGGTTGGCCAGCGTCAGCAGCGCGTTGAGCCCGGCGGCCGGAGGGGCGGCGTCGGGCTGAACCGGATCCGGGGACGGCGAAGCGCCGCGCGGCGCCTGCGCGCCGCCCGGCCGGGGCTTGATGAAGGTGCGCTGATCGTCGAAGCCTGCGAACGGATCGTTGAGCGCGGAGGGGTCCATGCCGGCTCCCGGAGGTTACTTGTCTTGATCGATGGAAGGGCGGAGGGGCCAGGCGTGGCGCCGTATACGGCGCTTACTGCCGGATGGCCCAGAGCTCCAGCTCCAGTCCGGGGAAGTCGCCGGCGACATGCAGCGCCAGGCTGCCGCTGCGCTCGAGCTGCTTCCACAGTTCGCCGCCGCGGTCCAGCTCGAAGTAGTGGAAGCCCGCGTGGAACGGGAGCTGGCGCGGCGCGACGGGCAGCGCGCGCAGGCCGATGCCGGGCAGCTGCAGGTTCACCAGATCACGGATGCGGTCCACCGGGCCCAGCTTGGACTGCGCCGGGAAGCGCTGACGCAGTTGCTCGGCCGCGACCTGCGCATTGACGGCGATGACGAAGCTCGCGCTGCGCAGCAGGTCGGCGTCGGGCACGACGGCCGTGCGCACGCCATGGGTGCGCTCGGTCAGATCGATCTGCAGCGCGTTGCGCTCCAGCACGACGCTGAGCATGCGGCGCAGGTCCTCGAGCAGCGGCGCGAAGCTGCCGCGCAGGTCGTCGTGGCGGTACAGCGGGTACTCGGAGGCCAGGCGGGTGTCGCTGACGAAGGTCGCCATGTCGCCGGCCAGTTGCAGGCAGTCGCGGTGCAGCGTTTCCGGATGGACGTGCGGCGACGCGGCGTGCTGGCGGAACAGCGGATCGGCCCGGTTCAGCGCCTGCAGCATCAGGAAGTCGGCCAGCTCGGACACGCCGTTGCCCAGTTGCCCCATGCGCGAGGACAGCAGCTGCGCGCGCTGGCGCACCAGCCCGTGCAGCAGCGAGGCCATCGCGGACAGGTGGCCACTGGCGTCGATGCGGGTCTGCGGCGGGATGTAGCTGCGGTCCAGCACCAGTTGCTGGTCGGCGCGGCGCTCGGCGATGCGGGCCACGCCCAGCGCCGCATAGGCGTCGTTGAGCTCGCGCGCGGGCAGCAGGCGCAGCGTCAGCGCGCCGGTCTGGACGGGCTCGGGCTCGTCGCCGGCGCTGGTCTGGTCGCGCAGGTCCTGATCGACGACGTGGTAGCGATGGAGTTCACCGCCGTCATGGCCGTTGAAGGCGACCTGGTCGGTGCCGGGGCGCGCGATCGGCGCGGCCAGCACGACCATGTCGCCCTTGAGGTCGGCGGGGACCTCCAGCGGGGCCAGCGCGGCGTCGGCCTGCGGGATCTGGAAGGGGGTGCCGTCGGGCAGGATGCCGCTCGCGCGCACGATGCCCAGGCGGCCGACGCTCAGCAGCGCCTCGTCCAGCACCAGTTCGGTGAAGCCCCAGCCATGCGGCGCCAGCGCGCGGGCGCGGCTGTCGACCAGGTGCTCCAGATAACGGGTTTCCTGCTGGAAATGGTGAGGCAGCAGGAACATGCCCTGCGTCCAGATGACCTTGCTGTGCCAGCTCACGGCTGCTTGACCGAGGCGCTGACCGACAGTTCGTCGGCCTGGATGAGGACTTCCTGCTTCTTGCCGGCGATCACCGGGACCACGGCGCGCCAGCGCGCGTGCTCCAGATCGCGGTAGGCGCCGAAGACGGCGATGAAGCGGGTCTCCGGCGACAGCGTCTTCTTGTTGATCGGGCGGGATTCGCCCGGCTGGAGGGTCATTTCCTCGCGGGCGACCATTTCCGTGCCGAGCTCGGCCTGGTCCTTCTGATAGAGGCTGATGAAGTCGGCCGCGTTGAAGGCGTTGGCCGACTTCAGCTCATAGACGCGCACCAGCAGCGGGGAAGGGCGCTTGGTGACGCTGGGGTTGAGCTGGGCCGAGGCCTGGATGGTGCCGCGCACCTCGGTGGGCTTGGGCGCGCCCGGGCCGAAGGGGTTGAGGCTGGACATCGAGGAGCACCCGCCCAGCGCGCCAACGGCGATCAGCGCCAAGAAAGCGCTGCGGGCCGCGGTGGCGGCCCAGTGAGAGGGGTGCTTGGAATCCTGGTTTCCCGAACGCGGCGTGAGCATCTGGCTGTCCTTCTTGACCGGAGGAAAGGATAGCCAGCGGGGGCCTCGCGGCCTCGTGACTTAGGTAATCGCCGCGCGCAGCCGGAACTGGCTGACCAGACGGGCCAGTTGCTGGGCCTGGCCGTTGAGGCTCTCGGCCGCAGCGGCGCTTTCCTCCACCAGCGCGGCGTTCTGCTGGGTGACCTGGTCCAGGTGGGTGACGGCGTCGCCGACCTGCTGGATGCCGCCGTTCTGCTCCTGGGTGGCGGCGGAGATCTCGCGGATCAGCGTGTCGACCTGGCCCACCTGGGCCACGACGCGCTGCATGACCTCGCCGGCGCTGACCGCCTGGCGGGCGCCGGTGTCCACCTGCTGCGCGCTGGCCTGGATCAGATCCTTGATCTCCTTGGCGGCGCCGGCCGAGCGCTGCGCCAGCGCCCGGACCTCGGAGGCCACGACCGCGAAGCCGCGGCCCTGCTCGCCGGCGCGGGCGGCCTCGACGGCGGCGTTCAGCGCCAGGATGTTGGTCTGGAAAGCGATCGCGTCGATGACGCCGATGATGTCCCCGATGCGGCGCGAGGCGTCGCTGATGCCTTGCATGGTGTGGACCAGGTCGCCGACGGCCTGGCCGCCTTCGCCGGCGGCGCCGGAAGCCTCGGCCGCCATGCGGCTGGCCTGGCTGGCCGAGGCGGCGTTCTGGGCCACCGAGCTGGTCAGCTGCTCCATCGACGCGGCGGTCTGCTGCAGGCTGCTGGCCTGGCTTTCGGTGCGCGAGCTCAGGTCGGCGTTGCCCTGGGCGATTTCCTGGGAGCCGGTGGCGATGCTCTCGCTGCTGTCGCGGACCTGCCCGACCAGGCGGCCGAGCTGGTCGACCATGCGGGCCATGGCGCGCAGCAGGTCGGCGGGTTCGTCGCGCTCCTGGGCGCGGATGGCGATGGTCAGGTCGCCGCCGGCCACGTCTTCCGAGGCCCGGACCGCCTGCGCGATCGGCGCGGTGATGGAGCGCGTCACCTGCCAGGCCAGCCAGACGCCGATGGCCAGCGCGATGGCCACGGCGATGAGCGTCACGCGCAGCCCGTCGGCGTAGGACACGGCCGCTTCCTTCGCCGCGGCGTCGCCGCCTTCGCGGTTGAAGTTGACGTCGGCGTGGATCGCCTCGGCCAGGCTCGTGAAGAGGACCGACGAGGCGCCGGCGGAAAGCTTGCGGGCGGCCTCGTGCTGGGCTTCGCCGCCTGAGACGACCTTCGCCAGTTCGGCGTCGGCGTCCTGGTAGGCCTTCCAGGCCTCGCGGATGCGGGCGTAGAGCTCCTGCTCGCGGCCCGGCGTGATCGACGACTCGTAGATCCTGGCCGCCTTGTCGAACTCGCGCGTCGCAGCGTCATGGTCCTGCACGATCTTGGTCCGGCGGCTCTCGTCGCTCTCCAGCACGGCCCGGAGCGTGAGCCGGCGCGCCAGGTTGGCGGCGTCCTGCATGTCGGCGAGCTTGGCGACGCTGGGCAGCCAGTTCTGGTTGAGGTCCTGCACGTTGGCGTTGATGCGGGCCATCTGCTGGATGCCGAATCCCGCGATGAAGCACAACAGGAGCAGCATGGCGGCGAAGGCCAGCCCGAGGCGCCGGCCGATGCGGAAGTTGCGGAGGATGGACATGTTGTTAACCCGGTATGGACGGGTGTTACGGGAGGTTTCGCAAGCGTGCGCTCCGAACCCGTCGGAAACCTTGCCGTCACGAAACCATCTCCAAACCTTCACGACCTCTTGGCAGATCCGCAGATCGTTCCGTGACGAACTCCCTCGCGCCCCGCGAGGGGGAGAGGGCAGGGGAGAGGCGGCTGCTTCGACGGGCGCCAGCGCTTCCTCGGTGCCGCTCAGGCGATTCCCCAGGCTGACAACGTTGTCATGGTGTTCTATGCTGCGCGCCAAACAGGAGACAACGCATGAGTGCAGATCTTTCCCGGCTGCCGGGTGATGGGGCGCAGCCTGCGCGGGCCGCGGCCGAGGCCGAAGCCGCCGCGGACAAGCCGGCCCGCCATCCGCTGAGCTGGGTCCCCACGCTCTACCTCGCGATGGGGCTGCCCAACGTGCTGGTCGGCGCGGTGGCCGCGATCCTCTACAAGAACATGGGCGTGTCCAACGAGGACATCGCGCTGTACACCTCGCAGATGTACCTGCCGTGGGTGCTCAAGCCGCTGTGGTCGCCGCTGCTGGAGCCTTACAAGACCAAGCGCTGGTGGGTGATCGCGATGCAGTTCGTGATGATGGCGTCGATCGGCGCGATCGCGTTCTGCCTGCCGCTGGAGGGCTTCCTGCGGGCGTCGCTGGCCTTTTTCTGGATCACCGGTTTCGCGTCGGCGACGCAGGACATCGTGGCCGATGGCGTGTTCATGACCACGATGCCGCCGCGCGAGCAGGCCAGCTACGCCGGCCTGCAGGGCATGTGCTGGAACCTGGGCGCGGTGGTCGCGTCGGGGCTGCTGGTGTCGCTGACCGGGTGGCTGCACGATGCGCTGGGCTGGACCTGGGTGCAGTGCTGGATGGCGGTGATGCTCGGCGCCGCGGCGATGATGGGCGGCTTCGGCCTGTGGCACCTGCGGGTGCTGCCGCCGGGCGCGCCGGCGGCGGTGCACGGGCAAGACCTGCGCACTGCGATGGTCTCGCTGCGCGAGTCCTGGACGACGCTGTTCCAGAAGCCGTCGATCTGGATGATGCTGGCGGTGGTGTTCTTCTACCGCTTCGGCGAGGGCTTCATCGAGAAGTTCGGGCCGCTGTTCCTGCTCGATCCGCGCACGGTGGGCGGGCTGGGGCTGGACAACGCGGCGCTGGGGCACATCTACGGGACGGCGGGCACGGTGGCCTTCATCGCGGGCGCGTTCCTGGGCGGTTTCATCGCCGCGAAGATGACGCTGCGGCGCTCGTTCCTGCTGCTGGCCATCGCGCTCAACCTGCCGCACCTGACCTACTACTACCTCAGCCACGCGCTGCCGGCGGACCTGTGGTGGATCGGCGCCGTCGTCGCGATCGAGAAGTTCGGCTTCGGCATGGGCTCGGTCGGGCACATGCTGTACATGATGCAGCAGATCGCGCCGGGGCCCTTCAAGATGACGCATTACGCGATGGCCACGGGCGTCATGGCGATGACCAAGTGGGCCACGGGCAGCGTCAGCGGCTGGCTGTTCGCGGGCGTGGGCCAGCATTACGCGAGCTTCTTCGGCTGGGTGCTGGTGTTCTCGCTGCCGCCGATCGTGCTGGCCTGGTTCGCGCCGTTCCCCGTCGAGCACTCGCCGGCAGAAGAGGGGACCGCGCACGCGGGGCATTGACGGCTGAACCCGGCGAAACGGGATGGTCACCTCGCGCGCCGCCGCAGGCGTACGGGAGCAGGGCGGTGCACTAGCGCTGTGGGCGTCGCACAGACGCCCCGCGGCGGCGAGGTGCTGGTCCTGGAACCGCCGTCGCGTCCTGATCAGGACCGGATGTTTCGACGGAAGGAAACATGGCGATGCAAACCTTGAATGAACAAGAGATGGATTGCGTTCACGGCGGCGGCGCGGCGTGGTGGGATTGGCTTCTGGGGGTTTTGTGCCCGCCGCTGCTGTCCGTCGCGGTGGTGAAGGAGCTGACCCCCACGCCCAAGCCAGCCGACGGTAGGCAGGGCTCGTGAGAGCCCGCGGCATGCGGCAGTTGTCCGAGGCGCAGGTCCATGCCGTCAGCGGCGGCGTGATCCTGCAGGCCATCGTCGCGGTGGCGATGCAGGTCAAGCGCGCGCCCAGCAGCCCTCGGGCGTTGCAGCCCGGCTGGGCGGGGTGGGGCCGGCGTCACGTGATGTTCTGACGCGCGCTCCGCGGCGCGGACCGGGGAGAGATCCCGACGAACGGGAGCTTGCATTCGCAAGAGCCATCTGCCGGTCGAGGCGCCTTGATCCACTAGCGCTGCGGGTGTCGGTGAGATGCCTGCGGCGCCAGCCCCGATGTCCTGGGGGCTCCTCCGGCTGATCCTCAGGACGAATGGGGATGGCCGGGACTGAATCCCGGCCATTTCGGCTTTGACGTCTTCTGACCCACCGTCGCCTGACGCCCCCGCCGCGCTGTTCCGCGCCGAGGCCCAGCGCGAGGGCAACGCGCTGCACGGCACGATCCTGCTGGCGCGGCCCGTGAGCTTCGCGGTGCTCACTGCACTCGCCGCCGCGATCGTGGCGGCGCTGCTGGCCTTCATCCTGTGCTTCTCGGCCAGTGCCACCGCGCGGCTGCCGGGCGTGCTCACGCCCTCGGGCGGCGTGCTGCGCGTCGTCGCGGACCGGGCCGGCCGGGTCGTCGAGCGGCGCGTGGCGGAGGGCCAATCCGTTCGCGCGGGCGACGGCCTCTTCCTGCTCGGCAGCGAACGCGGCGATGCGCGGGGCGGCAGCACCGACGCCGCCGTGTCGCGCCTGATCGCGCATCGCCGCGACAGCCTGATCGCCGACACCGGCCATCGGCAGGCGCAGGGGCGCCAGCGCCTGGCGGCCTTGCGCGATCGGATCGCGGCGCTCGATGGCGATCTGCGCCGGCTGGAGGACGAACACCGCCTGTCGCACCGCCGCGTCGAGCTGGACCGCGCGGCACTCGATCGCCAGCACGCGCTCCAGGCCCATGGCATGAGCACGGCCAGCGCCGCGCAGGAACGCGAGGCCGCGTTGATCGACGCCCGCCAGCGCCTGTCGCAGCAGGAGCGCGCCAGCGCCGCCGCGCGCCGCGAACGCGCCGCGGTGCTCCAGGATGCGCGAGACCTGGAACTGCAGCTGCGCCGCGACGACGAGTCCGCCGCCCGGTCGCTGGCCGCGATCGAGCAGGAACTGGCCGAACACGACGGGCGCCGCGAGGTCCTGATCCGCGCCCCGCGCGCCGGTGTGGTCTCGGCACTTCGAGCGGAGCCGGGGCAGAGCGTCGCCGCGGGCGAACTGCTCGCGCAGCTCTGGCCGGCGGACGGCGAGCTCGAGGCCGACTTGCGCGCGCCCTCGCACGCGGCAGCGTTCCTCGCGCCAGGCATGGCGGTGAGGCTGCATCTGGACGCCTTCCCGCATCAGAAGTTCGGCGCCATCGAGGGCCGCGTGCGCGATGTCGACCTGATCGCGTCGGAGCCCGCGGCTGCCGGCGAGCCGCCCGCCTACCGCGTGCGGGTGCGCCTGCCCCGCCAATCGCTGTCCGCGCGTGGCGCCGACCATGCGCTGCGGCCGGGCATGACGCTCGAAGCCGTTGCGCCGCTCGAGCGGCGCCGCCTCTACGAGTGGCTCATCGATCCCCTGAAACAGCTGGGCGACGCGCTGTCCCCGCCGGATGCCGGCCACTGAGGCCGTCCCGGTCGAACGGGACGCGCGCATCCGTCTTCCCTTCCTCGATCAGGGCCTGGCGGCGCACTAGCCGGGTGGGTGTCGCCGCGGCACCCCGGACGCGGCGTTTCGGTCGGCCCGCCGTGCCCGCCTGTCGTCGACCGCCATGGAGCGAATGGCATGAGAGTCTTGAAAGCGAATGAACTGAGGAATGTCGCAGGGGGCGCGACCCAAGCCCGGGGTGACCTGGACGAATACGGCACCCCGCCGGAGATCGTCCGGTGCTTCTTCTGGCTCTGGAGTCCGGCCGCGCACAACGCCGTGCTGCCGCGCAGGGCTGAACCGCCATCGCCACGGGCGGGCGCGAATGCCTGACGGCCTCGTCCTGGCTTTCCGGCCGCGGCGGCGCACGCCCGAGCTGCGCCAGGACGAAGCCGCCGAATGCGGCGCCGCCTGCCTCGCGATGATCGCCAGCCACTGGGGCCGGCGCATGGATCTCCCGGCGATGCGGCGCCGCTTCTCGATCTCGGTGCACGGCGCCACGCTCGCCGGCCTGATCGACATGGCGGCCGCGCTGCGCCTGCGCAGCCGTCCGCTGCAGCTCGAGCTGGAAGAGCTCAAGGACCTGTCGCTGCCCTGCGTCCTGCACTGGGACATGACGCACTTCGTCGTGCTGGAGCGCGTGACGCGCCGCGGCGTGACCATCGTCGATCCCGCCTGCGGACGCCGCCGCGTGCCGATGCCGGAGGTGTCGCGGCGCTTCACCGGCATCGCGCTCGAACTCGCCCCCGACGAGGACTTCGATGCCATCGACGGCGCGGCCCCGCCGCCCGCCGACGTCCGGCCGCAGCGCTGGCGCGCGCTGCTCGGGCCCGTGACCGGCCTGAAGCGTTCGCTCGCGCAGGTGCTGGTGCTCGGCATCGCGCTGCAGGCGCTGGCGCTGGCGGCACCGTTCCATCTGCAGGGACTCACCGACCACGCCTTGAGCACCGGCGACCACGGCCTGGTGATGGTGCTGGGCCTGGGCTTCCTGCTGCTGGCGGCGATCCGCGTCGCGCTCGGCGCCGTGCGCTCGTGGATGACGACGGTGCTCTCCACCAGCCTGGCGTTCCAGTGGCAGGGACGCGCCTTCGGCCATCTGATGCGCTTGCCGCTGGCGTGGTTCGAGAAGCGCCATCTCGGCGACATCGTGTCGCGCTTCGGCTCGATCGAGACCATCCAGCACACGCTCACCACGCAGTTCATCGAGGGCGTCATCGACGGCCTGCTGGCCCTGGTCACGCTCGCCGTGATGCTGATGTACAGCGGGCCGCTGACGGCCGTGGTGCTGGGCGCCGTGCTGCTGTACGGGCTGCTGCGCTGGAGCGTCTTCCGGACGATGCGCGCCGCCACCGCCGACCGGATCCGCTGCGGCGCGCTGCAGCAGACCCATTTCCTCGAATCGGTGCGCGGCGCCCAGGCGGTGCGCCTGTTCGGCCGCGGCGAGTTGCGCCGCCTCGGCTGGATGCACCTGCTGGCCGACGAGTTCAACGCCGAATTGCGCCTGGCGCGCTGGTCGGTCGGCTACGAGACCGCGCGCGGCCTGATCTTCGGCATCGAGCGCATCGCCGTGATCTGGCTGGCCGCGCTGGCCGTGCTCGACACCCGGATGAGCGTGGGCATGCTGCTGGCCTTCCTCAGCTACAAGGACCAGTTCAGCGACCGGATGGGCGCGTTGATCGACAAGCTCTTCGAACTGCGCATGCTGCGCCTGCACGGCGAGCGGCTGTCCGACATCCTGGCCACGCCGGCCGAGGAGTCCGGCGCCTCGGACTCCGTGGACCTGAGCCGTCTGCCCGCATCGATCGAACTGCGCGGCGTCGCCTTCCGCTACGGCGACGGTGAGCCGGAGGTGCTGTCGGGCATCGACCTGCGGATCGAGCCCGGCGAATGCGTCGCGCTGACCGGCGCCTCGGGCAGCGGCAAGACGACGCTGGTGAAGCTGATGCTGGGCCTGTTGAGCCCGACGCGCGGCGAGATGCTGGTGGGCGGGCACCCGGTGCAAGCGCTTGGACTGGACGCCTACCGCCGCATCGTCGGCACGGTGATGCAGGACGATTTGCTGTTCGCGGGCAGCATCGAGGAGAACATCAGCTTCTTCGACCCGGCGCCCGACCTGGAACGCGTGGCGGACTGCGCGCGCCAGGCCGCCGTGCACGAGGAGATCGCCGCGCTGCCCATGGGTTACCGGACCCAGATCGGCGACATCGGCACCGGGCTGTCGGGCGGTCAGCGGCAACGCCTGCTGCTGGCGCGGGCCATCTACAAGCGGCCGCGGATCCTGATGCTCGACGAGGCCACCAGCCACCTCGACGTCGCGGCCGAGCGCCGCGTCAACGCGAGCGTGGCCGCGCTCGGCGCGATGCGCGTCATCGTGGCGCACCGTCCGGAGACCATCGCGATGGCGGACCGCGTCATCGTCATCGACCGGGGGCGTGTCGTGTCCGATACACGCGCGCAGCCGCTCTCGTCGGCGGCGGTCGGCGGCGAAGCGTGATCACGCTCACTGCCGGCCCAGCGTGTTCAACGGGATCTTCAGATAGCTGACGCCGTTGTCTTCGGCGGGCGGCAGATGGCCGGCGCGGATGTTGACCTGGATCGACGGCAGGATCAGCGCCGGCACGTCCAGCCGCGCATCGCGCCCGGTGCGCAGCGCGACGAACTCGGCCTCGGTCACGCCGTCGTGGACATGGATGTTGCGCGCGCGCTGCTCGGCCACCGTGGTCTCCCAGGCCGGCGCGCGGCCCTCGGGCGGATAGTCGTGGCAGACGAAGAGCCGCGTCGCCGGCGGCAGGTCCAGCAGTCGCCGGATCGAGCGGTACAGCGTCGCGGCGTCGCCGCCCGGAAAGTCGGCCCGCGCGGTGCCGACATCCGGCATGAACAGCGTGTCGCCGACGAAGACCGCATCCCCGATCCGGTAGGCCAGACAGGCCGGCGTATGGCCCGGCACCAGCAGCGCCTGCGCCTCGAGGCCGCCGATGCGGAAAGTGTCGCCGTCGGCGAACAGGTGGTCGAACTGCCGCCCGTCCGGCAGGAAGCTGCGCTCCAGGTTGAAGAGCTGGCGGAACACCGCCTGCACCTCGCGGATGTGCTCGCCAATGGCGATGCGCCCGCCGACGCGCTCCTGCAGGTAGCGCGCCGCGGACAGGTGGTCGGCATGGGCATGGGTCTCGAGGATCCACTGCACCTGCAGGCCCGCCTCGGCCAGATGCGCCAGCACGCGGTCGGCCTGCAGCGTCGACGTGCGGCCGGACTTCAGGTCGAAATCGAGCACCGGATCGACGATCGCGGCCTGCCGCGCCGCCGGGTCGGACAGCACGTAGGTCACCGTGCCGGTGCGTTCGTCGTGGAAGGGCCGGATGGCCAGGGCAGGGGAGGCATCGCTCATGGTGCCGGGCACTATACCGAGGGCGGCGCGTCGCGCCGGCGCCTCCCCCCGCCGCTGACGATGGCGGTGCACTGCAGCGGGTGGCGCAGCTCGTGCGCCACGCCGCCGAACAGGAACAGCAGCGCAAGCAGCAGGCGCTTCATCGCGGCTCCTCCCGCGCTGGCCGCGTTCAGGCCAGCTCCAGCCCGACGTCGATGTTGCCGCGCGTCATCTTCGAGTAGGGGCAGGTGGCATGGGCGCGCTTGACCAGCTCGTAGGCGGTGTCGCGCGGCAGGCCCGGCAGGCTGACGCGCAGCCGGGCGCTGAGCGAGTAGCCCTCGCTGCCCTTGTTCAGGTCGACGGCGGCCTCGACGTCGGTGTCGGCGGGCAGCTTGACGCCGATGGCCTGGGCCGCCAGGCCCATGGCGCCGATGAAGCAGGCCGACCAGCCGACCGCGAACAGCTGTTCCGGATTCGTCCCCGGGCGCGAGGAGCCGGGCGAGCCCAGCTGCACATCGAGGCGGCCATCGTCGGACTGGCCGCGGCCCTCGCGGCCGCCGGTGGTGCGGGTGCGGGCGGTGTAGAGGACTTGGACGGGGGCGGGAGAGGTGGCGATCATGGTGGGCTCCGTGGATGCAGCGTCATCTGCTGCGTGGCCCGCATTTCATCGGCCCGATGTATCGACGGTGTGTGGATGCGCCGCCGATTTGGCGCGCCGCGTGTCCGGCGCGCGGCCGGACACACTGGCATACAAAAGCCGGGCCGGCGTCAGCCCGGCGGCGCCGCGGGCGGCTGGACCGGGATCCACACGCGAAAGCGCGTGCCTTCGCCGGGCGTGCTCTCGACCTCGATGCGGCCCGCATGCTTCTGCACGATCGAGTAGGACAGCGACAGCCCCAGCCCCGTGCCCTTGCCCACCGGCTTGGTGGTGAAGAAGGGCTCGAAGATGCGGCGCCGGACCTCCTCGCTCATGCCGCTGCCGGTGTCCTCGACCTGCACCCACACCCAGTCGCCCTCCGCGCGGGTGGTCAGCCGGATCTCGCCGCGCTGCGGGATCGCATGCGCGGCGTTGACGATCAGGTTCATGAAGACCTGGTTCAGCTGCGCCGCGATGCAGCGCACCGGCGGCAGCGGGCCGTAGTCCTTGCGCACCTCGGCCTTGTACTTGACCTCGTTCATGACGACGTTGAGCGTCGAGTCCAGGCCGGCATTGAGATCGGCGTCCTGCCACTCGGCGTGATCCACGCGCGAGAAGTCCTTCAGGTCCTGCACGATCTTCTTGACCCGGACCAGACCGTCCTCGCTCTCGTCGAGCAACTGCGGCAGGTCCTCCTTGACGAAGGCCAGGTCGATGCGGCGGTCGAGCTCCTTGAGCGCCGCCCGCACGGACTCGGGCAGCTCGCCGATGGCCGACTGCATCGCGTCGAGCAGCCCGAACATCGGCTCGACATAGCCGCGCAGCGTGCCCAGGTTGGAGGTGACGAAGCCGATCGGGTTGTTGATCTCATGCGCCACGCCGGCGGCGAGCTGTCCGATCGAGGCCATCTTCTCGGATTGCAGCAGCTGGTTCTGCGCCTCCTCGAGCCGGGTGTTGGTGAGCTTGATGCGCTGGTAGTTCTCGGCCAGCGCCTGCTGGACGCGGCGCTCCTCGGTGCGGTCCTGCAGCAGCCACCAGGTCTGGGCCAGCCGGTCATGCGGGTTGGCCACGTACGCGATCATCTGCACCCACAGCGGCTTGCCGCGCGCGGAGCGCATCTCCATCTCGTGCTGCAGCGACTCGCCGCGCGAGAGCACCGGGTAGGCCACCGCGGCCAGCGACTGGAAGTCCTCGTCGCTGGCGAAGAAGTTGCGGGTCGGGATGCCGCTGGGCGACTCCTCGCCCAGCTCGAACATCTCCGCGAACTTGCGATTGCCGCGCACCAGGCGCTGGTTCAACGTCGTCACGATCCCCACCGAGGCGTTCTCGAGGAAGGCCTCGAGTTCGTGGTGGGTCAGCAGCAGCTCGGCGGTGCGCTCGGACACCAGCTCCTCGAGCTCGGCGCGGTGGCGGCGCAGTTCCTCCTCGGCGCGGCGCCGCTGGGTGACGTCCTGCAGCGTCTCGATGGCGCCGACCACCGCGCCCTGCGCGTCCAGCAGCGGCGCGGCGGTGAAGAACAGCCAGCGGCCGCCGTCGTCCATCTTCGGGAAGAAGGCCTCGACCTCGTAGGCGTCGTCGATGGTCTCCGAGCGGCGGGCGCGGCCTTCGTAGAGCGGGCCGCTCTGCGCTTCGATGGTGCCGTCGATGATCAGGTCGGCCAGCAGCGGGCGCTCCTCGGGATAGAAGGCGGTCCAGGCATCGCGGCGGCCCATCATGTCGAAGCGGTCGATGCCGGTGAGCTTGCTGCAGGCCATGTTCCAGTGCGTGACGCGATGCTCGGCATCGAGCACGAAGCTGGCCACGGGACTGTTCTCGATGATCTGGTGCAGCACGCGGCCGACGTCGAGCAGGCTGGTCTGCACGTGCTGCATGTCGCTGAGGTCCTGCACCGTCAGCACGTTCAGCCGCCGGCCCTGCAGCGTGTAGGGGCGCGCGGTCAGCTCGAGCGAGCGCACCGAGCCGCTGGCGGTCTCGGCCTCGATCTCGATCGCGGGCGGCAGCGCGTCCTGCGCGATCGCCTGCAGGCCGTAATGGCGCAGCGACGCGCGCTGCGCCGGGACCGCCCAGGCATCGATCGGCATCGCCAGCAGCGCCTCGGATTCATAGCCCAGCAGCCGCAGCATCGCGGCGTTGGCGTGAATGATGCGCTCCTGGTCATGGACGAGCAGCGGCGTGGTGACGGCCTCCCAGGCGGCCACCAGGTGGATGGGCGGGGCGCCCGCGGGCGCGCCGCCGGCCGCGGTGGCAGTGGCCGTGGTCATGTCGGGCGCGTTCATAGCTTCACGTCCCCCGGGTCCTCGAGGATGAAGGAGCCGTCGTCCGCCCACTGCACCTGGGTGATGCCGGGCTCCAGGCGCTCCAGGCGCCGCAGCTCGGCCTCCTGCGCGCTGATCTGCCCCTGCTGCGCGCGCACCAGGTCGGCGAGCCGGCGGTTCTCGATCAGCAGTTCGCGCACCTGCAGCACCTGGCGGACCGCGCTCAGCAGCTCATAATCGGCCCAGGGCTTGGCGATGAAGCGTGCGATCGCGGCCTCGTTGACCGCGCGCACCAGCGCGTTCAGGTCGGCGTAGCCCGACAGGATGATGCGCTGGCAGTCGGGCTGCAGCGTGCGCAGCGCCGTCAGGAAGTCCACGCCGTTCATCTCGGGCATGCGGTAGTCGGAGATCGCCAGCGCGTAGTGATGGCTGCGGGCGCGCTCCAGCGCCTGCACGCCGTTGGCGCACTCGTCGACGATGTAGCGGCTGCCGTCGGCGGCGGTCAGGCCGTGCCGCAGCAGCCGCTGCAGCGCGTGCAGGATGCCGGGCTCGTCGTCCACGATCAACAGGCGTTCAGCCATGGGCGGCTCCTTGCGGCGCGGCGGCGCGGCGTGGCGCGGGCGCCGCGTCCCCGTCGGGCGGCTGGACGAAGAGCGCCAGCTTCACGCCCTCGCGGCCGGCGAACTCGCGGATCTGCCGCACCAGCCGCGCGTCGAAGACATGCCCGGCCGCCAGCAGCAGCGTGCCCTTGGGCGTGAGCAGGTCGCGCGCCAGCACCATGCCGGGCTCGACGTCCTGCGGGCTGATCTGGCGGTCGCGCGGCACGTCCTCGGGCTCGTCGGTGAGGGCGAGCTCGAAGGCCTCGACGATCTCGGGCTCGTAGCGCGTGCCGCCGCCGCCGCGCGCCAGCAACAGCGCCTGCGCGGGGGTGAAACGCTGCTCGGCCATGCGGCCCGACAGCGCGGCGTGATAGTCGCTGGCGATGGCCAGCGCCTGCGCCGCCAGCGGCACGGCATCGCCCGAGAGCCCGTCCGGAAAGCCCTTGCCATCGATGCGCTCGTGCTGCGAGCGCACCAGCCGCGCCACATGCTGCAACTGGCCCAGCGGCAGCAACGCCGCCTCGCCGTTGAGCGTGTGGCGCCGGTAGCGGGCGATCTCCTCGGCGTTCATCGTCGACACCGGCTTGCGCAGCAGCGCGTCGGGGAAGCCGAGCTTGCCGATCTCGTGCAGCAGGCCGGCGCTGTGGACGTCCTCCTCGACGCGCGGCCCCAGCCCCATGCGGCGCGCGGTGCGCCGCGCCAGATCCGCGACCTGCCGCGAGTAACCGGCCAGGCCGCCCTCGCGCAACTCCATCAGGCCGGAGAACACCTGGATGGACAGCAGAAAGGTCTCCTTCACCTGCTCGAAGGATTTCTCCAGCATCGCATTGACCTGCTCCAGCTCCATCGTGCGGGCGCGCACCCGCTGCGAGAGGTCGGCATTGAGCGATTGCAGCTCCGCGTTCTGGGCCTTCGTGAGCTGCAGCAGCGCGCGATTCTCGACCTCGAGCCGGCGCCGCGACAGGGCGTCATCGATGGCCATCAGCAGCTCGCGATCGTCCCAGGGCTTGGCGATGTGGCGCTGGATCTGGCCGCGGTTGACGGCGGCCACGGTGGCCTGGATGTCGGCATAGCCGGTCAGCAGGATGCGGCCCACGGCGGGCCAGCGTTCGCGGACCTGCTCCAGGAAGACCGCGCCGTCCATCTCCGGCATGCGCATGTCGGAGACCACGACGTCGACCGGTTCCTGCGCCAGCAGCTCCAGCCCGGCGGCGCCTCCAGACGCAAGCAGCACGCGATAGCCCTGGGGCCGGACCAGCCGGCGCAGCGCGCTGAGGATGGAAGGCTCGTCGTCCACGAACAGGACGACGGGCGCCGCAGTCTCTTCGGTCATCTGTTCTCTCCCTGGGCGACCTGCTGGCGAACGCCGTCCGAGTGTAGGAGCGTCGCGGGGCGGTCGCCAAGCCCGCGCTTGGCGCCTTGAGCCGGGCAAGGGCGATGCCGGGCCAGCGCTTCGCATCGTGTAGCGCGGGTGACCGCGCGTGACGATCGTTGACGGCGGTGTTGCCGCCGCGTCATTCCCGGTGCGCGCAGCGCCAGGTCATGCCTGGAATCGCGCGAAGAGGCGTTTGCTTAAGGTCTCTCTAATTCGACAGGCGCACCTTATGTCCAGGGCACACAGTTGTTTGACGCAATCGGCCCGACCGGCCCCGCGGCCCACGGCGACGCCTTCCCGAAGACGCCACCGGCGCGGAGCCCGCCGGACCCAGGAGATGCACATGAGCAAGTCCACCCCGATCCTCGCCATGGTCGCCGCCTTCGCGGCGGCGTCGGCCCAGGCCTCGACGAACACCGATGACCTGACGCGGCGATCGGAACGCCGCGCGATGGTTCACCAGCAACTGCGGGCGGTGCAGGTCGAGCTCTACTGCGACCACCAGGACACCGCGATGCATTTGCTGCGCGACGCCCGGCGGCAGTTGATGGCGCAGCGCGACCCGGACAACGCCGGCGACCTGCGCCAACTGGAGAAGGTCAGTTGGCTGGTGCGCCACGGTGACACCGTGGAGGCCATCGCGACCATCGACGCCGCTCGCCGCGACCTGGCTTGAGCGCTTGACGGCGCGGCGGGCGCCGGTGCCGTCGGGAGACGGCTGAGAGGGGCCCGCCGCGTCCGCGCCTTTCATTTCTGCGCCCCGTTCGGCGCGCTTCGCTGACCCCGGTTTGTCGAGATTCCAGCGCTGACTACTTGCTTGCGTGTATTTGATAGCAAGAAACTCGCAAGATGCGGCGTTGGGTGATTTGGCGGTGATTCCGGCGAGCCTAGGATCGTTGTCTTCAACGGACCTCAGGAGTTGCAATGGCGCCGGAAATGGTCACATTTTGGCTGGCGGGCACGTGCCCGCCTATGGTCGGCTGGATCTTGAATCTGACGATTCGAGGTCCAACGGCCTTGAAAACCTCGGTGGCCGACTGGGCATTGCTGCTGCTCGTCTTTGACGGCACCGCAGCCATCTCGCTGCAGGATATTTTTTGCAATATTCCCAATGAAGCCGTTCGAGCCTTCATCCCAGCCATCGCGCCGGCCTTGATCCTGGTATCGACCGCGATCTGGATGGTGATCGTCCGATGGCTGGAGCCGGTGGTTGCTAAAAATCTTGAGAACCCGCGCGATCTGATCCGAAAGTCATTCTGCGCCTCGCTCATGTGGATTCTTGTTCTGATGAATATCTTTGGCCATTACTTTCTGTTCATAAGGGGATTTCATGTTGATTGAATTTCTGCTCAATTGCGCGGCCGCCGGCGTGTTCTTCGCCATCTTGATCGGGACGGCCAACTACATCGGCTACAAGAACGGAGTTTTCGGAGATCCCAATCAATTTCGCGACGATCCGGAAAAGAATGCTCAGTCCAAGGAATGAAGCGCTGGCGCCTTCGACGGGGTGGCGCCATGTGGAAAGAACCTAGCTGACCCCGCAAACTGGCGCGCTAGCATCGCGCGCCATGCGGATCCTCCTCGTCGAAGACGAAAAGCCCCTGGCCGACTGGCTGGTGAAGGCGCTCGGCCAGAACGACTTCGTCGTCGACTGGATCGACGATGGCCGCCTCGTGCTGAGCCAGCTCGCCACGACCCGCTACGACGCGATGATCCTGGACCTCGGCCTGCCCGGTCTGGGCGGCCATGAGGTGCTGGCAAGGCTGCGCGACGCCGACTCCCGCGTCCCGGTGCTGGTGCTGACCGCGCGCGACTCGCTGATGGAGCGCGTGAGCACGCTCCATGAAGGCGCCGACGACTTCCTCGCCAAGCCCTTCGAACTCCAGGAGCTCGAAGCCCGCCTGGTGGCGCTGATCCGCCGCTCCCGCGGCCGCGACCAGCCGCGGTTCGCCTGTGGCCCGCTGGTCTACGACGCCGCCTCCAAGCTCTTCACGCTGGACCGTGAACCGCTGGCGCTGTCGCCGCGCGAGCACGCGGTGCTGCGCACGCTGATCCAGCACAGCGGCGAGCCGATGTCCAAGCAGGAAATCCTCGAGCGTCTGTTCTCCGATGAGCAGGACGTCCGTCCCGAGGCCATCGAGGTGCTGGTCCACCGGCTGCGGCGCCGCATCGAGTCGGGCAAGGTCCGCATCACGACGCTGCGCGGCCTGGGCTACGTGCTGGAAGCCGCATGACGCTGACGCCGCCGGACGCGGACCCGCGCCGGCAGGACGGCCAGCAATCCCGCCGGCGCTGGTCCTGGCGACCCTCGCTCCCGGCGCGCTGGCATCGCTTCAGCGTCCGCCGCACGCTGCTCACGCTGGTGCTGCCGGTGATGCTGGCCGCGGTCGGGCTGGAACTGGCGCTGACCTGGGGCACCGCGCTGCAGGCGGCCAACTCGGCCTACGACCGCTCGCTGCTCGGCGCGATCAAGGCCATCGAGAGCAACGTCTCCACCGAGACCGGCGGCCTGTCCGTCGAGATGCCGTACCGGCTGCTCGAGTTCTTCGAGTTGACCGCCAGCGGCCAGGTCTACTTCCGCGTCAGCACCGAGGACGGCCTGGTGGAGATCGGCAACGCCGGCCTGCCGCTGCCCGCGCAGCCGCTCAAGACCGGCGTGCCGCGCTTCATCGATGCCGAGTACTTCGGCGCGCCGGTGCGCGTCGGCGCCTGGGCGCGCGAGCTCGATCCCGAGCGCTCCGGCCGGCGCCTGATCATCCAGGTGGCCGAGAGCACCAACTCCCGCAACGCCTTCTCGCGCGCGCTGCTGATCCAGGCGATGTGGCGCGACCTGCTGACCGTGACCATCGTGGCCGCCACGCTGGCGCTGGTGATCGGCTGGGCGCTGCGGCCGCTGGACCGGCTGCGGCGCGAGGTCGAGGCCCGCGCCGACGACGACCTTTCGCCCGTGGACGAATCGGAGGTGCCCGCGGACGCCGCGCCGCTGGTGCGCGCGATCAACCACCACCTGGCGCGGCAGCGCGAGCTGATCGACGGCCGCCGGCGTTTCGTCGACGACGCCTCGCATCAGCTGCGCACGCCGCTGGCGACACTCGCGACGATGGTCGGCTACGCGCGCCGGGAGCGCGACCCCGAGCGGCTGGCCGAGGCCCTGGAGGCGCTCAAGGCCCAGATCGAGGACACCGTGCGCCGCACCAACCAGATGCTGGCGCTCGCGCGCGCCGACACCGCGCAGGTCGAGATGGCGCCCCTCGCGCTGGACCGCCTGGCCGAGCGCTGCGCGCGCGAATCCTGGCCGCTGGCGCGCGAGCAGGGCATCGATCTGGGCGTGGAGCGGGAGCCGGGCGACATCGTCGTGCTCGGTCACGAAGGGCAGTTGCGCGAGGCCTTGCTGAACCTGCTGCACAACGCGCTGCGCTACACGCCGCGCGGCGGCCGCGTGACGCTGCAGATCGGCGTCGATGGGCCGGCGGCGCTGATCCGCGTCGTCGACGACGGCCCCGGCATCCCCGCCGACGAGCGGCCGCGCGCCGGCGAGCGCTTCTTCCGCGGCTCCAACGTGGACCTGCCGGGCTCGGGACTGGGCCTGGCGATCGTGCGCGCCATCGCGCGCCGCCATTGCGGCGACATGGAGGTCGCGGCCGCGCGACTGGATGCCGGCGGGCTGGAACGCGGCACCGCGGTGACGCTGCGGCTTCCGCTGCAAGCGCCGGCGGTTTTCCCTTTCACGCTGAAAGCCGGCTGAAAGCGCCGGTTTCCTAGAGTCCGTCACAAGCAGGTGGCGGGCGACCGCGCGGCCTGCCGGCGTTTCGCGACAGCGCGCGGACGGCGGCGGCCCGTGGCGACTCAGATCACCGCGAGGAGACAAGATGCGATCGATCCCGACATTGCGGGCGGGCCGGCGTTGGGCGGCCGCGCTGCTCGCCGCCGCCTGGATGGCGGCGCCCTGGGGCGTGATGGCCCAGCCCGGACGCGGCGCGTCCGCCGCGCCCTGGCCCATTGGCGACGCCGCGCCTGAATGCATCGCCCCCGCCAAGCCCGGCGGCGGTTTCGACCAGAGCTGCAAGCTCGCGCGGGCCGCTTTCCAGCAGGCCGGTCTGACGGCGACGCCGATGCGCATCAGCTACATGCCGGGCGGCGTCGGCGCGATCGCCTTCGACCAGATCGTCACCCGCCGGCCCGCCGAGCCCCAGACGCTGGTGGCCTTCTCCAGCGGCTCGCTGCTGAACCTGTCGCACGGCCGCTTCGGCAAGCGCAGCGCCGACGACGTGCGCTGGGTCGCCGCCATCGGCATCGACTACGGCGTCGTGCTGGTGGGCCGGCCGGCGCCGTGGAAGACGCTGCCCGAGCTGCTCGCCGCGCTCAAGGCCGACCCGGGGCACATCAGCTTCGCCGCCGGCGGCACCATCGGCAGCCAGGACTGGGTCAAGTCGGCGCTGGTCGCGGGGGCCGGGGGCGTGGACCACAAGTCGATGCGCTTCGTCGCCTTCGAGGGTGGCGGCGAGGCGATGGCCGCGCTCAAGGGCGGCCATGTCCAGGTCTACATGGGCGACGCCTCGGAGGTCTTCGACAAGCTCTCGCCCTCGGGGCCCTTCCGCGCGCTGGCGGTGCTGGCCGACAAGCGCCTGCCCGGGCCGCTGGCCGGCGTGCCGACCGCGCGGGAGCAGGGCGTCGACATCGTCTGGCCCGCGATCCGCGGCTTCTACGTCGGCCCCAAGGTCACCGATGCCGCCTACGCCGCCTGGACCGCCACCTTCGATCACCTGATGGCCGCGCCCGCCTTCGACGAGATCCGCGCGCGCCATGGCCTGTTCCCGCTGGCGCTCACCGGCCCGGCGCTGCGCGCGTTCATCGACCGGCAAAACCGGGAGTACGCCGAACTCGCCGTCCGCTTCGGCCTGAGGCGCTGAGCGCCCGTGCTCCCATCGACCCCGAATCCCCATCAACGACAACGAGGAGACACCTTGAACCCCATCCACGACATGAGCACCCGATCCACGCGCCGTCCGGGCCGCTTCGGCGCGCTGTGCGCTGCGGGCCTGCTGGCGCTGGGCGCCGCGCCCGCCGCCTTCGCGCAGAGCAGCGTCACCATCTACGGCATCGCCGACATGCTGGTCGAGTATCGCGACCACATGAACGCCAATGGCGACCACCGCTTCGGCGTGACCTCGGGCGGCATGAATACCTCCCGCTGGGGCCTGCGCGGCGCCGAGGACCTGGGCGGCGGCCTGAAGGCGGTGTTCCAGCTCGAGGCGGAGGTCGGCTTCGACACCGGCGCGGCCGGCTCGTCCTACTGGGGCCGGCAGGCCAACGTCGGCCTGGAGGGCGACTTCGGCCGCGTGATCGCGGGCCGTTCGTACTCGACGACCTACGACTTCATGCTGCCCTTCGACCCGATGGGCTATGCGCCGTTCTATTCCTGGGCCACCTCGGGCGGCCAGATCGCGACGCTGCCGCGCAAGGACGGCATGGTCACCGGCGTGTCCAACCTCGTGAAGTACCAGGGCAGCTTCGGCCCGGTGAAGCTGGGCGCCAGCTACGCGCTGGGCGAGGTGACCGGCTCCAGCGCGGCGGGTCGCTTCCTCTCGCTGGCCGGCGCCTATGGCAGCGGCCCGTTCGCGGCGGCGCTGGTGGTGGATCAGCGCAATGGATCGACGCTGGGCGCCAATGGCCGCTACGACAAGGAGAAGGCGCTGCATTGGGGCCTGTCCTATGACCTGAAGCCGGTGAAGCTGTTCCTGGCGCAGCGCGTCTACAAGAAGACCTTCGCGGCCGGCGGCGAGAGCGCCAAGAGCACGATGACCTGGCTGGGCGCCACCTGGCAGGCGACGCCGGCGCTGAGCATCACGCCCGCGGTCTACTTCCAGGACATCTCCAGCGGCGCCAGCGGCACCGACGATCCCAAGCTCTTCGCGCTGCGCGCCAAGTACGAGCTGTCCAAGCGCACCAGCCTTTACGCGGTGGCCTCGACCGCCAAGTCCGGCGACAAGGGCGTGGTCAGCGTCTCGCGCGACGACAACGGCTTCGCCGACAGCCAGTCCAGCGTGGGGCTGGGCATCCAGCACCGCTTCTGATCGGCACGCGGGCCGGGCCCCAGGCCCGCATGGCCTCGGGGCGCCGGCCCCGATTCAGGCCGGGGGCGCGGCCTGGCCCGGCAGCAGGCCCTCGGCGCGCAGCCGCATCAGCACGTCGAAGAGCAGGTCGCTCTTGATCCCGTAGGCCGCCCGCGGCGAGCTGACGAAGCCCGAGGCGTTGAGCACCAGCTTGTCGCCGTCGATGCCGTCCAGCTGCACGTTGGGCGCGGGCGCCGTCAGCACGCCCGGGTGCGCCTGGAACGAAGCCAGCACCACCGCCTTCACGCGCTCGGTGTCGGTCGCCAGCGGCATCGGCAGCTTGAACTGCACCATGCCGAGGGATTCGCCGTAGGTGACGTTGCGCACGATCTTGGTGATGAACTCGGAGTTCGGCACGATGACCGTGGAGCGGTCCCCCATCTGGATCTCGGTGGCGCGCACGCTGATGCGGCGGATGTCGCCCTCGACGCCGGACAGCGAGACCCAGTCGCCGACCTTCACCGGCCGTTCCGCCAGCAGGATCAGGCCGGAGACGAAGTTCTGCACCACCGACTGCAGGCCGAAGCCGATGCCCACGGACAGCGCGCTCGCGACCCAGGCCACGCTCTGCAGGCTGAAGCCGACCGCCGACAGCGCCGCCGCGATCACCGCGACGGTCCCGACGTAGCCGAACAGCGTCGTCGTCGACGTGCGCATGCCGCTGTCCATCCGCGTCGTCGGCATGTAGCGCTGCGACAGCCAGCCCTTGAGCAGCCGCACCGCCACCAGGCCGGCCACCAGCACCAGCATGCCCTGCAGCAGCGCCATCGGGCGCAGGCTCAGCTCGCCGATGGACAGGCCCTGCTCGAAGCGGCTGGCGCGGCGGAACAGGTCCAGCGGACCTTCGCCATAGGGCGCGATCAGCAACAGCAGCGCGAAGAAGCCGATGGACACGCGGCACAGGCCGGACAGGAGCAGGGCGGTCTGCTCGCGCGTGCGGGCCGGGGCCGGCGCGGCCTCGGCACCGGCCCCGGCGGCCGGCGCGGCGGCGTGATCGGCCGCGGCGCCCGGCGGGCTCGCCAGCAGCGTCATGAAGAGGTCGTCGACCAGCACGCTCAGCAGGTAGGCGCCGCCCAGCACGAGCAGACCCCAGACGAACTGGTTCATCGCGAACATGGCCAGCGAGACGAAGCCCGTCAGCAGCGCCACGGCGGAACCGGCGAAGACCAGCCAGGCCGCGGCGCGCAGCACCGACAGCCACAGCGGGCGGATCGCGAAGGCGGGATGACTGCCGGGCTGCTCGCCAGCGCCATCACCGCCGGCGGCGGGCCTGGCGTCCCGGCTCCGCCGCTGCAGCTGCATCGTCGCGAGGGACAGCACCGCGATGAAGGTCAGCGTGGCCAGCGCGTGCACGGCGCCGTTCCAGGGCAGGCTGATCTCCAGCGTCGCCGCGGTGCGCGACGACCACCAGCCCAGCATCACCGTGAGCGCGAGCGTGTGCGGGAACCAGGCCAGCCGGGCGGCGGTCTCGTCGGGCAGCGGCAGCAGCCGCCACGAGGGCTTGCGCGGCATCAGCGAGGCCGTTCCCAAGCCCGCCACGAAGCCGCCGAACCAGACGATCGCCTCGACCGTCTCGAGCCATCCGATGAGCGCCGGGTCGGCGGGCGCGCTCGCCGTGAGGCTCAGCACCAGGCCGTGAGCGATCAGGCCCGGACGCAGCGTGCGCAGCGCGACGACGCTGACCGCGTAGAGCGAGCGGCGCAGGCGTCCCGCGGGCACGCGCGTTGCGCACAGATGCGCGATCAAGCGCCGCAAGGCATAGGTGGCCGCGAGGATCACCGCCACCGCGCCGCCGAGGGTGAGCCAGTCGCCGGCCGGCACCGCGCGCCAGACCGTGCCGAACTGGTCGGCGAAGTCGCGGGTGCGGTTCAGGTCCGGGATCCGCTCGCGCGCCAGCGACGCCCAGAAGGCGGACTGCACGACGGAGGGCACCCGCTCGCCGAGCCGCGCGCCCAGCTGCATCCGGCGATTGGCCTGGGCGGTGGCGATGGCCTGCGCGGCCTCGACGGCGGTCACCTTCGCCAGCTTGATCTGCGCATCGATGGCGGAGACCTCGCGCGTCAATTGCGAGCGCTGCGACGCCAGCTCGGCAGCCTCCTTCACGCCTGCCTGCGGCGTGCCGAGCTGCGCGAGCCGCGCCTGCGCGTCGGTCAGCCGCGGCGCCAGCGCGGATGCGGCTTCCTCAGCGCGCGATTGCACCGACTGCGCGGTCTTGCGCAAGTCCTGCAGCGCCGCGTCGTCGAGCGCATCGTCGAGCTGCTTGCGGATCGCCGCCATGTCCTTGCGTGCGCTGTCGAGCAGCTTGTCGGGATCGGGCGGCTCGACCGGCGCCTCCTGCGCCAGCGCGGGCAGCGCCACGGCCGCGATCGCCAGCATCAACGCGGTCAGGATCCACTTCAAGCGATGCCAGCGCAGGGGTGGCAGGAACTGATCGTTCATCCTCTCGTCGGAAAGCGGGGGTGCCGCCAGGAGGGCAAGCGGCGGACCCGGACACACGATTCGCTACATCGCGGGATTGGCGGCCGATGCCCGCCGTCGCCGCTCACGCGGGCGGCCTGCGATCAAAGCGCCCGCGCGGCGTCAGGTATCGCCACCGGTCATGCGAGCGGTACCGGGGAGCAGGTAGAGTCGTCGCCAGTTTTTCCCTTTGGCTTCGAGGACCTCGCGATGACCACTTCCGCTTCCTATCCCGACACCCGTCTGCTGATCGCCAATGAATGGGTCGATGCGGCCAGCGGCCGCACGATCGCCGTGCGCAATCCGGCGACCGGCGCCGTCATCGGCAAGGTGGCTCATGCCAGCAAGGAGGACCTCGACCGCGCGCTCGCGGCCGCGCAGAAGGGCTTCGAGGCCTGGCGCAATGTCTCCGCCCACGAGCGCGCGGCGACCATGCGCCGCGCTGCCGCGCTGCTGCGCGAGCGCGCGCCCGAGATCGCCCGTCTGCTGACGCAGGAACAAGGCAAGCCCGTCGCGGAGGCGAAGGTCGAGGTGCTCGCCGGCGCCGACATCATCGAGTGGTTCGCCGACGAAGGCCGCCGCGTCTACGGCCGCATCGTGCCGTCGCGCAACCTGGCAGCCCAGCAACTGGTGTTGAAGGAGCCCGTCGGCCCGGTCGCCGCGTTCACGCCGTGGAACTTCCCGGTCAACCAGATCGTGCGCAAGCTCGGCGCGGCGCTGGCCACCGGCTGCTCCTTCCTGGTGAAGGCGCCGGAGGAGACACCGGCCTCGCCGGCCGCGCTGCTGCAGACCTTCGTCGACGCGGGCGTGCCGCCCGGCACGGTCGGGCTGGTGTTCGGCGATCCGGCCGAGATCTCGGGCTACCTGATCCCGCATCCGGTGATCCGCAAGGTCACCTTCACCGGCTCGACGCCGGTGGGCAAGCAACTCGCCGCGCTGGCCGGCGCCCACATGAAGCGCGTGACCATGGAACTGGGCGGCCACGCGCCGGTGATCGTGGCGGAGGACGCGGACGTCGCGCTCGCGGTCAAGGCTGCCGGCGGCGCGAAGTTCCGCAACGCGGGTCAGGTCTGCATCTCGCCGACGCGCTTCCTGGTGCACAACAGCCTCAAGGAAGAGTTCACCGCGGCGATGGTCAAGCACGCGCAGGGGCTGAAGCTCGGCGACGGCCTGGCCGAGGGCACGACGCTGGGCCCGCTGGCGAATGAGCGGCGCGTCGTCGCGATGTCCAGGATCGTTGCCGAGGCGCGCGAGCGCGGCGCCAAGATCGCCACGGGCGGCGAGCGCGTGGGCGATGCCGGCAATTTCTTCGCGCCCACCATCCTGGCCGACGTGCCGCTCGAGGCCTCCGTCTTCAACGACGAGCCCTTCGGCCCGATCGCCGCGATCCGCGGCTTCGACACGCTGGAAGACGCCATCGCGGAGGCGAACCGGCTGCCGTTCGGCCTGGCGGGCTATGCGTTCACGAAGTCGATCAAGAACGCTCATCTGCTCGCGCAGCGCGTGGAGGTCGGCATGCTGTGGATCAACCAGCCCGCCACGCCATCGGCCGAGATGCCGTTCGGCGGGGTCAAGGACTCGGGCTACGGCTCCGAAGGCGGGCCCGAGGCACTCGAGGCCTATCTGAACACCAAGGCGGTATCGATCCTCGGCGTCTGAAGCGCCGAGCGCCGCCAGCATCGAACTCCCTCGCCCCCCGCGAGGGGGGAGAGGGCAGGGGAGAGGGGGGGCTTCGAAGGGCAGCAGCGCTGTGCCACGAGCCCCTCTCCCCTCCCTCTCCCCGCTGGGGCGAGGGGGTTTACTACGACGTCCGGCTCATACTCCCTCGCCCGCTTGCGGGAGAGGGCAGGGGAGAGGGCCAGCAGCCTGCGCGGGCCTTCAGCCCTTGCACCCCGGCGAAGGATTCGCCGCCGGCCCCGCGTCCGTCTGCGGCACGAATCGAATCGTTCCATCCGCGTTGTAGTGCAGCTCCTCGATCGCGACCGATCGCCGGAACTCCCCGCCGCCAGGCAGCTTGGCGTTGTGATACGCGATGTAGCTCTTCCCGTTGAACTCGAAGATCGCCTGATGGATGGTGGGCGTCTTCTCGTTCCTGGCCATGATCACGCCGCGCGGCGTCCATGGCCCGATGGCGCTGGGCCCGGTCATGTACGCGGTCTCCTCGGGGAAGTGCTGCGAGTACGACAGGTAGTACGTGCCGCGATGCTTGTGCAGATACGAGGCCTCGGTGAAGTCCTTCACCGCCACGGCGTTGATCGGCCCGGCGAGTTCTGTCATGGACCCCTTCAGCTTCACGTACTTCAACACCGTGTTCCCGAAGTACAGATAGGCCTGCCCATCGTCATCGACGAAGATCGCCGGATCGATGTCATCCCACGCGATGTCGGTCTGCGTGGTCATGTCGTTGGTGATCAACGCCGACCCGCGCGCGTCCGTGAACGGCCCGAGGGGGCTGTCCGACCTCGCCACCCCGATCGCGAACCCGGGGATCGACCCGTGCTCCACGGTCGCATAGAAGAAGTAGGCCGGCTTCCCGTCGACGACGCGCCGCGTGATGTCCGACGCCCAAGCGCGGCCCTTGGCCCACTTGAAGTCGAGCGCCTTCATCGGCGCGCCGTGGTCGGTCCAATGCGTCAAGTCGCAGCTCGAGAACACGCGCCACTCGTTCATGACGAAGTCCTTGCCGCCGGGCTCGGCCTCGTCGTGACCGACGTAGAGGTACGCGCGCCCGTTCTCGACCAGCACGGCGGGATCGGCCGTGTAGAGCTGCGGAAAGAGCGGATTGGCCGCGCGGGACGGCGCGCCCGCGAAGGCGAGTGCCGCGGCGAGCGCGGCGGCGATGCAGGTCTTCATCGAAGAAGGGCTCCAGGAAAGGCAGACGCGGACGGCACCGCCGTCGTTCGCAGCCGGACTCGTCAAGCCTGCCCGGCCGGACGGGCGAGCAGGCGCTGGACGACGCAGAAGACGAACAGCAGCGCGCCGATGACGATCTTGGTCCACCAGGAGCTGAGCGTGCCGTCGAAGGCGATGAGCGTCTGGATCACGCCCAGCACCAGCACGCCGGAGAGCGCGCCAGCGACATAGCCATATCCGCCGCTGAGCATGGTGCCGCCGATGACGACGGCCGCGATGGCATCGAGCTCCGCCCCCTGCGCATGCAGCCCGTAGCCGCTGAGCATGTAGAACGCGAACAGCAGCCCGGCCAGCGCCGCGCAGAATCCGCTGACGCCGTAGACCGCGAGCTTGGTCCGCCCGACTGGCAATCCCATCATCAGCGCCGACTGCTCGTTCCCGCCGAGCGCATACACCGCGCGTCCGAAGGCGCTCCGATGCGCGACCCAGATCCCCGCGGCCAGCACCGCGAGCGCGATCGCCGCGCTCGGCGAAATGAATCCGCCAGGCACCGCCCACTGCGTCTGCGAGATGGCGACAAAGGTCGGATCATCGATGGTGATCGAATCGACGCTGATCAGATAGCAGAGCCCGCGCGCCAGGAACATGCCGGCGAGCGTCACGATGAAGGGCTGCAGCTTGAAGAAGTGGATCAACGCGCCCTGCAGCACGCCGAAGACCGCGCCGCCGCCGAGCACGAGCGCGATCACGGCCCAGGCCGGCCAATGCGCCTGGTGCAGCAGCCAGGCGGCGATGGTGGTGGACAGCGCCAGCACCGCGCCCACCGAGAGATCGATGCCGCCGGACAGGATGACCAGGCTCATGCCGACGGCGAGCACCAGCAGATACGCGTTGTCGATGACGAGGTTGAGCATCACCTGCGGCGACGCGAAGCCCGTGTAGTGCGCACCGCCCGCCGCGATCAACGCGAGCAGCAGCACGACGGTGATCTGCGCGCTGAAGGCAGGTTGCCTCAGCCAGCGGCGCAGCAGCTCGAGGGGACTGGACGAGGCGACGGCGTTCATCGCGCGCCTCCACCCAGGCCACGCAGCCCACGCAGGCGCCGCAGCATCGGACGCAATTCGCTCGACTGCAGGATGCAGAGCAGGAACACGACGATCGCCTTGACCACCATGTTGATCTCCGGCGGAACACCCAGCGAGTAGATCGTGGTGGTGAGCGTCTGGATGATGAGCGCCCCCACCAGCGCGCCAGCCAGGTGGTACTTCCCGCCAGCCAGCGACGCGCCGCCGAGCGTGACCGCAAGGATCGCGTCAAGCTCGAGCAGCAGGCCGGCGTTGTTGGCATCGGCGCTCTTGATGTTGGAGGCGATCATCAAGCCGGCCAGCCCGGCGCAGGTGGCCGCGAACACATAGGTGCCGAAGATCAGCGTCGCGGTGCGCAATCCCGCCAGGCGCGAGGCCACCGGGTTCAGACCAACGGCCTGGATGAACAGGCCCAATGCGGTCTTGCGCAGCAGCGCCGTGGTCACGAGCGCCAAGGCCGCAACCACCCACAGCGACACCGGCAGCCCGAGCAGGTAGCCACCACCGAGGACGAAGAAGTCATCGCGATAGACAGTCAGAATCTGCCCATCCGACAACAACTGCGCAAGACCACGCCCCGCCACCATCAGGATCAGCGTCGCAATGATCGGCTGCAGCTTCAACCCAGCCACCAGCGCACCATTCCAGACCCCGCACAACAACGCCGCACCCAGCGCGCCGGCATAGGCAACGCCCAACGAGTGATCCCCATTCACCAGCAAGGCCGCCACCGTCGCGGCAATCGCCACCACCGCGCCAATCGACACATCAATGCCCCGCGTCGCAATCACCAGACTCATGCCAAGCGCCGCCAGCATCAGCGGCGCGGCACGGTTCAGGATGTCGATCAACGGGCCATACAAATGCCCATCCTTGACCTCCAGATGCCAGAAACCCGGCAGGCAGATCACATCGATCAGCAACAGGATCACCAACGCGGCCACCGGCCTCAGCAAAGGATGCGCCACCAGCAACGCGAACACGCGGCGTCGCAGAGGCTTGGCGGCGGCAGGAGCACTGCTCATGGGGAAGGAGTCAATCACAGGTTGCTTTCACTTCGACGATCAGGGCGTTGGCCGCCATGGCATGGGGCCGCAGGCGGCAAGCGCCTGAACCCCAAGCCATGCCGTCCCCAACCACCACCGTCCTTCAACGGTTCTGCGATCGGGGACCATCGGCGGCAATCACTTCGAGGACCGAGCGCTCGTCCAGGTCGCCCCTGTCGTAGGTGCCAATGGCCCGGCGATCACGTAGGACCACCAGACGATCACTGCAGCGCAAGACCTCGGGAAGCTCCGAGGAAATGAAAAGCACCGCCATGCGGCGATCCGTCGCATCCCCCTGCGCGCACAAGCGCCGGACCTCGTCCATGATCTCCTCCTTCGCGCGCACATCAATGCCCCGCGTCGGCTCGTCCAGGATCAACAGCCGCGGCTGCGTCAGCAACCAGCGAGCCAGCAACACCTTCTGCTGATTGCCACCCGACAGCAGACCGATCGGCGTCTCGATGTCCGCCGTCTTGATGCCAAGCCGGCGCACGTAGTCGTCGGCAACAGCCTGCTGACGCTTCAGCGGAATCGCACGCCACCAGCCCTGCCGCGCCTGCAAGGCCAGCACGATGTTCTCCCGCACAGACAGCGCCAGCACCGCGCCCTCCAGCTTCCGGTCCTCGGAACAGAACGCCAACCCATTGGCGATCGCCTGGCGCGGCGAAGCAAAGCGCTGACGCTTGCCGTCGATCTCGATGTCGCCAGCATCAGCACTGTCGGCACCGAAGAGCAGCCGCGCCGTCTCCGTCCGGCCCGAGCCCAGGAGACCGCACAGGCCCAGCACCTCACCCCGGCGGATCTCCAGATCCAGCGGCTGCAGCGCACCCTTGCGCGCGAGGCCATGCGCGGCGAGCGCCGGCTCCATCGACTGCGCGCACGCCTCCAGGGGCTGGCTCGAGGCGGTGTGCGGGCCGACCATCTTCTGGATCAGCTCGAGGCGGCCAAGCTCCTGAGGCAGGAACTCGCCCTCGGTGCGGCCGTTGCGCATGACCGTGATGCGGTCGGAGACGGCGTAGACCTGATCGAGGAAGTGCGTGACGAAGAGGATCGCCAGGCCCTGCTCGCGCAGGCGCCGCATGACGCGGAAGAGATGCTGGACGGCGGCCTCGTCGAGGCTGGAGGTCGGCTCGTCGAGGATGAGGACGCGCGCCGAGATGTTGAGCGCCCGCGCGATCGCGACCATCTGCTGGATCGAGAGCGAGTAGCGGGCCAGGGGCGCGTCGACGTCGATGTCCAGTTCGAGCTCGGCCAGCAGCTGACGGGAGCGCTCGCGCATGCGGGGCCAGTCGATCTGGCCCCAGCGGCGCGGGTAGCGGCCGATGAAGAGGTTCTCGGCCACCGACAGGTTGGGGACGAGGTTGACCTCCTGGTAGACGGTGCTGATGCCCAGGTCCTGGGCATCGGCGGTGGAGCGCGGGGCGATGGGATCGCCGGCGAGCTCGATGCGGCCGGCGTCGGGCGGGTACAGGCCCGTGAGGACCTTGATGAGGGTGGACTTGCCGGCGCCGTTCTGGCCCATGAGGGCGTGGATCTCGCCGGCGAACAGGCGCAGCCAGACCCCGGAGAGCGCCTGCACGCCGGGGAAGCCCTTGTCGATGCCGCTGAGCGAGAGCAGCAGTCCGGGGGCGTCCATCAGTACTTGCGGTTGGGGAGTTCCTTGGCGGCGACGTCGGCGGTGAAGACGCCTTCCTCGGTCGTGATGCGCTTGGCCACGGGCTTGCCGGCGACGACGTCCTTGGCGAGCTGCATGAGCTGGGGGCCGAGCATGGGGTTGCACTCGACGGTGACATTGAGCTTGCCGGCGGCCATGGCCTGGAAGGCGCCGCGCACGCCGTCGATGGAGACGATGGCGATGTCCTTGGCGGGCTTGAGGCCGGCTTCCTCGATGGCCTGGATGGCGCCGATGGCCATGTCGTCGTTGTGGGCGAAGAGGACGTGGATCTTCTTGTCCTTGGCCTTGAGGAAGGCCTCCATGACTTCCTTGCCCTTGGCGCGGGTGAAGTCGCCGGACTGCGAGCGGACGATCTTCAGGCGCGGCTCGGCCTGGATGATTTCCTCGAAGCCGCGCTTGCGGTCCAGGGCGGGGGCGGAGCCGACGGTGCCCTGGAGTTCGACGATGTTGACCTCGCCGGTGGGGGCGTTCTTCTTGGCCCAGTCGATGAGCCAGCGGCCGGCCTTGCGGCCCTCCTCGACGAAGTCGGAGCCGATGAAGGTGACGTAGAGGGAGGGGTCGCTGACCTTGACGGCGCGGTCGGTGAGGATGACGGGGATCTTGGCGTTCTTGGCTTCGCGCAGGACGGTGTCCCAGCCGGACTCGACGACGGGGGAGAACGCGATGACATCGACCTTCTGGGCGATGAAGGAGCGGATGGCCTTGACCTGGTTTTCCTGCTTTTGCTGGGCGTCTGCGAACTTGAGGGTGATGCCGGCCTGCTTGGCTGCGTCCTTGATGGAGTTGCTGTTGGCGGTGCGCCATTCGCTCTCGGCGCCGACCTGGGAGAAGCCCAGGACGAGCGGCTTGGCGTCGGCCGCGAAGGCGGGCAGGGCGGGGAGGGCGGTGCCCAGCGCGAGCGCGCTCAAGGCCAGCAGCTGACGACGCGTGGTCTTCATGATCGTTGTCTCCTCGTTGATGTTGATGTCGGGACGCGCCGATGCAGCGGCACCCCTTGTGAGGCGTTCGTGATCCTAGGGAGGGGCGGGATGCCGGACCAATCACATTTCATGCGGGGGTGATGTCGGGTTTGGTATCCCTATCGGGACTTGCCCACCGGCGGACGGCGGGCCTAGCCGCTTTCTGCGCCAGCGAGGGGATGACGTTGGTCATGGCTTCCCGCCGCCGAGTTCTTCTTATATTTCCCTGACTGAGCTCAAAGGAAACTCAGATGATCGCGCCGGAGAATGTATATGTTCGTGATATCGCCGAGTGTGCCCAGGACCTATATCGCCAGGGTGGCGTGAACTGGCCGGACCTTGGAGAAGCCCGCTCGCAGTGGGAGTGAACTAATGGCTGTCAAGCTGATCGTCGGTGAATACAACCTTCTCTGGAAGGCGTTGAAGCACTATGAGGAATATCTCCAACATGTATCTGAGACGGCAGAGGATGAAGATCAACGGTTGTTTGTTGACGAGGACCTGGAGAAGATGGAATACGTGCTCAGGAATGTCCGGCAGTCCGCCAAGGCGGATTGGGATCTGGATTTGAAGTAACTCCGAATCGAAACGCGCAAGCCATTTGATGAATGGAGTCTGCGCAGGAGGGCCTCTTGCTGAACCTGTTCAGCAACTCAGAAGCCCCTCCATGACCGACCACTCGCCGTCCGACGCCGAACGCCGCGCCAAGCTCTGCAGCTGGAGCAAGGACATCCGGATCGGCCTGTTCACCACGCAGCAAGCCAAGGGCCATTTGCACTCGCGGCCGATGACGCTGCAGAACCAGGACTTGCATGAGGACGCGATCTGGCATCGCCACATGCGGGGCTCGCTGCTAGGACCATGACCAAGACTTCATCGCCGAGGAAATCTGCCAAAGGACCTGGCGCGGAGCCCAGGCTCCTGGCGGGCGGCAATCCGCAAATTCCGAAGGGCTACGGCGATGAGCCCGTGCAGGCGTACATCGCTGCGTTGCAAGGCTGGAAGCAGGATGCGGTGCGGCGCATCGACGCGCTCGTCGGCGAGACCGTCGCCAGTGTCCGCAAGGCGGTGAAGTACAACTCGCCGCTGTACGGCATGGATGGCGAGACTTGGTTCCTCGGCATCCACGTGATGTCACGCTACGTGAAGGTCGCCTTTTTCAACGGAAAGGCGCTCGATCCGATGCCACCGGTCGACTCGAAGACCGCGCGAGCGCGCTATCTCCATGTGAGCGAGCGGGAGCCGCTCGACGAAGCTGCCTTCACCGCCTGGGTGAAGGCAGCGAGCCAATTGCCGGGCGAGAAGATGTGACCGCAGTGAGCGGTCAGGACTTGCCGGCGCTTTCCGCGGCCCAGGCCTGCAGGTCTTCATAAGTCGCGCAAGCGCCGCCGCAGAGGATCACCAGCACGTTGCGCGCCTTCTGCAAGACCGGCACGGTGCGCTGGCGCGCCACCGCGACCGCCGCGCCGCACGCCGGCTCGACGATCAGGCGGTGCTCCTTCGCGACATCGAGGCAAGCCCGCACCGCTTGCGCGTCAGTGACCGTTGCGCCGACGACCTCATGCCGCTTCGTCCATGCGAAGGCCTGCTCGCTGACGCGGCGCGCGCCGAGCGAGGTCGCGATGCTCGTGATCGCATCGAGCGTCACGAGCTCGCCTGCCGCGATCGAGGCATTCAGCGATTCGGCACCGACGGTCTCGGCCGCGACCAGCGGCACGTCGCTCCAGCCGGCGGCGTGCATTCCTTGCAGCACGCCGCTCATCAGCCCGCCACCGCCCACCGACAGGACGACCGCATCCGGCTTCGGACACTGCGTTGCGGCCTCTTCGATCATCGTCGCGTGCCCGTCCCACAGCAGCGGGTCGTCGAACGGATGGATGAACGCGTCCGCCGTCTGGCGCAGCGACATCAGGTGCTCATTGGCCTCCATCCAGCTCTTGCCGTGGACGATGACCTCGGCGCCCTGACGGCGGATCAAGGTCTTGGGCCACTCGCGCGTCGTCTCGGGAACGACCACCACCACGGGCAGTCCGAGCCTCCGTCCCGCATACGCGACCGCCATGCCGGCATTGCCGCCCGAGGACGACAGCAGCCGCTTCGCGCCGCGGGCGGCATGGACCTCGCTCGCGTGGCCGACGCCGCGCAGCTTGAACGAGCCGCAGGGTTGCAGGGCTTCGAGCTTCAGCCAGATGCGTTGATCGGAAGAGCTGAAAGCGTCGGAGTCGACGGTGGGAGTGAGGTGGTGGATAGCCATGGGCAGCGATGCTAGGCCATCCACGCGCGAGCCGGCCTCAAGTCCGCGTGATCGACACGCCGCCATCGACCAGCGACGCCGTCCCCGTCACGAAGGACGAGTCGTCCGAGGCCAGATACAGCACCGCGCGCGCCAGCTCTTCCGGCTTGCCCACGCGCTTGAGCGCATGCAGGTTGGTGACGAAGCTCTGCGCCTCGGGCGTGTCGTTCTTCTCCCGGAACATGTCCGTGTCGACGGCGCCCGGCAGCACCGCGTTCACGCGCACGCCTTGCGGGCCGTACTCGGCCGCCAGCGCCTGCGTCAGGCCGATGAGCCCCGACTTGCTCGCCGCATACGCGGCCATGCCGGGGAACGCGAAGGTGTGGCCGACGAAGGTCGACGTGAACACCACCGAGCCGCCGCCGTTCTTCGTCATCTGCGCGATCTGGTGCTTCGCGCCGAGGAAGGCGCCGGTGAGGTTGATGGCCAGCGTGTCGGTCCAGCCGGCTTCCGAGACCTCGGTGCTGGGGCCGCCTTCGCCGAGCGTGCCGGCGTTGTTGAAGGCCACGTCCAGCCGGCCGAAGCGCTCGACCGCCAGGTCCACCAGCGCCTTGGCATAGGCCTCGGAGCGCACGTCGCCAGCGAGCGCGACGGCCTGGCCGCCTGCGGCGTGGATCTCGGAAACGAGCTGGTCCAGCTCGGACGCGCGACGCGCGCCGACGACGACCTTCGCGCCTTCGGCGGCGAAGAGCAGGGCGGTGGTGCGGCCGATGCCGGAGCTGGCGCCGGTGATGAGGGCAACCTTGTCTTGCAGGCGGTGGCTCATGAGAACTCTCCTTGGGGGCTTGACCGGGGAACCGGCCGGGGGTTGATCGATGAGTCCAATGTCGGCGACGCCCGCCGTTTCCGGAAGCCGGCCAATGGCGGAACTGCTGTTCTGGGCTTCCGAACAATGCGACAGAATCGCGCCTCGCGGGTCCGCCCCTTCGGCGGCCTCCCAAGGAGGGAGACGAGATGCTCAAACTCGACGGGATCACCAGCTTCGTGGCGATAGCGGAAGCCGGATCGATCAGCGGCGCGGCGCGGCGGATGTCGCTGTCGAAGTCGGTGGTCAGCGAGCGGCTGGCGGAGCTCGAACAGGGCCTTGGCGCGCCGCTGTTCCACCGCACGACCCGCAAGCTCAGCCTGACGGAAGACGGTCAGGCCTTCCTCGAGCGCGCGCTGCGCATCGTGCGGGAGGTGGAAGAGGCCGCCGCCGAGGTCAGCGAGCGCCGCGGTCAATTGACCGGTCCGATGCGGCTGTCGGCGCCGGTAACCTTCGGTCGCATGCACCTGGGGCCGGCGCTGTATCCGTTCCTGAGCCGGCATCCCGGCATCTCGATGACGCTGGAGCTCGACGACCGCCGCGTCGACGCGCAGGCCGACGGCTACGACGCGGTGCTGCGTCACGGTGCGATCGCGGATTCGCGCCTGGTGGCGTGGGTGCTGGCGCCGAGCCGGCGCTTCCTGGTGGCCTCGCCGGCCTATCTGAAGCGGCACGGCCGGCCGCGCCGCCCCGCGGACTTCGCGGACCATCGGGCGATCCGCTACAGCAATCGCGGCATCGCCGATTGGCGCTTCCTCGAAGCGAGAGCGGATGAGTTCGTGCGGCCACACGTGGTCCTGCGCGTGAACAACGGCGACATGATGCGCGAGGCCGCGATGGCGGGGCTGGGCCTGGCGCTGCTGCCGACCTTCATCATCGGCGAGCAGTTGCGCTCGGGCGAGCTGGAGATCGTCGACGTCGGCCAGTCGCCCGAGACGGAGTTCCTCTACATGGCCCACCCCGACGGCCGGCGCGCGTCGGCGAAGCTGAGAGCGCTGGCCGATGCGCTCAAGGAGGCGTTCGGGGATCCGCCGTATTGGGATGCGGGCTTGGCTTGGGCGTCAGGCGGGGGCGGGGGCCTCGATGTCGACAAGGCTGCGTTTGAAGGGCGTGACAAGGAGCGCTAGCGCCTGTGTCCGTTGGGTCGATCAAATGATTGACCAATGAGCGCCGACAACCGGATGACATCATTGGCGGGTGCGACTGAAACAAAGTTCAGGGCACGCCTGATCAAGGCGATTCTCTTCAATTCAATCGAGTTGTTGAATTTGATCGTCTTTGTCACTTGTCCAGAATCTTTATTTGCCAGGACTTCACGCTGGACCGTGTGACGTCTGGTTCTCTTTCTCAGCGTTTCGCCGTGCTTGGCGTTGACAACCACGCCCTCTTGATCGGGGTTGTCTTTCAAGTATTTCCCGATCGAGGTGCGCGAGTGGTTGTGCTTCAACATGCTCGCATCAATGAGCGGTCCGGCATCCAGCACGACGTGCGCATCTTCGTCATCGTCCGTCTGCATGCTGCCCGGGACCACATTCCATAAATCACCGCGGTACAGGGCGCCGTGCATGGTCGTGAAATCATCCTCCCGCGCCTGCATCTTCAGTGCGAGCGATATGGAAAATATTCGACAGCCAAAGGCTGGGCGGTCTCAATTCTGAAGTGCAACACCCCTACCCAGGTAAGGTGTCGCGATGGAAAGACGAGAGACGTATCGGCATTTGAGTCCCGACGAGCGCGTGGCGATCTCGGGGCTGAGGATGCAGGGCA